>JBCNOW010000001.1:0-655278 GCA_039593635.1 Enterobacterales bacterium
CAGATTTGTGCCAATGGTGTTCTAAGCCAAATTATGGAAAAATCGCCCTCCCTCAACGGAGGGCTTTTTTATCGGCGCAGGGAAGGTGCACGTCGTCGCGCACTTCACGTCCATCGATAACCAGCTACCGTCAGGTCTGGCTGCTGTTGCGTTACCGCGCGACAGAGAGGGCCGAAATTTTCCTCATTTTTCTACAGGCGGAGTACGTAATGGGCGCGAAGGTGTGGTTAGTGGATGATGATGTATCCGTGCGTGAGTCGCTGGGATTTCTGCTGCGAACCGTGGACTACGAGGTCGCCGACTTTGCTGACCTGGCATCGTTCGAAACCGCCGCCGCCGGTCAGCAAGCCGTATGCGGCTGTCTGCTGCTTGACGTGCGACAGCCAGAGAGTAGCGGCCTGAGCTGGCTGGCCCGGCAGGGTGCACGCCATCCGCTGCTGCCGGTGATCATCATGACCGGGCACGACACGCTGGAGGCCTGCCGGCGCTTGTTTGCTCAGGGCGCCTTTGCCTTTTTCACCCGGCCGCTGGAGATTGAACCGCTGCTGGAGACGGTCCGGCTGGCGATGCGTGAGAGTGAGCAGCGCGCCAGCCTCTAATGATACCGCGCCGTGTTGCCGCAGAGCGCGCGCCGGGAAGCCAGCGCGCACAGCAGCGGCACCGGCAGGGTAAACAGCAGTAACAGCCACAACAGCACATACACCGCATCCACGCCGTCGTTTTGCAGATTGTTATACAGCTGCGCCGGCATTCCGTGGGGAAACCAGGCGAAAATCATCACAATGCCGAATTCGCCCATCGCCCGCACCCACGCCAGTGCCGTAGCCGACGCCAGGCCCGGTGCGGCCAGGGGCAGCGCCAGCCGCCAGAAGCGCGGCCACGGTGTGGCACCCAGCGTCCGGCCCGCTTCAAGGATCTCCTGCGGCACCGCGATAAACGCCGAGCGTGCGCTGGTGACAAAGTAGGGCAGCGCGCCATACCACTGCGCCAGAATAAAGGCGGCGGGATTGTTCACCAGCGTCCAGCCCAGCTTGCTCAGCAGCTGGCCGGGCAAACTGTACGGACCGTACGCGCTGACCAGCAGGATTCCCATCGCCAGCGGCGGCGTCAGCAGCGGGATCATCACCAGCGTTTCCACCAGCCAGCGCATTTTTCCCCGCGCCTGCGACAGCCACCAGGCCAGCGGTAAGCCGGTCAGAAAAATCAGCACCAGCGCGATCGCTCCCAGACTGAGCGAAGTGGTTACCGCCGCGCCGTCACCCCACGCCAGCCGCAGGTGTTGCCAGTGTGTGACGCCCGTCAGGGTGACAAACGGCACGGCCAGCAGCACCAGGGCGGGCAGCGACAGCCACAGCGCGCCAGCATGGCGGATTTTCATGGGGTGTAAAGCCCATCGCCCTTCGGCGCGGCATAGCCTTGCTGTTTAAACAGCGCCTGTCCTGACGGACTCAGCATGAAATCTACAAAGGCTTTGCCAGCGGCCGTACCGTGCGGCGCATTCCTGAGCACCGCCGCGTAATAGACCAGCGGCTGGGTGTGCAGCACTTTATCTTTACCCTGGCTGTCTTTGACGCTAAAGCTGACCGTGTTGTACCACTTTGTCGCCATCGCCGGATTGCTGAGGTTGATTTCATCGGGCAGCGCGATGTAAGGCAGATGGGCAGAGATCACTTCGCTTTCATAGCCTGCAGCCGCATCCACCTGACCGCTCTCGAGCCGCGTTAGCAAGCCACCTTCCAGATGGGTTTGCGCGGGATCTGGTAACCGCCGAGAATGTTGTCAGCGATGCCGGGCTGCCGGTAATACTTCTGCGCCAGTAGCAGTGTGAAAATGATGTTCTGGCCTTTAGGATCGTTTACCGGATCGGTCCGGCCAAATTTCAGTCCCGGCGCGGCCAGCAGCTGAAGCCAGCGGCCATTATTGTCTTTGGCTGCGGCAAACTGCGGCGCAAACGGCCCTTTTGGGTTATAGGCAATCACCATGCTGGTGCTGGCTACCGGTACTGCGTTGTCGATCAGTCCGGCGTCTTTCAGGATCTGCATCGGACCGGGAGTAATAGTCACGAACACGTCAGCGGTGATTTTTTTGCTCGCCAGCAGGCGCGCCATGCCGTAAGCCCCCTGGCCCTGACCTTCATACTTACCGTCATGCTGTTGTGCAAATGCCGGGCCCAGTGCCTGATCCATCACTTTTCCCATCGAACCGGCATACGTCACGCGGATATCCATGGCGGCCTGCGCCTGTAAACTCAATCCGCCGGCGGCAGTCATTAACAGTAGGGTAAGCGTCTTCACGCGGAGATTCCTTTTCGCTATATAAATAAGTAAATAGCGATTATCGGAATTCTCCGTTTTAGCGCAAGGTAAAATCTGTTGCGAAATCCTGCGGTCGCGCGCCAGTGCCGGGTTTTAGTGCCATTGCAACGCGCGCTGAGAGAAAAAATTCATTTACCGATCCGTGAGCTACCGCAAACACAGGCGGCCGGCCGTCTGCTGGTTAAATAAGCGGCTATAGTTATCCCAGTTGGATTATTTTGCGTGCCGCTGGGCGTGCACCTTTTCCTCATTTGCCTGGAGCCCGTTACTACGTCACGAGGTTTAACGTGTTTGCCGATCTTTCCTGGAAAATCATTCATCAGGTCATCAACCAAACCATCGCTGAGATGGTGGATGAACAGCAAACGCTGGACGTGCTGAGCCTGCGCAGGCGCTTAAGGGAAATGGCGGAGAACGAAACCAACGAGGAGATGGTGCTGTGTTACTGGCAGGCCAGCAAAGTGCTGACGCGTTTGCCGCCCACCGTCACCGCCAGCCAGCTGATAGAAGAGGCGCGCCATGCGTTCCGCAGTCCGCCCAGTCACGATTCGCTTTAACGCGAAATGCTTTTCTTTCCCCGTTGCGCTTAACAGACTCTAATTGGCTGAAATTTAATCATAATCAGGCAATACGCTCTGCTAGACTTCCCGGGTTAACAACGCTGAAAACAGAGGACAGTAATGAAAATCAAAAGTTATGCCGCACACAACGCCGGTGATGCGCTGGTACCGTACGAGTACGAAACCGGTCCGCTGGCGGCGGAAGAAGTGCTGGTTGAGGTCGATTACTGCGGTGTGTGCCATTCTGATTTGTCGATGATTGATAACGAGTGGGGCATTTCCTCTTATCCGGTCATTGCCGGTCACGAAGTGATTGGTCGCATCAGCGCACTCGGCGATGCGGCGCAGGACAAAGGGTTGAAGGTCGGCCAGCGCGTGGGTATCGGCTGGACTGCGAAAAGCTGCCAGCACTGTGATGCCTGCATCAACGGCGAGCAGGTCAACTGTGAGAACGGTTCAGTGCCAACCATCATGAACAAAGGCGGTTTCGCCAGCCATCTGCGCGCCGACTGGCAGTGGGTGATTCCGCTGCCGGAATCCATGGACATTACCTCTGCCGGTCCGCTGCTGTGCGGTGGGATTACCGTGTTTAAACCGCTGCTGATGCACCATGTAACGGCCACCAGCCGCGTCGGCGTTATCGGTATTGGCGGCCTGGGCCATATGGCGATCAAACTGCTGCGCGCCATGGGTGCTGAAGTTACGGCGTTCAGTTCGAATGCCAGCAAAACCGAATCCATCAAAGCCATGGGCGCCGATCGTGTGGTCAACAGCCGCGATCCTCAGGCGCTGAACGCGCTGGCCGGGCAATTTGATTTGATTATCAGCACCGTAGCCGTCGATCTGGACTGGCAGCCGTACTTCCAGGCGCTGGCTCCGCACGGTAAGTTCCACACCGTGGGCGCGGTGATGAAGCCATTTGAAGTGCCGGCGTTCAGTCTGATTCTGGGCGATCGCGCGGTAACGGGTTCTTCTACCGGTTCACCGGGCCAGCTGCGTAAACTGATGCGTCTGGCGTCACGCGCCGATGTGGCACCGCAGGTGGAAGAGTTCCCGATGTCGAAAATCAATGAAGCGCTGGATCACGTACGCGCCGGTAAAGCTAATTACCGCGTGGTGCTGAAGGCCGATTTCTGAGGCGGATAACACGCTGACATTTGTCAGACAAAACGGCGGATGGGGGATCATCCGCCGTTTTTTACGCCTTATCCCTGCGAATCATCCTTTTCGCCGAGGAAGAAATACCACAGCGGAATCGACATCAGCGCGGTGAACACCGTGGTGTAAAGCGCGATCATAAAGCCCTGCGTCAGATACATGGTCAGCGTCCAGTGGCTGAACGGGATGCCGTATTGATCGATCACGCCGCCGATAATCGCATTGCTCATCACCGTACCGACAATCAGCGCCAGAATAAACAGCCCACGCAGGTAGTAACGCATCTCCTTGCGTTTCACCGTGAAGCGCGCCCGCACGATACCGAGCGGTGACTGCTGCGCAGCGAGAATTTCCGCTTCGCTCATCGGCGCACGTTGTTGTCTGCGCCAGCGCAGTACGTCCACCAGCACGAAGGCCAGCAGGCTGACGCCCATCACCGGCAGGGCATAACCGAGCGTCAGCGCCAGCATCAGGCAGACCCCTTTGGCATAGTGCGGCAGCGCCAGCCAGCTTGCGCTCAGGGTTTGCGCCGGGCTGGCCTGATCGAGAGCCGGGCGGCGCAGCCACCACATGCGATAACCCAGCACAATCATACTGCATAAACCCAGGCCAAACAGCGCCAGCAACAGCTGATTAGGCCAGCCAAACAGCACGCCCATGTGCGCATCGACGCCCCAGCGCGTCAGTTTTGCCACCAGCGGGAAGCGATCAAACCAGACGTGATCGACAATCGCGAAGCTGTGCGGATTCACGGACACCGCATCCACCTGGGTGGGCCAGCTGCGATCAATCTCGCTGACAGTCCAGGCTTTGCCCTCGCTCTTCGGCTGGCGCAGCTCCACTTTAGCCGCGCGGATGCCATCCTGACGCGCCGCCGCCAGCACGCGATCCCAGTCAGCGTCGGCGGCATTTGCCGGCAGTGACTTCGCCGGCTGCGCCGCCGGTTTCGCCATCGACGACATTGGCATGCTGGTCATGTCCATGTCCGGCATACTGCGGTGATCGGCGTGAGGATCCGCCGGCGCGGCGGGCGCATCACCGCTGAGCGACGTATTCACCTGTGGCGTCAGCCAGTTAAGCTCGGTGCGCATCTTATCGATATTGCTACCTGCCCATTGTGACCAGGTGAGGCCGGTAACGGAGAAGAACAGCAGCCCGAGCAGCAGCGTCAGCCCCAGCGTGATGTGCCAGTGCCGGTTAAAGGCAAACCCCTTTCGCACGGTTTTCAGCTGGCGTTTTGGCCGCGTGCCCAGCCACAGCAGCACGCCGCCGAGCGCGGCCACCCACAGCCAGCTCGCCGCCAGTTCGCTGTAGTTGCGACCAAAGTCACCGAGTAACAGGCTGCTGTGCAGCAGATCGAGCGTGGTGCGCAGCGGCAACACGCCACTGGTGCCGTACACCGTCATGTCGCCGGTTACTTTGAGGCTGTAGGGATCGATAAATACCGCGCGCGACTGCGACGGACCGAGTGTGGCATCGCTGAACTGTACGCGCGTGGTATCGCGCGCGGCGGGCGCAGGTCGAACCGCATAAATGTGCTGATTTTCGCCCGCATAGGCGCGTGCTGCGGCGATCTGCGCCGAGAGCGGTTGCGCATTGCCCTGCGGCTGCGCGGTGAGCGCATCAGCGTAGATCAGATTTTCCAGCTGCGGCGTCAGCACATAGAGCGTGCCGCTGAGCGCCGCCACGAAGATGAATGGCGCGACAAACAGGCCAATATAAAAATGTAAGCGGCGTAGCAGATTTAGCACCGCGCCGCGCGGTGCTGCAGAGTGAACAGCAGACAAAGCCGTCTTCCTTCCGATAAGAGAATGTCAGGGCACAGCGCAGGCGTTGTACCGATTGATGAGATTCAGCAGGAAAGAAAAACCGGTGGCGCGCGCGGACGATGGGTACCGCTGAAGCGGCGCGGCCGGGGTGCCACCAGCGGCGGCAGCGGTGGGGCGCGCGAGATCACCAGCATCAGCCAGATGAACGGGATAAACACCCACATCATCAGCGGAACATGCACCAGCAAATCACAATAGCCACAGGCAAATTCGCCGTCGTCCATGTTGTGATGCATCATGCCCGGCATCGCCATCTCCATCGGCATATCGTGATGGTGCATTGGCATGGCAGATGAAGGGCTGTGCGACGCCACGGGGTCAATGCGCGTTTGCCGCTCCAGCAGCGTTTTCGACACAATCGGCGCGACGAACAGCAGCAGCACCGCCACAATGGCGACGCAGGCGGTCAGGCGCTGGCGAAAGTGATAGGAAAACGTCATGGCAAATACTGAGTGCTTCAACAAATGAGGCCGAAGTGTAACGCGATTGCCGCACAAGGGTTAATAAAAGTGAGGCTGGGAGCGACATAATTCGCACCTTTTGAAAAGGGTCACTTAATGTGGTGTGTTTGTTAACTTAATTGCAACCTGATGAGTACATTAGAGAAACACTATTTCTCATTGCTGAAGGATGAGCGGTGTCTGATGGCATAACCTGTCATTGCTCAGAATTTGTGGTCGCCATTAATGGCGACCCTACAAGGTATTGGCACTATTTGCACAGGGTGCGCATTGATCCGCACCGATATAAACAGTCACTTGCAACTCTATTGCAAGGTGTCACGTCATTTACTGCGGCCTGTAGGCAGTTGCACGATTTACACATGACGGCGCATTGATACGCACCGTTCTAATCAGGTCATTTTCAACTTAATTGCAAGGCATAACGGCATCGATCGCAATCAGCAAGGAATTACACGATTTTCGTAAGGTGCGCATTTATGCGCACCGATATAAACGGGCGGCTCGTTGTTTAACTCTTTTCATTTACAGGGAAGCCTCTCAGTACGAGCCGGGCCTTAAAATATCGATCGCCCCAGCCGCTCCGTGAGTTTCTCCAGCATGGCGGTGCCGGCCAGCGAGTTACCGGAATGATCCAGCGCCGGTGACCAGACGGCAATACTCATCTCACCGGGAATCACTGCGACAATCCCGCCGCCGACGCCGGATTTAGCCGGCATGCCCACGCGCCAGGCAAACTCTCCGGCGCCGTCGTACATGCCGCTGGTCATCATCAGTGCGTTCACCTGCCGCGCCTGGCGTGCAGAGATCACCGCCCACTCATCATCCAGCGTGCGACCGTGATTGGCGAGATAGAGAAACGTGCGCGCCAGTTCGCTGCAGCTCATCGCCAGCGAGCAGTAGTGAAAGTAGGTTTCCATTACTTTACTGACGTCATTATGAAAGTTGCCAAACGACTTCATCAGCCAGGCAATGGCGGCGTTACGCGCCGAGTGCTCATATTCAGAGCGCGCGACCACACGGTCATACTGAATGTCCGGCTGCTGTGCCAGACGACGCACAAACTCCAGCATGCGCTGGCGTGGCGCGGTGAGCCGGCCTTCCAGCAAATCGCACATTACCAGCGCGCCGGCGTTAATGAATGGATTGCGCGGCTTTCCCTGTTCCAGTTCAAGCTGCACCAGTGAATTGAATGCCTGGCCGGATGGCTCTTTGCCTACGCGCTGCCAGATCTCGGCGTCCTCGTACAGCGTCAGCGCGACGGTAAGCGACAGGACTTTGGAGATGGACTGGATCGAGAAGCGCGTGCCCGCATCGCCGGCCTGGTAGCTGCGTCCATCGGCGGTGGCAATGGCGATGCCCAGTTGATCGGCATCCACGCCGGCCAGCGCCGGGATGTAATCTGCCACTTTGCCCTGACGGGTGAGGGGGCGTACGTCCGTGACAATCTCTTCAAGCAATGCATTACTGAGTTCCGACACCTTGTGGCTCCGGGGTGACTAATCCTGGCGCGATCATGGTGATTTGCCGTCGGCGCGTCAATCCACCGCGTAAAATTCTGTGAGCATGCTGCAGCAAGCCTGCACCGGATTGCGGATATTCTGCCCGGTTTGTTGCGCCCGATCGCAACCCAGCCTGGCGCCGACGCCACATCGCGCGGCCTGAGGTAAAATTATGTTGCGAATGATTGAGTTACCGATCAGGCAATTTTGGTTATGCTAAGCCCAAACTCTTTCCGGCGCTGCCAATGCGCTCAACCGTTGTAATTGAGGATGACGATGTCTGCCTTACCTGATGCCTCCGGGCCTGCCAACGCGATGCGCGCCGGGCGATTTATGCTGCTGCAAAAACTGCTGCGACGCGATAAAACCCCGCTGGCATTGCTGCTGCTGGCCGCGCTGGTCGGTATACTCACCGGGCTGGTGGGTGTGGCTTTCGATCGCGCGGTCAATTTTATTCTCCACCTGCGGATCGGCTGGCTGACAGAGCGTGCGGATAACCTGGCCATGGCGTTGCTGAGCGCGTTTTTTATTTCGGCGCTGCTGGGCGGCATCGGCTATTTTCTGGTGCGCCGCTTCGCGCCAGAGGCGGGAGGCTCGGGCATTCCGGAAATCGAGGGCGCGCTGGAAGAGCTGCGCCCGGTGCGCTGGTGGCGCGTGCTGCCGGTTAAATTTATCGGCGGCATGGGCGCGCTGGGCTCTGGCATGGTGCTGGGACGCGAAGGACCCACGGTGCAGATTGGCGGCAACATCGGTGGTATGTGCCTCGATCTGTTTCGCGTGCGCGATTCTGAATCACGCCATACGCTGCTGGCGACCGGTGCCGCGGCGGGGCTTTCGGCGGCGTTCAACGCGCCGCTGGCCGGCATTTTGTTCATTATCGAAGAGATGCGCCCGCAGTTTCGCTATAGCCTGATATCGATAAAAGCGGTGTTTGTTGGCGTGATCATGTCGAGCATTGTCTTTCGCGTGCTCAACGGTAACGAAGCCATCATTAATATCGGTCAGCTGCGTGACGCGCCCACTGAGACACTGTGGCTCTATCTGGTGCTGGGTGTGCTGTTTGGCGGCTGCGGCGTGGCGTTCAACCGGCTGATATTTCTCGCACAGGACCAGTTTCAGCGCCTGCATCTCGGACGTACCGGGCGCTGGGTGCTGTTCGGCAGCCTGCTGGCCGGACTGTGCGGCGTGCTGGGTTTACTGCTGCCGCAGGCGGTGAGCGGCGGAACGACGCTGATTCCGGATTTCGCTACCGGACACTATGGCGCGCTGGCGCTGTTTGCTCTCTTCACGCTGCGCACGCTGGTCACCATTTGCTGCTTCTCTTCAGGCGCGCCGGGCGGCATTTTTGCGCCCATGCTGACGCTGGGCACGCTGCTGGGCACCTGCTTTGGTCAGCTGAGCGCCGACTGGTTCCCGCATTATCAGCTGGAAGCCGCCACCTTTGCTGTCGCCGGGATGGGCGCGCTGTTCGCCGCCTCGGTGCGCGCGCCGCTTACCGGCATCGTGCTGGTGCTGGAAATGACCAATAATTATCAACTGATTCTGCCGATGATCATCACCTGCCTGGGCGCAACGCTAGCGGCGCAGTTCTTTGGTGGCAAACCGCTCTATTCTTCAATCCTGGCACGCACCCTGGCCAAAGCACAGCTCACTAACCGCGCCAGCGCCCGGACGGAATAGGGATTATCCCGGCTTATCGAAGCGCGACTCAAGCCGGGTGGAAAGATATCCCCTCACGCCCGGCTTTTAACCCATCGGATGCGCTGGCTGAGGCTCCAGAGCATCAGTGCGGCGAGGGCGATGCTGCCGAGCACGGCGAAAGCGACCTGATAAGACCAGGCGGCGGCGATGCTGCCGGTCAGTGCCGGGCTGCATGCTGCGCCCACGCCCTGCATCAGCATGACGAAACTCTGGCCGGCATTGGTGTGTCCGCTGCCGTCAAGCACACTGACTATATAGCCCGGTACTGCCACGCCCAGCAGCCCGGCGGCCAGACCATCAAGAATCTGTACCGGTACCATCGCATAGGTGCCATCGAACAGGGAGGCGATGCCGGCACGCACCGGCAGTACCACCAGCGCGAGGGTGATCAGCAGCGGGAAACCGAGGCGGCTGGCGTTTCGGGCGGCGAATAACGCCACGGGAATCATCACGCATTGCGAAATCACCACGGTTGCAGCGGTATAAACACCGGGGCTGAGCTGTCCGCTGTGCGTTGCCGCCGCGCGAATGCCCAGCATCGGCAACAGCGCGGCGTTGCCGAGGTGAAACAGCAGCAGCGTCAGTCCGGTAATCAGCAGCACCGGATTGCGCAGCAGGGCAGAGAAACCAGGAAGCTCTGCGGCCTGCTGTCCGGCACCGCCGCGCGCCGCGCGGTCATCGATCGCGTTACGCTGAATGGCGGCCACGGCAAAACATGCGCACAGTGCCATCGCGGTCATCAGGATAAAAACCGCATCGGTGCCCCACAGCCAGACGGCAAACCCGGCAAACAGCGCGGCAGTCATATTGCCGCCATGATTGAACGCCTCGTTTCTACCCATCTGCTGGCTGAACCCCTGAGAGCCGGTCAGGCCGAGGGTGACGCCGGTCAGTAACGGGGCAATAAGCGCGGCCGCGAGGCCGGTAACCACCTGCGAGGCAACCACCACTCCACCGTAAGGAAACCACCACAGCATCAGGGTGGCCAGCGTAATGAGCAGCGAGGCCAGAATCAGCAGCCCTTTTTTATGGTGCGTGGCATCGGTTGCCAGACCCGCCGGCAGCGTAGCCAGCAGACCGGCTAAACCGCCGGCAGTCATCGCCCAGCCAATATCATCCGCTCTCCAGCCATGCTCGGTAAGAAAGATCCCCAGGAAAGGGCCCAGTCCATCCCGCACGTCGGCCATGAAAAAATTGACCAGACACAACGCCTGGAGGGACCGCAAAGCAGCGGGATGCGCTATCGGATTTGCATTCATGTTGTGATGAAGAAAGAGTGGAAGATGGTGACAAGCATAGAGCAGCAATGTGACATCGTAAATTAGCGCAGCGCGATTGGCGCACCGCTCGTACTGCGCTATACATCGCCCGCCGACTCACGGATAATTTGCTGTCTTACGCCCTTACAGAGATAAGCAATGCTGGAAAATCATCCGTCGCGTGACGCCATCAGGCTGGAGAATGTGCTGGCCGCGCTGGGCAATCCGATGCGCATGGCGGTCGTCGCGCTGCTGGCACAGGGGGAGGCGCGCAGCTGCGGTTCGCTGCTGCAAGGCGTATCCAAATCAACCTTAACCCATCACTGGCGGGTACTGCGTGACAGCGGCGTAATCTGGCAAAAACCCTCTGGCCGCGAGAATCTGCTGTCACTGCGGCGCGACGATCTGGACGCGCGCTTTCCTGGTCTGCTTGATGCGCTGCTCAGTGCCGCCGTTGACGATGCCGCCACCCGAAGCGCGCTGCAGGCTTTTCAGCACGCGGAGTAGCGCCCTTTTCGCCGGAGCGGCTGCAATTGCAACAGCCTGGCGACAGCGGCTGCTGCATCCGCAACAGACATTCCTCATCCTCTCATTCAGTTAGCCCGCAAATCAGGCGTTTAATCTCTGCCAGGAACTGGCACGCTCACTGCATAGCCTCTTATAGCCAAAAGCATTAATGAAGATAATTTTCCGTTAGTCCAGCTATAAGAAGTCTCAGGAGAAACCTATGTCACAGGTAAAACCGCTGCAGTTTGCTTACTGGGTGCCTAATGTTTCAGGGGGTTTAGTTATCAGTCAGATCGAGCAACGCACCCGCTGGGACATCGACTACAACCGCAAGCTGGCCCAGTTGGCGGAACGCAACGGCTTCGACTACGCCCTCTCGCAGATCCGCTTCACCGCCGGCTACGGCGCCGAGTACCAGCACGAGTCGGTGGCCATCAGCCACGCCCTGCTGGCGGCCACCGAGAAGCTCAAGGTGATCGCGGCGATCCTGCCTGGCCCCTGGCATCCGGCGGTGGTGGCCAAGCAACTGGCGACGATCGACCAACTGACCAATGGCCGGGTCGCGGTGAACATCGTCAGCGGCTGGTTCAAGGGAGAGTTCACCGGCATCGGCGAACCCTGGCTGGAGCACGACGAGCGCTATCGGCGCTCCGAGGAGTTCATCCGCGTGCTGAAAGGCATCTGGACCGAGGAAAACTTCACCTTCAAGGGCGATTTCTATCGCTTCCACGACTACACCCTGAAACCCAAGCCGAACCAGCAGCCGCACCCGGAAATCTTCCAGGGCGGCAGCTCGCGGGCGGCGCGGGACATGGCCTCGCGCGTGTCCGACTGGTACTTCACCAACGGCAACAGCATCGACGGCATCCGCGCCCAGGTCGAGGACATCCGCGCCAAGGCGGCGGCCAACGGCCATTCGGTCAAGGTCGGAGTGAACGCCTTCATCATTGCCCGCGACACCGAGGAGGAAGCGCGGGCGGTGCTCGACGAGATCATCGCCAAGGCCGACTACGAGGCGGTGAACGCCTTCGGCGACGCGGTGAAACAGGCCGGCAAGGCCTCGCCGGAGGGCGATGGCAACTGGGCCAAATCCACCTTCGAAGACCTGGTGCAATACAACGACGGCTTCAAGACCAACCTGATCGGCACGCCACGGCAGATCGCCGAGCGCATCGTCGCGCTGAAGACGGCCGGCGTGGATTTGCTGCTGCTGGCCTTCCTGCACTTCCACGAAGAGGTGGAGTTCTTTGGGCGTGAAGTGATCCCACGCGTGCGCGAACTGGAACGGCAGGAGGCGCTTAACGCCGTCACGGTCTGAGGTCAGATAGCGCGGTCGCGTCCGGCCAGCAGCGCCATCGCCATTTGCAGCGCGCTTACCGCCAACAGCATCAGCAGCGGGAGCTGCCAGCTACCGCTGACATCATGCAGCATGCCGAAGCACAGCGGTCCCAGCGCCGCCAGCCCGTACCCCACGCACTGCGCCATGCCGGAGAGTTTCGAGGCCTGGCGATGGTCCCGGGTGCGTAAATTAAACAGTGACAGGCTGATCAGCAGCGAGGCGCCCGCACCGAGGCCTGCCAGAATCAGCCACAATAGCGACCATGCGGGTGCCAGTAGCAGGCCGGTCACCGCGAGGAAGATCGACAGCGAGGCCAGTAGCCCGATCAGACGCTGATCGCGCAGCTGCTTCAGCGCCCGCATACAGGCCAGATTGGAGGCGATCGCCACAATTTGATAGACGAACAACATGCCGCCCGCCTGGAGCTGACTGATGCCATTATCCTGTGCGAACGGGGTAAACCAGCCAATCAGGGTATAAAACAGCAGCGACTGGCTGGCCATGAACAACGACACCTGCCAGCCGATCGCGGAACGCCACGGCGAACGCGTTACGGTGACCTCTGTCGCGCGCTGCTCACGCGTCGCGGGATTTTTCAGCTGCGGCAGCCACGCCAGCAGCGCGACCAGCGCCGGAATCAGCCAGACCGCCAGCGACAGACGCCAGCCGGCGCTGCTGAGTTCGGCCAGCGGCACGGCCACGCCGGAAGCGATGCTGGCGGTGATGCCCATGGTCATGGCATACAGCCCGATATAACGCGCGGTGTGCGCGGTGTAATCCCGCTTAATCAGCGGCGGCAGCAGGACGTTGGCCGCCGCGATCCCGCTGCTGAGAATCAGCGTACCCAGCCACAGTGCCGTTTCGCTGCCGCTGATTCGCAGCAGTGAACCCAGGACGATCAGGAGTAACGCCCCCCACAGACTGCGCTCCAGGCCAAAGCGATTGCCAAACCAGGCGGCTGGAGGAGCCAGCGTGGCGAACATCAGCAGCGGTAAAAAGTTAATCACGCCGGCAGCGCTGGCGCTCAGGCCAAATGTCAGGCGAATATTTTCCAGCACCGGCCCGGTGGCGGTGATGGGCGTGCGTAAGTTGGCGGCGGTGAGTAACAGCAGCAGCAGGAAAAAGCCGGAGCGACGCAGGGCAGAATCAGCAGATAAAGCGGTATGGGACATGTTTGCGCACCATAGAAATGAGGCAGAAAGTCTCTGCATATGGTGCGTTGATTGACGTTAACGCGTACGCAGCAGCCTGGACCGCTGAACCGCTGGCTATACTAACCAGCTGTTAAATCGATGTAAAGCAGACCCACCCGGCCGCCATTCAGGATAACCTCCTTGCCGCTTTGCTTGTCTGACGGTGACAGCACGCATCTGTGACCTGGCTGGTATTTACGCTGCCGGTGCGTTTTTTTGCCGGGGACTTGCGCCTTTCGCTATCCACGTCCACCTTTATACTCTCACTCTTCGCAAATGGACCAATGATGCTCTGGTTATGGAATGCGCTTATCCTGCTGGCTACCGTGATACTGATGGAGATCGTCGCGGCGCTGTCGCATAAATACATTATGCATGGCTGGGGATGGGGCTGGCATTTGTCGCATCATGAACCGCATGAGAGCAAATTTGAGCTCAACGACCTGTATGCCGTGGTGTTTGCGCTGCTGTCGATTGGCCTGATTTGGCTGGGTGTCAACGGTGTCTGGCCGCTGCAATGGATTGGCGCTGGCATGACGACCTATGGCGCGCTCTATTTTATGGTGCATGACGGCCTGGTCCATCAGCGCTGGCCGTTCCGCTACATTCCGCGCAAAGGCTATCTGAAGCGGTTGTATATGGCGCACCGCATGCATCATGCGGTGCGGGGACGGGAGGGCTGCGTTTCCTTTGGCTTTCTTTACGCCCCGCCGCTGCACAAGCTGCAGGCGACGCTGCGCCAGCGCCATGGGCGTCGTGTCAACGCGGACGCTGCCACAGACCGGCAGGACGCGGCTGGGGATGAGCAAGGCGTGAAGTAAGCGCGACGCCGGCACCTTTTACCAGCAGCGCCAGCTTTTCGCCTTTACTGGTGCGCTGGCGCGCATCCCACGCCCGGGCACCGGCGTGCTGCACTTTTACGCCAATTTCCCGGTAAACGCCGCGCGCGGTGGCGATCGCCCACGCCGAACGGAGCGGCAGTCCGGGCAGCCCGCTGCGCGCTGACTGATAGTAAGGTTCAGCCTCGTGCACCAGACGCGCTGCCAGCGGGGCCAGCGCTGCGCGGTGTTGCGGATCGGCAAGCTGGGCGGCGCTCAGTCCGGCCTCATCCAGCCAGCTTTGTGGCAGATAGCAGCGGCCATTCTCCGCGTCCTCAACGATATCCCGTGCGATATTGGTCAGCTGAAACGCCAGACCCAAATCACAGGCGTGATCGAGTACGCGCTCATCACGTACGCCCATCACGCGCGCCATCATTAACCCCACCACTCCGGCCACGTGATAGCAGTAACGCAGCGTGTCCCCGAAACACGCGTAACGTTCTTCACGCGCATCCATCGCAAACCCTTCCAGATGATCAAACGCCAGCTGCTGGGGAAGCTGATGCGTCAGCGCCACTTCCTGAAAGGCACGAAACGCCGGTTCATCCATGTGGGCACCGCTGTAGGCGCGGCGGGTTTCGATTTGCAGGTGGCGCATCCGCGCCTGTGCATCCGCCACCGCGTGCTGCGTGCCGCCTTCGCCCAGCGTCTGACCATCTATCACATCGTCACAGTGACGACACCATGCGTACAGCATCAGCGTACTGCGGCGCGTTGGAGGATCAAACAGCCGGGTAGCGCTGGCGAAACTTTTGGAGCCCTGCGCCATGGTTTGCGTGACCTGCTCAATCAGCGGCGGTTGGTTCATCCGGTCAGATCCTCCACCATCAGCTGGGCGGTCGCTTTCGCGGAGCCGATCACGCCTGGCACACCGGCACCGGGATGCGTGCCAGCCCCCACCAGATAAAGGTTAGTAATGTCGGCATCGCGGTTATGCGGCCGGAACCAGGCGCTTTGCGTCAAAATGGGTTCGAGCGAAAACGCTGAGCCCTGATGCGCGTGCAGCGTGTCGCGAAAATCAAACGGCGTAAACATACGGTGTGTCACTAACTGCTGTCGCAGACCCGGCATATAGTGCTCCTCCAGATAAGCAAAAATGCGATCGCGCAAGCGCGGTCCTTCCTGTTGCCAGTCAATTGCGGCGGTACCGAGATGCGGCACCGGCGCCAGCACGTAAAAACTGCCGCAGCCCGCCGGTGCCAGCGACGGATCGCTGGAGCAGGGCGCATGCAGATACAGCGAGAAATCTTCCGCCAGCTGGCTGCTATTGAAGATCTCATCGATCAATTCACGATAGCGCGGACCAAAGCACACGGTGTGGTGCGCCAGCTGCGGGTGTGCATGATTAAGACCAAAATAAAGTACAAACAGCGAGTTACTCATCCGCTTGCGCTTCAGCGTCGCCGCGTGTTTACGCGCAGCAGGGTGCTGGCTTAACAGGCGATCGTAGGTATGCACCACGTCAGCATTTGACGCAACGGCGGCGGCGGCAAAACGGCGCCCATCCTTCAGCTGGACACCGCTGATGCGGTTACCCTCGGTCTCCAGCTGGCTGACTTCGGCGTTGAGCAGCAGTTCACCGCCCAAATCGCGAAACAGCCGCGCCATGCCATCAACCAGCGCGCCGGTACCGCCGCGCGGAAACCATACGCCCCATTCGCGCTCCAGCGCGTGAATTAAGGTATAGATCGAAGACGTTGCAAAAGGATTACCGCCGACCAGCAACGAGTGAAAGGAAAAAGCCTGGCGCAGATGATCGTCCTGAATAAATTTCGCCACCATGCTGTAGACACTGCGCCAGGCCTGCAGCCTACCCAGCTGTGGCCCGGCACGCAGCATGTCGCGGAAATGCAGAAAAGGCACTGTGCCCAGTTTCAGATAGCCCTCACGAAACACATCCTGTGAATAGGCCAGAAACTGGCGGTAACCGGCGACATCCTGCGGGTTAAAAGTAGCAATCTGCTGCTCCAGCTGCGTCTGGTTGTTGTCGTAGTCCAGCTGCCTGCCGTCTTCCCAGCACAGGCGATAAAACGGCGTCACCGGCATCAGTTCGACATAATCACTGAGTTGCTTGCCTGCCAGCGTAAACAGCGCCTCGATAGCGCTGGGATCGGTAATCACCGTCGGACCGGCATCAAAGGTAAAACCCTGATCCTGATACACATAGGCGCGCCCGCCAGGCTTATCGCGCTGTTCCAGCAGCGTGACCGGCACGCCGGCCGCTTGCAGACGAATCGCCAGCGCCAGGCCACCGAAGCCTGCGCCAATCACATAGGTGCGTTTCATTATTTCTTCCCTGGTAACGGAGAGGTCATCATCAATGCGCGCAGCGCTTCGCCGAGAGGGACCGGCGGTTTGCCGCACAGAATGCGTGCTTTATCGCTGAGGCGCAGTTGCCCGGCGTAAAAGCGGCTAATCAATCCGGCGTCAAGCCGGTAAAAACGCTGCATCACGCGCCAGCGCTGTTCAGGCCGTCCGGCAAGAAACAGCATGCGATTCAACAGACGGAAAAAGCGCTGCTCGCGCCAGTGCTGACGGGCAAAGGATTCGATGCAGTGGCTCAGAGTGTGGGCATCGGCGGGCAGCGTGCTGGCAATCTTCTCCGCCAGCGCCACCGCGGCGGGCAGCGAGTAACCGGTTGTGGCGTGAAACAGTCCGGCGCGCAGCCCGCTGCACGGTTGTCCGTGCTGCTGTTGCCAGAACTGATCGATATCGCCGCTGAGCGTGATCGGCAGCGAGCCGTGCTCCTCGCGCAGCAGCTGGCGCAAATTCCAGCCGCGCTGGTGGGCATAGTCCGTAATGTGCCGGCGCGCCTGTGCAGCATCCAGCGTGGCATGATTAATGTAATGGGTATCTTCAATCAGTAAACGGCTGGCGCTGAGCGGCAGGGTGTAAACAAAGCGATAACCCTGCTGCTGATCGACACTGGCGTCCATCAATATTGGCTGCTGCAGGCCATGCGGCGCGGCCAGTTGCCACTCCTGACCGACAAATGCCTGATAGCCGAGCTGCAGATGCGGTGTCGGCTGCAGCCCGCGTCCGTCAATCACCGCCTGTGCCTGTAACATCCCGCCATCCGCCAGTCTGACTCCGGTGGGTGAGACGTCGCTGACCGGCGCTGCGGTGCGTAGCGCGGCACCGAGCACCTGCTGCAAGTGCCGGGCAAAATCCTCCGAGGCAATGGAGCAATATTCACCATCCAGCTGGCGACGCAGGGTGGGGAAGCGTACCTGATAACCGGGCCAGCGTGCCGAAAGCAGCGGCTCGAGCCAGCGAAACTGCGCTTCGCTGACGTCCTCGCGGTGAAATGACCATGTATGATTGCCGGCCGGCTGCGCCTGACTCTCCAGCAGCAAAACCTTAAGTGCGGGCTGCAGCTGGCGTAAACGCAGCGCAATCAGCCCGTTAGCCAGGCCGGCACCGACCAGAATGACATCATAGGGTGCGCGCATCAGGTGGCCTCCGCCAGCACGATTTGCTGCTGACACAGCGCCTGCTCGACAATATCCGCCGCGCGCGTACAGCCACCGGCCCGCTGCAGCTGCGCCTGAATGGCTGACATGCGCAGACGATAGCGATCGTCACTCAGCAACTGTTGCAGGTGTTGCTCCAGCTGTGCGACGCGGCTGAAACGTGAGGCGCGCCGGCCGACGCCGTGCCATTCAATACGTGCCGCCACGCCGGGCTGATCGAAGGCGATCGGCAGCGCCAGCATCGGCGTGCCGCATTCCAGCGCTTCCAGCGCACTGTTAAGACCGGCGTGAGTGATAAACAGCTGCGCATGCTGCAGTGCCGCCCGCTGATCCACAAAATTGGTCACCCACGCAGCACCGGCCAGTCTGAGCTGATGTGCCTGGCTGGCAGTCAACCCGCCACAGTGTGCCACTACCAGCGACAGCTGCTGATTGCGGCAGGCCTGGGCCAGATGCAGAAACAGGCGAAAACGATGCCCCTGTAGCGTGCCTAGCGAGGCATATACCACTGGCTGGCGCAGCGCTGGCCAGGGTGCGGCGAGCGCGCCGCTAGCGACTGGAGTCCGCAGCGGGCCCACGCTGTGATAGCAGGCTGGCAGTTGCTGACGCGGAAAATCAAAAGCGGGCACCAGCTGACTGATTTGCGCCAGCGGCGACAGACACTGATGTAAGCCATGGCGTTCGGGCAGGCCGAAGGCGCGCGCATGACGAGCGATAATAGCGACATGACGACGCATGATGCGGTCATAGATGTCGCTGCTGGCCTGATAGCGCTGCAGCGCTTTCTCATCCTGAGCAAAGCGAAAGGGCATTACCGCCAGCGGAATGGCCGCTTCACGATTGACCGGCAGCGCGCAGGCCACCGACACGAACGGCAGCTGTAACGCCTCTGCCACCACACCGCCAGCCGCTTCCATTTGGTCGGCAATCACGCCATCGACCTGCAGCCGTTTCAGCACCGCGGGCAGTTCGCGGCACAGCATATCGGTGGTGCTGGCCAGATCGTGAATCACGCGAAACAGCGACAGCCCGCCCGGTGCGGCCAGCCGCCTGAGTTCGCTGGAGAGCGATCCGGCAGGATGCGTGCGCTCGCCGACGGCCACAAAGGCAATACGCTCGTCGCTCAGCAAGGTGCGTGCATCGCTTTGCTGGATAAAGGTGATGCGGTGTCCGCGCGCCAGCAGCGTTTGCGCCAGCGCCTGCAATGCGTGAAAGTGGCTGTAGAGCGGTGGCGCAATAACGGCAAAATGCCCCATAGGTATGACCGGCTTCAGTTGAACATCGCCAGCTGTTGTTTAAACAGGGCGTGCATATATTGGCGGGTGGCGACACCGCGATGGCAGGCGCAGGCAAGGTGTGCATCGGCACTGCTTAAATGGTCGCGCAGACGACGTTCAGCCCCTTCCGGGCCCAGCATCTGCACTAGCGTGGATTTGCCCTGATCCTGATGACAGTCCTTGCCGGTGTGCTTAGAGCCATCCGCCAGGTCGTCCAGTAACTGGAAAGCCTGACCTAAATCCTGCGCAAAATAGCTTAGACGCTGACGCACCTGCACTGACGCATCGGCCGCAATCGCCGCCATCTGCAGCGTAGCGCGAAACAGGACGCTGGTTTTCAGTTCGTTGGTCAGGGTGATGGCTTCCGGACTGCGGCTGTGTGCGCCGTCATGCAGATCCTGGAACTGACCCTGAACCAGTCCCTGCAGGCCCACGGCAGAGGAGAGCTCGGCAATGGCTTCGGCTTTGTGCGTTGCCGGCAGACCCGGCGCGAGTGCAATTACCTCAAAGGCGCGGCTGAGTAGCGCGACCGCTGCCAGGATCGCCACGTTTTCCCCATATTCACAGTGGATTGCCGGGCGTCCACGTCGCATCCGGGCGTTATCCATTGATGGAATGTCGTCAAGGATCAGTGAGGCGGCGTGCACCATTTCGACCGCACAGGCAAGATCAAGGATACCCTGCTGCGCCAGGTCACAGCCCATATCGCGTGCTGCCAGCAGCAGCAAGAGCGGACGAATACGTTTGCCCGGTGCCAGCGTGCCGGCACGCATGGCGGCCCGAACGCGATCGGCCTGCTGCCCGGCAGGCAATAAATGTTCAAGATGAGCCTGCAATGCGTGATGCAACTGAAGGAGATCGCTTTCCTGGCTTGCTGTGGTATCGACATGGGCGGTCATAGCGGCTTTCCATGGTTAGTTAAATTCTTGTGCTTTTTCAATTAACCGTAGACCCGGTAAGGGGAGTGCGCCAGCGAGCGAAGCGACTTTAACGCACCGTCACGCTTTTTTTATTTATTGAATAATCTGAGAAGTAATTCCTATGACCCTCAGGCCAGTTTTCGCTGCGGTGACTGCTATGATGACGGGCAATCAGAGGAGACAGCTATGACGACGCAAAAAGTGGCGGTAATCGGTGCGGGTGTGATCGGCCTCGCCGTGGCGTGGGCGCTGGCGCGGCAGGGGGCGCAGGTGACCCTCTTTGACCGGCAACACATGGGCGCGGGCACCAGCAGCACCACATTTGCCTGGGTGAACTCCAACGGCAAACAGCCTGCCAGCTACCACCGCCTCAATGCGCTGGCGATGGAGGAGCATATCCGGCTGCAGCTGACGCAGACCAATGGCGTGCGCTGGCTGGAACCTTGTGGCACCTGGGAGTGGGCCGGCGCGGGTGAAGCCGAACAGCAACTGCAGCAGCGTGCCACCGCCTTGCAGGCCGCTGGCTATGCGGCACGGCAAAGGACGCTGGCCGAGCTGCAGCAGGAAATTCCTGAACTGCGCGCGTCTGCGGTACACGGCAGCATCTGGCATTTTCCAACGGAATCGGTGCTCTATCCAGCGCTGTATCTGGCACGGCTGTGGTCAGAGGCGCAGGCGCACGGCGCGGTACTGCATCAGCATCAGGCGATTCAGCACATCAGTGAAAATGCGGAAGGCGTGACGGTGCAGCTGGAGCAGGGTGAGCAGTGGCAGGGTGATCGTCTGGTGCTGGCGACCGGACGCTGGGCCAATCAGCTGCTGCATACGCTTGGTCTGGAACTGGCGCTGATTGACACCAGCAAGCCTGATGCGGTGGCCTGCAGCTTTCTGGCGCGCACTGCACCGCAGCCGTTATCGCTTGGCACCAACCTGATTTCTCCGCAGCTGAACGTGCGGCCGGACGGCGGCGGGCGGTTACTGTTACAGGCGCTGGATCTCGATCATCTGGCCGATCCGGGCGCTCCGCCGTCGACTCATGGCGCCATCGCCGATCAGTTTCGTGAGCGCTACCGTGCGCTGTTTGCCACGGCTGGTGCGTTGCAGATCGAGCAGATTGTCGTCGGGCAGCGGGCGCGTTCGGCTGATGGTTTGCCGGCACTGGGCTTTGTCACCCCGCATCAGCGCGTGTATGTCGCGGTGACGCACAGCGGCATCACGTTATCACCGCTGATTGGCCGGCTGGTGGCGGAAGAACTGATCGGCGACAGTCCCAGCGATCTGCTGAAAGAGTTCCGGCCACAACGGCTGATCGGCAAAACCGCCAGCGCGTTTGCACCGATTCAGCGAAACTTTCCGGCGGCACAGTGAGCGAAGCGATGGCGCAGACCACAGGGTAGCGGGTCGATTAATTTTTAACCTGAATTAAGGCGTAGGCTGATCGCGATCAAAAAAACATCTGCCGGGCTGCTCAACCATGGAAGGCGAAACATAAGCCAGATGGAGGTGAGTATGCGTACCACCCTGATGACGCTGCCGCAGATGGCGCAATACCTTGATATCCCCTGTAACACGCTGGCGCGTGCTATGTGTAATCGTGGCACGCTGGAAAAATTGCCGCTGCCGGCGGCGGTTGATGACAGCCTGCCGCTCTCCTCTCGCTGCTGGTCACGCGAAGAGGTCAGGCAGTTTCGCCATCGGCTCCAGCGCCGCCGCCATCAGCGCTAAGCGAATCCAGCCGGTCGTCCTGACCGGCTGAATATCAGGCAGCGACACCATTCGGCCGTGCAGCGACATGACCGGCCCACAGGCTGGCAACCCATTTCACGCCTTTCGCGGTAAACCGTGCCTGCGAAAAAGCATGCTGGTTTTCACCCATTCCGCTGCGCAGTGCAAAATAGCCAGCCTGCAGATGGTGCTGCTGTGGTGTCAGCGCACCTTTGTCACGGTACATAATGTTGCGCTCAAGCAGAAACTGCCGAAACTCCGGCTCTTTCACCTTGAGCATTTTGCACAGCTGGCGAAAACCCAGCGACTCATGCACATCCACAAAGCGATCAAAGAATTCTGCCTTTGGGGCCGTCAGCGCCAGTTGCTGTTCCGCCGCACGGCGTTGCTCAAACTGTTCTGCCCAGGCACGGGCCGCTTCCGCCGGATTGGTGAAGTCGGGCAGATGGGTGAATTTTTCCCGCTCCTGCCAGCGGTCCAGCAGTTCGGCGGTAAAGCCGGGGGAAAGACGAGCAACCGCCAGCAGCGAGTCACGTTTATTCAGCTGAAACTCCTGACGTGTCTCACCTTCATGCTCGTAATGATTCACCGTGACAGGCTGGGAAAGGCGCTGCGCGGTTTCCAGGCTTTTAATCAGGCGCTTCACTTCGCCATGCGTGATGCCGGTTATTCTGGCAATTTCACGGCTGCTCATCAGCAGAGTTGCGTTGAGAGCAGCAAGACTTTCCGTTGAGATCATCATCAGTATCACCTCTTACAAACGTGGAACAGTCCTTCAGACTGCTGGATAAGTATACAATATACTGTTTGCATATCCAGTATTATTTTTAGCCGTTGCTGTAAGAAATGCCTGTCTGCGAGATATCGCACAAAGCGCAACTGCGCCGGACCCCGCTCTGCACCCGATACCGATACGCTTGCCTATTCGACTATTACTACCAGGCTTAAGCGATTCAGGTTAAATAAAGACAGCCTTTCGTTACGCTTATTTATGAGGAGCTGATTATGAAAGCGTTAACTTATCATGGCCCGCATCGGGTGCGTGTTGAAACTGTTCCTGACCCGATTTTAGAGCAGCCGGACGACATTATTTTACGCGTCACCGCGACGGCAATTTGCGGCTCCGACTTACATCTTTATCGCGGAAAAATTCCCGGTACCGATCACGGTGATATATTTGGTCACGAATTTATGGGTGAAGTGGTCGAAGCGGGAAGTGAGGTTACCAACGTAAAAATTGGCGATCGCGTTGTGGTGCCCTTTGTTATTGCCTGTGGCGACTGTTTCTTTTGTCATCTGCATCAGTATGCGGCCTGTGAAAATACCAATAGCGGGCGCGGTGCTATTTTAAACAAGAAAAATATTACCCCGCCTGCAGCGTTATTTGGCTACAGCAAACTGTACGGTGGCGTGCCGGGCGGCCAGGCGGAATATGTGCGGGTGCCAAAAGCCAATGTCGGGCCGTTTAAAGTGCCGTTGGCGCTACCGGATGAGAAAGTGCTGTTTCTCTCCGATATCCTGCCCACCGCCTGGCAGGCAGTGCAAAATGCCGGGCTGGATAAAGGCTCCAGCGTCGCCATTTTTGGCGCCGGCCCGGTCGGGTTACTGAGCGCCGCCTGCGCGCGCCTGGTTGGGGCGGAAGAGATCTTTATGATTGACCACAACGCTTATCGACTGGAGTTTGCCCGCCAGCGTTATGGGGTTACGCCGATCAATTTTGACGAAATCGACGATCCTGCTGGCTGGATCATTGATCATACCCAGGGCCACCGGGGCGTTGATGCGGTAATCGATGCGGTAGGTTTTGAAGCCAAGGGCAGCCTGACGGAAACGGTGATGAGTAATCTGAAGCTGGAGGGCAGCAGCGGGAAGGCGCTGCGGCAGTGCATTGCGGCGGTGCGCCGTGGAGGTGTGGTCAGCGTGCCGGGCGTGTATGCCGGCTTTATCCACGGCTTCCTGTTTGGCGATGCATTCGATAAAGGACTGACGTTTAAAATGGGCCAGACGCATGTGCAGGCTTATTTACCGCGCCTGCTGTCGCTGATTGAGCAAGGGCTGCTGACGCCGGAAGAGATTGTGACGCACCATATGCCGCTGGAAGAGGCCGCGCGCGGCTATGAAATCTTTGAAAAACGCAAAGAGGATTGCCGCAAAGTGATTCTGGTGCCCGGTATGGCCAGTACCACACCGGCGGCCTGAGTGCTGACAGGCTGCCTGACGGCAGCCTGCTTCTGTGGCTTAACGCACGATATCTTCATCGCGGTCGTTGAGCTCGGGTAGTGCAATTTGCCGTGAGGGCGCGTTATCCAGCCGATCGCCATAATCAGCACTGACATCGGGCAGGCTGGTAAACTGGCCATCGACGAACAAAAAGCTCAGGTGTTTTTCCACCTCGGCCAGTAATTCGTCCACTTCCTGCTCCGTTTCTCCCCCGGCATCTTTACCATCCAGCTGCCAGCGATAACGATCGCCCACTCTTTCCGCACCGCCAATATCAACGATATGGCCGTCGATATTTTCCACCAGTAAACGCTGACGGGAAAAATAGAGTAAATAGGGCATCCGATCGCGATTGTTTTCTGACATAACATAACTCCTTCATGACGTTACCACGGTTAGCGCAGAAAATAATAGCGAAACGCAAATACTGCCCAATATACCGCGTTCAGACCTAAATAAGCCCAGCACCCCCAATAAGCCACAGGCTCGCGACGGGTGCGCAGTTTAGGTAAGAAAGCCAGTAAATAACCGGCTGCAGCAATAAGCGAAACGAAATAAAGTAGTTTCATGCGCTCTCCTGAATTTATTATCGTCTGATAAGCATAGTCAGGATAAATAAGGTTGGGGATAGCGCAGGACATTCTTATCGGTGGCGATGGCAAAGATAACGGACGTCAGCCAATCAGCGCTTTAGCTTTAGCGCGAATCTCACTCAGTTCCTCGGCGGTCACATGGCTTTTTTTCACCACTTTTCTGGCGCGCCAGTCGATGGAGGTGACCTGATCGGCCAGCGCCACACTATCACGGCTACCGACAAGGGAAACTTCGAAAGGATAGCCTTTGACCTGGGTGGTACACGGGACGCACAACAACATGCCGACCTTGTTGTTATAGGCAAAGGGACTCAGCACAACCGCAGGACGATGGCCGCCCTGTTCATGGCCAAGGGTGGGATCAAAATCCAGCCAGATGAGATCGCCTGCATCGGGAACAAAACGTGACACCATCAGATTCTTTCCTTGCCCACTGAAGGTCCAAAATCAATTTTATCATGGACGTTATCGTCGGTGATCTCGTCCAGCAGCGCGTCCAGTGAATACACCTTTTCCCTGAGCGGCACAAGGATCAGCTTGCCATCTTCAACGCTGAGTTCCAGTTTATCGTCCACGCTGAGCGACGCGGATTGCATCACGCTGGATGGGATGCGAATCGAGGGACTGTTGCCCCATTTCTTTAAGGTGACGGTCGTCATAACAGGCCTCCGAAGGATGTGTATACATTGTATAGCCGTGATGATGTCGATACAACGTATAAACACCTTCAGCCTGACATGCTAAGAAAGCGGCAGGATTCAGCGCGCCGTTAACTGCTGCAGCGCCGCTGCGCTGGCGGCATCATCCGGCACATACACCAGCAGGCGGTCGCCGTTGCGTGACGCCGACCACCAGTTGTTCTGGCGCAGGGTCATTTCACCCACTTCGGCACGGTAAAAGCGTTTCACGCGGTTTTCTACCTTGCCCAGTTCGTAGCGCTGCCAGGTGTGCGCGAACTCATCGGAACTGTTCAGCAATCGCGCCAGGAAGCTCTCCCAGTGCGGATCGCCCAGATGCTCGCCCATCTGACCGCGAAACATCGCCACCATCTGTGGCATTACTTCGTCCCAGTCGGTCATCACGTTGCGCCAGCCGGCATGGTTGAACGCCAGCCAGATACAGTTGCGATCTTCCGGCGCGATCTGGGCTAAATCGACGCCCATCAGTGCACACCACGCCTGGTTATAGCCGAGGATATCGAAGCGCGGCGTTTCGATGATCGCCGGCAGCTGAATGGCATCCAGCATTTGCTGATTATGTCCGGCGAGTTTGCAGCAGGCAGCGGCGACGCGCGTCGATGGCAGGGTGTGTCCGGCCAGCGAGAAAAGATGCTGCGTCTCAACATCATTGCATTGCAGGGCGCTGGCGATGGCCGTCAGCGTTTTGGTGGAGGCTTTGATATCGCGCCCCTGTTCCAGCCAGGTGTACCAGGTGACGCCGACATCCGCCAGCTGCGCCACCTCTTCACGGCGTAAACCCGGCGTGCGGCGCTGACGCATACGCGGTAAACCGAGGCGGTTAGGATCAAGGCTCTCACGGCGCGTACGTAAAAAGGTACCGAGTAATTTACGGTTGTTCAGCTCAGCGGGGGTAAGGGTTTGCGCGGTGCTCATCAGCAGCTCTCCAGACGAGACGGGTAGAATTTATACCATGATAATCAAGAACTGGTACCCGTTTAACGGTTAGGTGATGCTATGCCGTAGTGAAACTAAAAACAAGGTTAACGCTATGCAGACATCGCAACTTCAACGTGCAGGACTGGTGGTCCTGCTGGCCGGGCAGCTATTGCCGATGATCGACTTTTCCATAGTCAACGTCGCGCTGGATGCGATGGCGCAATCGCTGCGTGCCTCGCCGATCGCGCTGGCGCTGATCGTGGCGGTGTACGGTATCGCCTTTGCTATTTGTCTGGCGATGGGCGGACGCCTGGGCGATAACTTTGGCCGCCGTCGCGTGTTTCTGGCTGGCGTGTGGATCTTTGGCATTGCGTCATTATTGTGCGGCATCGCTAACAGCGTCGGCATGCTGATGTTTGCCCGCGCGCTGCAGGGCGTCGGCGCCGCTTTTATGGTGCCGCAGATTCTTGCCACGCTGCACGTTACGCTGCAGGGCAGGGCGCATGCGCGGGCCATTGGCCTGTACGGCGGTATCGGCGGGCTGGCTTTTATTATTGGCCAGGTGCTGGGCGGTTTTTTGATCAAAGCCGATATTGGCGGCTACGGCTGGCGCAGCGTGTTTCTCATCAACCTGCCGATCTGCCTGTTCGTCCTGCTGACCGCGCGCCGCTTCGTGCCGGAAACGCATAACCTCAAGCGCGTGCCGGTGGATGTGAGCGGTACGCTGCTGCTGGCTGGCGCGATCGGCTGTCTGATGCTGGCACTCGCGCTGGGGCCGCTGCTGCACTGGTCGTGGCCGTGCCTGTTACTACTGGCGCTGTTTCCGTTGTTTCTGCATCGGCTGCGTCATAGCGCGCTGCGACTGGAAGCCGCTGGCGGATCGCCGCTGCTGCCGCCCTCGCTGCTGCGTCTTTCCAGCGTGCGTTTTGGTCTGACGCTGGCGGTGCTGTTCTTCTCCTGCTGGAGCGGCTTTATGTTCGCAGTGGCGCTGACGCTGCAATCCGGCATCGGCATGACCGCTTTTCAGTCCGGCAACGCGTTTATTGCCCTGGGCGCGGCCTATTTTATCGGCTCAATGCGTACTACCCGCATGGTCGAGCGCTATGGTAAACGTGCCACGTTACTGTCTGGCTGTGCGATTCAAATGGTCGGGCTGGTGGCGCTGATCGCGACGCTGCAGCTGAAGTGGCCGCAGGTGGGCATTGCTACGTTGATTCCGGCTACCGCGCTGATTGGCTTTGGCCAGTCGTTTATTGTCAGCACCTTCTACCGGATTGGCATGAGCGGGGTGCCGCATCATCAGGCCGGCGCAGGCAGTGCGGTGCTGTCTACCGTGCAGCAATCGGCGCTGGGACTGGGACCGATGCTGCTCGGCGGCGTGTTCACCCAGATCAATCAGCATGGTAATCATCTGGCAGCCATCAGCGGTACGCTGGCGGTGGAGTTGCTGATGATGGCACTGCTGGTGGTGCTGACCAGCGTCAACCGCCGGACGTTCCAGCCGGCGACGGCTGAAGGCTGACGCCGGAGGGAAAAAGTCAGCCCGTCTGGTCACCGTAGACCGTGACCCTGCAAGGTAATAACAGGTTTTTGGGCCGGGTGCGCATTGATGCGCCCCGGCACCTGAAAACCGCGCCGCGCTTACTTTTCCGCCAGGCGTAAACCACTTTCGGCATCGAACAGATGAATTTTTTGCGGATTGAAACCGATGCGCAGCGTCGCGCCACTGCTGGCCGCATGCCGTCCGGCCATCTGCATATGCAGCGCATGACCGTGCCAGTCAAGGTGCAGCAGAGTTGATTCCCCGGTAATCTCCACCACATTCACCCCCGCAGGCGCGCCGTCCTGCACTTCGCACAGATCGTGCGGGCGCACCCCCAGCGTCACGGCAGCGCCTTCACGTTCCCGCGCCACCGCCTGCCACTGCGCGGGCAGCGGTTGCCACCAGTCCTGACACTGCACGCCCGTCACGCCATCGTGCGTCAGCAATTGTGCCGGTAACAGGTTCATGGGCGGCGAACCAATAAAACGCGCCACAAAGGTATCTGCCGGACGATCGTAGATCGCCAGCGGTGCGCCCTGTTGCACGATGCGTCCCTCTTTCATCACCACAATCTGATCGGCCAGCGTCATCGCTTCTACCTGATCGTGCGTGACATACACCATGGTGGTTTTGAAACGCTGATGCAGCGATTTGATCTCGGCGCGCAGCTCCATGCGCAGCTGGGCATCAAGGTTAGAGAGCGGTTCGTCAAACAGAAACACCTGCGGATTACGCACCATGGCGCGGCCCATCGCCACGCGCTGACGCTGCCCACCCGATAGCGCGCGCGGGTAGCGTTGCAGCAGCTTATCAATGCCAAGAATCGCGGCGATGCGCGCGATTTTCTGCTGCTGCTCATCGCGGCGTACCTTCTTCACCTGCATGTGAAACGCCAGGTTTTCGGCCACCGTCAGATGCGGATAGAGCGCATAACTCTGAAACACCATCGCAATGTCGCGATCGGCGGGATCGCGATCGTTAATCTGCACCTTATCCATCAGAATCGCGCCGTCGGACAGGCTCTCCAGTCCGGCGAGCAGGCGCAGCAGCGTCGATTTGCCGCAGCCGGACGGGCCGACCAGCACGGTAAAGCTGCCGTCGGGAATGGTCAGGTCGAGCGGATGCAGCACCGACTGTTTACCGTAGCGCTTGGCCACTTTAACGAGTTCAACACCGGCCATAATTTAAAACTCCTGTGCGCATAGTTGCAGTTGTTGCCAGTCGGGATAGCGACGTGGCTGCGTGCTGATTGCCAGTGAGGCCACCGCAATGCCCCATTGCAGCGCGGTGGCAAGATCCTGCTGATGCAGCATCGCGGTGAGAAAGCCGGCGTTAAAGCTGTCGCCGGCACCGATGGTGTCGACCACCGCGACCGCGCGACCAGGCTGTTGCAGGCTGTGCTGACGTTGCCAGCAGCCTGCGCCCTGCGCACCGCATTTCACCACGCAGCCGCCGCGCCCGCTGAGCCGTTGCGCCAGCTGGTGCGCGCCGGTGTGCAGATCATCTGCGCCACTCAGCCCGAGCGTTTCGACCTCATTGAGCAGCAGCCAGTCGCACTGCGGCAGCCAGCGGGCGATCTGCGCACGCACCTCATCGCTCCAGCCCTGAGGCGGCCAGCCGGTATCGACGGCGGTGATAAACCCGCGCTGCTGCAGTTCGGCCAGCAACTGCGGATAGTCGTCATACAGTTGCAGGCAGAGAAACGTGCCGCACAACAGCACGATATCGCCGCTGCTGGCTTGCGCCGGGAGCTGGCTCAGCACGTCCAGCGCGCTGAGCCGCACAATGTGACCGAGATTGCTGAGGAACGATCGCTCGTGATCGGAGTGCGTAATGCCAACGGTGAGTGAGGTTTCGCAGGGGTAGCGTGTCCAGTGCGCCGCGCTGTGCGGAAAATGGCTTGCCAGCCATGCGCTAAGGCCGTCATCGCCCTGATTAGCGACGGCGCGATGGCGCACCTGCATCGCTTCCAGCGCCAGCGCGCAATTGCCCGCCGAACCGCCCGGACGCAGCTCACTGTGCTGCAGCATCACTTCGGTGCCACGCTGCGGCCAGCTGTCCAGCGTACCCATGATGACATCGACATTGATATTGCCCACCACGTAGAGCGTGGCGCGGGCTTCCTTATTGCTCATCATCCTTTGCTCCCGCCACTGGCAAGGCCGCTGACCAGCGTTTTTTGCAGCCAGATAGCGATAAAGAGAGGAGGAACCGACGCCAGAATGCCGACGGCGGCAATCAGCCCATCGTCGGTGGCGCGGCCTGCGGTAAAGCCGGCAATGGTGACCGGCAGGGTTTGCGCGGCGATGTTACTGGTGAACAGCAGGGCGTAGAAAAATTCATCCCACGCCAGCAGCCAGCCAAACAGCGCCGCCGCGCCCAGCACCGGTTTCGCCAGCGGCAGCGTAATGCGCAGCAGCACCTGCCAGACGCGCAGCCCATCAAGACGCGCGGCCTGTTCGATATCCTGCGGCAGGGCATCAAACTGGTTTTTCAGCATCCAGGTGAGAAACGGCAAAATCAGCGAGCAGTACACGATGATCAAACCGGGTCGGGTGTTGAGCAGATCGAACTGCTGCAGCAGAAAGTAGAGCGGCAGCACAAACGCCACCGGCGGCACCATATAGATGGCCAGAGACGCGAACAGCCAGCCGTCGCGACCGCGATAGCGCGAGAAGCTGAACGCCGCCGGAATCGCCAGCAGCAGACACACCAGCGTCGCGCCGGTCGCCACCAGCAGGCTGTTACCCAGCGCATGCAGAAACAGCGCGCCGGGCTGGCCGGGTTCCAGCGAGATCAGCCTGCCGTAGCGGCTGAAATCCCACTGGCGCGGCAGCCACTCCAGCGGCACGCGTGTCAGATCGCTGGTGGCGCTGACGCTCATCAGAAACAGCCAGCCCATCGGTGCCACGACGGAGAGCGCCACCAGCAGCGCCGCCGCGTATTTAGCGCAGGTACGCAGTTTAACCTTCATAGGCACTTCCCCGACGGCGCTGCCGCCACAGTAATAGCATGTAAAGGGTGATCAGCACCGCGCACAGCAGCGTCATTAACATGGCATAAGCCGCACCGCTGCCGGCGCGCAGGTAGCTGAAGGATTCCTGATAGACGTAAAAGCTCAGTGTTTTGGTGCTGTCGACCGGACCGCCGCGCGTCATCACATAGATGATGTCGAAGATTTTAAAGGCGTCGATGGTGCGTAACACCAGCGCCACGCTGAGCGATCCGACAATTGCCGGAAAGGTGATGGCACGAAAACGCCGCCATGCCGATGCGCCATCCAGCCGCGCCGCTTCGTAGAGATCCTCCGGCACCGACTGCAGCGCTGCCAGCACCAGCAGCGTCACCAGCGGATAGTTTTTCCAGATGTCGGCAAACATTACCGCGTTGAGCGCGGAAGCCGGCGATCCCAGCCAGCTGCGGTAGCCATCGATGATACCGAGCTGCGTCAGCAGGGCGTTGATACTGCCGTAGTCCGGATTGAAATTGAGGCGCCACATCATGGCGTTCACAATAGTTGGCAGCGCCCACGGCAGAATCACCAGCACGCGCAGCACGTTACGTCCGGCGAATTTCTGGTTGAGCAGTAGCGCAACCAGCACGCCGATGACGCCTTCAATCGCTACCGACACCACGGTGAAGTAGAGCGTGCGCCACAGCGAGGTTTGAAAATCCGCATCGGTAATGGCGTAGAGATAGTTCTCCAGGCCAATCCATTGCGGCGCTTCACCGCCGCTGCCAATCAGCGCGGCGTCGGTAAAACTCAGCCAGATAGTGCGCAGCAGCGGCCAGGCGGTGAGCAACAGCATCACCAGTAGCATGGGTGCCAGCAGCACCCACGCCTGCCGTTGTTCGCGTTGACGCAAACTCAGCATACTGACCCCTTAACGCAGACGCGCCGCACTTTTGTCTACCGCCTGCATGGCTGCTTCCGGTGTCGCGCTGCCGACCAGAACCTGTTGCAGCTGCTGCTGCAGGGTGTTGGAGAGACGTGAGTAATCAGCGGTTTCCGGACGCGACAGCATGACATTCAGCGATTTGTCGGCAGCAGCGATCAGGCTCTCCTGATTCTTACTGACCGCGGGATCCTGATAGGAGCTTTTCCAGATCGGCAGACTGAGCGTGGCGTATTTATTCTGTACCGGCTGCGAAGTCATGTAACTGATGTACTGCCACGCTTGCTCCGGATGGCTGCTGCCTTTGGCAATGCCCAGACCCATCGAACCGTTGACCGCGCCGAAACGATTGGGCGCATCGCCGGGTGCGGGCATGATGCCAACCTGGCCGGCGACTTTACTCTGTTTGGCATCGTTGGCCATGTTGTACATGTAGGTCCAGTTGAGCGCGAAAGCCGCATCGCCGTTGGAAAAGGCTTTGCGCACGTCCTCTTCCAGATATTCGCGCGAAGCCGGGTTGGTCAGGCCCTCATCGAGCGAGCTTTTCATCAGCTTCACCGCCTGCAGCGAGGCTGGCGTAGAGAAATCGAGCTTGCCGTTGTTATAGAATTTGCCGCCGAAGCCGGAGACCAGCGTGGTGTAGTCACACACCAGCGCTTCCGCCTGTGACCAGCTCCATACCAGAGGATATTTAACGATATTTTTCTGTTTAATGGTGCGCGCATCATCCATCACCTGCTGCCAGGTTTGCGGCAGATCTTTGATGCCGGCTTTTTCCAGCATCGCTTTGTTGTAGTAGAGATATTTGGTGTCGAGGATCCACGGCATGCCCAGTGTTTTGCCTTTGAACACCACGGTGTTCATTGCGCCGGGGAAGATTTTCTCTTTTTCATCTGCGCTGATGCGGCTACTGACATCCTGCAGCAGGTCGAACTTGCTGAATTCCGCCGGCCAGATGGCATCAAACAGCACCACATCGTAACCATTGCCGCCCGCGCCGCGTGCCGCGACGATCTTATCGTGCAGCGCTTCGTAAGGAACAAACTCGAGATTGACCTGCACGTCCGGGTGCGCTGTCTGAAACGCCTGCGTCATGGCGCGGATATCGTTTTCACTGTAGGCCGCCTGCGTCATAAACAGGGCGTTGAGCGTAGTGGTAGCCGCTGCCGCGCTGCCCGCGCAGGCGAACAGTACGGCGGCAAAACAACCTTTCATCTGATTTTTCATTGCGTTCTCGCCTTCATGCAGTAGAGGGTGTTTGATTAAATCAATTTGATTGATTTAATATCGCGCACAGATTGCCAGCGCGCAGTGGCTGACAGCAGTGAGCTAAAGCAAGGGACGTGCCAGGGCAGAAAACAACGCTGCCATCCGACACTACTTTGCACAGATTTTTGCCGCTGTCAGGTAAACAGGTTGTAAAATGTGTGGCCGATCATAGATATTGAGGCGGCGGTCCGCAGCGGTGGTTAAAAGAGGGAAGCGAGCAGGATGAAAACGTCGGGAACCAATCTGGAACATGCGCGCGCGCACAATCGCCGGGTGATTATCGAAGCGATACGCCTGCACGGTGAGCTGACCCGTGCCGAGCTGGCGCGACTGACCGCGTTAACGCCGCAAACCGTCTCGAATATTGTCGCTGAACTGGAGCAGGCGGAACTGCTCACCAGCCGTCAGCCGCGTAAGCAGGGCCGCGGTCAGCCGGCGATTCCGGTCACCCTGAATCCGGCCAGTGCGTTTTCCATCGGCATCCATCTCGACCATCAGACGCTACTGATTGTGCTGGTGGACCTCACCGGTGAAATCCATTTTCGCCGCCTTATTATGGTGCAAAAACCGCAGCCGGATGCCACATTAGCGCGCATTGCCGGGGTGCTGGCGGAGATCAAACAGCAGACCGGGCCGCGCTGGCAAAAAGTGCTGGGTATTGGCGTAGTGATGCCGGGGCCGTTTGGTGTGGAAGGTATCTCGTCAATGGGGCCGACCACGCTGCACGGCTGGGAGGACGTCGATATCGCGGCGCGTCTTACTGAGATGAGCGGACTGCCGGTCACGCTGGAGAATGATGCCACCGTCGCGGCGATTGGCGAACGCTTTCACGGCGTGGCGCGTCATCTTAATTCCTTTATTTATCTGTATATTGGCACGGGCCTGGGCGCGGGCATCATCATGGATGGCCACGTGTACAGCGGCCATGCGCACAACGCCGGTGAAGTAGGGCATGTGGTGGTTGAACCCGGTGGACGTGAGTGTTACTGCGGCAATCACGGCTGCCTGGAGCGTTATGTTTCGCTGCAGGCCGCTTACGAATTCTGCGGGCTGGACCCAATGAGCGCGCTGCCGGAAGATTTACTGCAGGTTGATCCGGCGCTGTTTGATCGCTGGATCGATACTGTGCTCACGCCGCTGCGCCAGGGTATTAATATGCTGGAGTGTATCTTTGATGCCGAGAGCGTGATTATAGGCGGCATGATGCCTGCGGTGTTGCTGGATAAAATTATCCAGCGCCTGCCGCCGCTCTACCAATCGGTGCGCGGCCGCTATCTGACCGGCACGCGACTCAAGACCGGCATGACCGGCAGCGACACCGCCGCCCTCGGCGCAGCGGCTCTGCCAATTTTTGATGAGTTTAATCCGCAGTTCCAGGTGCTGATGAAGTGAAAAACGCGGCCAGCGTTTTACCGCATCACCCAGTGTCCGGCGCTCACTTCCTGATAATGCCGTGTTTCCGGCACAAATCCATTGGCACGCACCGGGCTCTTCAGCTCGCTGACGTCCACGTGCCGTTTTAAATGGCGGCGCGCCGGATCGGGCACTGGCACCGACGCGAGCAGTTTTTGTGTGTAAGGGTGCTGCGGATTCTCAAAAATAGCCGCGCGCGGACCAATCTCAACAATCTCTCCCAGCAGCATCACCGCCACACGATGGCTGATGCGCTCCACTATCGCCATATCGTGTGAGATAAACAGATACGACAGATTCAGGCTGTGTTGCAGATCGAGCAGCAGATTAATGATCTGCGCTTTCACGGTGACATCAAGGGCGGACACCGACTCGTCGGCAATGATCATTTTCGGATCGAGCATCAGCGCACGGGCAATGCAGATGCGCTGACGCTGGCCGCCGGAAAATTCGTGTGGATAGCGTTTCAGCATGGTTGCGGGCAGGCCAACGCGCGTCATCAGTTCGGCCGCTTTGTTCTGTGCGGCGGCCTTACTGCCCAGCCGATGCTGTAAAAAAGGTTCGGTGAGGGCTTCCAGGACCGACATACGCGGGTTAAGGCTGGCAAACGGGTCCTGAAAAATCATCTGCATGGCGCAGCGCAGCTTGCGCAGTTCTTGCCGGGAGAGAGTCAGCACGTCGCTGCCGTCAAAAGCAATCTTCCCGGAGTTCGGCTGCACCAGCCGCGTCAGCGAGCGGCCGGTGGTGGACTTGCCACAGCCAGATTCGCCGACCAGCGACAAGGTTTCACCCGGCAGCAAATCAAACGAGATATTCTCCACGGCGTGCACCGCACCGGTTTTACGGCTGAACAGCCCTTCGTGAATGCTGAAGCGCGTGCTGAGGTTCTTCACCGACAGCAGCGGCGTTTGCCCTTGTGGCGTCTGCCGCGCCTGCGCCACCGGCGCTTCGCCGTTGAGCGCAAACTTACGCGGTCCATCGATGCCGCGCATGGCACCCAGCTGCGGCACGGTTGCAATCAGCGTGCGGGTATACTCTGCCGCCGGGGCTGAAAAAATCGCGGCGGTGCTGCCGGTTTCCACCATCTCGCCCTGGTACATCACCAGCGTTCGGTCGGCGACTTCTGCCACCACGCCCATATCGTGGGTGATGAACAGCACGGCGGTGCCTTCCTCCTCCTGCAGGGTCTTGATCAGGTCAAGGATTTGACCCTGAATCGTGACGTCGAGCGCCGTAGTCGGCTCGTCAGCAATTAGCAGTTTTGGACGCAGCGCCAGCGCCATGGCGATCATCACGCGCTGACGCATGCCGCCGGAAAAGTGGTGCGGGTAATCACTGAAGCGTTTGGCCGCGTTGGGAATACGCACTTTTTCCAGCAGCCGGATGGTCTCTTCGCGGGCGGCGCGTGCGCTGATTTTGCGGTGTGCGACCAGCGCCTCAGCAATCTGGTGACCGATAGTGAACGACGGGTTAAGGCTGGTCATCGGCTCCTGGAATATCATCGCGATGGCATTGCCACGGATATCGCGCATTGCACGTTCGCTCAGCGTGAGCAAGTCCACACCGTTCAGCAGCACTTTGCCGCTGATACGTGCGTGACGACTATTCAGCAGGCGCATGATCGCCATCGAGGTAACACTTTTGCCTGAGCCCGACTCACCCACAATCGCCAGCGTTTCGCCGGCACCGAGGGTAAAAGAGACGTTTTTCACCACCTCACGCCAGCGGTCATCACTGCGAAACGCGACGGTGAGATTTTCGATGCTCAGCACCGGCGGGTCAGCGCGATTCATTGTGCCGCCACAAAGCGCGCCGAGCGGGTGCTGACCGGCACAAAGGTAAAATCAGTATCGAACGGATAAGCCGGCTGCAGCTTGCGCTTGCGCACCAGCCGTTCAACATACTGATCGACCACACCTTCCGACAGCGCCATCAGGTTGGGATTGGCAATCGGCGCCAGCTCGGGCGACAGGTAACCGGATTTCACCACCACAATTTTTGCCTGGCGCGGATCGAGTCCAAGCAGGGCAAAATCCGCCAGGTTGTGGTAAGGACGACGCCGATCGGCAACCACCACGGTGATGCCCGCAATCTTCAGCAGCGCTTGGCGGGCAACCGAACGGGCATCATCACTCAGCCGCAGCACCTCAAACTCGCCGCTGACTTTGCCGCCAGCATGATCCAGCGTGGCACCGATAGTCAGGGACAGTTGGGCGCCGACGCCCGCGGCGAAGGCCGCCTCCGTGGCCGGTTTATCGGTAATACCCGCAACGATGACATCCTGCGCATTTTGCCGCAGCAGTTCGGCCAGTACATCAGCCCGATCGCCCACGCCGCCGCCGGTCGGGTTATCACCGGAGTCGGCGAGAATCACCGGTCCGCCAGGGCTGGAAATCGCCATGCGTACGCACTCTTCAGTACTGCCGGTCACGCAGCCAAACACAAATTGCTCACGCGCCTGCCAGTAAGCCAGCGCCAGTTTGGCCGCCTGCTCAGACAGCACATCGGCATCGGTACCGGTCATGATGGCTGCCGCCGTGGCGCGTGGCTCATCCGCCCAGACATAGCCAACCATCAGCGAAGCATCCCAGATATGTTCAAGTGCGTTAATCCCGGGCAGGCTGGCGTAAAGGCTTTTGGCCGGTTCGTCTTCCGTGCTGGTGCGCTCGCCTGGCAGCACCACGGGGATCGGTGCCCACACCACACCCGGTCGGATGCCGCTTTGCAGGCTATTGACCAGCATTGAGACGGAACGGCGCATGGTCTCCTCCACATCGATATGCGGTGCCGTGCGGTAGGTCGAAAACATATCGATCGCGTCGATGATGCGCTGCGAGAGATTACCGTGCAGATCGTAGCTGACGCTAATCGGACAATCGGGCCCGACCAGCTCGCGCGTCGCGCTAATCCAGTCGCCTTCCGCGTCTTCCATGCCTTCGACATAAACCGCGCCGTGCATCGCCAGGTAAACGCCATCCACGGGCAAATACGCCTCGAGCCGACGGAGAAAGTCCTGTTTGAAGGCATCATAGGTCACACGTGCCACCGGCCCACCGGCAATGGCGCGGGCGTGAAAGGTCGGCAGAAATTCGGCCGCGTAATCCTGCAGAAAGGCGAAATAGGGATTGGACGTCATCGTTTCACCCCGCACGATGCGGAAGTCGTCGGCGTAATTGAGCACCGGATTCCAGGTACTGCATTCAGTATGAATTCCACCATAGGCAATGCGCATAACAGACTCCGCTAGTCGGGTAAGTGAACGATAAAACGGTAAGCCGCCACACTGGCTGCGGCGCGGGCCCAGCTGAACTGATCAATCGCCATGCTGGCGATGGGCGTCTTGCCCATGATTGAAGGCAACACGTGACTATCTACCGCCTGCATCACCACGGTTCTGAGCAGGCCCTCGAACGCATCCGGCTGATGAGCGATGACAATCATCTCCGGATCGTTCATCTGAATGATACTGGCAATGGCGAGGCCAAGTGCGTCACCTGCCTGGTGCAGAATTGCGATCGCGGCGCTATTGCCTTTTACCGCCAGCGCTTCCAGTTCGGCAACGCTGGTGCAGGGCAGCTGTTTGTCACGCATGCTTTCACGCATCGCAGTGAGCGACGCCAGCGTATCAAGGCAGCCGCGTTTGCCGCAGCGGCACGGACGCCCGCCGGGCTCTACGGTACAGTGAGCAATTTCACCGGCCCCACCGTGCGCGCCGCGGTGCAGCTGCCCCTGAAAGAAGTGCGCAGAGCCAATGCCGTCGCCGTGGGAAATCAGGGTGAAATTCCGTGCCTTTTTCGCCACGCCGAAAATCTTTTCGCTGACCGCCAGAGCTTTGGCATCGTTTTCCAGTGACACCTCCAGACCGGTTTGCGCGTTAAGCAGTGCCGCCAGCGGGACGTTTTTCCAGCCCAGCAGGGCAGACTGAACGCACACCGCCTGGTTTTCATCCACAAAGCCGGAAAGCGTGACGCCCAGCCCGATAAGCTGATCGGCGGAGATGCCCTTTTGTGCAAGCAGGCCGGGAATGGCGGCGGCCAGCGCACCAGTCAGCAGCGCAGGATCGGGATTCAGCGGCATGTGGGTACTGGCCAGGATGCGGCCGTGCATATCCGTCAGCACCAGATACACATCGTCACCGAGCAACGACGCACCGAGAAAATAGGCACTGTCGGCACGCATTTTTAATAACACCGAAGGCCGACCCTGACCGTTACTTTCCGGAATGCTCTCTTCAAGCAGTCCTGCGCTAAGCATCTCTTTGATTAATGTGCTGATTGCGGCTTTACTCAGCTTCATTTTTTCCGCAATTACCGTGCGGCTCATGCCATGCGAAGCAATTAATAAACGCAGAATTTGTTGCTGATGAGCATTAAGCATCCGGGTTCTCACGGCACAGGCTGTATTTGGCCGACAATAATCAGCGGTGAAAACAAATTCAAGCGTATTTAGTTTATTTTCTGAATGCAGATCGAATTATAAGTAAAATATATGAACTGACATCTTGGCTTTTGTTTGCAGAGTGTGCCTTATATAGCGTCGAGCCCGTTCATCTGCTGCCGTTAACACAACCAAAGCGTATGGCAGGCGATGGCGCGCATTGACGGTCAGCTGCCTGCCGGGCAATGACTCTTCACTCTTTGTCACTGATTCACTGAGGCCTTCATGCAAAGCACACTCAAGCATTTCAGGGTACTGACACTTGCCGCGGGTATTCTGGCGTCGTTTTCCAGCGCATCGGTTTTGGCTGCTCAGCTGGTCATTATGCAAAACGAACCGCCGCGCAGCATGGACCCGGGCAATCAGACCGCGACCTTTACCGGCACGGTGCTGGACCCGATGTATGAAGGCCTGACGCGGCTCGGTGACGATGGCAAAATCATGCCGGCCCTTGCGCTCTCCTGGCATGCCGACGACAGCGGACTGCACTGGGAATTTACGCTGCGTCCCAACGTTAAATTCCACGATGGCACGCCATTTAATGCCGATGCGGTCGTTGAAAACTTTCAGCGTCATCTGGATACGAAGCGCGGTCTTGCCGGAAGTGGGAAAATTCGCACCTTTATTCAGGACGTGCAGAAAAAAGATGACTTAACCGTCACCTTTACACTGAAGAAAATTAATCCGGCGTTTTTAACCGTGCTGGCCTCCGGTCCGGGATTAATGGTGAGTCCACAAGCTGACAAAGCCGGCACGATCAATAATAAAGCCGACGGTACCGGACCCTATAAACTGGCGCAGTATAAATCCGGTGAATTTGTCCTGGAGCAGAAGAATCCGGACTATTGGGGCAAGTCTGCCGGGCCGGACGAAATAAAATGGACCTGGAGCAGTGAGCCGTCAGTCATGAATATGGCGCTGCAATCCGGTCAGGTCGATATTATTAACCCGGTGCCGCCGCAATTTGCCGGCATGTTAAAAAATAATCCCGGCGTGCAGTTAAAACAGTCGCCGGGCGCGGCGGTATTCTGGATCGATCTCAATACGCAGAGTAAAGCCCTCAGCGATGTCAGAGTACGCCAGGCGCTGAACTTCGCGACCGACCAGCAGGCGCTGGTAAAAGCGGTGATGTTTGGTTATGCGCAGCCGGCCAATTCCCCACTGGCGCCGGTCGATGCCAACTACGACAAAGCGTTGCATGACTATCCATATGATGTGCAGAAAGCCAAAGATCTGCTTAAGGCAGCGGGCTATGCCGACGGCTTCGCCATGTCGATTGCCGTGCAGGCACCTGACGCACGTACCGCGCAGGTTCTGCAGGGTATGTGGAGCAAAATTGGCGTCAAACTCAGCGTGCGCCAGATGGAGAGCGGCGTATGGGCCAAAGCGGCGTTTGCCGATGCCAAAGAGAAAGCCGCGCAGGGTACGGACGCGGTGCTGGCGTCCTGGTCCTCGGGGCTGTACGGCTCGGATCTGCAGTTGCGTCCGCTGTATCACAGCAGCAGCTTTGCGCCCGGCGGGGCTAACCTCGGCTTCTTCAGCGACAAACGTACCGATGAGCTAATCGACAGCGCCGCCTCCACGCTCGACGATGCCCAGCGCAAAGCGCTCTATTTCCAGGCACAGCAGCGGATCAGCGGACTCGCCCCGCAGGTGCTGCTCTACTATCAGGACGATCTGTATGCGACGCGCAAAAATATCAGTGGCGTGACAATGCAACCGGGCGGCCAGATTGTGGTCCGTGATGCCGTGAAGAAATAGTGCTGATGGCTGATTGATATGAAAGCGTATGTCGCAAAAAAGGTGCTCTCGCTGCCGTTGATTATCTTCGGTGTGTCGATCATCGTGTTTATCGCCATCCGCGCGTTGCCGGGCGATCCGGCACGCCTGATGGCCGGCCCGGAAGCGCCGCAGGAAGCGGTGGACAGTATGCGCGTGCGCCTCGGGCTGGATCAGCCTTTGCCGCTGCAATACGTCAGGTTTGCCGGTGAAGCGCTGCATGGCAATCTCGGGCTGTCGCTGCAGTCGCAGCGTCCGGTGATGACCGAAATCAGCGAACGCCTGCCGTACACGCTGTCGCTGGCGGCGCTGGCGTACCTGCTGGCGATTGCCATCGGCGTGCCGGCGGGCATGACCGGGGCCATTTACCGGCAGCGCATTCCCGATCAGATCGTCATGGTACTGACCATTGCCGGTGCCTCGATTGCGAACTTCTGGCTGGCGTTGCTGGCGATGAACTACTTTGCGGTACAGCTCGGCTGGCTGCCGCTACTCGGTGCTGATTCGTGGCGCAACTATGTGATGCCGACCGTTACGCTGGCGATTCTCCCGATGGCGATGATTGCGCGGATGACGCGCTCCAGCATGCTGGATGTGCTCAGTCAGGATTACATCCGTACCGCCAGAGCCAAAGGGTTATCGTCGGCCAGCGTTAACTGGAAACACGCGCTGCGCAATGCGCTGATACCGATTGTCACCATCGTCGCGCTGAATTTTGGCAGCCTGATCGGAGGTGCAGTGGTGACAGAGTCGGTGTTTAACTGGCCGGGTATTGGCCGCCTGCTGGTGGATTCGGTGAAATACCGCGACTATCCGGTGATTCAGGGCGTAACGTTAGTGGCGGTAACCGGCGTGGTGTTGATGAATCTGGTCGGTGAGATAGTGATTGGCTTGCTCAACCCGAAAATAAGGTTCGACTGATGAACAGTTTCGACACGTCTCTCCAGCCGCCGCCCGCGCGCCGCCGCCAGATCGTGAGGTTTTTGCTTGGCAACCCTTCCATCACGACCGGAGGCGGGCTGGTGCTGCTGGTGGTGCTGGCTGCCCTTTTTGCACCGCTGATCACTCACTGGGATCCCATCGAGCAGGATCTGTTGAACACGTTGCAGGCACCTTCCGTTGCCCACTGGTTCGGCACCGATGATTACGGCCGCGATATTTTTGCCCGCGTCATCTATGGCGCGCGCATCACGCTATTTGAGGTGAGTCTCAGCGTGGCCATCTCAATGGCGATCGGCATTCCTCTGGGCATCATCTCGGGGCTGGCTGGACGCAAAATTGATGCGCTGATCATGTGGCTGATGGATATTATTTTCGCCTTCCCCGGCATCGTACTGGCGATTCTGATTGTCAGCGTGCTCGGCGAGGGGCTGACAAACATGCTGATCGCCATTTCGTTGTTCTCGATCCCGGTGTATGCACGTCTGAGTCGCAACCTGACGCTGGGACTGAAAAATATGGAGTATATCGAAGCGGCGCATATGCTTGGCGTGCGATACCCGCGCATTATCACGCACTATATTCTGCGCAACGCCATTGGCCCGCTGATTGTACAGTCGACGCTGACGGCTGGTGCGGTGGTGCTTTCTGCCGCCAGTCTGTCGTTTCTCGGGCTCGGCGTGCAGCCGCCGATGCCGGAGTGGGGCACCATGATGAGCGATGGCCGCAACTTTCTCGGGCTAAATATTTACGTCTCCCTATTTCCCGGACTGGCGATTTTGATTACCGTGCTCGGTTTTAATGTGCTGGGCGACGGCCTGCGCGATGTAATGGATAAACGTTTATGACTCACCCGCACTCAACCGTGATCTGCCTCGATTTGGGCGGCTCCTTTATTAAGCTTGGCGTGATGGATACACAGGATCGGCTTACCCTGCTCGATCAGCAAAAAATCCCGGCGACGGACTGGCAGGCTTTTTGCGCCAGAGTCAGCGAGATGATCGCCGGGCAGCATAACCATTTCAGCAGCCAGGCGGCTGTCGCCATCTCTACGGCGGGCATTGTGGCACCGCAAACCGGCGAAATGTTTGCCAGCAACATCCCGGCTTTTCACCGGCGTAATCTGGCGCGGGAACTGGGTGAGGTGCTGCAGCGGCCGGTGATCGCGCACAACGATGCCGACTGCTTTGCCCTGGCCGAAGCGCTGGCCGGCAGCGGCAAAGGGCACAAAGTGGTGTTTGGCGCGATTCTCGGTTCCGGCGTGGGCGGTGGTCTGGTGGCGGATGGCCGCATTATCACCGGACAAAACGGCCTGACCGGCGAATGGGGCCACGGGCCGATTACCCTCACGGAAGTGACGCTGGCACATGGTCGCGTGCGCGTGCCGCGCCAGGCGTGCCCGTGCGGCCAGACAGGATGTCTGGACACCTACGGCGGCGCGCGCGGGCTGGAAACGCTGCATCAGGTGCTGCACGCTGAAAGCGCCAGCAGCGTGGAAATCATTGCCCGCTGGCAGCAGGCAGAAGCGCGGGCGCAGCAGACGATAGAAGCCTGGCTGCAACTGGTGAGCGAGCCGCTCGCCTACACCATTAACATTACCGGCGCGTCGCGGGTGGCGGTAGGCGGCGGACTGGCTTCGGTCACCCCGCTGATTGCTGCGCTTAATGATGCGGTGCAGCGCTGTGTGTTGCGCAGCACAGCGCATGCGCTGGTGGTGCCGGGCGAGTTTGCCCATCAGGGCGGCATGGTGGGCGCGGCGCTGCTGGCGCGGCAGGCGCTCAGCGCGTCCTGAGCTTTTGCCCTTTCGCCCGTTGCTCGCGCTTTTCGGTTACCGTGTTGCGCTCAAGACTTCGTTGAACCCGATTCAACCTTAAATGCGCTAAGCTTGACGCGCTAAAACCCGCAGCAAAGAGGCTGGTGAACAGACACTGTCGCCAGCCTCTTTGCTGTTTTTTTCACCTGCGGTACGGAAAAAAACATGTCATCAGTACAACCTCAACTCTCTCAGCTCCCGGACGAGGCCTCGCTGCCGCGTCACAGCGTGCCAAAAGCGCTGTTCGCGCTGGGCACCGGTGGATTTGCCATCGGCACCGGTGAATTTGTCATCATGGGCCTGCTGCCCGATGCGGCGAAAGGCCTGAACGTCACGATTCCTGAGGCCGGCCATCTCATCAGCATTTATGCCCTCGGCGTAGTGATTGGCGCGCCGCTGCTGGCTATTCTCGGCGCGCGGGCTTCACGGCGTAATTTCCTGATGACGCTGATGGGCCTGTTTGCGCTGGGTAATCTGCTGAGCGCTGTCGTGCCGGGCTACCCTGCGATGCTGGTAGCCCGCTTTCTGGCGGGCTTTCCGCACGGCACCTTCTTTGGCGTTGCGGCGCTGGTGGCGGCAGGACTGGTGGAGCGCGCGCGGCGCGCGCAGGCGGTGTCGATGGTGTTGCTGGGATTAACCATCGCCAATCTGATTGGCGTACCTGCCGTTACCGCCATCGGCCAGTGGTTTGGCTGGCGTGATGCGTTTGCCATCGTCGGCGGACTGGCGCTGCTGACGCTGCTACTGGTGTGGCTTTGGGTACCCAATGTGGCCGGTGACAAGCAGGCCAGTCCACTGCGCGAGCTCTCGGCGCTGACGCGCAAGCAGGTTTTGCTGACGCTGGCAATTGGCGCGATTGGCAGCGGCGGCATGTTCTCGGTATTCAGTTACGTTAAACCTACCATGATGGAACTGGCCCACCTGCCGGAGAATCTGGTGCCGGCGATACTGGCGCTGTTTGGTCTTGGCATGATTATCGGCAACCTTGTCGGGGGACGTCTGGCCGATCGCGGGCTGGAGAAAACCATCCGCATTGTGCTGGTGTGGTCGCTGCTGGTATTGAGCGCGTTTGTCTTTGCCGCGCATTATGCGCTGGCGGGCGCGCTTAACGTGATGCTGGTCGGTACCATGGTGGCGCTGGGAAGCGTGCTACAGATCCGCCTGATGGACGTGGCCGGTGATGCACAAACCCTGGCGGCCGCGCTTAATCACTCCGCGTTTAACATTGCCAACGCGCTGGGGGCGTGGCTCGGCGGCATCACCATTTCCGCCGGGCTGGGCTGGCAGTCTACCGGCTGGGTTGGGGCCATTCTGTCCGTGCTGGGGCTGCTGATTCATGCCGTTGCGGTGCGTGATGCGCGCCGGACGCCGGCGCTCGCCATAAAATAATTTTTACCGCGCGGGAATAAACGCCGCGCTGGTTCGTCTTATGCCCACTTTTCCTTACTGAGTTGGCTAAGATGAACTTTAAACCTACGGTCAGACATCTGCCGTTGTTACTGCTGGTCGTCATTATTCCCGGATTACTGCTGGTGCTGTTTCTTGCTGCAGGCGGCTGGCTGACGCCGCAGCGCCTCAGTGCGCAAAGTCTGGTGCAGTCGCTGCAGCAAAACAGCGGTGTGCATCCGGGATACCGGCGCAATCATGCCAAGGGCGTGTGCGTTACCGGTGATTTTACCTCCAGCGGCAATGCGGCGTTTCTGTCACGCGCCAGCGTTTTCCAGCCGGGTACGGTGCCGGTGATTGGCCGCTTTGCCATTGCCGGCGGTAATCCGCACGCGCCGGATTATGGCGTGCCGGTGCGCAGCCTGGCGCTGGAATTTCAGCTGGCGCACGGCGAGCAGTGGCGTACCGGCATGAACGCGCTGCCGTTTTTCCCGGTCAGTACGCCGCAGGCTTTTTACGATCAGCAGCAGGCCAGCCGACCGCTGCCGCAGACCGGCAAGCCTGATGCGCAAAAGCTGATGGCGTTTACCGTTGCCCATCCCGAAGTTAAACCGTTCTTTGCCTGGGTAAAAACCCACGTACTGGCCGCCAGCTGGGCACAGGAGCAGTACAACAGCCTGAATGCCTTCCGCTTTACCAATGCGCAGGGGGAAACGCGCTTTGTGCGCTGGAGTCTGGTGCCGCGTACGCCATGGCAGCCGATTAGCGCCGCTCAGCAGCAGCCGGATTATCTGCAGAGCGACCTGCACGACCGGCTGGCGACCGCACCGCTGAAGTGGGATCTGGTGATCAGCGTGGCTCACCCCGGCGATGCGGTGAACGATGCCAGCAAGGTGTGGCCAGCCGATCGGCAGCAGGTTGTCGCCGGTACGCTAACGCTGCGCGACAGCAGCCCGCAACAGGGCGGCAGCTGCAATGACATCAATTACGATCCGCTGATCCTGCCGCAGGGCATCAGCGGTTCGGACGATCCGCTGCTCAACGCGCGCTCCGCCGCTTACGCGAAATCTTTCAATCTGCGCACGGCTGAACAGGCGCGCCAGCAGGAGAAAAAATCATGAGTCACCAGACAACCCTGTTTCATCCGCTGCTGCGCATCGTACACTGGTTGATGGCGCTGGCCGTGCTGACCATGCTATTTATCGGCGTGGCGATGGTGGCGGATATCTCGGCTGCCCATTCGCTGCTGCTGGCGATACACAAACCGCTCGGCGTGGTGATCGCGTTGCTGGTAGTCGTGCGTATCGGGCTGCGGCGTTACTATGGTGTGCCCGCCATGCCCGCGTCGGTGCCTGGCTGGCAGCAAACGGTGGCACATTTGACCCATCTGGCGCTCTATTTTCTGATGCTGGCGCAACCGCTGGTAGGCTGGGCAATGCTGTCGGCAGGCGGGTTTCCGGTGACGATTGGCGAGGGACTGGTGCTGCCGCCGCTGCTGCCGGTTAGCGTGGAAAGTTATGCCGTGCTGCGCCCGTTACACTCGCTGCTGGCGTTTAGTCTGTTCGCGCTGATCCTGGCCCATCTGGCTGCCGCGCTGCTGCATGGTCTGATTTTACGTGATGGCGTGCTGAGTAGCATGACCGGCCTGCGCCGGGTGCGAGAGCAAAAATAATGTCTGCATTGAGCGATGACGAAATCCGCGCATTACTGCCGCATTTGCAGCGTTTTGCGCTGGGGCTGACGCGTGAGCGCATGGCCGCTGAGGATTTGGTACAAAACACGCTGGTCAAAGCACTGGACGCGGCGCGCGATGACACGCGCAGTCTGCGTGCCTGGCTATTTTCCATTCTCTGGCATCAGTTCATTGATGGCGAACGGCGCCGCAAGCGCTGGCAGGCGATTATGACGCTGTTCAGCCGCGCCGAGCCCTTTGCCGAGTCGGCTGAGCATCACGCCATCGCCGATGAGATGCTGGCGCTGTTCGCCCGTCTGCCGGCTGACAGTCGCGCATTGCTGCTCCTGGTTAACGTGGAAGGCATGCGTTATCAGGAAGCAGCTGACACGCTGGACATTCCGCTGGGCACCGTGATGTCACGGTTGTCGCGGGCGAGAAAACAGTTGCAGCACATGACCGAAGGCCTGCCGGCCCCGGTGACGTTGAGGAGATTAAAATGAATATCCCGCCCGATGAGAACCAGCTGCACGCCTGGCTGGATGGTGAACTGGATAGTGCCAGCCATCAGGCCGTCAGCGACTGGTTGGTGCAGCATCCTGACATCGCCGCCCAGGTTGAGGGCTGGCGTCAGGACAAGCTGCGCTTGCAACAAAGCCTGCAGCGCAATATGGCGCGAACCACCTTTACGCCACTGCAGCCGGCACAGCTGCGCCAGCGGCGTGCGCGGCAGCGTTATCAGCGGCTGGCGCTGGCCTGCTCGCTGGTGCTGGCGTTGGGGATCGGCAGCCTGTCCGGCTGGCAGATGACTGAACGCTTACAGAATCATCCGTTACCGATGGAGGATGCGGTACAGGCTTACCGGTTATTCGGCGATGGCGCGCAGCAGGCGACGATGGACATTAGCACCCACCAGACGACACAGCTGGCCAGCTGGCTGGGCCGCTATTTTATCAACGGTACGCTGCCGCCCAATCTGGAGCGCTTTGGCTATCAGCTCATCGGCGCGCGCCTGATGGCGAATGAGCATGGCGCCTCGGCGCTGGTGCTGTATCAGACCGCCAGCGGCACGCGCGTTGGCTGGTACATCCGCCCGCAGACCGTGCGGCTGGAAAAGGGATCGCGCCAGGCGGACAACCTGGTGGCGCAATACTGGAGCGATCGCCACTATAACTATGCGCTGGTGAGCCCGATGAGCGGCGAAGCCGCACCGGCGCTGCGTGCTGCGATAGGCAGCGAAGTGGGCTAATTCATTTGCCTGCCAGCTTGGCCTGCAGGAACGTCATAAATACCCGATTGATCTCGCTGCGCTGGCGATGCTGCGGATACAGCGCATTCAGGTGCAGCGAGGCCGGATGCCAGTCATCCAGTACCGTCACCAGCTCACCTCGCGCCAGCGCCGGAGCCACGATAAACTCCGGCAGCAGGATCATCCCCAGCCCGGCGACGGCCGCATCACGCAACATTTCTCCGTTATTGCTGACCATCGGTCCCTGGACCGCCAGCACTTTACGCGTGTCGCCCTGAAACAGCTCCCAGCCGGTCTGGCTTTCACGCCCATAGCGCAGACAGAGATGGTGCAGCAGATCCTCCGGCTCACGCGGTGCGCCGGCGCCCTGCAGGTAGGCCGGGCTGGCGCAGATCACGCGGCGGAATTCCCCCAGCCGTTTGGCGATCAGGCTGGAGTCCGGCAGCGTGCCGATGCGAATCGCCATATCAAAACCTTCACCCACCATATCCACATGCCGATCGGCCAGTTCCACCTGGAACTGGATACCGGGATGCTGGCTCAGGAATTCGGCGATATAAGGGGAAAGATGGCTGATGCCGAACGACATCGGCACGCTGAGACGAAAACTGCCGCGCAGCACCTGACGACGACCGGACACCGCCAGTTCGGCTTCCTGCACATCATCCAGAATGCGCTGCGCATGCTGGGCAAACAGCTGGCCGTTGTCGGTAACGGACAGTTTGCGCGTGTTGCGATTCAGCAAACGCGCCCCGAGCGACTCTTCCAGCGCGGCGATGCGTCGGCTGACGTATTGCTTCGAGAGCATCAGCTGTTCAGCCGCAGCGGTAAAGTTGCCCGCTTTGATTACGGCGACGTAAATCCGGAGATCTTCAATCTGCATATTGTCCACTTATCTGTGACAGTAATTGTCATACAGGCGCATTGTTGGGCAAATCAGTTTACGTATACTGGTCAGCAACGGGAAGGGCCTTCGCCCTCCAGCTAAAAATTTAAGGAGCAGACCATGATTGAACAACGACTGTCCGAACAACGTGGCTTAGGCGATCACGGCTGGCTGCATTCACGCCATACCTTTTCGTTTGCCAGCTACTGGGACCCACAACAGACCGGTTTCTCCGATCTGCTGGTGATTAACGATGATCAGGTAGCACCGGGTCGCGGTTTCGGTGCGCATCCGCACAACAACATGGAGATTATCTCCTACGTGCTGGAAGGCGCGCTGGAGCATAAAGATTCCATGGGTACCGGTTCGGTTATCGTGCCCGGTGACGTGCAGCTGATGAGCGCCGGCAGCGGTGTGACGCACAGCGAGTTTAACCACTCGAAACAGGACAATGTGCACTTCCTGCAGATCTGGATTGTGCCGGCAGAACGCGGTACTGAGCCAGGTTACCAGCAGGTGTCAGTGGCAGAGGCCGACAAACGCGGCCAGTTGCGCCTGATTGTTTCGCCACAAGGCGACAACGGCTCGCTGCGCGTACGTCAGGATATGCGTATTTACGCGGGACTGTTTGACGGTGCTGAGCAGCAGACGCTGGAACTGGCTAACGATCGCTATGCTTATATTCATGTGGCGCGCGGCAGCATTGAAGTGAATGGCGTGAGCTTTAAAGCCGGCGATGGCGCGCGCGTACGCAATGAGACGGCGCTGCAGTTCGCTAACGGTAACAATGCTGAAGTGCTGGTGTTTGATTTACGACCAGTAGAAGTTAATCATCCGCAGCGTTAATTCATTGCACGGTAAGTCATCGAGGCATGGCGTGAACCTTCACGCCATGCCTTTTTATTTGGCTTAAGGTACGAATAATAACCAGCGCCTGGCAGGTCCGGCATAAAATAGGAATTTTTACCTTCCACAAAAATGCAAAGCCCCTTAAATTTGCCTCCAGGATAAGCACGCTACGCCAGGTATTTGGCGGCTAAACAACAAACAAAGTTAACACTATTACATTCCATTAGAATTAATGGTAATGAGGATTTTGATGGTTTTAAAACGCAGCTTTAATATCGCAGTGGTATTGGTTTTAGCCTTTTCTGTAACGGCTTGTGGTATGTCTCATCGTGGCCGCAACACCGCCATTGGCGCCGGTGTGGGTGCGGTGGGCGGCGCCGTTCTGACCGGCGGCAGCACCTTCGGTACCCTCGGCGGCGCGGCTATCGGCGGCCTGATTGGTCACGAAGTCAGCCGTTAATTTTACCGGTACTCAGGATTTCGCCAGCGGGAATGCTGGCGAAATCATTTCACTTCATAACCCGCCGTCAATAGCCCCGCGTTGAAATATTCATCGGCCAGAAATTTCTTTATTTAATCCGGCCATCAATTATTACCGCTACCGCTTAAAAAATATTAATCGATCTGTAGCTGATGAATCATCAGAGCGGCGCGTGCGGCTTCTTTGCCTTTTTTAATAAAATGTTCGGTATAAAACGCTTCAATCGCATCGACCGGCTGAAAATTGTGCGGAGTGAGTGATACCGAAAACACCGGAACATTGGTGGCGAGCTGTACATTCATCAGGCCATCGACGACGGCCTGCGCGACAAAGTCATGGCGATAGATGCCACCGTCGACCACCAGCGCGGCGCAGACAATCGCATCAAATTTGCCGGTTTCGGCCAGGCGTTTAGCCAGCAGCGGCATTTCAAACGCGCCGGGTACGTCATAGCTTTTTAATGTATTTTCGACGCCTTGTTCGGTCAGTTCCTGCTCAAATCCCACCAGCGCGTTGTTCACGATCGCCTGATGCCATCCTGCTTTAATAAAAGCCACACGAAACTTATTCATAATGCTTCCATGATTAGCTGAAAAATTTATAAGTGAATAATAAAAAAGTCTTTTTTATCATCTGCCCGCTATCCGTCTGGTATACCATATGTTGCAATTTTGATCCACAACGCGGGCAGCGCAGTTAACGTGCTGCTTGACGCCAGCCAGCGCCTGCAATACAAATAGACGCGTCGGGGGAGTCTCGCCTGAGAGACTGAGAGGCTAATAGCGCACTGCGCGGCTTAGCGACCCTTTGAACCTGACCCAGTTGATACTGGCGTAGGAAGACTGACGGCTCATGTGCAAAGCCGTCTGGCGCAAAGGCGAGCCCGATCGCTGGCGTCGATTCCCTTCACCTGTATCTGCGGGTCTCAGTTATCACTGAGAGGCCGATGTGAATTTCCCAGATTATTTACCGGAACGTGATTCATGAGCCGCTGGAGCGTGCTCGGTAGCGGCGTGTCCGGGCTTTGTGTTGCCACGCTACTGGCTGAGCGCGGCGAAACCGTCGAGGTCATTGATGATGAAGCGCGTCAGCCTGCCTCGTGGTTTGCCGGTGGCATGCTGGCGCCGTGGTGTGAAGCTGAAAGCGCGCCAGCCGACGTAATTACCCTCGGCCAGCATGCTGCGGCATGGTGGCAAACGCGCGTCAGCAGCGTGGTGCATCAGGGTACGTTAGTGCTGGCACCGCCGCGTGATAACCCGGAGTTAAACCGCTTCGCGCGCATGACGACGGCGCATCAATGGGTTGATCCGGCGTCGCTTGAACCGGCGCTGGAAAACCGGTTTGCGCGCGGACTGTTTTTCCCGCGCGAAGCACATCTCGATCCGCGCCGTGCGCTGGCTGAACTGCGTGACAAACTGCTGCAGCGCGGCGTCCGCTTTGATGCGCGCCAGCCATCGGGCCGGATCATCGACTGTCGCGGTATCCATGCCAGAGCGCAGCTCTCCGGCCTGCGCGCGGTGCGTGGGGAAATGCTGATCCTGCAGAGTCATGAGGTGTCATTTTCCCGGCCGATTCGTCTGCTCCATCCGCGTTTTCCCTGTTATCTGGTGCCGCGTCGCGACGGCCACTTCATGCTCGGCGCCACCATGATCGAAAGCGACGATGCCAGCGCTATCAGCGCGCGCGCCATGATGGAACTGCTCAGCGCGGCCTACACCCTGCACCCGGCGCTGGCGGAAGCGCGCGTCATCGAAAGCGGCAGCGGTCTGCGTCCGGCATGGCCGGCTAATCTGCCGGAAATCCACTATCACAACGGTATTTTTTATCTTAACGGCATGTATCGTCACGGTTTTCTGCTGGCACCAATGATGGCAGAACAGCTGATGCAGCGCCTGTCCGGGGAGGTTAGCCATGAATATTCAGCTTAACGGCCGCACCATCAGCACTGAGGCCAGCAGCCTCAGCGAATTGCTGATCGAACAGCAAATCGATGCGGTCTGTGTTGCCACCGCCTGCAATGGCGATTTTGTGCCGAAAAGTCAGTATGCCAGCCTGCAGTTGCAGGAAGGCTGGCAGCTGGAAGTCCTGTCACCGATGCAGGGAGGCTGAGCGATGTTTTACGATTTTACACCGCAGTCACGCTTGCTGCTCGGCACCGCAGGCTACCCTTCACCGGCGATTTTGCAGCAGGCGATCGCCGCATCCGGCAGTGAAATTATCACTGTCAGCCTGCGCCGCGAAGGCACGGCGGGCGCGGCTTTTCGCGAGCTGCTGACAGGCCTGAATGTGCACGTGCTGCCCAATACCGCTGGCTGCCACACGGTCAAAGAGGCCGTCACTACCGCGCACATGGCGCGCGAGCTGTTTAACACGCCGTGGATCAAGCTGGAAGTGATTGGTCATGCCGACACGCTGCAGCCCGATCCGTTCGCGCTGGTCGAAGCGGCACGCATTCTGTGCGCCGACGGCTTCCAGGTGTTTCCCTACACCACGGAGGATCTGATTGTCGGTGAAAAACTGCTGGCCGCCGGCTGTGAACTGCTGATGCCGTGGGGCGCGCCCATCGGCTCCGGCCAGGGACTGCGAAATATTGACGGGCTGCGGGCGATGCGAGCCTGGTTCAGCGATATTCCACTGATCATTGATGCCGGCATCGGCGCACCGTCACAGGCAGCGCAGGCTATGGAGATGGGCTTCGATGCCATCCTGCTCAATACCGCCGTGGCGAAAGCGGGCGATCCGGTGGCGATGGCGCGCGCGTTCAGCCAGGCGATCGCCGCCGGGCAGGGCGCGCGCGATGCCGGGCTGATGGAGAAGCGTGATATGGCCGTGGCCTCAACGCCGATCTTCGGCCTCGCTAACCTGAACTAAGGAGCGCGCAATGGAACGCTACCAACGCCAGATGATGCTGCCGGAAATTGGCGTCGTCGGGCAGCAGAAACTGGCTCGCGCCCGCGTGCTGGTAGCCGGTGCCGGTGGGCTGGCCGCCACGCTGCTGCCTCAGCTGACGGGCGCGGGCGTCGGTCAGCTGTGCCTGTACGATGATGATCAGGTCGCGCTGCATAACCTGCATCGCCAGACGCTGTTCACCCTGCAGGATGTGGGTCGCAGCAAAGCTGTGGCGGCGCAGCAGGCTTTGCAGCAGCGCAATCCTGAGGTGCAAATCGAAGCGGTGCCCGAGGCGCTGAGCGCCAGCAATATCGCGCAGGCGCTGACGGGGTGCGATCTGGTGATTGATGCCGCCGATAACTTCGCGGTGACTTACCAACTGTCTGATGCCTGTTTCCAGGCAGGCATACCGCTGATCAGCGCCTCGGTGCTGGGTCGTCAGGGCTATGCTGGCGGTTTTTGCGGCGGCGCGCCGAGCTATCGTGCGCTGTTTCCGCAGCTGCCTGCTTCCGCGGCTAACTGTAACACCGCTGGCGTGATGGGCCCGGCCGTGGCGGCGCTGGGGGCGATGCAGGCGCAGATGGCGCTCAGCGTACTGCTCGGGCTGCAACCCTCACCGCTCGGCTGCATGGTCAACTGTGACTTCGTCAGCTGGCACTTTCGTTCGTTCCGCTTTGATGCGGCACAGGAACCGGCCCAGCCCGGCGTGCCGTTTATTGATGCTCACCTGTTACAACCCGGAGACTGCATTGTGGAGCTGCGCAGCTGCGAAGAGGCGCCTGCCAGCGTGGCCGATCGGGTTGAGCGCGTATTGCCGCACGAACTGGACGCCTGGCAGCCACCGGCGGATCGCCGCATCGTACTGGTCTGCGCCAGCGGCATCCGGGCGGCGCAGGCGGCCAGCGCGCTGGCGCAGCGCGGCTTTAATCAGCTGGCGATTCTGGCGGCGCGCCGGCCATGACGCAGGACATCCGCTTTGACCAGGTGAGCTTTGCCTGGGGCGAAAAACAGCTATGCGATCGGCTCAATTTGCAACTGCGCGGCGGCAAAACCACGGTGCTGCTGGGCTGCAGCGGCATTGGTAAAAGCACGCTGCTGCGTCTGGTGGCCGGCTTAGTGCAGCCGCAGCAGGGCAGCCTGAGCGGTATTGCGCAGCACGTGGCATGGATGGGGCAGCAGGATCTGCTCTATCCGTGGCTGACGGTGCTGGAGAACGTGATGTTGACGGCGCGTCTAAGCGGTGCGAAGCCGGACCGCGTGCGGGCGCACCATTTGCTGGCGCAGGTGGGACTGGAAGACGAGGCGCAAGCCGCGCCCTCACAGCTCTCGGGTGGTATGCGGCAGCGGGTCGCGCTGGCGCGCACGCTGTATGCGCAGCGCGAGCTGGTGCTGATGGATGAGCCGTTCGCCACGCTGGATGTGATGACTAAACACCAGCTGCAAACGCTGACCGCGACGCTGCTGCGCGGCAAAACGGTGCTGCTGGTGACGCACGATCCGCTGGAAGCCTGCCGCATGGCTGATGACATCCTGCTGTTGCACGGCCAGCCGCTGCAGGTGACGCACTGGCCTGTGCCGGCCGGTACGGTGCCGCGCGCGCTCAATGATGCCCGACTGCTGCAGGCGCAGGCCGAACTCTTTTCCCGACTGAATTCCTATGAAAAAACTGAGTAGTGCTGTCTACCTGTTCGCGGTAGTGCTGGGCGTGTGGCTGCTGGCGCGGCACAACGGCGTTCCGGCATTTCTGCTGCCCGCGCCGCAATCGGTGCTGGAGGCTCTGTGGCAAAAGCGCCAACTGCTCGCGCATCACGCGCTGTTCACGCTGGCAGAAATCGTGCTGGCGCTGCTGCTGGGCGGCGGCGGTGGCGTGGTGCTGGCGGTGCTGATGGCCTCCAGCCCGCTACTGCGTCGGATGCTGTTTCCGCTGGTGACGGCCAGCCAGACCATCCCGGTATTTGCGCTGGCCCCGCTGCTGGTGTTGTGGCTGGGTTTTGGCATCGCGTCAAAAGTCGTGGTGGCGGCGCTGATTTTGTTTTTCCCGCTGTGCCTGTCGCTGTTCGACGGTTTATGCCGTACGCCTGCCGGCTGGCTGGAGCTGGCGCAAACGCTGTATCCCTCGCGCTGGCGAATTTTCTGGCGCGTGCGCTGGCCGGCTGCGCTGCCGCAGTTTTTCGCCGGCCTGCAGATGGCGGTGGTGCTGGCACCCATTGGGGTGGTGATCGGCGAGTGGGTCGGTGCCAGCGAAGGGTTGGGCTACCTGATGATGCAATCCAACGCGCGGCTGGAAACGGCCACCAGTTTTGCCGCACTGCTGCTGTTAATGAGCCTGGCGCTGCTGCTCTCAGCGGCCGTGGCGCTGGTGCGTAAAAAATTTCTCTGGCAATCATACTAAGGAACTTGAGTGAATAGACTTCTTCGTGCCATCGCTTCGTTACTGCTGCTGGCCACCATCAACGCGCAGGCAGCCGAAAAGGTGCGGCTGCTGCTCGACTGGTTCATTAACCCCAACCACGCGGCGATCTTTGCCGCTCAGTACAGCGGGGCGTTTAAACAACAGGGGCTGGATGTCGAGATGATCGCACCGGCGGATTCCGCATCAGTGCCGCTGTTACTGGCGGCAGGCAAAGCGGATCTGGCGATTAGCTATCAGCCTCAACTCTATACGCTGGTGGACAAGCAGGTGCCGGTGATCCGGGTTGGTACCCTGATTAACCAGCCGCTGAACACCCTGACAGCGGTATCGGGCGATATCCACAGTATTAAAGACTTCGCCGGTAAATCGATTGGCTATGCGATTCCCGGCGCGGAAGATGTGGCTATCCGCAATATGCTGAAATCGCAGGGCGTCGACGTTAACAGTGTGAAGCTGGTAAATCTGAATATGGACGCCGTCTCCGCGCTGCTGACGCATAAAATTGACGGCGCGTTGACCATCTTCCGTAACTACGAGCTGCTGGATTTGCAGGACAAAGGCGCAAAGCCGGTGTCGTTTAAACCGGAAGATTACGGCGTGCCGGCCTACGATGAGTTGATTATTCTGGCCAACAGCAACACGGCGGCAAACGATCCTCGCATCCCGGCATTTCTGCGTGGGCTGGATGCGGGCATCGCCTGGCTGCGCGCTCATCCGCAACAAGCGTGGCAGGCGTTCATTAAGCGTTATCCTGAACTGGATACGCCACTCAATCATCAGGCCTGGCAGGCGACGCTGCCTTATTTTGCAACGCACAGTGCGGAATTCAATCAGGCGCGTTATCAGGCATTTGGTGAATATATGAAAGCCAACGGGCTGATCACCACCGTGGCGCCGCTGGCGCGCTATTCACTGTAATTCGTCCGCTTGCGCCGTTTTCCCTGGCCGGGAGAACGGCGCGCGTTGACATTGCGTGCGGCCGGGGGACAAACGGAGACCCGCATCCCCGGTTTTCGGAAAATACTGGATTTCTGTGACTGTTATCACTGCGCGGGTAACGCTAAAATAAATACTTCTCATTTAGCAGAAGGTTTTTCGTCACGATGTTTTCGCGTTTCACACTGGCCACGTTAACGGCCACACTCCTGCTCACCGGCTGCGCGCGTCATGCTGCCAGCGACAGCAGCGCTGATGCTGCCGCCGCAGAAGCCCCGGCTACCGCTTCCGCTCCGGTCGAAAACAACGACAGCGCTTCGCCGTTTGCCAGCGGACCGACCGTCATCAATGTCTCCCATCTGGTGACGCGCACCGACGATGGCTCATCCGTGTACGTGACGGTGGATGGGCAGGAAGCCGGACTGCTGCAAAAGGGCGAGAGTAAAGAGCTCCGCGTTCCGGCCGGTAAACACCAGATTGGCGGCTACGTGCAAACACTGTTTGGTTTTGGCAAAGTGACCATTCCTGCGGTCGATGTCACCACAGACACCAATGGCCCGAAAAACGTGGTCTATTCCGTTACGCGGCAAAAACCGCAGTTCAGCGAAAGCGCTGCCACGCCAAACAACTCCTGATTGACTGCGGTGCGGGCCAGATGTCGGCACCGTTGATCGAAGTCTGGGGCAGGGCGTAATGCGCTCTGCCTGAACGGTCAGATAATTAAGTCGACATGCTGGCCACCCGGCATCTTTACACCCAGCGTCAGCTCTCCACCCAGCGCCTCAATGTAGCGCTTCAGCGTGGAGATTTTTAACTCTGCGCCACGCGCTTCCATCGCCGCCACAGATGACTGGGCAATGTGCATGGCCTGCGCTTGCTGACGCTGAGTCCGCTGCATCTGCTCACGTAATTGATAAAGCTGGTATTCCAGACGCATCTGGCTGACGCGTTCATCGACCTGATGTTGCTGTTCGGGCGTCAGCGCCGCCAGCATCTCATCCAAGGTTTTCATTATGAGTTTCCCCGATTGCGTTCAGATGATGATGGTATTCGGTTTCGGCAATGTGAAGCATCTGCTGATAGAAACGCTTCTGATTTTTACCCTGTTTGTTGCCGGCACACAGCACAATCGCATGGCGGCGCGGATCGAAAACAAAAAAGCTGCGGATGGGACGACCTTTACTTTGCACGCGTAGCTCTTTCATATTGGGCACCCGCGATAACATCAGAGTATCAACGAAAGGGCGACCGAGATGCGGACCGTCCTGCGCCAGAAGCTTCAGGGCGGCAAGCACGTCGAGACGCAACGCTTCATCCTGAGCCTGCAACCATTTCCAAAACCGATCTGTTGCTTCAACCTGCCACACGATGCCATCCTTGATAGTCTGTAGTCTATTTTATCGTCTGCAGTCTATCAAGGCTCGCGGATTAAAAAATCCGTGACGGGGAATTTATCTCATCTTTCGAGTCTGGCTCGCAAAAAACAGCGGTAAAGCGCAGCGCAATAAGCCATCAGTGCATCAACGCATACACGACATCAATCGCGTTGATGACCAGGAAGAACAGGATAATGTGGGTGAGGGCATTAACGGACATCGCTTTGGGTTGAGACATCATCAGTCCTGAATAATTAACGTGAATACAGTGAAGTAACGTTAAATATTACCTGTTAAGAATAAGATTACTATGCTGTGCCACGGTTATCAGAGGTGCCGGACGGCTGCGTTCTCATGCGCGGATTCAGAAGGCACAGCATTTCATTTGCTTGCGGCCGCGCGTCCTTAATTTTAAAGATAAATCGCAGGGGCATTCGCCTGATGGCTGGCCCGGATTGAGTGGCTAATGGCGTCGAGGCGCAGCGGTGAGATTAAATCGCCGGTAAGATTTGCGCCGTCAGAGTGCGTAAATGTTCACGCAGTAATTGATGTAAAGCGCGAATCGCCGGCGAGAATTGTTTGCGATGCGGGCAGATTAAATGCAGCGGCGTGCTTTCGCCTGGCAGCTGCGGCAGCACCCGTTCCAGCCGGCCGTGTCTGATATCGTCGCAGACATCAAGCCAGGATTTATAAGCAATCCCCATCCCGGCAATCGCCCAGCGGCGCGCCACTTCAGCGTCGTCGCACAGCAGCCGGCTTTTCACCGTAATCTGTCGCCGCATCCCTTCCTGCGGAAAAGTCCATTTATCATACACGTGACCGCCCATGACAAACGGCAGACAGTGATGCTGTGCCAGATCCTCGAGTTTTTCCGGACGGCCATGTCGATCGAGATAATCGGGTGCGGCGACCATCACACGGCGGTTTTCTTCCGCCAGCGGTAGCGCGACATAGCTGCTGTCCTCCAGCTTACCGTAGCGAATGGCGATATCCACCGGATCGCGGAACACGTCACTCACCTGATCGGAAAACGAGAGACGCAGCCCGAGCGCCGGATGCGCCCGGCAAAAGTCTGTCAGCAGCGGCAGAATAATATGGCGGCCGATGTCAGATGGCAGGGCGATTTTCAGCTCGCCGCTCAGGGCATCGTCGTGGCTTTGCAGGCTTTCTGCACCGGCGTGCATCAGCGCCAGCATCTCCTGCGCGAACGGCAGATACTTTTCGCCTTCCGCCGTTAAACGCAGGCTGCGCGTCGATCGCGCAAACAGGCGGCGATCGAGATCGCGCTCCAGCCGCTGAATGGCGGCGCTGACCTGACCGGGCAGCAGGTTGGCTTCGCGCGCTGCGCGGGAAAAGCTGCCCAGCGCGGCAGAGCGCACAAACAGGGTGACATCTTCTAAACGAATCATCGACGTTCTCGCCATTATCGGGATTTTCACTCTACGAGTGAAAGTGTTGTCCTGCAACAGGCATTTTTCCCGGCGCGATGTCTGGCTATGCTGCTGTCAACACCCTGAAAATATTCACTCACCTGGAGCCTGTTGCATGAAAGCGATTGTTTATAGCCAAAACGGTTTACCGATTTCAGATGAAAATGCGTTGTATGAACTGGACGTGGCGAAACCGCAGCCAGGCGCACGCGATCTGCTGGTGAAAATCAGCGCGATTGCGGTTAACCCGGTTGATACCAAAGTGCGTGCTGGCGCCCCGACGGACACGCCGCGTATTCTCGGCTGGGATGCCGTGGGCGTGGTCGAGGCGGTGGGCAGCGATGTCACGCTGTTTCAGCCCGGCGATGAAGTTTACTACGCCGGCGACATCACGCGCGCTGGCAGCTATGCCGAGTACGGACTGGTGGATGAACGCATCGCCGGACTCAAGCCGCGCACGCTGAGCGACGCCGATGCCGCCGCGCTGCCGCTGACGTCGCTCACCGCGTGGGAACTGCTGTTCGATCGCCTGGAAATTGATGCTGCCGACGAAGGCACATTGCTGATCATCGGCGCGGGCGGCGGCGTGGGTTCGATGCTGACGCAGCTGGCGCGCAAACTGACCCGACTGACGGTCATTGGTACCGCCTCTCGCCCGGAAACCGCCGACTGGGTGCGCTCGCTGGGTGCCCATCATGTTATCGATCATCAGCGTCCGCTGGGCGAGCAGCTGGCAACGATTGGCCATAAAGAGGTGCGCTACGTGGCCTCACTGACCCATACCGACAGCTACTATCCGCAGTTGATCGATGTGCTGGCTCCGCAGGGCAAACTGGCGCTGATTGACGATCCGGAAACACTGGATGCGGTACCGCTGAAGCGCAAAGCCATCTCGTTGCACTGGGAACTGATGTTTACCCGCTCGCTGTTCCATACCGCCGATATGCAGCGCCAGCATCAGATTCTGCAGCAGGTGAGTCAGCTGATTGACGATCAAACCCTGCAGACCACCGCTGGCGAGCATCACGGCAGCATCAGCGCGGCCAACCTGCGTAAAGCGCATGCGCTGATTGAAAGCGGTCGCGCACGCGGCAAGATTGTCCTCAGCGGCTTTTAAGTCATTAAAACACTTAAGGTTAACCGTCCGTCAGCCCGGGCGGTTATGGTAGCGACTTTGCTATTTATCTGCGCTCTGGCGCAATCTTCAATCAGGAGACTCTCATGACCCTTAATGATGCGGTTGCCCGCCGTCACACCGTAAAAGCTTTCTCTGCGGGCAAAACGCTGCCGCAGCAGGAGATCGACACGCTGCTTAACCTGCTGCGCAACAGCCCGTCATCGGTTAACTCGCAGCCGTGGCACTTTGTTGTCGCATCGACTGCAGAAGGGCGGGAAAAGATGGCGCAATCCACCAGCGGCGCGTTCATTTACAACAACCCTAAGGTGCTGAACGCCTCACACGTGATTGCGCTGTGCATGCGCACCGATCTGGATGAAGCGCACCTGCAAAATGTGCTGGCGCAGGAAGAGAAGGACGGGCGTTTTGCCAAACCCGAAGCCAAAGCCGGTCAGGATAAGAGCCGCCGCAGCTATGTGGATATGCACCGTTATGAGCTGCGCGACGTGCCGCAGTGGATGGAGAAACAGGTCTATCTGGCGCTGGGCGGACTGTTACTGGGCGCCGCGATGCTCGGCATTGATGCCACCCCGATGGAAGGCTTTGATGCGCGCGCACTTGACCAGGCGCTGGGCCTGCGTGAACAGGGCTTTACCAGCGTGGTGCTGGTTTCGCTTGGCTATCGCAGTGAGGAAGATTTCAACGCCACGCTGCCGAAATCGCGTCTGTCGCAGGACGAAATTTTCACGTTTATCTAAGGGACTTAACCAGGTGCGCACCTGCGCACCTGCGCGCTTAACGTGGGAACCGCAGGCAGAAACGGGTAATGCCGTGTTCGCTGCTCACCGTGCAACTGCCCTGATGCAGTTGCATGATCCCGCGCACGATTGACAGACCCAGTCCGCTGCCGCCCTGCTGGCGTGACGCATCGGCGCGCCAGAAGCGGTCAAACAGGCGTGCCTGCTGCGCCTGACTTAGCGTCGGCCCCTGATTCTCCACCACCAAAAGCACGGCGTCTGGCTGCGGAATGCTGGAGACGTGAATGGTGCCGTCGCGCGTGCCGTAATGCAGCGCGTTAGCGATCAGATTCGCCAGCGCGCGCTGTAACAACTGCGGATCGGCGTGCAACTCGCCGTGCAGCGAGATGACAAGCTGCATGCCATGCTCTTCCGCCATGCCCTCAAAATAGTCACTCAACCGCTCACCCAGCGGTGTCAGATCGATGCGTTGCCTGTCCAGCGCCTGGCTGGCGTCTGCGGCTTTGGCGAGAAACAGCATGTTATCAATCATCTTCGCCAGCCGCTCCAGCTCCGCATAATTGGAACCCAGCAGCGTTTGATACTCGCTGACGCTGCGCGGCTGGTTCAGCGCCACTTCCGTCTGGCCAAGCAGCGTGCCAATCGGCGTGCGCAGATCGTGTGCCATGTCCGCTGAGACCTGGCTAAGTTGCTGATAACCTTGCTCTAGTCGGCTCAGCATCTGGTTGAGCGCCGCCAGCAGCGGTTGCAGCTCGCCTGGCGCGCTGGTCAGTTCAATGCGATGCGACAGCCGCCGCACGTCGATCACCCCGGCTTCCGCTGCCAGCCGGCGCAGCGGCGTCAGGCCGCGGCGCACCAGCAGCACACTGATCGCGGCGACCAGCAGCGCCGCCAGCGCGGTGCACAGGATAATCTGGTGGCGATAGCCGGTGAGGGTCTGCGTGCGGTCGCTCATCAGGCGACCGGTGATGATTTCGATCTGGCCGCTGCCATCGCGCGTTGGTGTTAACGCGGCGGCGGCGATAAACGGCGTGCCGTCCGCCGCCTGCTGATGGTGGACCGATTGCAGGGTTAACGGCTGATCGGCGGCGACCGGCGTAATGGCTGGCACCGGACGCGCGCCAGGATTGATCACGATCAGCGGCGGCTGGCCGGGAAAGCGCAGCACCAGCAACGATTCGGTATTGCCCAGCATGTTGGCGAACAGCCGCGGCTTCTGCTGAATCAGCGTCAGCGCATCTTCATCGCGCAGCAGCGTGCGCATTTGATCGATGCGCGTCAGCAGGGCTGCGTCATCGCGCACGCCGATCTGCTTCGCCAGTGCGTGATACAGCGCCATGCCGCTGAGTGTAAAAATGACCACCACCGTAGCACTGAGCAGTAGCGAAAGGCGGACGGCGAGCGAGCGGGGTTTCATGTTTCAGCTTCGCAGCGATAACCGACACCGTGCACGGTATGAATTAATGGTCGGGTAAAAGGGCCGTCAATTTTCTGCCGCAGCCGTTTTACCGCCACATCCACTACGTTGGTGTCGCTGTCAAAATTCATATCCCAGACGCGCGACGCAATCACCGTGCGTGTCAGTACCTCGCCGGGATGCAGCAGAAACAGATGCAGCAGATTGAACTCTTTGTTGGTCAGGTCGATGCGCTGTCCGGCGCGCTCGACCCGGCGACGGGCAATATCCAGCTGCAGATCGGCCAGCGTCAGGATGTCGGGCAGCTTCTGCTGGCTACCGCGCCGCAATTGGGTGCGCACGCGCGCCAGCAGTTCGGCGAAGGAGAAGGGTTTGACCAGATAGTCATCGGCACCCAGCTCCAGCCCTTTGATGCGATCTTCCACCGTGCCTTTGGCAGTCAGGAAAATCACCGGCGTTTGCAATTGCTTATCCAGCTGCGCCATCACCTCCCAGCCATTGATGCCGGGCATCATCACATCCAGCAGAATCAGATCGTAATGGTGCTCCTGCGCATAAAACAGGCCATCCTGACCGTTTTCCGCCACGTCGACGATAAAACCGGCCTCGGTCAATCCTTTGCGCATGTAATCACGCGCCCCGGCTTCATCTTCTATCACCAAAATTTTCATGCGATCTCCCGGTAGTGGCGGCCGCTTGCTGATGGCGGGCAGTATAACGCGGGTTAGCATAGAAAACCGAGGCTGACAGCGGCATGAGCCCCTGATGACAAAATCATGACAGAGCGTTAAGTAAAACTTAATGGCGCGACAAATTTCGCTAACTCATTAACATATATAAGAATTTGCTCTGCATTTTTGCGCGCTTTTGATGGTGGCGTCAGCGGCATCGTGTTATTACAAGGTTAAAACCTGTGAGATAGCCTGCCGGAGAGCATCATGAAAAAGCGTTGGTCTTTTGCCTTACTGTTGTCACTCAGCGCCCTCAGCCAACTGGCTGCGGCGCAGCAGACGCTGCGTTTTGGCGTCGATCCCACTTTTCCACCGTTCGAATCCAAAGCCAGCGATGGCTCGCTGCAGGGTTTTGATATTGATCTGGGCAATGCCATCTGTGCGCAGGCCAAAGTGAAATGTCAGTGGGTGCAGATTGGCTTTGACGGCAGCATTCCGGCGCTGCAGGCGAAGAAATTTGACGCCATTCTGTCGGCGATGTCGATGACGGAGAAGCGCCGCGAGCAGGTGGCGTTCAGCGATATGCTATACATCACGCCCAGCGCGCTGCTGACGCCTGCCAACAGCACGCTGACGGCGGATATCAGCACGCTGCGCGGGAAGAATATCGGCGTCGCGCAGGGCACCATCCAGGAAACCTACGCCAAAACGAAGTGGGCACCGCAGGGCGTCAACGTGGTCTCGTATCCGAATCAGATGGAGATCTATCCGGATCTGGTAGCGGGTCGACTCGATGCCAGCCTGGCGAATGCGGTTTCGGCCGAGCAGGGCTTTCTCAACACGCCGGAAGGCAAGGGTTATGTCAATAAAGCCACGCTGGTGGATAAAGCATTATTGGGGAACGGCGTAGGTATCGGGCTGCGTAAAGGCGATACGGCCAATCTTACTTTAATCAACAATGCGCTGGCTGCGCTGCACAGCAACGGCACTTACGACCGGCTGGCGCAGAAGTACTTTAAAGTTAAGGTTTATCCCTAATCGCAGGGCGATTTGCCTTCATTACGCACAGGAAAATCATGTCTTTACTCCCTGATTATACCCAGCAGCGGGCGCGATTCCTGGCCGCCGTCACGCGCCAGCACGGCGCGCTGACTGCCTATCGCCATCCGCTGACCGCGCCCGACGGGGCCGCGCTGTACACCGACGTTGCGGTGATCGGCGATCCGGCGGCTCCCAAACGCATGCTGATTCTCTCCGGCACACATGGTGTGGAGGGCTATTACGGTTCAGACAGCCAGATCGCCTGGCTTGATAGCTTCGATGTCGCCGCGTTACCGCCCGACTGCGCCCTTGTGCTGGTCCATCTGCTAAATCCATGGGGCGCTGCGCATCTGCGGCGCGTCAATGAAGACAATATCGATCTCAACCGGAATTTCATCGATTTCAGCCAGCCCGCACCCGCTAATCCGCACTATGCGCTATGGCACGATCTGTACCACGGCGACCGCGCACATGCCGATCGGCTGCTGGCGGAGACACTGCAGCAGTCAGGCTGGCCGGCGCTAAAACGGGTAGTGGAAGCGGGACAATATCAGGCAGCAGATGGCCTGTTTTATGGCGGGCAGCAGCCGGCCTGGTCGCACCGCACGCTGCACTCCATCGTCGAACAGCATCTGCGTCAGGCGCAGGTCATCCTGAGTTTCGACCTGCACACCGGTGCCGGCGCGTGGGGCCATCCGATGCTGCTGGCGATTGCTGAACAGCGCTATCCGGCGCATGACTGGGGCAAGTCGTTATACGATGAGTGGCTGACGCTGCTGTTTACCGGCGCCGGGCGCGACAGCGACACCGGGGTGACTGCCACGGCAACGGGCTATGTCTCGCAGTTTCTGCTGACGTCGCTGCCTGACACGCAGCTGCTGCCATTGGTGGTGGAGTGCGGCACTTATCCGGGTGAGGAGATGCACCGCCGGGTGCGCGACGATCACTGGCTGCATCTGCAGGGCGATCCGGCAAGCCACGCCGGACGCGCGCTGAAGCAGCAGCTGGTGGAGGGGTTCTGGCCCGCCGATGAAGACTGGCGCGCCTTAACTGCGTTTCGTACCCGGCAGATTTTCCTGCGCGGCTGGCGCGGGCTGGTGGCTTATAACCGGCCGTAAAAGGTCATGCGCGCGGTTTCGGACAGCGCGATACCGGGCTGGGTGTTGTAGGCCAGTACCGCCAGCATACGCGTGACATCGCCTTCGGTGGGCGTCACGCGGTGCAGCGAATTACGCCCGCGAAACAGCACCAGGTCACCGGCATCAATCTCCAGCGCCTCGACCGGCTGGCGCTGATCGAGCACGGCGGCGACGCCGTCGTAGTTCATCTCGCCGGCATCCGCATCGCGCAAATCTTTTACATACTCAAATACCCCGCCGCCGCGCGGTTTTTGCACCAGCAGCGTGATGGCGAAAGAGGAGTTGTCAAAATGCCAGCCGAGTTCCTGGCCGTCAGGTGCATAATGCAGATTAATCGACGACAGCGGGTCGGCATACGGATACAGCGCGTCTTCGTCCAGCACATCACACAGAAAGCGTTTAAACAGTTCGTCATTGTACAGCTGACGCAGCGGCGATTCCGCTGCAATCACATCGTCGGTGATGCAGCCTTTGGTGCTGATTACGTCACGATTGCGCGGATGATCGGCACGGTACGCCTCGTCCGGCTTCAGCAGATAGACGTTGTGCTTGCTGACGGTGTGGTAAGCCAGATGGCGCTGGGCCAGCCCGTCAGTCACGATCGCCTGCAGCGCAGCCGGTTGCAAAAACTGACGCAGCACCAGCGCGCCGTGTTGCTCCAGCTGCTGGCGACAGTGCCGACGCCAGTCGGCGTCGGCCAGTGGGTGCAAATCAAATCGAATCAAAGCAGACATCGCGGTGGTTCTCTGAGTTGGCAGGTGTAGAGACTGTAACGGCCTGATATGTTGATGCCTAACGATAAATATTTAACGCCTTGCTAAGGAAACCTTAATGCCTGCACCCGCGTCGCGTTTGCCGAAAATCAGCGTGATTCAGTCGTTCAAAGTGGCGGCTGAACTTGGTAGCCTGGCGAAAGCCGCCGCACAGCTGGCGCTGACGCCGGCTGCCGTCAGCCAGCAAATTCGTCAGCTGGAAGCGCAGCTGGGCAGCGCACTGTTTGTGCGTACCCAGAGCGGCGTGATGCTGACGGAAACCGGCAAAGAGTATCTGCGCTACGTCAGTGAAGCGTTCGACATTCTGCATCTGGGGCAGCAAAATTTGCGCCATGCGGCCAGCATGCCAAAGCTGACGCTCTATTCATTGCCGGCACTGGCGTCGAAATGGCTGCTGCCGAATATCACCGCCTGGCGGGCTCACTGCCCGGGCTGCGATCTCAGCCTGCACGGCACTCATGCGCCGGTGGATTTCAGCGCCACACCGGCAGATTTTGTCATCTGCTTTGGTGAGGATCGCTACCCGCAACTCGACAAACAACGGCTGTTCTGTGACGAGGTGCTGCCGGTCGCCAGTCCGGCGCTGATCCAGCGTTACCCGGGCGAATCGTTGCTCAGCCAGGCGCCGTTGATCCATCTGGACTGGGGCAATGAAGGGCGCTTTCTGCCCGACTGGCGCAGCTGGTTTCAGGCCAAAGGCAGCATGGAGCCGGCGGTCCAGCCGGCATTCAGTTTTAATCTCACCTCCCTGGCCATCGACGCGGCGGTAGCCGGGGTCGGCGTGCTGCTGGGACAGCGTCGTCTGATTGCCGGCGAACTGGCGCGCGGCGCGCTACAGGTGGTGGATCCGCTCAGCCTGCCGCTGAGCAAACCCTATTTCCTCGCCTGGCCACAGCGCTCCCGCAGTCAGCCCGGCAGCGAGGCGCTGATTCAGTGGCTAACGCAGCTGGCGAGTTAACAAACTGTTAACTGCCGCAGCGTTCTGCGACAGGGATTGCCCTATGCTGATGCGCTTTGTGCGCAGTTGCGAAGAAAGGGAGTTCAGGCACGATGATTGATACCTCATTCTGGCTGACCACGCTGGTGGTCAGCATCACAATTTTGCTGTGGGCGCTGGCGCGGTTGCCGGAATACCTTACCGCGCTGCTGTTTTTTGCGGCGGCGATGCTGCTGTCCATAGCGCCAGCCAGCAGCGTATTCAGCGGTTTTGCCTCCTCAGCGTTCTGGCTGGTGCTGAGCGGTTTTGTGCTGGGCGCGGCGATCCGCAAAGTGGGCCTTGCCCAACGCTGGGCCAACTGGCTGGTGGTGCCGTTCAGCCAGAGCTGGCCGCGGATGGTGGCGGGCACGGTGCTGCTGAGTTATCTGCTGGCGCTGGTGATGCCGTCGAACATGGGACGCATCGCGCTGCTGATGCCGGTGGTGCTGGCACTGGGCGAGCGGGCCGGTATCCGGCCGGGCAGTCGCGGCAGCATTGGGCTGGCGCTGGCGGTGGGCTTCGGCACCTTTCAACTCTCTGCCAGTATTCTGCCCGCCAACGTACCAAACCTGGTGCTGAGCGGCGCGGCGGAAAGCGCGTACCAGCTGCATTTGCAATGGCTGCCGTGGTGGCTGCTGCACATGCCGGTGGTGGGGCTGGGCAAAGGTATTCTGCTGGTTGCCTGCATTACGCTGCTGTTCCGCGCTCAGCCGCAGCCGGTGGCAACGCGGGAAGCATTGCCGGCGCTCAGCGGGCGCGAATGGCGGCTGATTGCCCTACTGGCCGTCACTCTACTGTTGTGGATGACCGACAGTCTGCACGGCTTATCCGCTGCGTGGGTCGGGCTGGCCGCGGCGTGTCTGTGTTTGTTACCGCGCGTGGGCTTCCTTTCGGGCGACGATTTTGCCAGCGGCGTCAATTTTCGCACCTGCATCTATATCGCCGGCATTCTCGGCGTCGCCACGGTGGTGGTGGACTCTGGCCTGGGGCGGCTCATCGCCAATGCACTGCTTCACCTGCTGCCGCTGCATGACTCGCCGTCATTCAGTAATTTTGCCGTGCTCAATGCGCTGGTGACGCTGCTGAATTTTGTGCTCACCGCCAACGGCGTGCCGGCGATGGTCACGCCGATGGCGCAGGAGCTGGCTGCCGCTTCGGGCTTTCCGCTACTGAGCGTGGTGATGTTGCAGGTTTTTGCCTACGCCACACCGCTGCTGCCATATCAGGCGTCGCCCATCGTGGTGGCAATGGGGCTGGGGAATGTGCCTGCCAGAGCCGGTCTGCAGCTGTGCCTGCTGGTGTTTGTGCTGAGCGCGCTGCTGCTGTTACCGCTGGATTATCTGTGGTTCCGGCTGCTAGGCTATGCCTGATACGCCGTCAGAGGTCACGAATTCGCTATGTCAGCTACTAACGATTGGGTAGATTTCCGTCGCGATGAGGAGACGGGCATCGAAAGTGTTAACGCGCACTTCTGCGGCCACGCTTACGATCCGCATGACCACGACGAATTGCTGGTCGGCGTGACGCAGCAGGGGCTGCAGCGCTTTAACTGTCACCGCGCGCTGCACACCAGCACGCCTGGTCGCGCTATTCTGATTGAGCCGGGCGCGGTACACGATGGTCACGCGCCTGATGCCGCCGGTTTTACCTATGTGATGCTTTATCTGCCGCAACCCTGGGTGGCGGAGATGATGCAGCGCCGCGGGCTGGGCGATGTGGCGAATATTCAGGGGGCGTTTCGCTCCACGCTCACCGATGATGCGCAGCTGGCCAGTGCGATTCAGCAGGCATGGTTTGCAGTGCATCAGCGGGAAGGGCGACTGGCGCGCGATCAGAGCCTGGATCATCTGCTCACACTGCTGTCCCGGCATCTGGAAAATAAACCCGGCGTGCAGCTCAGTGACGCCCAGCGGCAGATGCATCTGCTGCGTGACTATCTGCACGATTTTATGTCGCAGGACATCGGGCTGGACGATCTGTCGCGCTTGTCCGGCATCGATCGTTTCCGCCTGACGCGCCAGTTTAAGCAGGCTTTTGGCCAGTCGCCGCACGCTTATCTGGTACGGCTGCGGCTGCGTAGCGCGCGTGCGCTGCTGGCACAGGGCGTTGAGCCAGTGCAGGTCGCAGCGCAGGTGGGCTTTGCCGACCAAAGCCACCTTGGCCGCTGGTTCCAGCGTGCTTATCGCCTGACGCCCGCCGCCTATCAGCGCCAGTGCACAAACGTTCTATACCGCTCTCTGCCGGCTATCCGATGATGGGATTTTTAATCCTCAGCGGAGAGTTCTGACAGATGTTTGATACCAAAATTGCCCTGATCGTACGTGATGATTTAGCCACCTGGCAGCGCCTGAATGTGGTGGCTTTTCTGGCGACCGGCATAGCGGCGGCCGCGCCGGAGATGATGGGTGAACCCTACGTCGACGCGCTCGGTCGTCAGTACGGCAACATGGCCGGCCAGCCGATGCTGGTGTTTGCCGCCGATCTGGCCGGCCTGCAACGGGCGCATCGCCAGGGCGTGGAGCGCGAGCTAACGCTGATTCCTTACGTTGAAGCGATGTTTTCCACCGGCCACGATGCCGCCAACCGCGCGGTGTTTCTGGCCGAGGATGCTGATAATCTCAACCTGGTTGGCATCGCGCTGCGCGGCCCGAAAAAGGCGGTGGATAAAGCCATCAAAGGGCTGGCGCTGCACGGTTGAACGGCGGGTGCGCCTGTTCAATCTGTTCTGCCGCCATTAACAGCACATCTTCCCGGTCGCGCAGCGCCAGAAGCTCCAGGCCGATGGGTAACCCTTCCGTACTCAGGCCGACCGGAATGCTGATTGCCGGTGCGCCGGTGACGGCTGAGATCAGCGCGTTGCTGCCAGGCTGCAACTCGCCATGCTTCACTGGCGGATGGCGGACTACCGGATAAGCGAGCAGGTCGATCTGCTGCTGCTGAAAAAACTGCGCCAGCTGCTGATACAGCCTCTGCTGGCGCAGCTGCACCTCGCGATAGCCGTCACTCTGCATGCCGGCATGCTGCGCGCGGGTTTTGAAGGTGGCCTCCAGCTGGGGATGATAGCGCCCTGACGCGGCAATCGCCGCCAGCGTGCGCAGCGGTGCCTGCGGTTTATCCGCCAGCCAGGCGGCCAGCGCGTCGGCAAATTCATAGGCAATGATATTGGCTTCCGTCGCCAGCATCTCCAGCTGCGGCCAGCTCAGCATGCGCGGCTGAAACGGTGCCACAGCATCCTGCACCGCCTGGTTAATCTCCGTTTCCTCTGCGGCAAATCCTTCCTGCCAGATACCGATGCGCAACGGCCGGTCGGGACGGGAAAAGCGCTGGCCCGTGAGTATTTCACTGATCAGCCGCAAATCAGCCGCGTAGCGCACCAGCGGTCCGGGGATATCCTGGGTGGGCGACAGCGGCACGATGCCAGCGCTGCTCAGTGCACCGCGCGTCATACGTAAGCCGAACAGGCCATTGAATGCGGCCGGAATGCGCACCGATCCGGCGGTATCACTGCCTATCGCCAGCGGCACGAAGCCTGCGGCCACCGCCACGGCTGAACCGCTGCTTGAACCTCCCGAAGAACGGCCTTGCTGCCAGGCATTATGGGTGAAGCCGCTCAGCGACGACGCGCCGGTGATGCCTGCCGCCAGTTCATGCATGGTGGTTTTGCCGATGAGGATTGCGCCAGCCTGACGCAGAGCAGTAACCAGCGGTGCATCCTCGCTGGCAATCACGTCGCGCAGCAGCGCCGAACCGGCACTGGTCGGCCAGCCTTTGACTTCAATGTTGTCTTTAATCAGCAGCGGAATACCGGCCAGTGGGCCAACTGGCGCATTCTGCTGCCGTGCGGCATCGCTGGCAGCGGCCGCAGCCAGCGCGTCATCGGCAAACAGCCAGCTGATGGCGTTGTAGCGCGGCTGATCTACGTCAGCAATGCGCTGCAACGCAAACGTGGTGAGCTGGCGTGCGCTCACCCGGCGCTGGGCCAGCGCCTGTTGCATATCCCCCAGCGACGCGGTGAGGTAATCAGCGTATTGCATGGTTCAGGCCTCCACAGGAATCCATAGCCGCTCTGGCGAAACCTGGCCGCACGAACTGCCGGCAAAGTGTGAGCTGCACCAGAGTGCCTGATGGCGGATGCACCAGTCTATCAGTAACTGACGTGACGTTACGGCGCGTGGTAAATCCTCACAAAAAACTGAGTTCCATTGCGGATGTGCAAACTGAACTGGATGATGCATCACATCACCGCTAAATACCGCGTGGGCACCGGCGCTTTGCAGCACAATTGAAGCATGATCGACGCTGTGGCCCGGCGTCGGCATATAGCGCAGCACACCGGCAAACAGCGGGGAGTGCTGCACATCAATAGTTTCCAGCTGGCCGCTCGCCAGCAGCGGCGCAAGGCTGTCGTGATACAGCGCCTGCATTGACGGCATGCTGCGGCACTGTGCCAGTTCACGCGCTGAACAGATGTAACGCGCATGACGAAACATCGGCTGCCAGCGGCCAGCGCGCCAGCAGGTATTCCAGCCGACGTGATCGGTGTGGATATGCGTCATCAGCACCAGCGTCACTTCATCAGGGTTGACGCCCGCTTCGGCCAGACGTTGCGGCCACGCGGTTTGTAGCTGGTGAAACAGCGGCTTGTTATCGCGGTTACGGCCATTGCCCGTTGCGGTATCAATCACGATGGTGTCGCGAGCGGTGCGCACCACCCAGCTATGGATGGATATCTCTGCCGGCTGCTGTGCCAGCGTGTCGCTCATCGTCTCGCGGTGTGCCGGAAACAGCGCAGCGAAGGGGAGTGAGCTGGTCTGCTCGATCACTTTATCAATGCTGCATTCACCTATGTGCAGGGTCATATTGCCTCCTAAAGCGTGGTGCCTGTTACTGCAGGTCACTATACTGAGGGCTATTTCATTATTTAAATCGATTAAAATCATGAAAAGCATCAATGAAAATGATTTCAGTAGAATCGATCTTAACTTATTGATTGTGCTACTGGTCATGTATGACGTGCGTAGCGTAACGCAGGCGGCAAACCGGCTTTATCTGGGGCAGCCGGCGGTCAGCGCGGCATTAAAAAGACTGCGGGCAATGTTTGACGATGCGCTGTTCGTGCGTTCCTCGCAAGGCATGACGCCCACGCCGCGCGCAGAGCAGCTGGTGCGGCAGATCGCACCGCTGCTGCAGAGCGTCCATCGCGTTATTTTCACTGCCGATCGCTTTGATGCCGCGCACGATAGCCGCAGTTTTACGCTCGGCATGAGCGACTGGCTCGAGCACTGGCTGATGCCCGATTTACTGCTGCAGCTGGCCGACTCGGCTCCGAATATTGATATCCGGGTGGTGGCTGCCGATCCGTGGCAGGCCATTCCGCTGATGGAGCAGCAGCAGGCTGACGTGGTGGTGACCGTCGGAGAGGAAACCAGTCGCGATCTCACGCGGGAGCACATTGCGCGCGGCGGCTTCCGCACGGTATGGCATCGTGGACAAATTGACCTTGCACCACCGCTGACGCTGGCGCAGTTCGTGCAGTATCAGCATGCGCTGGTCTCCTATCGCGGCGTGAGTGAAAGTGCGCTGGACGCTGCGTTAGCCCGCGAGGGACTGACGCGCCGCGTGCGTTATGTCACGCCGCACTTCTCGGTGTTACCGCTAATGTTGCAGCGTCTGCCGCTGTTCGCGACCGTTCCGCAGGGACTGGTGCAGGCATGGCAACAGCGCTATGGGCTGAGTACGGCGGCGGTGCCAATCGGCATGCCGGATTATGCGCTTTCGCTGCTGTGGCATAACGCCCGGGCCGAAGACCCGGCGCACCGCTGGCTGCGCGCCACGCTGCGTCAGCTGATCGAACGCAAGCTGGCGTGAAACGCTTACCACGGCACTACGCGGCCGAGGTAATCGAGATAGTGCAGGCCGCCGCGTCCGGTCTGGCTTTCCACCGTGTTGAGCAGATTCGGGATGCTCTCCTCAATGCTTAGTCGCGCCCCGGCGCCACCCATGTCGGTGCGCACCCAGCCTGGGGCCAGCAGCAGTAGCGTGCGCGCATCGTCGTGACGCGCGGCAAAGCTGCGCATAAACATATTCAGCGCCGCTTTACTGCCGCGATACACCTCGTAGTTGCCATGGGTGTTGTTGGTGAGACTGCCCTGGCCGGAGGACATCACCGCCAGCGTGCCATGCGCGCTGACGTTGTTTCTGAAGGTTTCCAGCACGCGCAGCGGGCTCAGCGCGTTGGTTACCATTACGCGAATAAACTCTTCCGTCGACACATCGGCAAGGGTTTCGCGGTCGTCATTTTTCACGCCCGCGTTGACCAGCAGCAGGTCGAACTGCTGGCCGCTTAGCCGCAGATGCAGGGCGTTGACCTCTGCTGGCACGGTGATGTCCACGCTCTCCACCGTCAGCTGCTGTGGGTAGCGCTGCGCCAGCTGTTGCAGCGCGTGAAGGGAGTGCTGGCGTCCGGTCGCCACCACCTGATAGCCACGCTGCAGCATATTCTCCGCCAGCGCGAAGCCGAGGCCGCGTGAAGCACCAATCAATAAAGCACGGGAAGCTTTGTTCATGACCCTCTCCTGGGTTTGGGGTGAGTGAAAAGTCTACCCTTGCATGACAACAGGCGGAACGCGCAGCATCTGCATAGATAACCTGCAGCAAACGCCTTGCCAGATGGCGCTCAATCAATAAGGATGATGCGATGAATACCGTCGATTTGAATTTACTTCCTGCGCTGGATGCGCTGCTCAGTGAAGGCAGCGTAGTGGGCGCTGCGCGTCGCCTGGGGCTGAGCGAGTCAGCAATGAGCCGCACGCTGGGGCGACTGCGTGCTGCCACCGGCGATGCGCTGCTGGTGCGCGCCGGGCGCGTGATGGTGCTGACGCCACACGCCGAAGCGCTGCGCAGCCAGGTGCATGCCACTTTGCAGGACACGCAGGCGCTGCTGAGTCCACCCGCGCAACGCTTTGCCGCCGCTGAACTGCAGCGCCACTTCACGCTGCGTACCAACGAAGGATTTGTCGAAGCGTTTGGCAGCGCGCTGATCGCCGCAGTCCGCGCACAGGCGCCTGGCGTGCAGCTGCGCTTCATGCCGAAAGCAGAGAAAAATGATCGACCGCTGCGCAGCGGCGACGTCGATCTGGAGATTGGTGTTCTGGGCAATATGGGACCGGAGATTCGGCTGCAGGCGCTGTTTCGCGATCGCTTCGTCGGCGTGGTGCGCGCCGGGCATCCGTTACTCGCGGACGTGACGTTGGCGCAGCTGGCCGCATATGGTCACATCGTGGCGTCAAGGCGTGGTGAGCTGGGCGGGCCGGTGCATGAGGCGCTGCTCGCCGCCGGTTTTACCCGCCAGGTGGCCGCCGTGGTACCCGCTTTTTCCACTGCCGTCGCGCTCACGCTGCACAGCGACTGGCTGGCGCTGGTGCCGCATACGCTGTGCCTGCACCATCCGCTAATCAAAGATAACCCGGCGTTCGCGATGTTTGAATTACCGTTTGCCACGCCAGAGGTGACGGTGTCACAGCTATGGCATCCGCGGCTGGAGCAGGATGCCGCACACCGCTGGTTGCGTGACACGGTGCGGCAGGTGTGCCGCGCTTAGATCAGCCGCCGCGCACCGATCCGCGCCATACCACATCAGCCTGATACAGTAGCGTGTCGTGCTGCTGCTCACTCTGCGGCGTAAAACCACTCTCCGCCTGCTCGGTCTGCGTCAGCCACGCGATGGCGTCGCGGGCAAAGCGCTCCACCGGCTGGGCGAAGGTGGTGAGATTGTAAGAGGACCAGCCAGCCTGCGCGATGTTGTCGTAGCCGATCAGGCACAAATCCTCCGGTACGCGCAGCTGGAAACGGTGGCGCGCTTCATCCATGAAACCGCAGGCCATCAGGTCGGTGACGCAGAACACCGCGTCCGGGCGCTGATGACGCGTCAGCAGGCGATGCGCCAGAATCTGACCGCTCTCATACGAGGTGGTGCCGAATCGCTCCACGCTGACCGTCAGTCCGGCGCGCTCCGCCACAGCGATAAACGCCGCTTCGCGTTTGATCAGGCTCGGCGTACCGGCCAGCGAATTGGCGAACGCCAGCTGACGACAGCCGGCGCGCTGAAACGCCATCACCGCCGTTTCGGCCGCCGCCTGCGCGTCGAGGTTGATGCTGAGCGAGCCCGGCAGCGCTTCGTCGCGGTTGATCAGGATGATGCGCTGACCGTGCTGATAGCACTGGCGGGTGATGGTGCGATCCGGCATGCCGGAAAGGATGATGGAGGCGTCGGCGCGAAAATTGATCGCCTGCAGCAGCGCGGCGGAGACGCTGTTGTCGGAACGATCGGTATTAATCAGCATCGCCACTTTGCCCGCTTCCTGTAAAAACTGTGTCAGCCAGCGCACCAGCGTGGCGCGGTAAGGCGTGGCGATTTCCGAGACGATCAGACAGACGATGCCGCTGCGGTTGCGCACCAGCCCGCGCGCCAGGTGGTTAACGTGATAGCCCAGCTCCTGCGCCGCTTTCATCACCCGGGCACGCGTGGCTGCAGAAACGCTGGCACCGGGCGTAAAGGCGCGCGAGACCGCCGATCGCGACACGCCCGCCCGATCCGCCACATCCTGTGCGCTCACCCCGGCTTTGTCATTCTGCATCTTCAACTCCTCACAATTACGGCTGAAAAGCAGTCTGCCGTAAATTGCAAAGCTGTGCAATTTGTCTGCGATCACATTTGTTGCATTTTTGTGACACAGCCTGTCAATTGCAGATTGCGCTATTTGACAGGCTATTTTCTGTTCATTACTAATTTGCACACACGTGCAAATAAAAACCTCTGTTAAGCACGGAACCCTGCCAACCAAGGAGAACATCATGCGCTACACCTCACTGGCCATCGCGCTGTCCCTCAGTTGCACCGCGCTGCCGTTTGCCGCGACGGCCGCTGGCAATCTCAATATGGTCTGCTCGGCGGACGTGGTGGTGTGCGAACATATGACGCGCATTTTCAGCCAGGCACATCCGGATATTAAAGTCAGTATGGTGCGCCTGTCGGCGGGTGAAGCCTATGCCCGCCTGCGCAGCGAAGCGCGTAACCCGCGCACCGACATCTGGTGGGCCGGTACCGGCGATCCGCATATGCAGGCGGCGGAAGAGGGGCTGACGCAGCCGTATAAATCGCCGCTGCTCGATCAGCAGCAGGACTGGGCGCAGAAGCAGGCGGAAAACTCAGGTTACCGTACGGTAGGGATTTATGCCGGTGCGCTCGGCTGGGGCTACAACACCAAACTGCTGGCGGATAAAAAGCTCAAAGCGCCAGCCTGCTGGGCTGATTTGCTCGATCCGGCCTTCAAAGGCGAAATTCAGATTGCCAATCCGAACTCGTCCGGCACCGCCTATAACACCCTGGCGACGCTGGTGCAGATCATGGGCGAGGACAAAGCGTTCGATTACCTGAAAAAGCTCAACGCCAATATTTCCCAGTACACCAAATCCGGCTCGGCACCGGTGAAGGCGGCGGCGCGCGGCGAAACCACCGTGGGCATCGTGTTTATGCACGACGCGGTGGCGATGGAAGTCGACGGCTTCCCGATCAAAACCGTCGCGCCCTGTGAAGGCACTGGCTACGAGATTGGCTCAATGTCGATCGTCAAAGGGGCACGCAATCTGGCCAATGCCAAAGTGTGGTACGACTGGGCGCTTAGCGCCGAAGCGCAGTCGCACATGAAAGAGGCCAAATCCTTCCAGCTGCCGTCAAACCGCAGTGCAGAGATCTCCGAATACGCGCCGCGCTTCGAAAACATCAAACTAATTGATTATGACTTCAAAACCTACGGCGATTCCGCCAAACGTAAAGCGCTGCTGAGCCGCTGGGATAAAGAGATCGGCGCCAGCGCGCAGTAATGCCGCATCGCCGGACGCTGCCGCTCACGGCGGCATACCGATTCCGACAGCGCTAAGGATGGCGCGATGATCCCGCATTGAGGTAACACATGAACGCAAATAATCGCCGTCTGACAGGCGCGCTGCTGCTGGGCGCCGTCGCGCTGTTGCTGCTGCCGTGGTACAGCCTGGAAGCAGGCTTTTTCGATAGCGGCTGGCTGCTTAACCTGTGGCGTGATGAAGCCAGCGCGCCGGCACTGTGGCAGATCGGCAGCCATCCATGGCTGGCGATCGCCGTGGCGTTGCTGGCGCTGTGCGCCGCCTGCGCCTTATTGCCCGGCAGCGCGCGCAGCCGGTTGCTGCTGCTGTTCAGCGCGCTGGGCGTGATCTTCCTGATTGTGGAAGGGCACGCGATTGGCTACAGCGGCTGGAGCTGGCTGTGGCTGGAAAACCGCTTCGGCGCGCTGCCGCAGGGACAGCCAGCGATGGGCGCTGGCGCGCTCCTGCTGCTGACCGTGTTTTTGCTGCTGTTCTCGTTTGCGCTGGCCGAACGCGGCGTGCTGAAAGGCGATGCCTTTGTGGTGGCGTCGCTGGTGCTGCTGACTGCGCTGGTCAGCATCTTCGTACTCTATCCGGTGCTCAGCATGTTTGTGGTGTCGGTGCAGGACGTTGACGGCAGTTTCAAACCGGACGGTTTGATCAGCAATTTACAGGATCCGTCGATCTGGAGCCTTGCCTGTCTGAAAGGCGGCACCTGCGGCACCGCGTGGCGCACGCTGTGGCTGGCGCTGATGACTGCCAGCGGTTCGACGCTGCTGGGTCTGGCCTTTGCCCTGGCGGCAACGCGCACGCCGCTGCCCTGCAAAAAAGCGCTGCGCATGCTGACCATTTTGCCAATCATCACGCCACCGTTCGTGATTGGTCTGGCGCTGATTTTGCTGTTCGGTCGCTCGGGCGTAGTGACGGAGCATCTGGCGGCGCTGTTTGGCATCGAGCCCGGCCGCTGGCTGTATGGCCTGACCGGTATCTGGATTGCTCAGGTGCTGTCGTTCACGCCGATTGCCTTTCTGGTGCTGATTGGCGTGGTGGAGGGCGTCAGTCCGTCGCTGGAAGAGGCGTCGCAAACGCTGCGCGCCAACCGCTGGCGCACCTTCAGCCGCGTTTCGCTGCCGCTGATGGCGCCGGGTCTGGCTAATGCCTTTTTGATCAGCTTCATCGAAAGCATGGCCGATTTTGGTAATCCGATGGTACTGGGCGGCAGTCACGGCGTACTTTCGACCGAAATTTTCTTCTCGGTGGTAGGCGCGCAAAACGATCCGAGTCGCGCCGCGGTGCTGGCGATGATCCTGCTGTGCTTCACGCTGGCCGCCTTTGTGCTGCAGCGGCTGTGGCTGGGTGGCAAAAACTTCGCCACGGTGACCGGCAAGGGCGACGGCGGCAAACATGGTCAGCTGCCGCGTCTGCTGCGCTACGGCGTATACGGCATGGTGATTCCGTGGGGTCTGTTTACCCTGGTGATCTACGGCATGATTGTGGTCGGCGGCTTTGTGCAGTCGTGGGGCCTGAACGATGCGCTGACCATCGAGCACTATGTGCGCGCTTTCCGCGTCAGCGTCAGTGACGGTCATCTGCTGTGGAGCGGCGTGGCGTGGAACTCGTTCTGGACCACGCTGGAAATTGCCCTGATTGCCGCACCGCTCACCGCCGTGGTGGGCCTGCTGACCGCCTGGCTCATCGTGCGGCAGAAATTTGCCGGTCGTCAGACGTTTGAGTTTCTGCTGATGCTGAGCTTTGCCATTCCCGGCACGGTGATCGGCGTCAGTTATGTGATGGCCTATAACCTGCCGCCGCTGGAGATTACCGGCACGGCGATGATCCTGATTGCCTGCTTTGTGTTCCGCAATATGCCAGTCGGCGTGCGCGGCGGTATCGCGGCGATGAGCCAGCTGGATAAGAGCCTTGATGAAGCGTCACTGACGCTGGGCGCCAGCAGTTTCCGCACGCTGCGCAAAGTGGTGCTGCCACTGCTGAAACCGGCGATCAGCGCGGCGCTGGTGTACGCCTTTGTCCGCGCCATTACCTCGATCAGCGCGGTGATCTTCCTTGTCAGCGCCCAGTACAACATGGCGACGTCCTACATCGTCGGGCTGGTAGAGAATGGCGAATACGGCGTCGCCATTGCTTATTCGACAGTACTGATTGTGGTGATGCTGCTGATCATTGGCGTGTTCCAGTGGCTGGTGGGCGAACGTCGCCTGCGCCGCGTGGCGCGCCCGGTGGACGTCGCCGCGCCACCAGCTTCCCCTTCGTTAACTCAGGAGAGTGCCGTATGACCACGATTACTGCTGGTTCCGTGGTGTTTGAACACGTCGAAAAACGCTTTGCCGGTTTTACCGCGCTGCCGGATTTATCGCTGACGGTGGAGCCAGGTACGCTGGTGACACTACTGGGGCCTTCCGGCTGCGGCAAAACCACCACGCTGCGCCTGCTGGCCGGCCTGGAGCATCCGACTTCGGGGCGCATTTTAATTGGTGGCAAAGACGTAACGCATCTGCCAGCCAACGAGCGCGACGTGGCGATGGTGTTTCAATCCTACGCGCTTTTTCCGCATATGAGTGCGCTCGACAACATCATGTACGGCCTGCAATCGTCCGGCATGAGCAAAAAGGAAGCGCAGGATCGTGCGCGCGAAGGGCTGAAACTGGTCGGGCTGGAGAGTCAGGGGCAGCGGCTGCCGTCCGAACTCTCCGGCGGGCAGCAGCAGCGCATTGCGGTGGCGCGCGCGCTGGTGCTGGAGCCGCAGGTACTGCTGCTGGATGAGCCGCTCTCTAATCTCGACGAGCGCCTGCGCCGCCGGGTGCGCACGGATATTCGTGATTTGCAGCAGCGGCTGGGCTTCACGGCGGTGTATGTCACGCACGACCAGGAAGAGGCGCTGGCGGTGTCGGATAAAATTATTGTCATGAAAGAGGGCGATATTGCTCAGCAGGGCGCGCCGGAAAGCCTGTATCACGCGCCCAATTCGGTGTTCATCGCTGACTTTATGGGCGAAGCCAATATTCTGCCGTGCGAAGTCGAACAGGTAGAAGGCAGTGAAGCGCTGGTGCGACTCGGCAGGCAGCGCTATCGCGTGCGTGGTAACGGCGTCGCGACCGGCTCCGCGCAGCTGTCGGTCAGACCGCAGTTCATTACCCTGCACAGCGGTGCTGAAGGCGCACTACGCGGCGAGGTGACACACGCCACCTGGCTGGGCAATCACATCGAATACGAGGTCAACACGGAACTGGGCTCGCTGTTTATCGTCGATGCGCAGATGGAGCAGCAGCTGCCGCTGGCCGCCCGGGTGGCGATTGATTTTAAACCTCAGGGTCTGGCCCTGATTGCCGGTTAATTTAAGGATAACGCATGAGTGATACGAAAAATGACGCGCTGCAATCGCGTCTGCTGCTGGCCGAACGCGTCGCGCGGGCGGGCGGGGAGAAGGCGCTGGCCTACTTCAATCAGCGTGACACGCTGGTAGTCGAAACCAAGCACGACCTGCAGGATGTGGTATCACGCGCTGACCGCGAGGTGGAACAGATGATCGACCAGCAGATTCGCGCCAGCTTCCCGGACGACGGTTTTCTTGGCGAGGAGTACGGCCTGCAACCGGGCACGTCAGGCTATACCTGGGTGGTCGATCCGATTGACGGCACCAGCCCGTTCCTCAACGGTATGCCAAACTGGTGTGTTTCCGTTGCGGTGCTGCATGACGGCGTACCGGTGATTGGCGTGATCTTTGCGCCGACCTATCAGGAGTGCTACGTCGCCGCGCTCGGCCAGGGCGCAACGCTGAATGGCCGCCGTTTGCAGGTGGATCCGTCACGTACGCTGCAAAATCACGTGACCGGCTTTGGCGCTAATAGCTATGTCAGCCCGGAAGAGGTGGGCCGCCTGCTGGCGTCACTGCTGGCAGCGGGTGGCAACTTTATCCGTATCGGATCTGGTGCGCTGATGCTGGCGTGGGTGGCAGCCGGACGCGTGGTGGGCTATTTCGAACCCTATATGCACGCGTGGGATTGCCTGGCCGGTTACTGTCTGGTGAAAGAGGCCGGCGGCTGGTATCACCCGTTTAACACCGAGGGCGATCGGCTGTTGAAAGGCGCGCAGGTGCTGGCGGTGGCGCCGGGTGCACAGGCGGAGCTAAGGCGGATTGCCGGCGTTTAAATGGTGCATTTCACGGCCGCGCGGCGTTTTCCAGGTCGCCATCCATGGCGACCTTACAACGCTTTGCGCTGTATTAACTGGATAATCGCATGATTTTAAACGATTACGCTGTGAATCAAACCGCCACGAACTCGCGGTATCCCGACCAAATCACATACACCGCGAAATAACAAAAAATCAGCGCTGAGGCGAGATACGAATATTTCAGCAGGCGCTCGCCTAACAGCTTTCCGCCCATGCTGCCGATCAGGCAGATCACACAGGTCCACACCACCCCGGCGAGGAAAAATCCGCTGAGAAACCATGAGGTTGCAGCGGCATCGCTGTGGCCGATGCGGGCTATCAGCGCGCCGCCCACGCTGGCGAACCACAGAATCGCCGTCGGTGACGACATCGCCAGCACGATGCCGCGCCGAAATTCGCGCAGCAGTGAACGATAAGGCTGGGTTTCAGCTGCGGGGATGTCGATTTTTTTGGCCAGCGCGGCGTAAAGCATTTTAGCGGCAAACCACAACAGCAAGATGCCGCCGCCAGTCCATAGCAACCAGCGCACCGGCGTAAACTGCAGTACCACAGCCATGCCAGCCATCGCCAGCAAGGCGTAAATTAAATCGCCCACGCAGGTGCCCATGCCCAGCCAGAAACCGTGCAGATAACCGCGCTGCATCGCCAGCGTCAGCATGGCGATGTTGGCGAGTCCGATATCCAGACACAGCGATAAACTCAATAAAAAACCATTAGAAAACGGCAGCATAACGTCGTGACCATCCCTGAGTTCGGTAAAGGAAAGATTAAAGCATGCGTGCCGGGGCTTTTTACACTGCTTCCTGCTATCCATAACCAAACGCTATGACCCGTAAGCAAAGGCACAATTAAATAAACCGATTTGTGAAGCCGATCGGCCTGCGCAGCTTTGCGCGCAGGGAATGCCACTATAGTCGTTAACGAGACGTTAACAACGTCCGTTTCAATACAAAAAAATCAACCTGGTTTGGGCGCAGGCCCGTGAAAATTCCGATTATGGTGGAAAGACAATGAGTGGATACCCAAAACCGGCAACTGGCGGTTTAGCAACAAACTTAACCGTGGCAATATCACTGGCTCTATTGACGCTGGCGGGGAGTGCTATGGCGCAGAACACGGAACATCATCAAACAGCATTAGTCGGCACCTGGACCAGTATTCCGGATGCCCCTGCGGTACAAAAGCCGGATCGACCCAGTGAAGGTTTATATCGCATGCAGGTCAACAGCGACGGGACGCTCAAGCCGCTGGAGGTGATCAGGATGAAAAGCCCGTCGTGGATCGTTAAATCACGCGACGGGCGGTTTGCTTATACCACCAATGAAGAGAATGCCGGTGCCGTTACCGCGCTGGCGATCGATAAACAGGGCGCAGTGCGGGTGCTGAATCAGGTCGACAGCCACGGCGAGCAGCCGACGCACGCCACTCTTAGCCCGGACGGCAAATTCCTGTTTGTCGCCAACTATTCGGTGGCGAAAGGCGGAGCAGGGGTAACGGTGTTCCCGATTGCGTCGGACGGCAAGCTGGGCGAACAGGTCCAGCATTTCGCGTTCAGCGAAGGCAGCGGCGTGGTAAAAGATCGGCAGGATGGCGGCCATGCGCACTCCACCACCTTTACCCATGATGGCCGCTATCTGTATGCGGCCGATCTCGGTGACGATAAACTGCACGCCTATCGCTACCACGCGGATCGGCGAGAGCCGCTGCAGGCGGATACCAGCCGTGATGTGAGCTTTGCGCCAGGTGCGGGTCCGCGCCACATGGTGTTCTCCGCCGACGGTAAACACGCTTATGTGATTACTGAAATGGCGGGCGAAATCGTGGTGTTCCGCGTCACTGATGACCGGCTGGAACGGCAGGCACAGGTGGCGCTGAATACGCAAAACAGCAGCGCCGCCTACAAAAGCGGCGGCGGCATCATTCTCAGCCCGCAGGGTAAATTCCTGATTGCCGCTAACCGCGGATCTGACAATCATCTGCTGGTGTTTAAGATTGCCGCCGATGGCAGCCTGACAGATCCACAGCGCTATGCCGCCGACGGTATTGAGCCGCGCGCGCTGGCGTTTGATAACAGCGGTAAACACCTCTATGTCACCAACGTGTTTACCAACACCATTACGCTGTTTGATTTTGATGCGCACAGCGGCAAGCTGAGCGCGCGCGGTGTGGCGGCGAAGCTGGCAACGCCAACCGACATCAAATTCTTTAACTAACTGCCCTTTCACTCATCCGGTGCGCGTGACGGCGCACCGTCTTTCGCCATGGCCGACAGCGCGCTTTCCAGCGAGGCCGGAAACATCTGGCCGTGACTGAGCCCGGGAAACAGCTGGAAGCGAGCCGCCAGGCCGTTCTCCTGCATGCCGTCGAGGGTGGTGCGAATCCGGCTCAGCACATCGCTGACGCCAGAACGGGATTCGCCGTTGCCTTCCATCAGCACCAGCTGCTTCTGCTTAAACGATGCGGGCGTCACCGCTGCCATTTGCTGCAACAGCGTTGCGTCGCCGCGCAGGGAAGGACTGGCGGCAAAATAGCGCTGGAAAAATCCGGAGGTTAAATAGCTGTCCAGCACAAACAGCCCACCGTAAGAGTGGCCCCACAGCGCACGCTGCTGCGCATTGATCGGCAGATTTCGTTCGGCACGCGGCGCGATAGTCTGTTCCAGCAGCTGGCGGAATGCGGCGCTGCCGCCGGCTGGCCGGCCTCGACGATCCTGCACCTGCTGTGGCGGGGTGTAATCCAGCGTGCGCGCAGCGAGATCGAACGGCAGCGGGGTCTGATAGCCTACCGCCACCAGCACCGGCGGGTTGCCTGCCGCCAGCTTCTGCAACAGCGCTTCGCTGAGATGGTTCATCACCGCGTTGCCATCCAGCATATACAGCGCCGCGTAACCTGCGGCCGGTGCCGGTTTACGTGGCACCGCCGTCCACACTTTGTAGTGGCGCTGGCCGTCAGCGGAATCAAACGTGTTAACAGTGAAGCGATACCAGGCAGAGCCTTTGTCGGCAATGTTGGGTCCGAGCGGCGTCATATCAGGCCGGGCGAAACCGACAGCGGGGTCGAGCAGCAGGCTCAGCAGGGTGAACAGCGGAATGATAAGGCGATAAACCATGGCGCTTCCTTACTAGCTGGCGAGTCAATTACTTCCGTGTCACAGCGAAAGCGCCAGACAGATTAGTGATAATGATTATTAATTTCAACAACCATTTTGCACCGTCACGCGCCGTGCGGAAGTGTAAGGATTTCGTCAGGATCGCCGATAACGTAGCGGTATAATACCAGCGAGGATAGTCAGGATGATTAACGGTATCGGACCGGGTAGTTTCTCACAGCTCCATCTCAGCAGCGCCAGTGCACGCGTGACCAGCAGCACGGCAAGCAATGCGACCCGGCAAAATAGTCTGACGGCAGACGCCTCAGCGAAAGTCACCTTTAGCGAAGCCACCGACACCATCTCTGCGGTGTACCAGATGACGCCGGCGCGCGTCACCGCCAGCACGCCTCTTTCGCCTGATATGCAGACGCAGGCGATGGGTGCGCTGCGCAGCTCGGGCGTCAGCATGAACGGCATTGGCAGCGCGTTGCTGAGCGCACTGACGCAGCAGCGTGACGATGTCACCATCAGCGTACCGGCCAGCGGCGGCGCGCAAACTGACACGCAGAGCGCGGTGGCGCTGGAGATTACCACTCAGTCCGGCGTGAGCCTGACTCTGCAGATGACGCGGCAGCAGGATGGCGTAGCGGTGGCACTGAAAACCACTCACGGTAAGCTGAGCGATGACGAAGCTGCGGCAATCGCCAAACTTTCCGGCGCGCTGGAGAAAACCCTGAGCGGGCTGGATAACGGCAACGGTAAACTGGATGTCGGTGACCTGCTCAGTTTTGACAGTAACCAGCTGGCCAGCGTTGATCTGAAAACCGACCTGCGTCGCAGCGGCGAAGTGATGCAGTCGCTGAATCTGCATGCCGACCCGGGTTCACGCTGGCTGGGTTTCCATAATGCCGACGCCAGTTTCAAACTGACGACGGACATGCGCAGCCTGGCGCAGGCCAGCAACGCCGGTCAGCAGCAGAGCGCCCTGGCGCAGTGGAGCACGAAATTTGATCAGGCCGCTTCGCGCGGTCACGGCGATCGCGCGGCGCTGGCACTGTTTAAGCAGGGTTTCGAGACCTTAAACAGCACCAGCGCGGCGGCCGGCGTGGCGATGCGCACCCCGCAGGCGATCACCGTAGGCGCGCATGCGGCGCAGGCCGGTGCCATCAGCGGCCTGGCAGATTTCTCGGCCAGCTATCACCAGACGGCGCGCTCCAGCAATCCGCTGAAGCCGGAAGAAGAAGATACTTTCGCTCTGGATGTGGCGCAGCGCAGCAGCCAGCAGAAGAACGGCGATACGCAGCGCATGACGCAGGAAACCCTGTTTAAGCTGAACGCCAGTTTTCATACCGCGCTGAGCGCCAGTTCACCGCTGGCGCTCAATGAAACCAAAGAGTCACAAAACTATCACTACCACCAGATTCACGATGAAACGCGCAGCACCACTGAGGTGACGCAGGATGCGCAGGTTAACCTCACCGCCCGTTTCGCCCGGCAGCTGACGCAGCAGGAAACGGTGAAGACCTATCAGCTGGCGAAGCTGATTGACAGCACCAGCACACCGCACAGTGAGAAGAGTGAATCGACGCGCCACTATTCCCCGGCGATGTATCTGGCGCAGGCGTAATACCAGGATAACGTAATGCCCACTTTATTGCGCCAGCCCATGGCGCAATAAAACAATAATGCCATTTATCACTATCGATAGCGGAATTAATACTTAAGATTATTCACCCGTGTCACTCAGCGTAATAACCTTGTATCTCCGCGCCCGCTAACGCCTTCTTATCCCTGATAAATTCTTTATTCTCTTTCTGCATGCCGTTTGCCGGATATAGCATAACCGCGCTCTTTACCGCTGTTATTCCCGCTGATTATCATCGCGCTCAATCTGTTATTAAGTTACGGCTCTCTGCCCTGGCAGAATGAGCCTGTGAATCAGAGCAAAATAAAAAGTGAATCCAGCGATGACGCAAATCAGGGCTCAACAACTTCAGCGCGCGGCGGTGATCACGTCTGACGCGGCGGCAATCGACGCCGCCCGCCACCTGGCGGAACAGGCGAAAGCCGGGGCAGCCGAACGCGACCAACAGCGTATCTATCCGCGTGAACTGCTCGATCAGTTCACCCAACTCGGGCTGGGCAGTATCAGCGTACCGCGCCAGTTTGGCGGCGGCGGTTTGTCGTTTGGTACTGTGGCGGAGGTGTTCCGCCTGATCTCCGCCAGCGATCCGTCGCTTGGCCAGATTCCGCAAAACCACTTCGGGCTGATTCAGTTCATCCTGGGTGAAGGCAGCGCGCAACAGCAGCAGCGCCTGCTCAGCGCGGTGGTACAGGGCCAGCGGCTCGGCAATGGCGGTCCGGAAAAGAACAGCAAACACACGCGTGATGTGCAGGCGCAGCTGGTGTCAGGCCCGGAGGGGTTAAGGCTCAGCGGTGAAAAATTTTATTCAACCGGTGCACTGTTTGCCGACATTCTGGTGACCACCGCGCAGCAGGAGGGCCAGCCGGTGATGGCGTTCATTCCGCTGCCGGCGGCAGGGGTGGAGATTATCGACGACTGGTCGGGCTTCGGCCAGCGCACCACCGCCAGCGGCACGGTGCTGCTCCAGCAGGTGGCGGTCGATGCCGGTTTGACCATCGCGCTACCGTCGCCCGATAAGCCAACGCTGCGGGGCGCCGTCTCGCAACTGATCCAGGCCGCCATTGACGCCGGCATCGCCCAGGGCGCGCTGGACGAGGCGCTGGCGTTTATTCACAGCAGCTCGCGTCCGTGGGTGGACGCGGGCGTGAGCCGCAACGCAGAAGATCCTTACATTCTCGCCGAGGTCGGCCGCCTGCAAATCGAGCTGCACGCCGCCAACGCGCTGCTGGAGACGGGCGGCGCATGTACTGGACAGCATTGACCCGCACGCGCTTACCGCTGCGCACGGCGGCACGCGCCTCCATCGCCGTGGCCGAGGCCAAGGTGCTGACCACCGAGATCAGCCTGGCCGCCAGCGAGAAGCTCTTCGAGCTGGCCGGCAGCCGCGCCACGCTCGCCGAGTTCAACCTCGACCGCCACTGGCGCAACGCCCGCACCCATACCCTGCACGACCCGGTGCGCTGGAAAGTCCACGCGGTCGGCGACTACTACCTCAACGGCGCCCGCCCGGCGCGTCATTCATGGATCTGAGGAGCGCCGATGAGCCCGCACCGGTTCTCGCTACAATCCCACGGCCGTGCAGCATCGTCATCCGCAGCGCGCAGCAGGCCCTGCAGGTGGCAGAAGAGCTGGCTGAACGCTTTCGCAGCGGCGCAGCGCAGCGCGATCGGCAGCGTGAGCTGCCACATGCTGAACTTCAGCACTGTTCTCCAGCTCCGGCCTGTGGGGCATCACCGTGCCCCGCGATACGGCGTGGGGCGGCATTGGGATCTCCAGCGGCACGACCCTGGCGAAGGTGGTGGCGATCGTCAGCGCCGCCGACAGTTCGCTGGGGCAGATTCCGCAGAACCATTTCTATGCCCTCGAAGTGCTGCGGGTGAACGGCAGCGACGAGCAGAAAGCCCGCCTGTTCGCCGAGGTGCTGGCCGGCGTGCGCTTCGGCAACGCGCTGGCGGAGATCGGCACTGCGGCGGCGCATCGAGCGCGACCACGCGCCTTCAGGCGCAGGACGGCCAGCGGGCTGCGCCTCAACGGCGACAAGTTCTACTGCACCGGCGCGCTGTATGCGCAGCGCATCCCGACGCTGGCGATCGACGACGACGGCCAAGAGCAGCTGGCCTTCGTCCCGCGCCACCAGCCGGGCGTCGAGGTCATCGACGACTGGTCCGGCTTCGGCCAGCGCACCACCGGCAGCGGTTCAGCGTGGTGTTCGACCGGGTGGCGCGCAGGTCGGCCGCCGGACGACGTGGTCTCGTTCCAGGACGCCTTCGAGCGCCCGACCACCGTCGGCCCGTTCGCGCAGATTCTGCACGCGGCCATCGACGCCGGGATCGCCCGCGGCGCCTTCGAGGACACCCTGCGTTTCGTCCGCGAGCGCGCCCGGCCCTGGGTCGACTCCGGCGTCGACAAGGCCAGCGACGACCCACTGACCATCCATGAGATCGGCCACCGAGGCGGCCCGCCTGCATCCGCCTGCACGCCGGCGAAGCGCTGCTGGACGGTTGCCGGCGGAGGCGGTCGACTGTCGCGCCACCGCCCGAACCCGAGTGCGGAGCGCGTCGCCGCCCGCCTCGATCGCCGTGGCCGAAGCGCGCGCCCTGACCACCGAGGTCGCGCTGCTGGCCGGCAGCAAGCTGATCGAGCTGGGCGGCAGCCGCGCCAGCCTCGCCGAACTCGGCCTCGACCGCCACTGGCGCAACGCCCGCGTACACACCCTGCACGACCCGGTGCGCTGGAAGTACCACGCGGTCGGCAACTACTACCTCAACGGCCGCCTGCCGCCACGCCGCGGCACGCTCTGAACGCCGAAGGAACCGCCATGAGCAAGAAGCAGATTCTCCTCAACGCCTTCAGCATGAATTGCGTCGGCCATATCAACCACGGCCTGTGGACCCACCCGCGCGACCGCTCCAGCGACTACCGCAAACTGCGCCACTGGACCGAGCTGGCCCGGCTGCTGGAGCGCGGCCTGTTCGACGGCCTGTTCATCGCCGATATCCTCGGCGTCTACGACGTCTACCAGGACGGCATCGAGCTGACCGCGCGCGAGGCCATCCAGTTGCCGGTGAACGACCCGCTGATGCTGGTCTCGGCCATGGCCGGGGTCACGCAGCACCTGGGCTTCGGCGTCACCGCCAACCTCACCTACGAGGCGCCCTACCCGTTCGCCCGGCGCCTCTCGACCCTCGACCATTTGAGCGACGGCCGGATCGGCTGGAACATCGTCACCGGCTACCTGGAAAGCGCGGCCCGCGCCATGGGCCAGTCCGCGGCAGATCGAGCACGACCGCCGCTACGACCGCGCCGACGAGTACCTGGAGGTCCTCTACAAGCTCTGGGAAGGCAGCTGGGAAGACGACGCGGTGCTCGCCGACCGCCAGCGCCGGCTCTACGCGCGGCCGGAGAAGATCCACAAGATCCGCCACCATGGCGAGTTCTACCAGGTCGAGGGCTACCACCTCGCCGAGCCCTCTCCACAGCGCACCCCGGTGCTGTTCCAGGCCGGCTCCTCGGAGCGTGGCCTGGCCTTCGCCGCGCGCCACGCCGAATGCGTGTTCGTCTCCGGACAGACCCGCGAGGCCACCCGCCAACTGGTGCAGCGCATCCGCGCGGCGGTGGTCGGTGCCGGCCGTCGCGCCGAGGACATCAGGATCTTCATGGGCATCAACGTGATCGTCGCCGCCACCGCGGCCGAGGCCCGCGACAAGCATGCCGAGTACCGCCGCTACGCCAGCCCCGAGGCCGGCCTGGCGCACTTCGCCAGCTCCAGCGGCATCGACCTGTCGCGCTACGGACTCGACGAGCCGATCCGCTACGAGAAGAACAACGCCATCGAGTCGGTGGTGAAGAACCTCACCGTGGCGCGCACCGACTCCACCGTGCGCAAGCTCCTCGACCAGTTGGCCCTGGGCGGCCGCTACGTGACCCTGGTAGGCGACCCGCGCCAGGTCGCCGACGACCTCGAAGGCTGGATCGCCGATACCGGCCTGGACGGCTTCAACCTGACCCGCACCGTGGAGCCGGAGAGCTACGCCGACTTCATCGACCTGGTGGTGCCCGAGTTGCAGGCACGCGGCAGCTACAAGACCGCCTACGCTCCCGGCACCCTGCGGGAGAAGCTCTTCGGCGGCGGCCGCGCGCGCCTGCAGGCGGAACACGCCGGCGCCGCCTTCCGCCAGCCCCCGGCCGCGCGCCGGCGGCCTGCGCCTGACCGTTCGTTCCTTTAACCTCAGGGAGCCCACCATGCTGAACATTTCCCTCATTAGTGGCCCTGAGCCTGGCCGCAATCTTCCCCGCCAGCGGCCCGTTTGCCGCCGGTGACTACAGCGGTGCCCTCAAAGATCGGCACCACCGCCGCCTTCGCCCCGCCGCTGGAAGTCGCCGTGAGCGAAGCCGGCAAGCAGGGACTGAAGGTCGAACTGGTCGAGTTCAGCGACTGGAACGCCCCCAACATCACCCTCGCCCAGGGCGACATCGACGCCAACTACTTCCAGCACGTGCCCTTCCTGGAAAACGCCAACCGCGAAGGCGGCTTCCAGTTGAAGCCGTTCGCGCCGGGGATCATCAACAACGTCGGGCTCTATTCGAAGCGCTACGCCAGCCTCGCAGAGTTGCCGGAAGGCGCCAGCGTGGCCATCGCCAACGACCCGATCAATGGCGGCCGCGGCCTGCAACTGCTACAGAAGGCCGGCCTGCTGAAGCTCAGGGACGGCGTCGGCTACAAGGCGACCCTCGACGATATCGTCGACAACCCGAAGGACATCCGCATCACCGAGCTGGAGGCGGTGCAACTGGCGCGCGCCCTCGACGATTTCGACCTGGCCCAGGGCTACCCGCACTACCTGCGCCTGGCCGGGACCATCGACCCGACCCGGGCACTGCTGTTCGACGGGATCGACAACCGGGAATACGTGATCCAGTTCGTCACCCGCGGCGACTACCAGGACCGCGATGGCCGCCTGGCGCGCTTCGTCGACATCTACCAGCATTCACCGGTGGTCCGCGCCGCGCTGGACAAGGCCCATGGCACGCTGTACCAGCCGGGCTGGAGCCAGTAATCATGGTCAGCCTGACTCTTCCTGGCGAGCAGGCGGCGCTGCACACCACGACGCCGGTCGCGGGCCGTGCGCATGTGCAGATCCGTCTCCACGGCCTGGGCAAGCGCTACCCCGGTGGAGTCCAGGCCCTGCGGGAGATCGACCTGGAAATCCGCCGCGGCGAAGTGTTCGGCATCATCGGCCGCAGTGGCGCCGGAAAGTCCTCGCTGATCCGCACCCTCAATCGCCTGGAGCGTCCCAGCGAGGGGCAGGTGCTGATCGACGACGAAGACATCGGCGGCTACGACGGCCAGCGCCTGGTCGCCCTGCGCCGACGCATCGGCATGATCTTCCAGCACTTCAACCTGATGTCGGCCAAGACGGTGCGGCAGAACATCGCCCTGCCGCTGCGGGTGGCCGGCGTGCCGGCGGCGCAACGGATCGGCAAAAAGTGGATCGGAGCTGCTGCCGCTGGTCGGCCTGGAGGAAAAACGCGACGCCTATCCGGCACAACTCTCCGGCGGGCAGAAGCAGCGCGTCGGCATTGCCCGCGCGCTGGTGCACCAGCCGCAGATACTGCTCTGCGACGAGGCCACCTCGGCGCTGGACCCGGAGAGCACCCAGGCCATCCTCGCGCTGCTGCGCGACATCAACCGCCGGCTGGGCCTGACCATCGTCCTGATCACCCACGAGATGGCGGTCATCCGCGAGATCTGCGACCGCGTGGTGGTCCTCGAATCAGGGCGACATCGTCGAGCGGGGTCCGAAGTGTGGCAGGTCTTCGGCGATCCGCAGCATGAGACGACGCGGCAGTTGCTCAATCCGCAATTCGGCGCGCTACCGGAGGCCATCCAGCCGCTACTTACGCCGCAACGTCAGAACGTGGACTCGCGTTTGCTGGTGCGGCTGCGCTACAGCGGCGGCAGGGCGCGCAACCGGACCTGGTGGCCATCGCCAGCGCCATCGGCCAGCGCGTCGAGCTGCTCCACGACGGCATAGAGCGTTTGAATGGGTCGATCGCAAACCCACCGGCCAGCTGTTACTGCTGCTGGATGCCCGGCACGACGCGCCGGCAGCCCTTGCCACGCTTCATCCGCTGGCGGACAAGGTGGAGGTGCTCGGCCATGTCGCCCATGCTTGAACGGCTCTGGCAAGGTTTCCTCGATACGCTGCTGATGATCGGCGCGTCCTCCGCCATCGTCCTGCTGGTGGGTATCCCGATGGCGCTGATTCTGGTGGTCACCGGGCCGGGCGGCGATCTGTTCCCCAAGCGCGCCTGCTCAATCGCATCCTGGGCGGTCTGGTCAACGTGCTGCGCTCGATTCCCTTCCTGATCCTGATGGTGGCGCTGATCCCCTTTACCCGCATGATCGTCGGCACCAGCTATGGCGTCTGGGCCGCGGTGGTGCCGCTGACCATCGCCGCCACGCCGTTCTTCGCGCGCATCGCCGAGGTCAGCCTGCGCGAAGTCGACCACGGCCTGGTGGAGGCGGCCCAGGCGATGGGCTGCGAACGCCGCCACATCATCTGCAACGTACTGTTGCCGGAGGCGCGACCGGGCATCGTCGGCGGCTTCACCATCACCCTGGTGACCATGATCAATTCCTCGGCCATGGCCGGTGCGATCGGTGCCGGCGGGCTGGGCGACCTGGCCTACCGCTACGGCTACCAGCGCTTCGACACCCAGGTGATGCTCACCGTGATCATCGTGCTGGTGGTACTGGTCACGTTGCTGCAGCTGGGCGGCGACCGCCTGGCCCGCCGGCTGAGCCATCGCTAAAGGCATTTCACCTGATCTGCAGGCCGTCAAGCGCCGCCAGCAGCGCGTCGACCTTCGGCAGCAGCTGTTTGCGCCGCGGCCAAATCACCGACAGCGGCAGACCGTCCGGCTGCTGCTGCGGCACAATCACTTCCAGCGCGCCGCTCGCCAGCGCGTCACGCACCAGCCATGACGGCATCTGCGCCACCCCAAGGCCAGCGCACAGCGCCTGCATTTGGGCATCCACGTCGCCCAGCGCCATGCGAGACGGCACCTGACGCCAGTGCGGATGTCCATCCGCCGTGGTGAACAGCCACGGCTTGGTGCTGCCGTCAACGCGCTCGTACAGAATCGCCCGATGCTGCAGCAACTCACTCTCGCTGGTCGGTCTGCCTGCGCGCGCCAGATAGTCCGGCGCGGCGCAAAACACCATACGCTCGCGGCCCATCGGCCGGCAGCCGAGCGAGGCGGGCAGATCGGGCGAACCGCCGATGCGTACCGCGACATCAATGCCCTCATCAAACAGATCAATAAAGCGATCCGAGAAGGTCAGGCTGAGTTCCACATCCGGATGCTGCTGACAGAACGGAATCAGCAGCGGCATGACGCCGAGCCGGCCATAGGTATTCGGCACCGCCAGCCGCAATCGCCCGGAAGGAATGGTGCGCTGCGCCGCCAGTACCGCTTCGGCTTCCGCCAGCTCCTCCATAATGCGCAGGCAGGTCTGATAATAGGCGCTGCCGGCGTCGGTGAGCGTCAGGCTGCGGGTGGTGCGCTCCAGCAGGCGAGAGCCGAGCCGCGCTTCCAGCCGCGTCACGCTTTTGCTGATGGCGGAACCGGTCAGGTGCAGACGCTCAGCGGCAGCGGCAAAACTGCCGCTTTCAACACTGGCGACAAAAGGAACGATGTCTTTCAGACGCTGATCGTGCATGTATTAGTGAATCCAGTTCATGAATGATGTGAATTAATGCCACGGCTAAGAATTTAATTCTCTATTACGCTAAGGATAACTGCAACAGAGGAGATTCGACATGCAAAAACAGGCGTTAATCGTGGGAATCAGCGGGGTTATTGGTCGTGCGCTGGCGGAAAGGCTGCAAAGTGAGGGCTGGCAGGTAACCGGTTTGTCGCGCGGACGCGGTGCCATTCCGGAAGGTTGCCGCAGTCTGACGGCCGATCTGACCGATGCAGAAGCGGTGCGCAATGCGCTGGCGCAGGAAAAACCGGATGCGCTGTTCTTTAGCGTCTGGTCACGCCAGGCGAATGAAAAAGAGAACATTCGCGTTAACGGCGGCATGGTGCATAACGTCATTGCTGCGCTCGGTGAGCGGCTGAACGGTGCGCATGTGGCACTGGTGACCGGGCTGAAGCACTATCTTGGTCCGTTCGAAGCGTATGGCAAGGGCGCGGTGCCGGTGACGCCGTTCCGCGAAGAGCAGGGACGTCAGCCGGTCGATAACTTTTACTATGCGCAGGAAGATGAAGTGTTTGCCGGCGCAGAGCAATATGGCTACAGCTGGAGCGTGCACCGTCCGCACACCATCATCGGTTATGCATTGGGTAACGCCATGAACATGGGGCAGACGCTGGCCGTTTACGCCACGCTGTGCCGTGAAAAAGGCTGGCCGTTCATCTTTCCCGGCTCGCCGCAGCAGTGGAACGGTCTGGCCGATGTTACCGAAGCCGGTTTACTGGCGGAACAGCTGCTGTGGGCGACCCGTGCTGAAGAGGCTGCCAATCAGGATTTCAACGCGGTGAACGGCGATGTGTTCCGCTGGAACTGGCTGTGGCCGCGTCTGGCAGACTATTTCGGTATTGAAGCTGCAGACTATCCGGCGCAGATGATGCCGCTGGAAGGACGCATGCAGGAAGCCGCAGCGGCCTGGCGTGAAATCGCTGCGCGCTATCAGCTGCGTGAAGCGGACATCGATAAACTGGCGTCGTGGTGGCACACCGATGCGGATTTGGGCCGGCCGATGGAGGCGTTTACCGATATGAGCAAGAGCCGTAAAGCCGGCTTTACCGGCTATCGCGCCACGCTGGATTCCTTCACCCAGCTGTTCGACCGGCTGCGTGCGGAGCGCATCATTCCCTGATAGCGTTACTGCCCGGCGTCGTCAGGCGATCTGCACCCAGCGCCGGCCAAGCAATACGGTCAGCACGATGATGCTCACGATGGCCGCCAGGTGCTGCAGCAAATCCAGCGCATGCAGGTGCACCGGATGACAGAACGCCAGCAGGCTTACCGCCATGCAGGCGACGCCCAGGCCCGCCATGGCCAGACTGCGGGCCGGATAGAGCGCCCGCGTCCGGCGCAGACTGATGATGGTCAGCAGCAGCATCGGCAGACTCACCACCAGCAGGAAAACAAAGCACGGCAGCGTGTCGTGCTGCTGCAGCGGCGTGGCCGTCTGCAGCAGACTGCTGGCGCTCAATCCCAGCCACAGCAGGCCCGGCGGCAACAGCAGCTTTGCGCTGATGCCGCGCCGCCCTGCAATGCTGAGTTCAAAGGCGCTGCGCATCGCCAGCAGCCCGAGGATAAACGCAAGCATCAGTTGCAGCGCGGCCTGCATCGCGCCGGTCTGCGACCAGTCGGTCAGAGTGCGCGGCACCAGCAAACTGGCCGCGATGCCCGCCGGTAGCGCCAGCGCCAGCCAGCCCAGCACGCGTTTTCCGGTCGCCGGCGGGCGTTTCACCGGGCGCAGATCGCGCCCCAGTTTTTCAATCAGCAAATGATGGTCAGTCATGGTTTGCTCCAAAGCGGCGCAGATTGATGAGCGCGCGGTGCAACAGCGATTTCACGGCCGACACGCTCAGATTATGGTGTGCCGCCGCCTCGTTCAGGCTCATTTCATGCAAATGAACATGCTCAACGATTTCACGCTGACGCAGCGGCAGCTGGCTGAGATAGCCCGCCAGCTCCTGCCGGGTGTCCAGCTGCTGCTGTTCTGCCGTGCTGGCGGGATCGGCGGCCTGGGCGTCGTAAAGCGCACAGTGCTGCTGGCGGCCGCGGCGGCGCAGGGCATCAATCGCGCGCGCCGAGACTATCGCCGTCAGCCAGGGCAGAAAAGGGTAAGCGGATCGTAGGTGTGGCGCACGCGATGCAGCGTGAGCAGCACATCCTGAATCACATCTTCCGTTAAGGCTTCATCGCTCAGCCTGCGCCGCACCTGCGCGCGTATCACCGGCACCAGCGCCCGCAGCAGCCGGGTATAGGCACACTGATCCCCGGCCTGCGCGCGTTCCATCAGTCCGGGCCAGTTTTCACGTGCGCTATCGCCTGTGTGCATACGCTGCCTTGTTGCCGTTACGTCTTTTTCGCTGCCGCCTGGTTTAACGCATCCACTACGATGTCGGGTGTCAGCACCTGCGGCAGTACTTTCGGTGGTCCGCCATCAGCCGGATACACCAGGTACATTGGTAAACCACCCTGACCAAACTCACTCATCACGTCATCAACGTCCGGGTTAAATTTAGTCGAGTCTGCCACCATGTACAGCGTACCGGTTTTCGCCAGTGCGGTTTTCACCGCCTGGGTCGACAGCGAGGTCTTCTCGTTCACCTGACAGGTGATGCACCATGATGCGGTAAAATCGACAAAGATCGCTTTGCCATGCCCGCGTTGAGCGGCCACCGCCTGCGGCGTCCACGTCTGTTTGCTGACCTGCGCCTGCATATCGCCTTGCAGCGCCGCGCCTGGCTTGATCAGCCCCGGCAGTGGCGCGATCACCGCAATCAGCAATATCGCCGTGACGCTGAACAGCGCTTTGTGCCCTTTTCCGGCAAAGCGGCGCTGCTGCGCCATGCCATACAGCCAGCCGGCAAACGCCAGCACCACCGAGGCGGCCAGCACAACAGCCAGCGCGCTGCTGCCCGCCTGCTGGGCCAGAATCCACACCAGCCAGGCCCAGGCACCGAGCATGGGAAAGGCCAGCCCGCGCTTAAGGATATCCATCCAGACGCCAGGGCGCGGTAAAAATCGCGCCAGCGGCGGGAACAGCGACAGCAGGGTAAAGGGCGCGGCGAAGCCGAGCGCCAGCGCAAAGAAAATGACCAGCGCAACCGCAGGGGGCTGCACCAGCGCGTAGCCGATGGCGCTGGCCATAAAGGGCGCGGCGCAGGGTGTGGCTACGATGATCGCCAGTGCCCCGGTCAGCGCAGAACGCAAAAAAGCGCCGCGCTGGATGTCGATGGCCCCGACGCGCTGCACCGTTAGTCCCACCTCAAAGACGCCAAGCAGGTTAAGCGCGGCAGCCAGCATCACCAGCGACAGCAGGGCGATCACCAGCGGTGACTGCAGCTGAAAGCCCCAGCCGACCGCGGCGCCACCCGCGCGTGCGGCCAGCAGAATGCCAGCCAGCGCCATCATGGTCACCAGCACGCCGAGCAGGAATCCGAGGCCTTCATGGCGCGCGCTGGCAGCCTGGCTTTGATGGCGTAGCAGGCCAAGCGCTTTCAGCGAAATCACCGGAAAGACGCACGGCATGAGGTTGAGGATGATGCCGCCTAAAAAGGCGGCCAGCATCGCGGTTAACATGGCTGGCCTCTCACTTACTGCGCTTGCGGATGTGCAGCGTCATACTCTTTCACTGCCGCCAGCGCTTTTTCGATGTGGGTATCCGGGTTTCTGTCGGTATAACTCAGCAGAATATTGCCGTTGGGGGCAATCACATAAGAGGTGCGGTCAGACAGCGTTTTGCCTTTTATCTGCATCAGCGTTTTATATTCGGCGGCCACTTTGGCACCCGGATCGGCAGCCACGGCGAATTTGTCACGACACTCCAGCTTAGAAAAATCGCTGATCTGCTCGGTGTTACCGGCAGTGACGCCAATCACCGTGGCGCCCATTTTTTTGAAATCATCCGTGGCTTCGGCGAAGTCGTGCGCCTCAATGGTACAACCCGCGCTGAAGGCCGCCGGGAAGAAGTAGAGCACCACCGGCCCTTTTTGCAGCGCCTGCTGCAGCGAGAAGGTGAGCGGCTTACCGGCCAGCGCGCCCTGAAGTTCAAAGTCAGGTGCTTTGGCCCCGACGGGCAGCGCCGCGCCAGCAGCAAAGGCGGCGAGGCTCAGCGTGGTGCCGAGGGTGAGGGTAGCGATGAGATGCCTGATAGTTGTCATGATCTGCTCCTGCGGTGAAAGAGGTCCGGTTAGGGGGGTTCAGTCAGACAGTTCGCCGCAGTCGGTAAAAAGTTGCGCGAAGGGCAAAAAAAAGCAGGGCAGATCCCTTTTTCCCGTCTCGTTTATTTATTCTTTGCGTGAAATCCTTACAATAATCGCCTGATGTTTTTTTAGGTTTTAGATATGTCTTCAACGTCTTGCGATAAACAGAACAGTGAAACCCAGCAGCTGCTGGCCTCCCTTGAACAGCACATTGCCGAGCCGCCACCCCGGGTGCAGCCGGTGCCGGAAGATTTCTGGCAGCAGCTGGAGACGCTGACCCACGGCGACGACGCCTGACTCAGTTGCGCGGCTGTATACCGTGGCACACCATGCTCAGGGTGTGCTGCAGAATCATTTCGGTATCAAAGCCCGGCTCGTGGGCAAAGCGGGTAAAGGGCACCAGTACCATGCTGAGAATTGAGGTCATCAGCACATCGACATTCAGCTGGTTGTTCAGTAATCCCTGCTGCTGCCATTGAATCAGCAACGCGCGAATCCGTTCGCGTCCGGCATGACCGTGACGCTGTTTCAGCGTGCCGCCCAGCCCCTGACCACTGGCGACTTCCTGCAGCCACAGCGGTGCGAACCAGTCATGACTCAGCACGATATCCGCAAACTCTTTAATAAATCCGCTGATCGCAGCGACAGGGTCATTACTCTCTTCGACAAAATGCGCTTCCAGCCGTTGCCGTAACGGCACAAAACGTTCCGCGACCACGGTATCCAGCAGTGACTCGCGCGACTGAAAATAGTAATTCAGCATGGCAGGGCTGACGCCGGCTTTACGGGCTATGGCGTTGAGCGAGGTTTCCGCGATGCCGTTTTGCGCATACAGCGTGAGCGTAATGTCGAGCAGATGCTCGCGCTGCTGGGCATTGATTGCGCCGCCGCGTGGACGGCCCGGCCGGCGGGGTTTATCAGAAGGCGTTGTCTCGCTCTCCATCACTTTTTGTGCGGTCATCTTTACGTACTCACGGGTTTCGTGTCAGACTTTGGTTAATATTAATTGTGCATTTAATTAATTTCAAACGGTGTCGTTATGAAACCTCAATCTATCACATCGCAGCGCGACAGCGGGGCAACCCGCCCGCCTTCCATTCGCCTGCTGATGGGCGCGCTGATGCTGGTGATGCTGCTGTCCGCGCTTGATCAGACCATCGTCTCGACCGCGCTGCCGACTATCGTCGGCGAACTGGGCGGGCTGGATCGCCTGTCGTGGATCGTCACTGCTTACATGCTGGCCTCAACCCTGGTTGTGCCGCTGTACGGCAAATTTGGCGATCTGTTTGGCCGCCGAACGGTGCTGCAAATCTCGGTGGTGCTGTTTTTGCTGGGCTCGGCGCTGTGCGGGCTGGCGCAAAACATGCCGCAGCTGATTTTTACCCGCGCGCTGCAGGGACTGGGCGGCGGCGGATTGATGGTGGTGAGCATGGCGGCGGTCGCGGATGTCATTCCGCCCGCCGATCGCGGCCGGTACCAGGGCCTGTTTGGCGGCGTGTTTGGTCTGGCGACGGTGATTGGGCCGCTGCTGGGCGGTTTTATCGTGCAGCACATGTCCTGGCGCTGGATTTTCTACATTAATCTGCCGCTCGGCCTGCTGGCTCTGCTGATCATTAATGCGGTGTTTAAAGCGGATAGCCGACGCAAACCCCATGAAATCGATTATCCGGGTGCGGTGTTTCTCAGCCTGGCGCTGGTGGGCGTGACGCTGTTTACCAGTGAAGGCGGCACGCTGCGCGAATGGTCAGATCCCCAGCTATGGTGCATTCTGGCCATGGGGCTGGTTGGCGTGTTGGGGTTTATTTATGAGGAGCGACGCGCATGGGAACCCATCATTCCGCTGGATCTGTTCCGCAATCGCAGTTTTTCCCTCGCCAGTCTGATGGCGTTTATTATCGGCATGGCGCTGTTTGGCAGCGTGACGTTTTTGCCGCTTTATCTGCAGGTGGTAAAAAACGCCACGCCCACCGAGGCCGGACTACAGCTGTTACCGCTGATGGGCGGGCTGCTGGTCACCTCGATCATTAGTGGTCGCATGATTAGCCGCAGCGGGAAATACCGTTTGTTCCCCATCGCCGGGACGCTACTGGCCACAACCGGGATGGCGCTGATGACCACGCTGACGCTGGATGCGCCGCTCTGGCACATTTATCTGTTCTCCAGCGTGCTCGGCATGGGAATGGGCATGACTATGCAGGTGCTGGTGCTGGCGGTGCAAAATGCGGTGACGCCCGATCGCATCGGCGTAGCGACCTCATCGGTTACGCTGTTTCGCTCGGTGGGCGGTTCGATCGGCGTTGCGCTGTTTGGCGCCGTGTTCAGTCACGTGCTGAAATCCGGAGCGACCCGACTGATAGAGCAGGGTAACGTGCTGCCGCCTTCGCTGGATCCGGTCGCCGTGAACCATTTGCCTGCAGCGCTGCGTCAGGCTTATTTGCAGGTGTTCAGTGATGCGGTGCATGCCGCATTTCAGATGGCCGCCGGCGTTATGCTGCTGGCGTTTATACTTTCGCTGCTGCTGCCGGAGTCGCCGCTGCGCGATAACGTGCGCAAATAAGCTTTCCGGTTATTTCGCAGCAGGTCAGTCGGACAGGCTGCGGAATAGAATTTAAACGCAATTTGCCGGATAAATATGCGCTGTCGGCGCAAAGCAGCAAAAGATATAGATTTTTATCCTAAATACATAGCGTTACCTTTCTGTAAACTTAGGTAAAAATAGTGAAGACAGCGAGAATTCGGGCGGAGACGCTTTATTTCTGCAACTTCTTTACGGTATAAATCTGCTATCCCTGTTATCCACTGTGAAACGTCACCCTATGATTGCTACTGCGGCCCGCAACCTGATTGCCTGCCTGATGTTATTAACCCTGGCTGGCTGCTCGTCTCACTCCTCGCCAGCACCGGAGCAGGAAAATGTTGATACCTCGCAGGACGGTGGTAAACAGCCCGATTTAATTCCGGTAATAGCCGCTTTGCACGATCAAATGCATTCGTGGGAAGGCACCAAATATCAGTGGGGCGGAACGCAATTATCCGGCGTTGACTGTTCCGGATTTGTCTGGCGCACCTTAAAAGATCGTTTCAATATTCCCATGGATCGCGTCACAACGCGTGAATTGATCGCCATGGGTAAGCCGGTCGATCAGGCGCATTTACAGCCAGGCGACTTAGTGTTCTTCCGCATTAAGCATGAGCTGCACGTCGGCTTTTACGACACCGATCGCCAGTTCCTGCATGCCTCAGTCAGCCAGGGCGTGATGCGCTCGTCACTGAATAATCCGTACTGGAAATCGGTATATTTAGAAGCCAGAAGACTCCCGCGCGAGCAAAATTCGCAGATCAGTTTCAATTATAAAAATAAAGTCTGAAGTCAGACATCCTTCCACAAAGCCGCGGCGCGACGTTTTCGCGCCCGTGCTCAGACCCATCCCGCCGTCAACCATTCGTCTCCTGTTTCAGTGGCAATTCGCCTTAAATATGATGGCTGCTTTAACGCTCTGTGCCGCTTTATGGGCATCGAAATACATTCAACCTGTTGATTATAAGTAAATAATTTAAATATCACGCATTAACAATTAGTGCGATCATAGTATTCGCACTAATTATCAATTTTGTAATAGTAAACATGGTTATTATTATCTCCATCGAAGGCGCAGCGCCTTCTCATCAAACGCTAAGGAATATGACCATGAAAACTATCAAAACACTGACCATTGCCGCCGCCGCCGCGCTTTCCCTGATGTCTGCTGCCAGCTTCGCGCAAACCGTTTCAGCCACCTCCACCACACTGGATGGTGCCGAAGCGAAAATTGCCGCTCAGGCTCAGCAGCAGGGTGCGCAATATAAAATTCTGGAAGCCAGCACCAACAACCTGGTGCATATGACCGCTGAACTCTACAAATAACGGATGGTTGCACAGGGATGTGCCAGAACGGGTCGCCTGACGGGCGGCCTTTTTTGTCGTGCAGTCAGGCTCGCAGCGTATCAAGCATTCTGGCGATATTGCTGAATTTGCAGCGCAGACTGTCTGGCAGGAGAACGCAATATGCTGAACAACGTGGATATCAACCGGCAGGCGCTGGCTTTTGCAGATGCATTACGCACGCAACGCCATGCTCACGTTCCGGTGATTCGTTTTGCCCACTGGCCGCAATTTATCGCGACGGTGCGCGCTGAGCTGGCGCAACCGGGCGATCAGAAATAATTAGCACGATCACGATAACCGCACTAATTATCAATTGCAATATAGTAACCTGAGTTATTATTAGTTCCATCGAAGGCACACAGCCTTCAGACACAACCATTAAGGAATAAGACCATGAAAACCATTAAAGCTATGTCAATCGCCGCTGTTGCCGCTCTTTCACTGATGTCAGCTGCCAGCTTTGCCCAGAGCGTAACCGTGACTTCCTCTACGCTGGACGGTGCTGAAGCTAAAATCGCCGCGCAGGCGCAAGAGCAGGGCGCTCAGTATAAAATTACTGAAGCCAACACCAACAACCGCGTGCACATGACGGCTGAACTGTATAACTAAGTTCAGACTGGTTCACTGCGTTAAGGCCGCCTTCGGGCGGCTTTGCTGTTTCCGGAAGGCTTGAAACGAACAAAAGCAGCAGGCTGGCGTTCGAAATTTGACCAATCCTGCTCAGCGGGCGCAACAGGCGGAGCCCAGGCGTTTATCCACAGGATAAGCCAGCCTCTTTGCACGTCAGTTGTGGATAACTGCTTTAATATCAAACCGTCAGGCGATAAACGCTGAGTTGATTTCCCGACTTACACGTCGGTTATTTTGTCAGAAATGAATCCGGTTGCGGCTAAATAAACGCGAAGCGGGTGAGTTTATTTCACCATTTCAAAACACATTAGGTTTGCGTAATCTGCACCGTTATTTTTTCTGATCGTCGTCAAAATGGCGAGAGGGAATCAGATTTTTCTCTTTATTAACCGGCGTTCTTTTCGACCGGCCTTTGTCCAGCAGGCAGTCGCGGCAACAGGCTATTTGCGGATGGTGGATACGCGCTACCGTCAGCGCCTGATGCACGGTATACAAAGAGCCGATAAAGCGCTTCTCTTCCTCAAATTCAAGTACGTAACAGCCTTTTTTATGCAATACCCAGCCGGCGTCCGGATCGTGACATAAATAAAAATAGTGCGGTTCTAACATAACTTACTCTCGGGCGAGTGATAGCCATCGAATAGATAATCGGTGATGTGTCTAAATTAGAGACGCGTTCAGTCTACGCCGATGATGACCTGCGGGGCTAATTGATTTAATGACTTTCGGATTAGACCTGAAATGGCCGGACCAGCATGAATAATGTGCCGGTCCGGTTGCTGATTTTATTCGCTGGCGAGCGCGGCGACCGGATCCATTCGTGCGGCTTTGCGCGCGGGCAGATAACCAAATATCATGCCGATAATGGTTGAGCAGGCAAACGCTGCACCAGCCGATTGCCATGAGTAGATGGCGGTCAGCACGCCGCCAGCCAGCAGTGAAATGACCGGACCTATCACCAGAGACAGCGCCACACCGAGCGATCCGCCCACCAGGCACACCAGCACGGCTTCAATCATAAATTGCTGCATAATGTCGCCGCGTCGCGCACCCACCGCCATGCGCACACCAATCTCGTGGGTGCGTTCGGTCACCGACACCAGCATGATGTTCATTACGCCAATACTGCCGATCATGAGCGCAATCGAAGCCACCAGTAAAATCAGCAGCGTCAGCGTGGCCGCCGCACCTTCTATCGCTTTACGATACTTGTCCCGGTTGAACATCAGGAAATCTTTGGTACCGTGGCGCGCCGTCAGCAACTGGGTGAGCGATTCCACCGCCGCACCGCTCACCACATCATCTTTGAGTTTAATACTGATACTGGTGAGCGCGGTCTGGCCGCTGATGCGATACATCACTGTGCTCCACGGCAGCCAGACGCTGAGGCGGTTGGGCGACAGACCATCTTCATTATTGGCCACGCCAATAACCCGCACCGGCACCGATCCCAGCACAATCATTTTGCCAATCGGGCTCGGGCCCTGTTCGCCAAATAATTTATTGCGCGTGTTGATATCAATGATGATTTCCTGGGGCGCGTGCCGCTCATCGCTGAAGTTGCTGCCTTCCACCAGCTTAATGCCCTGAATGCGAAAATAGTCGACGCCCACGCCGGAAACTGAAGTTTTGGAGGCGTTGGCCATGTAGCGAATGGGCTGCGTGGCGATGATTTCCGGACTGACGGCGGCGACAAACTGCTGGCGCGCAATCACATCGGCATCGGCCATCACCAGGGTTTGTACCGGATGCGCATCGTCCTCGACATAATCGCCCCCGGCATAGATAGAAACCACATTGGTACCCAGTCCGGAAATGCTCTCCAGCGTTTTTTCCCGCGCGCCCTGGCCCAGCGCCACCACGGTGACGACGGCGGCAATGCCAAAGATAATGCCGGTCATAGTCAGTGCGGTGCGCAGGCGGTGGGCGTTCATGGCATTCAGCGCCATGCGCAATGATTCGCGCAGCCGGTCAAGCAGACCGCGGAATCGGCTCTGCCGCTTGCGTGGCGCTGGCGTAAAGCGCGTTTTTGCGGCCGTGGCAGCGCTGCCGCTGTCGGCAAAAATCTCGCCGTCCTGAATTTCGATGATGCGTTCCGCGTGCTGCGCCACTTTCATATCGTGGGTAACGATAATCACCGTGTGACCTTCGCGGTTCAGTTCGCTGAGGATGCGCAGCACTTCTTCACCGGAGTGCGAATCGAGCGCGCCGGTGGGCTCATCGGCGAGGATAATTTCGGCACCGTTGATCAGTGCACGCGCAATACTGACACGCTGCTGCTGGCCGCCTGACAGCTCGCCCGGCTTATGCTGTTCGCGCCCCTGTAATCCGAGCCGTGCCAGCAGTTGTGCGGCGCGCTGACGGCGTGCGGTGCCGGATAAATTGGCGTAAATCGCCGGTATTTCAACGTTGCTCAGCGCGCTGAGATCCGGCATCAGGTGATAGCGCTGAAAGATAAAGCCGATGTGCTCGCGCCGCACTTGCGCCAGCGCATCGGGCGAGAGCGTGGCGGTATTTTTGCCGCCAATCAGGTAATCACCGCTGTCCGGCGCATCAAGGCAGCCAAGAATGTTAAGCAACGTGGATTTGCCTGAGCCCGAGGGCCCGATGATCGCCACCATTTCGCCGCTGGCAATCTGCAGATTAATGTTTTTCAGCACCTGCAGGGATTGGGAACCATTGACGTAGCTGCGCTGAATGTTGTGCAGTTCGATGATATTCACATCACCACCTTGTCCGCGCCCGGCTGCTGCGTGGCAAGGATCACTTTTTCCCCTAAGCGCAGCCCGCTCAGCACCTGGATGTCAACGCTGTCGCTGATGCCGGTGGTGATGTAGCGCTTCTCAGGCTGATTATTTTGATCCGCGATTTCGACGTAAGTACGACCATCGCTGGCCTTTTTCGTGGCCTGCACCGGCACCAGCAGCGCGTTTTTCGCCTGGTCACGCAGCAGATTAACCTGCGCCGTCATGGAGATGCGCAGCGCATTATCCGGGTTCGGCACATCAAGCAGGGCGTTATAATACACCGCCGCGTTCGTGCTGCTCACGGTATTGCTTTCGCTGTTGCCCATCAGCGCATCATCTTTCATCACCGACTCAGGAGCCAGTTCGATGCTGCGCAGCGTGGCGTTATAACGTTTATCCGGATTGGCGAAAGTGGTAAACCACGCCTGCTGGCCGGGCTGAATATTGGTAATGTCCGCCTCGGAGATTTGCACTTTGATGGTCATGGTGCCGAGCTGCGCCAGTTTGGCGATGGTCGGGGCGCTCTGCACGGCGTTTACGGTCTGGCCCTGCTTCGTGACGATCGCCACCACCGTGCCGTCAATGGGTGCCATGATGCGCGTGTAGCCGAGATCGAGTTGCTTTTTATCCACTTCGATCTGCGCCTGAATCACCCGCGCCTGCTGCGCCGTCAGCTCTGCCTGGGCGATGCGCCACGCTTCGGCGGCGGTATCAAAATCCTGGCGGGAAACGGCATTGGTTTTAACCATCTGTTGGAGGCGCTGAAACTGTGCCTGCTGGCGTACCAGCGTAGCCTGACGGGTCTGTAAATCCGCCTGCGCCACGCTCAGCGCCGCCTGCGCATTGCGCAGATCGCTGCGCTGCGGCTGATCATCGATCTCCGCGATCAGCTGGCCCTTGCGCACGTTGTCGCCAGCTTTGATATACAGCTTTTTCACCTGACCGGAGACCTGCGCACCGACGTTAACGCGCTCAATCGCGTCCATTTTGCCGGTGGCGGCAATCACGTTTTCGATGTCGCCCTGGCGCACCGCGGCGGTCATCAGCGGATTGGGTTTACTGCGTGATGCCGAATACGCCCAGAGAACCAGAATCATCACCAGCGCGGATAGCGCGGCAAACAGCCATTTTTTCGTCATTGTGTGCATCATCGTCCCTTAAATTTAGCGAGAATAATAATCACTAAGCGGGACAAACTGGAGAAAAATTCTGCGGAATTTTGTCAGCCGCAGGGGAGTGCGCCATCCCTGGCGCAGGTTGTGGGTTAGCGATACCCCGTCAGTCAATCCGTTCAGAGCAGATTCAGCTGTTGCTTCAGCTGCGCAATCTCCCTGCGCCACTGCTGCTGTTGTGCCGGTTTCTGATGCTTTGCCTTACGCGCTTCGTCCTGCTGCAGCTTTTCTTCCAGCACCAGCAGCGCTTGCAACAGCGCATCTTCATCGCCCGGGTGGTCATCGACGGCGGCAGCGGCAAGCGGGTGATCGGCTGGCACATGGGCGGTGGCCAGCCTGGCGGTCACCTGCGGCCAGTCGTGCCACTCGCTCAGCTGCTGCTGTTCAATCAGCCAGAAGCGATTGCAGCTGCTGGCGATCAGGCTGCGGTCGTGAGACACCAGCAGCACCGCGCCGGCGAACTGCTGCAGCGCCTGCGCCAGCTCCTCTTTGCCTGTCATATCCAGATGGTTGGTCGGTTCATCCAGCAGCAGCAGCGAATAGCGCGCCAGCGTCAGGCCGACAAACAGCAGGCGCGAGCGCTCACCACCGCTGAGGGAGGCAACTTTCTGCTGGTGGCGCAGCCAGGGAAAGCCTGCGCTAATCAGCGCCATTTTGCACTGCTCATCGCTCAGCGCAGCGAAACCGTGTAGCGCCGCGCTTAACGTCTGGTCGTCACGCAACTGTTGCAGGCTCTGATCGTAATAGCCGACGCGGGCGCGCGGATGAAACAGCGGGCTGTCGCCTTGCTGCCAGCTGTGCCACAGCTGGCGCAGCAGTGAGGATTTGCCGCAGCCGTTGTGGCCGACAATCGCGATGCGATCGCCACTTTTCACCTGCAGCGCCGGCAGGGAAAAAAGGGTCGGCGCCCCGGCAGCAGGCTGAATCGACATCGGCGGCAGCGCCAGCACGCGATCCGCCTGCAGCGCTTCGCCCTGTAACTGCAGCTGCCACGGACTGCCGGCGCTGAGCGTGGTCTGCGCGGCTTTCAGCCAGTCGATGCGCTTCTCCATCTGTTTTGCTTTACGCGCCAGACCTTCGTTGTCATAGGTCCGACCCCAGATCGCCAGCCGTTTTGCGCTGCTCTCAACCCGGGCGATCTCCTGCTGCTGTGCCTGATGGCGCTGCGCATCGGCCTCATCCTGCTGCGCCAGCGCCTCGCGGGCGGCCGTGCAGGGCAGACGGAAAACATGCAGCGTGCGATCGCGCAGGATTGCGCTGCAGTTGGTGACGCGGTCCAGCAGCGCGCTGTCGTGGGACACCAGCACAAAGCTGCCCTGCCAGCCGATCAGAAAATTCTCCAGCCACAGCAGGGTCGGCAGGTCGAGATGGTTACCCGGTTCGTCCAGCAACAGTAAATCGGGCTGCAGAATCAGCGCGCGCGCCAGCAACAGCCGCATATGCTGTCCGCCGCTCAGCGTCGCCGCGGTTTGTGACTGCTGCGCTGTGCTGAAACCCAGCGTATGCAGCAGCGCCTCGGCACGCCAGCGCTCGCTGCTGCGCTGTGCTGCGGGCAGCCGGGCGATAACGCCATCCAGCAATGAGGCCTCAAGTAACGTTTCCGGCAGGTGTTGTTCGATGCGCGCCAGCAGACAGTGGCTGGCGGGTGTGACGCTGCCGTGACTGGCGGCCAGTTCACCGCTGAGAATTTTCAGCAGGGTACTTTTACCGCTGCCGTTGTCGCCAATCAGGCCGATGCGGTCGCCTTTTTTCAGGCTGAAATCCAGGGAATGGAAAAGCGGGCCAAAGGCATTGTCGAAGCCGACGGCGTGTGCGGAAAGGAGTGTGCCCATCTACTTACTCTCAAGTTGCAGGCGCAAAAAAGCCTGACGTCAGAATTTCGCTGACGACAACCCGGTAAGCCGGAGAGAAGGGATTAGATTGTCAGAACTTCGCTCAGGCGGATTATCGCAGCACGAGTGCGGTAAAACCTGAGCGGGTCCAGTCACCATAGAAGTGTGAGTAAACAAACAGTTCACACGACGGCATAGAGATCCTCCTTAGTTATCAGCAGGTGAATAAGTCAGCCGATAATAGTGGCGGTGTGCGGCTTTTTCCAGCGATTTGTATCGGCGTTGGTATAGTATGGCGTCAGAGCCTGATTGATGTCACAGGAGATTGAATATGTTGATTTATGACGTTTTTGGCCGGCACATTGGCGTTCTGCGCAAGGATGATAGCTGGCAGGTATTTCGCGCCGACGTGACAGAAAGAAAATTTTCACGAATGTTTGATATCGCTATTCCAGATGATATGCCAGAAGACGAAATTGCAGGCTGGCTGGGTGATATCTTTCATGAAGCTGCAACTGAGCATCATCCCGATGTGAAACGCATCGAATAAAACCTGGTTATGTTGAGATGTTTGCCTTTGGCATAAAGCGGACGGTGCACAAGTCCATGTCCGTTATGAGCGAGGAGCAGACATTTAAAAACTGATCTTTGTTAGATTGATTACAGGGAACTAAATGATTAGCATCTGCTCTTTCGGACAAAGAAAATGACTGTTAACGATTCTCTCTTCGCATTCTCTCTCGCAGCATTGTTACTTACCCTGACCCCCGGCCTTGATACGGCACTTATTTTGCGCACTGCTTGTGCAGAGGGCGGCAAAAAGGCTTTTCACGCTGCGCTTGGCATTGATGCTGGCTGTTTTTTATGGGGGGCGTTGGTCGCATTAGGCCTTGGTGCTCTTCTGGCGGTTTCAGAAATGGCTTATACGGTGCTTAAAGTTTGTGGCGCGGTCTACCTGAGCTGGCTGGGTTTACAACTGCTGATACGTCCCCGATCATCTTTCAGTGATGGCGATGATGACAATGGTTCTCAGGGGAACTGGTTTATCAGAGGAATGTTGGGGAATGTGCTAAACCCAAAAATGGGCATTTTCTATGTCTCCTTTTTGCCGCAGTTTATACCTGCCGGTCACTCTCCTTTGATATGGACTTTTATCCTGGTCAGCATCCACGTGGCGATTGGGACTATATGGTCAGTCACACTCATTTTATGCACGCATTTTGCGTCAGCCATTTTGAAGAAAAATCGCGTTGTCCAGATGATGGACAGAGCAACAGGGGGCTTATTTTTATGCTTCGCGGCTAAACTTGCTATGAGCACAAGATAGCCCGCTGGACTGGCTGAAAACGTCCGCTTCTGGCACGGAGCGGACGTTCATAGCAATTCCAGCTGTCCAGAGGCATTTGACACTGACAGGCAGTATGCAGCCAGTGCATTGTGTGCCATGTATTGGAATGCGTAGGTTGAGCATACTTACCGGCGGCGACGCAATAGAGAATAGGTTGGCTACTGGCCTTTGGCGGCGCCAGCCTGCTGCTGTCACTTAAAGGGTGACTGAAACCGTACATGACGGGGAAATAACTCACACCCTGGCCCGAACATGCACTTACCTCGGCAACAGGCTAGCGAATTAAGCACCGGTTACCGTCGGCTGATGTACCTTCATCGAATCATGCTTGCCTGGATTGCACTCCTGAGTGGTACCAGGGAGATAAAATTTTCCGTCCGCATCAGGATCGGTGCCGCCGGGACATCCTGGCCTGCCGGCAGAGCCATCAGTATTACCCCCATCGGAGCCGTTTCCACCGTCAGCGCCGGATTCTCCCGCATAGCCGCCGTTTCCTCCCTGACCTCCGGCTCCTCCCTGTCCAGCGCTGACAGAGCATGCAAACAGTGCCAAAAAGCAGGCCAGAAAATACTTACTCATTGGTTAGCCTCTCGATTCGTAACGGGCAGCTCAGGCTGCCGCTGCAGGTAATGCTCACGAAGAGATACACTAACATCCGTTTTATCTCTGCTGACTTAGCAGGTCATCAACACCCGTTTTTCAATAAAAAGTAAGGCCGTCAATTTACGCAATGCCTGCTGCTGACCTTACTCTGATTACTGCAAGCGTAATCACTGAAGCCCGCGCGGGCGTCACTGGCGCTGCACCCTCTTATCGTGACTGGTTCACCCAAATCAGTTGATCGGTTGCGAAGCCCAGTCGCTGGGCATAGGCGAGATAGCGTTGTTTGACTTCAGCCGGAATGGTGGGCTGACGCGACAGAATCCACAGATACCCCCGGTTCGGCCCGGCGACCAGTGCATACTGATAATCTTCATCCAGTGCAATCACGTTATAACCGCCATAAAAAGGTCCGAAGAACGAGACCTTCAGCGCGGCGACGTCAGGTTTGCCGGTGAAGTAAGCTTTGCCTTCGCTCTCGCTCCACGCTTTTTTCTCCGGATCGTAACCGCGATTCAGCACGCTGATACCGCCGTCGCTGCGTTTGCCGTAGGTGGCGGTCACATGATCTTTACCGCGTTCGAAACGGTGATCGAGGCGGGCAATTTCATACCAGGTACCGAGATAGCGATCGGCATTGAAGTGGGTGATGGGCTGCACCCCTTTAGGTGGCGTCGGGGATTTACAGGCGACCAGGGTAACAGACAGCGCCGTAATGGCGACTAACGGCCAGATTTTCATCGCAACTCCTTTATATCTCTCAAAATCCTGTCTGAAGTATAGATAAGGATAGCGAAACCGGCGCGGCGCAAAACCTTACGCCGCTGCCGGTCTGTCGATTAACGGCGTTTCTCAACCTCATCTTCTGGCGGAATCACCGGCTCATCGATAGCGATTGATTTGCCGGATTTCAGCAGCTGAATATCCAGAATCACGTAGGTCATGGTGGTGATAAACAGTGAGATCACACTGCCAATCACGCCGCTGGTGGTGAAGGTGAAGTAGTTGTACATCACCACCCAGGTGAGGCAGATAAACATCGCCAGCGCCACGGTAATCGCCGACTGCGAGTAATGCGTGGTACGCGCCCCCATTTCATTAATCTGCAGACTCAGGTTGCAGCCGCTGTATTTTTCCAGCAGCACGATAGTGTGATCCCAGTTGTGCAGGCGGCGGGCGCTGCCGCGCGCGGCGAACAGAAACAGCAGCGACAGGAACAGACCAGAGAAGGCGATCAGGACCGGTACCGCTTCCAGCGCATAAGCAATGCTTTTATGGCTCGACGCTTGTGCGACCGCGCTCAAATCCAGCGTCAGCGAGCAGCCCAGTGCGCCATACAGGAACACAAACAGCAGCAGGTAGAGCGCGTTGCGTTTCCAGTCGAGCTCTGCTTCATGATTTTTCTGTAACCGCGCATCCTGCAACGCCTGTTGCAGGCGCAGTTGTTCGTCAGACGTGGAATCGATACTGGCGATCTCTTCGCCCAGTAAGCGGTGAATAAAAGGCTGATCGGCCTGATCGAGGGTGATGCGCATAAATTTTCCGCTAGCAAAATATTCGTGGCGTCAGTGTAACGTAAAACGAAGCTCACCGGGCGTCCGGTGTAGCGGCTGCGCATTTTGCCGCCATCAACACGCACCGGGTGAAGGGGGAGAGCAGCAATCCTTCGCATCTACCAATTGGCGATATCTGATTATTCGGGTAACGTGGAATTTCATACTAATACGTCAAAATTATTCCCGTACCCTACGTAGCAGGAGAGGTCAGTTATGTCCGTCCATTCGCCGCTCATCGGCATCGTCAGCGATGATGTCAGCCATCAGCACAGTATGCACATGCTCAAAGAAGTCACGCGTCAGCTCAGTGCGCGTGATCGGCTGCCGGTACTGCTGTGCGCCACCACGCGCGAGGATCTTCAGGCCGCGCTGCGGAACGCGGCGTCGCTGCCGCTGGGTGGACTGCTGTTCCTGAGCTCGCCGTGTCAGGATGCGCAGGAGATGGTCGCGCACCTGCTGCCATCGCTGCGCGCGGTGCATCTGTGCCCGAACGACAGCGCGGGCGCTGATGTGGTGGTTGCCGATGCGTATCACGCCGGGCAGCAGCTTGGCGCACTGCTGCTGTCGCAGGGACACCAGCGTTTGGGCGCTATGCAGGTGCAGGCAAGTGACACGCCGCCGCGCCAGGTGCAGGGGTTTATTGCCAGCCTGCAGGCGGAAGATAAGACGCTGCACGCAGTACTGCACGCCGGTGCCCTTCACCGTGAGCAGGCTTATCAGGCGATGATGGCTTATCTGAAGAAAACCCGTGCGGCAGAACGCATCAATGCATTGATGTGCGAATACGACGAGCTGGCCTTTGGCGCACTGCAGGCCGTGCGCGACTTCGGTCAGGGCGCGCATATCGCCGTAGTGGGCTTTGATGATGCTGACGAGGCGCGCGGCTCCACATGGCACCTGAGCAGCTGGGCACCGCGCCGTGATTTACTGGTGACGGAAGCCCTGAACCGGCTGCTGGATCAGCGTCCCGACCACAGCTGCGCCTGGCAGCAGGGTGAGCTGCAGGTGCGCCATTCGCATCACGGCAAATATGTGCCTGGCGAAATGTCGCAGTGCGGCTGCGCCATCCGTCACTGATCGCTGCAAGCCTTCCCCCAGGGCGCCGGGCTGATTTCCACACACTGGCGCTGATCTTTGCCGGATTTTTATATCCGCGCAGGTTTTCTTTACGCCTTTTTTATATCGCCGGCGGTTAAATCAGCGCAGCAGGCGGCACTGTGGCGCGCCTTAACCTCAAAGGGAAATATCATGCCCGGCACTATTCTGGTCACACATAATCAGCATCAGTCTTCCACGCTGGCAGCCATTTACGATCGCCTGATGGCGCGACGCGGTGGCCTCTGGGTCTGCTGGGATGGACAACGTACGGTCGCTGCGCAGGAAGCGGCGCGCACGCTTAGCTTTCAGCAGGGTAATGAATACGACAGGCTGCAGTTTGCGCTGACGCGCGCAGAATACGAAGAGGGCTATCACGGCTACGTCCATCAGGGCTTGTGGCCGGTGTTTCACCAGCGTCCGGACCTGGCACGTTTCACCAGCGCCAGCTTCCAGGCCTATCGCCAGCTGAATGCGGCTTATGCCCACGCCATCGCCGAATATGCCATGCCGGACGATGTTATCTGGCTGCAGGATTATCACTTCATCCCATCGGTGAAAATGCTGCGTGATACCGGCTTAACTAACCGCATCGGTTTGTTTTTACATCAGCCGTTTCCGTCCGGTCAGCTGTTTGAAGCGATCCCTGACTGGCGCAGCCTGGCAGAATCGCTGCTGTGCTGTGACCTGATTGGCTTCCAGACCGGGCAGGATATGAATAACTTTCTGCTGTGGCTGGAGAGCGAGTTTCGCGCTGAACGCTTAGGCAGGAACCGTCTGCGCGTACACGGTCACATTATCACCACCGGCGTGTTTCCGGTCGGGATCGATCTGGCTGAGGTGCAGGCGTTACTTGATAGCAACAGCTGCCAGTACATGGAACAGCAGAGCCGCGAACATTTGCCGGCCAACACGGTGCTGAGCGGCGGTCATCTCGATGACAGCGCAGGTCTGCCGTATCGCATCAGCGCGCTGGAAGTGCTGCTGCGCCATCATCCCGACTATGCGGGCAACATGATGTTATTGCAGCTGGCTTCTGCTGCCAGCGGACACCCGCACCGGCAGCAGGCGATCAGCCACAATCTGGAAAATCTGTGCGGTGAGGTTAATGGCGTGCACGGTATGCTCAACTGGTATCCGGTCAGCTATCTCAACCACGATTATCGCCGTGAGGAGCTGGCCGGGCTGTATCGCGCGGCGCGGGTGGCGCTGGTGACGCCACTGATGGCGGGCATGACCCTGATGGCAAAAATGTATGCTGCGCTGCAGGATCCGGCGAATCCCGGCGTGCTGATTCTGTCACAGTTCGCGGGTGCGGCCGAACAGATGGATGGCGCGCTGATCGTTAATCCTTACGATCCTGATGCAATGGCGGATGCCATCCATACGGCGTTGCGGCTGCCACTCAGCGACCGTCAGAACCGTCATGCGCGATTGCTGAATAACCTGCACCGCTACGATTGTCACTGGTGGGCCGACAGCTTCCTCGCCCTGTTAATGGATGAGCCGCAGCCGGAGAGTGTGCAGCTGTGTAGCCGTCACCTGTCGGGCGCAGGCATAAGCGGGCGGTTACGTTATTGATAAGCAGACAGGGGGCAGAGCGGGGCTAATGTCGGGTGTTTTTGCCCGTATTATCACGGTTGCGAAAAATATGGGTCACGTTATCGCTACCTTTTAACGCCACCGCTTCGCCCTGAGGCGCACTTTTGCTGTTCTGCACTTCAGCAATCGCATAGCGAAACGCGCGCTGGCGTACCGGATCGGTTTCTGATGCCGCCATCGCGCGCAGTTTTTCCAGCAGCGCGAGAGTGGTTACCGGTCCGGCTTGTTTTAACAATTGCAGCACGGCATCGCCCATGACAATGTCGGCCAGTTTTTCATCTTCACTTCTATACATAAAAGCTCTCAGTATCCGCGTTGCGTTTAGCATTGCCTGGTGCAGGTAAACCAAAGCCTAATCAACGACTGATAGTGTCGCTCTTCCTCTGTCGGAAATGTGTGACCTGCTGAGCGAAATGTTTCCCCGACAGCACCCTTAAACTTATACAACAAAAGCGCTTCTGTACAGGCGGGAGTGCGAGTGGCACGGGTTTTTAGCCACATAATCCCTGACAAACAGTGGCTTGAATCAGATATTAATAGCGGTGCGCATTAATGCGCACCCTACAGTGAGGGTGCAATTTCCCGGTAGGGTCGCCATTGATGGCGACCGAATCATGGCTGACTGTCGATTCGTTAAAACATAACAAGCGCTGCCGCCGTCATCCTGCACCGATACCCGCCCCGGCGCTAATCGCTGCTGCCCAGAATATCCATAAACTCCTGCACTGGCCGGTCGTAGACGTTCATACTGCCGGGACGATCGCTGAGCCAGGCCACAGCCAGTTCCCAGCACACATCAACGTCGCTGATGCGGCAATAATGCAGCGTCGTGCTGCGCGCTTTCACTACTTGTTCGGGCAGCAGGGCAATCCCCATATTGCGCTCAACCAGACTCAGCAGGGTTTCCAGATCGCTGACTTCAAACGTCACTTTGCGGCTCAGCCCCTGCAGGGCAAAACTGTTGTCATTCACCTTGCGCGTGCCCTGGCCGGCTTCGAAATCGATAAACGACTGCTGTGCCAGTTGTGCCATGGTGACGTCCGGCTGCATCGCGGTGAATCCGGCATAATCGGCGGCGAACGCTACCACGATTTCATCGCAGGCGATGATGCGCGACGACAGCCGGTCGGAGACTTCCTCCACCGGCATAATCGCCAGATCGATCTGCTGATCGTGCACTTTTGCGTTGAGCTTCGCCGATGATCCCTGGCACAGCTTGACGTCAAAATCCGGAAAGCGACGAATAAAGGTTTCCAGTAATTGCGGCAGATCGATAAACGGCGGCACGCTTTGCACCGTGCCAATCGACAGGGTTCCGGTCTTAAGCGCCACGATCGCCGCCACTTCCTGTGACGCTTTTTCGACAAAGGCGCCGATGGTTCTGGCGTAATCAAGAAACACTTTCCCGGCCATGGTCAGGCGCACCTGGCGAGTGGAGCGGATAAAAAGCGGCGTGCCCAGTTCCTCCTCCAGCTGTTTGATCGAGGTGGACAAGGCCGATTGCACAATATGCATACTTTGAGCGGCGCGGGTGAAATTTTCATGTTCCGCCACGGCGATGAAGTGCCGCATCTGGCGCAATTCCATCAGTTATCTCCATAAAAGATGAATTTAATCACAATAATGAATTTTACAGATTAACGATACGCGGTAAAAATTTGTCCGGCAATCGCCTGTTCGCCGCGCGGTTTTGCAGGAAGGCAGGGTACGTCTTCTGCCCACTAGCACGGCGGCATTTAATGAGAGGAATCTGTTATGAGTTATGTTGCATCGCCAGCGCGTTATCAGACCAACATGCAGTACCGTAAAACCGGCAAAAGTGGCCTGGTGCTGCCGCTGATCTCGCTGGGGCTATGGCAGAATTTTGGCGGCGTTGACGTGTTTGAGACCGGCAGAGCGATCCTGCGCCACGCGTTTGATAACGGCATTACCCATTTCGACCTGGCTAATAACTACGGTCCGCCAGCGGGATCGGCTGAAGAGAACTTTGGCCGCTGGCTGGCGCAGGATTTTGCCCCGTATCGTGATGAACTGATCATCTCCAGCAAAGCCGGCTGGGATATGTGGCCGGGTCCGTACGGTGGCCCGACCGGCACCCGCAAACATCTGATTGCCAGCTGTGATAACAGCCTGCGCCGCATGGGGCTGGATTATGTCGATATCTTCTACAGCCATCGCGTCGATCCGAATACGCCGCTGGAAGAAACCATGGGCGCGCTGGTACAGCTGCATCGTCAGGGTAAGGCGCTGTATGTCGGCATCTCTTCCCATTCGCCAGAGCTGACGCGTCAGGCCGCTGCGATTCTGGCCGATGAGAAAGTGCCGCTGTTTATTCATCAGCCCAATTACTCGATGCTAAACCGCACTATTGAGCACGGGCTGCTCGATACGCTTTTGGAGCTCGGCAGCGGTTGCATTGCTTTTTCACCGCTGGCACAGGGCATGCTGACCAGTAAATACCTCAACGGCGTACCGCAGGGCGCGCGCGCCGGCGGCAGCGATCCGCGTCTTTCTGCCATGCTCAGCGAAGAGAACCTGGCAAAAATTCGCGCGCTCAACGCGATTGCTGAAGCGCGCGGTCAGACGCTGGCGCAGATGGCGATCGCCTGGGCGCTGCGTGATGAGCGGGTCACTTCTGCGCTGATTGGTGCCCGCACGGTTGATCAGTTGAGTGATTCCCTGCGCGCGCTGGACAACCTGACCTTTACGGCACAGGAGCTGGCGGACATTGATCGCTACGCCACCGAAGGCGGGGTGGATATGTGGCGCGTCTCTTCTCAACTTAAATAATGCCCGGCGCCGCTCAACGCGGCGCGCTTTATCGCTGCGCCTGCTGTAACCGCACGGCGCGGCGAAATGCATTGGGTGACTGACCCGTTTCACGCTTAAAAGCATGGCTGAAGGCGCTCTCTGAGGCGTAACCCAGCGTCTGCGCTACCACGGCCACCGCCTCATTTTCCTCCTGCAACGCACGCTCTGCCAGCCGCATGCGCCACGCCGTCAGATAGGCTATCGGCGTGATGCCCACCACCTGGCGAAAATACTGGGCAAAACGGGTGCGCGACATGGCACAGGCACGCGCCAGTTCGTCCAGATGCCAGTTGCGCGCCGGATCGCCATGCAGCCGCTGTAAAGCCGGTGCCAATCGCGCATCGCTCAGCGCCCGCAGCCAGCTGGCGGGCAGTGCGCTGCTGGTTTGCAAATGCGCCCGCAGAATCTGGATGAACAGCAGTTGTGCCAGCTGGGCCGTTGCCAGCTGCGATCCCGGCTGGACATGCTGGCCTTCCTGCACCAGTTGATCCAGCACCCAGCGGAATGATGCCGCCTGCGGTGACGCCGCCGGTACCTGAATCCAGGGAGGTAATACGTGAGTCAGTAAACGCCCACTGGCAGGATCAAGCAGTACATGGCCACCGATATGGACAAAGTCATCACCGCTGCCAATCGGCGCATGACCTTTCCCTGCGCCATAAAACACGCTCATGGCGTCAACCGGCGGCTCGTCCGGATGGCTGGCCAGCACGAAGGCGCGTTTAGCGCTCAGCAAGCCGACGTCGCCGGTGGCAAAGTGGAATGGTTCAGGTTCGCCCTCCAGTATGACCCAGCAACTGCCTTTGATAATGGCGAAGAATTTAATTTTATCGGGCGCAGGGAAACGCAGCGCCCAGCGTCCGCCTGCGGTAAAACCACCGGTCAGCAATGATTCAGCGCGAACGAATCGCAGAATGTCGGAAAAGGGATCAAGGCTCATTTCTGTACTATCACGCAAGTAAAATGCATTTACAAGCATTCAAAATCCGCCCTCCGCCGCTTAACGTAGAGCGCATCGAATGAACGATGATTGTGATGAGGAAGAAAAATGAGTAATGACAAAGTTCTGGTTACCGGTGGCAGCGGGTTTATCGCGCAGTACTGCATTATTGCGCTGCTGCAGCAGGGCTATCAGGTGCGAACCACCTTACGTGATGCCAATCGTGAAGCTGAAGTCAGGGCGCATCTGTTGCAGGCCGGGGTGGCCGCAGGCGAGGCGCTGCAATTTGTCGTTGCCGATTTAACGGCAGACGCCGGCTGGGAAGACGCGGTAGCAGGCTGTCGCTTTGTGCTGCATGGCGCTTCACCCACCCCGACCGGCAGCCAGGTAAGCGAAGCTGACTGGGTGAATCCGGCGATTGAAGGAAATCTGCGCGTATTGCGCGCCGCGCGCGATGCAGGCGTTAAACGTGTGGTACTGACCTCGGCGTTCGGCGCGGTCGGTATCGGACATCCAGCGGACTATCCGCGCCCCTTTACCGAGCGCGACTGGAGCGATGTCAGCGGCGATGTGTGGCCGTATCAGAAATCGAAAACCCTGGCGGAACGCGCCGCCTGGCAGTTTATCGCTGAGCAGGGTAACGGTCTGGAACTGGCCACGGTGAACCCCGTGTCGGTGCTGGGGCCGGTGCTGGGTGCCGACTATTCACATTCGATTCGCATTGTGAAGGAGCTACTGGAGGGGCAGCCAGGCTGTCCTGACATCAACTCATGTTTTGTTGATGTGCGTGACGTGGCCAGTCTGCACGTGCTGGCGATGACCCACGCCGCCGCGCAGGGTCAGCGCTTCCTTGCCAGTTCGGGGCACAGCCTGCCGCTTATTGAGGTGGCGCGCACGCTCAAAACCCATCTGGCAGCAGAAGCAGAGAAAGTTTCGCTGCAGCCAATGAGTGACGCCATGGTGCGGGCGGCGGCAGCGCAAAATCCGCTGATGACGGGAATGGTAAAACTGCTGGGCGTTGATATGAACGTCAGCGCCGCTAAAGCTGGCTGGCTGCTGAACTGGCACCCGCGCAGTCCGCAGGAGGCCATTCTTGCCACCGCGCGCAGCCTGATTGCGCTGGGGCTGGTGGCAAACCACTAGTCTGACTGCGGCATTTATCATCACCCTGGTGACGCGCAGATGCTATATAAATGATAACAATTATCATATATAGCAATTGATGAGGATATCATGCCGTCTCCACAGGTGATAAACGCCGACTGCTGTATCGTCGGCGGCGGTCCGGCCGGCTTAATGCTGGCCTATTTACTGACGCGCGCCGGCCTGCGCGCGGTCGTGATTGAGAAGCACGCCGATTTTCTGCGCGATTTTCGCGGCGACACCATTCATCCCTCAACCCTGGAGATCATGCACCAGCTGGGTCTGCTCGACGCGCTGCTGGCGCTGCCGCATCAGCGCGCGGAAAAGTTACAGGCGGAAGTGGGCGGGCAGGAGATCACCATGGCCGATTTCTCCCGTCTGCCGTTGCGCTGCCGTTTTATCGCCTTCATGCCGCAGTGGGATTTCCTCACTTTCCTCGCCGCCCAGGCGGCGCACTATCCCGGTTTCACGCTGCTGCAATCCACCGGTTTTGACGATTTTCTCTATCAGGATGGCGTAATCGCAGGCGTGAAAACGTTACAAGGTCACGAAATTCACGCGCCGCTGGTGATAGGCGCTGATGGCCGTCGCTCGGCGGTGCGGCAGAAAGCCGGGCTGGTGGGTAAAAGCTTCGGTGCTCCACGCGATGTGGTGTGGTTCCGGCTGGATAAACAGCCGGACGACCCCGTGCTGGGGATGGGCCACAAGGGGCCGAAGCAAAACTTCATTGTCATTGACCGCGGCGAATACTGGCAGTGTGGATTCACCATTCAGAAAGGCGAATTCGAGGCGCTGAAGCAGGCCGGGCTCGACGCGCTGAAAAACCGCATGGCAGAGGTTGCGCCGTTCAGCGTGGCGCGCATGGCGCAGCTGCAGGAGTGGCAGCAGCTGAGTCTGTTATCCATCCGTATCGATCGGCTGGACAAATGGATGAAGCCCGGCGTGCTGTGCATTGGCGATGCCGCACATGCGATGTCACCGATTGGCGGCGTGGGCGTGAACCTGGCGATTCAGGACGCGGTGGCCAGCGCCAATTATCTGACGCGGCCGTTGCAAAACGGCACGCTCACGCTGCGCGATTTGGAGAACGTGCAGCGGCGGCGGCAGTTTCCGACGGTGGCGACGCAATTCCTGCAGATCAAGATGAGCAGCGGCAAGCGCCCGCGCACCACGCCCAGTAAGGTTCCGCAGCTCATCAGCCGCTATCCGTTTTTACGCCATCTGTTTGGCCGATTGATTGGCATGGGTTTCCGCCCGGAACGGCCAAGTCTCGCCGGAGAAAAAACGTAGCCGGGTAATTATTGCAATTGCGATGCTTTTGTAACATTAAATTAACTTTTGCGGCGAGCTATCATTAAAAAAATTGCTTAATCAGGGAGGGGGTTTAATCACTTTGTGCCTTATTTGTCGGCTGATATAACCTGAACGTCAACGCGATCTCAACGAAGCGTAAATGGCGTGAGGCGGGTGAAGAGCGGGATTACGCGATGATAAAGGTTTTCTATTGATTTCAGCGGTGACACAAGGTTGGCGGAAGCCACAGTTTGATTATGGTTAAGGGGCATGACACAAACCATAAGAAACTGAGGAAAACAGCAGGTATGAAACTGGAAAACTTATCTCGCAGAAGCTTTATGGCCTTCGCGGCTGGTGGCACCGTGGCGCTGGCAGCCGGCAAGGTCCATGCCCACGACGGCAAGGTGGCGACTTATCCGGCGAATGATCCCAACCATCCGCGCGATCCTGGCCCGCACGATCCGGTGCGCGAAGCGCTGAATCCGGATCTGGTCGATCCGCCAGCAACCGACAGCGGCACATTACCCAACCTGCGTTTTTCGTTTAGCGATGCGCACGTGCGCAAGGGCAGCGGCGGCTGGACGCGCCAGGTGACGCAGCGCGAACTGGGCATTTCCACCACCATTGCTGGCGTCGATATGCGGCTGGATAAGGGGGGTATCCGCGAACTGCACTGGCACAAAGAGGGCGAGTGGGCCTACATGCTGTACGGCAATGCGCGCATCACCGCGCTGGATACCGCAGGTGGCTGGTTTGTCGATGACGTCGGCGTGGGCGATTTATGGTATTTCCCGCCGGGCGTGCCGCACTCAATTCAGGGCCTTGGGCCGGACGGCTGCGAATTCCTGCTGGCCTTCGACAATGGCAATTTCGATGAAGACAGTACCTTTCTGCTCAGCGACTGGTTCAAACATATCCCGCCCGAAGTGCTGGCAAAAAACTTTGGCGTGCCGGCTGAGGTGTTTAACGCGCTGCCCTCGCCGGAAGAGGAGTACATCTTTGCCGGGCAGGCACCGGACGGCGCGCCGGCTTCGGCGGTGAACGGCGGGGTGAAATCGAAACAGGTCTTCTCGCATAAAATGCTGGCGCAGAAGCCGTTGACGCTGCCGGGCGGCACGGTACGCATTACTGATTCCAGTAATTTTACGGTATCGAAAACCATCGCCGCCGCGCTGGTGGAACTGGCTCCCGGCGCGATGCGCGAACTGCACTGGCATCCCAATAACGACGAATGGCAATACTATCTGGAAGGTCAGGGGCGGATGGGCGTGTTTGCCTCGTCGGGTCAGGCGCGTACGTTTGACTTCCGCGCCGGTGATGTCGGCTATGTGCCCTTTGCCATGGGTCACTATATCGAAAACACGGGTGATAAACCGCTGCGCTTTCTGGAACTGTTTAAAAGCGATTATTACGCGGATATTTCGCTCAACCAGTGGCTGGCCAGCACGCCGCCGGCGCTGGTGCGTCAGCATCTGCATCTCAGCGACACCTTTATGAATGCGCTGCAGCAGGAGAAGCATCCGGTAGTGAAATAGCCCGTGACCACGCGCAGCCGGTGCTGCGCGTTCTCTCCTGATACTGTCCACATCTGGCGTGCATATCCCGCCCGGAACCCTGTGGATAAACCTTTCGTTGCCCCGTGCCAGCAGGGCTGACCAGCAGGCGGTTATTTTCTGAACGGCCGCCAGCGCAGCGATTTCAGTTTGTCACGACGGGCTGCTGCCTGCATCACCAGACTCATCGCCGCGGGTAAAACCGTGAGCGTCACCAGCGTCGCCACCAGCAGCCCGCCGATAATGGCCAGCGCCATCGGTCCCCAGAATACCTGGTGCGAGATGGGGATCATGCCCAGAATGGCGGCACAGGCGGTCAGACAGATGGGCCTGGCCCGGTGTTCCGCGGCCGCCATAATGGCGGCATCGTTCGTCATCCCCTGAGCAAGATTGCTGTCAGCCTCGCTGATCAGGATCACCGCGTTACGCATGATCATGCCCGCCAGTGCGATCACGCCCAGCAGCGCGACAAACCCCATCGGTGTTCCGCCCGGCAGCATAGCCAGCACGATGCCCGGTAAACCAAACGGGGCCATCAGCAGCGCCAGCAGCATCCGGGAATACCGCCGCAGCTGAAGCATCAGCAATACCAGCATGATGACCAGCGTCACCGGAAGAGATAGCGATCACCGACTGGTTGCCCTTGTCAGACTCTGCTACCGCCCCGTCCTCGCTCAGGCGGTAACCGGCCGGCAAGCTGGCCCTGAAGGTGGCAATCAGCGGCGTGAGGGCGGCTGAGACGGCTTCCGCGCGCAAACCCGGCGCCGGATCGGTTTGCACGGTGATAAACGGCAGGCGCTGGCGACGCCAGATAACCGGATCGTCCACGCCCCCACTGCGGTGTTGCGACCTGCGTCAGCGGAATTTTTGCGCCCGACGGCGCAGTTAGCAGCAATCCGGACAGGCTGCTCAGGTCATGGCGCGCCGCAGCGTTGCCCTGGAGCACCACATCAACCAGCCGGTCGTTATCCCGTACCGTGGTGACAGCGCTGCCGGACCAGACCGTATTCAGCATGCTGGGCAATCAGCGCTCTGACGACACGCCCGCCGCCCGGGCCGCCGTCTGATTCACCTGCAAGGGTAATTACTCTCTCCGGCTCACCGGCGGTCTGGTTGACGTCACGCGTGAGCGGTGAGCGGCCAATCGCGTCCGTCAGGCGATTCGCCAGCGCCCGAACCTGCAGATAATCCGGCCCGCTCACCCGGTATTTGATGGGCCAGCCGACCGGGGGCCCGAGCTCCAGGGGCGACACGCGCGTGATGATGTCGCTGAAATTGCGTCGGCAAGCACCGCATCCAGCTGAGCGCTGCAGACGTTCGCGGGCGGCCAGGCTTTTGGCCACCACCACCAGCTGGGCGCTGTTTTCATTTTCCAGCAGCACATCCATGGGCAGGTAAAAACGGATGGCGCCGGAGCCGACGTACGTCGAGTAGTGATCGATATGCCCGGCTGGCGGCAGACAATCTTTTCCAGCTTTTCCACCTCTCTTAGCGTTTCCGGCTGCGACGCGTTGGCCGGAAGCGTCAGGCTCACCAGCAGCTCAGGCCGGTCGGAGGCCGGGAAAAACTCGCCCTGCATAAACGTCGTGCCGTACGCCGGCCAGCAACAGCGCCAGCAACGCCATCGCCAGCGTCAGCATGCGGTGGCGCAGCACGCTGCGCAGCAGGCGGCGATAGAACTGGCTGAGGCGCCCGTTTCCGGCGCGGTGCTGCTTTAGCGTGTCCGGCAGCAGCCACGTGCCCGTCAGCGGTGAAAACAGGATCGCGACCAGCCCAGGAGCAGAGCAGGGCAATCAGCACCACCGCAAACAGGGAAAAGCAGTATTCACCCGCGCTGGAGGCCGCAAAGCCAACCGGAATAAAACCGGCAATCATCACCAGGGTACCGGTGAGCATCGGGAAGGCCGTCGTTTTGAATGCCCGGGTGGCCGCATGCCGACGGGAATCGCCCGCCTCCAGCCGGGAGACCATGGTTTCCACGGCGATCATGGCGTCATCCACCAGCAGGCCCAGGGCAATAATCAGCGCCCCGAGCGAGATGCGCTGCAGGCCAATGCCGGCGAGCATCATGCCGGCAAACGTCATGGCGAGCACCAGCGGGATGGCCGCCGCCACCACCAGCCCGGCCCGTAGACCCAGCGAGACAAATGAAACCGCCAGCACGATAATAACGGCTTCGATAAGCACCCGGATAAACCCGCTTACCGCGTCACTGACCACCGCTGACTGATCGGCGACTTTCACCATCTCGATACCGTGCGGCAGCCCGGCGCTGAGGGCCGCCATTCTGGCGTTCAGCGCAGCACCGAAACGCAGCATGTTGCCCGTTGGCGCCATCGACACCGCCAGCCCGATAGCCGGTTTGCCGTTCACCCGGTAGGCCGGGGCCGGCGGCTCGGCGTTTTCCCGGGTGACGGTGGCAATGTCGGTCAGCGGAATATAGCGATTGTTAACGTGCAGCGTGACCGCCCGTAAACTCTCCTCGGTGGTGAGCGCCCCGCTGACGCGCAGCGCGATGTTCTCCTGCCCCGTGCGCATGATGCCCGCCGGGACGACGGCATTCTGCGCCCGGAGCGCCTCTGCAACCTGCTGAATATCCAGCCCCATCCCGGCCAGGCGGGCCGGGGAAAAGGCCAGAACCATCTGCTCCTGCTGTTCACCCAGCAGGGTGGTTATTTTGCCCATATCCGGCAGGGACATCAGCTCGCGACGCAGTGGTCTCCACCCGATCCCGCACCTCCCGCAGGGAAAAACCTTCGGGGATAAAGCCATAAATCGTGCCGAACGTGTCGTCAAACTCATCGTTCACGGCAGGGCCCTGCACGCCCTTCAGGCAGGGACGGGGCGATATCCTGCATTTTTTTGCGCACCTGATACCAGATGTCCGGCACGCTTTGCGGGGGCGTATCGTCACGCAGATTGACATGGATAACGGTGCGTCCAGCCCGGGTTTCACTTTCGAGATAATCCAGCCAGGGCATTTCCTGCAGCTTTTTCTCAAGCGTATCGGTCAGCAGGCGGGTCGTATCCGCTTGATGGAGGCTCCCGGCCACTGCGCGGAGACCACGGCCGTTTTGATGGTGAACGCCGGATCTTCGTTGCGCGGCAGCTTCTCATAGCAGAACACGCCCATCGCAATCACCAGCAGCATAAAAAAGCTGACCATCTGCTGGTTCTTCAGCGCCCAGGCGGAAAGGTTAAACGCCGGTTTCATGCTGATCCTCCTGGCTGCCGGCAACGCGTTCACCGTCACGCAGGCTTCTGACGCCCGCCGTGATCACCCGATCGCCTGGCATGATGCCGGCGCGAATCCATACCGCATCTGCCGTGTAGCCGGCAATCGCAACCGTGCGCCGGATAACGCAGTTTTTCACCGGGTCGAGAATAAACACCGCCGGCTGGCCTGCCTGGCGGGTGAGCGCGGTGGCCGGAATCGCCATCACCGCATCCGCCGTCGTGTCGGCCAGCGGCAGGGTGACGGCGACGCTGGCACCCAGCACCATCTCCGCGGGAGGATTGTCCAGTGTGATGCGCACCCGCCAACTGCGTGTCTGGGCGTCGGCTTGTGGACTGACGTCACGCAGGTGCGCTTCGGCCATCACGGACGGATTCTGCAATAGCGCAACGCGGAAGCGGGCACTGGCCCGGCGATCGAGGGTTTCAGGTGTGGCAACGTCAAATACCACGTCACGGGCTGTGCCGGTCGCAACCGTAAACACCGTCTGACCGGCGCTGACCACCTGACCGGCTGCGGCGCTGACGCCCGTCACCACGCCATCCTCAGGCGCGGCAAGGTGGGTCCAGCGCAGGCTATCCTGCGCATTTTTCAATGCCGCTTCACTGCTCTGCCGCCGCGCCAGCGCAGCCTGCCAGTCGGCGCTGGCGCTATCGAGCTGAGCACGGGCAATTGCCCCGGACGGCATCAGCAGGCGCATGCGGTGCAGATTGAGGGCCGCCACCTTTTCGGCCGCGCGGCTGCTGTTCAGCTCCGCCTGTGCGCTCGCCAGCTGATTCAGCGCGCCGGGGCTGTCGAGCACGGCGAGCGTCTCTCCCTGCCTGAAGCGGCTGCCGACATCGGCGCTGCGCGTCAGAATCCGCCCCTCCAGCCTGAAACTGAGCGAGGTTTCATCGTGCGCGCGGATCTCGCCGGTCAGGGTTTGCTGCCCGGCGGGCGTGGGCGGGCCAACCGTGATGAACTTTACCGGACGCGGTGGCGGCGGCGTGGGTGAACGCTTGCGGTCACAGCCGGTCAGCAGCAGGGCCGTCAGCAGCAGACAGGGCAGCAGCGGCAGCAGGGAAACCAGGTGGCGCGAGTTAAGCAGGTGGCGCACACCCTGTTTGATCAGGCAGGGAAGCTCGTCGGTCATGGCGCAATTCCTTTATCGGTATTTGCGCCATTACACCGTGCGATTATCAAGAATCCGGCGATGTTCCATCAAGAGCGTGTCAAGAAAGGCAACAACGTCAGGCGTTGCGCGGCAACAAAATCTGTATCTGCAAACCTCCCGCTGCGGGCAGCGTGGCATTAATCGTGCCGCCGTGCGCCTGGCAAATCGCCCGCGCAATCGACAGACCCAGCCCGCTGCCGCCCGAGTGTCGGGCGCGTGACGCCTCACCGCGCGCAAAGCGCTCGAACATCAACGCCAGAAACGCCGCAGGAACGCCCGGGCCGCTGTCCTGCACGATGATTTCGTAATGATCAACGGTGTTGCGCGTGCGCAGCTGCAGCTGGCTGCCGCTTCCGGCGTAGCGCAGGGCGTTTTCCAGCAGGATGGTGAAAACCTGCCCGAGACGGAACGGATCGACCGGCAGCAATGTCTCTTCAGCCAGCGCTACCCCGGTGCTGATGCGCGCTTCATCCAGCTGCGGTTTGATCCACTGCAGGCGCTCGCGCAGGATATCGGCCGGGTTGCAGCGGACTTTCTCCAGCGTGAGCTGGCCGGCATCCGCCAGTGACAGCAGATGCAGCTCATCGATCAGCCGGTGCAGACAACTGAGCTGCGCCATGATCAGGGCGAGCTGACGTGAGTCAGCGCTGAATACGCCATCAAGCAGCGCCTGCAGACGCACCATGGCGGCGTTGAGCGGCGACCGCAGCTCATGCGCCATGGCGACATGCGACGTACGCAGCTCTTTGTCGTAACGCGCCAGCTGGCGCGTCATCGCGTTGAAGTTGTGCGCGAACTGCACCAGTTCGGCGGGCGCTGCCGGTGTTAACGCCGCCTGCGCACCGAAGTCGCCTGCGGTCACCTGGTCTGCCGCTCGTCTGAGCTGGCTGAACTGTGCAGAAAGCGGGCGCGCGTGACGCAGCCCGAAATAGGCAATAAACGGAATGGTCACCAGCACCAGGATGCCGACGGTGATCCAGTCCGAGGAAGCAATGGACGGATCGGAGTAGCGTATGCCCCACCAGCTATCGATGATCTGGTGAAAGCGCGCGGGATCGCGTTCCGGATGTGCACGCAGGGCGAGAAATTCATGCAGAACCGCCGGCGGCATATGGTGCGTGATCCACAGGTACTGCAACGTGAAGCGCAGCCACATGCACAAAGCAATCAGTACCACGGTACCGATAGCCAGCGTCAGAATGCGCAGACAAAGCCAGCGCCAGAGCGTTTGTGGGGATTTTTCTGTCATGGCTGGCGGAACCGGTAGCCTACGCCGCGCACGTTGAGCAGCACGCCCGCCATACCGGCCGCTTCCAGCTTTTTGCGCAGGTTATATACGTGGGTATCAATCACCCGCTCCAGCGCGTCGCTGTCCGGCATACATTGCTCCAGCAAAAACGGGCGGCTCAGCGCACGCACCGGTGCGCGCATCAGCGTGACCAGCAGCGTGAATTCGGTTGGCGTGGTATCAACGCAAAGCACGTTACCCGAGGCCTGCGTGACGGTAACCGTCATCGCGCCGCTGTTCACCTCCAGCCCCTGCCAGCGCAGGATCTCTTCCTGCGGCGTTTTTACCGCGCTGCGCCGCAGCACTGCCTGCACGCGTGCCACCACTTCGCCGGGATGATAAGGCTTGACCACATAATCATCCGCGCCGTAGCGTAGCGCACCGATGCGATCGGGCGTATCGCCCATGGCCGTGACCATAATCACCGGCACCTCGCTGCTGCGCCGGAGTTTTGCCAGCACCTCGGTGCCGTTCAGGCCGGGCAGCATTACATCAAGCAAAATCAGATCGGGCTGCCAGCGCAGGGCCAGCTCAAGTCCGTTCAGGCCATCAGCGGCAACACGCACCGCATAATTTTCCCGTAGCAGATAGGCCTCCAGCACCTCAGCCGCGTCAGCATCGTCCTCAATAATCAGGATATTTTTGGTCTGCATAACTCACCTTGACAGTTTCTTCATAAATCCCTGGCTGTTTGTTGACACAGCCCCGGGATACTTCGGCTTCGCGCTGCGGCTGCCCGGGCAAGGGGCGGTAAACGGACCGATAAAGAGGTGACACGATGATAACCAGAAAAACGCTGATGTACATGACCCATCTACTACTCATGATTTCCGCTGCCGCCAGGGCGGATGGCGACGCACAGACCAGCCTGACGCTCGGCGCGGGGGCGCAATTCGCGCCACGCTACAGCGGATCGAATAAAACACGGGTGCAGCCGGTACCGATTTTCCAGGCCAGAGACGGCGCATTTTTTGCTGATGCCCAGAAAGGCATTGGTTATGACCTGCAGAGCGACAGCGGGGTTTATCTGGAACACACGCTGGGTTATGGCCTGGGCCGAAGCGATAAAGATTCGACGTGGCGGGACGGCGCCAGCCGGCTGCAAGGCATGGGAAACATCAGTGCGACGGTGAACACTGCACTGGCGCTGGGCTGGCAGCTCACGCCGTGGCTGAGTGCAGAGGGCAAAGCGGTGCTGCCGCTCAGCGATGATCAGGGCGTTAACTATCAGGCATCCGTTACGCTGGTGCCCCTCCAGCGCGACAGCGATACCATTGCACTGCAGACGGCGGCGCTGTTTGGCGATGCGCGTTATATGAATACCTGGTATGGCGTGAGCGATGTCCAGAGCAGCCGCAGCCGCTTTTCACGCTACGATGCCGGCGGCGGCTTTTATGGTGTTGCGACTACGCTCACCTGGAGCCACCAGTTTGATGCCCACTGGGGCACGCTGGTCAGCGCCGGTTACAGCTGGCTGGGCGATCGCGCCGCGGACAGCCCGATCGTGTCCCGGCGCAATCAGGTCACCGGCACGGTCGGCTTTAGCTACACCTTCTGAGAAACGTTATCGGTGGCTGCACAACGCCCGGCAGGCGCGCTGTGCAGCACGACAGCCACTACGCGGACATACCGCCATCAATCACCAGTTCGCTGCCGGTGACATAAACGCTTTCGTCCGATGCGAGGAACAGGGTGGCCGCCGCAACTTCGTCAGGATGGCCGAGGCGTTTGGCCGGTATCTGCGCGCTGAATGTCTGTCGTATCTCGTCGCTGACCTGGTCAAACATCGGCGTGTCCGTCGGGCCAGGACTAAGCGTGTTGACGCGAATGCCGCGCGGTGCCAGTTCGCTGCTCCAGGTGCGGGCATAGGCGCGCACCGCGGCTTTGCTGGCCGAGTAAGCGCCATAGCCGGGATTGGCCATGCTGCCCGCAATCGATCCCACCAGCACGATGGCACCGCCTTCAGTCATGTGCTTCACCGCATGCTGTACGGTGAATACCATGGCACGCACGTTGAGGCCGAACGTGCGGTCAAAGTGCTCTGCGCTGGTCTCTTCGAGGCTGGCGGGTTCAGCCACGCCAGAGGAGTTCACCAGAATATCGAGACGTCCGGCGCGGGCCTGCACGGTGTCAAACAGACGGGCAACATCGTCTGCGCTGGTGAGGTCGCCTGCTATCGCCTCAATGCGGCCGCCAGTCAGCGTGACGGCTTCGGCCAGCAGCGCTTCACGTCGCCCGGTGATGAAAACGTGGGCACCTTCCTGCACAAAACGGCGCGCGATGGCGAGGCCGATACCACTGCCGCCGCCGGTCACCAGCGCGACTTTTCCTTCGAGTTTCATTATGGCTGCTCCAGAATGAGAGGGGTGGACGGCTGATGATACATTTCGTATATTTAGTGTCAATTACGCACCTTATCTACATTAGATATACATAAGGAAACCCCATGCCGACTGATATCGCGGCGCTGCTGGCAGAGATCAACAGCACCCGTCCGATCCTGGAACAGGTCGCCAATAAGTGGTCGGTATTAATTCTGACCGTGCTGTGCACTGAACCCGCGCGCTTTAACGCGATCAAGCGCCGTCTTGATCCGATTACCCACAAGGCACTGACGGAGGCGTTGCGCCGGCTGGAGCGTAACGGCCTGATCAGCCGCCGTGTAATCGCCTCGTCCCCGGTGGCGGTGGAATATGCCATAACGCCGCTGGGCCAGACGTTGCAGGATCCGTTTGTTGCGCTGGTGAAGTGGGCCAGAGAGCAGGGCGACGCGATTGAAAAGGCACAGGTTGTCTATGATCAACGTCGTGCCAGCGAAGAATAAAGCGTGGCGGCCGCCGGCTATTCAGGCGGTCTGTTAATCGCATGCTCAACATGGTTTGCCGTTCTTCTCCTCGCCGCTAAATTAGTCTACATAAAAACGGAATTATTAAATTCGACTCGCCGGAATTTAATTACGTCATTTCAGTAAAATTCACGTTGCGTTATTATTTGCTTGCGGAAAAAAACGGTTAAAAATTTTGAATGGGTAAAGCAAATGATTTCAATAACACCTCAGCAGGTTTGCGCTACAGTATTAGAACTTAATTATTTGAGGATGTTTCCATGAAATTTTTGAAAAAAACGGCGCTGCTTTCTCTGGTGGCATTATATGTTCCCCTGTCACATGCCGCGGCGACGGAATATAACCTTGACCCGCAACATACTTCCGTGGTCATCGCATGGAATCACTTTGGTTTCTCTCATCCGACTGCTGATATTTCTGATGTTTCCGGTCAGCTGGCTTTTGACAAAGAAAACCCGGAAAAGTCACAGGTTAATGTGACCCTGCCTTTAAAAACGATTGACACGCATGTGCCAGCGCTGACCAAAGAGTTTTTGGGTAATGAGTATTTTGACGTTAAAAAATATCCTCAGGCCACCTTCCACAGCACCCATGTGGAAAGCAAAGGCGATAATAAATATGATGTACAGGGTAATTTAACCATCAAAGGGATCACTAAGCCGGTTGTGCTGCATGCCACGCTGAACAAACAGGATATGCATCCTATGGTTAAAAAGCAGGCGATCGGTTTTGATGCCAGCGGCGTCATCAAACGCTCGGACTTTAAAATCGATAAATATGTTCCAGCCGTGGGCGACGAAGTGACGATTACGCTCTCTACCGAGGCGTATGCCAAATAATGCATTGCGCGCTTAATCGCGCGCTTTTTCTCTGCATCAACCTGCGGCGCTATGCGCGTGTTCAGCGCGAGCTGGCGCAACAGGTTGTCTGTACTTCTTCCCTGGGTGCAGCATCACTGCCTGCCAGCGCATTTCTCGTCAGCACCCTCTGACGCTTTGCCTCATCACCTGCCTGCAATTTCAGACCTTTAGCAATAAAGCCGAAAAAAACCACCAATTCATACCCTTGCGATGACCGCCAGCACTGCACCTGATTACCTGATGGGTTTTTACCCTGCTAACAGCGGCCAGTGAACTATATTTTTACCCACTGAAGTGCGAAATCATGGGTTTAGCAGATAACCGGCACGATAACGGTTACTGATTTTGGTGACTTATCTGACAACCACGGTTGTTAGCTGAACAGAAGGGAATATCATGCCATTACTTCCTGGTGAGTTATCTGGTGCGCCGACATGGGTGCCTGCTGTATTGCTCGTCACACTCTCGCTACTGCTGGGTTTTCTGGCCCGCTTTCTTCTTCTCAGGTTTATCCGCTACTGGCAAAGCCGCGATCGCAAGCTGTTTAAATCGCTGGAAAAGCATCTGCGGGGATCATTATTTTTATTCATTCCATTACTGCTGATCAATATGGGGATGAATTATGTGCATCTCGATCCTGGCTCACTGAGCTTTATCGCCACCACGCTTAATATCTTTATCATCTTATCGTTCTGTTCCATTTTGATTCGTCTGATTAACGTAGCGCAGGATATGTTGTTTATTCGCTACGATATCAACCTGTCGAACAACCTGCGTGCGCGTAAAATTCGTACGCAATTAATCTATGTTAAAAAAGTGGCTATCGTCATCCTGGTACTGTTTTGCCTGAGTTTAATTCTGCTCAACTTCCCTGGTGTACGTAAATTCGGCACCACCATCCTCGCGGGTGCCGGGGTCGCCGGTATCATTATTGGTTTCGCTTTGCAAAAGTCGCTGGTGAATCTGTTTGCCGGCATTCAGATTGCTTTCACCCAACCGATAAAAATTGACGATGCGGTGGTGGTCGAAAAGGAGTGGGGCTGGATTGAGGAAATCAATCTGACTTATGTTGTGGTGCGCATCTGGGATTTACGCCGTCTGGTGCTGCCCATCACCTATTTTACCGAGAATGCATTTCAGAACTGGACGCGAAACAATGCGCAAATATTGGGGTCTGTGTTTCTGTATGTTGATTACTCGATGCCGCTGGCGCCGCTACGCGAGCATTTTGAAAAAATCCTCAATGAGACGCGGCTCTGGGATCGCGAAACTCAGGTACTGCAGGTGACCGATACCACGGAAAAAACCATGACCATCCGTTTACTGATGACCGCGCAGAACTCACCGACGGCATGGGATCTGCGCTGCTATGTACGCGAGAAAATGATTGAATTCATTCAGCAGAATTACCCGCAGAGTCTGCCTCAGGTGAGAGCCACCCTGACCGACGCCGACAAAGCATAGTTCAGGCTGGCGATGGGGCATTGCGCGGTAACTGCTCAGGTTGCCATTGCTATCCGGCGTTATTATCAGGGCCCTTATCGGGGCCCTGAACAGGACATTTTCTCCGTCCGTTTTTACTGACTCTTTTCCTTATCCGCCTCCGCTGCCTTTGGCAGATCTTTACGCAGTTTTGCCACCTGATCCGCGGTTACCGCAGGTGCCTGATTGCCCCAGCCGTTACGAATGAATGTCACCAAGTTCGCCACCTGCTGATCGTTGAGCCGCCAGGCAAAATCAGGCATAGCCAGCCCGGTGACCGCCTCCTTCGTGACAGCCATTTTGCCGCCGCGCAGTACAATGCTAATCACCGATGAAGGATCATCACTCAGGATCGCTGAGTTACCGGCAAGAGAAGGGAAGGTTTTGGCATAGCCTTTGCCATCCAGGCGGTGGCAACCTGAGCAGTTATCCATATACAGCCGTGAACCAGGTACACTGATGTCTCCCCGAATAAGCGCGGCAGTGGTGGTATCGGCGGGTGGCGCAGACGGCGCATCAGGGGCAGAAGCCGGCAGTGACTTTAAATAGCTCGCCACCGCAGCAAGATCGGCCTGGCTGAGATATTGCGTGCTGTGCTCTACCACATCCGTCATAGAGCCGAACGCGGCTGAGGTGTTGGTACGACCGGTTTTCAGGAATAACGCAATATCTTCATTTGACCAACTGCCGAGTCCCGACTTCGCGTTGCCGGTCAGATCCGGGGCATGCCAGCCCTCCAGTGTCCCGCCGGTCAGGTAAGTTTTGCCCTGCTGATCTAACGATTTTTCCTGATAAGCAATGCCACGCGGGGTATGACAGGTGCCGCAGTGACCCAATCCCTGCACCAGATAAGCGCCACGATTCCACTCCGCACTTCTGGTGGTATCCGCTGCGTAAGCGTTATCGTCGTGGAAAGCCAGATTCCACAGGGCCAGTGGCCAGCGCATATTCAGTGGCCATGGAATATCGCTTTTTCTGTTTTCCGCATGAACCGCCGTTACGCCATGCATCATGTAAGCATACAAAGCATGCATATCTTCATCGTTAACTTTGGCATAAGCCGTATAAGGCATCGCTGGATACAAATGGCGCCCGTCTTTCGCTATTCCCTGACGTAATGCTTTAGCAAAGTCGTCATAGGTATATTCGCCAATACCGGTGGCTTTATCCGGGGTGATATTGGTCGAATAAATTGCGCCAACCGGCGTCATCATTTTCAATCCGCCGGTAAAGCTCTCTTTTCCGGCAATCGAGTGACAGGCAACGCAATCTCCTGCAGTGGCAATATATTTACCCTTGCTGATGAGTTCCGGAGAGACATCTTCCGCTGCAGAGGATAAAGCACAGAATAGTGTTAATAAGGACAGCCATTTCAAACAGGTCATTTTCATCTTCTTATCCTTATTCCCTTAAGCCTGAACCATTGGGCCTGGATTCTTCAGGTAAATCGTTTTGATTGCGTTAGCTGAAAATAGCGTGGTTGCGCCGACGATTCCCGTGGGGTTGTATGCATGGTTTTGTGGGAAGCAACTGGCACCGGCCACGAAAACGTTGGACACGTCCCAACACTGCAGATATTTATTCACCACGCTGGTCGCCGGGCTGTCACCCATTATGGCGCCACCGGTGGTATGGGTAGATTGATAAGGACGAACATCGTAATGCGTAGATAAGTTTTTGAAGCCCATGTCGTAAGAATCTGGCCCGATAGCCTTAATGATATTTTCCGTTTTGCCTGCCATGAACTGGGTCATTTTGAGTTCATTCTGCTGCCAGTCAAACGTCATTCTTAATAAAGGCAGCCCATAACCATCGGTATAGGTCGGGTCAAGGTCAAGATAACATTGCTTATAAGGCATGACAGATGAACTGACGCCAATGCTCATATTATGCAGGTAGCTATCCCTGATTGCTTTTTTCCAGCCGCTGCCCCATTTAGGCGCATTTTTAGGCGTGACAGTTTGTTCAATAGGCCGGGCGCCGGTAACATGCGCAGAGACCGTACTGCCACCAATAAAGCCTGCAGCAGAGTGATCGAAGTTTTCACTGTTGTAATTATCAATATAGGCGCCTGACGCACCGGTGGCGGCAAAATGGTTAAAGTAGGTCTCTTTATTGAAGAACAGCTTTGCGCCGCCTAACATTTGATAGGCATAATTCCTGCCAACCACGCCTTCGCCTGTCTCGGGATTATAAGGCTTACCGATTTTGGATAGCAAAAGCAGCCGGACATTATGCAACTGGAAGGCGCTGAGGATAACCATCGCTGCGGGTTGTTCGACTTCACTGCCATTTTCATCAATATAGGTTACGCCAGTGGCCAGTTTCCCCGTGTTGTCTTTATTGACGCGAAGCACATGTGATTTACAGCGCAATTCAAAGTTATCGTATTGCTTAAGGGCGGGGATAACGCTGGTTTGTGGCGACGCTTTAGAATAGTTATAGCAACCGAATTTCTCACAAAAACCACAATAGTTACAGACGCCGAGCGCAACGCCGTACGGGTTGGTATATGCCTCAGTGCAGATGGCGGCGGGACCCGGGAAGGGATTGTAGCCCAGTTCTTTCGTGGTTTTTTCAAACAGCATGGCAGAATACTGGTAAAGCAACGGTTTGGTCGGGAAAGGATTCGCGCGTTGCGCTTCGAAGGGGTTGCCACCTTCGATGATATTGCCATTCAGGTTCCCGGCCTGGCCTGAAGCACCACAAATTTTCTCAAACTTATCAAAATAGGGTTCTATTTCACTGTAGCTGAAAGGATAGTCCTGCAGCGTCATACCCTCAGGAATAAAACTGGCACCATATTTTTCAGTCACCACGGTTTTCAGTCGGAGATCCGCTTCCAGTGGCCGCCACAGTAGACCATTCCAGTGTACGCCAGCGCCGCCCACGCCGTCGCCGGGTAAAAAAGAACCCATGCGGCGATAAGGTAAAGCGGTATCTTTAGTGGTATGCCTTACCGTCACGCTCTCTTTGGATATGTTCTGAAAAAGTTTTAGCCTGACACCATATGTCAGCTCATCAATGATACGGGGATAGGCAAAGTCAGGGTAAGTATCTCGCTGTTCTCCCCGTTCAAGCGCAACAATTTTTAATCCGGTTGAGGCTAATTCCATCGCCATCAACGAACCAGCCCAGCCAAAGCCAACAATAACTACATCTACAGGTTCTTTTTTAATCGTCATTTTTTTGCACCATACTTGCCAGAAATACTCACAGGGCCTAAAGGATAAGGTTTATCGGGGTTCTCCATAACCTGAATAAAGTCCGCGCGCGCGCCCGGGAAACCAATTAATTTCCAGGATGCCATGGTTTGATTACCGCCATGCACCGGATCGGCTAAATAACCTTCTTTAGTGTTCTGTAGTAACTGAGAGAAAAATAACTTGCCGGAAATAGTATCAAGCACGATTTTTCCCGAGTCCAGATCGTGTAAAATCGCTTCCTGTTTTTCTTTGCTTAAATCAGCGAAGTTATTCTGGAAATTTTCACGGCAGTATTTGTTCAGGTTGATGATTCCCCGGCGGTAAATTTCCCGTGGCACCAGATTAGTCTGGTATCCCATCTCAGGAATTGACTCCTGAAATGGCGGGCTCATATACCACAGGTAACCATAGCCATAAGGCAATTCCATTTGCTTATCGATGTAAACGGGCACGCCTTCACTCACCGCACCGGGGCCGAATTCGTCTTCAGGAATCAGCAGGTCCGTTGCGGATAAAATAAATCGCCATTCGTCATTATTAAAAAATACCGGAACGTAGTGATAGGTCTCACTTTTTTCTTTAGCCGGAGCTGCAGAAGCCATCGCGCTCACTGCTGTGGTGCCTGCAAGCGCGGTGAAAGGGATGACAGAAAGGGTTTTCTGCAGAAATGACCTTCTGGATGTTTTGATTGGTTGCTCTTTTGATTTCATTCAAATGATTCCTGAGTACAAAGACATGGTGCTTTGCACTACTTGCTTTTGCCCACCCCCTTTCTTTCCCAGGGGAATAATAAATAACCTCAACTAATTGTTTTTCTGTATTCAATCCTCTGGCCATGCGGCAGCCCGATCTCTCAGGGATCGATGCATGCTGTAAGCGGTCTTACTGGATAGTCGTTGCGATTTTACATGGTGAAACAGTGTTGTACCATATGAAACAAGGTCATTTCGTCACCCTATTTGTAACGAAGATATACATGCGTGGTGGGCGAATTGTTATGAATTGGTCGCTTTCATTAACATCCGGTACCGGCAAAACGTCCAGCGGACATCAGGCAGCACGGCAGCGGCAGGGGACGGCAGTCTATTTCTGGCATAAAAAAATGCCCGCAGAGCGGGCATAACAAAAAACTACAGGAAAAATTCTCGTCGCAACGCTTGAGCTGTGTGTTGCGTCACTATAGTAGCAACGAAAATTCTCTCCTGCTGACAATGTTCGATGAGTTAATTTTGTTGCCGGGATTCACAGCGCACGCTTCCGTCGCCATTTCTCCCGTTCGCGATGAGCTATTTCCGCTGTCCACGTTAACCCGCCCAGCGCGACTGGCGGATAACCCGGCAAAAATTCATCGGGCGAAATGCCGGTTGCTTATCAGCGATGACGTCAGCTTTCACGTTGCCGAAAGTCGTCGCCGGTTTGTGTTGAATGCCTTCATAAAATGCCTGGATAATTTCTTCTTTAAACTGTGCCGGACGGGGATGCTGCTGCACTACGGCTTCACGTTGCTCATCGCTGAAGTGGTCATAGTCAATACCCAGCACATCCATCTCAACGCCGGCCGTCACCAGGGCGATTTCCCCGGCCATAAATTGCGGAATGCCGGGCGTCGTGTGCAGGGCAATCGCCGTCCACACTTTATCAATATCCGCCTGGGCAACCCCGTAATGTTGCAGAAAATCGCGCGCCGCATTGGCGCCATCGACTTCAAAGCGCTTATCGCAACTGCAATGCTGTTGCGTCAGGCCCACATCATGGAACATGCAGCCAACGTAAAGCAGCTCGGCATCCACTTTGATCCCCAGTCGCTGACCTGCCAAAGCGCCCCAGTAAAAAACGCGGCTGGAGTGATGAAATAACAGATCCGATTCGATGTCACGTACCAGCGCGGTAGCATCGCGCGCCATTTTGCTGTCCGGAATACGAATGCCGTTAATCGTAAAACTCATGGTGATGTCTCCGCTTAGTGAAGTTGCGTTCAGCATAAAGCCGCGCGACAATGTCATGAATCTCTGTTTAACGATGATTTCAGACATTGCGATTTAAGCGGACAGCCAGACAATGACTCACCATCACATTACCCTTTTGGCCGTTCCCGGCGCCCAACTGCTGGATATTTCCGGGCCGCTGGATGTGTTTGCCGAGGCAAATCGGCTGCTGCATCGTCAGGTGTATCAGCTCAGCGTGATGTCGCTGCAGCACACCAGCATCCGCTGCTCGTCTGGTGTCCGGCTGGAAGCCGACGTTGCGCTAACTGCGGCGACACAGCATCGCGCCGATACCTTTCTGGTCGCCGGAGCACCTGACGCCAGTCAGATGCAGCTCTCCGCCAGTGAGCGCCAGCAGATTATCGCGCTCTGTCAGCGCAGCCAGCGTTACGGCTCGGTGTGTACGGGGGCGCTACTGCTGGCGCAAACGGGTTTGCTGAACGGCAGGAAAGTCACTACTCACTGGGCGTGTGCGGAACGGCTGGCATTACTGCTACCCGATGCGCAGGTCGAAGCCGATGCGCTGTATGTGGCGGATGGTGCATTACGCACTGCGGCGGGCGTGACGTCCGGATTGGATCTGGCGCTGCGGCTGGTGGAAGAGGATCTCGGGCGCGAGCTGGCGCAGGAGGTGGCCGCCAGCCTGGTGATGTTCTTCCAGCGCCCGGTGACACAGGGACATTTCGTGCGTAAACAGCAGGTGTCACTGGCCGGACGCAGCGCCTTTCAGGAGATGCAGCGCTGGGCAATCGCGCATCTGGCACAGATTCGCGGTCTGGAAGACCTGGCGGCGCACATGCACCTCAGTACGCGGCATTTAGCGCGTCTGTTTCAGCAGGAGATGCAGATCCAGCCTGGCGCATGGCTGGAGCAGGCACGCATCAGCCACGCGCGGGCTTTGCTGGATGCCGGTGAGCTGCCGCTCAAAGCGATCCCGGCGGCCTGCGGTTATCACAGTGCCGATGTGATGCGCCGCGCGTTTGTCAAAGTGAACGGCATGACGCCGTCGCTGTATCGCAAAATGTTCCCGCCGCCGCGCTGAGTGTGCACCGCTGTTTGTATTCTCGTCCGGCTGCGCCATCCAGCCGGTTATTCCAGAGTATTGCTTTCCAGCTTACGCGTTGCAGTCCCGCGTGTTGACCACCAGCAGAGCAGCGAACCGAGGCAAACCATCGCCGTGCCTTGCCAGAAGGAGAAGGTCAGGCTGGAGTTAAGGATAAAAGCGGCTATCAGCGACGAAATGATAGGGATAAAGTAGGAAGCTGCGGCTAACAGCGTGACATTGCCGTGCAGAATGCCGACGTTCCACGCCGCATAGCCGAGCCCCATCGCCATCGCTGCCAGCGCCAGGCTGATGCACGCCTGCAGCGAAAACACCACGGGCGGCTGCGGTGATAGCAGCGATTTCAGCCACAGCGTCAGCGCAGTTAATATGAAAAACAGCGTGATGCCGTTACTGCCTTTCGCGCTATTTTTTGTCACCACACAATAAACCGCCCAAATCATCGCACCGCCAAATGCCAGACCATAACTGAGCGGATTATCCATCACATTGTCGATCATTTCGCCCAGTGAAAATCCCCGATCGCCGCTCAGTACCCGACAAATACCGGCGACGGCCAGCAGGAGGCCGGGAATAATCAACGGGCTGGTCTTTTGCCGGTTAACCATCACCGTTAAAACGATGGTCATCGCCGGCCACAGGTAATTAACCATGCCGACTTCAATCGCCTGATGGCCGCTATGAGTAAAACCCAGCGACAGCGACAGGCAGAGCTCATAGCAGACAAACAGCAGGCTACCGATCAGCAAATAGCGGCGGGGAAACTGGCGCAGGTCAGGAAAACCCACGGTGAGCAGCAACAGCAGAGCGCTGGCGCTGTAAATCAGCGCGGCACCGGTTACCGGACCAAAACTTTCACTGACGCTTTTTATTAATCCTACAATCGTGCTCCACAGCAGAATGGCCAGCAGACCAGTCAGGGTAGCTTTACTCTGCGGCATTACCCGTTACCTCAATGTGTGAAAAATCGCGGCGTGCTCGCCAGTGTGGCGGCTGGCGACGACGCAGACAAGATGAATCTGCAGGTTGCCAATGTGACTGGCCGGAAAACGAACCCGTCTGCAGACAAAAAGTTAAAAAAATATCCTGATTAAAATCAGTGTAATAGAGCAGTGATGTAAATCTTCGCTAAAAAATATCTTGCTATTAAATAGCGCGCTATATAAATTTAGTCTCAGTTTAGAACACGACCATCGAGTCATTATCATTTAAATAGCGTGCGATATAATCGCAAAAAATATTAAAGGAGTAACACCATGAAATTACAACACTCTCTGCTTGCCATGGCGATGGCTACTGCATCTGTAAATAGCTTTGCTGACGCACCACAACCTGAACGTCACGTGCAGCAGTTTTTACAGGCGCTGAACAGTAGCGGCGGCAAACCGATTGAGCAACTGTCACCGCAGGCGGCGCGCCAGGTGCTGATTGATGCGCAGAAGGGCGTAACGCTGCCGCCGGCCGACGTCACTGAAAAAACCATTCAGGTAAACGGCCAGCCCATTAAGCTGAATATCGTAAAACCGCAAGGCGCACAGGGTACGCTGCCGGTATTTATGTTCTTCCACGGCGGCGGCTGGATCCTCGGTGATTTCCCGACCCACGAACGTCTGGTGCGCGATCTGGTGGTGGAATCTGGCGCTGCGGCCGTGTTTGTGAACTATACGCCGTCACCCGAAGCGCATTATCCGCTGGCCATCAATCAGGCTTATGCGGCGACACGCTGGGTGGCGGAACACGGTAGCGAGATTGGTGTCGATGGCAAGCGCCTGGCGCTGGTTGGTAACAGCGTCGGCGGTAACATGGTAGCGGCGGTCGCGCTGCAGGCTAAACAGCAGCAAACGCCAGCAATTCGTTATGACATCATGCTGTGGCCGGTAACCGATGCGCGCTTTGATACCGCTTCGTATCACCAGTTTGCCAACGGATATTTCCTGTCGCGGAACATGATGAAATGGTTCTGGGACGCCTACACCACCAAACAGAGCGAGCGCGACAATATTCTCGCTTCGCCGCTGCGCGCCACAAAAGAGCAGCTGCAGGGCTTACCGCCAACGCTGATTCAGACGGCAGAACTGGATGTGCTGCGTGATGAGGGTGAAGCCTTTGGTCGCAAACTGGATGCCGCCGGTGTGGATGTCACCGTGACGCGCTATAACGGTCTGATTCATGACTACGGTCTGCTCAATCCGCTGAGCGAGGTGCCGGCAGTCCGCACTGCGATTCGCCAGGCGGCGGAAGAGCTGAAAACCCATCTGCAGTAAGCTTCAGGCCAGGCGCGGCGGCGTCTGGCCCGTTCATTTATCCTCGCCTCACTTCCACGTCATCTCACCGGTATTCACCTTCGCGCTCAGCTCCAGCGAGCTGACATCCGCTAAGGTTGGCCACGCCTGTTTCATCGCCTGAATCACCGCCGCGGAGCCTTTGTGCTGTTGCAGCGCCCGCTCAAAACTTTGCAGATAATCCAGCGTAAAGGTGACCGCCTTATCGCCCGCCGGACGCGCACCCAGATAGTGGCCGGGGATCACCACCTGCGGCTTCAACTGCTGCATTTCTCGCAATACCTGACGCCACTCTGCGCGGCTGGCTGCGGTCTGCGTGTCCGCGGTCCAGACGTGAATGCCGGAATCCACCACTGTGCCACCGAGTATTGCCTTACTGGAGGGAATCCACACGTAGGCTGATTTTTCTGCCGCGTGGCGCAGTTCAATGCGCTCACCATCGACGCTAAACCGCGTCTGGTGGGTAATCTGTGGCACATACAGCTGGTGCGGCGCAGCGCCGTTCATCTGCGGTCCCCAGTACTGCAGCTTGGCATCTTTGGTCGCTTCGATATGTTCCACTACCAGCGGCGAGGCGACAATTTTGGCCTGCGGAAACGCCTGCACCAGCGGCTCAAGACCGAAGTAGAAATCCGGATCGCCTGAGGTGATCACGATGTGGGTCAGCTGCTTGCCGCGCGCTTTAATCAGTTCCACCAGCTTCTCGCCATCTTTGGGGCTGAACTGCGCATCAAACAGAATCGCCTCATGCGGACCGGAGACCAGCGTCGACGAGACCGGAAAAATTCCCTGTTCCTGTGGGTTATACACGTCTAACTGCAACGGGGCGGCAAAAACCGGCGCGGCGGCTAAGGTGACCAGCAGCGCGAGTGATTTCATCTTCATGGCATCTTCCTTTTTACGGCAACGTGCCGTCACTGAAAGACGCTATTGTAAGCAAATCGCCAGCTGGCAGAATTCCCGCAATCAGATATGATCAGTTGCATAAAACGATCAGATGGAGCCTGCATGGACAGAGTGACGGCAGCGCGAGTGTTTAACCGTATTTGTGAGCTGGGAAGCCTGAGCGCGGCGGCGCGCGCGCTGGATATATCGCGCCCGATGGTCAGTCGCTATCTTGATGAAATGGAGAAGTGGGCAGGTGCACGCCTGCTGCACCGTTCTTCACGGCGGCTGACCATTACCCCGGCGGGTGAGCAGATTTTGCATAAGACACGCGCGCTGGCCCGGCTGGCCGACGAGATTGAACAGCAGGGCGATGAGGGCAAACCGCAGGGCACGTTGCGCGTGGCCTGTGCACATTCAACCGCCACACACATTCTTGGACCGATGATTCCGGCATTCCTCGCGCGTTACCCGGCGGTGCGTATTGAGCTGGAGATCAATAATCAGCCGGTCAGCCTGGTGGGTGAGCGCATCGATGTGGCTATTCGCATTACTGACGATCCGGAGCCCGGCGCGATTGCCCGCAGGCTGGGTGAATGTGCCTCGGTAGTCTGCGCTGCGCCGGCCTATTTAACGCAGCAGGGCGAACCGCAGACGCCAGCGGATCTGGCACAACATAATTGCCTGCACTACAGCCGCTTTGCCGGGCAGCGCTGGCAGTTTCACGATGCGCAAGGCGAGGCGGTTTCCGTGGTGGTGAGCGGCAATTTTAGCGCTGGTATTTCATCCGTGTTATGTGATGCCGCTATCGCCGGATGTGGGGTTGCCATGGTGCCGGCAATGGAGGCGCAGGCTGCACTGGCCAGCGGTCAGTTACGTTGCGTACTGCCCGGTTTTCAACCGCGCACCTTAGGCATTTATGGCCTGTATATGTCGCGCGAACGCCAGCCTGCGGTATTACGGGTATTTCTGGATGCGGTGATGCAGCAGTTGCAAACGCTTTGAATCACCAGAGTGACAACGTCACTGGTGCCTGTCACGCGCTGTATGTGTTACGTAACACCGTTTCGACATACTGAACCGTGGCGTTAAGCGACAAATCCACCGCACAACTGCTACTATGCGCCGCGCCGCGGCAGTTGAGCAGCGCGCCGGGTTCCACTTTCACTCATTTTTACCTGCTTAACGGCATGGGGTAGCACCGTAATGTTTCACGATTTAGGCATCATCAATCTCTGGACTTTCATGGCGGGCGCGCTGGTGATCATTCTATTACCCGGACCCAACAGCCTGTATGTGCTGCGCACCGGGATGAGTCGTGGGGCAAAGCCGGCCTGTCAGGCGATAGCCGGGGTGATGGCGGGCGATTTGATTTTGATTTTTCTCGCCTGGGCGGGCGTCGCGACGCTGATCCGTACCAGTCCGCATATTTTTATGGTGGTGCGTTATCTTGGTGCCATGTTCCTGCTGTATCTCGGCGTGAAGATTATCATCGGCGCGCTGCGCAAACGCAGCGGCGATCAACCGGCTGAAGCGGTAAAACAGGAAAACTATTTCCTGCGTGCGCTGCTGCTTGGCGTAACCAATCCCAAGGCGATTCTGTTTTACGTTTCGTTCTTCATTCAGTTTATCGATCCGCGCGTAACCCATACCGCGCCGGCGTTTGCCACCCTGAGTGCGCTGATCCAGGTGATCAGTTTCAGCTACTATTCCCTGTTGCTGGTGGCTGGCGCGGTGATGGTGCGCTATCTGCGCAGCCGCACCCGCCTGGTCAAGCTGGCGAACATGCTGACCGGCATGCTGTTTTTTGGCTTCGCCGTGCGGTTAGTCAGCGCGCAAAGCTAACCCTTCTGACGCACGCCACGGCAGCAATGCCGCCTCCGCTGGTTGCACCTTTAAATGGCAACGCGATGATGCAGCGGTGTGCACGGCTTGTGCACATTGCCTGCATCGGTATGACTGCCGCATCCATAAGTATTCCATCTTGTATCCCAGACCGTATCCTATCTGGCCCGGCGCATAACGGCCGCGCACATCACGCTATTCTGGCACGCAAACTGCACTCCTCCCGGTAGCCAATTAACCCGGGAGAACGATCATGTTTGATGCACTGCTGGATGAAGATGCCACCCAGCTGGCGGCGCGGGTGCGCGACTGCGAGGTTTCCGCGCGCGAGTTAACCCAGGCGACGCTGGATCGCCTGGAACAGCGGGAGCCGCTGATTCAGGCGTTTTGTACCCTGACGCCGGAGCGGGCGCTGGCACAGGCAGAGCAGATCGACCGCCGTCGTGCGCGCGGCGAGCCGCTGGGCGCACTGGCGGGTGTGCCGCTGGCGGTAAAAGATTTGATCTGTACCGCCGGTGTGCGAACCACGTCAGGATCGGCCGCCTACGCCGATTTTATTCCCGAAGAAGATGACATCACCGTTGAGCGCCTGCTGGCGGCGGATGCCATCCTGCTGGGCAAGACCACCGCGCCGGAGTTTGGCTACAGCGGTGTCGGCCATAATCCCCTGTTTCCCTCACCGCGTAATCCCTGGGATGTGAGCAAAACGCCGGGCGGATCGAGCGCGGGCTCCGGCGCGGCGCTGGCGGCGCGGCTGTGTCCGATTGCGCTCGGCAGTGATGGCGGGGGATCGGTACGAATCCCGGCAGCCCACTGCGGTGTCTATGGACTCAAGGCCTCGATGGGGCGGGTACCGCTGTGGCCGGGCTGCCGCGATGAGCGTTATCCTGGCGTTTCCAGCTGGGAATCGCTTGAACATATCGGTCCGATGACGCGTAGCGTGCGCGACAGCGCGCTGATGATGTCGGTGATGGCCGGTCCGGACATGCGCGATCGGCACTCCATCCCATGCAGCGATGTTGACTGGCTGGCCAGTCTGGATCGGCCACTGCAGGGGTTGCGCATCGCTTTCAGCGCCGACTTTGGCTATATCGCCGTCGATGCGGAAGTGCGCGCCGTGGTCACCGCGGCCGCGCGTCGTTTCGCTGCAGCGCTGGGCGCAGAGCTGGAGGAGGTGGATCCCGGCATCGCTGACGAAAGCGCCAGCTTTGCTGCGCTGGTGGCGTTCGAAAGCGATCTGAGCGGCATGCGCCAGATGCAGAACCAACTGGGAACAGCGATGTCACCGCACCTGAGCGCCATGCTGCAGCGCGACTGGCGTGCAGAGCATTTCACCGACGCCAACACCACGCGCAAAAAGCTCTGCAACCAGCTGTGGCGCTTTATGCAGCGCTACGATCTGCTGCTGTCGCCGACGCTGGCGGTGCCGCCGTTTGCGCTGCACATGCAGGGCCCGGAAGTCATTGATGGCCGCATGGTGCGCAGCGATCACTGGCTGTCGTTCTGCTTCCCGTTCAATTTTACCGGTCAGCCTGCCGCCTCGGTGCCTGTCGGCTTCACGGCCAGTGGTCTGCCGATCGGTATGCAAATTGTGGGTCGTCATCTGGACGATGGCCTGGTGCTGGCGGCCAGTGCCGCTTTTGAGCGCATCCAACCATGGAATCATCACTATCCTGCTGCTATTGGAGTTCTCCATGAGTAACAAATCTTCCCCTGCGCTGGAGCAGGAGTTCGAGCATGAGCCGGTGCCGCTTAGCCATCGCCACTCGACGGGTTCGGTGTCGGCGGTGTGGTTTGGCTTTCCGATGATCCTCACCAATGCGCTGTTCGGCGGCATTATCACCTGGCATCTTGGCTTCTGGCCGGCACTGCTGGCGATTTTGCTGGGTAACCTGGTGCTGTTTGCCTATGTCGGCGCACTTAGCTGGTTCGCCGGACATACCGGTATGAACTTCGCGCTGCAGGCGAAGCGGACCTTCGGCACCAAAGGCTATATTCTGGTGTCCGGCTTTCTTTCTACCGTGGTGATAGGCTGGTACGCCTTCCAGACCGGCCTGACCGGGACGGTGATCAACCAGACTTTTGGCTGGAATGCGCTGGCGGTCACCGCGTTTGCCATGGTGCTGTATACCGGCGTCACCTTTCTCGGGGTGCGGGCGCTTTCGGTGCTGGGAATGATTGCCGCTCCGCTGTTTGTGGTGCTGGGGCTGGTTGCGCTGTGGCTGGTGAGCAAGGATCATGATTTCACCACGCTGACCCAGTGGCAGGGCAGTCCGGCAGCCGCTGGTGCCATGAGCATGGGCACGGCGGTCACCATGGTGATTGCCGGCTTTGCGGATTCCGGCACCATGACAGCGGATTTCACCCGCTGGTCGAAGGACGGCAAATCAGCGGTGATCGCCGCGTTTTCCGCGTTCCCGCTGGCGAATGTGATTTCCTATCTGTTTGGCGTGGTGATTGTCGCCGTCGGCGCGGCGGTCGATCCGCTCAGCAACGGCGGTAACTTCCTGCCGCTGCTGATGGGGCATGGCATGCTGCTCTCCGTTATTGCCTTTCTGTTTGTGTTTATCAACCTCGGTTCGGTGTGCACGCACTGCCTGTATAACGGCGCGGTCGGTTTCAGCCATCTGTTCAGCAGCAAAATGCGTCTGTGGACGCTGATCCTCGGGGCCATCGGTGGCGTGCTGGCGCTGGCCGGCGTGTGGTCCTGGTTCCTCGAATGGCTCAGCCTGCTTGGCATGGTGGTGCCGCCGTTTGGCGCAGTGATGATTGTTGATTTGATCTTTATGGCAAAAATCAGCGAACAGCGTCAAACCCGGCGCCTGCGCGGCAGCGCGTTCGCCGCCTGGGCCATCGGCAGCCTGTGTGCGGTGATGGCCCACCTCGAATTCCCGCAGTTTGGTGAAGCGGTTATCGGGCTGGTCACCGCGGCACTGAGCTATACGCTGATCGTGAAATGGAAACCGGAAAGCAGCACGGCGGTAATGGAGAAAAGCAATGCCTGATTATATCGTTAATTCAACCCCCTATCCGTGGCCGTTTGACGGCAACTGCACGGTGCAAAACACCGCGCTGCTGGTGATTGATATGCAAACCGACTTCTGCGGTAAGGGCGGTTATGTTGACACTATGGGTTACGACATCTCCCTGACGCGTGCGCCGATCAAGCCGCTGCAGCAGGTGTTAGCGCGCATGCGCGACTCCGGCTTCCCGATCATCCATACCCGTGAAGGCCATCGTCCGGACCTGAGCGATCTGCCAGCCAACAAGCGCTGGCGGTCGCGGCGAATGCAGGCGGAGATTGGTGCACCAGGGCCCTGTGGCCGCATTCTGGTGCGCGGTGAGCCAGGCTGGGAAATCATTCCCGAACTGGCACCGTTACCGGATGAAGTGATTATTGATAAACCCGGCAAAGGCTCTTTTTACGCCACCGACCTTGAGCTGATTCTGCACAGTCGCGGTATCCGCAACTTAATCATCAGCGGTATCACCACCGACGTTTGCGTGCATACCACACTGCGCGAAGCCAACGATCGCGGCTTTGAATGTCTGGTGCTGAGCGACTGCTGCGCGGCGACGGAGTTGAAGCATCATGAGGCGGCGCTCAGCATGATTCATATGCAGGGCGGTATATTCGGCGCAGTGGCGGACTCTGCAACGCTGCTGGCCGCGCTGAACAGCCCGGCAGCGGCACGGTGAGCTAATCCGGCAACGGACGCGAACGGCGGGCTGGCCAGGCGTTGAGGTGCCGGGCCAGCCAGAACCGAACACCAACCCTGCGCGGGCGTGATGATGCAGTCTGACCGGCCTCCGCCGGTCATGGCCAACCTCAGCCGACGTTGCCGGCAATCGTCAGATAGTCGGTATACATTTGCGGTGCGCCGGAGAACGAGGCCATGGTGCGCCATTCATCATACATACGCTCGCTCTCCTGATGGTTTTTCACAAACGTCAGCGATTTTTCGGTTGAGACGTCCATCGCCGGATGGAAGCTATTGAGCGAGTCGAGACTTTCGATCACCAGCATCACTGCATATTGCTCACTTCGATTGCCGCCGGTGCCCTTCAGCATGTGAAACTTCCAGCCGGGATAGTCATCAATGCGCGCGACGTTCTCAATCATAAAGCGATCAAAGTCGGCAGCCGTCACGCCCGCGCGTAGCGCCAGATGATGAAAACCGACCACGCGTGCCACCGCAGGTTGGGCATCAGGCTGAAAATTCGGGCCGGGCGGCAGTGAACTGTGGCGGTTTTCTGCCAGCAGCGAGAAGGTGGAGAAGAGCGTTGGTAACTCCCCATAGGTGGCAAAGTTTTTCCACTCCTCAAGCAGCGCGCACGCCTCGGGCCGCTGTTGCCAGAAGGCGATGGCCTCAGCCGTGAGTGCTCCTGTGGGGGTGATATAGCGGTCATATTCTGCCTGGCTGGGAGCCTGATACAGCATCAGGTATTGTTCCTGGCGTTCGCCGCGCAGGCCTTTTAACAGCGACCATTGCCAGCCCGGATAAGCAGGAATCTGCGTGCCGCGCGCCTTGAGAAAGGCTTCGAACGTCGCGGCATTAACGCCTTTCTTCAGATTGAGCCCGACGTAGTGCAGGCTGAACACCGGTTGCGTTGAGGTTGTCATAGAAACTCCTTGTGAATATGACAGGGCAGAGGCGCTACTTCGCTGTCAGAGCGAAACGCGCCGCGAAAGTCACCAGCAGCAACATCACGATGCCGGCGCTGAGCGTGGTGGTCAGGGACGTGAGCTGGGCGCTAAAGCCAATCAGCGCCGGGCCCAGCAGTAGCCCGGAGTAACCGCACAGCGTGACGGCCGGTATGGCGTAATGCGCGGCGACAGTGCGCTGGTTACCCGCCGCGTTGAATAAAATCGGCACGATATTGGCCAGACCAATACCCACCAGCACGAAGCCGAGCAGGGCGCTCCACAGCGAGACGGAGAAAATCGCTAATGCCAGCCCCCCGCTGGCGACGAGACCGCCCCAGGTGAGCACGCGGCGACTGCCATAATGATTAATCAGCCGATCGCCAAACAGGCGCAGCGTGGCGACAGCCGTGGCGTACAGCGTGAAGCTGAAACCGGCCAGCTGCATCGACATGGCGCGTTCACTGTTCATAAACACCGCTGACCAGTCGAGCATGGCGCCTTCGGTGAGGAACAGCAGGAAACACAGCAGGGCAATCAGCACCACGTTACGGTGCGTCAGGGCGCGCAGCGTACCGCGCGCTGGTTTTGCATCCGTGCGACGACGGGGCAACAGGGCGGTATGGCTCATCAGCAGCAGCAATACAATCAACGCACACAGCGGCAGCAGCGCCAGCAGGGGCGCAACCTGCAGCCACAGCAGCAGACTCACCGCGCCGGCGCCAGCAATGCTGCCAAGACTGTAAAAGCCGTGAAAGCCCGACATCTTGCTGACCCCGGCCTCGCGCTCCACGATCACCGCCTGATAATTCATGCTGACATCCATCAGTCCGTTGATCGCGCCGAAGAGCAACAGCGCGCCCGCCATCGGCAGCGGTGCGTTCAGCAGCATCAGCAGCGGCAGATCCAGGGCCAGTCCGGCACCGCACAGCAGCAGCAGCGTGCGACAGCCAAAATGGGCAATCAGCGCGCCGGTAAAGGGCATAACTGACATGGAGCCTGCGGCGATACAGAACAGCAGCAGCCCCAGCATGCCGTCATTGATCGCCAGTTGCGCTTTGGCGAAGGGAATAAGCGGCGCCCAGGCGGCCATGCCCAGTCCGGCGATAAAAAATAGCGTGCGCGTCGCGCGCTGCTGGCGCAGGTTAAGCAGATTACTGGTCATCATCACATCCCGGTGTAGTACGGCGTTTCATTGCCTGGCCTTCTCCATGGTCGGGCTACAGGTACAATGCAGCCTGTGCAGAGGCCCATAAAAACGTAATTAATATTTAACAGTAACAAGACTTGTCCTGGAAATGACGTAGCGTGTTCAGGTGGCTGTATTCAGTAGATTTTATTTATGGCATACACGGAAGGCATTTTAAAAAAGCGCGATGTGGGATGGGAGCGGTAATGACGGGTAAAGTAAACGATGACAAGAATTACTTTAATGAACTGAAATATATGGTAATTATCCTGAGGTAATACAAGCATCTCGCGCACTGTGTAGCGGTGCAACTTATTGCGCGATAAATCGCACCGCTATCTACCTGGATGAATTACCTGCACGTTGCTTAACTGAACAGCAGCGTTGATGTCATTAATCGGCAATTAAGAATATAAATATATTTAATGATTTCTCAGCACATTTAACAACCTGCAACCGTCAGCGCCAGGTCTCTTCACTTACTCATCCAGCTGTAAATAGCAGACACGCAGGCGGTGCCCGTCCGGGTCCAGCGCGGTAAAGGTGTAGCCAAAGTCCATGCGCACCGGTGACTGAATGATGGTGATTTCGCGCAGCACGCCCCATTCGTGATAAAGAAAATCGACATCGTCTTTGCGCGCGGTTTTAAACACAATTTCGCTACGCGCTGCACTGGCGGGCAGGGAGAGTGCGGGTTCAACGGTATACTGCGACCAGATACCCAGTTTAAAGCCGCTCTCAAACACAAACATGGCAAAGGTCGGGCTGAGTTCTGCGGGTTTGATGTCGAACAGCGCGGCATAAAAGTCAGCACTTTTCACGACGTTGGGCACATAAATAATGGTCATGTTAGCGGTAAGCATGGTGATCTCCTTGTGTGTTTACCGCTGCATAGTAGGGGGAGGCTGTGACAGATTTTGTCAGGAGTCGATGGGTTAACTGATAATTTTCAGATCGGCTTTACGGTGCTTTTTCTGTTCCTGATAGAAATTCTCATGGGGTCCGATATCCAGCAGATACAGTTCCAGTTTATTTTCCACCCAGCTATAGCCCAACAGCGTCAGGCGGTTATTCAGCTGAAATTTGTGCACGCGTAAAAAGTTTAAGTCACCTCTCTTGAGCTCACCGATTTCAGGCGCATCAACAATCCTGTCGATCTCATCCTCGACGATGGCACGCTGTGTATCGGGCAATTTATCGAGCGTTTTTTCAAAGCGGCGTGTTTGATAAACCTCGATGCTATTTTGTGGTTTTGGATCGGGGTGTTCGGCGGACATACGGCGAAACCTTCTGATTATCGACTTCAGCCTGGGCGATCAATACTTCAGCGATGAAGCTATACGGTAAGTCCGGATTATCCTCAGCAATCCGGCCGATCTTCGCCCAATGCTCAATCTGCTTTGGAATGCTGCGGCTGGCGGCTTCAGCGTGAATTTTTACGTCGCTCACGAAGTCATCGTCTAAACGAATACTTGTGGCCATGAATATTACCTCGCGGATGAAAGCGGTGATGGACTGACTGTTGTAATGTTGAGTTGCGATTACTGCTGCACGCGGCTAAGTATGCGACATTTTGTCGCTTATGGCAACTTTATGTCGCTAGCGTGTCGCGCTGTCCACCGGGTGACGCAAATGGTGATAATCCCGCCAGCGTTTCAGCAACTGATGACGCGTGCCGGGATAGAGTTCGCTGGTGACGCTGATCGCTTCAATGCGGTCGACGCGGAAATTGCGGAACTCCTGGCGCAGTTCGCACCAGCCGCACAGCAGGCGCACGCGTTCAAAGTAGCCAATCACCACCGGCCAGATGGTGCGCGTGGAGAGGTTATCCTGCAGATCTTTGTAGCGCAGGCTGATCTTGCTGCGCTGATGGATTGCCTGGCGAATCTGCGGCAGATGGGTTTCGAATAATGCTTCGCCCTGGGAGGCGATCAGCAGCGACTGGTGATCGATACTCTGCGTAAGATGGGACGGAATCACAGCCTGGACTTTGGCCAGCGCATGGCGCGCGGCGGACTTAAGCTCATCGTCGGTGTGTCGGGTGACCCAGTTGAGCCCGAGCACCAGCGCATCAATCTCCTGCCGGGAAAACATCAGCGGCGGCAAATGGCCGTCGGATTTGAGTAAATAACCAACGCCCGCGCTGCCCTCAATCTCCACGCCCTGCTGCTGCAAACTAAGAATGTCACGATAGACGGTGCGCACGCTGATGTGCAGCTGTTCGGCGATACGCTGCGCGGTCAGCGGATAGCGATGACAGCGCAGCAATTGCAGCAGTTCGGGAAGCCGCTGAGTTTTAGACATGATACGCCAGCCTTAAGCGAAGAACGCGCGCCGGCAGGATTCAGGCGCGCAACAGTTGGCTTAATGTAGCCAAATCCGCCGTGCTTTGCAGCTGACTGATAGCCAGCAACTGCTGCTGACGCGCCGGCACTTCATGGCGCAGCGCCTGACACAGTTTGCCAGATACGTTTACACCATCCGCCAGCGACTGCTGCCGCGTGCGGCGCTGCTGCAGCTGACGACCCTCTTTCAGCGTCAGCGTGACGAGATGAAAACGCCGCGCCGGGTTGAGCGCGTCGGGCGGCGCGGACGCATCCGGCGTGCGACGCACTTTGGCCGCCAGCGGCATCACCGCCGGATTAAGCGCACCTTCGGCAAAATCTTCCAGCCGCAAATCGTCATACATCAGCATGGCGGCAATCACGTACTCCAGGCTAAAGCGTGCTTCGATACCATTAGCCGGCACGCGAACTGCCGCCGCGATATCGCCACCCGGCGGGAAGGCGACCGTGATGTCATCAATATTTTCCAGCAGCGAGTCCAGCGAGTGACCTTCCGCCAGCCAGGCGCGCCGCAGCAGACGTGCCGCTTCGGCAGCGCTGTGAGTCCCGGCGCAGGTGGGGAAGGGTTTGAACTCCAGACCGGGGGTAATGATGCGCCACGGCGCGCCCCAGTTTTCCACCAGCCGTTGCGGCTGCGCCTCGCCGTTACTGCTGGCGGCGAGAAACGCGTCGAGCACGCCTTCATGCCGGCCATCGAATTTCGCCAGCGTCAGCTGCGCCGCCATCACCGCACGCTCTGCCGCCAGTCCGGCGTGCAGCGGCTTCACCGCTGAACCAAACTGAGCGCGCAGTCCGCTGGCCTGGGTCGCCGCGATGCCGATCAGCGTGGCGCAGTCGGTTGCATTAAGCTGCAGCAGACGTGCCAGCGCCGCCGCCGCCGCCAGCGTGCCCAGCGTGGCCGTGTTGTGATAACCCAGCGCGTAGTGCTGCTGGCTGGCAGCCAGTCCCAGCCGGCCAGCCACTTCCACGCCGATGACATAAGCATCAAGGAACGCTTCGGCAGTGGCGGGCTGCTGCTGCTGCCAGGCAAATAGCGCGGGCAGAATCGCCACGCTGGGATGGCCGCGAAAATCGGCATGGAAATCATCGTAATCCAGCGCATGGCCGGCATAGCCCAGCAGCAACGCCTGTGAGCGTACGCTGCCGTCGCCATAAACCTGTCGCAGCGCCGGTAAGCCGCTGTCCGGCACCTGCTGCTGTAACACCGGCCAGCTCACGGCGAGAAAATCCTGTATGCCAGTGCGCGCGGCATCACGTGCCGCCGCATCCGGCTGGCTTTGCAGGATGCGCTCAGCCAGCGCGTGGCTCAGGTTCATGCCCGCTCCAGACTGCGCAGCGCCGCCACGGCGAGCTGCGCGAGGTAGCGTGAGGTGGGCAGCAACACCGCATCATTGATGCGAAAAGCCGGATGGTGCAACGCATAAGGTTCGCCAGTGCCGATCATCACAAAGGCGCCGGGCAGCTGTTGCTGATAAAAAGCAAAATCTTCGCCGATCGGGCTGGCTTCCACCACGCGCGCCTCAAGTCCGCTGGCGGTGGCCTGCTGCAGAGCAAAATCCGCCCAGTGCGCATCATTCACCACCGCAGGCGGACCGGCGTGCCAGTTAAACTCAACCTCTGCGGCAAAAGCCGCACCAAGGCCGAGCACGATTTCGCGGAAGCGCTGCTCCAGTCGCTCACGCGTGGACTGAGAGAAGGTGCGCACCGTGCCTTCCAGCCAGGCGCTGTCCGGAATAACGTTCCAGGTGCTGCCGCTGTGCAGCTGGGTGATCGACACCACCGCGTTGTCAGCGGAGGGGGCGTTACGGCTAATCAGCGTTTGCGCCGCGGAGACAATCTGCGCCGCGATAACGATCGGATCGTTGCCCTGATGCGGTTTGGCGGCATGGCTGCCGGTGCCGGTGATGCGGATATCGAAGCGATCCACCGCCGCGGTCAGCGCGCCGGCTTTGCTGCCCACCACGCCAGGCGGCAGCGACGGATCGTTATGAATGCCGAAAATCGCCACCGCCTCCTGCAGCGCACCGGTGGCGATGACATCCGGCGCGCCCTGGCCGGTCTCTTCGGCGGCCTGGAACAGAATCCGCACGCGGCCGGGCAGCGTTGCCTCCTGCTGCTTAAGCAGAATCGCCGCGCCAAGTGCAGCGGAAGCGTGAAAATCGTGGCCGCAGGCGTGCATCACGCCGGGACGCTCCGAGCGAAAAGCAACGTCCGACTGCTCTTCAATCGGCAACGCATCAATATCCGAACGCAGCACAATCAGCGGTCCCTGTGCCGGGCCGACTTCCGCCACCAGACCGGTTTTCAGTGGCAAATCAACGATGCGAATCTGGTGCTGTTCCAGCTGCTGGCGCAGGCGGGCGGTGGTTTCGAACTCCTGATTAGAGAGTTCCGGAAAACGGTGCAGTTCGTGGCGAAAGGCAATCAGCTGCTCGCCCAGCGCTGTTTCATTCAGTTGGCTCATGCCTGGCTTCCTTGTGATGCCGCCTGGCGCGTCAGCCAGGCATCGTGCGCGGTTTCATCCAGCACTTTTTTCATATATTGCGTGATGTGGCCTTTGCCGAGATCGGTGGTGTGCATGAGCACAAAACCGCGCTTGCGATACATATCAATCAGCCACGGATGGCTGATGGCGGTACCGAGCGATACCGCCGGTGCGCGTAACTGGCCGCGTAAAATTTCCTGCTCCAGACGATCCTGAACCTGGCGGCCAAACTGCTGCCCCGCGTAGTCCGGGTGAGCGCCAAACCAGCCGATATGCGGCAGGCCGAACGGACCCGGCAACGGGCCCCATGGATAACGCACGGTGACCGAGGAGACCATCACGCCCTGGGCATACAGGGCATACACGCCGTGGCTTTGGAGATGACGCAGCGTTTTCTCGCGGTCAGCGGTGGCCGCATCAAATTTGATCCCCAGCGCCAGCGTGGGCGCATAGGCGGCATGCATCAGCGCCTGATAAGTGTCCACTTCGTCTTCTGTGACCTGACGAAACTCAAGTGTCATAGCTATCCCCGGAAAACCGCCCGGTGGGCGATAAAGAAAGAAGGCTCAGAGTAGCAGTAAAGCGCTGACGGGCTATATGTGAAATCCGGATAAGCTAATGCAAATTTGTGAAAATGAAATGGCGGCTTTTTCATTGCACAAATCGCCATTTACCGTAGTATGCATAAAATACATAGCGCTATAACTATTTCGCATTAATCCTCTGAAATATAACAATTTTGTTATGGCGTTTTTCCTAATCAGGGTGACAACGTGTTAGCGATTAAATCTCCGCGTGCCTACGCACACGAACCGGGACTGCGTGCGCGCACCGGTGAATTCATTAAACCTTATGCTACGCATATCCGTATTTTCACCTCTCCACGCGCCTGGCAGGCGGTTAATCCGCAATTAACGCAAAGTCTGGAAACCTGTGGTATTCGCTGGGAAATCGAGTATTTGCACGGCGAATGCACCGACGCGGCCATTGATACGCTGAAAAGCAATTTGCAACAGCAGCAGGCTGAACTGCTGCTGGCAATTGGCGGCGGGCGCGTACTGGATGCGGCTAAAGCGGTCGGCAGCCAGTTACCGGAAATCACCGTCGTCAATTTCGCCACCGTCGCGGCGACTTGTGCCGCCTGGTCGCCGGTGGCGATTATTTATGACGCGCAGGGCGGCCACGTGCGCAGCCAGCCGCTGGGCAAAATGCCTGAACTGGTGCTGGTAGACAGCGAAGTGATTGCGCAAAGTGATGTGCGTTACCTCAAAGCGGGCATCGTTGACGCGCTGGCTAAATACTACGAGTTCTATCCTTATCTGCGGCACAACCCCCACGATCTCGCCCTCGACCTTAAAGTGATGACCGCGCAGCGCGCGCTGGATGTTTATCGCCAGCACGGTGCCGCCGCCGTGCTGGCCAACCAGCAACAGCAGGTGACGCCGGAACTGGTGAAGGTGATCGATGCCAGTATTGTGCTGGCCGGCCTGGCCAACAGCGTGCGTGACGTGCTGCCGACGCCAGGCTTTGCCCATGCCATTCATAACCGTCTGACCCATCAGCCGGAGCTGCACCACTGGCTGCACGGTGAAAAAGTCGGTTACAGCCTGCTGGTGCAGTCGCTGATTGAGCACGACGGTGAGCCGGACGCCGCGCTGCTGGCGCTGCTGCGGCAGTATGATATGCCGCTGACCTTAGCGCCGCTGCACGGCGATCGTCGCGCAGCTATCAGAAGCATTGCTGAACAGATCAAATTCCCGGCGGCCAGCGCCGAACGTCTGCCGTTCCGCATCAGCTCGGATGCCTTAGAGCAGGCGCTGCTGGCGACCGAGAACGCCTTTTAATTGTTATTGACCCTTTTATTGACCAGGAAAAAATATGGCTACTTCATCTTCACGCCGCATCCGTTTAGGGCTGTTTGTGCAACCGGTTGGACAGCACGTGAGCGGCTGGCGGCTGACGGAAAATCTGGGCGATCCGACGGATATTGACTGGCTGATCACCATCGCGAAAAAAGCCGAAGCCGGTAAGTTTGATCTGTTCTTCGTGGGTGATGCACTGGCGACCAGCATGTATCGTCTGCCTTCCACCATGGCGCGTCTGGAGCCGTTAACGCTGCTGTCGGCGCTGGCGGTCAACACCAAACGCATTGGCCTGGCGGCGACCGCCTCGACCACCTTCAGCGACCCGTTCACCATGGCGCGCAGCTTCTCGTCGCTGGACCACATTAGCCGCGGCCGCGCCGCCTGGAACGTGGTGACGTCGTTCTCTACCGATGTGGCGCGTAACTTCAGCCGCAGCGATATGCCTAATCATGCGGAGCGCTACGCGCGCGCCCGTGAATTCCTTGATGTCACCTATAAGCTGTGGGACGGCTGGCAGGCAGGGGCGGTGCAGCCCAACAAAGAGACCGGTCAGTACTTCATTGATGACAAAATTCAGCCGATTAACCACGTCGGCGAGCACTTCCAGGTGCAGGGCCCGCTGAACATTACCCGCTCACCGCAGGGGCGTCCGGTGATTATCGAAGCCGGTTCTTCCAGCGATGGGCAGAAGCTGGCGGCAGAGACTGCCGAGGTGATTTTCACCGCCTCGGCCAGCCTGGAAGAAGCACAGAGCTTCTACCGTTCGCAGAAAGATCAGGTGATTGCCGCCGGACGCAATCCGGATCACGTGGTGATCATGCCTGGCGTGATGCCGATCGTTGGCCGCACGCGCGAAGAGGCCAAAGCGCTGTGGAAAGAGCTCAACACGCTGGTTGATATCGACAACGGTCTGCGTCAGCTCTCGCTGCGCTTCAATATGGATCTGAGCCAGTATCCGCTCGACGGTCCGGTGCCGGAAGTGCCGCTGGGTGAAGGTAACCAGAGCCGCGTGAAACTGATGACCGACATGGCGAAACGTGAAAATCTGACGCTGCGCGAACTGGCCGCGGTAGCCGCCGGATCGCGTGGTCACCGGGTAATCGTCGGTACCGCGCAGGATATTGCCGATGACTTTGAGCTGTGGCTCAACGAGGGCGGCGCCGATGGTTTCAACATCATGCCGGCGATCATGTCCGAGCAGCTGGATTTGTTTGTGGAGCTGGTGATTCCGGAACTGCGCCGTCGCGGTCTGTTCCGCGAAGAGTACGAGTTCGCCACGCTGCGTGAAAACCTCGGCCTGCCGGTGGTGTGAGAGACAGACAGGAGCGAAACATGATCACCCTATCGAAGCGCGTACAGTCTGTGTCGCTCTCGGCTAACGCGGCGGCACGCCAGCTGACGCGCCAGCTAAAAGAGCAGGGCGTGGATATTCTTGACCTCACCACCGGTGAGCCGGATTTTGATACGCCCGCGCACATCCGTGCCGCCGCCAGCGCCGCGATGGATGGCGGTGAAACCCGTTATACGCCGACCAATGGCACCACCGCGCTGCGTAAAGCGGTGCAGGCCAAGCTGGCGCGCGAGAACCAGCTGCAGTACGCGCTGGAGCAAATCTGTATCGCCAACGGCGCAAAACAGATCATCTTCAACGCGTTTGCCGCGACGCTAAACGACGGCGACGAGGTGATTGTGCCCACGCCATACTGGCCAACTTTCCCGGACAGCGTGCGCTTCAACGGTGGCGAGGCGGTGCTGCTGCCTTGTCCGCTTGAGCAGCAGTACAAGCTGCAGCCGGCGCAGCTGGCGCAGGCGATCACTGAGAAAACCCGCTGGCTGGTGCTGAACAATCCCGGCAATCCCTCTGGCATGGTGTACAGCGCACAGGAGTTGCAGGCCCTGGCGACGGTGCTGCGCGATCATCCCAATGTGCTGATTATGCTGGATGAGCTGTACGAACATATCCTGTTTGACGATCGTCAGCACGTTAGCCTGCTGCAGGTGGCGCCGGAGCTGGCTGAACGCGTTTTGCTGGTGGGAGGCGTGTCGAAAACCTATGCCATGACCGGCTGGCGCATTGGCTTTGCTGCCGGGCCGCAGCCGCTGATTGATGCCATGGTGGTGGTGCAGTCGCAGAACAGTTCTGGCGCCAGCGCCATCAGCCAGGCGGCGGCGGTTGCGGCCTTTAACGGTGGGCTCGATTTTCTGCCCCCGCAGCGCGCCGCGTATCAGGCGCGACGCGATGTCATTGTGCAGCAGTTGCAGCAGGTGGCCGGCATTGAAGTGCTGCAACCTCAGGGCGCATTTTTTGTCTTTTGTCGCTGTGCTGGCCTGCTGGGCAAAACCCGGCCTGACGGCGCCGTACTGCATGACGAACAGGATGTGCTGAATTATCTGCTGGAGAGCGGTGTGTCCGGCGTGGCGGGCAGTGCTTACGGCCTGTCGCCGTATTTCCGTTTATCGATCGCCACGGATATCGATAGCGTTGAGGAGGCGGGTAAACGTATTGCGCGCGCCTGTGCAGCGTTAATCTGACGGGCGGGTGTGGGAAGGCGTAATAGCCTGATCACCTCGCGGCACACTTCATGAAAGGATTGCATGAAAGGATTGCATGAAAGCATTTCGGGTGCCGCGATACAGGGGCGGTGATGCGGCAATTAGCCGGTTCCGCCCCGATTTCCGGCGACTGGATTAAATCAGAAAATCATCCAGCGAACCGCCAGCGTCAATCGCTGACTTTATCGGCGAGGGAGTACGACCCTGACCGGTCCAGAATTTCTCATTACCCTGTTCGTCGGTAAATTTATACTTCGCCGGACGCGGTGCACGTTTTGCTTTGCTCTTCGTTTCACCCTGGTTTAATTGCGCCAGTTCATTAATTGTAATGCCGTCTTTGCGCAGCATCTCTTTATATAACGCCAGCTTCTCTTCTTTTTCGCGCTGTGCAGCACTCTCTGCAGCCGTCTCTTCGCGGCGTTCGGCGACCACCACGGCAAACTTCTCCAGCATTTCGTTTAATACCGCAACCTCAATATTACGTGCTTCAGCACGCAGCGTACGAAGATTGTTCAATGCCTTGAGTGCATCGCTCATGTATAAACCCTTATTACTGATACCACTGATTTGAAAGCGTGCATTCTACGGCAATTTTATTCAAATGGAAATATTCACCCGCCGACAGATTTGTCCGGAAATATGCCCTGACCTGTACAGTTTTTGATTGGGCGTAAAGATTTTTGTCTCTTCATTGATTACGCATAAACATGTTAGCGGCTGATTTAATATTACTCGCCACCTACGTCAAGCCGTTCATTTAACATCGCGGCATCTCACACAATATACGTCACGGCGATTTACAGCTTAATAAATGGCGTCATATAAACAACGCAGCGATTGCTGCAGGGATTAAAAGCGTAACTGATCAACCTTAGCGCAGAAAAGGAAATTTTATAAACACCTTCCCATCGGCAGCGTAATTATAAATCAATGGCGGTGACCGGGTACCAGGCTGGTACATGCGTGGTGTTCAGATGCCATAGCAGGATGCAGGCACAGCCGTTCAGGCGGGGAGGCCGTAGGTCACGCACCGGTTGACTCAGATTAAGGATGATTTCAGGCGTGATAGTTTCCTGTAAAGCAGCCTCAGGGCCGTTACTCCCTGAAGCATAAGATTTTTTCGCAGTGTAAAGGCGTCAGAAAGGCAGTAACAAATTCTTGCAATGTTAATCTTAATGCGTATATTTCTCATTTGCTTTCTTAACCAAATGCTCACCACAAAATAACGATAAGCCGATTGAGGAATATTATGTCTTGCAAAGAGATGCGCGTCCGGGACGCAGGTCTTGCGCCGCAGCGCGCGCTGCGCCGGTCACTGCTGGCAGTGCTGGTTGCCTCGGGTGTCGCTCAGGCGGCCGATACACAAAACAGTGAGGCCACCCTGACCGTTGATGCCAGCGCCAGCGCAGAAGCGCAGCAGGCGCAGGCCGCAGCGGATTACAGCGTACCGGTGACGCGGGCCGGCACCAAAATGGCGCTGACCGCACGTGATATTCCCCAGTCGGTCACCATCATCAGCAAGCAGCGCATGCAGGATCAACAGCTGCAGTCGCTGAACGACGTACTGAGCAACACCACCGGCATCCACGGTGTGGCCGCCGATATGGACCGCATCAATTACTATTCGCGCGGTTTCCTGATCGATAATTACATGACCGACGGCATTCCGACCGCGTTTGCCCAGCGCTGGAACCTCGGTGATGCGCAGACCGATACCGCGCTGTACGAGCGCGTCGAAGTGGTGCGTGGCGCAACGGGCCTGCTGACCGGACCGGGCAATCCTTCCGCTGCCATCAACATGGTGCGTAAACATGCCGACAGCAAAGAGTTTACCGGTAGCCTTGAAGCTGGCTATGGCAGCTGGAATAAGCAGCGTTACGTCGCCGATCTTTCTGCACCGCTGTCACCGGAAGGCAACGTGCGCGGTCGTCTGGTGGCCGGCTATGAAGACAAAAACAGCTTCATTGAACGCTACGGCGCCGATAAGAAGTTTATCTACGGCGTGGTCGACGCTGACGTGACGGACGCCACCAGACTGTCAGTTGGTTATGAATTCAGCCAGGTAAATACCGATTCACCGATGTGGGGCGGTGCGCCGCGCTGGTACACCGACGGCACGCAGATCCACTCCCGTCGCGGCTATAACACCGCGCCAGAATGGGCTTACAACAACAAAGAAAATAAAAAGGTCTTTGTTAACCTGCAGCAGAATTTCGATAACGGCTGGAATATCACCCTTAACGGCACGCATAACGAGATGTTCCTCGACAGCAAGCAGCTGTATCTCGACGGTTACTTCGACAAAACCACTGGCGCAGGCGTCTCTGGTTATGCCGGCTATCCGGTGGTGGGCGGAACCGGCTACAACACCGGCAAACGTAAGGTGGATGCGGTCGATGCCTTCGCCAGCGGTCCTTATGAACTGCTGGGCCGCCAGCATGAGCTGATGGTCGGGGTGAACTACAGCCGTCAGGACAACAAATATTACAGCGCCTGGGCCAACATTTCGTCAGCCGAGCTGGGCAACTTCAACCAGTTTAACGGCGATTTCCCGGAAACCGACTGGAATCCGCGTGAACCCGCGGCCGACACCCAACTGGTGCGGCAGAAGTCAGCGTATCTTGCGACGCGCATCAATCTGGCCGATCCGCTGCACCTGATTGTCGGGGCGCGCTACACCAACTGGAACCGCCAGACGCTGACGGCAGAGATGGAGAAAAACAACATCACGCCGTACGGTGGGGTGATTTGGGACTTCTACGATAACTGGTCTGCCTACGCCAGCTACACTTCGGTGTTCCAGCCGCAGGATTATCAGGATGCGTCAGGCGCGTATCTCTCGCCGGTGATTGGCAAAAACTACGAAGCCGGCGTGAAATCCGACTGGTTCAACAGCCGTCTGACCACCTCGGTATCGATCTTCCGCACCGAACTGGATAACGTCGGTCAGAGCACCGGACAGACCAATGCGCAGACCGGTAATACCATTTACGTGGCGAAGAAGGGTGTGGTAAGTCGTGGCGTCGAGTTTGAGGTGAATGGGGCGCTGACCGATAACTGGCAGATGACCTTTGGCGGGACTTCGTATGTGGCGGAAGATGCCAACGGCGATCGCTATAATTCACAGCTGCCGCGCACGTCGTTCAACCTGTTCACCAGCTATCGCCTGCCGATGCTGGACCAGCTGACGCTGGGCGGCGGGGTGAACTGGCAGGCGAGAACTTACGCGGATATCAGTGGCCCGGATGGCAATGGCACCTGGCGCACCCGTCAGGGCAGCTATGCGCTGGTGGATCTGTTCGCGCGCTACGACGTGACCAAAAACCTCAGCCTGCAGGCCAACCTGAATAACCTGTTCGACAAAGAGTACGACGAGAACGTCGACAGCACCGGCATCGTCTACGGCGAACCGCGTAATTTTATGCTGTCCGCGAAATACCGTTTCTGATCATTAAGCCCGTGCCCAAAGCGGCACTTAACATCCCCTCTCCCGCGTGCGGGAGAGGGTTAGGGTGAGGGGAAAACCGCACCCTCCCAAACCATGCCCTCAACATCCCGCCGCAATATAATCCCCGTTGGCACTCACCGGCACCACGGTAAAAAACAGCACCAGCGCAAACATCACCAGCAAGATCCCACCGGCGATCCGTACCGCTCTCAGCAGCGACACCGCCTGCGGCGAGCGCTCTGCCAGCCACAGCTGTCCGGCGCGCTGACGATAATGCTGCACAAACAGTGCCAGCGCCACCAGCGCCATGCCGGTACCGAGCGCCATACTCATCACCGCCAGCATGCCCCAGCGCGTAATGCCGATGACGCTGGCGAACAGCAGCACCGTCAGCGCACCGCTGCACGGCCGCACGCCGGTGGCAATAATAATACCCGCCCAGCTTTTCCAGTCCCTGCCGTGCCCAGCCGCGACGCCATGCGCGTGGCCGCAATGATCATGATGATGCTCCGCTGGTGGCCTGCGCCAGGCTTGCAGCAGCAGCATCACGCCCAGCCCGGCAATGAACACAGCGCTGGCTTTCTCCAGATACCAGCGGCTCAGGCTGAGATCGCCGGTGGTCAGGTTAAAACCAACCGCCAGAATAAAGACAAAGGCAATCGCGCTCAGGCCCTGCACCAGGCTGCCCAGCAGCGGCACGCTCAGCGCCACGCCGCGCGGGGGCTGATGGGTGGTCAGCCAGGTGGTAACGATAAATTTACCGTGGCCGGGACCCACCGCGTGCAGAATGCCGTAAATGAAGGTCACGGCCAGCAACCACAGTCCGGCACTGTACTGGCCGCTATTGATTTGCAGTAAATGGGTAACCAGCAGCCGGTGCAGCTGAATCTGACTTTGCAGCGCCCATGCCTGAAACGCGCTCCAGTGCAACGACAGCAGCGTCAGCGCGCTCAGCAGCAGCACGCTCGCGCAGAGAAATCCGGTTTTGGTGGCGGTCATAGTAATGAAGAAAGTGGTCCTGAATGTCACCAGCATGCGGATTTCTGCCGCGTTGTAAAGCCACGGCGGTTAAACGGCAGCCGCTCTCCGCATCGTGACGCATTCCCCTGCCTTGTGCAGCTGTCTATAATCTGCCGACAATTTCTCACGGATGCCTTTTATGTCTGCTGATTCTCCTTTGCTGGCGGTACAAGACGTCACGCTGGCCGTGCAGGGGCGCACCTTGCTGGCGCCGGTATCACTGCAGCTGTACGCCGGTGAAACGCTGTTGCTCACCGGCCCGTCCGGCAGCGGCAAAAGCACGTTGCTGAAAATTATTGCCTCACTGCTGGAGCCCGATAGCGGCCAGATCCTGTTTCAGCAGCGGGATATTCACACGCTGAAAGTCGAACACTATCGCCAGCAGGTCTCCTACTGTTTCCAGACACCGCAACTGTTTGGTGACACGGTCTATGATAACCTGGCGCTGCCGTGGCAGCTGCGTCAGCAACAACCGTCGCGCGAGCAGCTGGTGGCGGCGTTGCGCAGTCTGCATTTATCCGCCGACATGCTGGACAAAAACGTTGCCGGACTCTCTGGCGGTGAAAAACAGCGGGTGGCTTTGCTGCGCAATCTGCAGTTTCTGCCACAGGTATTGTTGCTGGACGAAGTGACCAGCGCACTGGACGAGCCCAATAAACAACGGGTTAACCAGCTGATTGCCGCGCTGGTGGCGGAAAAAGGGCTGGCGGTGATCCGTATCAGCCATGACGTACAGGAGATTGATGCCGCTGAGCGCATTCTGCGACTGACCCCACCCGCAGCGGGAGAACAGCATGAGTCAGCATAATATCAGCGACAGCTCGCTGCTCCTTTCACTCATGCTGGTGCTGGTGGCGCTGCTGATTAGCCAGAAAGAGAAGCTGGGGATGAGCAAAGACATTCTGTGGAGTGTGACGCGCGCCATTATCCAGCTGGTGATCGTCGGTTACGTGCTGAAGTCAATTTTCGATGTCAATAATGACTGGTTGACGCTACTGATGGTGCTGTTTATCTGCGTCAATGCAGCGCTGAATGCGCGCAAACGCAGCCGGCGGATCGATCATGGTTTTATCATCGCGCTGGTGGCGATTACCAGCGGTACGGCACTGACACTAACGGTGCTGCTGCTGAGCGGCGCCATTGCCTTTGTTCCCATGCAGGTGATCCCCATTTCCGGCATGATTGCCGGTAACGCCATGGTGGCGGTCGGGCTGTGTTTCACCAATCTCAATCAGCGCTTTAGCGACAACCAGCAAAAAATCATGGAGATGCTCAGCCTGGGCGCGCCGATCAAACGCGCATCCGCCGGGCTGATGCGTGACAGTATTCGTGCCGCGATGATCCCCACCGTTGATGGCGCAAAAACGGTGGGGCTGGTAAGTCTGCCAGGCATGATGTCCGGGTTGATTTTCGCCGGGATCGATCCGGTTAAGGCCATCAAGTATCAGATCATGGTGACGTTTATGCTGATTGCCACCGCCAGCCTGTCGACCATCATCGCGGCGTATCTGTCCTACCGTCGCTTTTACACCGCGCGGGCGCAGCTCAAACCGTAGATCACGCCTGAAACCGCAGCGCCACGCCGCTGGCCTGTTCCGCGCTGAACACGATGGTGTCTGGCGTTTCCTGTCAGCGACGATCAGCTAAAATCCGGGCAGGTTATCTGCGACATCAGCTGCTGATAATGCTGATGCTTGCCCATCTTCAGCGCATCAGCCGCCTGCAGCAGCGCGTTGTGATTGCTCTTATCCGCCAGAAAGGTCTGCTTGATTTTTTCGTCGGCGATGGAGACCGGCACGCGGCAGTGAGTGCGCAGATCGTTGATCATGGTCTGCTGCCGCAGCGCCAGCGCCAGATTCTCATACGGCGATACCGCCAGCGCAGACGTGGCACTCAGGGTGAGCAGGGCGATCATGGCAGTGAAAGGTAATGTTTTCATTTTGCTTCTCCTTGATGAACGGGAACGGCGGCCGGGCACTGGGCGGGATCGAACACCGTACCCCAGTCCTGTTTCATATCGACAACGGTCCAGCCATAGTGCGCGGCCAGCCTGAGACCGTTAACCAGTTTGCCGCTGGCCGGCGGATGCGCATCGTAGGCGTATTCCCGCTGTGCATCGGTGTGATGCACCAGCAAGCCGAAGGTGCTGGCGGCAGGGTTGCCCGAGGTGTATTGCAGCATCGGCACATCGCCGTCGCTGTTGCCGAACGCTGCTACTGGCCGATGACCCATGAACAGATGGATGGCCACCGGTTTGGCCGCTTCATCATCATAAAATGCACCATTCATGGTTTTCCGCAACTGCGTGCCGTTGTCGCTGAGTGAAAATTCCGCAAGGGAAAACGAGCCAACCACCTGCTCAGGTGGAATGCCGTACATCTGTTCCGCCAGCACGCGCATAAAATCGATGCCGCCGCCGGAGATAATCCAGGTGCGGAAACCGTGAGCGCGCAGATAATCCAGCAGCTGGCGCATCGGCAGATAGCCCATGCGATCGTAGCGGCAGCCAAAACGCGTATCCCGCTGCGTCGCCACCCAGTTCTGCACGCGCTGGGCAAACTCATCGGTGGTGATACCGCTGTGGGTCAGCGTCAGCAAATGCATCAGCCCCTTTTTCCCGCTGGCGGCAATAGCGGCCGTGTTGTTGCTGAGCACCGCCTGCACCAGCGCATCCTGCTGCCACTGCGGATGCTGCGGTGCCAGCCGTTTCACTTCATCGAGCGCAAACTGCAGCTGAAAGGTGAGCGGTGCTTCCGGCCATAGCGTGCCGTCATTATCGAACACCATGTAGCGCTGGTTAAGAGGAATAAAGTCAGCGCTGCCGGCGCGGGTGGTGTCATCCACCCACTGTGTAATGGCACGCTTTGCCGCACCCTCACGCCAGGCGGAGAGATCGTCAGCCTGACTGACGCTAGCGAGGCACAGCGTGAGGCCCGCCAGTATAGAAACAGTTTTCATCGGCGACTCCTGTGATGTGGAACGAGATCGGGCAGCGCATGAATACGCCACAGGCGGCTCCACGTATGGCCGGCAAACATCAGCGCCTGACGCAGTAAATGGCGGCCAGCCCACAGCACCGCGACGAGGAGAACCACGGTTGCGGCGAGCAGCAGCCACTGCCACCAGGGGCGTTCAGGCCCGGCACGCAGCACCTGTTCGCTGCCGGCCGTGCGCGCAGGCAGAATGTCATAGTGATGGGCGGGCAGCGTGGCGAGCTGCCATGTCTGTTGTCGCGTATCCCACCAGCGCAGCTGCACCGGCGGCAGCGTCAGGCTGCCGGCGCTGTCCGGCAGATAGCGCAGCCGCTCGCGTCGCTGGCTGCCAGTGATTTCACCGCGTCCGCTGGTCAGGACGCTAACCTCGGGCGTCAGCAGCTGGGTACTGGCACCGGGCAAATCGATCAGCACCGGTGGAATCTGTCCGGAGACCACACCACTGGCCTGCAGCGTAATCTGACGTTCCACCACGTCGCCTGCGTGTAGCGCGTCGCCCTGCGCGGCACGATACAGTGTCACTTTTTCCTGCAGATGAAGCGTGGCGGCGGGCAGGAAGCGATCCGGCTGCTGCACACCCGGCGGCCAGCGCACATTTTTTTCCAGCGCTGGCAGCGTAACGGTCTGCGGCGGCTGGCCCGCGGATTGCAGTGTGATGTCCAGCGCCGGCAGCTGCAGTTTGCCCTGATCCCAGGCCATCAGCTGGCGCTCCATGCGGATGCCGCTCCAGCTGACACCGTCACGCTGACGCGATACCAGCTGATTGGGAATGGCCGCCGGCAACAGCGTGCCGTTGCTGACCAGGAAGTCAGGCCACTGTGGCGGCGGGTTAAACCAGCTATCGGTCCAGTAGGTTACCGCGACGCGCAGCGGCTGACCCGGCACCAAACGGTCATCGCCTACCAGCTCGCGCGTGATGTCCATCGCGGCGCGCGCGGGCCCGGTCAGCAGCAACAGGCAAATCAGCAGCGTTCTCATGGTGACTCCTGACGATAGAGATTTTCCAGCAGGCCACCGGGCGACAGGCTGAGATTGTCGTACCACTGACTGACCTGCGGTGCCGCGTGACCTGCAGGCTGCATGACCTGCTGCGCGACGCCTTGCTGTTTGTGCAGGTCTTTTTTGCTGCCGTCAGGATCGTAATCCTGCTCTTTTCCCTGTGCCGCCTGGCGATCGCGCTCCTGCTGACGAAGCTGCATCACAATGCGCGCGATGCTGGCGCGATTTTGCTGTGCCATTCGCCAGTCGGGACGCAGGCTTAGCGCCTGATCGTAATGCTGCAGCGCCTGCTGCCACTGTTTCTGCTGCGCCAGGCTGTTGCCCAGCCACAACAGCGATTCAGGCGTCACGGGTGCCTGACGAAAAGCGCCGCTGGCGGCGGAAAAATCACCGGCATAGTAGAGCGCAATGCCGCGGCGCAGCGGATCAACATAGTGCTGCGCCGCGCGCGCGTAATCCTGCCGTTGAAAGGCGTGTTGCCCTTGCAGGTCGGGCGGGATAAACGCATCCAGCAGCGCGGCGGCCGCCGGCGGCGTTATCCCACTGAGCGGCAACACAATCAGCACGATCAATATCTGACGACGCCACCACAGCAGCAGCAACAACATCGGCGCAATCAGCCAGTAGCCGCTGTTGTGCCACGGCAGATCCCCGCGACTGTTTTGCTGGGCGCTGAGGCTTTGCTGAATATGGTGCCTGATGGCAGGCAGATCGCTGTCATCGGGGGTGGCGAGCGTAACCGCCACGCCGTTGGCGCGTAGCTGCTGGAAGCGCGCCACGTTGAGGCGGGTATCAATAGCCTGACTGGCGAAAGCGGGCGGCAAGGTGCCGCCTGGCGCAGTGCCGGGCACCCACAGCTGCAGCGGCAGTGAGGTCTGGCTGAGCAACCGGGCATCTTCCTGGCGCAACGTATCGGCCACCAGAACAATGCTGCGCGGCGTGTCCGGCAGATTATCATCGGCCAGCCTGAGAGCGGCCGCCAGGCCATTGCCCTGACCGTCCGGCAGTAACGTTGGCTGCTGCGCCTGCAAGAACAGCGAGTAAAAGGCCGGATCGTTGGTCAGCGGCGTGGTCAGCCAGGCACCGCCGCGATACACCACCAGGCCAAAGTGGCTACCCGGCATCTGCTGCATCAGCTGAGCGATCTTATGCTGCATGCGCTGATGCCGGTCGGGCGGGAGATCCTGCGCCAGCATGCTGAGATCCTGTTGCAGAATCACCATCACGTTACTTTGCGGCGTAACGCCGCCCGGCAACGCCTTCTGCCATGACGGCCCTGCCAGCGCCAGCACGCCGAGCGCCAGCAGCCACGGTACGGGTGACAGCCGCTGCAGTCGCTTACCGGTAATCAGGGCGTGAAACGGCGCTGTCATAATGCGCTGCCAGGCGCTGCGCGGCGCGCGCAATAGCCACGCCAGTGCCAGACAAACCAGCAGCCCGGACAGCCACCACGGGTGCAAAAAATGAAAGCCATTCATGCTGCACGCTCCCGCAGGCGCGCCAGCAACAACGCCGCGGTTAACAGCGCCAGCGCCGCGCCGAGCGGCCAGGCAAACAGCGAGCGCGTAAACGACAGACCGAGCGTCGCCACCTGCGCGGGCGTTTGGGCGTCAATGGTTTGCCAGACACGTTGCAGTGCGCTGCCTGAGGTAGCCGCCTGAAACGCGCTACCGCCGGTGATGCGGGCAATATCCTGCATCAGCGCGCTATCGACTTTGTCCTCGCCGCTGGCGTTAAGATCGCCAAAGGCGATGGTATCAACCTGCACCTGATGCTCTGCTGCCAGCTGCGCAGCGAGGGCGGGCGGCAGCTGTGAAGCGGTATCGTTGCCGTCGGTAAGTAAAATCACCATGCGGCTGGCGTCCTTTTCCAGGCTGCTGTCCAGCAGTTTGACCGCCACCCCCAGCGCATCGCCGATGGCGGTTTGCTGGCCCACCATGCCGGGTGCCAGCTGGTTGATGCGCGCCAGCAGTGCCTGCTTATCGGCGCTGATCGGCGCAAATGGCCATGCCTGACTGGCAAAAATCACCAGCCCGATGCGATCGCGGGTTCGCTGCAGCACAAAATTGTGCACCGAGCGCTGCACCGCCTGCAGGCGAGTGGTGCCCGCGCCGGCGTCGTTTTTCGCCATCGAACCGGAAACATCCAGCACCAGCACCACATTGCGCATCGGCTTATGCTGTAGCTGCGGTGGCAACAGCAGCTCAGGGCGCGCCAGCGCGGCCAGTAACAGCAGCCACACCAGCCAGAACAGTAGCGTTTGAGGCCAGCGGCTGGCCGGAGGGGCATTCTCCAGACGCAACTCCCTCACCAGTTCTGGCAGGAACGGCACGCGCACCTCTTCGCTGACCGGCTGGCGTGGCGGTAGCAGAAAGCGCGTCAGCAGCGGCAGCGGCAGCAGGAGCCAGACCCACGGCCAGGCAAAATCGAAGCGGGTAAGCAGTTCAGACATCGGGCAGTGCCTCCAGCCAGCGCCGCAGCTGTCTGCGCAGGCGCTGCATTTCATCAGGCGACAGGCTATTGTCCGGCTGGCAGTAGCCGTCAAGCAGCCGCTGATAGGTCGCGGCATCCAGCGGTAGCTCCTGCAGTAACTGGCTGAGGCTCAGTTCACTGACCTGAGCACGCGGCTGGTGCACCAGCCGCACACGCTTAATCAGCCGCAGCCAGCTATCAATGCTGTTGTCGTGACGTAAAACCTGACGCGCTTCACGCCGCCAGCGGTTGCGCAGCCAGCGCGCTGTGCGCCACAGCGCCAGCAGCACAAGCAGGGCCGCTAACGCGCCTGCCAGCCACCACCAGCCCGCAGGCAGCGGCAGCCAGGAGACCGCGGGCGGCAGGTCAGGCTGCAGCAGTGGCGGAACGCTAAAGCCTTTTTCCAGCATGCTCGTCTCCCTGCGTCAGCTGACGCAATAACGGTTCACTCACCACAATGTGCTGCACGCGGATGCCGAGCCGCAGCAGTCGCGTCTGCTGCTGTGCCAGCCGGGCGGTGACCCGCTCGCTAATCTGCTGACGCAACGCGGGCGAAAGCGGCAGCGTAACGTGCTGATGCTGGTAATGCGCGGCGAGATAGCCCTGATGCGGAAGCCGCAGATGCAGATCGTCGAGCAGCACAAAGGCGGTGATATCACACCGGCGCGCCAGCGCCGCCAGCAGCGCGTCACTCTGAGCGTCAAGATCGTGGAAATCGCTGATCAGTGCCAGCCAGCTTCCGGCAGGCACCTGAGCGCGGATACGTTGCAGCACCTGATGGAGTGGCAGACTGCTGGCGGGCTCCTGCGGATAGCGCGCCGGCAGCTGATTATTCATTTGATGCAGGTCGTTCAGGCACGGCGCCAGGGCGAGTTTCGGCGAGCGGCAGCGCTGCAATCTCAGGGAATCATCGCTGAACACGGCGGCCCCGAGACGATCGCCATCGTGCCAGCTACGCCACGCCAGCAGCGCTGCCAGATGGGCGGCGGCGACCGATTTGGTGTGCCCGCGTGTGGCGAAATACATATCCAGGCGCTGATCGACCAGCAGAAATACCGGCCGCTCGCGCTCTTCGTTATACAAGCGCACCCAGGGTGTGCGCAGACGCGCGGTGGCCTGCCAGTCGATCAGCCGCACATCATCGCCCGGCTGATAGCGGCGCAGGCTGTCAAAATTGAGTCCGCGTCCCTGCTGACGCGACACGCGCTCGCCGGCCATCGCGCCGGGTGGCAGCTGAGCCGGCGGATTGCGCAGCTGCTGCGCTGCACCCGCCAGCGCCAGCAGGCCGGGCAGGGTGACGGCCAGTGCGGTATCCGTCATGCGACCACCGCATCCAGCAGCATGCGCACCACGTCATCGGCGGTCACCTGGTCGGCGCTGGCCTGATAACTCAGCAGCAGACGATGCCGCAGCACGGCCGGGGCAATGCGCTGAATATCGTCCGGCAACACCGCATCACGCCCTTCGAGCCACGCCTGCGCGCGCCCGGCGCGGTCCAGTGCCAGCGTGCCGCGCGGGCTGATACCCAGCGCCACATAACTGGCAAAGGTGTCGCTGACCTGCTGCGGCTGGCGCGTCATTTCCACCAGCGAGACGATGTAATCTTCCACCGTGGGCGCGACGTAAATGTCGGAGATGGCCTGCCAGCAGCAACCCATATCCGCCTGGCTGATTTTCACCGGCGGCGGCGCAGCGGCGCTGACGGCAGAGGTGTCCTGTTCGCGATATTTTGCCTGCTGTTCGGCGCGCACCAGCTGCATCACGCGCTGTTCATTCTCTTTCGAGGGATAGTGCACCAGCACTTTCATCAGGAAGCGATCCAGCTGCGCTTCCGGCAGAGGCCAGGTGCCTTCCTGATCAACCGGGTTTTGCGTCGCCAGCACCATAAATACGCCGGGCAGCGGCCAGCTGTTGCCCGCCACCGTGACATGACGCTCCTCCATGGCTTCCAGCAACGCCGACTGCACGCGGGCCGAGGCGCGGTTGATCTCATCGGCCAGAATCAGGTTGCCGAACACCGGGCCTGGCCGGAAACGAAACTGCTCCTCTTCACGCGTGGCGTGTTGCTGATAAATTTCGCTGCCGGTGATATCCGAGGGCAGCAGATCCGGTGTGAACTGAATACGGCTGAAGTCGCCTTCAATGTGGCGCGCCAGCTCACGCACCGCACGGGTTTTGGCCAGTCCGGGCAGTCCTTCCAGCAGAACGTGGCCGTCGCACAGCAGCGCGATAATCAGCATGCGCACCAGCTCTGGCTGACCCAGCACCTGCTGGTTCATGCTCGCTTCCAGGTCGAGAAACCGTTGCCGCAGGGTCATTGCGTCACTCCCTGTTTTTCCCGCTCAAGCAGCGTGGCGATACCTACCAGGATCGGCTGAGCATAGGAAAAAAACGCTTTGATGCCGGGACAGAGATAGTTAAGGCCGGGTTCACCCTCTGCGCTGCGCACGATGCGGTTTTTCGGGCATTCGCCCCAGCATAATTTGAGGTAAGGACAGCGTTTGCAGACGGCGGGCAGGGAGTCGCGTTTCCCGAGGCCAAACGCTTTTTGCCGTTCGGAAAACGCCAGGTGCGCCAGTTTAGTGTTGGCAATATTGCCCAGCTGATACTCCGGATAGACGTAGTGATCGCAGGCATAGATATCACCGTTTTTTTCAATGGCGAGGCCTTTGCCGCAGAACTCTGAGGTCACGCAGATCTGGCCCGGCAGGCCCAGGGTTTGCGCCACTGCCGTTTCAAACAGGTTAACCTGTACGCGCCCTAAATCATTGTTGACCCACTCTTCAAACACGGCGATGAGAAAGCGTCCCCAGTCATCGGGATCGACCGACCAGTCGGTCACCACCGAGTCGAGATCGCCCGGCCGCGCGCGGCGGGAACCGCTCACCGGGATGCTGTCATCGCGCCAGAACTGCGGCGCGGTTTGGGTAAAATCGACCGGCTCGACGCAGGGATTGAATTGCAGATAGGTCGCGCCCAGTTCGCGCGTGAGAAAGCGGTACACCTGCAGCGGAAAGCGTGCATTGGTCCGGTTGACCGTGACCAGCGCGTTGAACGGCACGCCGTGGCGTTGCAGCGCCGCCACACCCGCCATCACTTTGTCGAAAGTCGGTTTACCGCTGCGCGTTACGCGATAGCGATCGTGCAGCTCGCGCGGGCCATCAATCGACAGCCCGACCAGAAAGTGATGCTGCTTCAGAAAGCGCGCCCAGCTATCGTTCAGCAGGATGCCATTGGTTTGCAGATCATTCTCGATGCGTTGTCCTGGCTTCTGATACTTTTGCTGCAGCGCCACCACCTTTTCGAACCACGGCAACCCCATCAGCGTCGGTTCACCGCCTTGCCAGGAGAACACCACCTGATCGCCATCCTGACTATCAATGTACTGGCGAATATAGTTTTCCAGCACCTCATCAGACATGCCGCTGTGATGATCCTGCTGCAGCAGTTGCTCTTTATGCAGGTAAAAACAGTAGTTGCAGTCGATATTGCAGCGCGAGCCGGTGGGCTTGGCCATCACGTGAAAGCGGCGTTTATACGCCGGGCCGATGCCGTTGTATTTTTCCGCCGAGGGCAACGGGCGAACCGGCAGTGTGGTGCTGTATTTCATCAATGCCTCCGAATACCGGGCACGGCGTGCCCGGCTGTGAGTCTTAACTCAGTTAGTGGCCGGGCTGCCTTCGTCAATCAGTTTCTGCACATCCGAAACGGTGAAGGAACCGGGTTTCTGACGAGGCGGGAACTCTTTAAAGCTTTGCAGCATTTCTGCGGCATATTTCTGCGCGCCACCCAGCAGGAACAGACGGTCATAGAACCAGTGGTTGTAATCCATACCGCTGTCACCGCGCTCCAGCGGGTCGATCTCCAGGTCGAAGATCAGTGGCGTGCGCAGTTTAACGAACGGATATTTCCACAGGTCGAGGCCGGTGTGTTCCTGAATCATGAAATGGGCTTTCCAGCGACCGTAGCGCATCGCTAACAGATCGCCGTCATCGCTCCAGTAGAAGAACTCATTACGCTGGTCGGGCCCTTTGCCCTGCAGGAAATCCAGCTGGTTGTAACCGTCCAGATGCACTTTGTAGGTCATGGCGCTGGTCTTATAGCCTTTTAGCAGCTGCTGTTTGATATCCGGCACGCCCGCTGCGGCAACCAGCGTCGGGAACCAGTCATTGCTGCCGAAAATATCGTTGATCATCGTGCCAGGCTTAATGTGTCCCGGCCATTTGATCATCGCTGGGACGCGGAACCCGCCCTCCCAGCCGGTATTTTTCTCGCCGCGGAATGGCGTCATGCCGGAATCAGGCCAGGTGGCGATCATCGGACCGTTGTCGGTGGTGTAAATCACGATGGTGTTATCTTCGATACCCAGATCTTTGATTTTCTTCAGCACCTCGCCGATCATTTTATCGTGCTCAACCATGCCGTCTGCGTAGTCGCCGAGGCCGGTCACGCCCTGATCCTGCGGTTTAATGTGCGTTTTGTTGTGCATGCGCGTGGTGTTGAACCAGGTAAAAAACGGTTTGCCCGCTTTGACCTGACGCTCCATGAAATCGTTGTTGGCGGCGAGGAACTCTTCATCCACCGTGCCCATACGTTTCACGTTTAGGGGCCCGGTATCTTCAACCTTGCCATCCGCGCTGGCTTTAATGACGCCGCGCGGACCGAACTGTTTACGGTACTCAGGATCCTTCGGATAGTCCGGGTTCTCCGGTTCTTCTTCGGCGTTCAGGTGATACAGATTGCCAAAGAACTCATCGAAGCCGTGTGCGGTAGGCAGGAATTCATTGCGATCGCCCAGATGGTTTTTACCAAACTGACCGGTGGCATAGCCGAGCTGTTTCAGGATCGAGGCAATGGTCGGATCTTCTTTCTGCAGACCCTGCGGTGCACCTGGCATACCGACTTTACTCATGCCGGTGCGGAACGGCATCTGCCCGGTGATAAACGACGAGCGTCCGGCGGTGGAGCTTTGCTCCGCGTAATACGAGGTGAATTTAGCGCCCTCGGCGGCAATACTGTCGATGTTGGGCGTTTTGTATCCCATGGTACCCTGGTTATAGGAACTGATGTTCCAGTAGCCAATGTCATCGCCAAAAATCACCACGATGTTAGGCTTGCCCGAATTTTGCTCGGGCGCGGTAGAGGGCGTCGGGGATTGAGGAGCCGCATGGGCGCTCCAGGAACAGCAGGCCACAGATAGCATGGACGCTAATAGTGACTTGCTAAAAGGTAATCTGGACATTTCTGCACTCCGATAATTGTATTCCGACCAGGTCAGAATTTTTCCGACCGAATAAGTGCTGCGCAGACGGTTATTTCCTCCTTACCCTGAAAGGACGGCAGATGAATAAACGCATCTTTTTGATAGCTATTTCCCGGTGCGGAATGGCGGTGCTCAGTCAGTCTGATTATCTGTGATTTTAAATAGTTTTTATTAAAGCGTGGCCCGCTGCACGCAGGCTGCGTGCAGGCGAAAAATATGCGGTGTGCGAGAGGATATAAGTAACCAAGGTATAAAAATGCAAAAAATGAGCAGGCTGTGTATCTGGTTATGTAGCAACCATAGCGGCTCATAACTGGAATGCCAAGTGCTATTTTAAAAATGTGAGCGGCAGAGTGATTTTTTTCTGCTGTATCGCACTGCTCCGCATTTCGTCTAGGGAATTTCTTATTTTGAATAAGCTTAAAATAACTTAATATATTGTAATATATGAATAAATTTTCTGTGGGCTGAAAGTGGCTGGTTATTTTTTACGAGGCGGGTCATATTTTTCAGCGTTCAGGTTTGCGTTATTTTTATGGCTCACCTAAGCCTTAAAAGGCCATCCGGAACGGGATGGAATCAATTAATCTGGGGTGATTTATGAAAAAAATTACGGTAGCAATAATGTCATTGCTGGTGGCGTCAACTTTCTCTTTATCGGCTCTGGCAGCGCAGGAGATTACTAAAGAAGAGGCTAAGCAGTATCAGGAAGTTGGTAAGGTTAGTACCAATAATGAATACAGTTCACCGGCAGAGGCCATGGCTGAAATCTCGAAAAAGGCCGATGAGATGGGGGGTAAATATTTTGTGATCACCTCCGGCAAAGAAGGCAAGAAAATACAGGGTACGGCAACAGTGTATAAATAATAAATTATACGCTGCAAATCAGGCGTCATAGTCATTGCAACAGGCCGTTTTAATAACGGCCTGTTGTCGTGTTTCTATTTCTACAGTAAGCGATGAGATTAAGATCTGGTTCGCTTGCCAGGTCGTCAGCAGGCAATCTACTCCGACAATGCTTTCATAGCTGAAACCGCAGCGCCACGCCGCTGGCCTGTTCCGCGCTGACCACGATGGCATCCGGCTCTTCGCGGAAAGGCACATCGCCCAGCAGCAGGCTGGCTTTCACCCTGCGTAAGTCGCTGCTGCGCAGCGTCAGCGCGGCCATACGCGCACTGCCGTCATAATCTGGCGGCAGGCCGGTAAAGCGCTGCTTCACATAGTGCGCAGCGGCAAAGCGCACGGTGGCCACGCCCGCTTTCAGCACAAACGCGCCCTGCTGGCAGGCGGTGAGCTTATCGGCACCAAATAAACGACTGTAGGGCAGCGCGGCGGCTGCCGGATCCTGGGCCACCACCACAAACTCAATAATATCGGTCACCGCGTTGGGATGCTGCTGCCACACTGGCTGCCAGACCGCCTGCGGTGTCTCATGCTGGCAGAAAAAACTGCGTCCATTTGGCACCAGAGCGGGGCGCAGGCGAACGGTGCGAAAACGCGCCTGCTGTGCGCTGCCATCCGGCAACTGCACCGGCCGGTAAAAACTGGCGGCGGGATCGCCATCAATACCCTGACTTTCCAGATAGCGCCACACCGCATCGGCATCGCCGGTTTTCCATACCAGACCGCTCAGGCCCGCCGGTGCCTGCCAGATATCCTGACGCTGGTGCGCACGCCCGGCTTCATAGCCCAGCAGTTCCAGATAATTATCACCAAACACCGCCAGATGATTACTGAAGCCCAGCGAGTGATGGCCGCGTGGCGTGAGCTGGAAACCGAGCCGGCGATACAGCGCGCTGGCGTCATCCAGCCGATCGGCAACATTGATCACTGCATGATCGAGCTGTGGAACGGGTACCGGTATCGCCATTATCTGCCTCCTGGTTCGCATCATTACGATGACCGCGGTGTCGCGCTGCGTTCGGCTTCGCGTTGCGGTTGCCAGGCGAGCTGCGCTTCGGCGCCGAACGCCCGGGCAATATGTCTGACCAGCGTCGCGGCCTGCGCCGATGACCGCTGGCGCGCACTGGCATCCTCGCTGTGCAGCACGCCTTCCACGACGACCTCTGGCGGCAGCACGTTCCAGCTGTTGCCACCCTGAAAGCGGGTGACATCCAGGCCGGCGGCCGCCAGCGCGCTGACGATGTGGCTGCCGGTAACGATACTGTCGATGCCCTCATGCGGACGTGCAGCGTGAGCGCCTTTGCCGTGAATGGTGATATGAAAATGGTCAGTAAACGCTGCCGGTGTGGCAGATAACGTGTGTGTCATGGTCATCCCTGCGGCTGTTCGGGTAAGAAAGGTTCGCCCAGCGTTAGCATCAGGCGGTTGGCCCAGGCGAAAAACGCGGCGGACTGGATCAGGTCCAGCAGTTGCAGCGTATCCAGTCCGTGCTCGCGCAGCGCCTGCAGTTGGGTCTGGCTGCTGGCGACCGGAGTTAGCGATAAGGTGGCGACAAAATCGATAATCGCCGCCCAGCGCGCGGACTGGCCGTGTGCCAGCTCGGCACCCGGGGCGACATTCAGGAGTTTTTGCACCGCAGCCTCATCCTTTGACAGCTGGCTGGCTTTGCGCGCATGGACAGATGCGCAGTAGATGCAGCCGTTAATTTTACTGGCCACCGTGGCCGCCAGCTCGCGCTCGGCGCGCGGTAAACCGCCCGGCGTATAAAAGATGCCTTTATCCGTTAGCGTGCGTTGTTCAAGCACCGGCAGGTTGCGCCCCAGCAGGCGGAAATAGTCGGAATCGGTATGACCAAATTTTTTGCCAGCGTCGCCTGTTCTTCCGCCGTAAACTCCGCCAGCGGTTTGGCTGCCATCCACGGCTCCCAGCCCAGCTCCTGCTGGGTAAACGCGGTGAGCGCAGTCTGACCGCTGGCCGTGAGCGGGGCGCTATGCCATTTGCCGGCCACCGCATGGGGCTGGGCGCGCGATGCTTCATCGTTCAGCAGACGCAGCCCGGCCAGCAGGCGGCTCTGGAAGCTGACAAACGCCACCAGCTGCGCCAGCGTGACGATGCCTTCGTTGCGTCCAGCCGGCATGGCGCAGCGTGGTCAGTTGTTGCGGTGTGGCGTCGACCGGATGCAGGCTCAGCAGTTCAGCAAAGGCGCGACCGGCGGCAAAGCGCGTATCTGTCGGGGTTTCGCTGGATTGCTGCTGATAGTGTGCCTGCAATGATGTGACGCCGTGCCAGCCGGCGACCTGCCCGGCGAGCGCGTAGCGCTGCGCCAGCGGGAAATCGTCGTCATCCTGGCCAAACAGCACCTCGTAGCTGCCCTGGGCGTGTCGGGTCGCGGCCTGACGCACGTTGCGCGCCTCTGCCAGTTGCGCCGCCGGGTCGATATCGGCCAGCGCCGCCAGTAAATCTGTAGCCTGAGACATGGTTTTCTCCTGTTAAGCGGTACCCAGCGCGCGCAGCGTGGGGGCAATATGTTCAGCAATCAGCTCAACCGAGCGCAGCGTGTCGCGGTGCGGCGGTTCGACCGAATGCACCTGGAAGGAGATGTCGGTGGCGCGCGTCAGCGTACTGTCGGCCAGCAGCGAAGCCAGCACCGCGTCGGCATCGCCGATATGCGCATCAAACTGGCGGATATAATCGCGTGGCTCTCCAGCGTGCTGCCGGTGATGTCGTGGCCCGCCTTGCGAAACTGCTCCGCCTGGCGCTGCAGACCGGGCGCGGCAAGGCGGCAGCGCATAGTCATCGCTGTCGGCGACGAACGCGGTGCGGGAGGCCAGAATGCGCGGCGCAACGCCCGCCGGAAGCGCATCAAGGTAGGCATCCACCATCGGGTTCTGGATCTCGTCGAGCGTCAAATCCGGGTGGCCTGCCGGGCGCGGCTGCGTGCGGGAGAGCATCAGCCCGTGTCCGGCCCGGGCGGCGCGAACGGCGCCGTCAACGGAAAAGGTGGCAATCCAGATACGGTCGGCCAGCTGTGGCGCCGGCGGATAAAGGTGGTTATCCGGATGGGTCAGCGAATCCCCGCGCCAGGCGCTTTGGATCAGATGCAAATGGTCGGCAAAGACGCCGGCGCGCTGTTCGCTCACGTCAGGCCGAACGGCAGAAAGGAGGTCGGCGTGCCGCCCGAGCCAAACCCCACTTCCAGACGTCCATCGGCCAGCAGATCCAGCACGGCGGCATCTTCCGCCACGCGCAGCGGGTTTTCCATCGGCAGGGTGATGATGGCCGTGCCCAGGCGGATGGTTTCGGTGTGCGCGGCCACGTGAGCCAGAAACAGCAGCGGCGACGGCAGGCCGCCTTCCTTTTCATGGAAGTGGTGCTGCGCGATCCAGGCGCTGTCAAAGCCGTAGCGTTCGGCGTGGCGGATCTGTTCCGTTGCCAGACGATAGCGCTCTTTCGGCGTGGCGTCGTCAAGCAGGCGGGTGAAAAATCCCAGGCGTTTTCGCGTCATGCGAACTCCTCCATAGCGGGTGAAAAATGGGGAATGGCGTCAATCAGCTCGCGGGTATAGTCGTTCTGCGGCGCGGTTAATAAGGCTGTGACGACATCACCCTGTTCGACCACCTGGCCGCTGCGCAGCACCGTAACGCTGTGGGCGATCCGGCGTACGGTGGCCAGATCGTGCGTGATAAAGAGGTAGGTCAGCCCCAGCTGCTGCTGCAGCTGCTGCAGCAGAGGGCCAGAATCTGCGCCTGCACGGTGACGTCCAGTGCCGAGGTGGCTTCATCCAGCACCAGAATGGTCGGTTCCAGGATCAGCGCCCGGGCGATGGCCACGCGCTGACGCTGGCCGCCTGAAAGCTCGCGCGCCGTGCGGGTCAGTATATCGACCGGCAGGGCAACCCGCTGCGCCACGGTCTCGACCCGGACTTTGCGCTCCGCTTTGCTGAGGCGAGGCAAAGTTCTTCAGCGGCTCTTCGATGATGTCAAACAGCGTCTGGCGCGGGTCGAGAGAGGCAAACGGGTTCTGGTAAACAAACTGGATTTTCTGGCGCAGCTGGCGGCGCGCCTCGCGGCTGAGCGCTGGTGGCATCAATATCATCAATGATCACCTGGCCGCTGTCGGCCTGTTCAAAACCCAGCAAAATACGGGCGAGGGTGGTTTTCCCGGAGCCGGATTCGCCCACCAGCGCGTGCGTGCTGCCGCGCCTGACGTCAAACGTCACCCGATCCAGCGCCTGAAGCTGATGACCTTTGCCCAGCGAGAACTGTTTGCTGATGGCGCGGGCGCGAATGGCCGGTGACGCGAGCGGGCGGCGGCCACGGATAAGGCAGAGCGGCAGCATCGGGCACCGCGTCCTGTAACAGCTGGCGGGTATAGGCATGCTGTGGCGCGCTGACCAGCGTCGCTGCGCTTGCCCTGCTCCTGAACCTCGCCGTGGCGAAACACCAGCAGCCTGTCGGCGCGCTCCGCGGCCAGCGCCAGATCGTGGGTGACAAACAGCACGGCGGTGCCGGATTCCCGGCGCAGGAGATCCAGCAGATCGAGAATGCGCTTTTGCACCGTCACATCCAGCGCGCTGGTGGGCTCATCGGCAATGATCACGTCCGGGCGCAGGGCAATGGCGATGGCAATCAGCACGCGCTGTTTCATCCCGCCGGAGAGCTGATGGGGATACTGCTTCATGCGCTGTTCGGGGTGGCTCAGGCCGACCTTTGTCAGCAGGGCGAGCACCTGCTCGTCGCGCCGGGCGCGGGTCACTTTCTGGTGTAGCTGAATGATTTCTCCGACCTGAGCGTACCGATGGTTTTCACCGGGTTGAGCGAATTACCCGGATCCTGCGGCACCAGGCTGATTCGCGCGCCGCGAAGGGTATCGAGACGCTTAGCTGACCATGGCTAATCTCTTCTCGCCGTTGAGCATAATTTTCCCGCATCGCGCCGGGCGTTGTCGGCCAGCAGACCAATGATCGCCTGTGCCGTGGTCGTTTTGCCGGATCCGGATTCGCCGACAAACGCCAGCATTTCCCCTCGCCTGAGGGTAAAGCTGACGTTATGCACCACCTCGCGCCACTGGCGCGCGGTACGGTAGCTGATGGTCAGGTTTTCCACTGAGAGAACGGTCATTAGCGACCTCCGCTGAACTGTTGGCTGATACGGTTGGTGGCCAGCACCACGGCGATGACGACCACGCCGGGGAAGGTGGTTAGCCACCAGGCGGTAGAGAGATAGTTGCGGCCTTCGGCGATCAGCAAACCCCATTCCGGCACGGGTGGCGGGGTGCCGTAGCCGAGAAAGCTCAGGGTGGAGAGCGCCAGGATGGCCTGACCAAACTGCAGCGTGGCAAAGGCCAGCACGGCGGTTAGCGAGTTGGGCAGAATGTGTCGCCACAGCACCGGCCAGAAACGTCCCGCCGCTGCCAAACGCCGCTTCGACGTAATCCGTGTGGCGGATGCGCACCACTTCACCGCGCGCCAGGCGGGCGAAGCTGGCAATCGAGGCGACGCCCACGGCAATCGCGGCGTTAACGGTGCCAAACCCGAGCAGAATAATCACCGTCAGTGAGAGCAGCAGAGACGGGATGGACAGCAGCACATCGACAAAACGCATCAGCGGAAGGACTCGACGCGCCCGGCGAACGCCCCGGCAATCACGCCCAGCCCGGTCCCCACCAGCCAGACCCATCGTCACGGCGGCCAGCGCGCGCTCAGGGAGTGTGAGGCACCGTACACGATGCGCGTGTAAACATCGCGGCCAAGCTGATCGGTGCCGAGCCAGTGTCCCGCCTGCGGCGCCAGGCGTTGTGCCCCGGCGATGCCCTCAATCGGGCTGTAGTGGGTTAACAGGCCGGGCGCCACGGCCGCCACAAACGCCAGCGCAAGCACCGCCCATGCCAGCCACAAGCCCGGCTGCAGGCGGCGGGCACGATCGCGCCGCAAGGCCGGCTGTCCCTGGCGCGGCGGCAGCGTAATCGACCAGACTCATGAAGCACCTCCGGTAACGGTTTGCAGACGGGGATCCAACAGCGGCATCAGCAGATCCACCAGCAGATTAATCAGGACAAACCCCAGGGCGGAAATCATCACTACCGCCTGAAGTACGGCGATATCCTGGTTATTCACAGCCTGTTGGGTCAGCTGGCCGAGCCCGCTGCGGCCAAAAACGGTTTCGGTGATCAGCGCCCCGGCAATCAGCTCGCCCAGTAGTAGCCCGGCAATGTTCAGGACCGGCAGCAGGGCGTTGCCGGTGACGTGACGCCACAGCACGGCGGTTTCACTCAGCCCTTTAGCCCTGGCCACGGCGACAAACGGCTGCGTCGCCACCTGGTCGAGGCTGCGCATCAGGATTTGTGCCAGCGGGGCGGAGATCGGGATCGCGACGGTCACGATCGGCAGGATCAGCCCCTGCAGCGGCGTCGGGTTAATCACCGGGATCAGCCGCAGCTGAAAAGAGAAGAGCTGGATCAGGGCAATCCCCAGCCAGAACGTGGGTAAGGAGATAAACAGGACCGGCAGCGACTGGAGGGTATTGCTCAGCCAGCGCAGACCCGGCAGACGCGCGAGCGCAAAAGCCAGCGCAAACGCCAGCAGGACCGCGAGGGCAAAGCGCGGGCAGGGCAAGACTCAGGGTATCCGGCAGATTGCTGGCAATCAGCTCGCTGACCGGCACCCCGGCCTGTAACGAATAGCCAAAATCCCCGCGCAGCATCGCCAGCAGCGTGTGGCCGATATTGCTGCCACAGCGGGCTGTCCGCGCCGTAGGCCACGCGCATCTCCTCGATTTGCGCCGGGCTTAGGCCCAGGTCCGGGTTCTGAAATTTAATCAGCACCGCGTCGCCCGGCAGCACCTGGAGCAACACGAACGAGAGGGTAAAGGCGGCCCACAGCACCAGCAGCCCGTGCCCAAAGCGTTGAAGAAGTGCGTGGCGCATCGTCAGCTCCTCAGTGTTTCTCAATCCACGCGCCGTAGAACGACGGGCGGCCTACCGCTTCAAAATTGACGCCTTTCAGCCACGGCGCACCGGCAAAGACCTGCGGCTCTTCGAAAATCGGAATGACGTAGGCGTTATCCAGCAGGTAACGCTGGGCATCGCCGGTCAGCTGCAGGCGTTTTTGTGGATCAACCTCTGAGGAGATATTCACCAGCAGCGCATTCAGCTTGTCGTCACGGAAGCTTTTGACCTTGTCGCTGGAGCCGCCTTTTTGCAGCAGGGCGTCGCGGTTAGCGGGGTAGAACATGCTTTTCACCACGTCCGGATCGGCGCGGCCCACTTCGGAGACGGTTAACGGGGTTTTCAGCGGATCAAGGTTATCCAGCGTGCGGCTGCCTGCGTCACCGGCTTTGACGCTCAGCGCCACGCCCACCTGTCGCCACTGCTGGGCAACCAGCTGCAGCACCTCTTTGTTTTGCGGCTGCGGCAGGGATTCATACACCGTCAGCGCCAGACGTTGGCCCTCTTTGGCGCGGATCCCGTCGCTGCCGGCTTTCCAGCCCGCGTCGTCCAGCAGTTGGTTGGCTTTGGCCGGATCAAAGGTCAGTTTGTCGCTGAGATCGACAAAGCCTGCGGCGGAATCGGCAATCACCGACTTCGCCTGCGGATAGTTGGGCGAGAAGAGGGTCTCGACCACCTGTTTTGCGTTGGTGGCATGCAGCAGCGCCTGGCGTACGCGAATATCGGAGACCAGCGGGTTATCCGGGCGGAAGCTGATGCTGTCGTTCACCCCACGCGTCGGCGCAGCGTAGATTTTAAACCCCTGGTCGGTCGCCTGTTTTTCGTCATACGCCTGCACCTGGCGAATAAAGTCGGCCTGGCCGGCCAGCAGGGCGCCGATGCGCACGCTGTCTTCCTGAGTGACGATAAACTTGATGCCATCCAGATTGGCTGGCCCCTGCTGCGTGCAGTTTTTCGGCCCCCACTGGTAGTCTTTACGCGCTTCCAGCGTCACTTCGCGCCCCAGCTTTTCGTCCTTCACCACAAACGGCCCGGAGCCAATGATATGGCGGGCATCACCCAGCTCTTCAAAGTTGCGCTTCAGCGTGCTGAGCGAGACCAGCCCGGAGCCAATGGTGGCCGTGCCCTGCAGAAACCCCGGCGACGGCTTTTTGAAGTAGAACTTCACCGTCAGCGGGTCGATCACTTCGCTGCGATCGTAGTTATTGATCACTTCTGACACCGGCAGGCGCTGCGCCTTGTTACCCAGGCCGTAGGTATCAAAGTTTTTCGCCACGGCATTGGCATCCAGCGGCGTGCCGTCGGAGAAGGTGATGCCGGGGCGAATTTTAAAGGTGTATTCGGTTTTATCGGCGTTGGTGGTCCAGCTTTCGGCCACCCAGGGTTCCACCTGCAGCGTCTTTGGGTTCTGCCACGTCAGTTTGTCGGTGATCTGATTCAGAATGCCGCCGTTGGGGTAAAAGCCGCCGGCAGGCGGATAGAGGTTGGTGTGCGCCTGTTGTTCCAGATAAATCAGCGTGCCGCCTTTAACCGGCGTATCCGCCGCGTGGGCGCTAAATATCCCTGTCAGCAGGGCTAAGCTCAGCGCCCGCAAGTGAAAATGCGTCTTCATGATGATTTCCTTTGTTATCAAGTGCCCGGTGGGCTGAAATCATCATCAAATGTGCAACCCGTGAGTTGAACCAATGAATTGCACTAAGCTTTTGCGAAAATAACAAAAGCGGAGAATTAATTGTATGCCGCAATTACCGGGTTGTTTTCCTGGCCCGATAAAATTGTTTTTTCTCAACCTGAAAACCTGCGCTGATGTTATTGCTTCTGCGGATCATTACCTCCGCGCGTAATGTTAACCCGACAGAAAGCGAAATCCGCTTTACGAAAAATCAGGCTTTCATCCACCAGTATTATGACTATTTCTCATTTCCTGAATCGCTTTGCCGATTTAGTTGTTTTACGAAATATAAATCTCCCCGCCACACTAAGCGCCATATTCATCGCAACCCTATTCATCGAAATAAGGAACAGGCGCATGTCATACCGACTGAGTTTGCTCGACAAATCACCGATTGCAGCAGGTGAGAGCGCCACGCAGGCCCTGCATCGCACACTGCAGCTGGCTCAGCGCGCGGAAGCCTGGGGTTATCACCGCTTCTGGCTGGCGGAACACCACAACAGCGACCAGCTGGCGAGTCCTTCGCCGGAATTGTTGATTGCCTGGATCATCGGCCAGACCCGGCATATCCGCGTGGGTTCCGGCGGCGTGATGTTGCAGCACTACAGCCCTTATAAAGTGGCGGAAAACTTCAACCTGCTGGCTGCGCTGGCACCTGGACGTATCGACCTGGGCGTGGGTAAAGCGCCCGGCGGACTGCCGCTTTCTACCCGCGCGCTGCAACTGGGGGTGCGCCAGCAGGAGAAAGGCAGCTTTGCCGAACAGCTGGCGCTGCTGGATAGCTGGCTCAGTGTGCCGCCGGTGGGGGATGAGGAGATCCTGCGCGCCACGCCGCAGCCGCCGCGTCCGTCCAATCGCTTTCTGCTCGGAGCCAGCGAAGCGAGCGCCCGACTGGCGGCAGAGCTCGGCTGGCAGCTGGTGTTCGCCGCACACCACAACGGCGATCCGCAACTGATGGCGCAGGTGCTGAACAGCTATCGCCAGCACAGTCAGGGTCAGCGTGCGCTGGTGGCGGTACAGGTGGTGGTGGCGGATTCGCCGGCAGAAGCCGACCTGCTGGTCGACACACTGCGTATTTATCACGTCAGCGTGACGGGCGGACAGAGCGTTAACGTCGGCAGCATTGAACAGGCTGAGCGCTATGTGCGTCAGGGCGGCTTCAGTGACTACGTGATTGAGCCACGCACGCCGTCGCTGCTGAAAGGGACCGCGGCACAGGTGCACGCGCAGCTTGATGCGCTGCACCAGCGCTACGGCATTGAAGAGTTTGTTATTGATACGCCGGTGGCGGAGGAGCAGGCGCGGGTGAAATCCCTCGAACTGCTGGCGACGCATCGTCTGGTTAGCGCCTGACCGGGAGGTCCTGTGACGATAGTAAACGAACAGCAGCTGATTGACTGGCGGCGCGAGCTGCACAGCTGGCCGGAACTCTCCGGTCATGAAGTGGAAACCAGCGCGCGGCTGCGCCGCTGGCTGCAGCAGGCTGACGTGCGCCTGCTGGATTATCCGCTGCACACCGGCGTGGTGGCGGAAGTGGGTCAGGGCGCGCCCCTGATCGCCCTGCGTGCCGATATCGATGCATTACCGATCCATGAAGCCACCGGGCTGCCTTTTCGTTCACGGCAAGCCGGCGTCATGCACGCCTGCGGTCACGATGTGCACAGTGCAGTGATACTGGGTGCCACGCTGCAGCTGAAAGCACGGGAAGATCAGCTACCGGGGCGGGTGCGCATCCTGTTCCAGCCGGCGGAAGAGATTGCCCAGGGTGCGCGCCAGTTCATCGACGCGGGTGTGCTGGATCAGGTACAGGCGATTTTTGGCATGCACAACGAACCGGGTTTGCCCACGGGCACCTTTGCCACGCGCAGCGGTGCGTTTTATGCCAACGCCGATAAATTTGTGGTGCGCGTGCACAGCACCCGCGCGGACGTGAACAGCATCCTGGTCGCCAGCCAGATTATTCAGGCGCTGCAATCCCTCACCAGCCGCAGCTTTAATACGCTGGACAGTCTGGTGCTGAGCGTCACGCGGATTGATGCACACAGGCACGACGGTCAGCAGACGGCTGAAGCGGAATTTGGCGGCACGGTGCGCACGCACGATAAACAGGTGCGCGCGCAGCTGGAGCAGCGTGCACGCGAGGTGGTGGTCAATATCGCCGCCGCCAGCGGTGCCACGGCCACCTTTAGCTGGCATCCGGGGCCGCCGGTGCTGGAGAACGACGCCCACTGGGCACAGTTTGCCAGTCAGGTTGCGCAGCAGGTGGGTTATCAGGTGCAACAGGCTGAGCTGCACCTTGGCGGCGAAGATTTCGCTTATTACCTGCAGCAGCTCCCTGGCGCGTTTGTCAGCATTGGCAGCGCCAGTGAATTTGGCCTGCATCACGGTGGCTTCAACCCCGATGAAGCGCTGATCGCCCCGGCGGCACACTACTTTAGTCAGCTGGCGCAACAGGCATTGCAGCAGCTAAACGCGCGATGTCGCGACGCCATCCTTAACTGATTTCCTTCCATTTCTGGCAGCGCTGTACGGCGATAAGGCTATCGCCGGCAGGCTGCGCCATGAGCAAAGAGAGACGATTATGTCTGCAACCCGACAACTGCGGCTGGGCACCATTTTGCATGGTGCATCCGGAAATATGTCCGCCTGGCGTCATCCGGCGGCGCTGGCCGATGCCAGTATTAATTTTGATTTCGCCCGCCGTATCGGCCGTAAAAGCCGAGGAGGGCAAACTCGATTTTTTGTTTGTCGCCGACGGCCTCTATATTAATGAGAAATCGATCCCGCACTTTTTAAACCGCTTTGAACCGTTAACGGTACTCTCCGCGCTGGCAAGCATCACTTCGCGCCTGGGGCTGGTGGGAACGTTATCCACCTCCTACAGCGAGCCCTTCACCGTGGCGCGCCAGTTCGCCAGCCTCGATCACCTGAGCAACGGCCGCGCGGGCTGGAACGTGGTGACTTCGCCGCTGGAAGGGTCGGCAAAGAACTTTTCGCGTGAAAAACACCCCGAGCATGCGCTGCGCTACCGCATTGCCGATGAGTATCTCGACGTGGTGAAAGGGCTGTGGGATTCCTGGGAAGGGGACGCCTTTGTGCGCAACAAAGAGAGCGGTCAGTTCTTGTTGCGCCCGCCAAACTGCATACCCTGGATCACCACGGTGATTTCTTCCAGGTCGCCGGGCCGCTGAATATTGGTCGCACGCCGCAGGGGCGACCGATTGTCTTTCAGGCGGGCGCGTCGGACGACGGTAAAAAGCTGGCGGCGAAACATGCCGACGCCATTTTCACCCATCACGAAACGCTCGAAGAGGCGAAAGCGTTTTACCGCGACGTGAAGCAGCAGCTGGAAACGAACGGCCGCCGCGCGTCAGATCTGCATATTTTCCAGGGCGTCAGCGTGATTGTGGGGAAAGATGCCGATGACGTGGAAAACCAGTACCAGACCACCGCGGCGCTGGTATCGATTAACGATGCCCTCAACTACCTCGGCCGTTTTTTTCGAACATCACGATTTCAGCCAGTATCCGCTCGACGAGCCGTTCCCGGATATCGGCGATTTAGGCAAAAACAGCTTCCGCAGCACCACCGATGAAATCAAGCGCAATGCCCGCGAACGCAGCCTAACCCTGCGTCAGGTGGCGCTGGAAGCCGCTTCGCCGCGCCCGCGCTTTTCCGGCACGCCGGAGGAGGTGGCGGACGGTCTGCAGGCCTGGTTTGAAGGCTATGCCGCAGACGGCTTCATCATTCAGGGCGGCACGCCGGACACCTTCCCGCGCTTTGTTGACCAGGTGGTGCCGGTTCTGCAGGCCCGCGGCCTGTTTCGCGTCCCGACTACCCGGGCACCACGCTGCGCGAAAGCTTTGGTCTTAGACCAACCGAAAAACCAGTTCACACAACAATAAAAGAGAACACCGCTATGCAGAAAACATCGCTTATTCTGGCGCTCGCGCTGGCCTTTACCCCTGCCGTCTGGGCAGAGAATGTGAATATTAACGGCACCGGCGTGAGCATTGAGGCCAACAAAACGCCGATCAACACCGCCAAAAACGGCGAGGCGGTGGCGCAACTGCCGAAAGATTATCGCTTTGCCGTGCCGGGGAAATTTACCGTGGCGGTGGCGGGACTCAATCAGCCGCCGCTGACGGTATTCTCCGACGACAACAAAACGCTGCTGGGCAGCGAGGTTGACGTCGCCCGTCTGGTGGCCGACAGCCTCGGGCTGGAGCTGAACGTGGTGCCCACCTCGTGGGAAGACTGGCCGCTGGGCGTGGCGTCGGGGAAATACGATGCGGCCATCAGCAACATTACCGTCACCAAAGCGCGCAAAGAGAAGTTTGATTTTGCCACCTACCGTAAGGACTCCCTCGGTTTCTACGTGAAATCGACCAGCCCGATCACATCGCTGAGAAGGCGGAGGACATCGCCGGGCTGCGGATTATCGTCGGCTCCGGCACCAACCAGGAGGCCATCCTGCTGGCATGGAATGCCGAAAACCTGAAGAAGGGACTGAAGCCCTTTACCCCGATCTACACCAAAGATGACGCGGCGCAAACGCTGGCGCTGCAGTCCGGGCGCGCGGATGCCTACTTTGGCCCGAACGTGATTGGCGCATGGAAAGCGGCGCTGACCGGGAAAACCAGGCTGGTGGGTAGCGTCGACGGCGGCTGGCCGAAGGCGGCGCACATCGCGGTGACGCTGAAGAAAGGCAGCGGGCTGGTGGAGCCGGTGCAAACCGCGCTGAACGGCGTGATCAAAAACGGCGATTACGACAAAGTGCTGAACCGCTGGGGGAAGGCGTGGAGCGCCTCCCTCAGTCGGAGGTCAACCCGGCCGGTCTGGGCGATTAAGGAGGCGCTATGAGCGAACGATTTCGTGACGTGTCGCCGGAAGATGCCGAGCTTCAGCCCATTATCGAGGGGCTGTTCGGTGAATATGCCGCCCGCTACGGGGACTACTTCTCTAAAGACGCGGAAGTGGAGCTCACCGAGTGGTATCTGGCGCCGCAGGGGCTGTTTATCGTCCTGGAGCGCGACGGGAAGATTATCGCCACCGGCGCGTACAAACCGTTCGACGAACGCACCGCGGAAATCAAACGCATCTGGACGGACAAAACCCTGCGTCAGCAGGGGCTTGCCGGGCGCGTGGTGCAGGAGCTGGAGCGCAGGGCGGTGCTGGCAGGCTACAGCCAGATCTACCTGACAACCGGTTTTCGCCAGCCGGAAGCGGTGCAGGCTTTATCTCAGCCAGGGCTATCAGCCGCAGTTCGATCTGCACCGCGATCCGGAAGAGTACAGCCAGCCGCCGTTTGACGGTCGGCTGCGTTTTCTCAAAGTGATTGATGTGCACAACGTGGCGCAGGCCAGCTAAGGAGAGCCACCATGAGTAAGCAACGTTGAAACCATTAAGGTGGTCCCGGCGCGTTATCCGCTGCGGGCCGTCGGTGCCGTGGTGGCGCTGTTTGTCCTGGCGGTCGTGATCCAGTCCGTGGCCTTTAACCCGCGCTGGGAGTGGGCGGTGTTCGCCCGCTGGTTCTTCGACCCGGTGATCCTCGAAGGCGTAGGGCAGACCCTGCTGCTGACGCTGATCGGCACCGCGCTGAGCGTGGTGATTCGGCGGCATGCTGGCGCTGGCGAGACTCTCCTCATCCTGGCTGCTGAGCAGCCTGGCGTGGGGCTATATCTGGCTGTTTCGCTCGCTGCCGCTGATTGTGGTGCTGATCATCCTGTACAACTTTTCCTATCTCTACGACACGCTCTCTCTCGGCGTGCCGTTCACCGGCATCACCTGGGGCAGCTTTGAGACCATTAACGTGCTGGGGCAGTTCTCCACCGCCGTGGTGGGGCTGACGCTGGTGCAGAGCGCCTATACCGCCGAGATCATTCGCGGGGGATTCCTCGGCGTCGATCACGGGCAGTATGAAGCCGCCGCCGCGCTGGGGTTACCGGCCTGGCGCCGCACGGTGCGCATCATTCTGCCGCAGGCGCTGCGCACGATTCTGCCGTCCGGGTTCAATGAAATCATCAGCCTCGCCAAGGGCACGGCGATGGTGTACGTCCTGGCGATGCCGGAGCTGTTCTACACCATCCAGATGATCTACAACCGCACGCAGGAGGTGATCCCGCTGCTGATGGTCGGGGCCGCCTGGTACCTGGTCATCACCACCGTCCTGTCCGCTGCAATTCAGTACGGTGTCGAGCGCGGGCTGGCACGCAGCGAACGCCGCTCACGCCGTGAACCGCAACCTTCGCGCTGGCGCCAGTGGCGCAACCGCAGCGTGAACCCTGCCGTCAACGAGGAGCTGTCCCATGTCCGAAGCCATTGATTACCGCTATCTGCATACCACCGGCGCCATCAGATTACCGGCGTCAGCAAGTTTTTTGGCCGCCATAAAGCGCTCGACAACGTGTCGCTTGAGATCCCTCCGGGGTCCGTCACGGTGATCCTCGGGCCGTCCGGGTCGGGCAAATCGACGCTGCTGCGCACCATCAACCACCTGGAGCGCGTCGACGAAGGGTTTATTCAGATCGACGGGGATTACATCGGCTACCGTCGTCGGGGCGACAAGCTCTACGAGCTGAAGGAGAAGGAGATCCTCAGGCAGCGCGTCAACGTCGGCTATGTGTTCCAGAACTTCAATCTCTTCCCGCATCTGACGGTGCTGGAAAACCTGATTGAAGCGCCCATCGCCCATAAAAAGCTGCGCAAAAAAGAGGCGGTGGAACGGGCCGGTCAGCCTGCTGGATGTGGTGGGGCTGCGGGATAAAGCCGATGCCTGGTCGCGCCATCTCTCCGGCGGTCAGCAGCAGCGCATTGCCATTGCCCGCGCGCTGGCGCTGCGTCCGCGCGTGATGCTGTTTGATGAACCCACCTCGGCGCTCGACCCGGAACTGGTGGGCGAAGTGCTGGATGTGATTAAAAAACTGGCCCGTTCCGGCACCACGCTGGTGGTGGTCACCCACGAGATCGGCTTTGCCCGTGAAGTGGCGGATCAGGTGGTGTTTATGGTCGACGGGAAAATCGTTGAGCAGGGCAGCAGCGACGAGGTGCTGAACCAGCCGCGTCATGAGCGCACCAAACGTTTCCTCTCCAAAGTGTTGTAAGGAGAGCAAGTGATAATAGTGGCTGCTGGCCGGGTGCGGTGCTGGCGGCACCCGCGACAGGCGCGCAACAGCATGGATTTGCCAGCCAACGAAAAGCCGCTCCCCATGGCGGCCGATCCGCAGGCGATCGCGAAGATCCCCGCCGGATTTCAAATTCGTTGAGCCGGGTACGCTGACGGTCGCCATCTCGATGCTGAATTCGCCGCCGCTGGCGCTGCTGGCCAGCGATAATCGCACGCGCATCGGCAGCGACCCGGATATCGCCCGCCTGCTGGCGGGCAGCCTGGGTCTAAAACTGAAGCTGGTGCCGACGGCGTGGGAGGACTGGCCGCTGGGGATCACCTCCGGGCGCTACGACGTGGCGCTGGTGAACATTGCGGTGACCGAGCAGCGCAAACAGAAGTTTGATTTCGCCACCTATCGCGCGGATACCCTGGCCTTTTCGGTGAAAGCGGACAGTAAAATCAGCGCAATTCGTCGCCGGGAAGACGTGGCCGGCAAACGGATTATTGTGGGCTCCGGCACCAATCAGGAGCGAATCTTACTGAGCTGGGATGAGAAGAATCGGGCGCAGGGCCTGGCCCCGGTGCAACCGATTTATCTCAACGATGATGCCTCCGCCACGCTGGCGCTGCTCTCTGGCCGGGCCGATGCGTCATTCGGCCCGCAGGCCATGGCGGCGTGGAAAGTGGCTTCGCGCGGGCAAACCAAAATTGTCGGGCACGGACCGTTTCGCGCCTGGGTGGCGGTCACCACGAAGAAGGGCAATGGCCTGGACGTGGCGCTGCAGCAGGCGATCAACGGCGCTATCGCTGGCGGCCAGTACCACCAGGTGCTGGCAAGATGGGGTGAAGAGGGCGAAGCAGTAGAGATTTCGCAGGTTAATCCGCCCGGGATTGTTTATCAGGAGAATTAGGGCGGGGTGGTCAGGCGTGCGGTGTGGTCACCATAAATGGCGACCCTGCAGCTCGCACGGGCTTTCGTAGGGTGCGCATTGATGCGCACTGGCTTAAAAAATGAAGGCTCGCCCGGTTTATCCTGCTTTTTTTATCCACTGCAAAGCTTCGGCGGCGGGCAGCGGGCGGGCAAAATGGTAGCCCTGGAATAAATGGCAGCCCTTATTGCGCAGGTGCTCGAAATACTCCTCGCTCTCAATGCCTTCCGCCAGCACGTTCAGCCCCATCGCGCGCGACAGCTCAATGGTCTTTTGCACCACAATTGCCGCCGATTCGTTTTCAAAAATGTGCATGATCAGGGATTTATCAATCTTAATATCATCAATAGCGAAATCACTCAGCGACTTAAGCGAAGAGTAGCCGACGCCGAAATCGTCGATCGCCCATTTGATCCCTAACTGGCTGAAGTGGTTAATGACATCCCCAATGCGCTGCTGATCGTAAATAAAAGTGGTCTCGGTAATTTCAAACTTCAGCCGCTCGGGACGGATTTTGTAATGCGACAGCGTCAGCAGCGTGTCATGGGTGAAGTCGCGGTGCATCAACTGCAGCGGGCTGATATTGATGGAAAACACCAGCGGGGGCAGCCGCAGCACGCGATCCCACTCAACGATTTGCTGCAGCATGCGCTCCAGCACCCACTTGCCGATATCGATAATCAGCCCGCTTTTTTCGGCTACCGGAATAAACACTTCCGGCGAGATAAAGCCTTTCTCCGGGTGCTTCCAGCGCAGCAGCGCTTCAAAACCGATGAGATTTTTGTCGCCATCGACCTGCGGCTGGTAATAGAGCTCCAGCTGCTGGCGCTCAATGGCGGACGCGAGCTCGCGCTTGATAAGATCGGTGGCGGAATAATTGCCGCCATAGGTGAACACGGTCGACAGCAATGCCGTCACCGGCACTGCACAATTGAAAACGGTAAAAACGGCTTCCTGCGGAATATTCAGATGGAAACGATTATTTTCCCAGATCAGACCGGTGGAGACAAAAAACAGATAACACAGCAGGCACAGCAGCGGAAATATTTTACTCAGATAAAAGGATTGCTGGCGCAACACCAGTGCCGAACCGATGATCAAGGCCACCAGATAGTTATATTCTGAACGCTTGCCGGCAGTGTGATGATTATCCACCAGCAGCAGCACGATGATGGTGAATAATAACGCATGGGTAATGATCGCCAGATGCCGCTCCAGCCGGTCGCTAAAGGCGCCGATGATGATGTAGCCCCCCAGCGCTATACTGGCGATATACAGACAGCCAATATCATGATGACCGCGACTGAAATTCAGTGTTGCCATAAAGATACCGGCCACGATACTGGCGACGCCGGCAATCAGCAGCGTCAGGCGGAGCTTTTTTTCCGGGCTATCACCCTGCAGAATGAAGGGCAGATTACGGATGCGCGACCAGGCTGAACTCAACAATGGGTTCATAAACGGTTCCGGGTTTTATTGTCATGACGCGTGAAGGTGTAAACGCCACATAATATATTTAAGCGAGACGACTGTCATAATTGTTTTCAGATTATTTGCGCGTTATGCGCGGATTTTTATATTTGACATAAGCGGCGTCAAATAGCGCTATTAACGCATTCAGGCGCAATATTTAACGCCGCCAGCGATAAGCGATGCGCTATACCGGCGAAGGCGCGCGCAGCGCGACCCGATTGTTCCTCGCCAGTGACGTCGCCGCAGAGTAGAATGACCACGCGGCGCGGCGACAGCGTGCCGGACAATAACAGCCGGAACCGCAGCCGGATATGCGTCACCAGGTTGGACTAACCCACTTTCAACATACTGATTGCAATGAAAATTCGTTTCTTATCTGCTAATGAACTCAAGCTGGCCGAGGTGCGTACCATCCTTGAGCCGGTGGGTGTCGAAGTGGTGCCCATTGCGCGCCGTATTGAAGAGATTCAGACCGAAAATGAGGTGGAGCTGGTTCGTGACAAACTGACTAAAGCCTTTTCAATCATTGGCCGCCCGCTGTTTGTCGAGCATACCGGTCTGTATCTGGATGGGCTCAATGGCCTGCCCGCCGGTCTGACGCGCATCTTCTGGAGCCGGCTGAACGCGGAACGCTTTACCAAACTGGTGAACGGCCTGGACAGCCCGGGCGTGACCGCCAAAACCGTCCTCGGCTACTGTGACGGGCGCAAAATGTACCAGTTTGAAGGCCAGCTGCGCGGCACCATTGCCCGGGAGCCGGCGGGGCCACGCGAATTTCAGTGGGACTGCGTCTTTATCCCGGAAGGGCACACCCAGACGTTCGCTGAAATGGGCGAACTGAAAAACGAAATCTCGATGCGCCGCCTGGCGCTGGATCGCTTTGCCACCTTTCTGAAAACTTCGCGGGGGCTGGCATGAAACCGGAACTCAAACGCGCTTACGATGCCGGCAAACTGATTCTGTTCGCCGGTGCGGGCATCTCACGCAATCTCGGACTGCCGGAGTGGCACGAGCTGATTGCGCATCTGGCTAATGAGCTGGGCTACGATCCGAAGATCTTCAATACCTACGGCACCCATTTGTCGCTGGCGGAGTATTACAAACAGCGCAAAGGCTCGCTTGGCCCGCTGCGCAGCTGGATGGATCGCGAGTGGCACCGTCCGGACATCGACGTGCGCAGCTCTGAAATTCACACCATGATCACCCAGGGCAATTTCTCACGCATCTATACCACCAATTACGACCGCTGGCTGGAGATGGCGCATGAAGCGCACAACGTGCCGTACAGTAAGGTCGCTAACGCCGCCGATCTGGTGTCGCTGACTGAAGATAAGCGCCATATTATTAAACTTCATGGCGATTTTGACGATGATACCTCCATCGTGCTGGATGAGAGCAGCTACTTCGAGCGGCTCTATTTTGACTCGCCGCTGGATATCAAACTGACCCATGATGTTATGGGTAACTCCGTGCTGTTTGTCGGCTACAGCATCAGCGATTTCAATATCCGCCTGCTGTTTTATCGCCTGACCAAGATGTGGGGCCGCACCGGGCTGGCGACCGCACGGCCTAAATCCTACCTGTTCACCAACCGTAATAATCCGGTGGCGAAAGAGGTACTGGGGCAGTGGGGCATTGAAATGATCGTGTCTGAAGAGGACGATCCGCGCAAAGCGCTGGCAACCTTCCTCGAAGAGCTGCTGGCTTAAACGGCAAGCAGAAAATCGTTGGCTAAAAAAGCTGAATGAAATATACTGTATATAAACACAGTAAATGAGGTGCATCATGGCAGTCGAAACCAAATATGTTGTGGTCAGAAAGGGTGAAGAGAAGATGACGTTTGCCAATAAAAAAGACGCAGATGCATGGGACAAAATGCTCGATATGGCCGACGCGTTCACCGACTGGCTGCAGCAACATCAGCCAGCGATGGATGAGGCCCAGGCCGAAGCACTGGGTATGCTGCTGGCCGAACAGAAAGACGCGGTGCAACACATTCTGCGCACCAGCAAACTGCCGGACGCGGTGAAAGACAGCGGCGAAACCGCTGCTGACGACAGCGATACGGCTGCGCCGGAAAAAGAGAAGAAGGTGCGAGCGGTCAAAGCCGCCTGAGGAACAGCGCGTTCGCTTTGTACTGCTGCTGAATCCGGGCCAGCCTCTGTGCTGGCCTGGGAACCGTGCTAAGGATCAGTGCAAAGGATCAGTGCGTGAAAAGAGAGAAGGTGCCTGAGTAGTAACTGACCATCCACGCCACATACACCAGCCAGACCACCATTAACCCTGCCAGACTCAATTTACCTGCCATGTTGCATTCCTCTTTTTATGCGGCGCGTTGCGCCCGTACGCAATAACCTGACAGCACAACGAAGTGGCGATCTTGCGCCAGATCAAATTCCCTCTTTTTTACTGCATCGTCTTAGCGTTTTTAATGGCGAGTCAACGCCACAACAACAGTTGATGGTTTTCTGATCGGACCTGCCAGGCCATCAAGTTCCCGGATTGTGCGCCGATAGAGTGATTACAGGGATGCAGGTGCACAGGGCGTGATTCTTTTTCAGTAATAAAGTGTCAACACCAGGAGCGCCGACATGGCCACAACCGTATCTAATAAGAAAAAAATGAGCACCCGCGCGCAAATGCTGCTGACGGGTGCCTTCACCATCACCCTCGGCTTTGTGGTAACGATTGGGGTGCTCAGCTGGCAATCCAGTAATGCGCAAAAATCGCTGGCCGAACGTTACTTCCAGCAGATCGCGCAAAGTCAGGCGCTGAAAATCCAGCAGCAACTCAGTTACGCCCGCGATGTGGCGCATAACCTCGGACATAGTCTGATTGCCCTGCCGCAGGGCGGCGTCACCGATCGTAAAGTGGTGGACAAGATCATGGAATCCACCTTGCGCGATAACCCGGATTACCTCTCTATTTCGGTCATTTTTGAAGAAAATGCCTATGACGGGCGCGATGCGGAATTCACCGACAAGCCCGATCAGGCACCAAAAGGGCGTTACGCCTTTTTTGTCGATCGCGATCAGGGCGGCAATTTTGCTACAAACTGCATCCGCTGCCCTCTAATCTTTACGCCGGGCCAGGGCGACTACTATCTGCTGCCGCAGAAAAGCCAGAAAGATACGCTGATTGAACCCTACAGCTATGCCTATAACGGTGTGCCAACGCTGCTGACCTCGGTGGCGGCGCCGATTGTCAGCCAGGGCAAATTGTGGGGCGTGGTGACATCCGATATCTCGCTGGCGTCGTTGCAGGAAAAAGTGAATCAGATCAAACCGTGGGAGGGCGGCGGCTACGCCATGCTGCTCTCGACTGCGGGAAAAGTGATTTCTTACCCGGATAAAAACCTGACCAGCAAAGCCTGGAAGGGCGACACACATAATTTCAGCAGCACGGTCACCGAACAGCATGACGCTATTCTGGGCGAGGATGCGCTGGTGGCCTGGCGGCCGGTGGTCATCGGCAACAGCAGCGATCAGAACTGGTATCTCGGCGTGGTCGCCCCGGTGAGCAAGGTGATGGCGGCGGCGCACCGCCAGCTGCTCAGCGCCATTATTCTTGGTGTGATCAGCATCCTGGTGGTCAGTGCGCTGCTGGGGCTGCTCTTCAGCCGCAAAGTGCTGAAGCCGATTGGCGGCGAGCCGCTTGACGGCGCGACCATTGCACTCGCCGTGGCGGATGGCAAGCTGGATAACGCTATCCCGGTTAAAGAGGGCGATAGCAGTAGCCTGTTCTTCGCCTTGCACACCATGCAGGCCCAGTTGCGCGAGATTGTCGGCCAGATTAAGGAGGCCAGCGCTTCGGTGCGCCAGGGCGCGGGGGAGATTGTCAGCGGTAATATCAACCTCGCGTCGCGCACCGAGGAGCAGGCGGCCGCGCTGGAACAAACGGCCGCCAGCATGGAACAGTTTAGCGCGACGGTGAAACACAACGCGGCAAACGCACACCAGGCGACGATGCTGACCGCTAATGCCACCCAGATCGCCAGCCGCGGCGAGACGCTGGTGAGCCAGGTGGTGCCTACCATGGCGCAGATTGATGACAGCGCGCGCAAGATCGGCGATATCACCGCCATCATCAACAGCATTGCCTTCCAGACCAATATTCTGGCGCTGAACGCAGCGGTAGAAGCGGCGCGGGCGGGGGAGCAGGGGCGCGGTTTTGCGGTGGTGGCGTCGGAAGTGCGCAACCTGGCGCAGCGCAGCGCCAACGCGGTGAAGGATATCGCCGCGCTGATTGAAGAGTCCGGCAAGCGGGTGGGAACCGGCGTTCAACTGGTCCAGGACGCCGGGAAAACCATGCAGGAGATGACGCAGGCGGTGAACTCGGTACAGTCGCACCATTATCGGCGAGATCGTTAGTGCATCGGATGAGCAGGCGCGGGGTATCGGCCAGGTGACCATCGCGGTGAACGAGATGGATGGCACAACCCAACAGAACGCCTCGCTGGTCCAGCAGATGTCAGCTGCCGCCACCTCGCTGGAGGATCAGGCGGCAGCAGCTGGCGCATACCGTGGGACGTTTTCACCTCAGCTGAGGTCGGTGACCAATCGCCGGCACGCTGCGTAAATCAGGACGGTCGCCACATCAGGTGACCGCCTTATTCCTTTCATCCGTTTCGCCGTGACGGCATCATGCGCAGCAACGTATTGTCTTTAATCAGATAATGATGCACCAGCGCGGCCGCCGCGTGCAGACCAATCAGCCAGTAGCCGTATGGCGCGAGGGTTTCGTGCCAGTCGCTCAGCATATCGGCAAAGTCGGGATCCGGGCTGGCGCTGACTGGCATCGGAATCGCAAAAATCCACCAGTTACGGCCCATGTAGAAGCGCGAAAGAATGCCGAGAATCGGCAGCACGATAAAGAACAGATAGATCGCCAGATGCATCAGATGCGCCAGTCCGGTTTGCCAGTGTGGCGGCTGGGGTTCAATTTTCGGGCTGCGATGGCGAAAACGCAGCACAATGCGTGACAGCATCAGCAACAGCACACAACTGCCGGCGCTGAAATGTCCGACGATCATCGTGTAGCCTTGCCAGGATCCGCGCGTGAATAAGCCGCGAAACTCCATGGTGCAGTAAGCGGTGGCCACCAGTACCAGCGTCAGCCAGTGAATAAAGATTTGCGCAGGGGCATATTTGTTACGCATAGCCAGTCCGAAAATAAGCGGTGTGGGATGCTTAACATAGCGAAAAACGCGCTGAATTAATTCATTTTTTGCCACATCCCGTTCGGCTTACTGTTCGGCTGCCTGCAACAGCTGACGCAGCAGGGCGGCAAGCTGCTGCTGCTGCCGATCGTCCAGCGTGGCCAGCAGCGCGTTCTGCGTTTGCGTATGCACCTGCAGCGCCTGATCAATCTTCGCCAGCCCGGCCGGCGTCAGCATCACCAGCGTGCTGCGCTTATCATCGGCATCGGCAACACGCGCAATCAAGCCCTCTTCTTCCAGCCGGTTAAGCCGGTTGGTCATGGCACCGGAGGTGACCAGCAGCGATTTGTAGAGCTGCGTGGGCGACAGGCGGTAAGGTGCGCCGGCACGCCGCAGCGTCGCCAGCACATCAAATTCGCCGTCGCGAAAACCAAAGGACGCCAGCGCCTCAGCGCGCTTTTTCGCCAGAAGCTTCATCAGGCGCAGCATGCGGCCAAAAATCGCCATGGAAGAAGCGTCCAGCTCCGGCATGGCGCTGGCCCATTGCGCAACGACAAAATCTACGTGGTCAGTCATGTTAACTCTCATCAGTTCACGGCGGGCAATGTGTCGCTTTGTGCGCACCCGCTATCGTTCTTCCGCAAACTATCTTAACGTTAAGATAATTTGGTGTATGGAGATAGAATATGAATCGTACCTTACCTGCTATTGGCATGTTTGCTTTACTGGTTTTTGTGGTGGCGCTGAATTTGCGTCCGGTGATGGCGGCCATCGGACCGCTGTTCCTGCAACTGCAGCACGATGCAGGTCTCAGCGCCACGCAGCTGAGCCTGCTGACGACGCTGCCGGTCATTATGATGGGGCTGGCGGCGCTGGCCGGACCGCTGCTGCTGCGCAGGCTGGGTGAAGCGCGCGGCATTACCGCTGGCCTGATAGTACTGGTGTTCGCGGGTGGCGCGCGTGGCGTCGATCACAGCGCCGCCATGCTAACCGCCAGCGCGCTGCTGGCCGGCTGCGGCATCGGGCTGATCCAGGTGCTGATGCCCGCGCTCATTAAACGTCACTTCGCCTCGCGTGCCGGTACGCTAATGGCACTGTTCACCACCGGTATTATGGCCGGAGCCGCAGTGGCCGCAGCCAGCGCCGCACCGCTCGCCAGCCATGCCGGACTGACGATTGCCCTGATGCTGCCGTCGCTACCGGCGCTGATCGCATTGATACTGTGGCTGCGCCTGCAACCTGTGACCACAAGAGTAAACACGCCACCGGCTGGCGGCGTACACCGCACGCCGCGTGCCTGGCTGTTGATGCTGTTTTTTGGCATCGGCACCGGTGCTTACACGCTGGTGCTGACGTGGCTACCGCCATTTTACATGCAACACGGCTGGCTGCCGGCGCAGAGTGGCTACGTGCTGGGCGCATTAACCCTGACCGAAGTCGCCGCCGGATTTATGCTCTCCGCACTGATTCATCGCTGCCGCGATCGCCGCTGGCCGCTACTGCTGGTGCTGGCTTCCATCCTGCTGGGGCTGATCGCACTGCTGTGGCTGGGCGGCGAACACGCCTGGTTGCCGACGCTGCTGCTGGGATTGGGGATCGGTGCGCTGTTTCCGCTATCGCTGATTGTCACGCTTGACCATGCCCGTACGCCGGAAGAAGCCACTGCGCTGCTGTCTTTCGTGCAGGGCGGCGGCTATATGCTGGCCGCACTGATGCCGCTGATGGCCGGCATCGTGCGCGACCGCGCGGCATCGCTCGACAGCGCGTGGCAAATCATGGCGGCGGGCGTGCTGCTACTGATGCTGATGGCGCTGCGACTCAAACCCCAGCGATAACGGCAGGAAACCATTGTCAGATGGAATACGCTGTTTTATAAACCGTGCAGAGTGAGAGGATCGATAAATCAGGAGCAATGATGTCCCCGCAGGTCGGTGTTGGCGTATTAATTTTCCGCGATGGCAAGCTGTTGCTCGGCCAGCGTAAAGGCAGCCACGGTGCCGGTGACTGGTCGGCGCCGGGCGGCCATCTGGAGTTTGGTGAATCACCGGAAGCCTGTGCACGGCGGGAAGTGCTGGAGGAGACCGGTTTACAACTGCACAGCGTACACAACGGCGCCTTCGTCAGCGATGTGTTTCCGGCGGTCAACCGGCACTATATTACGCTGCTGATGGTAGCGCCGGACGCCAGCGGTGAGCCGCAACTGCGGGAACCGGATAAGTGCGCAGGCTGGCACTGGTTCGCGCCTGAGGCGCTGCCTGAACCGTTGTTTGCGCCGCTGCAAAGCTGGCTGGCGCGCGACGGTCTGGCGGCACTGCAGGCGCTGACCCAGCGTAAAGATCGCTAACCGTATTGCTTCATCGAAGCTTCGGCATCTTCTCCGGCCGGGATGCGCATCGGTGCGGCGGGATCGGTCGCGGCACGCCACACGGCAGCGGCAACGTCCTGTGCTTTAGTGGTTGGCTGAGGCTGTTGCATGCCGGCGATGATGCCATCAAACATCGGCTGGTAAGGCTCAAGCAAGGTGTTTTCCATGCGCGGCCGGGCGTTTTTGCCAAAGTCGGTGGTGGGTGCCAGCCCGGGCAATACCAGTCTCACCTGAACATTAAAGGGTTGCAGTTCCAGCGCCAGCGACTCGGTAAAGGCGTTGACGGCCGCTTTGCTGCCGGTATAAACCGCCAGCAGCGGCAGGGATTTCAGCGTCACCGTCGAGGTCACATTGATCACCATGCCACTGTTTTTCGCACGGAACTGCGGGATGACCGCCTGCGTCATGGCGATGGTGCCCAGCGTGTTGGTTTCGAACACTTCCCGCACCGAGGACATCGGCGCGCCTTCCAGCGAGGTTAATAATCCGATGCCGGCATTGTTGACCAGCACATCAATCTTTCCTGCTTCAGCCAGCGTTTGCCTGATGCTGGCGGCATCGGTGACATCCAGTGGCAGCAGGCGCAGATGGGCGGATTCGGGAAACAGTTCGGCGCGCGGGGTGCGCATGGTGGCGATGACTTTCCAGCCGCGCTCCAGAAACCAGAGCGCGGTAGCATGACCAAAACCAGAAGAGCAGCCGGTGATTAAAATGGTTTTCATGGTTCACTCCTGCATTGCGTTGGGTAAGAGCTCACTATAGAGTGCCACTACCGGACTCACTACAACGTACAGTCCTGGTTTCATTTGCAGGAGTCCATTATGATCGATCCGCTCGCCGAAATGGTGTCACTGTTACAGCCCGGGGCGGCTTATTCCAAACGCGCGCGTGCCAATGGATTATGGCGTGTGCAGCGCAGTGAGACCGGCCAGCCGTTTTACTGCGTGGTGCTGGAGGGGCGCACCCGGCTGGAAATGAAAGGTCATCCTCCGGTTGCGCTTGAGCCGGGGGATTTTGTCCTGATTCCGGCTGCGTGGGAGTTTTGCATGACCAGCGAGCAGCCACCGGCCGCAGATGCGCCTGATTCGATGCCGGAGATGCTTGCGCCGGGCGAAGTGTGGCTTGGCGATCGGCAGCAGCCAGCCGAGGTACAGACGCTGATTGGTTACTGCCAGTTTGCCGCACCCGACGCGGGATTGATTGTCTCGTTACTGCCACAGTTTATTCATGTGCGTGGCGCATCGCGTCTGACCACGCTGGTGCAGCTGGTTAGGGATGAGTGTCGTGCACAGCGTCCGGCACGGCAGATCGTACTGGAACGTTTGCTGGAATTACTGCTGATCGAGGCGCTGCGCGCAATGCCCGCGGCGAATGCATCGCCTGGCGTGATGCGGGGACTGGCCGATGAGCGGCTGGCCGGGGCGATTCGCGCCATCCACGCCATGCCTGCCCATGGCTGGACGGTACCTCAACTGGCGAAACACGCGGCGCTATCGCGCTCGGCGTTTTTCGTACGTTTTCGCGATGCAGTGGGCATGGCGCCGATGGCGTATCTGCTGACGTGGCGCATGGCGCTGGCGAAAAATCTGCTGCGCAGCAGCCGCCTGTCAGTAGCCGACGTGGCTGAACGGGTGGGTTATCGCTCTGCCAGCGCCTTCAGCATCGCTTTCACCCGCTTCACCGGCCAGACGCCGACCGGCTTCGCTGGCGCGGAACGGCGCAGCGAAGCCGCAGAAGCTGAGCCAGCAATCGCCCGGGTAAGTTAACCACGCCCGGAGCAGCGGCCAGCGTAAGACGGGCCGCCATAAAGCGTGCAATGCCGTTCAGTTCAAAAATACCCTGTTAATGCCGGTGCGCATCAATGCGCACCCTACAAAACCGTGCCGTTACCGTTACCCGGCAGGGCCACCATTTATGGTGACTCAAAACATATTATAAAACTGCGCAGTTACCTTGTAGGGTCGCCATTTATGGCGACCAGGGAATACTTGCCTGCGCCACAGACGACCATACAAGACAGCCATAACGCTACAATATCGTTAAGCCGTTTTCACCGGTCAGCCAATCACCGGCTTAGCGTTTCGCCACCTGCTCGCCATCCGGGTTTTTGCCATGCCCGGCAGCAGCCAGCTCGGTATTAAAGTGGGAGACCAGCACCGAAAAAGTTTCCTCTGCTTTCATGCGGTACAGCTGTTCAGACGGATGAATACAATCGGGTGACATCAGCGACTGCCAGTCTTTCATCTGCAGGATGCGCTGATACTGACGCGCCAGCGGCACCGACTCCGCTTTAGCCAGCGCGTCCAGTTTGGTGACGTAAGGTGCAACGTGCCATTTCTCCGCGCGGCCACAAATCGGGTGCGGCTCCTGTAATATCACCTGCTTACCCTCTTCACGGGCAATAGTGATCAGCTGTGTCATCACCTGGGTATATTTATCCGGGCTAACCTGGTAATCCTTTTCTATATCGCGGAAATGGAAATGGCGTGCATCGTTGGTGGCAAAATTCAGCAAAATGATTTTTGCCGGCGATTTCTTCATCTCTTCGCGCCAGCTTTTATTATTCTTGTAGAAATATTTGCCATTTAACAGGTCCATGGCCTGCGATGAGGACGCGCCTTTATTCACTACGCGAATGCCATCGCCATACTTCTCCTGTAGCCACTGGTTAATCAGAGCAATCTCATTGTCTTTAATATAAATTGCGCGCAATTTGCCATTTTCCTTTATCGCCATGGCACCGCGCGTACTGGAACCGCCATAGGCTTCAATAATAAAGTTATTATCGGGCTTGCCGCTTTCGGCGAATGCGGTATTGCACAGACAGGCTGTGGTAATCAGCAAAGTGACGATGCCAGATAGCGCTCGTTGCATAACAAATTTCCGCCTTTTGATACTCAAGGTTACATGGAGAATCGGTTGTTTACCGTAAGCGAATTACCTTAACAGGGGAGATTGCGGGTCAACAATCCGAAAGCACGGTTGCGGGGTAAAAATTAGGTCAACTCTGAGACAAAAGCTGCTCGCCGAATAAAAGTTATTTAAATACAGTCACATAAAATCAAACCTTATCCAACAGTCACTCTTCAGCCAGAAAATCCCGCATTGACACCGGCTTAAAACATCATGGTTGCTTCAGGACATAACGCGGTTTGATTAGCGAATTTTCGCACTGCGAGTCGAACCGTTAATCCACAACCTGTTGTAAAAGAGTGGGTTTCCGCTGTTTTTCCGGCAGTTAGCTGCGAATAAGCACTGCCTGACGATAAGTTTTACCATCAGAACATTCTGGCTTAAGCTTTATGGCCATTGCACAGTGACATTCTTTACACTATGGCGAAATTCCGAAACGTTTCTAAACATAATGTATACAGATTAATCCGGTGTTAGCATTCTGACTGAATCATTATGATTGCGTTACAACTCATTTCAGGATGTGCAATGTGAAAACAGAATCCTTTTTATCCAGCCGTAATATTGGCCTGGATCTGCTGCGTGCCGGCCTAATTCTGGAAGGGGTGTTATTACACGCCTCACGGAGTTTGCCGGGAGAGAATGGCTGGTATTATGTCGCGCAGCGCGATCCCTCGGAAATATTCACGGCACTGCTGAGCATGGTGCACACCTTCAGGATGGAAGTGTTCTTCTTTCTTTCGGGCATGTTCTCCGCGCTGATTATTTTGCGAAAAGGGCAGAAATTCTTTACGGATAATCGCCGTAAGCGCGTCCTGATTCCGCTGATATCAGCCTATCTGTTTATTCCGCCGCTGATGTATTTTATCGCGGGACAGATGAATAACACCCCGCTGAGCCTCGAAGGCTGGCTAAACAGCTATACCATGATGCACCACCTGTGGTTCCTCGTGTCGCTGTCGGTGATGTCGCTGCTGGTACCCGGCGCGTTTTATCAGTGGAGCGCCCGTCAGCTGGGCAAAATGTCGTTGCCAATGCTGATCGCCACGCTGGTGATTCTGGGTAACGCCTGCTTCGTGCTGAAGTTCCTGGTGAAAGGCCGCGGTGAATTTGTCGAGCTCATCCCGGTGACCGCACGCTTCCTCGTCTACTACACCGCCGGCTTTGCGTTATACGTCAACCGCGAGAAAATTGCCCGGTACGCCAACAGTAAACTGATGAATGGCTGGCTGGTGGCCGCGCTGGTGCTGGCGGTGTGGGCCGCCTGCTATGTTGTCGCGCACAACCACATCACCGGGGTGATGAAATATGTGCCGGTGATGCTGGGCAGCGTGCTGTCGGTGATGCTGTCCTACTGGCTGGTATTTAGCTTCGAACGCATCAACGTGAAAGAGAGTCGCATTCTGACGGCAATTGTGGACTCCGCGCTGATTATCTATTTGCTGCACTATCCGGTGGTGATCATTTTCTCATGGCTGCTGGATGTCTGGTTACCGGATAACCTGTCAGTCCTGTATGTCCTGATCGATTTTGCCCTCGGCATTGCGCTGAGCGCGGTGTGTTACGCTATAGTCAAACGTTCACGCTTCGCCTCATTCATGTTTGGCCTCAAGCCGAAAGATAAAAAGGTGGCGGTGCCGGTCGAAGCGCGACTGTAATTGTCATCATGCCCGGTCGCCACTGGCGTGCCGGGTATTATTTCCCGCCATCTGATTTTTGCCATTTTCCGCATTTTTAGTTCCAGATAATTATCTCAGGCCGTTAGCGCAATTCCTAAAGCTTATCGCCGCCATCACAATTCCTTAAGTCAAACTGGACGTTTTAACCTGATCGCGGTAATACTCATTTCAACGAATTTCCAGCCGTAAGCTATTACGACAATATATTTCGCTTCGCTATTTCCCCGCACTGCGCATTCGCTGTGCGGCATTTGTCTTTTCTCTGGTGAGGAAAATAGTGTGTTTAAATTAAATCCCTTGTTACTGAGCCTGCTTGCTGCGCAGGGCTTAATGCTGTCTGCCACACCGGTATCGGCGGTGGTATTAAAACCCTTCACTCCCGAACGCAACGACAATAAAGTTGGCGCTTATTGCTTATGTAATGGTTCAACCCAGACGCTAAGCGGTATACCGCGCTTTACCGCTGGAGAAAGTGGCATGAGCAGCGTCACGCTGGGTGAACTACAAAAGGTTGGGCGTATTATTAATGACAATTTAATCGGCGAGCCCCGCCTGCAACTCGGCGCACAAAATTATGCTATTGGTATTCCGGATGAAGAAACAGGCAGTTATCGTGTCTATCAGGTTTATAATAGTGCGGAAATGATTGCGCCGGCGGAAATTAATGGCGCTACGGTAGTGCCAGATTATTATGATGTGAACGATAAGCAATATATTGATGCGCGCGTAGCGACAGTCACTAATGGCCGGTTAAATATCAATATTGGTCAGCAAGGCGCAGCCGCTAACGCCAGCACCAATCGCTGGTCAATGGCGGCCAAACAGAGTCAGTTATTTGCCAGCAGTAATAACGGCCAGATTAACTGGGACAGCAATAACCGTATCCGCTTTACCGCCGCCACGCCGCCGTACGGTGGCGATCGGCTGGCATTTGATGCCGGAGGCGTGGTGACCTACGCCGGTCTGTTTGATGTCACGCTTAAGGATGGCAGCAGCAACGCGTACTACGTCAGTAATCTCAATGAATTGCGGAACTATAACGACTGGCTGATTGACCAGATTAGCGGCGGCAACCTGAGCCCGGAAAGTTATAACGCTGCGCTGAACCAGGCGTTCAGCCTGCGCGACGGTCGCGTGGTCTACCGCATGAGCACCGGCAATTACGATGATGAAGTGGCTGCCGCACTCGGCGATCAGGTGGTGCTGAGTGCCGATGGCGCGAAAGCCAGTGTGAAAATCAATCGCGGCAAAACGCTGGAAGTGGCCAACAGCGCCAGCGCCGTGATGCGCGCCAGCAACGGTGCAACGGCGATTATCGCCGGAAAACTGGCGACCAGTAACGCGCTCTCATCCGAAGCGGGCGCGCTGGAGCTGGTCAGCGGCGCGCGCGGTATCAATAATGGCGTCATCAACAGTGGCTTTTTTAATGCCGCCAATGGGCGCGGCGTGGCAGAAGACTCTCTCGGCTATGCGGGCACGGCGGTGTCAGCGATTTATGACAGCGACTTCCGCAATAACGGCGTGCTCAATGTGCATATCGGGGATGCGCCGTGGGGCACCGCCGGCTTATTCCTCGGCAGCAGCAGTGCGGTCAATCACGGCAATATTAACATCGGCATTCACGATGTGGCGAACGGCTCCTCAGCAGCGGCGGTGAGTTTCAGCGGCGAGGGTAGCTTCGTCAACGCGCGCGATGGCACGATTTATCTCGGTCGCACACCGCAAAATCACAAGGGCGACGTCACGCAGGATGTCGCGGTCAGCCTCGGCGGTGGCATCAGCGCCATTTCCGGCCTGCTCGACTCGCGTGCCATCAATGATGGCCGTATTGTTATCGGCTCAAAAGTCGAGAACGCCGTTGGCATGCGCATCGAGGCCGGGCCCAACGCGGTGTCACTGAATAACGGTGTTATCGACGTCAACGGTATGGCGCAGGCGCTACCGCGCGAAAATATCGCCATGCTGGTGATGGATTCCGGCAGCGGCGGCCAGGTGGGCAACCGCGGTACCCTCAATCTGAATGGCTATAACAGCACCGGCCTGAAAGTGATCGCCACGGCGGGCAATCAGGCGCACGCCTTCTCCAGCGGGGCGATCAACGTGGCGGGTGACGCCGACCGCTTTGGCGGCACCAACAATACGGCGGTGTGGGTAACTGGCGAACCGGGCGGTCACGCCAGTGCCGATATCACCGGCCCAATCCGGCTCAGCGGCAAAGCGGGCATCGGGATTCGTGCTGAAGGCCAGGCAACAGTCAACGTTAGCGCCCGCGCGATTCCCACCTCTTACGGCAGCGACAGCATGCTGGATAGCGGACAGATCAGTTTCTACCGTATCGGCCCGGATGCGCGCATTAATCTGCCGGCCAACGGCCGCTACAGCGCCTCCGTGTGGAACGGCACGATTTTTCGCGTCGAGCAGGGAGCGGATTTTGACGGGCGCGGCCTGACTTTGTCGATGAACAGCCCGTTTGCGACCGGTGTGTACGGCAGCGGTGCCGGCACCGACATTAATACCCACGGCGCGACGCTGAACATCGCCAGCTTTGCCAGCGGGCTGACTATCACTGATGGCGCCCGCGCCACCATTGATGCCGCAACGCGTATTCACCTCAACGGGTCTGATGCCCGCGTTGCCATCGCTGACGGTAATCGCTATACGCTGCAGGGTAACGTTGTTAACCCTAATATGCAGTTCGATCCGAACACTTTACTGATCAATCAGGCGGCGATAGACGGCCGCGCCAATAACCAGCAGCCGTTTACGGTGATGAATCATGCGCGGCTGGTGAATCGCGGCGCGATTTCCCTGCGGGGGGAAGGCGTAACGGGTATCTATGCGCAGTATGGCGCCACGGTCGACAACCGCGGCGATATCAACATTTTGCGTAATGGCCGGGCGCTGTTCGCCGATGGTTATCCAGGCGCCGGCGACGGCAAAACCCTGACGGAGATTAACAATAGCGGCACGCTTAATCTCTACAGCGGTCAGAGCACCCAGCAAACCACCACCTTCGGTGCGGTCTCGTATCACCAGCTGGGGCGGATTAACCAGAACGGCACGATTAATCTGTACGGCGATAACGTGGTCGGCGCGAAAGCCTTTGCCGGCGGTCGTATTACGCTGGGCGCGAACAGCCGTGTGGTGTTCCATGACGCGCAGCAGATCGGCTATCAGGCTTTTGATCCCGGCTCACGCCTGATCGTCAACGGCAGCCCGGTTGATGTCAGCAGTCGTAACTCGACGTTGTATGAAATCCGCAACGGCGCGTGGCTGTACAACCAGGGCTTTGGCAACGTCACGCTGAGCGGCAGGGACAGCACCGGCATCGTGGTCAGCGGGACGGATGCGCTGGTATCCAGCACCGATGTTTATCAGGTCACCGGTAAGGGTGCCACCGTGCTGCGCGCCAGCGATCGCGCGCAGGGGATTATTACCAGCCTTATCGCGCTGAACGGCAAAAACACCCTCGGCGCGCAGGCGACGGGCGATGGCACCGAGGTCTACGCCGCCTCGCTCATCACCGGCACCGGGCGCAACGCCACGGCGTTTGATGTCAGCGGCGACGCGCGCCTGTTTAATCAGCAGCAGGGCGTAGTGGATTTGCGTGGCCGCAACAGTACCGGGGCCCGGGTGCACGATGGCGGTAACTTTATCAACCGCGGCTCGGTTAGCGTCGCCAGCGGCACCGGCGTGGATGTCAGCAGCGGTTATGGCCAGTATGTACCGCTCGACAGCACTTTACGCGTGAATGACGGCACCGCCGCGCTGCGCGTGGGCTCCGGCGGCGCGATGAAAATTTACGGCGACGGCCAGGGGGCCAGCACGCTGGCGGCTTACGGCAAAGCCGACGGTTTGCTGCTCGACAGCGGTGCGCAGCGCTTTGAAGCCAACGACATCATCATCGGCGCTTACGGCAGCGGCACTGCGCTGAACAATCGCGCCGGCATCAGTGATATTTCGCTGAGTAATGTGCGCTTCGAGGCCAATGGTGGCACCGGCATTCGCTCTGCCACCTCATTCGATCCGGCGGGCAGCGCGCAGATTCACGTCGGCGCAGGCGGTACCGGCTATCGTTTTGAAAACGCAGATGGATCGACCACGGGCAACGATTTAGTGATTGGGCGCGACTACCGCATTGAAGTCAACGGCAGCGGCACCGGCGTGCGTGCCAACACCCGTGGACGGGTGATCGCTCAGGGCCTGATTGATATCCGCGATGCCGATGGCGGTTCGGCGATTGTCACCCGCAGCGCCAGCCAGGTGGTTAACCAGGGCACCATCCGTTCACAAAGCCGCGTCGCACCGCTTATTGATCTGCGCGGCGGCGAGACGGTGTTTATCAACCAGGGCACGCTGGATGCGCCGTACGCCGATCAGGTGGTGGTGGCGGGCGGCGCGACCCGTGATGTGGTGGCACTGCTGGCGGGCAAAGTCACGGGCGAAGTGAATACCGGCAACGGCAGCGATACGCTGCTGGTTACGGGCGGCACGCTGGATGGCGGCCTGAGTATGGGTGACGGCAGTGCGAACCAGGCGACGGTGCAGGCTATCAGCCTGAACCAGACCCGTCATATCACCAGCGGCGGCGCGGATAGCACGCTGAACCTCACCCAGCTCAATGCGCGCGGCGGTTCGTTCCGGCAGGACGATCTCACCAAAGGCACCAACCTCGGCGCGGGCTGGAGCACGCTGAACTTCATCGATACGCAGTGGACGCTGAGCGACAACATTAAACTGGCGCACAGCACCATCAATATCGATGCAGGGTCCACGCTGTTCGCCGGCGATGGCGTCAACGCGCGGCTGCAGGGGGCCAGCAATGATTCGCTGGTGGTGAATAATGCCGGCACGCTCGACCTGACCAACGGTGGCAATGTGGCGGCAAATACCCTGACCATCGAAGGTAGTCTGGCCTCTGCGCAGGGCCGTCTGAAGCTCAATTCGACAGCCACCCACAGCGACGTGCTGCGTGTTAACGGTAACGCCAGCGGCACCACCTGGGTGGATGACCGGCTGCAGGGCGGCGGGCTGCTGGACAGCAATCGCGACAATGTCATCGCGGGCAGCGAAGGCGTCTCACTGGTGCAGGTGACCGGCAGCGCCAGCGCCGACAGCTTCAGGCTGAGCAATGGCTATGTGGCAGCCGGGCCGTGGCAGTATGGTCTGTACAGCTTTGCACCGGGCAGTAGCGCGGGCGGCAACGTATGGGACTATCGTCTGGCAAACAATTTCATCTGCAGCGATGGCTCGCTGTGCCAGCCGCAGGCGGGCAGTGCGGTTAAGGCGGTGCGTCCGGCGGTTACGCCGCAGGTGCCGTCCTGGATCTCCGCACCGGTCGGGCTGGCGTACTACTCGCTGGCAGTCACTGACGATCTGCATAAGCGACTCGGCGAACTGCGCCAGCAGCCGGCAGACAACGCAGAGATGTTTATCCGCTATCTCGGTTCGGATTTGCAGTATCGAAGCAATCGCGGGCTGGACGCCTGGGGTTATGATTTCGACCTCAACTACAGCGCCGTACAGCTCGGCGGCAATTTGCTGCGCGCCGATGGCGCTGAAGATAGCGTACGTGGCGGCGTCGCCTATACGCGCGGCAACACGCGCATTCGCCCGCATGCCGCTGACGGTTACAGCTCCACCAGCTTTGATAGCGATACGTTGTCACTTTATGGCACCTGGCTGCGCAGCAGTGGCTGGTATGTGGATGGTTCGCTGAGCTGGAGCGACTACCGTGGCGAAACCGACATTGCGCGGCAGAAAGCGGTCGCCAAACCCAAAGGGCACGGCTGGACGGCGTCAGTCGAGTCTGGCTATCCGCTGATGCTGGCGGGTGATGTGCGCCTGGAACCGCAGGCACAGGTTAGCTGGCTGCGTATGAACATGGACAGTTTTACCGATGCTGACGGCGCGCGCGTCTCTTATAACGATTACGATCAAACCATTGGCCGGCTCGGCGCGCGTGTGGCGCGCAGCTGGCAGGACAGCAGTCAGAACCAGTACACGCCGTATCTGCGCGCTAACTACTATCGCGGCTGGGGCGGTACGGCGCAGGTCAGGGTCGGCACCAGCGACAGCGACCTGAGCCAGAGCTTCAGCAGCGGCAAATTTGGCCAGATGTGGGACGTCGGCCTCGGCGGCACGGCGACGCTGATCAACAACGTGGCGCTGTATGCCGAGGCGGATTACCGCAAAGAGATTGCCGGCAACGGCGTCAAAGGCTGGCGCTACAATGCCGGGGTGCGCTGGTCGTTTTGATCGCTTAAAAGTGCAATTACAGGCGGCGCTGTGATGCGGCGTCGAACAGCATCGCACGTTCGCTGTCGAGCGTGACCGGCAAAATATCACCGGCGCGCGCGCCGGAACGCTGGGTGGTAAACAGCATCAGCGGGTGGCCAAACAGCGAACCGTGAATCAGTTCGGACAGGCCGGTCGGCTCCACCAGCGACACTTCAAGAGGCAGCGCATGCTGCTCACCCGGCTGCGCCAGACTGATGTTTTCCGGCCGGATGCCGTAAATAACGTCGCGGCCAGCGGCCTGTGCCGCCCAGTGCGTATTCAGGGGCAACTGTGCGCTGTCGCTGATACGCACGCCGCTGGGGGTCATCACGCCGTTGATAAAATTCATCGACGGGGACCCGATAAAACTGGCGACAAACTTATTGGCCGGTGTGTCGTACAGCTCCAGCGGTGTGCCCACCTGCTGAATGACGCCGTGGTTGAGCACCACGATGCGGTCAGCCAGCGTCATGGCCTCAACCTGATCGTGGGTAACATAAACGATGGTGTTGTGCATTTGCTGATGCAGTTTTTTGATCTCCACGCGCATCTGGCCGCGCAGTTGCGCATCGAGGTTGGAAAGCGGCTCATCAAACAGAAATACCTGCGGCTGACGCACAATGGCGCGGCCCATCGCCACGCGCTGCCGTTGTCCACCCGACAGCTCTTTTGGCCGGCGATCAAGCAGGTGTGTCAGGCTGAGAATCTCCGCCGCTCGCCGGACTTTCTCCTCAATCTCAGCACGCGGTCGTTTCTGAATTTCAAGGCTGAAGCCCATGTTGCGTGCGACCGTCAGATGCGGATAGAGCGCATAGCTCTGGAACACCATCGAGATATCGCGGTCTTTCGGCGCCACCTCGTTCATCAGCTGACTGCCGATATGGATATTGCCGCCCGTCGCTAATTCCAGGCCGGCAATGGTGCGCAACAGGGTGGATTTACCGCAGCCGGACGGGCCGACCAGCACCACGAACTCACCATCTTTAATGGTCAGATTGATGTCGCGCAGAACCTCAACGTTGCCATAGCGCTTTTCAATTTGCGCCAGCGTAATTTCAGCCATTATTTACCCCTTAACCGCACCGGCGGTGAGTCCCTGAACCAGGTAGCGTTGAATGAAAGCGAAGAACAGACAGGCTGGAATTAACGCCAGCACGGCGGCAGCCATCATTTCGCCCCACGAAACGGCGAATTTGGAGACGAAACTGAGCAGCCCGACCGGAAAGGTCATGACTTCGTTTTTGTTGATCAGCATCAGTGAGAACAGCAACTCACTCCACGCGGCGGTGAAAACGAAGCCGAGCGTTGCCGCCATGCCCGGCAGCGTCAGCGGCATCAGCACGCGGTACAGCGCCTGAAAGCGGGTGCAGCCTTCCAGCATGGCGGACTCTTCGAGATCTTTCGGGATGGCATCAAAAAATGACTGCATCAGGAAGGTAGCGAACGGGACATTGAAGGCGCTGTAAATCAGAATCAGCCCCAGCAGACTATTCGTCAGTCCCAGCGGGGCCATCACCCGGTAAATCGGCGCAATGATCATCACCAGCGGAAACATCTGCGTAAACAGCAGCAGGGCCGCCATCACCATCTTGCCGCGAAACTGAAAGCGGGAAAAGGCATAGCCGGCACCCGCAGCAATCAAGGTGGTGAGCGCGGCAGTGCTGCAGGAGACAATGAGACTGTTAATAAAAAACGTGGGGAAATCACTGTCGGTCAATACCTTCGCAAAGTGGCTCAGGGTGAAACCGCCAGGTAACAGCGTCACGCCCTGACTGAACAGTAACCTGTCCGGCGTGACGGCAATTTTAATGATCCAGTACAACGGAAACAGCGCAAACAGCAAATAGGCGGCGATGCTGAGACGATGACCGATCAACGGTAACAGGCGCATGCAGACTCCTTACTTAAGTAACTGATGGCGGATGCGCAGCAGTACCAGCGCATAGCAGGTCATCAGCAGTAACAGACACACCGCCATCGCCGAGGCATAACCAAAATCCAGTTTGCGATAAGCGGTGGTGAAGATGTAACTGGAAAGAATTGAGGTTGAACCGGCCGGACCGCCGTCGGTCATCACCACGATCAAATCGGCAAAGTTAGCGATCCAGATGGTACGCAGCATCACGGTAATGGCGATCATCGGGGCGAGAAACGGCAGGGTGACTCGGCGAAACTGCTGCCAGCCGCTGGCACCGTCAATGGCTGCTGCTTCATACAAATCTTTGGGAATCGACTGCAGTGCCGCCAGTAAGGTGATGGCAAAAAACGGGATGCCAAACCAGACGTTAGCAATCACCGGCCCCCACATCGCCAGTTGCGGATCGGAAAGAATATTGTAGGGTTCACTGAGAATGCCCACGTCGCTGAGCCACTGTGGCAGCGGACCCACCACCGGGTTGAGCAGCCAGGACCAGGTCAGGCCGGAAAGAAACGCCGGCACCGCCCACGGTAAAAACACCAGCGCCTGCACCCAGCGGCGAAAGCGAAACTCGCGGTTAAGCAGCAGCGCCAGCACGAGGCCGAAAAAGAACTGCAGCAGTAGCGAACTCAGCGTCCAGTTCAGGGTATGGCCGAGCGCGCGAAAGAAGCGGCGATCGTCGAGCATCTGCGCAAAGTTCGCCCAGCCAACCCAGCCGCTCTCCAGCGGATTGAGCAGGTTCATGCTCTGAAAAGCGTAAGAAATGCCGATCGCCATCGGCACGAAGATGAACAGGGCGATCAGCAACAGGCCCGGTGACAGATACCACCATGGCTCAGCAAGCCGGGTCCAGCGCCAGCGGCGGCGCGCCGGGCTGGCAGGAAGAGAGATTTCAGGCATCATTTCAGGGCTCCGGTTTACACGAGATTACTGGCTGGCGAGCCAGGCTTTTTGCTCTTTACTCAGATAGCTGGCCCAGTCCTGCACCATATCTTTGGTGTCGTTTTCGCCCAGTAACGTCTCCTGGCTGCTCTCTTTCACGATCACTGAATTGAAATAGCCCCAGCCTTTAAGGTGGGTCGGCATGGTGAGCGGCACATAATTTGGATCGTTCAGCTCCTTAAACCAGCCGGCAAACTGCGGCGTCTGATAGAACGGGTCCTGTTCCGCACCTTTATAGATGGGTAGGGTGCCGACAAACTTCGCCCACGCCAGGTTGTTGGTTTTATTACTGAGGAAGGTAATCAGCGGCCAGGCGATATCGTTTTGTTTACCCTGTTTGAACATCGCCCAGCCGGTATAGCCGATGGTCGGGAAGGCTTTACCGGACGGTCCGACCGGCATGGGCGCCACGGCAAAATCTTCAGCCGCCATGCTATTTTTAATTGCGATCAGCGCGTCCGGATCCTGATCGAGCATGGCGCATTTGCCGGAATAGAAGCCCGAGACAATCTCGTTAAAGCCCCAGTTCACGCTGTCTTTTGGCGCGCCACCTTGCTGATACAAATCGACCAGCAGCTGTGCTCCCTTTATCGCCCCCGGCTGGGTTAAAGTACTGTTGCCGTCTTTATCAAAGAAGGCAGGCGAACCGTTCATCGCCGCCATAAACATCATCCACGCATTGGTTCCCCCCACGCCGCCGCGCATGCAGTAGCCGCTGATACCGTTACCTGACTGACTAATACGCTTCGCGTCGCTGGCAAACTCTTCCATTGTTTTCGGCGGCTCACTCAGTCCTGCCTGCTTAAACAGCTTCTTATTCCAGAACAGCGCCCGCAGGTAAAAACCGTACGGCACCATGGTGGCTTTACCGTTTGCGGCCCGCGCCATTGCCAGCGTTTTGTCCGTCAGCTGGGCGCTTTCAGGCCAGCTTTTCAGGCGGGGTTCAAGATCCTCCAGCATATTGTTGCTGGCGTATAAGCCTTGCCAGGTATCGGGCATCTCCACCACATCCGGTACCTGTCCGCTCTGTAACATGGTGCCCAGTTTTTCAAATGCCTGACCCCACGGCAGCGAAATCAGCTCAATCTCGGTACCAGGATGCTGCGTCTTGTATTCGTCGAGCATTTTTTGCAGAAGCGCGGTACGTGGCGGGCTGGTAATAACTTCCACCACGGTGAGTTTGGCGGCGAGGCTGCAAAAGGCGCTGCCTAAACCCACGGCGAGTACCAGGGCTTTCAGGGCGAAACGTGTTGTCATGGCTGGTTCTCCGGAGCGTGATTAATGGTGAGTGGCGGCAGCAAGTGCCTGATTCAGATCGGTCCAAAGATCGTCGGTCTCTTCGAGGCCAACAGAGATACGGATCAGGCGCGGCGAGACACCAAAATCCTGGGCTGAATTAAATTCACTGGCCTGATTAATGACCGAAATCGCCGGCATCACCAGGCTCTCGAAACCTCCCCAGCTGACGCCCATATGGAACAGTTGCAGGGCGTTGCAGAATTGCGGTATGTCGACCTGTTCGGTCACGGCAAAGGAAAACAGCCCGCTGTAACCGCGCAGCGTGGACCATTCAGGGGGATTGAGCCCGGGGTGGCAAACCGCGCTGACCTGTGGATGATCACGCAGCTTTTCCGCCAGCTGCAGGGCGCTTTGCTGATGCTGCTTCATACGCAGCGGCAGCGTGCGCAGGCCACGCATCAGCAAAGACGCTTCGTTTGCAGACAGTTTGCCGCCAAGGAACGGACTAATGTGACGGGCAATGTTGTTGATGTGCTGGTGGCTGGCAATCACCAGGCCGGCCACCACATCGCTGTGGCCGCTGATGTACTTCGAGGCGGAGTGCACCACGATGTCGATACCACACAGCAGCGGCTGCTGGAATATGGGCGAAGCCCAGCTGTTATCAATCAACGTGACGACGCCTGCATCGCGCGCCAGCGTGGCCAGCTGCCGCAGGTTCTGTTCACTCATCACCCAGCTGGAGGGACTTTCCAGATAGAGCAGGCTGGCGCCGGGCAGCGCGGCGGCTATCGCCGCTTCATCGTCGCCATCAACAAACTGCGTCGTGATACCGAAACGCTGACAAAAGCCGCGCAAAAAGCGGTAAGTATCGGGATAGACATGATTGACGCAGACCACTTTCGCGCCTGGCTGAACCACACTCAAAATCGCGTTGCTGATGGCGGCCATGCCGCTGGCAAAGGCGAGGCAGGCGTCGCCGCCTTCCAGCGCGGCAACTTTATCCTGTAGCGCTTTGACCGTCGGATTATCAACGCGGGAATAGAGCGGCTGGTCGCTCTCACCGCGAAAGCGGGCGATCATGCTGTCGTAATCGCTGAAGGTAAACAGCGAGGACTGATAAATCGGTGGCGTTACGGCGCCCTGTTCGTGGCGCTGGTCGTGGGTCAGCAGTGTTTGTTGCGCAATAGGTTTAGCGTTTGGCATGGATCACGTCCTTCATGTCGCGTTCGGTGATATCAAGAATCTGGTGGCAAAGGGCGCGCGCGGCCTGGCTGTCGCGGGCGCGGATGGCGTTAAACAGTTCACGGTGCAGGGGAAACGAGTCTGAAAACAGCGCCTGCTCCGGCGGGGATTCGAAAAAGGCATGCAGCGTGTCGTAGACGCCGTTAAGCATCTGCAACAGCAGCGGATTACCGGCGGCGCGGTAAATGCTGGTGTGGAAAGCCCAATCCTCCGGCCCGGCGGAACCGATAGCCAGGTGCACACGCTCCATCTCTTCCAGCCGCCGTTCGATTTCCAGCAGGTCGTCGGCGCTGGCGCGCTGCGCGGCCAGCACGCAGGATTCGGACTCAATGATGCGGCGCACTTCCAGCGCATGAAGCATGTTGGCGGAGTCGTTTTTAAAGCGCAGAGAGAGAAAGCTGTCATGCAGACCGACTTCCGCCTGCAGAAAGGTGCCGCTGCCTTTTTTGCGCACAATGATGCCGAGAGCTTCCCAGCGCTTGAGCGCCTCGCGCACCGTATTACGGCTGACGCCCAGTTTCTCCGCCAGCTCGCGCTCCGGCGGCAGACGACTGCCCGGCTGCGCGCCGGCATGCGCCATGTAGCGCGTGAGCGCATCAAGAATCAGCGTATCGCTGCGCGTGGGAATGATGGGATGGAGTTCAGTCGGGTCATGCATCGCTTTGCCTTAATTGGTCCAACATCTCTACCAAAGACATAGCAACCCGCATGCCAGAATCATGAAGCTTTGATTCAGCAGGAGATTTGATGCCGTAATAAGTGCAGATTATGAGATCTGCTGGTGCAAAAACCGCCAGGGTGCACCGTGGTGTGGCGGTACTCAGCCGTTGCCCAGGGAACGATAGTGGTGCGCGACCAGGCAAATCAGCAGCAGGATGTTGCTGCACTTAGCCGCGACACCGAGCACGCTAATGACAGCATCAGCCCGATTTTCGACAAAGAGAAGGAGCAGAAACGCCTGCAGACGGCTCAGCTGCTCGGTGAACCAGGCAGCCAGGTCGCTGATATCGCCCGGACGCAGGGGCAGATTGAGGCGACGGAAGCAGGTAAGAAGGAACTGGCAAAAAACAACATAAACCAGCCGGATGCCGACGCTCCTGCGGATAAAAAGAAAGCGTATCAGGAAGCGCTGGAAAACAGCAGCGATTATAAGAAGGCCATGGCACTCTGGGGCACCGGCAGCGATATCCAGAAGGGGATTCAGGCGGCGACTGCGGCGATTCAGGGTTTGGCGGGTGGCAATCTGGCGCAGGCAGCCAGCGGCGCAGCGGCACCGTATCTGGCCGAGCAGATACACAAATATACCGCCGACAATCAGGCCGCAAAAGCGATGGCTCATGCAGTGGTAGGTGCGGTAACATCGTGGGCGGCAGGCAACAGCGCGGCAGCAGGCGCGGCCGGTGCGGTCAGCGGAGAGCTGATGGGTCAGTTGATCATGCATTCGATGTATCCGGGTAAACAGGTCAGTGACCTGAAGGAGTCGGATAAGCAGATCATCAGTGCACTGAGTACCCTGGCTGCAGGTCTGGCAGGCGGCGTGACCGGCGGCAGTAGCGCCAGTGCGCTGGCTGGCGCTCAGGCAGGGAAGAATGCGGTTGAGAATAATGCGCTGGGTGCAATGGCTGGCTCAGACCTTGGGTTCTGGCTGGGTAAAACACCAGAGTGTGATACAGCGTGTAAGGCCGGGATAGCCAAAGGGGTTGCAGAGGGTAACCTTGTTGTCTCTGCTGGCGTAAGTGCTGTGGCAGGAGGGGCAACGATTGTTGCCGCCACTCCTGAAATTGCTGCTCTCGCTAAGGCTGCACTGGAAGGATGTAAAGTAGCTCCAAGGATATGCCTGAATAATGCTGGTTTGCAGGTTGCTGAAGCTGTGACACCAGGGGGCGTAGGTGTTGCTGGCGCCATCGGGGTTGGTAAGACAGCGGTAGAAGCGATGGCAGCGAAGGCTGAAGCTGTAGCAGCTAATACGGCGAAAAATAGTCAATTAGCTAGTAATTCCAAAACATTAAATATTGCAGAACAAATTGGGATGTTACGTGATGCAGCTAAAGGAAATAAAGGAAACTTTGGCTTAGGAAATGCAACAACTAATGAAGCCAATATATTAGGAGAAGCATGGGTGGGGCCTGGTTACAGAATATCCAAAGATGGAACATCATGGGTAAGTGCTGATGGCTTAAGAGTCTATCGGCCACCTTCAGCTAAACCAAATAGTACAAAAGCTACAACAGGAATTCAGGCTAATTTCGAGCAAAAAGTAGCGCGTGGAGAGCCGCCGATTAGTAATGGCCATTTGGATATAATTAAATGAAAGCTTTATTAAAAGAATTACGTTCATTAGATATAGAAGATGATTTGCTCTTCTATTGGCCAGACGACCCAGAAGTTTTTGGGAGTTGGGTTAGGGCGATGATTGGCCCTGATAATGAAGAAGGAGCTGAGTATTTCGACATGTTAATTTGTACTCCTAAATGGTTAGCCCTGGAGGCTGAAAAAAAAGACGTTTTTTGGGGGAAAGGGATGATCATCATTAATGAGTATAATTACGATAAAATTTTAGCCTTTATAAAAAAACAGATCGCTGATTGTCATGCAGATGATTGGCCCGAGATTGCTCAAAAGCTCAGCCGTTTTAGTTTTTGGCAATATGAGGACTATCAGCCTTATTAGAGTGAATCCCGGTCATTGCACCGGGATTTGTACATAGCCTGCCAGCCGGATGATTATCTGCCCCGGTTGTGCGATCACTTGCCTCCGCTTCGTATTCGAAAGCCATCACTTCCGGAAGTTGCCTGATAACTTTTTGTTGCGCCTGTGTCACGTCGCAAATTGCCTAAAACTGCAACCCCGGTTGGCATCCGGGAGCAGCTTGATATCAATAAGATCAGTGAGTTATATGGATACCTGAGATCTGCGCATTATACTGGCTTCAGTCAACGCCGCCGCTTCGTCACTCAAAGCACCGTTCCTCACGCTGCGATTATCAGCCCGCAATCCCTGACGTGCCGATCCACCCCGCAAATTTCCGCTCTCTGCCTGGTAAAGGCGCGCCTGCCTGACTACACCTTAAGCATCCTTGTTATCACTGTCCTTTCCGCTGTTTAAGCGGTTTTCACCCTGCGCCAAGGCATCCTGCCGCGCTGGCACCTTAAGCGGTCAGACATGATTTCTGACCTGATTCGGAGTGAATGATGAAAAGTCGCAACCTGACGCGATCGGCGGTCGCGTTTGCCACATTGAGTTGCCTGTATGTGCCGTTCAACGCTCTGGCGTGGGATAACCTGACGGTATTCGGCGATAGCCTGAGCGATGGCGGTAATGTCGGGCGTTTTACTTATGATGGCGCCCAGCATCCGCTGTATGACGAGATTCTTGCTGCACAGCTCGGACAAACGCTGCAGCCGTCGTCGCGCGGTGGCAGCAACTATGCACAGGGCGGCGGCGTTACCGTGCCGGCGCTGGATGCCAGCCTCAATACGCAAGACCAGCTGGCTGCTTATCTGCAATCCACCGGCGGCCGCGCAGATAGCAACGGACTGTACATTCACTGGGTGGGCGCTAACGATATCGCGGCGGCGGTGACCAATCCGCTTACCGCGCGCGAGACCATCAGCAACAGCGCCAGCGCGGCGGTGTCGCAAATCAAAACCCTGCTGGATGCCGGTGCGGGGGCGGTAATCGTGCCAAACGTGCCGCAGCTCGGCTCCACGCCTTTCATGGTGCAGGCGGTGCTGAGTGTGCTGGGCCCGGCGGCGCAGTCGGCGATGGTCGCGGCGTTTGCCTCGCTGGACAGCCATGCCACGCCCGACGTGGCTGCGCGCCAGCAGGCGGTGCGCGACGCATTCGATCAGGCCGCCGCACAGGTATCGACCATCCCGGCGCTGCGTGCCGCGCTGGCGCAGCAGCTATTTTCGGCCTGGCAGGTGCTCAGCGAGCAGGTGACGGCCCTCTCCGATGGCTATAACCAGCAGGAAGAAGCCGGGCTGGTGGCGCTGAATGGCAACATTGTGCGTGCCGACATCGCCGGCCTGTTCAACGAGGTAATTGCCGATCCGCAACGCTATGGCCTGAGCAATACGCTGGGGATGGCCTGTCCGGTTGGCACCTCCGCCGCCGAATGCACCTCGTCAACGCCCGGTTTCAGTAACGCGCAGGCTTATCTGTTTGCCGACCGGCTGCATCCCAGCCCGGCGGTACATGCCATGATCGCCGACTACATTCAATCGATCCTCGACGCACCCGCGCAGGTGGCGGCGCTGGCACGGGCGCCGCTGATGCTGTCGCGGGATATGCAGAACACCCTCGATGGCCATTTACAGCAGCAGCGTCAGCAGCCGGCCAGCGCCGGTCAGGTTAGCGTGTTCGGCGGCTATGCCGGTCAGCATATTGATTATCGCGGCGATAGCCTGCTCAACGGTGACGCCAATACCGGCAGCCTGACGCTGGGATTAGGCTATCAGTTCACAGATAACTGGCAGGCAGGTCTGCTGTTGTCCAGCACCGCGCAGCACCAGCATCCTTCGGCGCACTATGATTACAAGCTGCGCGGCAATTTGCTGGCGCTGTATAGCCAGCTGACGCTGCTGGAGCAGGGCTGGATCAATGCGAATGTGCACTATGCCGATCTCGATTTTGACAGCATCGAACGTCGCATCAATATCGGCCCGGCAACGCGCACCGAACAGGGCAGCAGCAGCGGAAAAATGCTCGGGCTACGGGTGCAAACCGGCTGGGATCTGCCAATAGGCGAACACCTTTCCACCGGCCCGGTTGCCAGCTACGCACTGGATTATGTGCGGGCAGGGGGCTACAGCGAAAACGGCGACAGCAGCACCGCCATGCGCTTTTCCGATCAAACCCTGCATTCGCAAATCGGTGCGCTTGGCTGGCGTATCGACAGCAAACAGTGGCCGGTGAATCCGTGGGCGCAGCTCAGTTATAACCACCAGTTTGGCGATACGCAGAACGCGGTGCGCGCCGGGCTGAAGTCAACGCAGACCGGCTTTGTACGCAGCGTCAGCGCCGGTGATAAAAACTGGCTGGATATGTCGCTGGGGGCCAGCGTGCCGCTGGGTGAAACGGTCAACGCCTTTGCCGGGGTTTCAGCGATCGGCGGCAACAGCGCCTATCATCAGCTGAGCTGGAATATTGGCCTGAACGCGACATTTTGACGGCGACGCGCCAGTCGGAAAGTTTCACTGGCGCGTTATCTCGCGTAAAAAATTAAACTGATGATCGCGGGAAATATTTCGATAATTCAAGCCATTCTTCTTCGTAAGTCAAATTAATCAGAACGTTCGTACCGGCGATTACCACAATTATTCTGCGATAAATCTGTAAAACGTAATTTTGTCGCTTCGCTTTCCTTCCGGAATCATATCGTTATTCTCTCTCGCCACATCACGCCGCTGAAAAGCTCCCGTATAAGCTGGTACAGGTCAATATATTAATTTTCAATCACTTATACTGCTGATGCTCTGTCGTATTACGTTAATAATTTATGGGGAACACCATGGCGAATACATCTGGCACCACCAGCACTACCACACCATCTGCCACCGGGACGGTGATTCAATTACATACCATTGACGATTTACGTAAACAGGAACCTGTTTCGATTGGCGAAATTGCGTCGGTGCTGGAATACAGCCGTGGCAGCCGGATGGGCGGCGGCGTGTTTGTCTACGATGCCACCGACAACAGCACGCCCGATGACGGCGGGCTGAATTTTGTGACGTCCGGTAAAAAGCGCTGGAAAAGAGTAGTCCTTGATTACAGCGCGGTCACGGTGGTGGATTTTGGCGCGATAGCCGATGGCACCACCGATTGTATTGATGCGGTGATCCGCATGTTTAAATGGTCGCAGCGTGTTTTACCCTCCGCGGGCATTCGCTTTACCGCCGGTGAGTTCAGCCTGTCCGGCTTTGATTTAGCGGAAGTGCTGGGCAGCGACAGAGAGATTAACCGCTTTAAAATTTCCGGCGCGCCGGTCAACTTCGGTTATTTCCCCACCACCACGCTGAAATTTAACTGGGGACCGAAACCGCGCAAAATCCATTTCTTCAGCGTGCGCGCACGCTATGTGGAAATTTCCGGTTTTGTGGTGAAAGGCATGAGTTCTGACAGCGGCGAAGACGGCGGCACGGCGTTTAATAATGTCGGCTTCTTTACCAACAGTATTATCGGTGGCCAGTTTCTGCGCGTCAGCAGTATGGAGTTTCGCTACCTCGGCGGGCGGGCGCTGGAACTGATTGATACGCTGGACTGTAAAATCGACCAGTTTTATTCACGTGGCTGTCAGGGCAGTATTGTCTATGCGCGCTGGTCCGATCGGGAAAAAGGCGCCTGGGATCATTCGACCGCGATTGAACTCTCCAACTTTAATTTGCAGCGCAGCACCAGACAGCCGGTATTCGATCTGCCGCGCTGTACGCAATCGTTTATTCGTAATGGCTGGATCGAGCACTCCGAATTCGCCGGCGATCTCACCAATGGTCAGTGGACCATTGAAGGGCTGGTGATTGAATCGACGCAAAATCCCATGAAAATGGGCTACTGCCGCGCGATGATTATTCAGAAAAGCGTGCACCGCGATAGCGCGGGCTTTGACTTCAGCAAAGAGGGTATTGAGCCATGGACGCTGCTGGCGGAAGGCGATCGTGGCGTGATGGAGATTTCCGATCTCGGCGCGATCATTCAGGGATCGCTGAGTTATGACTTCACTACCTCGCAGCATCACATGGATAACCGTGGCAAAGACGCGAAATGGTTTTACGTCGGCGAATTTAATTTTTCCGACGCCACCTCACAAATTCACGTTCGCATTCTCGGCAGCGCGCAGTATGTTTCCCAGTCGGAAACGCAAACCGATTACAGCTACCGGACACCGGAGGGCGTGGCGCATATTTATCTGCAGGCGCGCAACGACGATAACACCATTGGCAGCTGGCACAGCGAAGGCTCCTCACCCGTAATTAAGGTGCATATTGAGGGCAAAGGCGCACACACCAAACTGTACGTTAAAATTCCGGCCTATACCGGCTTCTCAATTGCGCTGGTGGAAACCAACGGGCGCGATCGCTATCAGTCCGGTCAGTGTTTTATTTTCCGCAAAAGTTTTACCGCCTGCAGTGCGGAAGAAGCCACGGCACTGGATAACCAGCCGGTCGTCGCCTTTGAGCAGCACTGGGTGGGCAATAAAGATGTCGGCTTTGGTTACAACAATAATAAGGAACTGCTGCTGCGTGGGCCGTTTTTTGAACGGCAGGAGCAGGATGCCGTGGGGAAGTGGATCACCCGCCGTTTTCTGAAAGTCCGCGTGAACGGCGTGCCGCGCAGTATTGAATTACTCGATCCGGATAACCCGCGCTAACGCTTCAGGCCAGCAGTATTCCTCTGCTGGCCTGAATAAATCATTTTCCCCAGCGCTGACGTAAATAATCGACTGCCTGCTGCGTCTGCGGCTGATTAAGATAATCTTCGCGAAACAGAATGGTGCCGTCGATGTGCGGCAGCGATTCATTCAGATCGAGCTGTTTTTTCAGCTCGGGAACGCCGCCCTGAACCGTCCAGTCCGGCTCACTTTTTGAAGCTTCACCCACCTTATACAGCGCCACGCCAATGTACAGCCGGGTGTGCGTTGGCTGTACTACATTGGCCCACCAGCGCGCCAGGACGTCATAGCGCGCAGCCTGGCGGGCAAACGGCCAGTACAACTGCGGCGCGATGTAATCCAGTAGGCCAAGCTGCACCCAGCGGCGCGTGTCTGCATAGGCTTCATCATAAGCCGCCGCACCGCGCGTATCGGAGCCGGCTGCATCGTGCGACAGATTACGCCATACGCCCGCCGGGCTGACGCCGAACTCAACGCCCGGCTTGAGCTGCTTAATCGTGTGGGAAACCTGTTCGATCAGCAGCTGGGTATTGTGCCGCCGCCAGTCGGCTTTGCTGGCAAAGCCCGCGCCGTACTGGCGGAAGGTGGCGCTGTCATTGAGCGGCGATGCCGCGGTTTCGGTGTAGAAATAGTCATCGAACTGAACGCCATCAATGGCGTAGTTTGACACCACTTCCGCCACGATGCTGGTGATCCAGTCGCGCGCCGCCGGAATGCCCGGATCGAGCACGAAGCGGTCGCTGGCGGTGCGGATCCAGTCGCGATGCAGCACAAACACGCTGGCCGGCTGCAGCTGGAGCGTGTTGTTTAACGCCGTCACGGTGGCAGGTTTGGTATTGGTCGACACGCGATAAGGATTAAACCACGCATGCACCTTCATACCGCGTTTGTGCGCCTCGTCGAGGATAAATTGCAGCGGATCGTAACCCGGATCCTGCCCGATGTTGCCGGTCAGGGTATCGGACCATGGCAGGATGCGCGAACGCCACAGCGCGGTGCCATCGGGCTTCACCTGGAAAAACACCGTGTTGATCCCCAGACTATGCAGCTTATCCAGTTTGGCCGTCAGTGCCTGCTGCTGCTGGCGGATACGCAGTGCCGGGCTGGCTGTGACGGAGGATATCGGCGGCCAGTCGAGGCGCGACACCGTGGTGAGCCAGACGCCGCGCACTGGTTCAGTCTGCGCTGTGGGTTTGGCCGGAACAGGAGGTTTAGTCGGCGACGGAAACGGGGTGACCAGCGATTTTGGCGGCTCCGAGGCACAGCTGGCCAGCAACAGCACGGCAGACAGCAGACGGGCGACGCGTTTAATGTGGGTAACAGAGAGGTAACGCGCTGAACAGGCTATGATAAACTCCGTTTCTTGTAGTCCGTTATTCGCAGGCGTTCATTCTCTGATCCTCAGACATAATGTCAAGACATTGGCTAAGATGAATGCCGCCGCGGCGCTGTCGCGCGTCCCGCATCTTACAGGAGTTCTCACTATGCAATACGAAGACCTTTATCGCCGCATTGGCCAGATCATTTTTAGCTGTGGCCCCGACGGCGCGCAGGTGCTGGTGGTGCAGGCGGAGCTGTTTGCCGATGAGGAGGGCGGGCAGTTTCAGTTTAACTACCTTGATGAAAACGGCGAACCGGACTGGTTCGAGCCGGACGCGCGCGCGATTGGCGATCTCAGTGCCGCGCTGAAAGACTTTCAGCAATACTTTATCGAACATGAGATGACTGAAGGGCAGCCGGTGTGGACGCACTGCACCGTGACGATTAACGTGGCGGATGAGTCGATCAGTATTGATGTGCAGTAACGGCGGGCTTCCGTGCCCGTCATGGCGAGCGTTACGAACGCAGCGCTACCATCTCCTCGCTGTTTTTACGCGCCGCGCGCTTGCGGTGCACAATCTGGCTGGCGACCAGCACCAGCAGCGTTAACAGGCCGGTGGCGATAATTTCGGAACGATGCTGCGCATTGAACAGCATTGACGTCAGTACGCCGACAATGAACACCATAGTGGCCCACGTCAGACCCGGGAACAGCCACATGCGATAGCTGAGCTGCTCGCCGCGCGCCTCGCGCTTTTTCCGCAGCACCAGATGCGAAGCGGCAATGACCAGATAAACCAGTAGCGCAATGGCGCCGGAGCTGGCCAGCAGGAACTCAAACACCGCGCTCGGCGCCAGATAGTTGGCGATCACCGCCAGAAATGCTGCGGCGGTAGACATCAGCACTGCGACCCACGGCGTGCCGCTGCGCGTGGTGCGCGAGGCCGCTGCTGGCGCATCCTGACGACGCGACAGGGAATAGAGCATGCGCGACGCGGTGTAAAGCGCAGAATTGAGACAGCTGCATACCGCGATCAGCACCACCACATCGACAATCTGCCGGGCATACGGCACGTTCATCATCTCCATCGCCGTCTGGTAAGACCCGGCTTTCATCAGCGACGGCGTATTCCACGGCACCAGCGCCACCACCAGAAAGATCGACAGCAGATAAAACAGCGCGATACGCCAGATCACCGAGTTGGTGGCGTGGGTAATTTGCTTGCGCGGTTCGTTAGATTCGGCGGCGGCAATGGTGACGATTTCCGTGCCCATGAAAGAGAACATGGTGGTAAGAATGGCGGCGAGCACGGCACTGATACCGTTAGGCATGAAGCCGTGGGTGTCGTACAGGTGTGAAATACCCTGCGTGCTGCTGCCGGGCAGCAGGCCAAACAGCGCCAGGCTGCCGGCACCAAGAAAGGCGACGATAGCCACCACTTTCAGCAGCGCGAACCAGAACTCAAACTCACCGTAGTTTTTCACGCTGAACAGGTTGCTGATGGTCAGGAAGCTGGTGATCGCCAGCGTGTATTCCCACACCGCCACCTGCGGGAACCAGCCGTGCAGAATGGTGCCGGCGGCGTTGGCCTCCAGCGGGATCACCAGTACCCAGAACCACCAGTAAAGCCAGCCGATGGTAAAACCGGCCCAGCGGCCAAGGGATTTGTCGGCGTAGGTGGAGAAGGAACCGGAGTCCGGTGAGGCGACCGCCATCTCCGCCAGCATGCGCATGATCAGTACCACCAGCGCACCGGCGGCGATGTAGGCCAGCAGCACCGCCGGTCCGGCTTCGGCAATCGCATGGCCGGAACCGACGAACAGCCCGGCGCCAATCACTCCGGCAATCGACAGCATGCGCACGTGGCGGGGTTTCAGGCTTTGTGCCAGTACATCGACATTCTGAGCAGTCATCAATATCTCTCCAGATCGTCTCTCAGGCAGGGCAGACCCCGCCTGTTATGCAGGTGAAACTTGCCTGCACGCGGCAGGCAAGCGATCGGACAATGGGTGGAACGCTAAGGCTGGCTGAGCAGGCTGTCGAGAATATCCAGCGCCTGACGGAACTGGGCATCCGGAATGGTGAGCGGATAGAGGAAGCGGATCACGTTACCCTGCGGGCCACAGGTCAGCAGCAGCAGACCGCGTGCCATCGCCTGTTGCTGCAGCGCCTGCGCCTGCTGCGCACTGGCAAACTCCACGGCTACCATTGAGCCCAGCGCACGCACGTCGGTAATCGACGCGTTAGCGCGGCGCGCGCGGTGCAGCAGTTCGCTCAGCGTCGCGCCCAGTTCGCTGGCGCGCTGGCACAGCTGTTCTTCGTCGATGACATCCAGCACCGCATGCGCGGCGGCAATCGACAGCGGATTGCCGGCGTAGGTACCGCCCAGCCCGCCCGGACCGGGCGCATCCATGATGTCAGCACGACCGCTCACCGCCGACAGCGGCATGCCGCCCGCCAGGCTTTTCGCCATGGTGATGAGATCGGGCTGCACGCTGTAATGTTCCATGGCAAACAGCTTGCCGGTGCGGGCAAATCCGCTCTGTACCTCATCGGCAATCAGCAGGATGCCGTGCTCATCGGCCAGTGCGCGCAGCTGCGTAAGAAACTCTGCCGGCGCGATGTGAAAACCGCCTTCGCCCTGTACCGGTTCCAGCACAATGGCGGCCACATCCTGCGGCGCGATGTCGTGGCTGAACAGATCGTGCAGGCTGGCGATAGAGTCCTCAACGCTGATGCCGGTGACCGCGTTAGGGTAGCGGGCGTGAAACACCGAGGCCGGCATCGGGCCAAAATCGCGCTTGTAAGGGGCCACTTTGCCGGTCATCGCCATGGTCATAAAAGTGCGGCCGTGAAAGGCGTTACCGAAGGTGATGATGCCGTGACGACGGGTAGCGGCGCGCGCCACTTTAACCGCATTCTCTACCGCTTCAGCGCCGGTGGTGAAAAAGGCGGTTTTGGCTTTACCGGCAATTGGCACCCGCTGATTGATGCGTTCCGCCAGCGCCACATAGCTCTCATACGGCGTGACCTGGAATGCGGTATGGGTGAATTTTGCTAACTGATCGGCAATGGCCTGCACGATACGCGGATGACGGTGGCCGGTGTTAAGCACCGCGATGCCGCCGGCGAAATCAATCCAGCTATTGCCCTCAACATCACGCAGCGTGGCGTTTTCGGCCTGATCGACATACCACTGACAAAGATTACCGGTGCCGCGCGGCAGCGCGTCATCTTTGCGTTGTTGCAACTGGCTGTTTTTACCTTCCATAACCTTTCCTTAGCGATAAGCGTCTTTACAAATCACGACAAACACGCTTATTTATGCCTGCACTGAGCGCGGTTGCCAGAGCCAATTTCACTGAGAAGGATGGAGCCAATTGCGGAGTTTGTACGCCGATCATGTATTGGAACGACTACAGTTTGTCGCGGAAGGCACGCTGCAGCAGCGCCTGCTGCACTGCATGCAGGCGGCGATTGTAGAGGGCATTTTCCCGCGCGGCTCACGCCTGCCAGCGACGCGTGATTTAGCGCGCGAGCTGGCGGTGTCGCGTAATACGGTGCTCAACGTCTATGAAAATCTGGTCGCGCAGGGATATGTCAGCGCGCGCACCGGCAGCGGCACCTGGATTGCAGAAAACCTGCCGGAAGGGTGCCTGAACAGCGCGCCGGCGCTGCCGCTCAGTGAACCCCTGATGAGTAAACCGGCGGCGATTTCAAAACGCGGCGCCACGCTGCTCGGTCACGCCAATGCCTCGCCTTATCAGTGGGGTGCGTTTGTGCCCGGCGCGCCGGATGTGCGTGAGTTTCCGCATAAGTTATTTAGCCAGATTCAGTCGCGCCTGAATCGCGAACCTGACATCGAGCGGCTGATTTACAGCAGTAACGGCGGCTGTCCGCAGCTGCGCCAGGCGCTGGCTGAGTATCTCAGCGTGGCGCGCTCGGTGCGTGCCGACGCCGATCAAATCATCATTACTGAAGGCATTCATCAGGCGGTGGATCTGGTGACGCGCGTGCTGTGCGACGCGGGCGATCCGGTGTGGATCGAGGAGCCAGGCTACTGGGGCACGCGCAACCTGTTACGCATTAACGGGCTAAAAATTCAGGCCAAAGCGGTGGATGAACAGGGCATTATCCCGGAGCTGGCACCGCGCAGCAAAGCGCCGAAGATGATTTTTGTGACACCGTCACACCAGTATCCGCTGGGGGTGCATCTCAGTCTGGAGCGGCGCAGGCAACTGCTCGACCTGGCGCGCAAACACAAAAGCTGGCTGGTGGAAGATGACTATGACAGCGAATTTCGCTTTGCCGGCCAGCCATTTCCGTCGTTGCAGGGCTTTGAGCCAGATGCGCCAGTGATCTACATGGGCACCTTCAGTAAAACGCTCTATCCCGCACTGCGTCTCGGCTATCTGGTGGTGCCGAAAGCGCTGGCGCAGCCGCTGCGCGTGGCGGCGGCGGAACTCTATCGCGGCGGCCATCTGCTGGTGCAGCGGGCACTGGCGGAGTTTATTCAGAAAGGCCACTACATGACACACATCCGCCGCATGCGCAAACTCTATAGTCAGCGCCGGCGCTTTATGATGACGCTGATTGAGCGCTACCTGGGCGCGGCCTTTATGCCGGTGGTCAATCATGAAGCCGGGCTGCATCTGGTGCTGAATCTGCCTCCGGGCTGCGATGATGTGGCGATTGCCGCGCTGGCGCTGCGACGCGGCGTGAAGGTGCGGCCGCTGTCGCAATACTATATGCATCCGCAGGAGCGACGCGGTCTGCTGCTCGGTTACGCCTGCGTGGATGAGCGCCAGTGTCAGGATGCGTTTGGTGTGCTCAAAGCCTGCCTGGTGGAAGCGGGCATCGCCGGGCGGGGATAGCCCCGGCGTGTGCCTTACGCCCGACCAATGCTGTCCAGTTGTGCAATCACTTCCGGGCTCAGCGTCAGCGCCGCGCTGGCCAGATTTTGCTGCAGATGCTGCGGCGAGGAGGTGCCGGGAATCAGCAGAATATTATCTGAGCGTTGCAACAGCCAGGCGAGCGCCACCTGCAGCGTACTGGCGTTGAGCGTGCTGGCCACCGCGCTGAGCTGTTCCGACTGCAGCGGCGAAAAACCGCCGAGCGGAAAGAACGGCACGTAGGGAATGCCCTGTGCGGCCAGCTGGTCGATCAGCGCATCATCCTGACGATTGGCGAGATTATACAGATTCTGTACGCAGGCAATCGGCGTCATCTGCTGTGCCTGCGCCACCTGACTGGCAGTCACGTTGCTCAGGCCAATGTGCCGAATCAGGCCACGCTGCTGCAACTTAATCATCGCCTCAATTTGCGGCTCCAGCGAGCCTTCTGCTGGCCCATGAACGCTCAGCATCGAGCGTAAATTGACCACCTCCAGCACGTCGAGCCCCAGATTACGCAGGTTATCTTCAACCGCCTGCGTCAGCTCCTCCGGCGTGCTGGCGGGCAGCCAGCCGCCTTTGGCATCACGTCGGGCACCCACTTTGGTCACCAGCAGCAGATCGCTGGGGTAAGGATAGAGCGCTTTTTTGATCAGCTGATTGGTGATGTGCGGCCCGTAAAAATCACTGGTGTCGATGTGATTCACACCGGCAGCCACGGCATCGCGCAGCACCTGTAGCGCGCGGGCTTCATCTTTTGGCGGGCCAAATACGCCGGGACCGGCCAGCTGCATGGCACCGTAGCCGAGACGGGCAACCTGACGGTCGCCCAGCGTATAAGTAGTTGTAGCCTGTGACATGTAAACCTCCTTCATCGGATAGTGTTTAAATTGTAATCACAACGGTGCTGTGCGACTATCCGTGTAAATCAGGACAGACTGTACGGAGTGACGCACAATGGCGCTGGATATGGCATTGCTGCATGCGGTAGTGGCGGTGGCAAAAGCCGGTGGATTTCGCGAGGCGGCGCGCATGAGCGGCAGCAATCCGTCGCGTTTGAGTGATGCGGTGCGGCGCGCCGAACAGCAACTGGGCGTTCGGCTGTTCAATCGCACCACGCGAACGGTGGTGCTGACCGAAGCGGGCCGGGCGCTGATGTCACGGCTGCTGCCCGCCATGAACGAAGTGGATGCGGCGCTGGATGCCCTGAACACGTTCCGTGACACGCCGGGCGGCACGCTGCGGCTGAACGTGCCGGTCAGCGCGGCGCGGCTGGTATTACCGGCGATTGTGCCGGGATTTTTGCAGCGCTATCCCGACATCCGGCTGGAGATCGTGGCGGAAAGTAATGTGCAGGACATTTTTCGCGACAGCTGCGATGCCGGTATCCGTTACGACGATCATCTGGAACAGGATATGGTGGCGCTGCCGATTGGTCCGCGCGTGCAGCGCTTTGCCGCGGCCGCGGCGCCGGCCTATCTGGCGGCTCACGGTACGCCGCAGCATCCGCGCGACCTGATGCAGCATCGCTGTCTGTATGGTCGTTATGCCACCGGGGTGACGGCCGAATGGGAGTTCAGCCGCGGCGCGGAACGCATCACGCTACAGCCGCAGGGGCCGCTGATTTGCAGCATAGGTGCGGCGATGGAGCTGACGGTGTCAACGGCCATCGCCGGTGCCGGCGTGGTCTACCTGTTTGAGGACTGGCTGAAGCCGGCGCTGGCCAACGGCAGTCTGCAACCGATTCTTGCCGACTGGTGGCTCAGCTTTCCCGGCCTGTGGCTGTATTACAACGATCGTCGGCTGATCCCGGCACCGCTGCAGGCGTTTCTCAGCTGGATACGCGAACTCAATGCGACGCCGGGTTGACCAGCAGCCCGGAAACCAGCAGCCGAAAGGCCTGCACCGCACGGGGCAGCGCCGCGACCGGCTCATCGGCAGCGGCAATCCACAGCGCGGCATTGAGCGCGGCGCCGTTGACCAGTTGCGCCGCCGCTTCGGTATCGACCGGTTTCACCGTACCTTCCTCAATCAGTTCCGCCAGCATGGCGGCGGTGGTGCGCAGACAGGCGGTCTGATTAGGCCAGCGCGACGGATCGCCCAGCACCGCCGGGCCATCCAGCAGCATGATGCGCTGGACTTCTGGCTCCAGCGACATCTCGATATAGGTAATGGCTTCCGCCAGAAACGCGTGCCAGCGAGTGTGATACTGCTGCCCGGCTGCGCGCATCTGCTCAAGAATCTCACCGTCAATCTGGTCAATAACCGCCTGCAATAACCCTTTCTTGTCGCCGAAATTATGATACAGCGCACCGCGCGTCAGCCCGGCGGCTGCCGTGAGGTCATCCATTGACGCTTCGCTGTAACCTTTCTGCGCAAACGCGCGTCGTGCAGCGGCAATCAGTTTGCCGCGCGTCTCTTCCACCTGGTCTGCCCGTCGTCTGGCTGCCATCGCTGTTCCTTAAATTTTGCATTGACATACGCCGCGTATGTAAAACATAGTAATACATACGCGGCGTATGTTAAAGCGAAAGCGGGCATAGCTAACCCGCTTTCTTCTCTCATCTTCAGGAGTACGATTATGAACAAACGCGATGCTGTTTTTCCAGCGGGCCGTCAGGCGTTGTACAACATCAATAAATACTCTGCGGCGATTCGCTCCGGCGACCTGCTGTTTGTTTCCGGCCAGGTAGGCAGCCGGGATGATGGCACCGCCGAGCCGGATTTCACGCGTCAGGTTAATCAGGCATTTACCAATCTCGCGGCGGTGCTGAAGGCCGCCGGTTGCAGTTTCGATGACGTGGTTGATGTCACTACGTTTCATACCGATCCGGAAGCGCAGTTCGCCACGGTGAACGAAGTCCGGCTGCGCTTCTTCGGCGATGAGCCTTATCCCAACTGGACGGCGGTGGGCGTCAACTGGCTGGCGGGTTATGATTTTGAAATCAAGGTAATTGCACGCATTCCGCAGTGAGCCAGCGTGCGGCGATCTGTTTTTAAGCTATAAAAAAAGCCGCTAACCGTTGCCGGTTAGCGGCTTATTTACTTCACGCCTAATCAGGCGCTCAGCAATTGATCAGCAGTTTTTTCTACCAGCGACAGCAGGATTTTGATATCCTCCAGCGTCACGGTTGGGTTCAGCAGCGTCAGCTTCAGGCAGGTCACGCCGTTATGTTCGGTCACACCAACGTTTGCACGGCCGGATTCCAGCAGCGCATCACCAATTTTCTGGTTCAGCAGGGCGATGCCTGCGCGTCGTCGTCTGCACCTGTCCGCGGAAGCGGAACAGCACGCTTGCCAGCTGCGGCTGCATAACCAGTTCCAGAGCAGGCAGGCTCCGCTTCCACGTAGGCCGCAACCTGCTGTGCCAGCGTCACGCCGTGATCGATGATCGCCGCGTATTGCTCCTGACCCAGCGCTTCCAGGCTCATCCACAGCTTCAGCGCATCGAAACGGCGGGTGGTCTGCAGTGATTTGGACACCAGGTTCGGCACGCCGGCTTCTTCGTCGAACTCGGAGTTCAGGTAAGCCGCCTGATAGCGCATCAGCTCATAGTGACGCGCTTCTTTCAGCAGGAACGCGCCGCAGCTGATGGTCTGGAAGAACTGCTTGTGGAAGTCCAGGGTAACGGAATCCACCAGTTCAATGCCGTCCAGGTAGTGACGATACTGCTCAGACATCAGCAGCGCGCCGCCCCAGGCCGCATCAACGTGTACCCAGATATTCTGCTTCGCCGCCAGTTCAGCAATGGCGCGCAGCGGATCGATAGCGCCCGCGTCGGTGGTACCTGCTGTCGCCACGATCGCCAGGATCTGCTCGCCGTTGGCATTGCACTGCTCGATTTTCGCCGCCAGATCGGTCAGATCCATGCGGGAGAATTCATCCGTTTTCACCTGCACCACGGACTGGTAGCCCAGACCCATCAGCGCCATGTTTTTCTGTACGGAGAAGTGCGCGTTTTCGGAGCACAGTACGCGGATCTTGCGCAGATCGCCCGTCAGGCCGTCCTGCTGAACGGAGTGGCCCTGACGCGCAAAGAACGCATCGCGTGCCAGCATCAGGCCCATCAGGTTGCTCTGGGTGCCGCCGCTGGTGAAGACACCCGCGTCGCCAGCCTGATAACCCACCCGGGTACGCAGCCATTCGATCAGTTTGATCTCAATAATGGTTGCGGACGGGCTTTGATCCCAGGAGTCCATGCTCTGGTTAGTGGCGTTGATCAGCACTTCCGCCGCCTGGCTTACCACCAGGCTTGGGCAGTGCAGGTGCGCCACACACTGCGGGTGATGGACGGACAAGCTGTCTTTCAGGAAGAACTCAACGGCGCGTTCAATCGCCGCTTCGTTGCCCAGCCCTTTCGGGTTGAAATCCAGCTTAATACGGTCGCGCAGCTCCGCGACCGTTTTGCCCTGGTACATCTCAGGCTGTTTCAGCCACTGCATCACAGCCTGAGTGCTTTGTTCAATCGCCTGCTGGTAAGCTTCAATGCTCTGCGCAGAGGAGAACAAAATTGGGTTTGAATCAGACATCGTAATCAACAACTCCGGTTACGCCGGGCGAACGCCCGCAGCAAGCAGTGCCTGCTCAAATTTATCCAGGAAGATCTTCAGCTCTTCATCGCTGATCAGCAGAGAAGGCAGCAGACGCAGAACGATACCGTTACGACCACCGCGCTCCAGAATCAGACCGGCTTCGAAGCACTTCTTCTGAATCAGCGCAGACAGCTCGCCGTCGGCCGGGAAGCAGCCCATGTGGTCAGCGGCTTCGTGTGGCTTAACGATCTCAATACCGATCATCATGCCCAGACCGCGCACGTGACCGATAACCGGATAACGTTTCGCCATCTCGTTCAGCTGGCCTTTCAGCCATTCGCCCTGTGCAGCCACTTTGCCTGCGATGTTCTGGTCTTTCAGGATTTTCAGCGTCGTCAGACCGGTTGCCATCGCCAGCTGGTTGCCGCGGAAGGTACCGGTGTGGTGACCTGGCGCCCATGCGTCGAACTGCTTTTTGATACCCAGCACGGCCAGCGGCAGACCGCCACCCACCGCTTTAGACATCACGATGATGTCTGGCTCAATGCCCGCGTGTTCGAAGGCGAAGAATTTACCGGTACGGGCAAAGCCAGCCTGAACTTCGTCGAGGATCAGCAGAATGCCGTGTTCCTGAGTCACTTTACGGATGCGCTGCAGCCACTCAGCCGGAGCCGGGTTCACGCCGCCTTCACCCTGAACGGCTTCCAGGATCACCGCAGCAGGTTTACGCACGCCGCTTTCAACGTCGTTGATCAGGTTTTCGAAGTAGTAGGTCAGCGCTTTCACGCCAGCTTCACCGCCGATACCCAGCGGGCAACGGTACTCGTGCGGGTAAGGCATGAACTGCACTTCTGGCATCATACCGTCAACCGCTTCTTTCGGCGACAGGTTGCCGGTCACGGACAGTGCGCCGTGGGTCATACCGTGGTAACCACCAGAGAAGCTGATGATACCGCTACGGCCGGTGACTTTTTTCGCCAGCTTCAGCGCCGCTTCAACGGCGTCGGCACCGGATGGACCGGTGAACTGCAGGCAGTACTCTTTGCCCTGACCTGGCAGCAGAGAGAGCAGGTATTCGGAAAACGCGTCTTTCAGAGGCGTAGTCAGATCCAGAGTATGTAACGGCAAGCCGCTGGTAATGACATTTTGGATGCTTTTCAGCACATCAGGATGGTTATGGCCAAGCGCAAGGGTCCCTGCGCCTGCTAAACAGTCAAGGTATTCTTTATTATCTGCATCGGTGATCCACACGCCTTCTGCTTTAGTAATGGCTAAAGGCAGTTTGCGCGGATAACTCCTGACGTTAGATTCAAACTCGGCCTGACGGGCCAGATAGGTTTCGTTGCTTTTGTGGGCATCTACGGTGTCAATACGGACTTTATCCGTCATCATATCACTCCTACAACCGCCGCTTCGTTATGAGCAACGATTGAATAAAAAGTTAAAAAACAGATGGGGGCCTGAAAAAAACGCCGCCAATATAGAGCCTTTTGCCACGGGGCTCAATGGTTAATTTGTTTAGAATTGTTTATTCTTTTCATATAGGAATCAGGACGTTGGACAGAAACTGGCCACTTATTTTAGCGCCGCGATATGAACAGGCGATTAAATAATCGTGTGAATAAAAAGACTTATGCCCGCCAGTGCCAGCCAAGGACCAAAGGGCAGCACGTGATGCAGCTCGCGTTGCCAGCCTAATCGGGCCAGCAGAACAAATAAAATTGCGCCTGTGCAAGCCAGTAACAGCACAAAGGGTAAAAGCGCCCAGCCAAGCCAGGCACCCAGCGCAGCCAGCAGTTTGGCGTCTCCGCCACCGAGACCGGGGCGCTTTTTTATCAGCTGGTAGAGTCCACCCATTAGCCGCAGTGCGCTGTAGCCGGCTATCGCGCCGAACACCGCGTCATGCAGCGTTCCGGGCAGCCAGTGCAGCGCTTTGAACAGCAGGCCAAGCCACAGCAGTGAAAGGGTGAGAGCGTCCGGCAACAGCAGATGCTCAATGTCGATGAGGGTCAGCGCCAGCAGAATCCAGGCGAGCAGCAGGGCGGCAGGCAGGCGGCTATCGGGCGGCAGCAGCCAGGCCAGCGCCAGGCTGATCGCGGCGGTGAGCAGTTCCGTCAGCGGGTAGCGCAGACTCACCGGGTGGTGGCAGTAGCGACAGCGTCCGCGTAATAGCAGCCAGCTGAGCAGCGGCAGCATATCGATCGCGCGCAGCGTGGTCTGGCAGTGTGGACAGTGCGAGCGCGGCAGCAGCAGGGGAATGCCGGGTTGCGGGTTCATTACCTGCTGCGGCAGGCGATAAATGACCACGTTGAGAAAGCTACCGACGCACAGCGCCAGCAGTGTACCGATTAGCCAGTAGGCGATTTCCATGATGTTTTCTCCTGCTGTCCATGCAGCGTTGGGTTTTTCTGTCGCCATCAATGGCGACCGTGCAGTTCATGGCGCGGTTACAGTGGGGGCGATTTTTTGCCCGATTGCACAGCAGGTTGCCATAAAGGTGCCGCATAACCTGTTTGCGCGATAAATCGCGCCGCTACGGATTTGTGCGGTTTGACGGCAGGTCACCATAAATGGCGACCCTACAGGTTTCGCCGGGCGCGCATTTATGCGCACCGCGAAATCGCGCCGCTACGGATTTGTGCGGTTTGATGGCAGGTCGCCATGAATGGCGACCCTACAAAACCTGTAGGGTGCGCATGGATGCGCACCGCGATCTGTCGACAACCCTGGCCGGTGTGCGAGAGTCACAATACGCCGGTGGAGACGGCGTGGCGAGCAGCAAAGCGGCGTTGCAGCGATTTGCAGCAGGATTTACGAGCGGGTTCCAGAGAACAGAGAAGATATAAGCGGGGATGCGTGAATTTCACCGGCTGGCAATGACCAAATCGATGCGAAGACAGGCAAAAATCCTATCGATGCGCTAGCTGAGGCTGGCAACAATCTAACCAATACACCAGCGGAGACAGATCATAATCCAATCAGTGCGCCAGCGAATTTACTGGCTCTGTAATTTACTGGCTTTGTTTAAACTGCTGCATGGCTTCCAGCACATTGCTGGTGGCGAGCGACATCACCCATTCGCTGTTGCGAAATACGTCGTAATGGCCGGCGTTATAGCGAAACACATACAGCTCACCGCGGAAACGCAATCCTTTTGTTTTCACGCCAATGTGATGCCGGCGCAGTGCTGCCTGTGAAAGTCTGTCAGTCGCGGTTCTCATCATCATTCTCCTGTCCAGCCTTTGGCGTCACTATCCCAGGGAAGAATAAGCAGCCAACCTTAGGATAACCTTAAGAACAGTATAGTCTCTTAGTTAATGTATTGAAAAATAGCCACTTTGATTGCCGTGTGTCGTCATGCAGGCCAATGATGTCTGATCCGATGCTGATTTCCGGCCCCGGCGCGCAATCTTCTACCAATCTTCAACATCACGTAAAAAAGTCAGCGTGCCGCTTTGCCATTTAATGTTCAGTTAAGTTTTCCCCCGTATTTTGGTTTCTTATAGCGATAAAACAGACCTGCTTAAGTTTTGTTGCGCGCAGATGACAACAGCACATCAAACGCACTCGTTTAAGTAACGTTTAAACAAAAGGTTACAGCGTGTTTCATCAGGTTGTCATGCGCGGCAATAACGCTTGTTTTATTTTTCAGCATGTTTTCAGGCACAACAGTAAGGTTATCTTATGAGTTTCCTTCCGTTTTCCCGCCCGTCGATGGGTGAGGAAGAATTGGCGGCGTTGCAGGAGGTATTAACCTCGGGCTGGATCACCACCGGGCCGAAAAATCAGGCGCTGGAAGAGGCATTTTGCCAGCTGACCGGGAACCAGCACGCGATTGCCGTCAGTTCGGCCACGGCGGGCATGCACGTCACGCTGATGGCGCTGGGTATCGGGCCCGGGCGACGAGGTGATCACCCCGTCGCTGACCTGGGTCTCCACCGCTCAACATGATCACGCTGCTGGGCGCCACGCCGGTGATGATCGATGTCGACCGCGACACCCTGATGGTCCACGCGCAGAAGCCGGTTGAAGCCGCCATTACGCCGCGCACCCACGCCATCATGCCGGTGCATTACGCCGGCGCGCCGGTGATATCGACGCCCTTCGCGCCGTCGGCGAGCGCCACGGTATTCCGGTGATTGAAGACGCGGCCCACGCGGTCGGCAGCTACTACAAAGGCCGCCACGTCGGGCTGGCAGGGCACGGCGATTTTCTCCTTCCACGCCATCAAAAACATGACCTGCGCCGAAGGCGGGTTGGTCGTCACGGATGACGCGCAGCTGGCCCACCGGATCCGCAGCCTGAAATTCCACGGCCTGGGCGTCGATGCCTACGACCGCCAGACCCACGGCCGCGCGCCGCAGGCGGAAGTGATCGCGCCCGGTTTTAAATACAACCTGGCCGATATCAACGCCGCCCTGGCGCTGGTGCAGCTGGGCAAAAGTTGAAACCGGCCATCAATGCACGCCGCCAGGCCATCGCCGAACGCTACCTGCGCGAGCTGGCCGATACGCCGTTCCAGCCGCTGGCGCTGCCGTCATGGCCGCATCAGGCACGCCTGGCATCTGTTTATTATTCGCGTTGATGAAGCGCGCTGCGGGATCTCCCGCGACGCCCTGATGGAAGCCGCTGAAAGCGCAGGGCATCGGCACCGGCCTCCATTTCCGCGCGGCGCATACGCAAAAATACTACCGCGAGCGCTTTCCGCAGGTATCGCTGCCCAACACCGAGTGGAACAGCGCGCGTATTTGTTCTCTCCCTCTTTTCCCGGACATGACTCATGACGACACAACCCGCGTCATTACCGCGCTTCCACCACCTTGCGGGACCCTGGATATGTGTCGAAGCAGCCCTCTCCGATTCGACAAAGTTTCGGTGGTGATCCCGGTTTACAACGAGCAGGAGAGCCTGCCCGAACTGATCCGCCGCACCGACGGCCGCCTGCAACACGCTGGGCAAAGCCTACGAAATCCTGCTGGTGGATGACGGCAGCAGCGACGACTCCGCGCTGATGCTGACCGAAGCCGCGCCCAGGCCGAAGGCAGCCACGTCGTTGCCGTGCTGCTCAACCGCAACTACGGCCAGCACTCGGCGATTATGGCCGGGTTCAGCCACGTGACGGGCGATCTGATCATCACCCTGGATGCCGATCTGCAAAACCCGCCGGAGGAGATCCCGCGCCTGGTGGCGAAAGCCGATGAGGGCTATGACGTGGTCGGCACCGTGCGTCAGAACCGCCAGGACAGCCTTGTTCCGTAAGCTGGCGTCGCGCACCATCAACCGCCTGATTCAGCGCACCACCGGTAAAGCGATGGGCGACTATGGCTGCATGCTGCGCGCCTACCGCCGCCACATTGTCGACGCCATGCTGCACTGCCACGAACGCAGCACCTTCATCCCGATCCTGGCCAACACCTTTGCCCGCCGCAGGCCAGGGAGATCCCGGTCCCGCACGCCGAGCGCGAGCACGGCGAATCGAAGTACAGCTTCATGCGCCTGATCAACCTGATGTACGACCTGGTCACCTGCCTGACCACCACGCCGCTGCGCCTGCTGAGCGTGGTCGGCAGCGTCATCGCCCTGGCCGGTTTCGCCTTTTCCCTGTTCCTGCTGGTGCTGCGCCTGGTCTTCGGCGCCAGCTGGGCCGGGGAAGGCGTGTTCATGCTCTTTGCCGTGCTGTTCATGTTCATCGGCGCGCAGTTTGTCGGCATGGGCCTGCTCGGCGAGTACATCGGCCGTATCTACAACGATGTGCGCGCGCGTCCGCGCTACTTTATTCAACGTGTTGTCCGTCCGCAACAAGATGCCCCGTCTTCCTAGAGCGAGAATTCCCACCCATGACCTCGAAAGCCGTCGTCTTTGCCTATCACGATATGGGGTGCGCGGGCACGCTGGCCCTGCTGGAAGCGGGCTATGACATCGCTGCCATCTTCACCCATCCGGACGCGGCGGGAGAGAACCACTTCTTCGGCTCCGTGGCACGCCTCGCCGCCGAGCGCGGCATTCCGGTTTACGCGCCGGAGGACGTCAACCACCCGCTGTGGGTGGATCGCATCCGCGCGCCCTCGCCCCGGATGTCATCTTCTCGTTCTACTACCGCCGCACTGCTGTGCGAGACCGAGTTCTGACCTGCGCCGCGGGTTGGCGCCTTCAACCTGCACGGTTCGCTGCTGCCGGCCTACCGTGGCCGCGCCCCGCTGAACTGGGTGCTGGTCAACGGCGAAACGGAAACCGGCGTGACCCTGCACCGCATGGTCCACCGCGCCGATGCCGGGCCGCCATCCTCGCCCAGCAGCGCGTGGCCATCGACCCGGAGGACACCGCCCTGAGGCTGCACGGCAAGCTGCGTGGCCTGCGCCGGCCAGCTGCTGGAAGGCGCGCTGCCTGCCGATCCTGAACGGCCCTCGGTGAGATTGCCGCAAGTCGCCGGCAGGACGAAGAGCAGGCAAGGCCACCGTGGTTGGCCGCCGCACGCCGGAAGATGGCCGTCTGGACTGGAACAAGCCGGCCCGCCAGCTGCACAACCTGGTGCGCGCCGTGACCGACCCGTGGCCGGGCGCGTACAGCTTTGCGGGCGTAAGCAAATTTATCGTCTGGAAATCCCCGCGTGGGTCGACCAGGATGCGCCCACGGCCGCCAAGCCGGGCACCGTCGTCTCCGTCTCCCCGCTGCTGATTGCCTGCGGCGAGCAGGCGCTGGAGATCGTCACCGGGCAGACCGACAACGGCCTGTACGTTCAGGGCACGCAGCTGGCGCAGTCTCTGGGGCTGGTGGCCGGGGCGCTGATCACCAGCGCGCCGGTGGTTGCGGTTAAGCGCCGCACCCGCGTGCTGATCCTCGGCGTGAACGGCTTCATCGGCAACCACCTGACCGAACGTCTGCTGCGGGACGATAACTACGAGGTCTACGGCCTGGACATCGGCTCCGACGCCATCGAGCCGCTTCCTGGACGACCCGCGCTTCCACTTCGTTGAAGGCGATATCAGCATCCACTCCGAGTGGATCGAGTACCACATCAAGAAATGCGACGTGGTGCTGCCGCTGGTGGCCATCGCCACGCCCATCGAGTACACCCGCAACCCGCTGCGCGTGTTCGAGCTGGACTTCGAGGAGAACCTGAAGATCATCCGCGACTGCGTGAAATACGACAAACGCATCATCTTCCCGTCCACCTCCGAAGTGTACGGCATGTGTACCGGACCAGAACTTCGACGAAGACCACTCGAACCTGGTGGTCGGGCCGATCAACAAACAGCGCTGGATCTACTCGGTCTCCAAGCAGCTGCTCGACCGCGTGATCTGGGCCTACGGCGAGAAAGAGGGCCTGCGCTTTACCCTGTTCCGTCCGTTCAACTGGATGGGCCCGCGCCTGGATAACCTGAACGCGGCGCGCATCGGCAGCTCCCGCGCGATCACCCAGCTGATCCTGAACCTGGTGGAAGGCTCGCCGATCAAGCTGATCGAAGGCGGCGCGCAGAAACGCTGCTTCACCGATATCAGCGACGGTATCGAAGCCCTGTTCCGCATCATCGAAAACAAAGACGACCGCTGCGACGGGCAGATCATCAACATCGGCAACCCGGACAACGAAGCGAGCATCCGCGAGCTGGCTGAAATGCTGCTGGCCAGCTTTGAGCGCCACCCGCTGCGCGATCGCTTCCCGCCGTTTGCCGGTTTCCGCGAAGTGGAAAGCAGCAGCTACTACGGCAAGGGCTACCAGGACGTGGAGCACCGCAAGCCGAGCATCCACAACGCCCGGCGCCTGCCTGAACTGGACGCCGACCGTGAAGATGGAGCAGACCATTGATGAGACGCTCGACTTCTTCCTGCGCACCGTGGAGCTGTCGGAACAGGCCTCATGAAAAAAGTCGGTTTACGCATTGATGTCGACACCTTCCGCGGCACCCGCGACGGGGTGCCGCGGCTGCTCGAGCTGCTCGACGAAGCCGGGCTGCAGGCCAGCTTCTTCTTCAGCGTCGGGCCGGACAACATGGGGCGCCACCTCTGGCGCCTGGTTAAGCCGGGCATTTCTGTGGAAAATGCTGCGCTCGCGCGCGGCATCCCTCTACGGCTGGGATATTTTGCTGGCCGGCACCGCCTGGCCGGGCCGCGAATCGGCGCGGGTAATGAAGCGGTTATTCGCGCGGCGGCGCAGCACCATGAAGTCGGCCTGCATGCCTGGGATCACCATGCCTGGCAGGCCTGGGCGGGCGTCTGGGATATCGCCACAGCGCTGAGATCGCGGAGATCGAGCGCGGCTAATGCTGGACGCTGGAGGCCATTTTGGCGTGACGGCCTGTCACGCTGCTCCGCCGTGGCGGGATGGCGTGCCGATCAGCGGGTGGTGAAAGCCAAAGAGCCGTTCGCGTTTCGCTACAACAGCGACTGCCGCGGAACCGGGCCGTTTTTTCCGCTGTTGCCTCAACGATGGCAGCCTCGGCACGGTGCAAATTCCGGTCACCCTGCCGACGTGGGATGAAGTGGTGGGCCAGCGAGGTGAGCGCGGAGGAATTTAATCGACTTTATTCTGGACCGCAGATCCATGCCGCCAGCGGTACGCCGGTCTATACCATCCATGCCGAGGTGGAAGGGATCGTCGGTATGCCAGCATGATTGTCGATGCGCTGCTGACGATGGCGCGCGCAGCAGGAGGGCATCCGGTTCTGCCCGTTGAGCGAGCTGCTGCCGGACGATCTCAGCACGCTGCCGGTGGGCAAAGTGGTGCGCGGTGAACTGGCTGGCCGGGAAGGCTGGCTGGGTTGCCAATCAACAAACCGTGAGTCCGGTCCCATGAAAACAGCCCGTTATGCGCAGCCGTACCCGCTTAGTGCTGCTGTCGCGCTGTTTGCTCGTTTACTACCTCATTCCGGTCGATATCCGTCTGCTCTGGCAGCCTGATGAAACCCGCTATGCGGAAATCAGCCGCGAAATGCTGGCCTCGGGCGACTGGGTTGTGCCGCATTTTCTGGGGCTGCGTTACTTCGAAAAGCCGATTGCCGGTTACTGGATCAACAATATTGGGCAATGGCTGCTGTTTGGGCACACGAACTTTGCCGTGCGCGCCGGTGCGATTTTCTGTACCACGGGCTGACGGCGCTGCTGGTCATCTGGCTGCGCGGCAACTGGCGGATGTTCGGCAGCGGCAAACGGATAGCGGGCTCTGCCGCCGGCCTGATCTTCCTGACCCTGTTTCTGGTGTACGGCATCGGCACCTATGCGGTGCTCGATCCTATATCTCCCGCTGTGGCTGGTGGCGGCGATGTGCAGCTTCTGGCTGGCGTCGCAGGCGCAAACCGTGGCCGGAAAAGCGGCTGGGTATGTGCTGCTGGGGCTGGCCTGCGGCATGGGGGTGATGACCAAAGGCTTCCTGGCGCTGGCGGTGCCGGTGATTGGCGTGCTGCCGTGGGTCATCGCCCGGAAGCGCTGGAAAGAGGTGCTGATTTTTGGCTGGGGGCTCGCTTCCTGTGCTGCGTGGCGGCCGTGATCTGTGCTGCCCTGGGGGCTGGCGATTGCTGCCCGCGAGCCTGATTTCTGGCGCTACTTCTTCTGGGTGGAGCATATTCAGCGTTTCGCCCAGAGCGACGCGCAGCACAAAGCCCCGTTCTGGTATTACCTGCCGTTCCTGGTCGCGGGCAGTCTGCCGTGGCTGGCGCTGTTGCCCGGCGCGCTGAACGTCCGGCGCTGGCTGTGCAGCGTCAGACAGCAGGCGGGCGGCGCGACGCTCTATCTGCTGGGTTGGGTGGTGATGCCGCTGCTGTTCTTCAGCATCGCCAAAGGCAAACTGCCGACCTATATCCTGCCGTGTTTTGCGCCGCTGGCGATCCTGATGGCGCGCTATGCGCACGGTAACACCGCGCGCCTGAAACAGGCGTTGGCGGTAAATGGCTGGATCAACCTGCTGTTTGGTCTGGTTGCCACGCTGCTGGTCGTGGTGGTGCTGGCACCCTGGGGGCTGGCGCACCATCCGGTGTACGCGCGCGATGAGTTGCTGCGGGTAGTGTGCGCTGCGCTGGCATTTGCCGGCTGGGCGGTGATGGGCTGGTTAAGCCTGAAAACAGGCCGCTGGCAACTGGCTGCGCTTTGCCCGCTGGCATTGGCGCTGCTGGTCGGGTTGGCTATCCCGCAAAAGGTACGTGACAGCAAACAGCCGCAGAGTTTCGTGAGTGCCGTGCGGCCACAGCTGGCGCAGAGCCGCTATCTGGTGGTGGACAATTCCGGCATCGCTTCTGCGGTCGCATGGGAATTGCGCCGCAGCGATATCACTTTCTTCGATGAAAAAGGTGAGCTGGAGTACGGACTGGGTTATCCCGATGCAAAAACGCGCTACGTCGACGAGGAAGCCTTCGCTGACTGGCTGCGCCTGCATCGCCGACAGGGTCCTGTGGCGCTGGTGCTGCTGCTGAATTCTGACGAAAAGCAAGCGGATGCGCATCTGCCGGTGCCGGATGATGTGTATCAGCAGGGACGGCTGGTCTACTACGGCTACAACGCGACACCATGAATCTGCTGCTGATCCTGCTGGCAAGCCTGCTCAGCTGTGCCGGCCAGCTGTGCCAGAAACAGGCGGCCCACTGCGGCGGGCACCGGCTGTTCGGCTGGCTGGTGCTCGGCCTGTTGCTGCTGGCGCTGGACGGCGATGCTGCTGTGGCTGGTGGTGCTGCAGCACCGTGCCGGTCGGCGTGGCCTACCCGATGCTGAGCCTCAATTTTGTCTGGGTGACGCTGGCGGCGCGGGTCATCTGGCGTGAGACCTACACGCGGCGGCAGTGGCTGGGTACGTTGGCGATCGTTGCCGGGGTTGCGCTGATGGGGAGCCATCTGTGAAGGGCTGGCTGCTGGCGCTGGCCAGCGTGCTGCTGGTGTCGCTGGCGCAGCTGCTGCTGCGCACGGCAATGCTCGCGCTGCCACCGCTGGATACATGGACCGCGCTACCGTGGCAGCACGGCCTGATACCGTTAATCGGCGGACTGGCGGCCTACGGCTGCTCAATGCTGTGCTGGCTGCTGGCGCTGCGGCTGTTGCCGCTCAACCGGCTCTATCCGCTGCTCAGTCTGAGCTATGTGCTGGTGTGGCTGGCCGCCATTTCCCTGCCAGCCTTGCATGAAACCTTCCGCTGGAGCAGTCTCGCTGGCGTCATATTGATCGTCTGCGGCCTGCTGTGTGTGGCGCTGCCGCGCCGTTAACCGTTAATGCTGCTGCCACGGGTGATATTCACCCTGGCGGCGGCCTGGCGCCGTTTCCGGCAGACGCAGCAGGCCGAACAAAGAAATCACCCCCAGCACTGCAACATACAGCGCCAGACCATACCAGTGGCCATGGGTCACCTGCAGAATCTTCACCGCCACCAGTCCGAGTACGCCGCTGCCGATCAGCGAACCGATCTGCCAGATCACCGCGATACCGCTGCAGCGAATGTGCGTGGGAAACAGTTCGGGGAACCATGACGCCTGCGGGGCATAACACATGCTGTGGCCCAGCGTCAGCGCCACGATCATCGCCAGCTGCGTGAGCCAGTAGCTGTTGTGCGCCAGCGCGAGAAAAAAGGGCACGATCGAGAGCATGATCAGCAGCGTGCCGATCAGGTAAACCGGCTTGCGACCGATGCGGTCGGAAAGGGCACCCATCAGCGGGATCGCCAGTACTTCGAGGATCACCGCGACGATCATACTGTTCATCAAAATGCCGGCATCAAGCTGATTAGCCTTACCCCAGGCAAGGATGATGACGGTAAACAGGGCGAAGGCGCAGGCTTCGATCAGTTTCGCTGCCACGCCGTTAACCACCAGCCGTGGATTACCACGCAGCACCTCTTTTAACGGCCTGGATTCTGCCGCTTTGGTTTCACGAATGGCGGCGAAGACCGGCGATTCATCAATGCGCAGGCGAATAAACAGGCCGACAATCACCAGCAGCGCGCTGAGCAGAAAAGGTACGCGCCAGCCCCAGTCCATCATCTGCTCCGCGCTCAGCGCGGCATTAAGCATAGCGAACAGCGCCAGCGGCAGCAGAAACCCGACCGGAGCACCAATCTGCACCCAGCTGGCAAAGAAACCGCGCCGGGCAGGCTGCGCATATTCGGCCGTCATTAATACCGCGCCCGCCTGTTCGCCGCCAACGCCAAACCCCTGCAGCAAGCGGATGGCAATCAGTAATATCGGGGCCCAGACGCCAATTTTTTCGTAGGTTGGCAACAGGCCAATGCAGAACGTGCCAAGGCCCACGATCAGGATGGTCGCCACCAGCGCCTTTTTGCGTCCCACTTTGTCGCCGATGTGCCCAAACACCATGCCGCCAATGGGACGTGCGAGGAAGCCAACCGCATAAGTGGCGAAGGCAGCGAGTGTGCTGACCAGCGGATCGTGACTGGGAAAGAACAGATGGCCAAAGAACAGTACCGCTGCCGTACCGTAAGCGAAAAAGTCGTAATACTCTGCCGCCGTGCCTATCGCCGAGGCGCTGGCGACGCGGCGAATCAATGATTTAGGGTGAGCTTCAGCGGTATCAGATTGAGCAACAGTTGAAGAGGCCATGACAAATCCCTAAGAGGTTAAAGAGCGACTACCATACAAGAAGGTTTGTGCAGTTGTTGCGCGATTGATCACAAAGCGTGGCGACTCCCGGCGTAAAGGGGCCGATCTGCTGCGCTTAAATAACCACCTCGCCCGATCTTCATTCACCTTTTTTCTGCTGATGTAAATCCATCAAAATAAACCGGTCAAAAGGCTTGAACTCACAATTTGAAAAGCAGGTTTCAAATATAAATTAACATGAAATAAAAATGCCGATAGCCTGGACGCGCTGCTTTGTTCTGATGCTTTTCCTAACGCATTTTTTACCAGGAGGTATTATGGAAAAAGAACTTTATCTCTCCACCAACACCGCGTCCGGCCCCAACAGCACAACAAAAACCGAACCCTTCGTAAAAATCATCGCGCTGGTGGCGACACTCGGCGGGTTGCTGTTTGGTTACGATACCGGCGTGGTATCCGGCGCGCTGCTGTTCATGCGCAGCGATTTACATCTCACGCCGTTCACTACCGGGCTGGTCACCAGTTCACTGTTATTCGGCGCTGCCTTTGGCGCACTGCTGGCAGGGCACTTCGCGGATGCCCTCGGACGCCGCAAAATCATCATCACGCTGGCCTTTATTTTCGCCCTCGGCGCGGTCGGCTCTGCCTTCGCACCTGATGTGGTGACGATGATTGCGTCACGCCTGTTTCTTGGTATTGCCGTTGGCGGGGCGGCTGCCACTGTGCCGGTGTATATCGCGGAAATTGCCCCGGCGAATAAACGCGGTCAACTGGTGACGCTGCAGGAGCTGATGATTGTCTCTGGCCAGCTGCTGGCCTATGTCTCCAATGCCACCTTTAATGAAATCTGGGGTGGTGAACATACCTGGCGCTGGATGCTGGCCATCTCCACCGTACCCGCCGTGCTGTTGTGGATCGGGATGATCTTTATGCCGGAAAGTCCACGCTGGCATGTCATGCGCGGCAACACCGCTGGCGCGCGCAGGGTGCTGGAGAAAACCCGGGCGGCGGAGGACGTAGAGTGGGAGCTGGAGGAGATCGAAGAGACCATCGAAGAGCATCGCCAGCAAGGCAAAGGTCGCCTGCGTGACCTGCGCACGCCATGGCTGCGCAAAGTGTTTTTGCTGGGAATTGGCATTGCCGCCATCCAGCAGCTGACCGGTGTGAATACCATCATGTACTACGCGCCAACCATGCTCACTGCTACCGGCCTGAGCAACGATGCGGCGTTGTTCGCCACCATCGCCAACGGCGTGATCTCCGTAATCATGACGCTGGTGGGGATTGTGATAATCGGTAAGGTTGGTCGTCGTCCGTTGGTGCTGATTGGGCAGATGGGCTGTACCGCCTGCCTGTTCTTTATCGCTACGGTGTGCCTGCTTATGCCGGAGTATCACGCCGGTGGTGCGGTTAATCTGCTGCGGGCCTATCTGGTACTGGCCGGAATGCTGATGTTTTTATGTTTTCAGCAGGGCGCGCTGTCACCGGTCACCTGGTTGCTGCTGTCGGAAATCTTCCCGGCGCGCATGCGCGGCATTTGCATGGGCGGTGCCGTTTTTGCCTTGTGGATTGCCAACTTCGCCATTTCCATGGCCTTCCCGCTGTTGCTGGCCGCCTTTGGCCTGGCAGGGGCGTTTCTCACCTTCGCCGTGATCGGGATCGGCGGCGCCCTGTTTGTACTGCGCGCTATCCCGGAAACCAAAGGGCGCAGCCTGGAACAGGTCGAACACTATTTCTATGAACTGTATGACGGCAAAGGCTAAATGTGAGGGCGCTCAGGCTGATGTAAATCACTCAAAGAAGCCGCAGAGCGGGCAAAAAAGATAACTTACTATCAGGGCATGTCAGTACCTTGCAGCAAACAGAACCTTACCCAGTGATTATTATCCAGGAAAGATCATGACCTACAAAATAAGCAGTGACCGATTCTGTGTTAACCGTAAAATTGCCCCTCATCTCAGCATGGCGGAATTCTTCGCGCTGGTGGAACAGCTGGGATTAAATAAAGTTGAAATACGCAACGATATGAAAAGCGGCAGCGTGACCGACGGCGCAGGCGGTGAGGAGGTGCGTCGTCTGGCAGCGCAGCATCAGCTTGAGATCGAAACCATCAACGCGGTGTATCCCTTCAATCAGTTAGATGATGCGGTGCTGGAAAAAACGCGCGCGCTGTTAGCCGATGCGCGCGCCACCGGGGCGAAAGCGCTGGTGCTCTGTCCGCTCAATGATGGGACGCCAGTGAGTAATGAGCAAACCGTACAGGCACTGCAAACCCTGGCGCCGCTGTTTGCCGAATATGGTGTTGCCGGGCTGGTTGAACCACTCGGTTTTCCGCAGAGCTCACTGCGCTCCGCCGCGCTGGCGCAGCAGCTTATCGCTCAGGCCGGCGTGCCGTTTAACATCGTGCTGGATACCTTCCATCATCACCTGTACGAAGGCGCCGAACAGGATTTTGCCGGTGGCGTAGACGTGAATCATATCGGCCTGGTGCATCTCTCTGGCGTAACGGATGCGCGCCCGACTCATCAACTCACCGACGAAGAGCGCATCATGCTGAGCGCGGATGACCTGCTGAAATCCCGCGAGCAGGTGCAGCGCCTGGAAGAGATGGGCTATCACGGTATTTATGCTTTCGAGCCGTTTTCTTCGGTGATGGAGAGCTGGAGCGCTGAGGATATTGCGCGCGAAATCCGCAGCAGCATTGATTATCTCAACCACTAACCAATCCGGCATTTTGCTGAAGGAACCTCGCATGACACTCAATATTGGTGTAATCGGCACTGGCGCTATCGGCCGTGAACACATTCGTCGTTGCAGCCAGGTGCTGCAGCATGCGCGCGTGGTCGCGCTTAATGATATCAATCGCAACAACTGTGAGCAGGTGATTAGCGAGCTCGGCTTGCAGGCGGAGATTTACGACAACGCGCACGATTTAATCGCCGCGCCGGAGGTGCAGGCCATTCTGGTTACCTCATGGGGCCCGACGCATGAAGAGTTTGTGCTGGCAGCCATCAAAGCCGGCAAAGCGGTATTCTGCGAGAAGCCACTGGCGGTGACCGCGCAGGGCTGTATGAATATTGTCGAAGCGGAAATTGCCGCGGGCAAAAAACTGGTGCAGGTGGGTTTTATGCGACCGTACGACAGCGGCTATCGCGCGCTGAAAGCGGTTATCGACGGCGGCACCCTGGGTGAGCCGCTGATACTACACTGCGCGCACCGCAATCCGGCGGTCGGCGATGCTTATACCACCGATATGGCGATCACCGATACGTTGATCCATGAACTCGACGTGCTGCGCTGGCTGCTGAACGATGATTACGTCAGCGCGCAGGTGATTTACCCCCGCAAGACCCGCCACGCGTCATCGCACCTGAAAGATCCGCAGATTGTGCTGCTGGAAACCGCGAAGGGTATCCGCATTGATGTCGAGATCTTTGTGAACTGTGCCTATGGTTACGACATTCAGTGTGAGGTGGTTGGCGAGAGCGGCATTGCCCGCCTGCCTGAACCAATGTCGGTGCAAACCCGCCACGCGGCGCAGCTCTCCACTGGCATTCTGACCGACTGGAAAAAACGTTTCATCGCTGCCTATGACGTTGAGCTGCAGGATTTCATTAACAACGTGCTGTCAGGCAATATGACTGGCCCGTCGGCGTGGGACGGCTATGCCGCCGCCGTGGCGGCCGATGCCTGTGTTGCGGCACAGAACAACGGTGACATTGTCCCGATTACCATGCCGCCACGTCCGGCTTTCTATCGTTAATCCCGTCACATCGCGGCTGGCGCACCCTAACCGGTGCGCTTTGTGTGACGTTGTCACCTGTTGACAGCTGTCTTTCCGTCAGTCACCGCCGCGCCTCACATTTGTTACCGATCCCGTGTATCATCGCCGCCTTTATGTTGTGCAAGGAAAAGTGTGATGACGGAGAGCGTAATGGCGCGCCGCCAGCCCTCGGTATGGTGGGGCGCCATGATCATCTGTGGGACGGTAGTGGGCGCCGGTATGTTTACGTTACCGATCGTGATGGCCGGGGCGTGGTTTGGCTGGGCGCTGCTGCTGCTGGGCATAAGCTGGGGCGCAATGCTGCTGTCCGGGCTGCTGTTTATGCGTGTCAGCCTGCATTATCCGCCGGGCGCAGGTTACGATACGCTGACGCGCGATTTGCTTGGGCGCGGCTGGGCCAGCATTAATGGCCTCAGCATCCTGTTTGTGCTGGGCATTCTCACCTACGCCTATATCTCAGCCAGCGGTCCGGTTTATCAGCACTCGCTGAATCAGCTTGGCGTGCCGCTCTCAACCGCCGGGGCAAAAATCGCGCTGACGTTGTGTGTCGCCGCTGTGGTATGGCTCGGCACCACCGGCGTCAGTCGTTTGATGACGTTCTGTGTGCTGGCAAAAATCCTGCTATTGATTTTGCTGTTCGGCGGGCTGTTAACCCAGGTGGATGTGCCCTCGCTGTTCGCTGCCGCCGCGCCGGGAGACAGCTACTGGCCTTACGCGCTGGGCGTGCTGCCGTTCTGTCTGGCCTCTTTTGGCTATCACGGTAACATCACCGGGCTGGTGAGTTATTATCAGCGCTGCGAGTCGCCGGTGACACGCGCGCTGGTGCTGGGCACGCTGATGTCGCTGGCGCTGTATCTGTTCTGGATTGTCTGCACCATGGGGAATTTGCCGCGCGCCGCGTTTCCTGACATCGTGCAGCAGGGTGGAGATATTGCCGCGCTGATGGCCGCGCTGCGCGATCATCTGCACGTGCGCGCGTTATCGCTGATGATGTCGGTGTTCTCACATTTCGCGGTGATAGCCTCGTTTCTCGGCGTGACGGCAGGCCTGTTTGATTTCATCGCCGACCGCCTCGGCTGGGGACATTCCCCGCGCGCGCGGCTACAAACCGCCTGCCTGACATTTTTGCCGCCGCTGCTCGCTTCGCTATGGTGGCCGCATGGCTTCGTCGCCGCCATCGGTTTTGCCGGTCTGTTTGCCACGCTGTGGGCGGTGATTATTCCAGCGCTGCTGGCACGGCGTGCGCAACAGCGCTTCGCCGATCGGCCGCGTACGCCACTGGCGATTGGCCTGGTACTGCTTTTCGGCGCGCTGAATGTGCTGGCATGGACGCTGAGCTGGCTGGGTGTGTTACCGCAATTTGCTGCGGCCTGAGTGGCGTGAGCCATGGGGTTCAGAGGTGAGGTTGCACACTATTCGTAGCGTAGCGGCGCGATTTATCGCGCGAATCTGGCCACCGCAGCGTTGTAAATTGCGCAATGAATTGCGCCGCTACCCGGCGCTGGGGCTACGAATGGGTTGAATAATTCACTCTGCTCAAGTCAGCGATAAGACCCGGTCCGTTGGGCTGCCAGTTGAGCTGCTGCCGCGTCCAGGCACCGCTGGCACGCAGATCCAGCCTGGCGAAAGCAGCGAACCAGCCGAAATGCTCCGCGGCCTGATCGGGATTGGCATGCTGAAAGACCAGCTGTTCATCGCGCAGCGCCTCGACGCTGACAATGACCGGGCGCAGGTTGAGCTGCGCCAGAAGTTCGCCGTTCCCGGGCAGAAGGCCCTGCGTCGGGAGCGCACGATTACGAGGTTACTAAATGAAAACGAAGAGTTACGCCGCTGGTATGGCACTGAGCTCCCTGCTGCTGTGCGTAGCCTGCACACCCGCGCCACCTGCGCCTCCGCCGGTCGTTGTGCTGAACGCCTGCCCGAGGGTGAGCCTGTGCCCGATGCCGGGCAGTGACCCGAAGACTAATGGTGACCTGAGCGCCGACATTCGTCAGCTCGAAACCGCGCTCGAATGCTGTGCGCTTCAGGTCCAAACAGTCAAAGAATGCCAGTACAAAACCGATGTTCAAACCGAAGAGCCTGCGCAACGCCTTAACTGATGCGGTGCCGGTGCTGAAACAGAACCCCGAAATGCTGCGCGTGTTTCTCGACAGCGGAAACTCGCCTCTACGCTTGCGACCTCGCTGTAGTTCGAAAACAGGTACACGCTTAATATTATCGTGACTGATTTTCCGGGCGATATTGATTTGATCCTCGTACCGATTCTGGCATGGCTGCGGGTCAATCAGGCCGACATTATGACCACCGATGACGGGCAAAAGCGCGGCTTTACCTATGAGGCGGATATTAACAACGATGACAGCGCAGACCTCAGTATCAGCCCGATGCTGACCGAGCGCACTATCGTTAAAGAGGTTGGGGCCGAATTGCATATCGAGCATGCGCCAGATCCGCAGTCAAACGAGCTGGTGAGGCGCCCAACGCAGTTCTATGTCCATCATGAGCTTGTGAGCGAATGGCATGAATGAGTTTAAGCCCTTTGATGACCGGCTGGCCGGGCTGATTGCGGCACTTTCTCCGGCAGGCCGTCGGCGGATGGGGGCGGAGATGGCAAAGACGCTATGCACCCGTCAGCAGAAGCGCATTAAAACGCAGAAAGCGCCGGATGGCTCCCCGTATGCTGCCCGCAAGCGCCAGCTGGTCAGGGCCAAAAAGGGCAGGGTGAAGCGGAAAATGTTCATCAAACTGAGTACTAACCGCTTTATGAAAACCGCCGGTAGTGACGAGGCGGCAGTCGTGGAATTTACCGGCAAGGTGCAGCACATGGCACAGGTGCATCAATACGGATTAAAGGATAGGCCAAATAGTAATGGCGCTTGAGTAAGCTATCCTGCCCGTCAACTTTTAGGCTTCGAAAATGGGACCATTGATATTATACAGGGAATAATAGTTAGAAAGATCAGTAAATAATATAAGAATTGCAGCAAGATTAACTCTTGCTGCATATGATTAGATTAACCCCTCAGCTCTTGCCATATTCTCTATCTCAACTCTCACATCATTGACAAAAGATAGCCATTCGGGTGTTGTGGCAAACAAATCAATTACGTCTTTGATAATTACTTCACTCGACTCGGGGTAAAGCGGATAGATAGCATTTACGTAATCGTGTGAGTTTAAAACAACTTGGATTGCTCCTAGTGAATTGTAAATATCCAGTTTTATATCGTTTAGAGTCGCTGGGTCAAGCCTTAGAATACACTCGCGTATATACTGCTCAGGTTTAACACCTTGCGGGAGTTGATATTGCATAATTCTTGGTAGTAGGTCATTTCTCCATGCTCGAGATCTAGCATCTGTGCCACTGATAACCTTGTTGATCTGATCTTGTTTTTCTTGAGGTGTAGAATAAACATCGCCATCAATTATTGAAAGAGTTTTATTCTTATCTTTTCCGCTCATTATTAACCCAGCGGTCAAACTAAATGCATTAATGGCACTACCAAACTCATTGATATCAACATATGTTACGATATTCAGTTGTTGGCATATTTTTTTATAATTCTAGCAGAGAAATCATCTTCAACGAAAAATGAGAGCGGTTTTTCCAATACTCCAGTAAGCGCGCGCATGGCGTCATGGGTGATCTGTTGTATGCATAGTGTTTGCGCGCCAGTTTTATAAATATACCGTATGTTTATTTTATCTGATTTCTTTAGCACCCCCTCCCTATGCGTAGTGAAAATGACTTGCAATCTCCGATTTCTGGAAATTTCAATAATTACTTCAAGCAGCCTTTGGAAAGCATCCTCGTGCAATAGTAAATCAATTTCATCAATTAGAATGAGAGAGTACTCAGGTGCTTCGTATAATACATTAAGAATTTTGATGACACGTTGTTCTCCAGCTCCCATGCTTACTTGCGAATATGTAACGCCATTAATGCCTAGCCCATAAACGACTTCATTCCATTTTTGAATAGTATGCTTGTAAATTTCACTGTAAGCTCTATTAAATACATAGCCTGTTTTGTTTTTAATGTTGATGCTATCAGTATCTGTTAATAGTGTCGTTGTATACTTAACATTCTGTGAGCCGGTGCGGCTTTTATTTTTAATGTAATTTATGTATTCAAGGGTAGGTGTTGATGTATAAATCCCTATAAAAAATATACTGCGATGGGGTTTAGATTCTTGTCTAGGGGACCAACGAGTATTTCGTTTTTCGCTGGGAGCATCGGTTACCACTACAGGAGCATTGGGACTTGCTCTGTCAACATATGTGTAGCTTAAGTAGAATTTGGTTCCTGACCATAATGCGTGGGGGTTTGGTTTGAAATACTCACTCATTTTATGTGTTTCTGAGAGGTCGTTTCCATCAGGTCTAAAACTAGATGCAAGGGCATGAAGTAAACTGGATTTTCCAACGCAATTTGCCCCAAGAATCGCGGTAACTCCATGAGGAGTAAAAGTGAGGCTATTCAAATCTTCAATGTTTTTGAGTTTATCAATTTTAATTGACATTAAATTTTGCTGTGTAAAGCGGCCCATCATCACTCCTTTAAAGTTATGCTGCATTAAGTTTATGCAATTTGCCGTATTCCATTGTTTGGTAACTCATATATCGCTAAATCATAACCTCTGCAACACAATTTTGGCATCATCATTTTCATGATGAATCTAAATGCTATTCAAGAGGTCGCGCGTCAAATCCGCAACCTCATTCGTACCGGTGTCATTATCGAGACCGATCTTGATGCGGGGCGCTGTCGCGTGCAGACCGGCGGCATTGTCACCGACTGGCTCCAGTGGCTGACCGCACCGCGCCGGGCGCTCGCACACATGGTGGACTCCCTCGGTGGGCGAGCAGGTACTCATTCTTGCCATTGGCGGCGAGCTCGATACCGCCTTTGTGCTGCCCGCCATTTTCTCTAACGATTTCCCCGCGCCCTCGGCGTTTGCCGATGCGTTTCACATTGCCTTTCCTGACGGGGCGGTCATTGAGTACGAGCCCAACACAGGGGCACTCCTGGTTTCCTGTATCACTACCGCCGACGTCACCGCAAAAGAGTCCATTACCGCCACTGTGCCGATCGTAATGATTAAGGCTGACACCCGCATCACGCTCGACACGCCGGAGGTCGTCTGTACCAACAAGCTCATCACCGGCTCGATGGAGGTGCAGAAAGGCGGCACGATGAGAGGCAACATCGAGCACAGCGGCGGCTCGTTGTCCTCTAACGGCAAGGTGCTGCATCCCCATCAACACCCCGGCGACAGCGGCGGGCAAACGGGGACTCCGTTATGACGACACGCTACATCGGCATGAATCGCAACACCGGGCGCACCATTACCGACGCTGACCACATCAGCCAGAGCATGAGCGATATTCTGCGCACGCCGGTCGGCTCGCGGGTCATGCGCCGGGATTACGGCTCGCTGCTGTCCTCGCTGATTGACCAGCCGCAGACACCGACGCTCACGCTGCAACCTTCAGCTGATGTCTGCCTGTTACATGGCGCTGCTGAAGTGGGAGCCCAGCGTCACCATTACGTGGCTGACGATTGAGCGCCAGTTTACCGGTCAGATGGTGGTTGACCTGACCGGCGAAATCAAAGGCTCCGGCGACCCGTTATCCCTGACCATTCCAGTGAGTTGAATTTATGGCCTCAATTGACCTGAGCCAGTTCCCCGCGCCCGACGTGGTGGAAACGCTGGATTATGAATCCATCCTCGCCGAGCGAAAGGCGGTGCTGATTTCGCTTTTCCCGGAAGACCAGCAGGAGGCCGTCGCCCGTACCCTTGCGCTTGAATCCGATCCACTGGTCAAATATCTGGAAGAAAACGCTTTCCGGGAATTGCTCTGGCGCCAGCGTTTGAATGAGGCCGCGCTTGCCGTCACGCTGGCCTATTCCGAGGGCAGTGATCTCGATGTGATGGCGACGAACAATGACACGGAGCGCCTCACAATTACGCCCGGCGATGACACCACCATTCCGCCGACACCGCCGGTGATGGAATCCGATGCTGATTTGCGCCTGCGGGCCCAGCAGGCTTTTGAGGGGCTGAAGTGTGGCCGGTCCGGTGGGCGCGTATGAATACCACGGACGCAGCGCCGACGGACGGGTTGCTGATATTTCCGTCGACAGCCCGACGCCGGCTTGTGTGACCATCTCCGTGCTCTCCCGCGAGGGTGACGGCTCGGCGTCCGATGACCTGCTGGCCGCGGTTGAAAAGGCGCTGAATGCGGAAGATGTGCGCCCGGTGGGCGACCGCGCGACCGTCCAGAGTGCCGCCATCGTGTCGTACCAGACTGACGCGACGCTCTAATTTTATCCCGGCCCGGAAGCGAAACCTATCCTGCAGGCGGCGGAAGACAAGCTGAAGAGCTACATCAGCTCGCAACAGCGCTTAGGCCGTTACATTCGTAAGTCTGCCATTTATGCCGCGCTGCATGTTGAAGGCGTGCAGCGTGTCGAGCTGGCGGCACCACTGGCTGACATTGTGCTCAGTAAATACCAGGCCTCTTACTGCACGGAGTACAGCATCACCGCCGGGGGTACGGATGAGTAACCCCCGGTTTTTACCGACCGGCTCGTCGACGCTGGAGGTGCTCGCGGCAAAAGCCGCCACTGATATTGACCGCGTACCGGGCGCGAAGATATTTATCCTGAAATGCCGGTGCGAGTCTCAGGCTTTAAGCGCGTCATAGACGAACAGGCGTGGTTAATCAGTAAGGTGACACACAGCCTCAATAATAACGGCTTCACGACGGGCGTTGAGCTTGAGGTAAGGCTTTCGGATGTGGAGTATGAAGCCGATGAGGATGATTGATTTAATGAATCTATCTGTTTGTTTTATATTAATTTAATGGGTAAAATGTTGGCGTTAAATCATAAAGGAGAGGTGATAAAAATGTTCCATTGTCCGTTATGCCATACCGCAGCGCATGCCCGCACGAGTCGTTACTTTATTGACACGACAAAGGAGCGTTATCACCAGTGCACAAATATCAATTGCAGCTGCACGTTCGTCACGACCGAAACGGTCGAACGCTTCATTGTGAAGCCGGGCAAAGTTACGTCAGCTCTGCCTCACCCGACATCATCTGGGCAGCAGCAAATAACATGGATGTGAATAAATGTAATAGCCCCGAAACTTTGGGGCTATTGCTTTACAAATTTGTGATTAAATCTGTTTAGCTTTGAATAGTGAGTTGGTTAAGTAGATACTCCATACTTTCTCGAGACTCAGGGGTATGTGAGAAGTCCACCTCATTACTGTTTTCTCTTAATGCCTCAAGAAAATCTTCTAGCTGACACGCGCGATGATATATATTCCATAGGACATAGAGTACTTCCCATTGACTGTCAGTGTAGCGTGGTGTTTCAAGTTTACGGCAATACGCGTCTTGTACGTTGGATGAATATGAGCTATAGAAGGCGTGAGGATCATCTACACGTTCTGGTCTTATTTCTTCAATGTGTTTGAGCAGTGTTGCATCAGCATCACTTTGATTTTTCCTGCCGCATAACTGCCATACTCGGTAGTAATCTTCAGGGCGATGAAACCGTGCGCAAAGCATAAGTTTGATTTCAGCATCACCAGTGAGTTGGGCTCTGACTTTATCCTTCAACTGATTGCAATACTTCAGTAAGGTTGGGTCTCGCCCGAGAGAACTATCTTCATAGGCAGCACGTGCATATATAATGAATAATAGCGATTCAGTGTACATGCGACCCGTTTGCTCAAGTCTATCGGCTAGGTCATAGTTCCAGTCTTTTAATGGAACGCGGTCAGGCATGTTATCACGTAGATGAATCAGCAACTCTCGTGACATCTTGACAACATCATCCCACTGAGAAAGTTTTTTCTGATCATCTTCCACAGAACTTGCGTAGTTCCACTGATCGAAAAGCAGTTCATACTTTACAGCTAGTTCCCGGACAAACGCTTGCTCCTGCTCTTGCTTGACCATGTGATGTATGGCATTCAACTGTTTATCAAATCCGGCTTGAATTTGGTTGTATACCACATTAATTACGGGAGAAAGGTCGGGAAAATGATAGCGTTTTTGATTATTCTCGTTATCAAACAGACGAATGAGGCTTGTGATCTTCTCATCATCCAAATCAATGTGTGGCCCAAATTTTCCATCATTATGACGAGTGCCTAAAAAAGATCTGCTCTTTCTCATTTTTTAGCCTTCTGTTGACGAGGGTATCAATCACAACACCCTATACACGCCCAAATCGATTATGAGTCTCATATTAACCTTTTAGAATCCGGCGTAAAGGTCAGAAAACGCTTGATGATATAACCTTCAATCTTGTCGGAGGTTTGGATGTAAGGGTTCAAAGAATGCAGTTTAAAGCAAATGCTTATGAAAGGTTCATTTTTGGTTATCAATTTGGAAGAATTGATGGGCAACTGCGCGCTCTGTATAAAAATCAAAGCCCCGCATATGCAGGGCTTCTCGTATCGATGTGGTCAATCAGTGGACGTGACCTGAAATAAATACTTTTATTTCAATATATTACACACAAAAAATGAGTCCGCGTAAGAGCGATGTAATAGCTGATTAATCCCTGACGTTCAGTGTTGTGAACCTGAGGTAAACGCACCACACGCAGATCGATTCCCGATTCAAAGAGCTTAATGCCTTCCAGCTCCGAGGCGACGCGTGGGTTAGGGTGTGCCGGGTTGAAATTCTGCTCAACAGCGGGCTGGCCACTGCCGTCATCACCCATTCCGGTACCAGAAGTGATGAGCAGCGGGCGCTGACTGCCCTGCAATACAGAGCCAATCGCGCGAATAACGCGGCGGTCTTTTTCGCAATTGTCGATAAAACGGCTGAAATCATGATCGAAAGCGGTGTGGATCACCGCATCACATTGTTCTATGCCAGCAATCCACGCCTGGGGATCTTCCAGCGTACCGCGCTGGGCTGTGGCGCCCTTATCGTTTAACTGCTGAGCTGCTTCTTCTGAACGTACAAGACCGGTCACCTGACGGCCGCGAGCCAGCAGGGCCGATACAACGCGTGAGCCGATAAAGCCCGTCGCACCCGTTATAAAAATACGCATAGCCTGTCTCCTGAGTGATTTAGTGCGACAGCGTAAGCGCGGATCTTTTACTATTAAAGTAGTGAGGTTATCAGGGTATAAACATTAACAGGGTGATTTATGACGCTGCTTTCTGAAAATCCGCTGGGTGAGTTTTTAAGGGCACGCCGTCTGGCAATTGACCCGGCTTCGTTTGATTTTTTGCCGGGCCGCCGCCGTACGCCGGGCCTGCGCCGCGAAGAGGTTGCCCAGCTCGCGAATATCAGCCCGACCTGGTACACCTGGCTTGAGCAGGGCCGGGGGGAGCGCCCTCGCGTGAGGTACTGAACCGCATTGCTGCCGGGCTGCGGCTTACGTCTCCCGAGCGCGATCATCTGTTTATCCTCGCGTTTGGGCATCCGCCAGAAAACCGGGTAAGTCGGTGCGACAGCATAACCCCACGGCTGCAACGCGTACTGGAAAGCCTGACGATTCCGGCGATTATTAAAACCGCCACCTGGGATGTGGTGGCATGGAATCACCCGGCGACGGTTGTGCTGAAGGATTACGGGCAACTTCCGCTCGCGCGGCGCAATATTCTGCGCCTGCTGTTTACCGATCAGGAAGCGCGGGGGATGCAAGACGACTGGGAGGGCGTGGCCCGTCTCATCGTCAACGCCTTTCGGGCGGATGCCGCGCGCCTGGGTGCTTCAGAGGAAATTGATCGACTGGTTGAGGAGCTATCCGCTCAAAGTGCTGACTTCGCCCGCCTGTGGCGTAACAACGATGTGGCCGGGCATGGCGAAGGGTTTAAGGTGCTGCATCATCCGCAAATGGGAACGATTGCCCTGGAGTTTTCGACCTTTTCAGTTGAAGGCAGGCCGGATTTAACGATGATGCTCTTTAATCCGGCAACCGATGAAAGCAGAGCGAAAACAGAGCGCTGGATTTCACAGAACTCAGCTCAGCGCGTAGTCTGAGTCAGACAGTTTTTAATGCGTCAGCCAGCACGCTATAGCAATCACACCAGCCGAAAAAACAGGCTTACCCTGTAATGGGCAGGAGCAACGGAATAGAGATTCTCCTGCCTGATTCAATCGCTTAACGAGGCACCTGTTCAACAAAACGTACTGGTATAAATATACCGTCCGCAGCGCCTTTTTGCTTAATTGCCGCGATAGGTGGAGTAGCCGTACTGGCTGAGCAGCAGTGGAATATGGTAGTGCTGATCGGCATTATCCAGGTTGAACATCACCGGGATTTCCGGGAAAAAGGTCGGCTGAGCGTTTTTTTTGTAATAGTCACCGGTTTTAAAAATTACGCGGTAAATCCCGGTCTGCGCCTTCTGGCCCGCCGGGTAAAGCGCTGGAATACGTCCCTGTTCGTTGGTGGTGCCCTGCGCCAGTTTCACCCACTCTTCACCCTGTTTTTTATCCAGCTCGACCTCAATACCTGCGGTCGGTACGCCGGTTTGCAGATTCAGCACATGCACGCTCAGAGGATTTTTCATCTCAGCGGCCAGGCCGCTCATGCTGAAAGCGCAGAGCGCGCCGCCCAGTAAATAATGCTGCAATTTCATCTCATCTTCCTTTTGGTTAATTGGCCGGGAAAGCATAAGACGAAAACAGTGCAGTCGCGCACAATGGGCTGAAATCTGTGAAATTTCCCAGAGCAGAACCGGCAACCGGGCGGCTGCCGGTCAGGGGAACTACTGGTTGCTAATCAGGGTGCCTTTCAGGCCGTGCGGTTCGGAACGCAGATACTGAGGCGGCGCTTTGGCCTGCGCACCCAGTTCGGCGGCGGCGTGCCATGGCCAGCGTGGGTCATACAGCACCGCGCGTGCCAGCGCGATCAAATCGGCATCCTGCTCCTGCAGCGCCTGCTCGGCCTGTTTCGGTTCGGTAATCAGCCCCACGCCAATCACCGGAATCGAGACCTGCTGGCGAATCTCGCGAGCGAACGGCAACTGATAACCTGGACCGACGCTGATTTGCTGCTGCGGTGCCAGCCCCCCGCTGGAGACGTGAATATAGGCGCAGCCTGCGGCTTCGAGCTGCTGGCTGAAAACAATCGATTGCTGATTATCCCAGCCGCCCTCGATCCAGTCGGTGGCCGAAAGCCGCACGCCAACCGGGATTTCCGCCGGCAGCGCAGCGCGCAGCGCCTTGAACACCTCAAGCGGGAAACGCAGACGGTTCTCTAATGAGCCGCCATATTCATCGTCACGCTGGTTGCTGAGCGGCGACAGAAACTGGTGCAGCAAATAGCCGTGCGCAGCATGCAGTTCGACCAGCTGAATGCCGATGCGTACCGCGCGCAGAGCGCTATCGACAAAGGCCTGTTTCAGCTGCGCCAGATCCTGTTTGCTGAGTGCGGCCGGCGGACGCTCATCCTGTGCAAACGGCTGCGCAGACGGCGCGACGGTCTGCCAGCCGCCGTGTTCCTCAGAGAGCTGCGCACCGCCTTGCCATGGCGCAGCACAGGACGCTTTGCGCCCGGCGTGACCCAACTGAATGCCAATCGGCAGGGTAGCGTAGCGCCGCACGTCCTGCAGCACGCTGGCCAGCGCGGCTTCTGTCGCGTCGTCCCATAACCCCAGGTCGCCCGGCGTGATACGGCCAATAGCTTCCACCGCCGTTGCCTCGATAATCAGCAGTCCCGCGCCGGAGAGCGCCAGCTGGCCGAGATGAATGCGGTGCCAGGCCGTTGCCTTACCTTCTTCCGCTGAGTATTGGCACATCGGTGCAATCACAATGCGATTTTCCAGCGACAACTCGCCAAGCTGCGTCGCGCTAAACAGTAAACTCATGCATACCTCATATCCGCACGTTAATGACTCCCTACAGCATAGGAGCTGCAGCCGGATTTGCAGCAATGCCAGATGTAAGCGGCAATGACACACATTAATTACAACATACTATTAGTGATTAAAGTAATGGTGCCGGGTTCGGCTAACGTGCCGTTAAGGCTAACTAGCGCCCTTTATTCAAACCAGGGGCTGAGGCTCAACAGAATGCAAGCTAACGCTAAGGGATGCTGAATTGTTGGTAGGGTGTACAAGCAAGGATATTTTATAGCGCAAAACCACAGATAAGGATGACAACGGTGTGCATTTCCGGCGCTCCTGTTTGCATGGTAAAGCAACCGGCGAGCGATCCCGCCGGTCACGCCTGTTATCCTTCACACGACGGTGCTTTCGCTAGCGTCAGAAGATCGGACAATCCAACCCGATGTAGCATTTCGGCGCGCAAACGGTCGATGACCGCAAAGCCGATATTCGCGCCGTCTTCGGACGGATCGTTATGGACACGAAATGGACGTGTACCAAATGGCATACCGACAACATCGGTTATTTGTGCTGCAACGCGCGCGGGATCGGCATCCTCCGGCACTATCCCCGCAAAGGCCTTTTGCACAACATCGCCGAATCCGGCATAAGGACCTGCTTCATACTCTGCGACACGCCCGGTGTCGGCAGGACTTCCTGAATGGGCAAAATGGTTCGTTCCTTTGGTAAAGGCTCCCGGCACGATGATTGTCGTCTCAATGCCGAATCGGCTGAGCTCGCGCGCATACTGAACGGCAAGCGCATCCATCGCCGCTTTGGCGGCAAAGTAAGGGGCCAGATAGGGCGGTGTGCCGCCGGTCACGCTGGAACTGGAAATCCAGACCAGCAGGCCTTCACGTCGGGAGCGCATATGCGGCAGTATGGCCCGGTTGACGCGCTGCGTTCCCAGCACGTTAACGTCATATTGCTGGGCGAACTGCTCTGGCGTGAAGGCTTCAGCCGGGCCGAACATCATGTGGCCAGCATTGTGTACCACCACATCAAGCTTCCCGGCGTCGGATATTACCGTTTCAATGGCAGCATCAACCGATATGTCGCTCTGAACATCAAGTTCCAGCGGCCGGAGGTCAATTCCTTCCCGCGTGGAAAGTTCGCTAAACTGGCGGACATTTGCGGCATTACGACCCGCAATATCCCGCATTGATGCATAAACGGTATGGCCAGCACGAGCCAGCGCTTCGGCAGTCAGGCGACCGAAGCCGCTTGACGATCCGGTCACAAGGATAATCTTCTGAGACATAACAGTACTCCTTTGACTAATTCTGCAGTTTGCGGCTCAGACCATTCCGCCATTGGCGCGCAGGATCTGTCCGTTCATCCAGCTGCCCTGTGGTCCGGCGAGGAAAGAAACAACACTGGCGATATCCTCAGGCGTGCCGAGGCGTTCCAGCGGATTCATTTTGGACATGCGCGCGATCAGTTCATCGCTTTTCCCGTTGAGGAAGAGGTCGGTCGCAGTCGGACCGGGCGCGACGGCATTGACGGTGATGCTGCGTCCGCGCATCTCTTTGGACATGATGGTTGTCAGTGTTTCGACGGCCGCCTTGGTCGCGGCATAGACGCCATAATTCTCAAGCTTAAGCCCGACAACCGACGTGGAGAAGTTGATGATGCGTCCCCCAGAACGCAGGCGATTTGCCGCTTCGCGCAGGGTGTTAAACGTTCCCTTCAGATTGATGTCGATCTGCTTGGTAAAACTCTGATCGTCGGCGCTGGCCAGCGGAGATAGCATCATTACGCCGGCATTATTGACGAGCACATCAATACCACCAAACGCAGATTCGGCTAAATCGAACATGCGTTTTACCTGGCTGGCATCAGCAACGTCCGCCTGCGCGGTGATGGCTCTGCCACCGGCGGCTTCGATCTCCTCAACCACGGCGGCGGCAGCCTCTGCGTTGCCGGCATAGTTCACCACGATGGCAAAGCCGTCCGCAGCAAGCTGCCTGGCAATGGCGGCACCAATTCCGCGGGATGCACCGGTTACGATTGCTACTTTCTCTGAAGTGGACATAGATATTCTCCGATTTTCGCGCGGTATCGCGCCTGAACACGGAGAAAATCTAGCACTGTATTCTTTCCGGATAATCAGTCATTATCTGGTATCAGAATCCGATAATGACGAACAATGCCATGGACAGAATTGATACGATGCGCGTTTTCACGCGTGTGGTAGCGCGCCGCAGCTTCACAAGGGCGGCGGAAGATCTCGGCCTGCCACGCTCGACCGTAACGGACGCGATTAAGCAACTTGAGTCGCGCCTGGGCATTAAGCTGCTGGAACGCACCACGCGTCACGTCAGCCCGACGCTGGACGGTGAAGCCTATTACAAGCGCTGCGTTTCTATACTGGACGATATCGAGGATGCCGAGGGCGCGTTTGCCGGCGCCCGGCCGAAGGGATTGCTGCGTGTCGATGTTCATGGCACGCTGGCAAGACATTTTGTTCTGCCGCACCTACCTTGTTTCCTCGAAGCTTATCCTGATATCGAAATCTATCTTAGCGAGGGTGACCGGCTGGTCGATCTGGTGCGTGAGGGAATTGATTGTGTCCTGCGTGTCGGAACGCCGCAGGACAGCGATATGATCGCGCGGTGCGTCGCCACGCTGGAAGAGGTCACAGTCGCTTCGCCCGGTTACGTCTCCCGGTTCGGGCTTCCGTCGGATCCGGATGAACTGCATTCCGGCCACAGGATGATCGGATTCCGCACCACGGGCAGCAGCGGTATCCTGCCGCTGGCCTTCAGGGTGGACGGCAAGCGCATCACCACGACGATCAAAACTTCAATTACCGTTAATGCGGCTGATACCTTTGTATCCGTGGCGCGCATGGGACTCGGCATCATCCAGGTGCCGCGTTATCACGTGGAAGATGATCTGAAGACGGGGGCCCTCGTCGAATTGCTCAAAGCCTTTCCACCTGAACCGTCTCCCGTCTCTGTCCTGTATCCGCGTAACCGACAGCTATCGCCCAGAGTCAGGGTCTTCATCGAATGGCTAAAAGAACTCTTCCTGCAGCACGACGTGGATAGCAATGCCGGCAAGTGATCTGTGTGAAAATCGAAAACGGTGCAGAGGAGTCTGGCGCCGTCACAGATTACACAGATATTGATAGAGCTCCGCGTCCCGCTGATCCGGCGTAAAGCGCGGGCAGCTGTGGCACTGCTGGCTCAGCGTGCGGTAGTGCTGCAGTAAACCAAGTTCACGCAGCATGCGCAGCCAGCCCATCGGGCCATAACACTGCTGCTCATAAATTTTGTCGCGGATACTTTTCACATCCACGCGCAGCAGTGCGGCGTTAAGGTCACTGTAATCCGGGTGCTTTTTCGTGCCGCCGACCTGTTTGAACAGGAAATTGCGCTCGTAAAACGCAGCAACCTTCTCTTTAACCTGAATAAAGATGTCATCCACCTGTTCAATGAAAATGGTGTAGATCATGATTTTCAGGTACAGCATAAACACGATGTTTTCACTGTCTGCCTGATAGCGTACCGACAGCGTGCCAAGCTCTACCACTTTGCGCTTTTCCAGCTGCAGGGCGGCCATCTCTTCACGAAAAAGTTTGCTGCACGGCAGACGGTTATTGTGATTGGCGATGACGCTTAGCGTGCCGAGGATATCCTGGCCTTTGCGGGCGAGAAACAGCGTGCTTTCCGGATTCAGCAGCCCTTCGTTATAGAGAAAAATTGAGCGTTTTTCCTTAACGATTCCACTGCGCCGGTACTGTTCGTTGGTCACCTCCATCCCTTTAAGGAAGTCAATCAATCCGCTTGCCGGTGTAATGCTAATGCGCTGATCGATACCATTAAGTATCCTGCACATTCTGTGGGTTCTTTTTGTCAGTACGCCATCAGAGATAGCGCTGCTAATCACTGATTTCCTTGTTAAATGCACTGTAATCCTCAACCAGTCCACATTAAAGTTTCGCTAATATAATAAATATAATTTAATGATTGAATAAATTTTTGCTGCAAATTTAGATCTTCAGAAAAGCGTGGCGGCAGGGGATAAGGCGCGTTACAGGGGAGAAAATACCGGCGGTAACAACCGGAACGACAGCAGGGTTAATGATTAGCGTGATTTAATATTCGTGGCGGGACCAGCAGCATGGCGCTGGCTGATTTCAACGCCTCGTCGCGACAAAGGATTTTAACTGGTCAATAAACGCTCTCAGCGAGGCCGACATATGGGGATTGTTAACGTAATAGAGATTAAGACCTGAAAACACTGCAGACCACTCGCCCAGTACCTGCCTGAGTTCGCCGCGTTCAATCCAGGGTTGGGCGAACTGATCGCTGGCGATTTATGCAGCATTCACCCGTCGTCCAGTGGCCATCGCCACGCCTGACATCATTACCGTCTTTAATCCTGAAAATCCCGTCGCTGATTATGTGCTTAACTTAGCGTTAACACGGCAACAGGGTGAAACATGACGTTTAAAAGGAAAAATGAAGCGGCAATCATTTCAGGTTCCTCGCTGCTGCGCAGTATTTTGCTGTCCGGCGGATTGCTGATATGCGCGATCATTGCGCTCACCCTGTGGACGCTGCGCGAAGACTGGCACGGCGCGGTGCGCCAGACGGAAGAGATGGCGGTCAATCTTTCCCTGTCACAGTCACGTCAGGCGGAAGATACCGTGCTCCAGACCGAACTGGCCCTGCGTGAAGTGCAGCGCGACCTGCAGGCGCAGCCGCTGGAAAAACTCAACGCCGCCAATCTGAGCCAGATTATGCGCGATCTGCAAAGCCGTCTGCCGCAGCTGCATGGGCTGTTTTACTATGATGAGCAGGGCCGCTGGATCGCCACCTCCACGCGCAGCGTGCCGGTGGGCACCAACAACTCTGACCGTGAATATTTCCGCTATCACCGCAACAACAGCCGTGACAGTTTGCACATCGGCCCGGTGATTCGCAGCCGCAGCACTGGCGATCTGGTTATTCCGGTTTCCCTGCGCGTCAGCGATGCCGCGCGTGATTTCAAAGGCATCCTGTTAGCCACCATTAAAGTGGATTATTTCCGCCGTTTTTACAGTTACTACGAACTGGGGCCGCGCGACGTGCTGGTACTGATGCTGGCAGACAGCACGGTGCTTTATGCCCGTCCGATGCCCGACAGCTATATCGGCAAAAGTCTCTCCGCCAGCCATCTGTTCCAGCAGATGCTGGTGAAAGCCGATCGCGGCAGCGGCGAGTGGAACGCGGCGCTGGATGGCCAGGTGCGCATCTTCGGCTTCGCCAGCTCAGAACGCTATCCGCTGGTCGTCGCGGCGGGTTATGACAAGCGCAATCTGTATCTGCGCTGGGTGAAAGGAAGACTGCAGGATATTTCCCTGAACGTGGCGCTGCTGGTCGCGATTATCCTGCTGGGACTGTTTGTCATTCGTCAGGCTCGGCATAGCCAGCATTATCAGGAAGCGCTGCTCAAACTAAAAAACGACCTCGCCGATGCCAATCACCATTTGGATCAGCTGGCGTTTTTTGATGGGCTGACCGGTCTGGCTAACCGCAGACAGTTTGACCGCTTTTTGCAGAATGCTCTGCATAATCTGCGGGAAAAATCAGCACCGGTGTCGCTGATTTTGATGGATATTGACTACTTCAAACACTACAACGATCGCTACGGGCACGTGGCAGGCGATCACTGTTTACGCCAGGTGGCCGACGCGCTTAAACGCCTTAAGCTACGGCAGAGCGACATGGTCGCGCGCTATGGCGGCGAGGAGTTTGCCATCATCCTCGCCGGTGCCGATCAGCATGCGGCGCTGAATATTGCGCGTCAGGCAGTACAGGCGATTGCTGACCTGCATCTGCCTCACGCCGCCTCCGCACTGCCCGACGCGCAGGTGACGCTCAGCGCGGGCTGTGCGACCACCTGGCATGACGATCAGGCCGGCAACCTGATCGAGCATGCTGATGCGGCGTTGTATCAGGCCAAGCATAGCGGACGCAATCAGGCGCAGGCCTGGCGGGCAGTGAGTGATTAACGGTTAAAACCTGGAATGAAGCGTGAAACATCGACTTCCATAAACTGCGAGCGCTGGAAGTTGTGTTTCAGGTCATACGGCACCGTACAGTCAAAAATGGTTTTACAGGTGATGCCATGAGCGCGAATCGAGTTGCTGAAGGCCGGATCCTGTGAGGGATCGAGCGGGTGACAGCGCACGCCGGGAATGAAGATGGTATCCGCGTCGCCCTGATAACGCGTGGTCATCGCCCAAATCACGTCATTTAAGTCGAACACATCAACATCTTCATCGACCAGGAACACGTGCTTCAGCTCTGAAAAGGCCGAGAAAGCCAGCAGGGCAGCCTGACGCTGGCGTCCCTCATCCTGTGGGCCGCGCTTATTGATTTGCAGCACCGCAACATATTTCCCGGTGCCTGGCGAAGGGCAATGCACATTCTTCACCAGACCGGGTAACGCACGCTCAACCATATCGAGAATGCTGGCTTCGGTCGGGATACCGGCCAGATTGGTGTGCTCGTCGCTCGGTCCGATGCAGGTTTGCAGGATGGGATTTTTGCGGTGCGTCACGGCTTTGACTTTAATTACCGGCACTGCCGCCTGCGCTTCACCGGTATAACCCGGGAATTCCGGCATCGCTTTACCGCTATGGGTATGCTGATCTTCCTGTACGCGATAATCCGGCACCAGTTCACCCTCAATCACGATCTCTGCATGGGCAATGGCGCGGGCATCAACGGCGACACCCTTAACCAGCTCAACCGCCCGACCGCGCAAGCCCCCGGCTATCGCCAGCTCATCAAAACCGAGCGGTGTAGTCGGCGGCTCGAAACAGGCGCCAACTTCGATGGCCGGATCGACACCAATACTGATGGTAATCGGCAACGCTTTGCCCGCCTGCTCAGCCTTAATGCGGAACTGATCAAGATGGCGGCCCGGCACAAAGTACATCGAGATCTCATCTTTGCCCTGTACACACAAGCGGTGAATAGTGACGTCATGTTCGCCGGTTTCCGGATCGGCGGCATAACACATCCCCATGGTGAAATAAGGGCCGGCATCTTCAGGCGTATTGGTAGGCGCAGGCAGCAGGCGGCGGATATCAAAACCGTCTTCCGTGGCGAGGTGCACCACTTCCTGACAAACCGCCTGCTGCTGGCTTATTTCCACCGGCGCAATGGCGTTGTGTACCGATGAACGCAACAGATGCGCCAGCTTTTCTTTCGGCACTCCTAGCAGGCGCGCCACGCGCTGCCGTGAAGCCAGCAAACCAATCAGTACGCGAAAGTTGTCGTAACCTTTGATGTGATTAAACACCATCGCCGGTCCGGTCTGCGTGGGACGCATCACGGTACCGCCCGCGCCAACGTAACGATAGACACCGGACAGTTCCGCTTCGGGATTTACCGGTTCATCGGTCTCAATATACTCACCATCAAATTGTTTCAGCAGTTCGATGGCAGAACGCAGATCGTAAACCTCACTGCTGTGCGAAGAGGGAGATGTGTTTGACATAGGCTGTTCCTTAGTTTGGGAGTGTCAGGTCATCACTGGCGGGATGTAAACCCTGCCAGCGCGTGGCGCCAGCAGTGTCGATACCAAGCTGATCCAGCACGCGACCCACGATATGATTTTCCACATCGGCAATCGTGGCCGGATGGTTGTACCAGGCCGGCATAGGCGGAATCAGGCTGACGCCCATGCGTGACAGCGCCAGCATGTTTTCCAGATGAATGGTGTTGAGCGGGGTTTCGCGCGGTACCAGAATCAGTTTGCGCTGCTCTTTCAGGACGACATCCGCCGCGCGGCCAATCAGCCCTTCCGCATACCCGCTGCGGATACCGGCCAGCGTTTTCATGCTGCAGGGAATAATCACCATCCCGTCGGTGACAAATGAGCCCGAAGAGATAGTCGCGGCCTGGTCACCGGCGGGATGAAACACATCGGCCAGCTGTTTGATGTCGTTGAGAGAACAGTTGGTTTCATGTTCCAGCGTCACTTTTCCCCAGCGTGACAAAATGAGATGCGTTTCGATGTGCGGAATGTCCGCCAGCTGCCGCAGTAATCGCAGCGCGAGTGGGGCACCGGTAGCGCCGGTTACGCCGACAATGATGCGCATAAGGCCTCCTGTGAAAGGCAAAATATTTCCGGCGCGTTCCTGCCGTCGCCGTCCTGCAGGCAAAGATAATGCGCTCGCTAATCAGGGTCTAATTGGTATTATGCTTTCATTAATAACGAATCCTTATCAGGTGTGGCATGGATTACCGTAAGCTGCGTTCTTTTCTGGCACTCGCCGATACGCTGCATTTCGCGCGAGCGGCGGCGGCGGTTAACCTGACGCAACCGGCGTTGTCTCAGCATATTCAGGCACTGGAGCAGCAGTGGGGCGTGAAGTTATTTGCGCGCGACAAGCGTAAGGTGAGTCTGACGCGCGAAGGCGCATTGCTGCTCGGGGAAGTCCAGCAAACGGTGCAGCGTGTGGAGCATCTGCAGGACACGATTAAGCAGGTGGCCGCCGGACGACGCGGCATGTTACGCATTGGCTATGTGGGCACGTCCATGCTGGAGCCGGCGCTGGTCAAAATTATCCGTGCCTTCAGACGTGATTTTCCCCAGATCGCGCTGCAACCCGTGGAGTACAGCGTCAACCAACAGCTAAGCCTGCTGGAGAGCGGCGATTTGGATATCGGCATCCTGCGCGGGCCGCTGCCGGAACGTCGCCAGATTAGCCGGCAAATTCTGCATCAAACCTCGCTGTGTGCGGTGCTGGCCGACGACCATCCGCTGGCGCAGCAGGCCTGCGTCTCGCTGGCTGATTTAGCGGCGGAGCCGCTGATCTTGCAGGAAGATCCGGAAGGCATCGGACTGGGTGGCGCGGTACTTAATCTCTATGCCGCCGCCAGGCAGATTCCCGCCAGCGTGCTCCGCGCACGCGATGTGGCCACCGCCGTTGACCTCGCTGCGCTGGGACTGGGCGTGACCTTCATCCCCCACGCCCCGGAGAGATTTTTGCGGCAGGATGTGGCACTGCTGCCGCTGGCGCAGCAGGATGTCACGACGGCACTCTACCTGTGCTGGAAAACCGGCGCGGCTAACCCGGAGATCCGGCTCTTTACCGGGTACGCGCAGTCACACTATGGTGAGGAACCCGCTGCGTAATCAGACGGGCATTCCAGCCTCAGCGGCGTTATAGGGATCAATATGGCGAATTGCTATGCCATATCGGCTAAATTGTGATTCACTGACGTATCTATTGTCAGATTATGCGTGAGAAGCGTAGTCATGAAGCCAACACTGAATCAGCTAATGAGTTTTTGTACCGTGGCAGAAGTGGGGAATATAGGCCGGGCAGCAGAAAAACTGAATATTTCGCAGCCACCGCTAAGCAGACAAATAGCCCAGCTCGAACGTGATGTGGGTGCGAAACTGTTTACCCGTAATGCCAAAGGCATGAAACTTACCTTTGCCGGCGAGCAATTCCTGAAAGATGCTTACGCCGTATTAAGAATGATGCAGCAGGCGTGTAGTAATGTGCAGGCTGTTTCAGAAGGGCAAATGGGATTGATTAAGCTGGGCGCAACCATGTACGCATCGTACAGTGTGGTGCCACAGCTGGTCATGAAACACAGAATGAATTATCCCAGTATTGATCTGCAATTCCAGGAAATGATCCCGACCGGGTTAAACGCTGCGCTAGAGGATGGGCGGCTGGACGTTGCGATCAGCTTTTCGGAAGTTACCAGCTCCGCGATTAACTCGCTGGTGTTATTGTGTGAACCGTTAATTGTTGCGCTTCCTGCGGACCATCCCCAGGCAAATGTCGAAAATTTCACCCTGGAAACGCTGGCCAATGACCCGTTTATCATTGTGCCTCGCCCTATGTCGCCGCTGCTTTATGACAGAATTTTTAATCAATGTCTGAAAGCTGGCTTTAGTCCACATATTGGCGTTGAGGTTTCGGTCCAGCAAACCATCGTTAATTTCGTCGCTCATGGATTAGGGGTGGCCATCATTCCGGCAAGTATGGCGACGGCGCAGATAAGAGGCATTAATTATCGGAAGATTGCGGACGCAAATACCATCGAAAATATCCTGATGTGGTCTTCTAATAATAAAAATCCAGCGCTGGAACACTTTGTTAACCAATGCCGTGCCCTCGCAGAGGAGTTAAGCACGGCATCGGATACCCGCATCAGTTCTTAGCAATCACGATTTCGATCAGGCTGGGTTTACCGCTGGCGATAGCCTCCTCGACAGCCGCAGCGATCTGTGAAGCCACCTCAATCTTACGCGTTTTCAGCCCCAGCGCGGTGCCAAGTGCCTGATAATCAATCACAGGATCTACCAAATCCATGGCGATAAAGCGATTGGTTTGCGCCGAGGTATAATCGTCTTTAGACCGCATAAAGTTCTTAAGAACATTATATTCAGTATTGTTCATCACAATAAAGGTTACCGGCAATTGCTCATGAGCGGCGGTCCACAGCGACTGAGGCGAATACATTGCCGCACCATCCCCAACAAAACAGACAACAGGGGCTTTGCCCAGTCCGAGGGAATATCCCACTGCAGCGGGCATGCCCCAGCCCAAACCGCCACCGCGCATAAAAGCATATTGATCTGCTCTGTTACTCGACAGCGATCTACGCAGCGATTGTGAGGTCGCAATGGCCTCGTCAACAATTGTTATATCCGGACCAATAGCGCGCGCGGCCTCAAATGCGGCGATCAATGGCGTGATCTTCGTGGCCGACTGCTGCTCTTGTACCGACTGTAATAAGTTCTCTTTAGTTTGTTCGAACTGTGCTGCCGCAGCCGCGAAACGACGCTGATAATCCGGGCGATTATGCGCGGTAGCCTCTTTCAGCTCAGGTAGGAGCACCGCCAGCGATAATTTAATATCGCCGAGAGTAGAAAGCTCGCTACGATAAGTTCGTCCCAAATCGCCGGCATCAGCTGAGAGCTGGAACACTTTACAATGCTCCGGCACGGCACGCCCCTCGGTGTAGAGGATGGTGATGAGCGATTTACCGCCGAGCGCAAAGATTGCATCGTATTGATCAAGCGCTTTGGCAATGTCTATCGCCTGAGTAGAGAGATTGCCTCGCCACAGAGGATGCGCGGTGGGATACGGAATCCGATTCGGCCAGGTTGAGCCATAAACGTCAGCGGCCAGCAACTCAGCCAGTGCGACAACTTCCGCAGCCGCGCCGCTTTGATGAATCTCATCGCCGGCAATAATCGCGACCTTGCCGGGGGTGAAGGCGGCTAACTTTTTGGCTAACAGCGGCAGTGAACCTGCGACCGCTTTACGATCAACGTTAGACGGCGCGCCGATGTCAACGGAGCTCATGGCTTCCATCACATCCATCGGTAAAGAGAGGAAAACCGGGCCTTTGGGTGCGGCGTCCGCATCATGAAAAGCACGGCGCACCAGGATTGGCAGCTGGTCAACGCTGGTGACTTCCTTCGACCATTTGGAAAAAATCTTACCCATACCCACTAAATCCCCCAGCAGCAGAGGATCGGTGATGCTGTGGCGTAAATCCTGCTGGCCAGCCGTCACCACTAATGGCGTTTGCGAGCAAACCGCATTGTGCAGATTGCCCATGCCGTGCCCCAGACCACCGGCCGTGTGCAGATTGAGAAAACCGGGCTTACCGGCAGCCTGCGCGTAACCATCGGCCATCGCAACCGCACTGGCTTCCTGCAAGGCAAGCACATAGTTGATGTTGGTATTTCGGAGCAGGGCGTCCATGAACGGTAATTCAGTCGTACCTGGGTTACCGAACACATACTCAACGCCTTCGCTCTCTAACACTTCCAGCAGGACATCACCACCGCGGCGTACCGGGGTGTCGTTTAATTTTGCAATGGGTTTATTCATCGTTGTTCACCTCTGACTATCGGTTAATAATCCGCCAGTTTCCGGGCTGAATTTATCTTAGAAGCAGGGTGAGCGTTGATTCCAATACTAAGATTGGCCTGTTTGATACCCTAAAAGGTATGGCTATGAAGCAAAGCCGCGTGATTAAAGGTGCCCATTCATCAGATCCACCATCGCCCCGGCATGGGCATCAACGTGGCGAATATAGCGCATCACCGTTTCCGGCTTCTTCCAGGTGCCTTCCTGCATGATCTGCGCGGTGCTGTACTTATTGCTGGCCATGTCGATGGCGGCACCGACCCGGGTGCTATGTCCCGACCAGCCGCGATAGCGATTCTTATTGGGTTGCACGCCGGTGCCCGGTCCCGCTTCACGCCAGGCGCGGACGAAAATATCCTCCAGCGCGCGAGTCGAGAGCGGTTTATCGCAGACAATCTGCGCCTGGTTGGCGCGGTGCACCGGGCCAAAAATGAACGCGTCGGGTTCTGCGATCAGCCCGGATACCACCAGCCATTCGGTCAGCCGTTGTGATGAGAGATCGCCGAGTGCCTTAATCAGTCCCCCGGTCATCACAATGGTTTTGGTCCAGGCGACATCAAGAATGATACGGCCATCGGCCGAACGCGAAATGTCACGCACCCGCAGGCGGCTCAGTTCACTGATGCGTAACAGCGTGGCGTAAGCTACATGCAAAAATGCCAGATCGCGCTGCTGTTGCAGGCGATCGGAACCCGCCCAGCGCTGATCCAGCGTGAGTAAATCCCGAATGCGAAAGGGGATGGCCTGACCGGCACGTTCACCGGCTATCACCGCGCTGCGATTGATTTTTTTCACCGCGCGGAATACCAGCGGCGAAACATTGGGCGGCACCAGACCGGCGTTACGGTGTAACATGGAAATCAGTGCAGCATGAGTTGCGATGGTCGAAGAGGCGCGTCCCGATGCCTGAAGCCATAGCAGATAATCACGCAGATCGGCAGGATCCATCGGCAAAAATTGCCGGCCATGTTCAGTCGCCCAGCGGCTGCCGATGCGCATAACGCTCAGCAACTGTCGCCACGTGTTATCAGAAAACGCTTCTTTATCACTGACAAATTCTCTCAGGCGTTCAGCAATATCCTCATCAGCACTGTGCATCAGGGCCGGGCTGGCGGTAATCCCGGGCAGGGTGTCCGTTTTACTCATTAATTTATGACGTCGCTACGTGAATTCTGTGCATGTTGCAGGGGCATCACCCGCCAAATTTAACGTAGCAGTGCCGGTTTTTTATGCACGGCGTGGCGCTGACACACTGCATCATGTTAACCAAAGGTGATGATCCTGCGGATCCTGACTTCATATAATGCCAATTATATGAAGTCAGCCATTCTAACCGCTGAAAATCTGGATGGACAGCGCTAAAGGGGGATGGAAAAGGCTGATGGTGAAGTTTTTTCACCTGACAAACGCCCCGCCAGCTGTCAGGCTAAGGATCGACAGTGTGATAGCGCAGATTAGCGCCTGATTTTGCAGGTTTTTTGCGCAAGCGCGGCCTACTTTACTTCAGCGCGAGCCTGGTGCAGGCAACATGAAGTTAGCTCATCTTGCTTTGAAATTTAATCACTTTTCCTCACGCAGGGACTCTGGCATAACTAAGGTCATGTTAAATATTTTCGACAATATGACCACTGCTGAATTTGCAAACCTGTAAACGTTTTGAGAACTCCGGTAAAGGAGAGAACAGCGTCAGGTTGCAAGCAGAAATCAGGATGCCCGCTCGCGATGAAAAATGATTTTACCTTTAGTATAAAAAGCACGCGCTTCGATGAGAATTACAATCCCTCCAAAGATACGCGCATTACCACCAATTTTGCCAACCTGGCGCGCGGCAGCAATCGCGAAGAGAATCTGCGCAACGCGTTGATCATGATGAACAACCGTTTCAATTCGCTGGCGAACTGGGATAACCCGAAAGGCGATCGTTATGCGGTTGAGCTGGATATCATTTCCGTGGAAATGAATCTGGGTGCAGGCGGCGAGGGCAAAAGCTTTCCGGCGATTGAGATCCTGAAGACCAACATCGTTGATAAAAAAACCAGTGAGCGCATTGAAGGGATCACCGGCAACAACTTCTCTTCATACGTGCGTGATTATGATTTCAGCGTTTTGCTGTCCGAGCATAATAAAGGCCGTTCCGGTTTCAGTATTCCGGATGACTTCGGCGTGCTGCACGGCAATATTTTCCGCCATTTTGTCAACTCAGAGACGTATAAAGCCAACTTCCGCAAAGCGCCGGTCATTTGCCTCAGCGTCTCCAGCAAAAATATTTACCGTCGTACCGGTAATCAGCATCCGGTGCTGGGCATTGAGTATCAGCAAAATGAATCTTCATTGACCGATCTCTATTTTGCCAAAATGGGACTCAGAGCGCGCTATTTCATGCCGGCCAACAGCGTGGCGCCGTTCGCCTTCTACTTCGCCGGTGATTTGCTCAGTGATTACAGTAACCTGGAGTTGATCAGCACCATCAGTACCATGGAAACCTTCCAGAAGATTTACCGCCCGGAGATTTACAATGCGAACTCACCGGCGGGCATTGAATATCAGCCAGACCTGTATCATCAGGATCACTCGCTGACCAAAATTGTTTACGATCGCGAAGAGCGTACCCGCCTGGCGATTGAGCAGGGTAAATTTACCGAAGAGCAGTTTATTAAGCCTTACCACAGCATTCTGAAACAGTGGTCTGATCATTTCGCTCTTTGATTAACGAATAAATAAGGTTATTGATTAATGAAAACATTATTACCGACGTCAACGGCTGGCAGCTTACCGAAACCCTCCTGGCTGGCGCAGCCGGAAACATTATGGTCGCCGTGGAAATTGCAGGGCGATGAGCTGATTCAGGGCAAACAGGATGCGCTGCGTTTATGTCTGGACGACCAGCAGCAGGCCGGTATTGATATCGTCAGCGACGGCGAGCAAACGCGCCAGCACTTCGTCACCACCTTTATCGAACACCTTAACGGCGTTGACTTTGAAAACCGTAAAACGGTGCGCATCCGTAATCGCTATGATGCCAGCGTACCCGGCGTGGTGGGCGAAGTGAGCCGGCAGAAACCGGTCTTTGTTGATGATGCCAAATACCTGCGTCAGCTGACGCAGCGTCCAATTAAATGGGCGTTGCCTGGCCCGATGACCATGATCGACACGCTGTATGACGATCACTATAAAAGCCGTGAGAAGCTGGCCTGGGAATTCGCTAAAATTCTCAACCAGGAAGCGCGCGAATTAGAAGCCGCTGGCGTTGATATTATTCAGTTTGACGAACCCGCCTTTAACGTCTTTTTCGACGAGGTGAATGACTGGGGCATTGCCGCCTTAGAACGCGCCATCGAAGGGCTTAAATGTGAGACCGCGGTGCATATTTGCTACGGCTACGGCATCAAAGCCAACACCGACTGGAAGAAAACGCTGGGTACCGAGTGGCGCCAGTATGAGGAGATCTTCCCTAAACTGCAGAGTTCCGGTATCGATATCGTTTCGCTGGAGTGTCAGAACTCACGCGTTCCGATGGATTTGATTGAACTGATTCGTGGTAAAAAAGTCATGGTTGGCGCGATTGATGTCGCCACCAACACCATCGAAACACCGGAAGAAGTGGCTGCCACGCTGCGTAAAGCGCTGCAGTTTGTGGATGCCGATAAGCTTTATCCAAGCACCAACTGTGGCATGACGCCACTGTCGCGTCATGTGGCTTACGGCAAGCTGCAGGCATTAAGTGCCGGCGCAGAAATTGTGCGGAAAGAACTGCAGGGCTAACGCGTAACGCCTTATTTGTCTCTGACTCAGTCCGCAGGGTTTAAATACCCTGCGGACTGAGCGTTTGTAATTAACTTCCCTGCCTGACTCGCTGGCCTCGCTAAATAATCCTGTAAAACACCCGGCGGCGACGGTCATAAATCCCCCATTTATACCGGATTCATTCTCTGCCTCTAATCCGGCGGGCAGCCTGAATATCATCGTCTATACTCAGCAACGCGAAGTGATATATGCCGCTGCTTTTCACGCTGCGCTGACGTTAATTCAACCAGCCTGTGTGAACAACAGCCGCATTGACTCATCAGTACACGCTGTTTTCCGTGCTTTCATCCTCAAGGGACTTCCTGGTATGTTGCAATCTCAATCCTCCCGTTTGGGCAGTTTACTGCTGCTGCTGGCGGCACTCATCGGCTTTGCCGTCGCGCTGTATGCCTGGCTCACGCCACTCACCGGTGTCACCGGCACCATTGGCGCGCTGGGCGTCGCTATTGCCAGCGTCGTGCTGGCGCTGCTGACCTTCCTGCTGCGCGCGGCAACCGGCCGTACCGGTCGTATTTTCCTGATAGTCATTACGCTGCTGCTGTTATGCGCGATCGGTTTTGCTGCCGCGCTGCTGCATCAGGGGATCATTACACTGGCAATGGTCATCGGGCTGATGGGTCTGATTATGCTGGCGCGCAACCCGGCGCATCGCGTTCGCCACGCCACTGCACAAGGAGCTAACCGTGCATAATGAAAAATACATTCCGCTGCTCAAAGTCGGCATGACCGCCCTGGCGCTGCTGATGGCACCTGCCACGCTACGCGCCGAAGATAAAGCCGCTGAGGCGTCGATGGGTACGCAGGAGAAACTCAACGTGGATGCGGCCGATCAGCAGGCGCCCGGCACCACGCACGCCACCGATGATGTCTCCAGCGGCAAGCGCGACGGCGAGAAAGTGGCCTCCGCCAGCCAGCCGGCCACGCCGCTGGTGCCCTCCACGGCGACGTGGGACAGTTTTCACGGCCAGCTCAACGCGCAGAAATACAGCCCGCTGAAACAAATCACCGCTGACAACGTCAGCAAGCTGAAAAAAATCTGGGAGTTTCACACCGGTGACGTTTCGGATGGCAAGGGCGACACGCCAGCGACCGTCTGGTCCGCCACGCCAATTTTTGCCAACGATACGCTGTACATCGGTACGCCATTTGATCGGCTGATTGCGCTGGATCCGGGCACCGGCAAGGAGAAGTGGCACTACGATACTAAATCGCCACGTCAGGCGCTGACCCAGCCGGTACTGAAAAATCGTGGCGTCTCTTACTGGCAGGCCAAAAATCCGCAGGCGGGTCAGGCCTGCCAGAAAATCGTTTATATGGGCACCGTTGACGGCAAGCTGTACGCACTGGATGCCGATTCCGGCAAGCTGTGCGAAAACTTTGCAGATAAAGGTGTGCTCAACGTCAACCAGTGGAATACGGTTAACGCTAAATTCCCGCTGTCTCTGCTCCAGCCGCCGACGGTGGTGGGTGATCACCTGATCGTTGGCTGGGCGGGCAAAGACTGGGCTTACGCAGAAGCGCCGCCGGGCACGGTGTTTTCAATCAACGCGCAGACCGGGGCACGTGAATGGACCTTTGACGCCATCCCGGCCAGCATTCGCCCGCGCACCGGCACGGCTAACGTCTGGACCCACATGTCGGCCGATGAAGCGCATGGCCTGGTTTATCTGCCAGTGTCATCACCTTCGCCAAACTACTGGGGCGGCAACCGCGTCGATCCAATTCCGCTCGGCACCTCCACGACTGCGCTGGATGTGAGTACCGGCAAAGTGGTGTGGTCGCGACAGTGGGTGCATCATGATGTGTGGGATTACGACATCAACTCAGCACCGACGCTGATGGACATTACCGTGAACGGCAAGCAGATTCCGGCGCTGATTCAGGCCACCAAGCAGGGCTTCCTGTTTGTGGTCAATCGCCTGACCGGTGAAGATGTCTGGCCGATTGAGGAGCGTCCGGTGCCGCAGGGCGATGGTTCGGTGCAGGGCGAGAAACTGTCGCCGACCCAGCCGTTTCCGACCAAACCGGCACCGCTGCTGGATCAGTCCAAAAAACCGGCGATCTGGAAGCTGGCTGATATTGTTGGCGCCGGTCAGTGCTCACGCCTGTGGGATAAGCTGAGCTATGACGGCATGTACACACCACCAACCACCCAAGGCGAAGGCGCACTGACCTATCCGGACAGCGCGGGCGGCGTGCAATGGGGCGGCGTGGCGTTCGATCCGCAAAAACAGATCGCCATTGTGAACACCTCACACATCGTGCAATACGTGAAGCTGTATAGCCGCGCCGATTACGACAAGGCCGACAACGGCTCGGGCAACGAGAGTGGTTTCGCCCCGCAGGAAGGCGCGCCTTACGGCCTGCGCCTGATGGTGGCGAACAACTGGCTCGGCATGCCGTGCTGGCAGCCGCCGTTTGGCGAGATCGTTGCGCTCGATATGCACACCGGTGATGTGAAATGGCGTCGTCCGGTCGGCGCGTCGCAGCAGTACGGCTTTTTCATGCCGGAAAGCTGGGGCTCGCCAACCATTGGCGGTCCGGCAGTCACCGCCGGCGGTGTGATCTTTATCGGCGCCTCAATGGATGCCAAAGTACGCGCCTATTCACTGGATAGCGGCGAAGAGCTGTGGTCCGATCAGGTTGAAGCGCCTGCGGTTGCCAACCCCTCGGTGTATGAATATAAAGGCCGCCAATATGTCGCCTTTGTCGCCGGTGGTAACACCATCCTGAAGGATCAGGTGGGCGATCAGGTGGTGGTTTACGCACTGCCGGAATAATACAGCGCAGTCAGCAAACAGAGTGGGGCCACAGCGCTCCACTTTTTTTATGCCTGCAATAAAAACGGCGGCCATTGGCCGCCAAAACCTCAACAGATGGTTGCCGTTGAGGAAGCAGTGGCATAACAGATGAAACTTAACCTTTCACACCGCCCGCCGTCAGGCCGTTGACCAGCCAGCGCTGGGCCAGCAGGAACACCAGGGTAATCGGGATGGCGGAGAGTACGGCCGCCGCGGCAAAATCGCCCCACAGGTAGTTTTGCGGGTTGAGGTATTGCTGCATGCCGACGGCCAGGGTGTAGCTGTTCACATCGCGCAGTAACAGTGAGGCGACCGGTACTTCGGTGATCGCCGCGATAAACGACAGGATAAACACCACCGCCAGGATCGGCACCGACAGCGGCAGCAGCACCAGACGGAACGCCTGCCACGGCGTGGCGCCATCCAGCGCCGCCGCTTCTTCCAGCGAGCCGTCGATGGTTTCGAAATAGCCTTTAATGGTCCACACATGCAGGGCGATACCGCCAAGATAGGCGAAGATCACGCCGCCGTGGGTATTCAGGCCGATAAACGGCACGTACTGGCCCAGACGGTCAAACAGGGCATACAGCGCCACCAGCGACAGCACCGCCGGGAACATCTGGAAAATCAGCATGCCCTTTCAGCAGCGTCGCTTTGCCCGGGGAAACGCATGCGGGCGAAGGCGTAGGCGCAGGTGGTGGAGAGCGCCACAATGCCCATCGCGGTGATGGCGGCGATTTTCACCGAGTTCCACAGCCACAGCAGCACCGGGAACGGCGGCGGCGTGACGCGGCCATCCGCGTGCTCCACGCTGAAGCCCAGCGCGAGCTTCCAGTGCTCCCAGGAGATTTCATCCGGGATCAGGCTCCCGGTCGCAAAGTTACCCGAGCGCAGGGAGATGGCGATAACCATCAGCAGCGGGAACATGATGGCCGCGATGAAAATCAGCAGGCCTAAGTGCGTCGCGAGGAGGCGCAGCTTCTGAGATTTGGGTTGTACCATTGCCATGTTCAGTGCCCTCCTTAATCAAATTTCATACGTGTGGCTTTCAGGTTCACAATCGCCAGAGCGCCAACCAGCAGGAAGATCAGGGTGGCAATCGCCGCCGCCAGACCAAAGTCCTGGCCGCCGCCGCCTTCAAAGGCGATACGGTAGGTGTAGCTCACGAGCAGGTCGGTATAGCCTGCCGGCGTGGTGGTGCCCAGGCGGTCCGGGCCGCCGTTGGTCAACAGCTGAATCAGCACGAAGTTGTTAAAGTTAAAGGCGAAGCTGGCAATCATCAGCGGCGTCAGCGGCTTAATGAGCAGCGGCAGCGTAATTTTAAAGAAATTCTGGAACGGACCTGCGCCATCCATCGCCGAGGCTTCATACAGATCGTCCGGGATAGCCTTCAGCAGGCCCATGCACAGGATCATCATGTACGGATAACCCAGCCAGGTGTTGACGATGATAATCATCGAACGGGCGGTAGTCGGGTCGCTGAACCAGGCCGGTTTGATGCCGAACAGCGCGCTCAGCATCATGTTGATTTCACCGAAGCTCTGGTTAAACAGCCCTTTGAAAATCAGAATCGAGATAAACGACGGTACGGCGTACGGCAGAATCAGCAGCACGCGGTAAATCGCTTTGCCTTTCAGCGACTCCCACTGCACGAGACAGGCCAGCACCATGCCCACGGCCACGGTCAGGATCACCGTCAGCACCGAGAACACCACCGTCCAGACGAAGATGGCAAAGAACGGTTTCTGGATGCCTTCGTCGGTAAACACGCGGGTAAAGTTGTCCCAGCCGATGGTGACGGTATAGCCCGGGCTGAGCTTGTCATCGCCCCAGCTGCCGTCGGCGGTAATCGACTGATAGAAACCAATGTCGTTATTCGGACGGTATTTCGCGCCGCTCTGGTTGTTGGTCAGCGTACCGTCATGCGCCAGCGTATAGAGCGGCTGCGTGCCGGAGAACTGGCGCAGCGAGCTCATGATCACTTTGCTTTCGTCCGGCAGCACGGCGGTGAGCTGGGTCAGCGCCTGACGGTTCTGGGTAATGATACGCAGGTTGGCGCGTTCACCTTCCGGCAGGGCAGCGCAGCCTCTTTTAAGGCCAGCTTCTGCTCGCCGCCAAGTTTAAACGCGTCGGAGAGGTAATTTTTGCCGCTCTCACCGTCGGTGAGCGCTAACTTCCACTCGTCACCCGCAGGATACAGGCCGAAGTTAAAGGTTTTACCCGCCTGATAAGAGCGATCCAGCAGCACCTGCTGCGCGCGCTCCTGCGCGAGCTGGTTGGTGCTGCTGTAGTTGGTGAAGGCAATGGCGATGGTACAGATCAGCGGGAACAGGACAAACAGCCCCATCCCGGCCACGCCCGGATAAACATAGCGCCAGGCATAGGCTTTACGGTTGGCGAAAATATACAGGCCAGCAGAGCTTAGAATCAGCGTCATGATGGCAAACAGATATTCCCCTTGTACGTACATTAAAACAACAAGGTAACCCACCAGCAGACACAGCAGACCGATCGCTGACCACTTCAGCGCGTCGCTTTGCCACCAGTGCTTCTTTTTAATGACATCCATGGGGTTCTTCCTCTACAACGTTTGATCTTTTCTCCCTCTCCTGGTAGACAGCCGGGGGAGTGGGCGAGCGGATGCGGACAACCGTCCGGCTCCCGGGGGGGGGGGGGGTACTACAGCATTACTTAGTAATACGACCCTGCGCATCTTTCAGCGCGGCATCGACAGTCTGACGACCGCTTGCAGCGTTGATCACCGCAGTACGGGTGGCATACCAGAACGCGGCCATCTGCGGGATGTTCGGCATGATTTCGCCTTTCTGGGCGTTATCCATGGTGGCCGCGATGCGTGGATCTTTCGCCAGCTGATCCTGGAAGGATTTCAGCGCGACGGCGCCCAGCGGTTTGTCCTTGTTCACCGCTTCAGACCGGCCCATCGGTCAGCAGGTAGTTTTCCAGGAACTCTTTCGCCAGCTCTTTGTTCGGGCTGGCGGCGTTGATGCCCGCGCTCAGCACGCCCACGAACGGTTTAGACGGCTTGCCGTTGAAGGTTGGCAGCAGCGTCACGCCGTAGTTGATTTTGCTCTTGTCGATGTTGGTCCAGGCCCACGGACCGTTGATGGTCATCGCGGTTTCGCCTTTGTTGAACGCCGCTTCCGCGATGGAGTAGTCGGTATCCGCGTTCATGTGTTTGTTCTTAATCAGGTCAACCAGGAAGGTCAGGCCTTTTTTCGCGCCCGCGTTATCCACGCCCACGTCTTTCACGTCATATTTGCCGTTTTCAAACTTGAACGCGTAACCGCCGTCGGCAGCAATCAGCGGCCAGGTGAAGTACGGCTCTTGCAGGTTGAACATCAGGGCGGATTTACCTTTCGCCTTCAGCTCTTTATCCAGGGCAGGGATCTCTTCCCAGGTTTTCGGTGGGTTTGGTACCAGGTCTTTGTTGTAAATCAGAGACAGCGCTTCAACCGCGATTGGGTAAGCGATCAGCTTGCCGTTATAGCGAACGGCGTCCCAGGTGAACGGGAACAGTTTGTCCTGGAAGGCTTTGTCCGGGGTGACTTCAGCCAGCAGGCCAGACTGCGCGTAACCGCCAAAACGGTCGTGCGCCCAGAAGATGATGTCCGGGCCGTCACCGGTTGCCGCAACCTGCGGGAATTTCTCTTCCAGCTTGTCCGGGTGTTCTACGGTCACTTTGATACCGGTGTCTTTTTCGAATTTTTTGCCCACTTCGGCCAGGCCGTTATAGCCTTTGTCGCCGTTAATCCAGATAACCAGCTTACCTTCTTCAATTTTGGCGAGAGCCGGTGCGGAAATCATCATTGCTGCCAGGGCGGACAATGCGAAAACGCGTGCGCCAGTCTTGATCTTCATATCTGCCATCCTTTTTTGGTGATGTGCTCGTGGATACACTGAGGTGGTTCAACGTGACTCAGTCTCCTTATTTGACATCCTCTTTCCATCCTCCCAGCCCCTACGCCCCACCCCCCGTTTGTGTGATCCCGGTTGCATAAATTTAAGTTATGAGTGCTGGCGCACATAAAAACCCACCGAATTTTGCAGGCGGCTTCACGAATTTCGCCTCAGCCCCCCGGCTGCGGTCGCAGAGCCAGCTCTCTCATCCTCCCGCCTCCTCCCCCATAAAAAAGCCGGGGGGTGGAGGATTCGGGAAAGTAATGGATACCCCATAGTGAACTTATCTTGAATGTTTCTGTCGGTGACAGGTTGTAACGAAGGGAGAAGGGCATGGCGAGCGTACAGCTGCGTAATGTAACGAAAGCCTGGGGCGACGTAGTGGTGTCGAAAGACATCAATCTGGACATCACTGAAGGCGAGTTTGTGGTGTTTGTCGGCCCATCAGGCTGTGGTAAATCTACTCTGCTGCGCATGATTGCCGGTCTTGAAACCATCACCAGCGGCGATTTGCTGATCGGTGATACCCGAATGAATGACATCCCGCCTGCCGAACGTGGCGTAGGCATGGTGTTCCAGTCTTATGCTCTCTATCCCCATCTTTCCGTCGCCGAGAACATGTCTTTTGGTCTGAAGCTGGCCGGCGCGAAGAAAGAGGTCATTAACCAGCGCGTGACGCAGGTGGCGGAAGTGTTACAGCTGGCGCACCTGCTGGAGCGTAAACCGAAAGCGCTTTCCGGTGGTCAGCGTCAGCGTGTGGCGATTGGCCGTACGCTGGTGGCCGAGCCGCGCGTGTTCCTGCTCGATGAACCTCTCTCTAACCTGGATGCCGCGCTGCGCGTCCAGATGCGTATCGAAATCTCCCGTCTGCACAAGCGCCTTGGCCGCACGATGATTTACGTCACCCACGATCAGGTCGAAGCGATGACGCTGGCCGACAAAATCGTGGTGCTGGACGCCGGTCGCGTGGCGCAGGTGGGTAAACCGCTGGAGCTCTATCACTACCCGGCAGACCGCTTTGTTGCGGGCTTTATTGGCTCGCCAAAGATGAACTTCCTGCCCGTCAAAGTGACGGCGACCGCCATTGAACAGGTACAGGTGGAGCTGCCAAACCGCCAGCAAGTCTGGCTGCCGGTGGACAGCGCCAACGTACAGGTCGGGGCAAATATGTCCCTCGGTATTCGTCCTGAGCATCTGCTCCCAAGCCACATCGCCGATGTGACGCTGGAAGGTGAAGTTCAGGTCGTCGAACAGCTTGGTCACGAAACACAGATTCATATCCAGATCCCCGCCATCCGTCAGAACCTGGTCTACCGCCAGAATGACGTGGTGTTGGTAGAAGAGGGTGCCACATTCGCTATCGGCTTGCCGCCAGAGCGCTGCCATCTGTTCCGTGAGGATGGCACTGCATGTCGTCGGCTGCACAAAGAGCCAGGCGTTTAAGCAATCCCAAAAGAAGACACGAAACCGACAGGTGAAGTGTTCAAAGAAAAGCAATGATCTCAGGAGATAGAATGATGATTACTCTGCGCAAACTTCCTCTGGCAGTTGCCGTCGCAGCGGGCGTAATGTCTGCTCAGGCGATGGCCGTGGATTTCAAAGGTTATGCTCGTTCCGGTATCGGCTGGACCGGGAGTGGCGGCGAACAACAGTGCTTCCAGGCAACCGGTGCGCAAAGTAAATACCGTCTCGGTAACGAATGTGAAACCTATGCGGAACTGAAACTGGGCCAGGAAGTGTGGAAAGAGGGCGACAAGAGCTTCTACTTCGACACCAACGTAGCGTACTCCGTGTCGCAGCAGAACGACTGGGAAGCCACTGCAGCCCGGCCTTCCGTGAAGCTAACGTGCAGGGTAAAAACCTGATTGATGGCTGCCAGGCTCCACCATCTGGGCCGGTAAGCGCTTCTATCAGCGTCATGACGTCCACATGATCGACTTCTACTACTGGGATATTTCAGGTCCTGGTGCGGGTCTGGAAAACATCGATCTGGGCTTCGGTAAACTCTCTCTGGCTGCAACCCGTTCTTCTGAAGCCGGCGGTTCTTCCACCTTCGCCAGTGAGCCAGGGTATTCGTGATTACGCCACCAGTACCGCCAACGACGTCTTCGACGTGCGTTTAGCCGGTCTGGAGACCAACCCGGACGGCGGTACGCTGGAACTGGGCGTTGACTACGGTCGCGCAAACCCACGTGATGATTATCATCTGATCGATGGCGCATCGAAAGATGGCTGGATGTTCACTGCTGAACACACGCAGAGCATGCTGAAAGGCTACAACAAGTTTGTTCTGCAGTACGCAACCGATGCCATGACCTCTCAGGGCAAAGGTCTGTCGCAAGGTTCGAACATCGGTACCACCGACAATATCAACTACGGCATCAACAACAATGGTCACCTGTGGCGCGTGCTGGACCACGGTGCAATCTCTCTGGGCGATAGCTGGGACCTGATGTATGTCGGTATGTACCAGAACATCGATCTGGGATAACAACAACGGTACCGAGTGGTGGACCGTGGGCGTTCGTCCTATGTACAAATGGACGCCAATCATGAGCACCTTGCTGGAAGTGGGCTACGACAACGTCAAATCCCAGCAGACCGGCGAAAGCAACAGCCAGTACAAAATTACCCTGGCGCAGCAGTGGCAGGCAGGCGACAGCATCTGGTCACGTCCGGCAATCCGTGTCTTCGCAACCTATGCGAAGTGGGATGAGAAATGGGGTTACAGCAAAGACGCCTCCGGCGATATCACGTCGCTGGCCGCGGCGGACAGCAGCGGCAACGGTCTGTTCACCAACAGCCGTGGCGACAACGATGAGTGGACCTTCGGCGCCCAGATGGAAATCTGGTGGTAATCCCGTCTTAACCTGACGCAGGTTAACCAAACGTAATGCGCCGTGCATAAGAGGGCGCACGGCGTTTTCGGACAGCGGCAGCCATTGCCTGGCCCACGCCGCTGCCTGACAGCTTGTTGGGATATAACAATGAAAATGAACAAAACTCTCGTCGCCCTTTGCTGATCCGCAGGGCTGCTGGCAACCGGCGCTCATTATGCCGTTCAGGCTCGAACGTCAATTTCGTTCCGCAAAACACAACATCTTTCCGCGGCGCCGGCTATTCCGCACCGCGCGACTGCAGCAACTGACCTGGACGCCGGTCGATCAATCGCGTGCACAAACCGACCACCGCTGGCTCAAGGGGGGGCAACCAGCCGCTGAATGTTCGGGGTATAACCGGCCCGGTCGCTGCGTATAGCGTACCCGCCAATATCGGTGAGCTGACCCTTACGCTGACCAGCGAAGTTAGAACAAGCAGACGAGCGTATTTGCGCCTAACGTGCTGATTCTCGATCAAAACATGACGCCATCAGCCTTTTTCCCGAGCGAATACTTTACCTACCAGGAGCCCGGCGTGATGAGCGCCGATCGTCTGGAAGGGGTGATGCGCCTGACGCCTGCGCTGGGCCAGCAAAAAATCTATGTGCTGGTCTTTACCACCGAGCAAGACCTCCAGCAGACCACCACGCTGCTCGATCCGGCTAAAGCCTATGCCAAAGGCACCGGTAACGCGGTTCCGGATATTCCGGATCCGATCGCACGTCATGTCACCGACGGAACGTTAAAGCTGAAGGTGAAAACGAACAGCGGTTCCAGCGTGCTGGTCGGCCCGCTGTTTGGCTCCTCCGGTAACGGCCCTGTGACCGTGGGCAATACCGCAGCACCTGCTTACACCGCGCCTGCTGCCATGGCCGCCACGACGGCGCACGCGCCAGCGCCTGAACCGGCACCGCTGGTGAATGAGACGGAAAGCTATTTCAATCAGCGCCATTAAGCAGGCGGTGAAGCGCGGCGATGTCGATAAAGCGCTGAAGCTGCTTGATGAAGCCGAACGTTTAGGTTCAACCACTGCCCGTTCCACCTTTATCAGCAGTGTTAAAGGCAAGGGGTGAAACGTTGCCCCGACAGTGCTGATTTGCCCCACCTGGTGCGCTTCGGCGCACCTTTTTTTATGGCACTCCGACCTGCACGCAGCAGGTCGGTTTCGTGCTACTTACGCTGACGCTGACGTGATTGTACCGCCGTGAGCAACGCATCGATTCTGTCATCTTCCGCCATCGCTTCCAGCGTTACGCTGAGTTTACGTCGCCAGTTGGGATACTGATCGACGGTGCCCGGCACGTTGACCGGCAGTGCCATATCCAGCCACTCTTCCGGCTGCAAACCGAGCAGCGCACACTGGCTGCGGGCCAGATAGCGATGGATCGCCTGACTAAGCTGATGACTCATGCGGACGCTGGCCCGCCGGAAGCGGCGGCGCGGCGGCAGATCACCGCTGCGCAGCAGCGTGCGCAGCAACGCCTGTTTGGCCAGGCGCCGATCGCGATACAGGCCAGCGAGAATCGCCCGATCGGGGTAAAGCCCCAGCGCACTGCCCAGCCGCAAATCGTCACTTTGCCACCAGCCGCGCAGCGTCGGCATATCATGGGTGGTGGTAACTGCCATCGCCTGACGCGGCCACGCCGCGGGCGCGCGGAAGTGGCGCTGCGATTCCTGCTCAAAGTAGAGCACTTTGTAGGAGTACACACCGGCGTCGCGCAGTTTATCGACGATGGCTTCCGGCACGGTGCCCAGATCCTCGCCAATCACCATGCAACGATGGCGCTGGCTCTCCAGTGCCAGAATCGCCAGCAAATCATCCACCGGATAGTGCACATAGGCACCGTGCGCCGCGCTTTCGTCCTTCGGTATCCACCATAAACGCAGCAGCGCCATCACATGGTCAATGCGCAGCGCGCCGCAGTCGCGCATGCTGGCGCGCAGCAGGGCGATCCACGGCTCGTAGCCACGCGCGGCCATCACCTGCGGGTCCATCGGCGGCAATCCCCAGTTCTGACCGAGCGGACCGAGGATATCCGGCGGCGCGCCAACGCTGGCGTCCAGGCAGTAAAGCTGCCGATCGCGCCAGGTTTCCGCGCCATCCGCCGCCACGCCCACCGCCAGGTCGCGATACAGCCCGATCGCCATCTGCTGCTGCTGACACAGCTGCCAGCAGGAGGCAAATTGCTCTGCCGCCAGCCACTGCAGCCACATGTAGAAACGCACCTCGTCGCTGTGCTCAATGCGAAACGCCAGCACTGTCGCACTGTTCGCCTGCTGCCATTCGGCCGGCCAGTGTTGCCAGCCATAGCCCGTGCCATCCTGGGCGCCGCGCGCCGCGTGCAGCGCATCAAACAGTCCCTGATGCAGCAGGCTGTCGCCCCCGGCACGCACAAACTCCGCAAACGCCTGCGCCTGTCCATCATCTGCCGTGCGCCGGCGAAACTGCTGCCAGGCAAGCCGCAGTCCCTGCAACTTAAGCCGGGTGACGGCAGTATAATCCACCCACGCGGCATCACGCGCTGCCCGAATCGCCTGCTGCGTCTCCTCAGCTTGCCACCAGGCCTGCGCCGCGTCGCTGAGGCCAAAATCGGCCACGGCGCTCACGTCGATATAGAGGATGTTGAGCCAGCGCCGGGACGAGGGACTGTAAGGGCTGGCGCTTTCCGGTGCGGCAGGAAACAGCGCGTGCAGCGGATTGAGCCCGACAAACGCGCCGCTGCGCCGCGCGGTTTCAGCGATCATCTGCCGCAGATCGCCGAAATCCCCGATGCCCCAGTTAGCCGCAGAGCGCAGCGTATACAGCTGAATACAGCTGCCCCACAGCGATTCGCCCGCCAGCAGTTCCGCAGGTTCGTAGCAGCGGCGGGGTGCCACAATAACCGGGCAACGGTGACACTGTAACTCGTGGGTCAATGTCAGCTGGTGATAACCGGCGGGCAACGTGGGCAACACCAACGCTTCACCCGGCTGGCAGCGCCCGGACCAGCTTTCACCGCTTTCGCTCGTCAGCTGCCATTCCGCATCGGCGCTGAGCACCGGTGCCAGACTCAGTGACTGTCCGACATAAAAAATTACCACTGGCGGCAGCGGTGCGGAGCCGTTCGCAGGCGCCTGCATCAGCGCAGCGAGACGCTGATGAGTAAGAGCAGAAATCTGCCGCGGTTTTCCGTGCGCATCAATATATTCCGCAGCAATAAGCGCGTCAGCACGGCGATCAAGAGCATCTTTGGGTTTCATCGCGCTTCCTTAGCGTTTTGCCTGCCAGATACGTTGCTGATAATCACGGATTGAGCGGTCAGAACTGAACATGCCGCAGCGCGCGGTGTTCAGGATGGCCGCGCGGGTCCAGGCCTCCTGGTCGCGATACAGCACATCGACCTGCTTCTGCGCGTTGAGATAGGCCGTAAAGTCCGCCAGCACCAGATAAGGATCGCCGCCGTGTTTGCCCATGCTGTGCAGCATCTGGTCAAACGCGTGCTTGTCGCCGTCGCTGTATTTGCCGCTTTCCAGCTCCTTCAGCACCGCATCCAGCACTTTGTCTTTCTTACGCCATTTCACCGGATCGTAGCCTTTGGCCTTGAGCGCTTTCACCTGCTCCACGGTATGGCCGAAGATAAAGATATTCTCTTCACCGACCTTCTCGGCGATTTCAACGTTCGCCCCGTCCAGCGTACCGACGGTCAGCGCGCCGTTCAGCGCCAGCTTCATGTTGCCGGTACCGGACGCTTCTTTGCCCGCGGTCGAGATCTGCTCGGAGATATCCGCCGCCGGGATCAGCATCTCAGCCGCCGAGACGCAGTAATCCGGCAGGAACACCACTTTCAGCTTGTCGCCCACTTTCGGATCGTTGTTGATCGCTTCCGCCACTTTATTGATGGCGAGGATAATGTTTTTCGCCAGGTAGTAGCCCGGCGCCGCTTTGGCACCAAACAGGAACACGCGCGGCACGCGGTCGGCCTGCGGGTTCTCGCGGATCTCTTTGTACAGCGCCAGAATGTGCAGCAGCTTCAGGTGCTGGCGTTTGTATTCGTGCAGACGTTTGATCTGGATGTCGAAAATCGCATGCGGGTTGATCTCAATCCCGGTACGCACTGTCGGCGATCCACTCCGCCAGGCGAACCTTGTTCTGCTGTTTAATCTCGCGATACTGCTCGCGGAATGCCGCGTCGTCGGCGTACTTCTCCAGATTGATCAGCTGATCCAGATCGTTGGCCCACTCTTTCTTCAGCGTTTTGTCGAGCAGCGCCGGCCAGCAGCGGGTTGCACTGTTTGATCCAGCGACGCGGCGTGATGCCGTTGGTCACGTTGTGGAATTTGGCCGGCCACAGCTGGTGATATTCCGGGAACAGATCCTTCACCACCAGATCCGAGTGCAGCGCCGCCACGCCGTTAACCGCAAAGCCGCCGACCACGCACAGGTTCGCCATGCGCACTTGTTTGTCGTGCACCACCGCCAGTTTTGCCCAGACCGCCTTGTTGCCCGGCCAGGTTTCCTCAACCAGCGTTTTAAACTGGTCGTTAATCTTGTTGATGATCTGCATATGGCGCGGCAGCAGCGCTTTTCACCAGCTTCTCATCCCAGCACTCCAGCGCTTCCGGCATCAGCGTGTGGTTGGTGTAGGCGAAGGTGCGGCTGGTGATGGCCCAGGCGTCGTCCCAGCTCAGCTGGTGCTCATCGAGCAGCACGCGCAGCAGTTCCGGGATGGCAATAGTCGGGTGCGTGTCGTTAAGCTGGATCACTTCGAAATCCGGCAACTGCGCCAGCTTGCGGCCCGCCAGATGATGACGACGCAGAATATCCGCCACGGAGCAGGCGCACTGGAAGTACTGCTGCATCAGACGCAGCTTTTTGCCGGCCAGATGGTTGTCGTTCGGGTAGAGCACTTTCGTCAGCTTTTCCGCGTCAATGCCCTGTTGTTCGGCGCGCAGAAAATCGCCGTCGTTGAATTTGGTCAGGTTAAACGGATGCGCATGCTTCGCCTGCCACAGACGCAGCGGCTGCGTCACGCCGTTACGGTAGCCGAGCACCGGCAGATCCCAGGCTTCACCCTGCACAACAAAAGCAGGCTGCCAGTGCGTCACGCCGTCAATGGTGGTCACTTTGCCGCCCATTCCGACCTGCACATCAAGCTGCGCGTTGTGGCGGAACCACGGGTAGCTATTGCGGTGCCAGTCGTCCGGCGCTTCCTGCTGCGCGCCCTCGACAAAAGACTGGCGGAACAGGCCGTACTGGTAGTTCAGGCCATAGCCGATCGCCGACTGGCCGACGGTCGCCATCGAATCGAGGAAACAGGCCGCCAGACGTCCCAGACCGCCGTTGCCCAGCGCCGGATCGATCTCTTCTTCCAGCAGGTCGGTCAGGTTAATGTCGTGTTCTTGCGGCAAGCGTCGCTTTGACCCCCTGATACCAGCCGAGGTTCAGCAGGTTGTTGCCGGTCAGGCGGCCAATCAGGAACTCCATCGAGATATAGTTAACGTGGCGCTGCCCTCCGCCAGCCGGCCGGCTGCGCCGGTATATCCGCCAGCAGTTCTGCCAGCGCACCGCTCACCGCCTGCCACCACTGGTGGGGCGTCATCTCCTGCGCATCCGGAAGGCCAAAACGCTGCCACTGGCGCGTCAGCGCGGCAGAAAAACGGTCAGGGTCAAAGGTAGGCTGTGACATAGGGAAACTCCAGTCGAATAAATAGGGTTACAGGCAGTGTGACGCTGCCGCCAGGCGGCTACCTCCTCCTGTGGGGGATTCGACGGGGAGGACAGGGAGGGTGGAGAGGCTGAGGTAAATCTGAAAGCGCGGCAGGAGTGTGATAACACTCGCTTTTGTAAAGCGTAACTAATCAGTTCGCTTGCATTCAGTAACCGAATCTCCGAACGTGTATGACTATTAATTACGAAGCGCAAAAAAAATTAATTCTCTCGTTCCCCACAGTGAAGTGAAACCTATGTTGATTCCGTCAAAATTAAGTCGCCCGGTTCGTCTTGACCACACAGTGGTCCGCGAGCGTCTGCTGGCTAAACTTTCCGGCGCGCATAATTTCCGACTGGCGCTGGTTACGAGCCCTGCAGGTTATGGAAAAACAACGCTCATTTCGCAATGGGCCGCAGGTAAAAGCGATCTTGGCTGGTACTCTCTGGATGAGGGCGATAACCAGCAGGAGCGTTTTGCCAGCTACCTGATCGCCGCGATTCAGCAGGCGACCGGCGGGCATTGCGCCCGCAGCGAGGCGATGGCGCAAAAGCGCCAGTACGCCAGCCTGTCTTCCCTTTTCTCTCAGCTGTTTATCGAACTGGCCGAGTGGCATCGCCCGCTGTACCTGGTCATCGATGATTATCATCTGATCACCAACCCGGTGATCCATGAGGCGATGCGCTTTTTCCTGCGCCATCAGCCGGAAAACCTGACGCTGGTGGTGCTGTCACGCAATCTGCCGCAGTTGGGTATTGCCAACCTGCGCGTGCGTGAACAACTGCTGGAAGTGGGCAGCCAGCAGCTGGCCTTCACCCACCAGGAAGCGAAACAGTTCTTCGACTGCCGCCTGACCTCGCCGATTGAAGCCAGCTGAAAGCAGCCGCCTGTGTGATGACGTCGCGGGCTGGGCGACGGCGCTACAGCTGATCGCCCTCTCCGCCCGGCAAAACAACGGCCCGGCGCATCAGTCCGCGCGCCGTCTGTCCGGCATCAATGCCAGCCACCTTTCTGATTATCTGGTGGATGAGGTGCTGGATAACGTCGATCCCGCCACGCGTAATTTCCTGCTGAAAAGCGCCCTGCTGCGCTCGATGAACGACGCGCTGATCGTCCGCGTGACCGGCTGAAGAGAACGGGCAGCATGCGGCTGGAAGAGATTGAACGTCAGGGGCTGTTTCTGCAGCGCATGGACGATTCCGGCGAGTGGTTCAGCTACCACCCGCTGTTCGGCAGCTTCCTGCGCCAGCGCTGCCAGTGGGAGCTGGCCACCGAGCTGCCGGAAATTCACCGCGCCGCCGCGGAAAGCTGGATGGCGCAGGGTTTCCCGAGCGAAGCCATTCACCACGCGCTGGCGGCCGGTGATGCCAGTATGCTGCGCGATATCCTGCTGCACCACGCGTGGGGACTGTTTAACCACAGCGAGCTGGCGCTGCTGGAAGAGTCGCTGAAAGCGCTGCCGTGGGGAAAGCCTGCTGGAGAATCCGCGTCTGGTACTGCTGCAGGCCTGGCTGATGCAGAGCCAGCATCGCTACAGCGAAGTGAACCCGCTGCTGGCGCGCGCCGAGCAGGAGATGCGACAGCGAAATGGACGCCACGCTGCACGGCGAATTCAACGCCCTGCGCGCCCAGGTGGCGATTAATGACGGCGACGCGGACGAAGCAGAGCGGCTGGCGATGGTGGCGCTGGATGAACTGCCGCTGGCGAACTTCTACAGCCGCATTGTGGCGACCTCGGTGCACGGCGAAGTGCTGCACTGCAAAGGTGACCTGACCAGCTCGCTGTCGCTGATGCAGCAAACCGAACAGATGGCGCGCCGCCATGATGTCTGGCACTACGCGCTGTGGAGCCTGATTCAGCAAAGCGAAATCCTGTTCGCTCAGGGGTTTCTGCAGGCGGCCTGGGAGAATCAGGAAAAAGCGTTTCAGCTGATTCGTGAACAGCACCTGGAACAGCTGCCGATGCACGAGTTTTTGCTGCGCATTCGCGCCCAGCTGCTGTGGGCGTGGGCGCGGCTGGATGAGGCCGAACAGGCTGCGCGCGTCAGGGTGTGAAAGTGCTCTCTGGCTTCCAGCCGCAGCAGCAATTGCAGTGTCTGGCGCTGCTGGTGCAGTGCTCGCTGGCGCGCGGCGATCTGGATAATGCCCGCAGCCATCTTAACCGTCTGGAAAACCTGCTCGGCAACGGTCAGTACCACAGCGACTGGGTGTCGAACGCCGACAAGGTGCGGGTGATTTACTGGCAGATGACGGGCGATAAAAAGTCCGCCGCCAACTGGCTGCGCCAGACGCCAAAACCGGAGTTTGCCAACAACCACTTCCTGCAGAGCCAGTGGCGCAACATCGCCCGCGCGCAGATCCTGCTGGGCGACTTTGAGCCTGCCGAAATTGTGCTGGAAGAGCTGAACGAGAACGCGCACGCCCTGCGCCTGATGAGCGATCTGAACCGCAACCTGCTGCTGCTAAACCAGCTTTACTGGCAGGCCGGGCGCAAAAACGACGCCCAGCGCGTGCTGCTGGAAGCGCTGCAGCTGGCTAACCGCACCGGGTTTATCAGCCACTTCGTGATTGAAGGCGAAGTGATGGCGCAGCAGCTGCGCCAGTTGATTCAGCTCAATACGCTGCCGGAGCTCGATCAGCATCGCGCCCAGCGCATTCTGCGCGAGATCAACCAGCATCACCGGCATAAGTTTGCGCATTTCGATGAGAACTTCGTCGAACGCCTGCTGAACCACCCGGATGTGCCGGAGCTTATTCGCACCAGCCCGCTGACCCAGCGCGAATGGCAGGTGCTGGGGCTGATCTATTCAGGCTACAGCAATGAGCAGATTGCCGGCGAGCTGGCTGTGGCGGCGACCACCATCAAAACGCATATCCGCAATCTGTATCAGAAGCTGGGCGTCGCCCATCGCGCCGAAGCGATGCACCAGGCGCAGTCAATGCTGAAACTGATGGGCTACGTTTAAGGCAGAAGTCGTGTGGCGGTGGATCTCATTACCTCGCAGAGCGCGTATAACGCTGGGCATGACTTGATATATGCATGAGGGAGTGAAATACTTGTAATGACATTTGTATGTACAAGAGGTGTAGGACATGGGCAGCATCAACCTGCGTATTGATGATGAACTCAAAGCACGTTCTTACGCTGCGCTTGAAAAAATGGGGGTGACTCCCTCTGAAGCGCTTCGTCTCATGCTTGAGTATATCGCCGAAAATGAACGTTTACCGTTCAAACAGACACTGCTGAGCGACGAAGATGCTGAGCTGGTCGAAATAGTGAAAGAGCGGCTTCGCAATCCTAAGCCAGTTCGTGTGACGCTGGATGACCTTTGATGGCCTATTTTCTGGATTTTGACGAGCGGGCACTAAAGGAATGGCGAAAGCTGGGCTCGACGGTACGTGAACAATTAAAAAAAAAAGCTGGCTGAAGTACTTGAGGCACCCCGTATTGAAGCGAACAAGCTTCGCGGTATGCCTGACTGCTACAAAATAAAACTCAGGTCTTCAGGTTATCGCCTTGTCTATCAGGTGATAGACGAGAAGGTGGTGGTTTTCGTGATTTCGGTTGGTAAAAGAGAACGCGCGGAGGTTTATAACGAGGCCGTGAAGCGCATTCTCTAAAACTAAGCCGGGTATTTCTGTTTCACCTTTAAAGTATCATTCTGCTTTAAGCTAACAGAGTCATCGTATTGCCACGGACTCTGCTCCAGACGCTCCCCGGCGTACACTGAACCATACCTCAGCTTTGTGCCGCGAGCTGGCGCGTCAGCCACGCATCCAGCTCGCTTTCCGGCAGCGGGCGCGCATAAAAGTAACCCTGCGCCTGATCGCAGCCGTACTCCGCCAGCGCAGCAACGGTGTCGACATTCTCTACGCCTTCAGCCAGTACGGTGTAATCCAGCTGTTTCAGCATGGTAATGATGCTGCGCGCGATAATCCGCGACGCGGTATCTGAGGCGATTTCGCTGATCAGCGCGCGATCAAGCTTGATCACATCCAGCGGCATCCGTCGCAGGTAGCCGATATTGCTGTAGCCGGTGCCAAAGTCATCCAGCGAGATGCCAAACCCACGCAGCTTGAGCATCTCCAGCCCCTGTAGCGCGGCGGGACTGTTAATAATCTGCTCGGTCTCCAGACATTCAATGCCCAGCAGCGAGGTCGGCAGGCGGGCCTGCAGCATCTTCGTTTCCAGCGCATCGGCAAAGCCGGGATCAGAGAAGTCGCGGCTGCTGATATTGATAGTCACCGGCAGCTGGAGAGGGCTGTGCTGCAGGCGTTTTAGCCTGGCGATCGCCTTGTCGGTCACCCAGCTGGTTAAGGCACTGAGCAGCTCGGTCTGTTCCGCCAGCGGGATAAACAGATCGGGAGCGAGTTCGCCGCGCTGCGGATGCCGCCAGCGCACCAGTGCCTCCAGGCCAACGGGCCGGCCACTGTTCAGGCAGATCTTCGGCTGGAACGCCAGCCACAGGCCCTGATCCTGTTGCAGTGCCGCAGCCAGATCGTTCATCAGCAGAAAGTCCTGAGTGCGGCGCTGATCGGCTACCAGGCTGAAGCTCATGGCAGGCACCCGGTTGCCAATCGCCTCATGCAGGGCACTTACCGCACGGCGCAGCACTTCCTGTGCGCGGAGTTCTGCTGGAATGAAAATGACCTCGCCGGTAAAGCAGGTGAGGGCGACAGAGATGCCCGCGTCCAAATCCGCGCTGATCCCTGCCAGGTTTTCCGCCACCGATGCGGCGGTCAGCGGGCTGTTATCCATGGTGAGAATCGCAAAACGCCCGGTGGCGACGGTATAAATGATGTCGTCCGCACCGGGCTGCAGGCGCAAAGGCAGTAACGTGGTGACGTGCTTCAGCAGGCTTTCCACCGGCCCCATGCCCATGGAGCGCGCCAGCTCGTAGGCGCGTGGCATATCAATGCAGTCGATCAGGATCAGCCGCTGCGGCGTCCGGTCCCCGATGGAGGCCAGCCGCTGCAGGTCGCGAATCAGGCGCTGGCGGTTAGGCAGTGCCGTGACCGGATCGGTGAAGCCGGCACAGTGCCACGCTTCGAGGAATGACATCACCAGATCGGCCAGCAGCTGTAATACCTTCACCTGATCAGCGCTGAACGGGTGTGGCGCGACGTCCGTGACGCACAGCGTGCCCAGCACATAGCCATCGCGATGCCTGAGCGGCACACCGGCGTAAAAGCGGATAAAAGGGGCACCGATGATCAGCGGATGGCGGACAAAACGCGCATCCAGCAGGGTGTCGGGGATGACTACCGCGCCGTCACTGTCCACGGCGTGTCGGCACAGCGAATCCTCGCGGGACGAGTGCTCCAGGGCAAAATTGTGGGCGGCGCAGATATGCTGATGTTCATCATCCAGAACGGAGACAAAGCTACCCGGAATACCCAGTGCCTGACTGGTCAGCCGGACAAAGTTTTGTAATACGTCGTCGCGGCTTTCGTCGCGACTGCGCAGCGCTTTCAATGCCCGCGCACGGCGATCGTCGTCACCGTTGAAATTCATCAGCATAATTTCCTCCGCGCCGGCCTGGTTCCGGTGCGAAATTTAACAGCAAAAAGTACAGTATGCGGCCTGCAACACCCTGCCGCTGGCGTGGTTAATAAGCGTAAATATTATGATGGTCTTTCTCATGGTAGGCTTAACACCGGCATCTGTCATTTTTATTTTCTTTAACGAAATTTTTAAGCAGCGACGATTCTGATAATTTATCGTAATATTTTTATCAGCCTGACTGATAACAGGTTACGCGTCCTTACTGCTAACTCTAATTAAGTAGAACGTGCAGACATTAATCACTGAGAATGAAAGAATTATTAATTTCTGGCAGGGATGAGCCAGGTAATAATACTGGCTTTTAGTGATTGATGAGCAAAATAATAGTATCACTGCGTATTATTATCCTGATAAAAAACGCACCTGCCGGTATATTTATTATCCTGGCTAATGTTATATAAGCGTATTGTTCAGTCCGCTCTGTCACCACAGACATCAGATTTCCCCCTCAAATTATTCCCCGTTGATCAAACTCAGCAGGTGTAACACCGTTTTGGCCGGATGATTACGCCGCCAGGCAAAGGCAATGTCGGTGAACAGCGTATTGTTTTCAATGTCACGAAATACCAGCTGTGGATTGTTGACGCAGCACAGCGAAGCCGGCACCAGCGCAATCCCGCAGCCTGCGCCCACCATGCCGAGCGAGGAGGTAATCTGCGGTGCCTGCTGAAAGCGTGTTGCATCAAAGCCGGCGCGCAGACAGGCACTGACGATTAATTCGAACAGGCTGGGCGCCACCTCGCGCGGGAAAATAATCAATGATTCTTCGGCCAGCTGCGTTAGCGCAACACTTTGCTGCTGGCTGAGCGCATGGCTGGCCGGCAGCGCCACTTTCATCTCCTCCGTGGCGATCACTTTCAGGTTAAACGCCTTACTGCTCTCACACGGCAGACGAATGAACGCCGCATCCAGCAAACCCTCCCCTAAGTCCTGCATCAGTAGCGCCATGTTCTCTTCCCGGGTGATGAGCTCCATCGCCGGGTAGCGCGTTTTGAAGGCGCGAATCAGTTCAAACACCGGCGCGCCAAACGCCACCGAGCTGGCAAAACCCAGTGACATCTGGCCGCTCATGCCCCGCGCCACGCCGCGCGCCTTTTCCAGCGCCATATCGGCCAGCTGAACAATCGCTATCGCATCGGGCAGAAACGCGCGGCCCGCATCGGTCAGTTCCACGCCGCGCGTCAGGCGTTTCAGCAGCGGCGTGCCGATCTCGTGCTCCAGCCGCTGGATTTGCTGGCTGAGCGGTGGCTGCGATATGCCCAGCAACTCGGCAGCGCGGGTAAAGTGCTGCGTTTCAGCAACGGCAACGAAATAACGCAGGTGGCGAAGTTCCATATCAAAAACGTCTCGAAGTTGGCAGTTTTCACTATTGGATTCTGTGAGCTATGTAGCCCACCATGATATTAACACGGCTTAACTATCTGATTGTGAGGCAGCAAATGTGTAACTTTGTATCTGATTGTTCATGCGAAGATCAGCTAAAGGCATCCGTCACTCAACTGGGACAGCAATCACCAGAAAAGGTTATCTATCAGACCTCCCTGATGAGTGCGCTGCTCAACGGCGTCTATGACGGTTCAACCACCGTCGCGCAGCTGTTACAGAAGGGCGATTTTGGCCTCGGCACGTTCAATGAGCTGGATGGCGAACTGATTGCCTTCGACAGGCAGGTTTATCAGCTGCGCGCCGATGGCAGCGCCAGCGCCGGCACGGCCGGAACAACAAACCCCGTTCGCCGTGATGACCTGGTTTAAACCGGAACATCAGCACCGCTTTGCGCATACCGCCACGCGCGATGACGTCCATCAGGTGATTGATCGCATCATCACCTCCGATAACCTTTTCTGCGCGCTGCGCATTGAGCGGCCATTTTCGCCACGCGCCCACACCCGCACCGTGCCGCGCCAGACGCCGACCTTATCGCGCGATGACCGACGTGCTCGACGATCAGCCGGTCTTCCGCTTTTCAACCAGCGCGAAGGGGTGCTGGTCGGGTTCCGCACGCCGCAGCATATGCAGGGCATTAACGTGGCCGGCTATCACGAACACTTCATTACCGACGACCGTCAGGGCGGGGGCCATCTGCTGGACTACCAGCTGGAGAGCGGCGTGCTCACCTTTGGTGAAATCACAAGCTGATGATCGACCTGCCCGCCGACAGCGCGTTTTTACAGGCCAACCTTCACCCCAGCAATCTTGATGCAGCGATCCGTTCCGTCGAAAACTAACAGGAGAACTACCGTGAACAGTGAGAAACAGTCACGTCAGTGGGCGCATGGCGCCGATATGGTTGTCGGTCAGCTGGAAGCGCAGGGCGTGAAGCAGGTGTTCGGCATTCCGGGGGCGAAAATCGACAAGGTCTTTGACTCCCTGCTGGACTCCTCCATTGAGATCATTCCGGTGCGTCACGAGGCCAACGCGGCGTTTATGGCGGCGGCGGTAGGGCGCCTGACCGGCAAGGCCGGGGTGGCGCTGGTCACCTCCGGGCCGGGCTGCTCCAACCTGATCACCGGCATGGCCACCGCCAACAGCGAAGGCGACCCGGTGGTGGCGCTGGGCGGGGCGGTTAAGCGCGCCGACAAAGCCAAACTGGTGCACCAAAGCATGGATACCGTCGCGATGTTTAGCCCGGTCACCAAATACGCCGTGGAAGTCACTGATGCTTCTGGTGCGATTGCGAAGTGGTGTCGAACGCGTTTCGCGCCGCCGAGCACGGCAGGCCGGGCGGCGCGTTCGTCAGCCTGCCGCAGGATATTGTTGACCAGCCCGCCACGGGGGCGATTTTACCCGCAGCGTTCCGGCGCGCCTCCGCGCTGGGCGCTGCGCCCGACGCGCTGGTGAATGCCGTCAGCCGCGAAAAATGATTGCCGCGGGCGAAAAACCCGGTGATTCTGCTGGGGCTGATGGCCAGCCAGCCGGCGAATAGCGCGGCGCTGCATAAGCTGCTGGAGAAAAAGCCGCATTCCGGTCACCAGCACCTATCAGGCGGCCGGCGCGGTGAACCAGGAGCACTTCACCCGCTTCGCCGGACGCGTTGGCCTGTTCAACAACCAGGCGGGTGACCGCCTGCTGCATCTGGCGGATCTGATTATCTGTATTGGTTACAGCCCGGTGGAGTATGAACCGGCCATGTGGAACAGCGGCAACGCCACGCTGGTGCACATTGATGTGCTGCCCGCCTATGAAGAGCGTAACAACTATATTCCGGACGTCGAGCTGGTGGGCGACATCGCCGGGACAGTGCGCAAAATCGCCGCGCAAATCGGATCGACCACAAGCTGGAGCTCAGCCAGCGTGCGTCAGAGATTCTGGTCGATCGCCAGCATCAGCGCGATCTGCTCGATCGCACGCGGTGCGCCTCCTCAACCAGTTTGCCCTGCATCCGCTGCGCATCGTGCGGGCGATGCAGGACATCGTGAATAACGACGTGACGCTGACCGTCGACATGGGCAGCTTCCACATCTGGATCGCCCGCTACCTCTACAGCTTCCGGGCGCGTCAGGTGATGATCTCCAACGGTCAGCAGACCATGGGCGTCGCGCTGCCGTGGGCGATTGGCGCCTGGCTGGTCAACCCGGGCCGCAAGGTGGTGTCGGTGTCCGGCGACGGCGGCTTTCTGCAATCCAGCATGGAGCTGGAAACCGCGGTGCGCCTCAACGCCAATGTGCTGCACATCATCTGGGTGGATAACGGCTACAACATGGTGGCCATTCAGGAAGAGAAAAAATACCAGCGTCTTTCCGGCGTGAAGTTCGGCCCGGTGGATTTCAAAGCCTATGCCGACGCCTTTGGCGCGAAGGGCTTTGCCGTGGAGAGCGCCGAGGCGCTGGAACCGACGCTGCGTGCGGCGATGGATGTGGATGGCCCGGCCGTGGTGGCCATTCCGGTCGATTACAGCGATAACCCGCTGCTGATGGGCCAGCTCCACCTCAGCCAGATGCTTTGATCGGCTGTCACCTGAGCCAGTCCGGACCGGCCGTCAACGTCACGGCGGTCCGGATTAATGCGCTATTTAGCCCTGGCTGGCCGTATTGGGTTAAAAGCTCTGCCAGTCCGCATCCATGCCATGCCCGGCGGCCACCGGCACGGCAGCCGGACGTTTCAGCGCGGAGACCGTTTTCGGGCGCTCAGCAGGTCGCGCGGACCCGGCCAGTGAAAACTGATTCACCAGGCCGGACAGGGTTTGCGCCTGATCCTGCAATGACGCGGATGCGGCAGAGGCCTCCTCTACCAGCGCCGCATTCTGCTGCGTCACATCATCCATCTGATTGATCGCCAGGTGCACCTGCGAGATGCCGGTGTTTTGCTCTTCCGCAGCCGCCGCAATTTCGCTGACTAAATCATTCACCTGGCGGAACGCGGTTTTCAGTCCGGCCATGTTCTCTTCCACTGCTTCGGCCTGTACCGCACCCGATTCCACCAGGCTGTAAGAGGTATCGATCAGCTGTTTGATCTCTCTGGCCGCCTGGGTCGAACGCTGTGAGAGGTTGCGCACTTCACCCGCGACGACCGCAAAGCCCTTACCGTGTTCACCGGCGCGTGCCGCTTCGACAGCAGCGTTAAGCGCCAGGATATTGGTCTGGAAGGCAATGCCTTCGATCAGCGTGACAATTTCGGTGATTTTTTTCGAGCTGGAGCGGATCTCCGCCATGGTGCTGAGCATATTGCCCAGCGACACCGCGCTGGCGTCTGAAAGTTCTGTCGCGTTACCGGCCAGACGATTGGCCTGGCGGGTATTGTCGGCCGTCTGACGCACGGTTTCGCTCAGTTCCGCCATACTGGCCGCCGTCTGTTCCAGCGAGGCGGCCTGCTGTTCCGTCCGCGAGGAGAGATCCTCGTTGCCGGCGGCGATTTGTGCCGACGCCGAACTGACGGCGTGAGAAGCGGTACTGACCTGCGCCAGCGCGCTGCCAACCCGGTCAAGCAGCTGGTTAAAGGCGCGGGCCATGTTGCCGACTTCGTCTTTTTTGCTGTCATCGGCGGTGACGCTCAGGTCAAGGCTGCTGCCAACGTGATCCATCACCTGACCAATCGCTTTCAGGCTCTGACGAATGCGCACCAGAGTTAACGCGGTGAGCGTACCCAGTAACAGCAGTGTCACCGCGACGCCGGCACTCAAACCCCAGAATGTGCGGTGATAGATCTCCTGGTTGACCACACGCAAGCCGTCACCCAGCGACAAATTAAGCGCCATCTGCTGGCGATAATCATTTTTTAACTGGCTGATGGCGCCGCCAATACCGCTTTCGGCTTCCAGCATGCCGAGCGTGACGTCATCCTGATGAGCATGTGAAGCAGCAAGAAACGCCGGCAACCGCGACTCCACCAGCCGCAGCGTCGCCAGGCCTTTAATGGTGATCTGCTTGTCTTCGTCGCTGGAGATATCATTGGCTAAATAATATTCTGCCAGCGTTTTAATATCGGCCAGGCGCTGGGCGATCTCTTTCTCGACCGGCGGCATGCGCGCATTGTCAGTCTGGCTTTGATGCTTATACAGCGACAGAGAGAGTTTATTGCTGCGATCGATCAGCTCGGATAAATCGCGAATAGAAGGAATTGCGTTAGCCTGTACGTATTCAAAACGGTCCTGAAAACCGCCCAGCAGTCGCACAGAAATAATACCCGTCACCACCAGTGAAGCTGAGAGCAAAATGAAAGCCAGGGTAAGTCTTTGAGTAATATTCATCATCTGTTTACCTGGAAAAAAGTTTAAAAGGAAGAACACAACAACTCAGCGTTAATCGGCATCACATTACAAAAGGTTATTTCAAAAATTATGAATAAATTAACTTCTCAGGATCATTAATTTTGAAGTAATTAAATAACTTTCAAAATGCGTTGCGTATTATTTTACGCTAATTACCTGCTTCTTACGGTGGGCTATCCACTCACGATACTGGGCCGGCGTCATCGCCATCACCTGATGGAAGGCTTTACGAAAGGCGGTGTCTTCGCTGTAACCGCACTGCAAGGCGGTCTGACGCACGCTGACGTCGGTGCTGGCCAGGATGGTACAGGCCAGTTCAATGCGGATGCGGGTAATAAACTCTTTTGGCGTTTCCTGCGACAGGGCTTTCATTCTGCGCTGCAGGGTGCGCCCGGTAACGTTCAGTGCGACTGCCAGCTGCGCGGCATTGATGGCGGGATTTTCCAGGCGGATGATCTCCTGCGCCCGCACCAGAAACGGCGTGCTGCTTTTCCCCGTACCCGGCGAGCCGGGAAGGTGGGTGTGCAGCACAGGGTTATCGGCCAGCGACATCTCCCGGGTAAGGTCCGCCACCGCCTTGCCGGCGCTTTTTTCAATGATATACAGGGCCAGCGATATCCACGAAAAACAGCCACCGCTGGTAATGACGCGATCGTCTTCCTCCAGCGTCTTGCCTTTCGCCAGTCGCGCCTGTGGATAGCGCGCCTGCAGCATATGGCTGACCCACCAGGTGGTGGTAAAGGAACGGTCATTCAGCAAACCCGCCTCGCCGAGGATCACGCCACCGGTGCCCGCAGCAGCCACCCAGACACCCTGCTGATAGAGTTTGTTAAACCAGCCAGCAGCCTGACGGATACTGTCGAGGTTGATCGGTTGCAGGTCGGGCCCCAGCAACATGCCGGGCGCAATCACCACATCAACCGCACCGGCCCCCTGAAATGAGCTGTCGATGTGAATCAGGCGGCCTTCCGTATCCCACACCGGATCCCCGTTGGCGCTGACAATCAGCGTTTCAAAAGCTTTATCGGGAAAGCGTGCGGCGTGCACGGGGGAAGAGGCAATCGCTTTATTGGTTATCCAGAAAAGGTCGGTCATTCCGGCAACGGCGGACAGTACGCTGCCTTCCAGGGCGAGTATGGCGATACGCATAAGGTTTTTCCTGTGTTCAGATTGTCGTGATTTGCGTGAAAAATGTGACATTTTCCGCCGCTGAAGCTTTGTGGCCTCAATAGCGGACTCTTAGTTTATCTGGCCCTGGCGGTTGTCATCGGAAAAGAAACCGGCAATGTGCGGATATCAGACCAGCAGGGAGGCGAAAAGGGCGCAGGGATGAGGCGATGGGATTGGGCAAAGTCGCGGTGTGTGACAGGCAACAGGGCGCATAGCCAGCGCCACCACCATCGTGGCGCTGGTCCTGACGTTAGCTGAATCTTTCCGGGCGGAAGGTCGCCAGCATCGGGTGTTTGACGCCGGTGAGCATCTCCTGCGTCAGTATCTCACCGAGGATCAACGCCAGCGTGGCGCCGGAATGGGTGAAGACAACAAAACAGCCGGGAACCTGCTGCAACTCACCGACCACCGGTTCGCCATCGCCGGGAATCGGCTTGAGACCGATTTTCCAGCTGCTGGCTTTCAGCGGCGCGCCGTCAGCGATCAGGTTACCCGCTTCCGCCATCAGCTGGTTAATGACTGCGGTATCAATGCTGTACTGCCCGTCGGCCTGCGCGACGATGTGCTCTTCATACCAGTCATGATCGATGGCGATGGTGTTGCCGGGATTAGGCCGGACCGCCGCGCGCGGCGTATTCATTACCACCTGCAGCCGGTGATCGCCGGGCTGGCTGGTTACCAGCATCGAGACCGGAGAACCGTTGGGGATGTGCACGCCGAGCGGTGCCACCACTTCCGGCGTCCACGGGCCACACGCCACCAGTACCCGATCGGCCAGCAGATCACCGCGTTTTTCGCTGCGAATGCCGCTGGCCCGGCCGTCTTTGGTGATCACGCTGGCTTTACCGGCGTGCTCAACGATCTCTCCGCCCAGCGCGCGCAATGCCTGAACCAGATGCTCAACCAGATGCGGCAGGCTGACCCAGCCTTCACCGGGGTTGGCAATCGCCACCTGACTCAGGCTGGCCGGATTCACCTGTGCATCGACATCACCGACCGTGGCGCGATTGATCAGCTTTGAGTCGTAGCCCTGCGCTTTTTCATAGTGATGGCGCGCTTTAGTACCCCCGTCATCGTCTGCGGCCCAGTAAATCGCGCCGTCGAAGCGCAGCCAGTCGAGCTGCGGATGACGGGCAAACAGCGTGCGATAGCGGTCAATGCCCGCCATGCGCAGCGCATGGTAAGGCTGCGAACGCTCGCCCGCGGAGTTGAGCCAGGAGAGGGATCGGCCGGTAGCGCCGGAGCAGAGTGCCGCTTCCGTCACCAGCGTGACCTGCGCGCCCGCCTGCGCCAGCTGCCAGGCGGTTGAGACGCCGAGGATGCCGCCACCCAGCACGATGACGGTTTTTGCCACGGTTTTGTCAGACATTATTCATTCCTTCTGTTAAAAAATGTTCGCCCTTTAGGCAATACGTACGCGATGCTGCCGATGGAGCTGCTCAATAAGCTGTAAAACGCCGAGCGCTTCACGCGCATCAACCGGCGGCGGCCCGCCATGTACCAGCGCGTGGGCTAACAGCTGATAGAAAGCGGGGTAATGACCACGTTCAATCGGCACCGTTGTGGTTGCCCCGACCGTGCCGGTCCGGGCAGAGTTTTCTGCCGGCGTGACGCCGTACTGGCTATCGCCGGGCGACATGCCCGCCGCCAGCTGCGGCTCCTGATTGTCCAGCCCCCAGTGGGTGAAGGCGCCTTTACTGCCCAGCAGGTGAAAGCGCGGCGCATTCAGTGCCGCCTGGCCATTCATCCACAACCGCGAGCGCACGCCGTTGTGGTGCAGCAATGAGACAAAACAGTCCTCGTCGCTGTCCGATTGCGGGCCGGAATGGCGCGCCAGCTCTGCCGTGGCATGGGCGACCGGGCCAAAGAGCTGGATGGCCTGGTCAATCAGATGGCTGCCGAGATCCAGCAGCAAACCACCGCCCTGCGCCAGCGTGACGCTGTCACGCCAATTGCCGAATCCCTGCGGTCGCCACCATTCGAAACGCGACTCAAAACTCCTTACGGTGCCGAAGGCTTCCTTGTGCACCAGGCGCTGTAATGTCAGAAAGTCACCGTCCCAGCGTCGGTTATGAAACACGGTGAGCAAGGTATTGGCCTGCTGCGCGGCAGCGATCATCATTTCTGCCGCCTGCACGTCTGGTGCGAACGGTTTATCCACCACCAGATGGATCGCGCGCTGGCTGGCCTGCACAGCCTGCTCCGCGTGTTGCGCCGGCGGCGTGGCCAGCACGATGAGATCGATGCCGATCTCGCCGCCATCAATGGCCTTAAGCAGCGCAGGCCAGTCCGGCAGCACGCGCGCCTGGGGGTAACGTTGCTGCGCGGTCGCTACGCGTTGGGCATCGCCAGTGACGATAACGTCGAGACGATAGTCAGCGTTATGGGCAAGCAACGGTGCATGAAACACGCTGCCAGCGACGCCAAATCCCACCAGCGCCGTGCGGACTGGGCCGCTAACCTGAAGATGTGTCATTACAGCACCTCCGACAGAAAACGCTGTAGGCGCGCGGACTGCGGACGGTCAAAGATTTGTTCCGGCGTGCCGGCTTCCACGATTTCGCCTTCATCCATAAACACCACCTGGTCGGCCACGCGCCGGGCGAAGCCCATCTCATGGGTCACGACCACCATGGTCATGCCGCGCTGGCACAAATCGGCCATTAGCGTCAGAACGCCTTTCACCAGCTCAGGATCGAGTGCCGAGGTGGCTTCATCGAACAGCATCACTTCCGGCTCCATTGCCAGCGCGCGCGCTATTGCCACCCGCTGCTGCTGGCCACCGGAGAGATCGCGCGGCCGGTGATCGGCTCGCTGAGCAAGTCCCACTTCAGCCAGCCGCTGACGGGCAATCTCCAGCGCTTCGGCTTTCGGGCGGCCTTTCACTTTCCACGGTGCCAGCGCCACGTTTTCCAGCGCGCTGTGATCGGGAAACAGGTTGAAATGCTGAAAAACCATGCCAATTCTCAGCCGCAGCGCATCGGGCTTGTCCTTCAGGACAGAACGCCCGGCCAGTAAGACATCGCCATTCTTCGGCTCATGCAGGCGATTGATGCCGCGCAATAAGGTGGATTTTCCCGATCCCGAGGGACCGATGATGCAGGTGGTGGTGCCCGGTTCGATGCTCAGCGACACATTACGCAGCACCTCAATTGGGCCGTACGCCAGAGTCAGATTGCGCAGCTCGAGACTGGCGCCGTGAAATGCAGATGGCATGGCCATATTAGTGTCCTCGCTCGCTGGTAAGGGAGACCGCCGGAACCACGTTGCGCTTTTGCTGCACTTCATCGAGCTCCTTCAGGCCGCTTTGTGGCGCGGTGGCGCGGCGACGTCCGGTACGGTAGCGGACGTCGATGTAGTTCACGGCGTGGGTGAGCGGCACGGTGATCACCAGATAGAACAGCCCGGCCAGCATCAGGGGTGACAGGTTGCCGCTCAGCACGGCGGCATCCTGACCGACGCGGAACAGCTCACGCTGACCGGTCATCAGACCCAGCAGATAAACCAGCGACGAGTCTTTGATGATGGCGATGAACTGATTGACTATCGCAGGCAACACGCGGCGGATGCCCTGCGGAATGATCACCAGGCGCATCGCCCGGCCATAGCTCATTCCCAGCGCCCGGCAGGCTTCCATCTGCCCCTGTTCCACGCTCTGGATACCGGAGCGGAAAATCTCGCCCATGTAAGCGCTGGCAATCAGGCTCAGGGCAAAAATGCCGAGCGGATACGGCGTCGGACCAAATAGCTGATAGCTGAAACGCGCCAGGCCCTGACCAATCAACAGAATGGTCAGGATGGAAGGCAAGCCGCGAAACAGATCGGTATACAGCCGCGCGGGCACGCGCAGCCAGCGCGAGGGCGAGATGCCCATCAACGCCAGTATCAGGCCGAATAACGTGCCCAGCACGGTGGCCGCCACGGAGATAATGATGGTGTTGACCAGTCCGGTTGCCAGCAGCTGTGGCAGGACGTCCATCATCGATGGAATATCAAAAAACGTACGGGAAAGAATAGTGATCAGATCCATAGCCGATTCTCGGTTGCGGGTGACGGACATGCGCCGTCACCGGATGCAGTCTCACGCATAACGATGCGCAGGGTTATTGGCCGCCGGGCAGATACTGTTGCGGCATTGGCGAACCCGGGAACCACTTCTGGTACAGCTGTTTCCAGGTCCCATCCTGCATCGCCGCTTTGATGGCTTTATCCAGCGCTGCTTTGAACTCGGGCTTGCCTTTGGCGATGGCGACACCCGCAGGCGCGTCAAATGAAGGGATGTTCGCCGCCGTGACCAGCTTAAAGCGGGTGGCATAATCTTTGGCGGCTTCGTAGTCGAGGAACATGGCATCCAGCGTGCCGTTATTCAGCGCGGACACCGCTGCGTTGTTATCGGGGAAACGCACCAGATCGGTCTGTTTGAAGTGCTGCAGCGCATAGTTCTCCTGCAGCGTGCCCTGAATCACTCCGAGCCGTTTATGCGCCAGGGTTTCTACGTTTTTCACCCCGGAATCGCTGCGAGTCAGCACCGTCAGATAGCCCGCAAGATAGCCGGTGGAGAAATCGACGGTTTTTTCGCGCAGCGGCGTGATACCAATCGCGGCGACGCCGGCATCATACTGGCCATTTGCCACCGCCGGCAGAATGGCGGAGAAGTCCTGACCGATAAAATCCACCTGATCGATGCCCATGCGATGCGCCACATTTTTGAAGAATTCGACGTCAAAGCCGGTGAAGTTGCCGCTTTTATCGGTGAAGGTGTAGGGCTTCGCGTCGCCGAGGCTGGCAACGCGGAGGTGACCGGGTTCGATCAAACCCCAGGGATTACCGTCGCTGGCGGCGTGGGCGCTCCAGCTGGCGGAAACCAGCATTGCCGTGCCGAACAGGGCGGCGGTCAGGTGATTGAAACGTTTGTGCGATGTCATAAGGCTCTTCCGTCTGTGCAGGTGAAACTTCAGAGTTCGCCAAGCCGGTTTATTGTTATTGAGACCGGTCTCAACGCGGGGCAAAATGAAACCGGCCTTGGTTGTGAGACCGGTCTCATTCGGATATACTGATATTAAGCACACGCTATCAGCAGCGTCAATTATGTTGTTATCAACTTGTGATTCGAAATAATTATGACCAATGAAAATGCTCGTTCACGCGGTCCGACCGTTGCCGACGTCGCCCGCGCCGCCAATGTTTCCAAAGCCCAGGCGGCACGCGCGCTGGGCGGGTATGGTTCCGTCAGTGAAGACGTGCAGACGCGGGTGAATCAGGCTGCTGAAGCGCTGGGATACCGACCGAACGAGCTGGCGCGCAGCATGAACACTGGCCGCTCCAATACTATTGGGGTAATTGTCGGCGACATCGAAAACCCACACTTTGGCCTCGCGCTGCGCGGCATGGCCGACGTTGCGCGCCAGGCGGGCTTTCACCTGCTGCTGAGTAACAGCGATGAAACGCTGGATGAAGAGCGGGAAGCCGTGCGCGTGATGCTGGATAAGCGCGTCGATGGCATCATCGTCGCGCCGTGCAGCTCATTGTTTGAGGATAATGAACATCTTCGCCAGGTGCTGGCAGAAGGGCGTTCATTAATGATGTTCGACCGGGCAGTGCAGGGGATGGAGGTGGAGACCATCCAGGCAAACTTTGTCGCAGTGGCCAAACAGGCGACGGAGCTGTTACTGGCGGCCGGACATCAGCGAATTGCTTATCTCTCCAGCATGCGCAGCGCTGCACCGTATTCGCCGGCAATCACGCTCGGCCCCACGCCGGTGGCGCAACGCGTTAGCGGAATGATTGATGCCTACCGGGCCGCAGGTAAGGAACTGGATCCAGCGCTGATTCGGCTTAATGCGCTCAGCGAAGCCATCATTGAACAGATCCTGACTGAACTGCTGGCGCTCGCCGAGCCACCCAGCGCGCTGATTGCCTCCGATAACCTGATTGCGATGGGCATCCTGCGCGGTCTGGCCAAACGCGGCCTGCGCATACCCGAAGATATCTCTTTTGTGATGTACGACGATTTTCCCTGGACCGAGCTGATGTCACCGCCGCTGACCGTGGTCGCCCAGCCGGTGTATGAAATGGGGCGCGAAGCCGCGCGCCGGTTGATTTGCCATATCCGCCAGCAATCCGCCGGCGCCTTACCCGCATTTGACAGCTGGATGGTGGTGCGCGGCTCAGTGGGGGAAAACCCGTCGGCCCGGTGATACAATGTGCGTGGCGGGTTTGTGCTAATTACTGCCTGCTGTTTTTTTTGGTCGCCATAAATGGCGACCCTACAGAAAACGGCGCGGTTTTGTCCCTTCTTACGCACCAGTGAAGCATTGGTTTTACTGGTTACACCACTACTTCTCATGATGAAAAAAATAGATCTGAAGGTGACTCGACTAAGGAAAAAATACCATTATGATTTCAAATGATAATGTTCTTAATGCATCATCCTTCATGTTGCTATTATTTTTGTTCCTGTTGGGAGTCTGTTTTTTTATCTTTGTTTATAAAAACCTTGGCGGCACTAAGGTAGGTAAGGATTCTTTTCTTTATTTTAATTATATGTTTTTTAAACGTGGTGCTTTATCAAACAGTGCATTGATTTTTCTTGTTCTTGGGTATGTGGCGGCAGCGATAGCTGAGTATCGAAGAGGGTTTGATGATTTATCTTTAATATCTAATTTGTCTGGAGGGATGTCATTTTTTCTTTTCGCACTCTATGGGAAGTATTTTTATCAGGGGTTAATTGAAGATAAAAACCATCTTTCTTTATTAGGGTTTTCCTGACAAAATCAGACCTGTCTTTTGGTGCGATTTTTCTTTGGCTATCAAGACTTGCGTATATGACATGGTTAATAATATTCATTAGCCATTAAATAACGATTAAGAATATAACCGCAACTGCCACCTTATACAGTAATAATAAAGATCCATAAAAGGACTAACATGAAAGACCCAATCTCAAAGCTATTGTCAATTTGCAGCAATGAGTTAGCAAAGCCTTTCGATGATATTTCTGGCACTCTTAAGCTCGAACTTTCATCAAAGTTTCCTGATTATGTTGCTCTGTTGAGAATGCGCAATGGGTTTTATGGTTTTGAATCAGCGCTACATGTCTTTCCAGGAACACACGAACACGATGATTTTAATGTCTTTTCCTGGAATGAAGAAAAATTATGGCGCGAAAGCTATGGTGGTATGACAGATGGTCATTTCTTTTTTGCAGAAGATGCATTTGGTGGGCAATTTTCTTTAAAGGAGGATAGAATATACTCATTTGATCCCGAGACCGGTGAAAGCCAAAAAATGTGTGAAAATTTATCTCAGTGGTGCGAAGCTATTCTAAATGATTATGACTTTCTGACAGGTCATTCGTTGATGCATCAATGGCAGATCACGCACGGAAAAATTAAGCAGAATCAGCGGTTAGTGCCTGTTATTCCTTTTGTTTTGGGTGGTGAATTTTCAGTTAAGAATTTGCGTGCTCAGCAATCTGTAACAGCAATGCGAGCAAGGGGAAGTATTGCAGTTCAGATTAGAGATGTGCCAGATGGTGGAACTATAAAACTGAATGTTGATGACTGAGAAACGCTTAGATGCTTCTGAATGAATTCTGTGTAATGGAAAGAAGAATTTCCCTAAGCGATGCTATTTTTTATTCAATGCCGGAAGCGATAGATGCAAACATTTTTGAACAGATGACAGCAACGCACATCGTCAGTAAAAATATAACACCGTGGTGACAAACGGACTGGTGGGATAAGCTTTCACATAGTGTAGACGTGGTGGAATGCGTTGTGGACCTTGTAAGAGGCGTGAAGGGCGAAACTGAAGGATTGAGATACGTGATCAGATATCTTATTTAACATAATCATGATTATGCGCACTTTAGCCCGAAAGGTAAATCAGTAGTATCCACACACAGCTCCATTAGTCTGAGGCTGCCAGTTATGGCGCACTCACCATTCTTCAAACCCTCGCTGGCAATAATGGATAACACTTCGTCCAGTTGTAGTTAGTCTTCGTCAACATCAATTCTCCCGCCACCGCACCGAAATTGATGTCCTGACGTTCATAAAAGAATTGACGCAAAACTGCGGGTAAAAACTCAGCGCTGTAGCGCAGTAACGTGCTGTGCCAGAATGGTGCCGGCAATGGGCTGTTGCCATGCCGCATCAGCAATTCTTTTTTCCAGTCTGAATCCAGAACCTTGTCGCAGAATGACTGACGCATGGCAATCGCAGGCGTATCAGGTATGCCCGCAAGCAATAACTGACTGGGCAACGCCACTAAGCGCAGATCCCGGATAACGATTTTTTTCGCAGCAAATTCCTGCCAGATTGTGGTCAGTTGCGCCACTTTCGCTGGTAAAGGCTCATTGATATTGTAAAGCGGCAAAGTCAGAGGCAAAAAAGTAAAATGAAGGCCTTGCGCTGGCAGCGTATCGGCAAGCGGATCTGCCAGTGTGAGTCGTTGCAATTCATCAATCAGACGTAACACCGGTAAGGGAACTGACGGCTTTATCCCTGCGGCAAGCGCCAGTTTTACCGGATCGTAGTAATTCTCTTCACGGATGTTTCCGATGCCTGCATTTTTCGCCCACAACGCGATGGTGTTTTCGTTTGCAGAACGGTACCGGGTTTGCAGACTGATTGGTTGCATGTCAGACCTTAGGGTATTTGGATGAGCGCAGATAATTAATTATGAAACCTTTTTTAGCAGATACCCCAGCCTGATTGTGGTGAAAACGCGTGATTATCTCATGCCTGTTCAACCCCGCTTAAACGATGCGCGATTTGTCTTCGCTCTGACGGAGCAAAGCGTCTACAATGCCGGCGAAATTTTTACTGATGAGGATACACAATTGGACACCTGTCCCACACGATTACAATCGGTGCCGATGCTGAGATAGCCTCATCGCTGTCTTAGCCCTGCGTTAAGACGGTGGATTTTCCTCCCCCTTTTTCCTGCGTTCTGTCTGGCCCCGCTGTAATCCATTCTTATAACTCTGAATATCCATTGCCCGGCGGTGATGGAGTGAGGTCTGACATGGACTGGAAAATCTTCTTGCTGCGCGTCGCGGTCGCGCTGATCCTGGGCGCCCTGATCGGCGCCGAACGCCAGCTGCGCCAGCGCCTGACCGGCCTGCGCACCAATGCGCTGGTCAGCACCGGTGCCTGTCTCTTCGTGCTGATGACCCAGGCGATGCCGGGGCTCTCGGCCGACGCTCCGCGCATCGCCGCTTATGTGGTGTCCGGCATCGGCTTCCTCGGCGGCGGCGTGATCATGCGCGATGGCCTGAACGTGCGCGGCCTCAACACTGCTGCCACGCTCTGGTGCACCGCCGCCATCGGTGTGCTGTGCAGCATGGGCCTGTTGCTCGAGGCCGCGCTGGGCAGCGTGGTGGTGCTCTGCGCCAACATCCTGCTGCGCGACATCGCCCTGCGCCTGAATCACCAGGGCGTAGTGCCGGCCAGTGAAGCGGAGCAGCGCTACGGGGTCGCGATCATCTGCCGGGCGGAAGACGAGATCCAGGTGCGCAGCCTGATGCTGCACAGCCTGGACAGCAGCGAACTGCGCCTGCAATCGCTGCACAGCGAGGATCTGGAACCCTCACACCGCATGGCGGTGAATGCGGAAGTGCTGGGTAAACGGCCATGGCGCTGACCGGTCAGCTGGAGCGCCTGGTCAGCCGCATCAGCCTGGAGAAGGGCGTCAGCTCGGTCAGATGGCAGGTGTGTGAGCCAGAAACCGATTAATTCATCAAGTGCAATGCGGCTGCGCTACCTGCCAAAGCGCAGCCGCAGCGTTGCCGGCAGCACGGTATGCTGGCTGATGGGGTCATCGCCGTTAATCATGGTAGTGAGCAGCGTAAAACACTCCTGCGCCAGACGCGGCACGTTCTGCTCGACGGTATCCACCGGCATCGTCAGCGAATCGTAGAGATAGTGATCGTCAAAGCTGGCTAGCCGGATATCGCTTTGCAGCAGGTTGTGCTGGCCCATATAGCGCAGCACCCCTTCCAGCAGCCCGCAGGCGGCGGTGAACAGCGCTTTTGGCGGACGCCCCAGGCGGGCGCAGAGTTCGGCAAACATCTCGTACCCGGAGCTCGGGTGATAGTTGCCGTGAATGATCCACTCCGGGCGCAGCGTCACGCCGGCGCTCGCTCAAGACCCTGCTTAAACCCTTCCAGGCGGTCGCGCGTGGGAGACAGGCGCGGCTGTCCGCCGAGGAAGTAGAACTCATCCGGATGCTGGCGCGCAATGTCGGCTACCAGCTCGGCCGTCGGGGTAATGGAATCGGTGATCACCAGCGGCAGCGCGCTGTCATTCATGTGGCGGTCAAACAGCACCACGGGCAGCTGCTCGCTCAGTTTCAGGTAGTCCGCGTCGTTCAGCATGCTGGAGGCCACAATCAGCCCGTCCACCTGACGCGCCACCATGTTGTTCACCACCACCGTCTCCTGCCCTGGGTTTTCATCGCTGCAGGAGATCAGCAGCTGAACGCCGGCCTCGCGGCACAGCGTCTCCAGCTCGTGAGAAAACACGGCAAAACCGTAGTTGGTGATCTCCGGCACCACCAGACCAATGGTGTGGCTGCGGTTATCGCGCAGCGAGCGGGCGTGAATGCTGGGCTGATAGTGATGCTCTTTCGCAATCGCCAGCACGCGCTCGCGCGTCTCTTCCGCCACGCGAAGCTCTTTGCTGCGCCCGTTCAGGACCAGGCTGGCGGTGGCTTTGGACACCCCCGCCAGCTCCGCGATGTCTTTAATGGTGACGCGTTTTGTTTTTCTCACAACGACTTAGATCCGGCTGCCAAAACCCTTATTCTACCATGCAGGCGCGCAGCGACCAGTAGCGCGCCGTCACTTCTGCGTGTCCGGACGCAGGGTTCGAATCGCCCCACCGGGCCGGATGGGCAGGAAAATAGCGGCTGCTCATCACCCCTTCACCGTGGTTGATGAAAATTTCGACGCTGGAGCGGTCGCACAGTAACTGGAGCTGATTCACCGCGCCGCGCCAGTAACGGAACTGCCACTCGCCGTTTGCCAGGCTGCGCACGCGCCAGACGCAGCCCGTCGCCGCGCCATTCGAGCCGCGAGCGGCGGCCCGGCGAAGTTCAGGGTGATGTCGCGGCCTGCGCCGCTCAGCACTAACTCCAGGCGCGTCGCGTCCAGTTCCGGCGCCTCGCTGGCGCGCCCCTGCCAGCGCTGCTCATCTTCACGCAGCGCCGCCAGCTCGCGCGCCGGGGTCTGCCAGAGCCTGCCGTCGCGGTAGCGCAGTTCGCGCGGGCAGGTCATCTGGTGGATCCAGCCGTTCGCCCCCGTGGGCTGAAGCATCTCTTCCCCGTCCGGTACGCCCATCCAGCCGATCAGGATGCGGCGTCCATCCTCCGCCAGCGTGGTTTGCGGGGCGTAAAACTCAAAACCGGCGTCCAGCTCGTGTAACTCGCCGTGATCGAATGCGGCGTTGGCGTAATCAAACGCCCCGCTCATCCAGGCTGCCCGGATAGGTGTATTGAGGTAGCGATGCGGCTCGCGCGCCAGCCCCTGCGGGCAGCAGATCAGAACGTGCGTCCCGTCGAGGGCAAACAGGTCCGGGCACTCCCACATGTACCCCGCGTCCGTCAGGCCGTTGACGCCGTGACCGGCGATCTCCCCGCAGGATGTCCAGGCGTGCAAATCGGCTGATTTAAACAGCAGCACTTTGCCGCGCTTTTGCACATCCTGCGCGCCGAGCACCATGTACCACTCCCCGTCGTGCTGCCACACCTTCGGGTCGCGCACGTGGCCGGTGTAGCCTTCCGGCAGCGCGAGCACCGGCCCCAGCTTCTTAAAGGTCCCGTCCGGTTGCCACCGCCAGGCACTGCCAGGCGGTGCGGCTACCATCATCAAACTTCACGTTGCCGGTGTAGCACAGCGTCAGCACGCCGTTGTTATCCACGGCGCTGCCGGAGTAGCAGCCGTTGCGGTCATACTCTTCGTCGGGCATCAGCGCCATGGGCTCATGCTGCCAGTGCACCAGATCCGCCGAACTCCAGTGCCCCCAGCATTTATGCGATGCTCGCAGTCCAGCGGGTTCCACTGATAGAACAGATGGTAACGCCCGGCGAACCGGATAAACCCGTTCGGATCGTTCATCAGCCCCGTCACCGGCGCCGGATGCCATTGCGGGTAGTGCGGGTCCTGCGCAGCGCGCGCGGCTGACCTTTCATAACGGCCTGCAGGATCGCAGGCCAGCGGGAAGGTAGCGTCATTATTCAGAGTCCGTTTTATATTTCAGCAGCAGCGAGACGGTAAACGCCACGCCGAAGGCAATCACCATGCCGATAATATAGTTGAGCAGCGAGCTGGCCTGCACGATCGCCATGCCCGGGAGCGCGGTCAGCCCGACGGCCGTCATGTAGACATGCACCGACACCACCCAGGCCCCGCCCACCGCGCCGCCGATCAGCGCGGCGATAAAGGGTTTCACGAAGCGCAGGTTGATACCAAAAATGGCCGCTTCGGTGATGCCCAGCAGGGCAGAGAACGCCGACGGTAGGGTAATGGCTTTGATTTTCGCGTCTTTGGTTTTGAACCACACCGCCAGACAGGCGCCGCCCTGCGCCACGTTCGCCATGGCCCAGATCGGCAGCAGGAAGTTAACGCCAATCGACGGATTGCCCAGCAGCCCGGCTTCAATCGCGTGGAAGCTGTGGTGAATGCCGGTGATCACAATCACCGAGTAGAGCCCGCCGAACAGCAAACCGGCCAGCCAGCCCGCGTGGGCAATCAGCGTGCTCAGGATAAAGGAGATGCCGTCGCCCAGCGCGCGCCCCGCCGGGCCGATAATCAGCAAGGCGATAAAGCCGGAGATAATGACGGTCAGGAACGGCGTCAGGATCAGATCCAGCGCATCCGGGATCACCCGGCGCAGGTGTTTCTCCACGATGCTCATAAACCAGACGGCCAGCAGCACCGGGAACACCGTGCCCTGATAGCCAATCATCGCCATCTCAAGGCCGAAAAAGTTCATGGTATGGAAGCCGGACGCCACGCCCCAGGCGTTGGTCAGCGCCGGGTGGGTCAGAATGCCGCCGAGCGTCGCGCCCAGATAGGGGTTACCGCCAAACTCGCGTGCGGCGGTAAAGCCAATCAGGATTGGCAGAATGATAAACGCCGCCGAGCTGCACATGTCCAGCATGATGTAGAGGGCGTTATCCGCATTCACCCAGCCGTAGGTTTTCACCATGCCGAGCAGGCCCATCAGCAGGCCGGACGCCACAATCGCCGGGATGATCGGCACGAAAATGTTGGAAAGCAGGCGGGCAATGCGCTGGAACGGGTTCAGCTTGCGCGCCGCGATATCCGCCGCTTCAGACTTGCTGGATTCGCTAATCCCCGCCGCCTGAATAAACGCGGCGTAGACTTTATTCACCACGCCCGTGCCGAAAATCACCTGCATCTGCCCGGCGTTACGAAAACAGCCTTTCACGCCGTCAACCTTGCCGATCGCCGGCTGGTGATCGGCAAGCGCGTCATCGACCAGCACCAGACGAAGACGCGTTGCGCAGTGCGCCGCGCTGGCGATATTTTCCTTGCCACCGAGCAGCGGAATAAGCGCGCGGGCAATTTGATTAACAAAATCCATAGTTACCTCTGCCTGACTTCTCTTCTCTTATTGTGATTGTTATGCCATCATGCGCTAAGCGGCCCGCACGGGGGGCGTGATTCATTAGAACCAGGTTTCCATCTGGACCCCAAAGTTCCATTCCCCGCCGGCGTTAAAGCCGCTGCTGCCAAAGGCATCATCGCTGGCGTAGTTATCCAGTTTGCTGCTCCAGTCCATCCAGGTGGCGAACAGGCGCAGTTCCGGACGGCTGAAGAAATCGCCGATTTTGCTCGCTTTTAACGTCGGCGCGAAGGTCAGCTTGTAGAAGCTGCCGTTAACGGCGTTGCGATCCTTATAGCCTTCCGGGTTTAAATCCATGTACTGATAGCTGCCCTCAAACGCCAGCGCGAAGTTCTGGGTTACCTCTTTAATCAGGCGGGTGTTGAGCGTCACCCACTCATAGCTGTCGCCTTTGACGTAGCGATCTTTACTGCTCTGCGCCAGCACGGCAGGCGCAATGTGCCAGCCACCGCCGAGTGGCGTGACACCGTAACTTGCGAAGCGCCAGGTATCCGCTTCCGGCAGCAGCGCGCCGTCGGAGCCGATGCTTTTTACTTCCGCGCCCAGACCGTGACCGTACAGCAGCGCCGTTTTCGCGGAACCTTCCCGCAGGCCGTAGAAGCTGTCGTTGTGCAGCCCCACCAGGGCATGCACGCCGTTATTCGCCGCATCGGTTTTCAGGTCGCGATTGCCGTCATTATCTTTCCGCTCGTCGTTATCCTTCGCCCGCAGGCCGCTCACCATCAGCTGCAACGGCCCGGCGAAGTGGTTCATGCTGAGGATATAGTTCTGCACGTTGTTGTCGGTCTCTCCTCCACGCTGCCGAAGTTGCGGCCGTAAATCGAGAAGTTGCTGCGCAGCGAATCATTCCACTTCACGTCGTAGACGCCGCCGCCGGTACCGGCGAGGAACACCACGTCGGAATCCAGCCAGTGAATATCAAAGTTATCGCGGTCGAAGCGTTTACCGGCCCAGAAGGTGCTGCCTTTCAGCGCGCCGGTAAAATCAGGCAGGTTGCCCAGCTCGGCAAAGGCCTGACGAATGTTGAGATCGCTGGTATCGGCTGACCAGTCGTTATAGGTTCTCTGCCCGTCGGCCAGCATCGCCTTAAAGCGCGTGGTCGCCCCGTTAGCCAGGGTTTGTTTGTGTTCGAGGTTCAGCTCGACGTAGGTATCCGGCTTCGTTACCCAGACGCCCGACCCTGACCGCCGGTTTCACCGGCCGGGGTCACGGTGGGTCCGCCCTGCGTTTTGGCGGCGGAATTGTTCATCAGCAGGCCGGAGCGGGCGTAGCCGTGGAACTCAAACGCCCTCTGACTCGCTGCTGGCGGCAGGCGCAACAGGCTGAGCGGCCTGCGGTTCGGTCTGTGCCACGGCAACCGGCTGGTCGTGGTTTGCGTCTGCTGCTGCGCGGCAGCCAGCTGCTGCGCCTGTTTTTCCGCCGCTTTGGCGCGGGTTTCTCCGCCACGCTGGCGCGCTGTTCTGCCGCGGCTAGCCGCTGTTCCAGCGCGGCAAGACGGGCTTCTATACTGCTCATGCTGGTCGGCCGCCCAGTGCAGCGCCAGAGCCTAATACCGAACCAAGGGTTATCGCGAGTGTGCTTTTTTTCATTGTTTTGCATCCCTAAGGCAAGAGCTATCATCACAGGATGTATTTTTTTTGCTAAACCGGTTTAGGTACCGCATCATAGCGGTGCCATTTTTTAAAGCGCAATGGATTTTGCTAAACCGATTTAGTGGATGTGAGATACATCGCAAAACAGGGAAAACGGCGGGGTCAGATACTGTGCTGCTGTAGCTGTTGATGGTAGGGCAAGGCGGTCATCGCGCCTTTGGCGGTGGTGGCCAGTGCCCCGCAGCGCCTGCGCGGTGCGCAGGCAGGCCGCCAGCTGCGCTTCATCCGCCGGCAGCCCCTGCTGCGCCAGCTCCCACAGCAGTCCCGCCACAAAGGCATCGCCCGCGCCGGTGGTATCCACACTGATAACCGCGCTGTGTCGGCCAGGCGCTGAGCGCGCCGCGCAGGCAGGCTTTGACGCCTGCTTTACCCTGCGTCACCAGCAACAGCGGGATGGCGAAGCGTTCGGCCAATTGCTGCATGCTGGCGTCGATATCCGCGGTGGCCGTCAAAAAGGCCAGTTCTTCCACGGAGAGTTTTACCACGTCCGCCAGCGTTGCAGGGCCTGGCACAGAGGCATCGTGCAACAACTCCGCCGCATCGGCCCACAGATCGTGGCGGATATTGGGGTCGAAGCTGACAAATCCGCCCGCCTCACGGATGCGCGGCATCGCCGTAAACGTGGCCGTGCGCGACGGTTCGGCAGAGAACGCAATTGAGCAGCAGTGCAGCCACTCGCCGCGCTGAAAGGGGGGCAAATCGTCCGGCGTGAGAAACAGGTCGGCGCTGGGGCGCACCATGAAGGTAAAGGAGCGCTCGCCCTGCTCATCCAGGGCCACGACCACCGTGGAGGTGCGCTGCGGCGGATCTTGGCGCATATGGGAAACGCGGTATCCACCTGTTCCGGCGTCCAGGGTTCGACGCAAAAAATGGCCAAAAGGATCGTCGCCGACCCGGCCGATAAAACCGCTGTTGCCCGCCAGCCGGGCAATACCGACCGCCACATTCGCGGGCGCGCCGCCGGGACACTGCAACAAGCGCCCTGCGCCATCCGGCAGCAAATCCACCACGGCGTCGCCCAGACACCAGATACGTTTCATCATGATTTAGTCTCACTTAATCGCTAAAACGGTTTAGCAAAGCATGCATATTAATCATGAATGTGGGTATTTGTCACCGTGAACAGTCCGACAGGCTTCAGACTTGTCCGTTGCTGAGATCCGTTTCCCCCTGCCGCATGGTCGTCTGCGTATTGACGTCTATGCTTAAAGTTTTCCAAAACCTTATAAAAATCGGTGTCATTGAGATTTCATTTCGCCACTTGTCCGGAGGCAAAGGCATGAGCAACCCACGCGATGAGAAGACGCAGCGGTATTCACCGCAGCAGGAAGAGACAGAGCGAGCCCGGCTGACAGCCGGTGCCGGTTCCGCCGCGCCGGCCCCCGTCACGGTGCCAGTCACGCTGCAGGTGAACGGCGAACCTCAGCAGCTTAACGTGGATACCCGTACCACGCTGCTGGACGCGCTGCGCGAACATTTACACCTGACCGGCACCAAAAAAGGCTGCGATCACGGTCAGTGCGGCGCCTGTACCGTGCTGGTCAATGGCCGGCGCATCAACGCCTGCCTCACTCTTGCGGTGATGCAGCAGGATGCCGAAGTGACCACCATTGAAGGCGTCGGCACGCCGGATGATCTGCATCCGCTGCAGTCCGCCTTTATCCGCCACGACGGCTATCAGTGCGGCTACTGCACGCCGGGGCAAATTTGTTCCTCGCTGGCGGTGCTCCAGGAAATTGCGGCGGGCATTCCCAGCCATGTCACGGGCGATCTGACCGCCGCGCCAGCGCTGAGCGATGAAGAGATTCGTGAACGCATGAGCGGCAACATCTGCCGCTGCGGCGCCTATGCCAACATTCTTGCCGCCATTGAAGAGTACGCCGGAGGCCAGAAAGCATGAGAGCCTTTACCTTTGAACGGGCTGCGACGCCTGCACAGGCCGCCAGCAGCGCGATGCAGCATCCGGGCGCACGCTTTATTGCCGGCGGTACCAATCTGCTCGATTTGATGAAGCTGGAAATTGAAACCCCGTCGCACCTGATTGATGTTAACGGACTGGCGCTGGACAGCATTGAACCCACCGCCGGGGGCGGCTTACGTATTGGTGCGCTGGTGCGCAACACCGATCTGGCGGCAGACGCGCGCATCCGGCGCGACTATGCCGTGCTGACGCGCGCGCTGGTGGCGGGTGCTTCAGGCCAGCTGCGCAATCAGGCCACCACCGCTGGCAACCTGCTGCAGCGCACGCGCTGTCCCTATTTTTACGATGTTAATCAACCCTGTAACAAGCGTCAGCCGGGGACGGGCTGTGCCGCACGCGAAGGATTCAGCCGCCAGCATGCGGTAGTGGGTGTCAGCGAAGCCTGTATTGCCACCCATCCCAGCGATATGGCGGTGGCGATGCGAGTACTGGATGCGGTGATTGAAACCGTCAGCCCTGATGGCAGCCAGCGCGCTATTCCCATCGCTGAATTCTACTGCGCACCGGGCGACACGCCGCACATCGAAACCGTGCTGCAGCCGGGTGAGCTGATCGTCGCGGTTACCCTGCCTGCACCGCTGGGTGGCACGCACATTTACCGTAAGGTGCGTGATCGCGCTTCTTATGCCTTTGCGCTGGTCTCAGTAGCAGCGGTTATCCTGCCTGAGGGTGGCGGCCGGGTGGCCGTCGGCGGCGTGGCCCATCAGCCGTGGCGCAGCGCGGCGGCGGATGCTGAACTTCCTCACGGGGCGCAGGCGGTCTGCGACGTGCTGTTTGCTGATGCGCGTCCTACTGAAGCCAACCGATACAAACTGTTGCTGGCGCAGCGCACGCTCGCCTCAGCGATCGCGGAAGCGAGGAGCAACGCATGAAATTTGACACACCTGCAACCGCCAATCCTATCGACCAGCAGCGCGTCGTCGGCCAGCCGCTGGCACGCATCGACGGGCCGTTAAAAACCACCGGCTCGGCGCATTACGCCTATGAATGGCACGCTGAAGCACCGGATGCGGCCTACGGTTATGTGGTCGGCGCGCCAATTGCCAAAGGCAATATTCTCTCGATTGACACCCACGCCGCGGCGCAGGCACCGGGCGTGCTCGGCATCGTCACCGGAGCAACCGCCGGCAAGCTCAACAAGGCAGAGCGCAACACCGCGACGCTGCTGGCAAATAATAAAATCGAACACTACCACCAGGCCGTGGCGCTGGTGGTGGCGGAGACCTTTGAGCAGGCACGTGCCGCCGCGCAGCTGGTTAAGGTTAACTGCCAGGCTGAAACGGGGGCTTACGATCTCGCAGCGGCCCAGCCAGAGGTGACAACGTCACCCGAAGGTGAGCCGGATAAAACGCTGGGCGACGTCGATGCTGCCCTGCACAGCGCAGCCTTTACGCTGGACGCCACCTACACCACTCCCGATCAAAGCCATATGGCAATGGAACCGCACGCTTCCATGGCGCTGTGGCAGGACGATCACCTGACGGTCTGGACCTCGAATCAGATGATTAACTGGTGCCACACCGACCTGGCGCACACGCTCGACATGCCGATGGAAAAGGTGCGCGTGCTCTCTCCTTACGTCGGCGGTGGCTTCGGCAGCAAACTGTTTTTACGAAGCGATGCGCTGCTGGCGGCTCTGGGGGCGCGCGCCGTGGGACGCGCGGTGAAAGTGATGGTGCCGCGCCCGATGATCCCCAACAACACCACGCACCGGCCAGCAACGCGGCAGCGCATCCGATTAGCTACCGATGCGCATGGCCATCTCACCGCCATTGCCCATGAAAGCTGGTCTGGTAATCTGCCGGGCGGAACGCCGGAAACTGCGGTGCAGCAGACTGAATTACTCTACGCCGCCGCCAATCGGCTTACCGGGCTGCGCCTCGCCGAACTCGATCTTCCCGAGGGCAACGCGATGCGTGCGCCGGGTGAAGCACCCGGTCTGATGGCGCTGGAGATTGCCATGGATGAAATGGCCGCCATCGCCGGTATCGACCCGGTTGAGTTTCGCATCATCAATGATACACAGGTCGATCCGCTGCATCCGGAGCGCTTCTTTTCACGCCGCCAGTTGGTGCAATGCCTGCGCACCGGCGCCAGCAAATTTGGCTGGGCTGAGCGCTGTGCCCAACCCGGGCAGCGGCGCGAGGGGCGCTGGCTGGTGGGCATGGGCGTGGCAGCCGGTTTCCGTAACAACCTGCTGGCACCCTCTGCCGCGCGCGTGCAGCTGGATGCGCAAGGCACAATCACTGTCGAAACCGACATGACCGATATCGGCACCGGCAGCTACACCATCATTGCCCAGACGGCAGCCGAGATGATGGGCGTGCCGATTGAGCAGGTCAGCGTACGGCTCGGCGATACGGCGTTTCCTGTCTCGGCGGGTTCGGGTGGCCAGTGGGGAGCCAATACTTCCACGGCCGGGGTTTATGCGGCCTGCGTCCGGCTACGCGAGAAGGTTGCCGCACAGTTGGGTCTGGATGCGGAAAGCGCAGAGTTTGCCGATGGGCACATTCACGCCAACGGGCAGCGCCTGCCGCTCACTGCGGCGGGTCCGCTGATGGCGGAAGAGACCATGGAATTCGGCGATCTGGACAAAACCTTCCAGCAATCCACTTTTGCCGGCCATTTTGTTGAAGTGGCGGTCGATAGTGCCACCGGCGAAGTGCGCGTGCGGCGCATGCTGGCGGTGTGTGCTGCGGGGCGCATCCTTAACCCCAAAACCGCGCGTAGCCAGGTGATCGGCGCGATGACCATGGGCCTCGGCGCCGCGCTGATGGAGGAGCTGGCGGTGGACACCCGGCTCGGCTACTTCGTCAATCACGACATGGCAGGCTATGAAGTGCCGGTACACGCCGATGTGCCCGAGCAGGAGGTGATTTTCCTCGATGATACCGATCCGGTCTCTTCGCCGATGAAAGCCAAAGGCGTCGGTGAACTGGGGCTGTGTGGCGTCGGTGCCGCGCTGGTTAATGCGGTCTACAATGCAACCGGCATTCGAGTGAGAGACTATCCGGTGACGCTGGATAAGTTACTTGCCGCGCTGCCCGATCAGCCGTAATGCAGGTCCCTTCCGCCAGTGCATGCTGGCTGGCGGAGGGTGGAAAGCATAAGTGGCTAAGCCGTCAGGACTGCTCAGTGACAGAATGCGCTAACGCATGACGCCGGCCCTCTGCGGCCAGCGTCACTGCGGTGGTTAATGCTCTCAGCGCCCCGCTTCCTTCGCCAGCCCGCACCAGTGCACCAGCGTCAGCGCAATGGCTTTGGTGCAGGCCACCAGATCGGCAATCGGCACATGTTCGTTAGGCTGATGCGACAGCGCCGGATCGCCGGGACCAAAGTTGACCGTCGGCGTCTGGCCCAGCGTGCTGGGTAGGCCAATGTCGCTGTGGGCACCAAAGCCGGCCAGCTGCGGGCTCAGTGCCGCGTCACTCACGCCCTGCTGAAAAGCGCTGACAAAAGGATGATCGGCCGGGATCTCGGCGCAGTCGGCGTCCAGTATCCACTCCACGCGCGCCGGATGCTTTGCCAGGTAAGGATCCAGCGCGCATACCTTCGCCACGTGCGCCTCAATCTCCTGTTTTACCTTACCGCCCAGCCCCATCTCATCCTTTTCTGCCGGCAGATATTGCACGTCGATGACGATCTCGGCGCGGCCGGCAATCGACGCCGGGTGCTCGCCCACTTTCAGCTGCGTCACGATAATCTGGTTGGGCAGATCCATGAGTGGATGGTTTTTGTCGGGCTGCGTCTGCCAGCGGCGGTTCAGCACATCGAGCCCGTCCAGCATCTGGCGACACAACATCACGGCATCAACCGGACCGCTGCTGTCCCAGCTGTTCGGCGTTAATTCCGCATGGCCGCCGATGCCATCCAGAATGATGCGCGCCCACAAAATGCCGTGGCAAATCGGCGCAATGCGGTTGGCAGTGGGCTCCGTCATGATACCGGCATCGGCTTTGAAGCCGCGATCCACCATTGCCAGCGAGCCCATGCCGCCGATCTCTTCATCCACTACCGTGGTGAACACCACGTCGCCGGCCAGCTGCACGTTGAGATCCTGCAGCAGCTCCACCGCCATCAGCATGCAGGCCACGCCACCTTTCATATCGACCGCGCCGCGACCATACACCGCCTCGTTGCGGATCTCCGGCACAAATGGATCGCTGTGCCAGTGCTCAGCCGGACCCGGTGGTACCACGTCAATATGGCCGGTAAGCATCAGCGACCTGCCGCCACCGGATCCGCTCAGGGTGCCGCCCAGATTGGGACGGCCCTCAAAGGTGCGGCCTTTATTGGCGCCCGGACGGCCCTGATACTTCTGGTACAGCGCCGGGCCATCCGGATCCCACAGATCGGTGTCCATGCCCAGCGCCATCAGCCGCTGCTGCAGATAGCGCTGGCAGTCGCGCTCGCCTGGCCCGGCCTCGCGCGGATCGACTTTCACCACCGAGGGAAATGCCAGCAGGTCGCATAATGTCTGCGCGATACGCTGCGCGCTGGCATCGACGTGTGCGCTAATTTTTTCAGTCAGACTCATGTGTTATCTCCGATAGATAAAAAGTCGTTGTGCCATTAACACCATGATTAACAACATGCCCACCACGCCCAGTTGCCACACGCTGTTCAGCCCCAGCTGCAACATGCAGGTTTTGAGGGTGACCAGCATCAGCGCGGCGGCGAGAACGCCAGCTACGCTGCCGCGCCCGCCAAAGATCGCCACGCCACCCAGCAGCGCGGCGGTCAGCGACTCCAGCTCAAGATTGACGCCAATTTCCGGGCGGGCGCTGCCGAGCCAGCACAGGGAAATAAAACCGGCGCAGCCGGCGAGCGCGCCGCTCAGGCAGTAAACCAGCAGCCGCAGACGATCGACCGGAATGCCCACCAGCCGCGTAGCGTGCTCATTGAAGCCGCAGGCGTAGATCCATTTGCCCCACGCGCTATTGCTGAGGATCAGCCACGCCAGCAGAAACGCCGGGATGACACAGGTTAAGAAAGGCAACGGAACGGACAGCATGGCCGCCCGGCCCCACTGCGTCAGCAGCGGCGGCACGCCGGCCAGCGCCGCGCCACCGGTTAATGCCAGCGCCAGGCCGGAAAACAGATAAAAACTGCCCAGCGTAACGATCAGCGGCCAGAGGCGTAAGCGCGCCACCAGCAGGCCGTTCAGCGCGCCGGCCAGGCTACCGCTCAGCAGGCAAATCAGCGGCAGCCAGCCCGGCGCAATGCCCTGATCGAGTGCCAGCATGCCGATGACCGCCGAGAGCGAAACGTTACCGCCAACCGACAAATCAATGCCGCCGCCGCCAGTCATCACCACCAGCGACTGCCCAAGCGCCACCAGCGACAGCAGCGTGGCAAACTGCAGGATGGAGGTCAGCGACCATGCCGCCAGCATCTGCGGCAGCACAATCGCGATGGCGCCCAGCAGCAACAGCCACAGCGCCAGCAGCAGCGTCAGGTCGGGGGCTTTGCGCCACAGTTTCATGCCAGCCTCCTTAGCGATAACAGCCGCCCACTGGCTGCTTCACTGCTCAGCACCAGCAACAGCACCGCCCCGGTGACCACGGTTTGCCACAGCGAGGGCACGCCAATCAGCAGCAGGCCATTTTGCAGAATGCGCAACAGCAGCACGCCGAGCAGCGTGCCGAGCAGACTGCAGGAGCCGCCGGTAATGCGCGTGCCGCCCAGCACCACCGCGGCAATCGCCTCCAGTGCCAGCGTGCCGCCGACGGTCATCTCCACGTTACGATAGGTGGCGATGTAGCAGGTGGCGGCCAGGCCGCACAGCACGCCGCTGAGGGCAACGGTCGCAACACGCACCCGGGTCACCGGAATGCCCGCCAGCCGCGCTTTTTCTTCGGAGTTGCCGGCGGCCAGCAGCCATAACCCGTACGGCGTATGGCGCAGCGCCAGCCACACCAGCGCCCAGGCCGCGATAATCAGCCAGGCCATCAGCGGCAGTCCCAGCAGCGGCCGCATCAGCGCATGCGTCAGATCGCCTGGCAGACCGGAAAGCCACTGCCCGCCCAGCAGCACAAACAGCGCCGTGCGCCAGACGCCGAACAGCCCCAGCGTGCCAACAATCGCCGGAATGCGGCCAATCACCACTACCAGCGCGGTGATCAGCCCTGCCAGCAGGCCAATAAGCGGTCCGGCCAGCGCCGCCAGCAGCGGGGATTGCAGCATCAGCAGTTGTCCGACACCCCACGCGGCCACGCCCATCACCACGCCCACCGAGACGTCCACGCCGCCCATGGCGATCACCAGCGTCATACCCAGCGCGATCAACAGCAGTTCGCTGCTGTTGCGCAGAATGGTCAGCAGGTTGTCAGCGGTAGCAAACCACGGCGAAAACCACGTAAAGCAGGCGCCAGCCAGCACGGCGATCGCCAGCAGGACGATTTCCCGCGAAGTCATATGCATCACAGGCCTCGTCAGAATTTGAACTGGTCGACGTTATCTTTGGTGAACACCGCCGGCTTGCCGAGCAGCAGCACACCGGTTTTGCTGTCAAAGGTCACCGGTTGGGCAAAGCCGGGAACGTGGTTTTCGGCGGCAAACGCTTTCCCGTCGATCAGCTGTTTGCCCGCCCACACCGTCAGATAGCCAAGCTTTTCCGGGTCCCACAGCACGGTGTAGCCAAACGCCCCGCTTTTCAGGTAGGCGCGCGCGGTGTTCGGGCTGCAGAAACCGCTGCCGATCACCTTGCCGTTTTTGCCAGCGGTTTCGATGGCCTGCGCCACGCCCGGACAGGTTGTGGAGGCCATGGCAATCACCCCTTTCAGATCGGGGTTAGCGGACATCAAATCGGTGGTGATTTGCGCCGCGCGGCTGGCGGAGCCGCCGGCGTACTGGGGTTTGAGCAGCGTAATGTGCGGGTATTTGCTTTTCACCCGCTGCTGCATAAAGCCAATCCAGCTGTTGAGGTTGGACGCGGTGGCTTCGCCGGAGACGATGCCAATTTTGCCGCGCTCGCCGACGCGTTTGACCATCTCATCGATCACCGTATCGCCCAGGCCCTCATCGGTGGCCTGCGCCACATAAACCGGCCGGCCGCTGTCGGGCGCATCGCTGTCGCTGGTGAACAGATGCACATTACTCGCCTGCGCCTGCGCCATCACCGGCGCAATACTGGAGGCATCCAGCACGCTGATGCCAATCGCATTGACCTTCTGCGCAATCAGGTTCTGCACGATCTGCAGCTGATCCATCGGGTTAGTATCTACCGGACCGCTATAGACAAACTCCACGCCGAGATCGTGCGCGGCGCGCTTGCCGCCCGCCTCCATCGCCTGAAAATAGGGAATACCGATGATTTGTGGCACAAAGGCCACCTTTTGCGCCGCGAGGGCGTAACCCGATACCAGCAGTGACAGCGAACAAACAGCAGTAGCAATGCGATGCATGATGATTTCCCCTGGTGTACGTGCTTAGGTGTTTTCGAAAATGCGCGCATCAGGATGCGCACCGGTAATGAGTGCAACGATTTCGTCTGGCGTGGTGTCCGCGTGACGGCGCTCGGCGATTTTGCGGCCGCGACGAAACACCACCATGCGATCGGCCACGGCAAACACATCGCTGATGTTGTGGCTGATCAGCACCACGGCGCAGCCGCGTTCCGCCAGGCGGCGCGTCAGCTGCAGGACTTTCTGCGTCTCCGCGACCGCCAGCGCGGCGGTGGGTTCATCCATGATCACCAGCTGCGCGTTGAGATTGAGTGCGCGGCAGATCGCCACCGCCTGACGCTGGCCACCGGACAGACTGCCGACCGCCGCTTCGGCATCGGAAATGTGCGCATCGAGCTCGGTCAGCAGTCGATCCACCGTTTCGCGCATCGCGCGGCGGCGCAGAAAAGGAATGCCGAGCACGCGGCGCTTCAGCTCGCGGCCAAGAAACACGTTCTCGGCAATCGACAGATTCTCTGCCAGTGCCAGCTCCTGATAGATGGTGGCAATACCGTGATCGGCGGCCTGACGCGGCGAGGTGAATTTCACCGCCCTGCCGTCTACCCACAGCTCGCCGTCGCTGGCGCTGTACGCGCCGGATAACACTTTAGTAAAGGTCGATTTGCCCGCGCCGTTGTCACCCAGCAGCGCCAGCACTTCGCCACGATGGATCGACAGATTGACCTGGCTAAGCGCTGTTAACGCGCCGAAGCGTTTGCCGATGTTGCGCGCTTCGATGAAACAGCTAGTCATGGGCACTCTCCGCATAAGCCGCGCTGTGGAAATCGATCTCCCACTGCAGCACGCGGGCGTAAAGCTGCGATAGCTGCGCCTGTTGCGCCGCGCTGAGCGTCAGTGCGCACTGGTCCAGTTCGGTTTTCAGCCACTGCGCCTGCTGATGGAACTCGTCTTCGGCATGCATCTCTACCCAGCGGCGCACGTCAGCGTCCTGCTGCGATTGCGCGCTGACGCGCAGGCACCAGTGGTAATACATCCACTCGGCACCGAACATCAGGGTGATGATTTCCGCATAGCTGCCCTGCTGCGCGACTTTCAGCATGCCATCGCGGAATGCGCTGACGCCGGGCAGATCGTCCGGGTAATCCGCCGGCTGAATGCCGCGCCGCGCCAGCACCGCCTCAAACCAGGCGATTTGCGTATCCACCAGCGCATTGAGCACGCCAATCAGCCAGCGCTGCTGACGAATGCCCGGCGCCTTGCTCACCGCCAGCGCAAAAATAGCGATGGCGGTGGCGACAAAGTTACCCTCAAACACCAGATAACGATTAAACACGCTGTCCGGCAGCCGATCGTGCTCAATGTCGACGACAAAGCGGTGCAGCTGCATCGCCTGCCACAGCGCCTGATGCTGCGTCAGCAGCCGATCGCTGAAGCTTTCCATCACGCCTCCTCCAGCGCAGCCTGCGCCACCGCCATAAAGTGCTTCACGCGCGCCAGTTCCACCGGGTTCCACCACACGCCATCGACTTTCAGCGTGCTGGCGACAATCACCCCCTGCGTGCGGCCAAGGATTTGACAGACGTTGTCCGGCGTCACGCCTGAGCCCACCAGCAGCGGCAAGGCAGTTGCGGCGCGGATTTCGTCGATCTCACTCAGCGTGGCGCTGTCGCCGGTGCGCTGGCCGGTGGCGATCACCGCATCGGCTTCGAAGAAGTCGACGTCACGCGTCAGCTCCTGAATCGAGCGGTCGGCGACAATCGCGTGGCTGCCGTGTTTAACATGGCTATCGGCAAAAACGCGGATGTGATCGGCCCGCAGCTGATTGCGATAGCGCAGCGCTTTAGCAGCTGCCCCTTCGATAAAACCTTCATTGGCGATATAGGCATTGGCCCACTGGTTAACGCGCACAAAATCCGCCCCGCCGGCTAATGCCGTGGCAATTGCCGGGATTGCCGCATTGGCCAGCACGTTAATTCCCAGCGGTGCAGCAAAACGCTCGCGGATTTTATCGGTGATCACCGCCATAAATGCCGCCGTTTCCGGACCAATATCGTCGGGCTTGGCAAAGGGAATATCGCCATGATTCTCAACAATTAAACCGTGCACGCCGCCAGCCAGATAATTATCCGCATCGCGCAGGGCGCAATCGATAATTTCACTCACCGGTTTACCGCGATATTTCGGCGAGCCGGGAAAGGCATCACAGTGAATAACACCAATCACCGCTTTACTGCGTGAAAAAATATCTTGTATCGCGTTACTTTTTTCTGCTGATATAGAAGCCATCTCTTTCACCTTATTAACGAGAAAACTATGCGTGTCTATGTTGCAGGCAATATTGTGGTGGATGAAACCTGGTCCATCGATCAACTCCCTGAAAAAGGCGCATCAATTCATGGCAGCAAAATTGCGCAGGATATCGGTGGCAAAGGCGCCAATCAGGCAATCGTACTTTCGCGTTGCGGCATCGATACGCGCTTAATTAGCGCCACTGGCGATGATATTAACGGCCAGTGGATCCGCGAACGCATCCGGCACGAAAGATTAACCTTACTGCCGCCTCAGTTTTTGTCTGCTCACAGTGACACCTCAATTATTTTTAATAGCAGCGACGGCGATAATGCCATTATTACTACCACCGCCGCGGCCGACGCGCTGGCAGCCGATATTATCCTGGCTTACTTAGCCGATGCCGCTGCCGGCGATATTCTGCTGCAGCAGGGCAATTTTTCTGTGGATAAAACCCGCCGGTTATTTAACTGGGCAAAAGCGCACGGCTTAACCACGGTATTTAATCCTTCACCGGTCAATCCGGACTTCGCCGATCTCTGGCCGCTGATTGACATCGCGGTGGTCAATCAACCGGAAGCCGATCTGCTGCAACCCACCGGCGTTAACACGCTGGTGATTACCCAGGGTGCCGCCGGTGCGCTGCTGATGCGCGGCAATCAGCGCGTGTTCTGCCCGGCGAACACTGCCGCGGCCGTCGATACCACCGGCGCCGGTGACACTTTCCTCGCCGTGCTGCTGGCGTCTGCCCTGCTGCGCGGCGTCGCGCCCGACCTGCTGGCGCTGCAGCATGCCAGCGCGGCGGCGGCGATCACCGTCAGTCGCACTGGCACGCTGAACGCGTTTCCCGATGCTGATGAATTACAACGTATTCTGGCGCAGCGCTAAGCCCGGGCGCAGACGTTCGCGTCTGCGCCTGGCGGTTACTTAAACAGCGAACGGTAGCTGTCGACGTTGGCTTTGGTCACCACCGTGGCCGGAACCAGAATGGTTTTGCTCACGGTTTTACCGGCCGTCAGGCTATTCAGCGCTTTCAGTGCTTCTTCACCCATTTTCTTCGGATCCTGCTGCAGCACGGCGGTAACGTAGCCACCGTCAATGCCGCTGATGGCTTTTGCCGTCAGATCCCAGCCGAATACCTTGATGTCCTTCTGCCGCCCCTGGTTTTCTACTGCGGCAATGGCACCCAGCAGCGCCGGCTCGCCGGTGGCATAGATCGCGGTGAGATCCGGGTTGCCGGTAATCAGGTTTTCGGCAGCGGTCATGGCGTTGTCCTGAATATTCTGGCCATCGACCACATCGGCGACCGTTATCTGGCTGTTGCTTTTAATCGTCTCTTCAAAACCTTTCTGACGCTGGTTTTGGATGGCCGAATTGAGCGCGCCGACAATTCCCAGTCGCGCTTTGCCGCCCATCTCTTTCGCAACATAATCGACAAAGTATTTACCGAGGATTTTTCCGCCTTCGAGATTATCTACGCCCACCTGCGCCGCCTGCGGACCGGCAGGCAATACGGCATCAATCGCAATCACCGGAATATTCGCCGCTGCGGCTTCTTTTATCGCTGGCATAATACCGTTGACATCGATTGCATCCACCAGAATGCCTTTCACTCCCTGCTGAATATAGTTTTCAATCGCATCGTTTTGCGCCACAGGATTATCGTTGGCGTTATAAATCACCAGCTGTTTACCGCTGGCTTTAGCCGCTTCCTGCGCGCCCTGATTCATCAGGTTAAAAAACAGCGCCTGCTGATTAATCTGGACTAACGCATAAGTGGGTGCGGCTTTCGCCTGAATAAATAACGAACCTGCGGCGAGTAAACCACTCGCAATGAACAGTGAACGCAGTTTTCCGCTGAAAGATGACATCATTGAGTTCCTCGTCGGGAATAATAATAACCAGCGCTTCTCAGCGACGTACCGCTGAGCGTTTTTTTTGGCAGGTAAATATCAGTTCAATGATTCTGAGCACGGCGATAATGCCGTGTTTTGATGCCGCCGGCGTCGTCTTTTTCGGCATCCCATCCACTGGGAGTGCGGGGTGAAAAAAACAATGTCGGGTTGGGAAGTTAATCCCGGTACTGCGGTAAACGCTTTATACAATTCGCCCGACGAATTTTTTTGTCAAGTGTTTATTTCTCCAGCGACGCAATCGGGAAAGCGCTGTATTAGTCGCGCTTAACTGTGTTACAGATAAGCCACCCCGGCAAACATGGCGAAATGGATGAGTACAAAACGCGTGTTGTTATCTGACGTGGCAAAGCTAGCTGGCCTGTCAAAAGCCACGGTGTCACGCTATCTGAATCACAGTATTGTGCTGCCGCAGGACACCGTTGACCGCATTGAAAGCGCGATCCGCACGCTGGACTATCGCGGTAATTCTCTTGCGCGGCGTTTAAGCAAAGGCGGCAGCGAAACTCTGGGCCTGGTGCTGCCGGATATCACTAACCCGTTTTTTGCCGAACTGGCGGATGCCGCCGAAGAAGCGGCGTCGGCACACGGTTACAGTCTGGTGCTGTGCATCACGCGCAACAATCCGGACAAAGAGGCGCAGTTTATCCGCTGGCTGGATACGCGCCAGGTAGATGGCCTGCTGTTCACCACCAACCGGCCGGACAACGGCCTGCTGCGCGACGAGATCCAGCGCCAGCGCCATGTGGTACTGCTGGATGAAGACATTCCCGGCAGTAACGTGCCGAAGGTCTTTGCAGATAACGTGCAGGGTGGCCGCATGGCAACCGAGCAGCTGATCGCCGCCGGGCACACGCAGATTGCGTTTATCGGCGGCCCGGAGCAGCTGATGAGCGTGCGCGAACGCTATCTTGGCTTTTGCACCGCGATGCAGCAGGCCGGTTTAACCGTACCGCCGCAATGGGTGATGTATGGCAACTACGAACGCGAATTTGGTCAGCAGGCGTTGCAGCACCTGTTCCGCTGCACGCCGCGCCCTACCGCCGTATTCGCCGCCAGTGACTATCTGGTGCTGGGACTGCTCGACGGTCTGCGCGCCATCGGCCTGCAGGCACCGGCGGCGCTGTCGCTGGTCGGCTTCGATGACGCCAACTACAGCGATCTGACCCAGCCGCGTATCTCCACCATCCGCCAGCCAGCGCGCCAGCTGGGCCACACGGCGGTGAGCATCATGCTACGCCTGCTCAACAACGACAGCAGCATCCCGATGGAGACACGTTTACCGGTGGAATGGATTGGTCGCGATTCGGTGGGATTTGTTAGCGATGTCCCAAAATGAGGCAAAACTGCACAATTATGGCGCAAAAAGTGAGCGATTTTTTCCGTTAGCGGTATAGTGAGTAAACCGGTTTACTTGCTGATTACATAACATACGATGTATTACAACAAGTTAGCCGCGAGTGCAGTGCCTGTTATTCAGGCTGGCATGGATGCTGCAATGTCATACCCGGCGAGTAAATATCATTGTAGCGTTTACCCTGTTGCTGTGAATTAAGGGTTTATCTGGCAGGTAAACCGGTTTACTAGATTGTAAATCGTGTCAGATAGCCTCTTTTTCGCGACCGGCTAAACATTTCCCACAGGCGTTGATGGGAGTGATCCAATGCAGCAATTACCAGCTCTTCCGGCCCGGGTGGAGATGATTAACATCACCAAAACCTACGGCTCAATTCGTTCTCTGCGCGGCGTCAATCTGCAACTGGCCCCCGGTGAAGTGCTCGGTCTGGTGGGCGACAACGGCGCCGGCAAATCGACGCTGACCAAAGTGCTGTCCGGCGCGGTGATCCCTACCAGCGGCGCGATCCGCATTGATGGCGAGCAGCAGCACTTCAGCAATCCGGCGGATTCGCGCCGTTGCCATATCGAAATGGTTTATCAGGATCTGTCGCTGTGCGACACGGTCGACGTGGCCGGTAACCTGTTCATGGGCCGCGAACCGACCAGACGTATCCTCGGCGTGCCGTTTCTCGATCAGGCCACAATGCATGCGCAGGCGCGTGAGATGCTGAAAGGTCTGGGCATCTCGATTCCCGATACCCGTCTGCTGGTGCGTAACCTCTCCGGCGGGCAGCGTCAGGCCATTGCTATCGCCCGTGCCGCCGCGTTCGATCCTAAAGTGCTGATTATGGATGAACCCACTGCCGCGCTGGCGGTAGCGGAAGTCGAAGCGGTGCTGGAACTGATTCGCCGTGTGTCGGCGCGCGGCGTCAGCGTGATCCTCATCACCCATCGGCTGCAGGATCTGTTCCTGGTGTGCGATCGCATCATGGTGATGTACGAGGGCACCAACGTGGCCGACCGCCGTGTGGCGGACACCAGCCTGAGCGATATCGTCAACCTGATCGTAGGTGAGAAATTTACCGCGCAGTCCGCGGCAGCACACTGAGGTAACAGGATGAGCATCATGAATTTAGGCAGTTCACGCATGATCCAGCACTCTCTGCCGCGCCGCTTGTTGCATAACCATTCGGGTGTGGTGAGCATCGCGCTGTTTTTTGTCTTTTGCTGCGTGGTGTTTTCGCTGATCACCAGCAACTTTCTTACCAGTACCAACTGGCTGAATATCATCCGGCAAAGTGCGCCGCTGCTGATCGTCGCCACCGCGATGACGCTGGTGATTACTACCGGCGGCATCGATTTGTCGGTCGGCTCAACGCTGGCGCTGGTGGGCGCGCTGTCGGCCATTGCGCTCAATAACTGGGGCTTGCCGTGGCCGGTGGTGCTGATTGGCGGGCTGCTGCTCGGTGCGCTGGTGGGCGCCATCAACGGCTTCTTTATCGCCTGGGAAGGGATACCGGCATTTATCGTCACGCTGGCCACGCTGGCGGTGGTGCGCGGCATTGCGCTGCTGGTGACGCAGGGCTATTCGATCCCGGTGCCGGCTGACAGCCTGTTCACCTTTATGGGTCGCGCCTGGGTGCTGGGGATTCCCATGCCGGCGCTGATCGGCATCGTGGTGTTGCTGGCCGGTCACATTGTGCTTAATCACCTGCGCTTTGGCCGCTACGTCACCGCCATCGGTGCCAACGCGGAAGGTGCACGCCGCAGCGGTATCAATACCAAAGCGGTGACCATGAAAGTGTACATTCTTAGCGGCATGGCGGCGGCGCTGGCTGGCATGATCATCACCGCGCGCCTCGGCAGCGGCTCCTCTAACCAGGGCGAAGGTTTTGAACTGCAGGTGATTGCCGCGGTGGTGCTGGGCAGTACCAGCCTGTTTGGCGGCTTTGGAACCGTGATCGGTACGCTGCTCGGCGCGCTGTCGATTGCCATCATCCAGAACGGCCTGATTTTGTCGCATATCTCGCCGTTTTATACCCAGATCGCCACTGGCACCATCATTCTGCTCGCCATCTGGCTCAACACCCGCATTCTCAACCCGAGCCGCGCGCCCGCCAAAGGATAGCCCATGAAAGGATCAATTTTTCGCCATGCGGATCCGTTACCGCTCGGCGTCAGCAGCGGTCAGGTAATGACGGTACTGGGTCCGCTGCCGGTGGCGGAGATGGGCGTCACGCTGATGCATGAGCACATTTTACTGGATGCCTCCGGTAAATGGGTGCCGCCCTGCTGCTGTAGCGACCGCCACATTGCTGAAATGCCGGTGCGCATCGAGAACCTCGGCGAGCTGTCGCTCAACCCGCTGATGAGTCGCGACAACTGCCAGCTGTTTGACGTCGATACCGCGATTGACGAGCTGATGAAATACCGCGCGCTGGGCGGCGAAACGGTGATCGATCCGACCAATATCGGCATCGGCCGCGATGGTAAAGCGCTGCAGCGCATCGCCCGTCTCACCGGCCTGAATATTGTGATGGGCACCGGCCTGTATCTGGAGCCGTCGCATCCGGAGTGGGTAAAAACCATCAGCGTGGAACAGCTGACCGACAAGCTGATTTATGACCTCGGTGGACTGCCGGAGAAGCCGGAGGTGCTGGCCGGGCTGATTGGTGAAATCGGCATCTCCAGCCGCTTCACGCCTGATGAAGAGAAATCGCTGCGTGCCGCCGGGCGCGCCAGCGCGGCCACAGGCGTGCCGATTCAGGTGCATCTGCCGGGCTGGGAGCGGCTCGGCCATAAGGTGCTGGATATTCTGGCGCAGGAAGGTGCCGATCTGCGCCACACCGTGCTGTGTCACATGAACCCCAGCTTTGCCGACAAAACCTACCAGCGCGAGCTGGCGGATCGCGGCGTCTTCCTCGAATACGACATGATCGGCATGAACTACTACTACGCCGACGAATCGGCGCAGTCACCATCCGATGAGGAGAACGCGCGCGCCATTTGCGCACTGCTCGACGACGGTTATCTGCAGCAGATTTTGCTGTCCCAGGACGTGTTCCTGAAGACCATGCTGACGCGCTACGGCGGTCACGGCTATGGCTACATCCTCAAACATTTTGTGCCGCGCCTGAAACGTCATGGCGTCAGCGGCGAACAACTCGAAACCCTGATGATCACTAATCCGCAACGGGTGTTTGGCGGATAAACGGAGAAGTTGGCATGCAAAAGAACGTCTTGCTGGTCGGTGAATCCTGGACCAGTACCGCAACGCACGTAAAAGGCTTTGATCAGTTTGCTACCGCCACCTGGCACAGCGGTGCGGCGGATTTTCTTGCCGCGCTGCAGGAGAGCGCCTATGCCGTCACGCATATGCCGGCCCACGCCGCCGCCACTGATTTTCCGCAGACGCTGGAGGATTTGCAGCGCTGGGACGTGATTATTCTGTCCGATATCGGTGCCAATACCCTGCTGCTGCATCCGGACACCTGGCTGAAAAGCCGGCGCACGCCCAATCGCCTGGCGCTGATTCACGACTATGTTGCCGCGGGTGGCGCATTAATGATGGTAGGCGGCTATTACAGTTTTCAGGGGATTAACGGCGGCGCACGCTATCGCAATACGCTGGTGGAGAAAGTGCTGCCGGTGCGCTGTCTGGCCTGGGACGACCGTATCGAAACGCCGGAAGGCAGTTACGCTGAGGTGACAACGTCACACAAAGTGGTTGCCGATCTTCCCGGCGACTGGCCGTGGCTGCTCGGTTACAACGAAGTGGAGATGCAGCCGGAAGGCACGCTGTTGGCCACCGTGGCGGGCACCGGCCATCCGCTGCTGGCGGTGCGCGAGTATCAGCAAGGCCGCTCGCTGGTGTGGACCAGTGACATGTCAGCCCACTGGCTGCCGGAAGAGTTCAGCCGCTGGCCGGGCTATCGCCAGCTGTGGATTAACTGTCTCGACTGGCTGACGGAGCGTGACTGATGCCAGCGCGCTCACTGCCTCTGGCGCAGCAGCTGCTGAGCTTTGACACCATCAATCCACCGGGCAATGAGCTGGCCTGTGTGCAATTCCTCGCCGCGTGGCTACAGAAGCAGGGCTTCGTGGTCGAACTGACGGGGTTTGGCGAGCAGCGCGCCAACCTGATCGCCCGCCTGCCGGGCCAGATGCCGGGCAAACCGCTGGCCTTTACCGGCCATCTGGACACCGTGCCGCTGGGTAATCAGCCGTGGCAGTTTGATCCGTTTGGTCACGACATTGATGGCGACCGGCTGTACGGGCGCGGTGCCAGCGATATGAAAGCGGCGGTAGCGGCGTTTGTGCTGGCCTGCGTGCAGCACAAAGCGGCGATTGCCGCCGGGCGCGGCGTGGTACTGCTGCTGACCGGCGGTGAAGAGACCGGCTGCCACGGTGCGCAGGCGCTGATCGCGGCCGGGCAGTTGCCTGAAGTCGGCGCGCTGATCGTGGGCGAGCCGACCGCCAACCAGCCGGTGATCGGCCACAAAGGCGCGCTGTGGCTGCGCTGCGAAACGCGTGGCAAAACCGCGCACGGAGCCATGCCGGAGCTGGGCATCAACGCTATCTACCTGGCGGCCGATGCGCTGGGTAAAATTCGTCACTTTTCACCGGGCGCGCCGCATCCACTGATGAAACAGCCGACGCTGAACGTCGGCCGCATTGAGGGCGGCCTCAACATTAACTCGGTGCCGGACCGCGCCGCGTTTGATGTGGATATCCGCAGCGCGCCCAACCTGCAACACGCGGTGATTCGCCAGCAACTGGCGACCTTTCTCGGTGACAGCGTGCACATCAGCACGCTGGTCGATCTGCCGGCGGTGCTGAGCCCGGAGCGGCACCAGTGGATTCAGTCGGTGTACCGTGCCTGCGAAGACGTGACGCAGCAACCTGCGGAAGCGCGTATCGTGCCCTATTTTACCGATGCCTCGCTGCTGCTGCCGGCGCTCGGCGATCCGCCCTGCATCATTCTCGGTCCCGGTGAGCCGACGCAGGCGCACCAGACCGATGAATACTGCCTGGTGAGCCGTCTGAGCGAGGCTGAGCAGATTTACGGGCAGCTCATTGCTGACTGGATGCGCTGAGTGCCGCTGATGCGCTAAAAACGGATTTTTTCCCTCTGCGCCGCCGGAAACGCGCAGCAGCCTGTTACACTCGTCGGCTATAACAACTTTTTAACGTCAGCGGCGCAGTGTGCTGGCGTTATTACGCAGGATAGTCGCGGTTATGCCCGTCAATTTTGACCTCAACGATCTCTACGCCTTCCGCGCGCTGGTGGAGTACGGCAACTTTCGTCTGGCGGCGGAGTCAATCTGCCTGTCGCAGTCAGCGCTCAGCCGCAGAATTGAGAAGCTGGAAGCGGCGCTCGGCACCCGGCTGTTTGACCGCACCACGCGGCGCGTCACGCTAACGCTGTATGGCCAGAACTTTGCTCAGCGCTCGGAGCAGCTGCTGGATAATGTCGAATCGATGCTGGCCGACGTCGAGCGCGCCAGCCAGGATCGCACCGGCCTGATCACCGTCGCTACCGTGCCCTCGGGCGCTTACTATTTTATGCCGGAGGTGATCCGCCGCTTTCAGGCGCGTTACCCGCGCGTGCGCATCAAGCTGATAGACAGCAGCGTCGGCAACGTGATGGATGCAGTCAGCAGCGGACAGGCCGATTTCGGTATCTGCTTTGCGCGCAATCTTCCGTCGGAGCTCACCTTCACGCCGCTGGTGGAAGATGTTTACGTCGCCGCCTGTCGCCACGATCATCCGCTGGCGACGCGCCAGCAGCTCAGCTGGCAGGAGTATTTTGCGCAGGATTATGTGGCGCTGGATAAAGTGTCCGGTAACCGCAATCTGCTGGACAACGCGCTGGCGCACATTACGCCCGCCCGGCAAAGCATCTGCGAAACGCGCCATGTCACGACGCTGCTGGGGATGGTAGAAGCGGGCATCGGCATTGCTGCCGTGCCCGCGATGTCGATGCCGGCGAACGGGCATCCGCTGCTGCGCCAGCTGGCGCTGACCGATCCGCAGGTCACCCGTTCGGTGGGATTAATTCGCCGCAGCGGACGTATGCAATCTTACGTCGCTGCGGAACTGGAAAAGCTGATTATCGAACAGTCTCATCACGCTTAACGCGCGGTTTGCAACGTCAGCGCGCGGCGGCGATAGAGGTACAGCGTCGCCAGCAGGGCACACACCGCCGCGAAGCTCATCCAGTAACCCGGCGAGGCTTTGTCGCCGGTGTATTCAATCAGCGCGGTTGACATCACCGGGGTGAAGCCGCCAAACACCGCCGTTGCCAGGCTGTAAGCCAGCGAGAAACCGGCCACGCGCACTTCCGCCGGCATAATTTCCGTCAGCGCCGGGATCATCGCCCCGTTATACAGGCCGTAAAGGAAGGAGAGCCACAGCAGCACGCTCAGCATCATGGAGAAGCTCGGCGCCTGAGCCAGCAGCGTCAGGGCCGGATAGCTGGTCGCCAGCGCCAGCAGGGTCATGGCAATCAGCACCGGCTTACGCCCGAAGCGGTCCGACAGCGCACCGCCCACCGGCAGCCAGATAAAGTTAGAGATCGCCACCAGCAGCGTCACCAGCAGGCTGTCCGAGGCGCTCAGCATCAGCACTTTTTTGCCGAAGGTAGGCGCGTAGACGGTGATCAGGTAGAACGCGGTGGTGGTCATCGCCACCATCAGCATGCCCGCGACCACCACCGGCCAGTTCCCAAGCAGCGTGTTAAAGACCTGACGCATCTCCAGATGATGGCGGCGCGCGCTGAACTCCTCCGTTTCCTCCAGCCTGCGGCGCAGAATAAAGATAAACGGCACGATCAGGCAGCCAAACAGGAACGGAATGCGCCAGCCCCATGCGCTGATGGCGCTCTCCTCCAGCGCAGCATTGAGCGCGAAGCCCATTGCGGCCGCGACCATGATGGCAACCTGCTGGCTGCCGGATTGCCAGCTGGTGTAGAAACCTTTGCGCCCCGGCGTGGCAATTTCCGCCAGATAGACCGACACGCCACCCAGCTCCGCCCCGGCCGAAAAGCCCTGCAGCAAGCGGCCCATCAGCACCAGCAGCGGTGCCCACAGGCCGATCCTCTGGTAGGACGGGATCAGCACGATCAGGAAGGTGCCCGCCGCCATGATCGACAGCGTGACGATCAGCCCTTTGCGGCGGCCAACCTTATCGATATAGGCCCCCAGCACAATCGCGCCAATCGGACGCATCAGGAAGCCCGCGCCGAACACGGCGAAGGTCATCATCAGCGACGCGAATTCGCTGCTGGCGGGGAAGAAGGTGTGCGCGATGTAGGTGGCATAGAAGCCGAACAGGAAGAAATCGAACTGTTCGAGAAAGTTGCCGGAGGTGACGCGGAAAATAGCGCCAACCCGGGCTCGGGTGGTCATCGGTAAGGCAGAGGAATGCATAAGTATCTCCAGTTTGTCCCTGGCGCTGTTATCAATCGCGCCTGCTTCGGAAGACTGGATCAGAACGTTAAGGTTAATAAGCGCAATAAACGCATGGCGTGATGCGTGCGGCGCATTAATCGCTGCCGGCAACGGGCCACCCTCAATATTAACAATGAGTTAACAAAGCCAGCCCCGTTTTTACTCCGCTCAGGCCCGCGGGCACCACAATACAGATTTGTGACCAGCTTCAAGCCGCTCACGGTGAGCCTGGCGCATCACAGGATAAACACATCTTTTTTTTCGCATATGTAGTTGACTTCATCACGTCGCCGCACCACACTGTTTGCTTTCCATTCAGGAGGGATTATGTCGCCGCTAACGCCACTGCAGCTGTTTAAAAACCTTTCCGATGAGACGCGTCTGACGCTGGTGCTGCTGCTGAAAGAACGTCAGGAGCTGTGCGTGTGCGAGCTGTCTGCCATTCTGCAACTGCCGCAGCCGAAGATTTCCCGTCATCTGGCGCTGCTACGCAACAGCGGTTTGCTGAGCGATCGTCGTGACGGCAAGTGGATCCACTATCGCCTTTCGCCACATATGCCGGTGTGGGCAGCGACGGTGATCGAACAGGCATGGCAATGCCAGCGCGATGCGATCCATGCCCTGCTGCTGCCGGTGCAGCGTGACCAGCTGACCACCGATGGCCGGGCGGTGTGTCTGTAAAAAATTTTACCCATACATATTCGATTTACCATATATGAAACGAACACAACCTGACTTTCCGGAGGAAACATGTTACTGGCAGGGACTATTTTCGCCATTACTTTACTGCTGGTGATCTGGCAACCGCGCGGGCTGGGCATTGGCTGGAGTGCCAGCGCCGGCGCGCTTCTGGCGCTACTGACGGGCGTGGTGCATCCCGGCGATATCCCGGCGGTGTGGCAGATTGTCTGGAACGCCACCGCCACCTTTATTGCGGTGATCATCATTAGCCTGCTGCTTGATGAGGCCGGCTTTTTTGCCTGGGCGGCGCTGCACGTGGCGCGCTGGGGCGGTGGCAGCGGTAAAAAATTGTTCTCCTTTATTATCCTGCTGGGTGCCGCAGTCGCCGCGCTGTTTGCCAATGACGGCGCCGCGCTGATTCTGACGCCTATCGTGATCGCGATGCTGCTGGCGCTGGGTTTCAGCCGGGGGGCCACGCTGGCGTTTGTCATGGCGGCCGGGTTCATCGCCGATACCGCCAGCCTGCCGCTGGTGGTGTCCAATCTGGTTAACATCGTCTCCGCCGACTATTTCCGGCTCGGCTTTGGCGATTACGCCGCCGTGATGGTGCCGGTCACGCTCGCGGCAGTACTGGCGACATTGCTGATGCTGCATCTGTTTTTCCGCAAAGAGCTACCGCTCAGCTACGATAGCGCCCGGCTGACCTCGCCCGCGGCGGCGATTCGGGATCGAGCTACTTTCCGCGCGGGATGGCTGGTGCTGCTCTTGTTGCTGGCTGGCTTTTTTGCCCTTGAGCCGCTGGGCGTACCGGTAAGTGCCGTGGCCGCCGCAGGCGCACTGATGCTGTGGCTGGTGGCGCGGCGGGGTCAGGTGATTGATACGCGTAAAGTGCTGCGCAGCGCGCCGTGGCAGATTGTGGTGTTTTCGCTCGGCATGTACCTGGTGGTGTATGGTTTGCGCAACGCCGGGCTGACCCTCTGGCTTACCGGCTTGCTGAATAGTTTTTCTGCGACCGGCCTGTGGGGCGCAACGTTTGCCACGGGCTTCTTCAGCGCCCTGCTCTCCTCCATCATGAACAATATGCCGACGGTGCTGGTGGGCGCCCTGGCGATTGATGCCAGCTCGGCGCACGGCGTGGTGCGCGAGGCGATGATTTACGCCAACATTATCGGCTGCGATCTGGGCCCGAAAATCACGCCGATTGGCAGTCTGGCAACGCTGCTGTGGCTGCACGTGCTGGCGCAAAAAGAGATTCGCATCAGCTGGGGCTACTATTTTCGCGTCGGCATCACCCTGACGTTACCGGTGCTGGCCGTGACGCTGGCAGCGCTGGCGCTGCGCCTTTACCTTTGACCGTTAAGAGACTAACAATGACTAACATTACCATCTATCACAACCCGGACTGCGGCACCTCGCGCAATACGCTGGCACTGATTCGCAACAGCGGCGTCGAGCCCACCATTGTGCTTTATCTGGTTACGCCGCCCACGCGTGAAACGTTGCAGCAATTGATCGACGCCATGGGGATTGGCCTGCGCGCGCTGGTGCGCCAAAACACCGACGCCTGGCAGGCGCTGGGGCCCGCACGTGAAGCGCTGAGCGATGAGCAACTGCTGGATGCCATGCTGGCGCAGCCGATTCTCATCAACCGCCCGATTGTGGTGACGCCACTGGGAACGCGTCTGTGCCGTCCTTCTGAGCAGGTGCTGGATATCCTGCCCGATGCGCAGCGCGGTCCGTTTACTAAAGAGGATGGTGAGGTGGTGATTGATGCGCAGGGCCGGCGCGTTAGTCTTTAGTCGGTCAGAAATCGTCCCGGATAATCTGCTTCAATCGCATGCACCTGGTCATAACGGCCAAACAGACGATAGCGATTGCGGGCAATCAGGTTGTAGATCAGGTTAGTGAGGCCGTCCGGCAGATAACGCAGAACGCCGCAGGCGCGCCACGGCCAGGGCAGCGAGTGCATAATGCGACAGATGGCCAGCGCGCGCAGCCAGTGCTGCCCATCGCGCAGTAGCACGATGGTGCGGATGTTATCGTGCGGTAATCCGGCGCGCTGCAGCAGCTGTTTGCCGCGTTCGCTCTGGATCGCCGCAAAGTGATAATCGCGCGGCAGGCGGTGGCGCAGCAGAAAAATTACCCAGGCATTGCACAGCTTGCATTGTCCATCATAAAGAATGATAGGCTGGCCGGACTCGGGTTGTACGGATGATGACACCTGACCTCCGCATTGCAGATACAAAAAACCGGTGAGGCGACACGCCCCACCGGTTCTATTATATGTCACTTATCAGAAGCTGACTTTCACGCCCGCCACCGCGCTGGTGTCGCTGTAGCTGTGGTTGCCCAGCTGCTGCGCCACGCCGCCCCACAGGTTGACGTTCGCGTTCAGCCGCGCGTCCACGCCCAGCTTCACCTCGGCGGCGTTACGCGTGCCCGCCTGCTGAATGTTGACGCCGTTCAGCGCGGTGCCGAACGCCTTGCTGTTGTGCAGCCAGTTCGCTTCCGCGTACGGCTCGATGGCGCTCTGCGCCTGCGGGTCGAGCAGCGTGCGCAGCGAGGCGCGCACGCCGAGGCGGCTCTGCAGGTTGTCCTGACCGGTGGCCTGCACGCGGCTGCCGTTCTGCTCTTTCACGTCGTCCGCCTTCACGCCCTGCCAGTTCAGCTGCGCCTGCGGACGCAGCCACAGGCTGGTGCTGTCGCTCAGCGTTGCCACTTCGGCGCGGTAGCCGCCGGCCAGCGACGCGCTGATGCCTTTGGATTTATACGACTGCTGACCGATGTCATCGCCCTTCACGCTGTTGTTGAACCAGCCGTAGCTCAGTGAGCTGTCAACAAATGCACCGCTCTGCTCTGCCGCGTTCTGCTGCCAGCTGCCGTACACGCCCAGGCTGTAGCCGTTAACCTGGCCACGCGACTGATAGCCGCTCACCGCCGAGCGCGACTTGCTCTGTGCGTTGCCGTAGCCGGCCATCGCGCCGAGGCGCAGGCTGTCGCTGCCGGTCAGCGTGCCGCCCGCCACGTCGCCGCCCAGCTGGATGGCGTAGCGGTTGGTGTCTGACTTCAGCTGGCCGCTGCTGTCTTTCACTCGGCTGTGGCCGGCGCTGTTGTGCAGCCACAGGCGCGTGCTCTGCTGCCGGCCGCTGGCGTCGGTGTAGAAGGTTTCCGCCGGACGGTCATCCATGCTGGTGGTAAACAGCGTGTTGGCTGCCGCGAGGTTGGCGCTGTAGCTCGCCGCTTCCGGACGCACGATCATGTCGTGCTGGCTCACCGGTGGCTCGACGACTTCACCGCCCTCGCCTTCGCCCGGCGTCACCACCGGATCGGGCTCGCTGCCGTTTTTATCGCTCACCAGATACCAGCCGTGCTGATCCGCGCCCTTCACCAGGCTGTAATCATAGGCACCGGCGACAATACGCCCTTTCTGACGGAACTCTCCGTTGTTAGCGCCGTCCACCTGAATGATGTTCAGGCCCTGGATAGTCTGCGCGCCGCTGCCGCCGGCGTTGTTGACCACCACGTCGGTGCTGCCGCTGCTGTCGCCGAGGATGTGAAGTTTATCCGTCGCCGAGTTGTCGTCGCCCAGCGCCGTGTTCATCACCAGCGTGCTGTTGTCGCCGCTGTAGTTACCGCTGACCGTCAGGGTGCTGAAGCCGGCGCCGTCGTGGGTGAAGTTCAGCGTACTGTTGCTGGCGCTCAGCGCATCAACGCTGCTGTCGCCGGTGATGTTCCACTGGCTGTTGTCGTTTAGCGTCAGCGTATTCAGGCCGGATGACGCACCGGTCCACACCGAGCTGCCGCTCAGGTTGATCTGGCTGTCGGTGGTCTGGCTGCGGTCGATGTCTACATTGCCTTCGAACAGCGAGTGGTTGCTGCCGTTCAGGACCACCGAGCCGGCGGTTGAACCTTGTGCGGTGTTATAGCCGGTTTTCAGCAGCGTGCTGCCGCTCAGCACCGAGTTGTCGGCGTCAATGTTCATGCTGGTGCCGGTCAGCACGTTGACGGCGGTGCCGTCGGTCGCGGTGATGGCGGTATTCGCCAGTTTTATATCCGCCAGCGTTGTCTGATACTGCGATTGAATACCTGTGGCGTTTTCGCCGGAAACATTAATCTCTGAACTGGTCAGGGACAGGCTATTGCTCAGATCCGGATGAAGTAAGTTCACTAAGTTGATTGCTGCGTTGAATCCTTCAGCATCAGAACCCATTTTATCAATGGTAATCTTATCTCCATTAAATGTGCTACCGTCCTGCACTTCAATACCGTAACCGCCGCTGCGCTTCTGCACGGAAACATTTTCAGCATTCATTGTCGCGGAGAAAGCTGAAGCCAGGGCAGCTGCGCTTTTTGCGTCCGAAATGATGTCGATATTTTTCAGATTCGCGGTGCTGCTATATCTGGCATGGACCGCGATTGAAGCGTCAGGTCCCGTTTCTATCTGGCTGTCGGAGAGATTCAACTTCGTTCCGGTTCCTGACGCCAGCACGCCCATGCCGTTACCAGTGACTTTTATCGCAGTATTTGACGCATTAAGAGCCGATTTTGAATCCGCCGTCAGACCATTAGCACCTGCGCCACTGACCGCAAACGTACTGTTATCCACATTCAGTACTGAACCTTCGCCGCTGGCATAGCCGCCGTAAGCATTTTTGCCAGCGGTGCTGACCTGCACGTTACTGACGCTTACGGTTGAAGCGCCGCCGGCATAAACACCAAATGCACTTGCTCCGGCGGTTGTAACCTTGCTGTTATCCAGATTAACTTCCGTACCGGCATTGTTAGCTGTCACGCCATTCGACTGGTCGCCGCTGGTGGTTACCTGCACGCCGCTGGTGTTAAGTTTGCCACCGGAACCCGCAGCCAGGCCGTAGGCTTTGATGCCGCTGGTGGTGACGCTGCCGCCTTCCAGAGTGACCTCTGTGCTGGCCAAATTACTAAAAACTCCCGATGAATCGTCACCACGGGTGATAACAGCCACACCACTGGCATTGAGTTTGCTACCGTTACCCGCCACCAGGCCGTAGGCTTTATTGCCGCTGGTGGTGACGCTGCCGCCGGTCAGATCGATCAGCGAACCCGCTGCGCGGGAATAAGCACCGTACGCGCCGTCGCCGTGAGTGACATAGTCGGTGTCAGTGCTGTTGATGATACCTGCCGAAGAGGCGTAGGCGGCATGGGCACCCTGCCCGGAGGTTTCCACCTTTGTGCCGTTGGTCTTCACCGCGCCGGTCAGGCTGGCCACCACACCGTAGCCGCCGGTGCCGGTGGTGGTCACGCTGCCGCGCGTCATCTCCGCAGAGGCAGCGCCGGCGGTGGAAAACACACCGTAGCCGCTGGTGCCCGCATTCAGCACCGTCACATCCGTGGCGCTTGCCTTGCCGCCATTCTGCACCAGCAGTCCATAGGCTTTGTCACCGGTCGCCTGCAGCGTCTGATTATTCAGTTCAACCGGCTGCGCCGGATCGCTGATGGTGGCACCGTTGGCCGCCAGCGCCGCCGGTGAACCGGCCAGCAGCAGCGCCGAGCCCAGCGCGCCGCCGATCAGTGCTGATTTATTCGCCGTTTTGCCGGAGCAGGATGATTTGACTTTGCCGCGCGCCAGTTCCGAGGTGACGACATAACATTGCAGGGCATAATTCCAGATAACGCGATAGCTCTTGTTCATACTCTTTTCCTGATTCAGGTTAAATCAATCCCTTCCGGCAATAAGCGGAATAAGCGGTTATTAACGGACAGGCGCGGAATACACAGCCATCACGCTATTTACGGTGACGCGCTGTCTGACCGGCCTTAATTAATCTCTGCCAGAGCGGCTGATGGGAAAATATTCGCAAAATCGCGGAAGGGTGAATATGAGAGCACCGGAATACGGCTGTAGTCACAGGACTACAAAAAGTAAGTCGCCGCGCTATGTTCCAGATCAATTAATGCTGTGTTAACACGTCAGGTGAGCAGTAAACAAAAGCGGAGAACGCGGGCGGGCATAAAAAAACGGCCCCCGTGGCGGGAGCCGTTGTTCATCAGAAGCTGACCTTCACGCCGGCGATGGCGCTGGTGTCGCTGTAGCTGTGGCTGCTCAGCTGCTGCGCTACGCCGCCCCACAGGTTGACGTTGGCGTTCAGCGTGGCATCGACGCCCAGCTTCAGCTCACCGGCGTTGCGCGTGCCGGCCTGATGGATGGTAACGCCGTTCATTGAGGTGCCCAGCGCGCGGGTGTTGTGCACCCAGCTGGCCTCGACGTACGGCTCCACGCTGCGCCCCTGGTCCAGCGCAGAGCGCAGTGAGGCGCGCACGCCGACGTGGCTCTGCAGGTTATTTTCGCCGGTGCCGCGCACGCGGGTGCCGTTGCCTTCCGTCAGGTCATCGCCCTTCACGCCCTGCCAGTTCAGCATCGCCTGCGGACGCAGCCAGAAGCCGGTCGACTCGGAGAGCGTCGCCACTTCGGCGCTATAGCCGCCGGCGAGCGACGCCAGGATGCCCTTCGACTTGTAGGACTCCTCGCCGATGTCCTCGCCCTTGATGCTGTTGTCGAACCAGCTGTAGCTCAGCGTGCTGTCGATAAACGCGCCGCTGCGCGCCGCCGCGTTCTGCTGCCAGGTGCCGTAAATACCCAGGTTGTAGCCGTGCACCTGACCGCGCGACTGATAGCCGCTCACCGCCGAGCGCGATTTGCTCTGCGCGTTGCCGTAGCCGGCCATCGCGCCGAGGCGCAGGCTGTCCGTGCCGTGCAGCGTGCCGGTCGCCACGTCGCCGCCCAGCTGGATGGCGTAGCGGCTGGTGTCGGTTTTCAGCTGGCCGCTGCTGTCTTTCTGATGGTTGTGACCGCCGCTGTTGCGCAGCCACAGGCGGGTGTGCTGCTGCCGGCCGTTCGCGTCCGTGTACTGCGTGACGCCCGGGCGGTCGTCCATGCTGGTGGCGAACAGCGTGTTGGCCGCCGCGATGTTGGCGCTGTAGCTCGCCGCTTCCGGGCGCACGATCATATTGTGCTGCTCCGCCGGCGGCGCGATGATGTCACCGCCGGTGCCTTCGCCCGGTGCGGTCACCGGATCGGTATTAACCGGATCGGTCTCGCTGCCGTTTTTGTCGCTCACCAGATACCAGCCGTGCTGATCCGCGCCTTTTACCAGGTTGTAGTCATAGGCACCGGCGACAATACGCCCTTTCTGACGGAATTCGCCGTTGGTCGCGCCGTCCACCTGAATCAGCTGCAGGCCCTGAATGGTCTGCGCGCCGCTCCCGCCGGCGTTGTTCACCACCACGTCAGTATTACCATTCACGTCACCCAGCACGTGCAGCCGGTCGGTGGCCGAGGTGTCACCGCCCAGCGCCGCGTTCATCACCAGCGTGGCGTTGTCCGCCGTGTAGTTGCCGTTGACGGTCAGCACCGTGAAGTTCGCGGTGTTGTGCGCCACGTTGATCACGCTGTTACTGGCCGTCAGCGCATCCACGCTGCTGTTGTCCATGATGTTCCACTGGCTGTTGTCGCTGAGCGTCAGCGTATTCAGGCCGCTGGAGGCACCGGTCCACACCGAGCTGCCGCTCAGGTTGATCTGGCTGTCGGCGGTCTGGCTGCGGTCGATGTCCACGTCACCGACGAACAGCGAGTGGTTGCTGCCGTTCAGCACCACCGAGCCGGCGGTTGAACCTTCTGCTGTGTCATAGCCGGTTTTCAGCAGCATGCTGCCGCTCAGCAGCGAATTATCGGCGTCGATATGCATGCTGGTGCCGGTCAGCACGTTGACGGCGGTGCCGCCGGTCGCGGTGATGGCGGTATTCGCCAGTTTTATATCCGCCAGCGTGGTTTGATACTGCGATAGAATACCGGTGGCGTTTTCGCCGGACACATTAATATCGGAATCGCTCAGGGAAAGAGTATTCCGTGGATCCGGATAATATAAATTCAGCATGTTGATGGCTGCGTTAAAGCCTTGAGAATCTGTGCCGCTTTTTTCAATGGTAACGTTATTACCCTTAAATGTGCCTCCGTCCTGAACTTCAATGCCGTAACCGCCGCTGCGCGCCAGTATGGAAACATTCTCAGCATTGATATTGCCTGAATATCCTGGAGCCAGGGCTGCATTGTCCGCATCAGTGATAATATTAACGTTTTTCAGGTTGGTGGTTGCACTGTAATTGCTTAAAGCAGCGTATCCGCCATCCTGGCCGATGTTGATTCGGCTGTCAGAGAGACTGAGCACCGTTCCGGAACCACTGGCGGCCACGCCTGAACCATTGCCGGTAACTTCTATTTCAGAGTTCGACGCATTCAGCGTCGATTTTGGATCTGCAAGCAGGCCATTAGCACCGGTGCCAGTAACCACAAATGTACTGTTGTCCACGTTGAGCACAGAACCCTCGCCGCTGGCGTAGCCGCCGTGTGCATTCCGGCCAGAAGTGCTGACGTGGGCATCTGAGGCGGTCATCGTCCCCGAGCCACCGACGTACAGACCGTGGGCATCCTGCCCGCTGGTCGCAACCTGCACGCCGCTGGCGTTGAGTTTGCCACCGGAAATCGCTGCCAGACCGTAGGCATTGGTACCGCTGGTCGTTACTGCTCCGCCTGCCAGCGTAACTTCTGTCCCGGCCAGGTTAGCAAAAACACCAAAGGACTGGTCGCCATGGGTGACCACATTTACGCCATCCGCAGTCAGGCTGCCGCCGGAACCCGCCACCAAACCATAAGCCTTGGTGCCACTGGTGGTGACGCTGCCGCCTGTGATATCGATCAGCGAACCCGCAGCGCGCGAATAAACACCATAGGCACTGTCGCCGTGCGTTATATAGTCTGCGTTCTGGCTGTTAATGATACCGGCCGAAGAAGCGTAGGCGCCGTAGGCGGTTTTTCCGCTGGTTTCTACACGGGTGCCATCAAGTTTTAATGTGCCGGTCAGGCTGGCGACCACGCCGTAGCCGCCATCGCCCGTGGTTTGCACGCTGCCGCGCGTCATCTCAATCGCAGAAGACGCAAGGGTGGAGAATACACCGTAGCCGTTATTGCCATCATTGAGCACGATGACATCCGTGGCGCTGGCCTGCCCGCCATTCTGCACCAGCAGCCCATAACGATCGTTACCGGTCGCCTGCAGCGTCTGGTTGCTCAGTTCCAGCTTATCCTCAGGGCCATTTACCATTGCGCCATGAGAAGAGGCCAGCGCCGCCGGTGAACCGGCCAGCAGCAGCGCCGAGCCCAGCGCGCCAATAATCAGTGATGATTTATTTGTCGCTGCACCAGAGCAGGAAGACTTCACTTTGCCGCGCGCCAGTTCCGAGGCCACGACATAACATTGCTGGGCATAATTCCAGATAACACGATAATTTTTGTTCATGCTTTTTCCTGATTCTGATTATGTCGAACCCGGACGGATACGACCTAACGGTTTAAACGGCGGCGATGCGATAAGAATTTTCTCCTCCACCTGATGCCGCAAAATAATTAAAGCTACGGGATTGGGCTGAATTCTAACGTTGAGACAGGTCTTGACCTCTTTAAGACCTGTCTCAAAACTAATCGCCAGACAAATAAAAACCATCAGGTTACGCTGTAGGCTGAGGACTACAGGTTTGCTCACCTTGAAATTTAAATAACTCAAAAACAATGCTTCCGCGCAACCTGAGTGCGCAGAGAATAAACGCCACATCTCCCATTGCAACCCGCAATGCAGCATGGTTAATTCAGCGTTTATTCATTTACCCGAATTACTGCATGTCTGGTTTATCACCTAAATACAACAACAACGACCAATTTATTTATCAAATAATTCACTTGGCGCAGATCTCATAACTTACCCATAACATCAACCATTCAAAGAGTTACGGTAAATCACTGTTATTTAATAACTAATTTTTTCGCCCTCAGATGCTATGTTAACTTTTTAAAAACTTACGAACCTTTAATATTCAGCACTTAAGTTTAATAAACTCGCGCCGTTTATCCTTAGTGAATAATCTTTATGCTAAGCAGAAAAGTCGCAGGCGAGATTTTAATATTGTAAATAAGACAGTCAGTAATCAGCTGTAAGTTATGGACTACATTTAAAAATAAACACCTGCAAACAGAATGGTCTTGAGTTGATTAAGATGCCGTTATATAAGTGTGCTTTTGAACGAGCGTGCTCAGATTAATTAAGAGAAAGGCAGTGCGTATGGCTAACTTTGTTATTGTGGATGATCATCCTATTGTGCGCGTGGCGATACGGCTGGTGCTGGAAAATGCCGGACATCGTGTTTCAGCAGAGGCTGGCGACGGCGACAATATATTTAGCCTGGTCAAAGAGAAAGGTGCCGATGCGGCAATTATTGATATTGATCTGCCCGGCATTGGTGGTATTGAAGCGGTTAAAAACCTACGCACCGCCGGATCATTAATCCCGGTGATTGTGATGAGCGGAAAAAACGCGGAATTTTACGCTTACGAGAGTAAAAAAGCCGGTGCCAATGGCTTTATCAGCAAAAAAAACAACCTCAATGATCTGACCCACGCCGTCGACGCGGTGCTGTCCGGCTATGGTTTTTTCCCGCTGCGCCTGAGTCACCAGGCAGAGGGCGATCAGCTGGTGCAGGACAGCGACAAATTGCTGCTGCTGTCGCATCGCGAATATGAAGTGCTGCGCTACCTCGGTGAAGGCACCGAGATTGTCAAAATTGCCAACCGCATGAAGCTCAGCAATAAAACGGTCAGCACCTATAAAGCCAGACTGATGGAAAAGTTATCGCTGAAAAATCAAAAGGATTTACTCGATTTCACCCGCCGGAACCAGATTAACTGATGCGACTTTTTTTCCTGTGCGCGCTGTGCTGCGCGCTGCTGCTGGTCGCCCCACTGCGCGCGGCGGTGCAGCAGCTTAATTATCAGCCCAACGATTTGCCGGCGATGCCCGCGCCGATGCTCAATGACAGCGACTGGCACTGGCTGGGGCAAAAGCGCGACAGCGTGATTGGCATCTATGGGCCGGATCGGCCACCGATGCTGCGCACCAATCCTGAAGGAAGAGTGTTTGGCTACATTCCCGATGCGGCTTACGCTGCGCTGCACAGCCTGGGTATCAGTTTTCGCGTCAAACATTATGACACCGCGCCCGAAGCCTTTGCCGCGCTGGCGCGCGAAGAGCTGGATATGATTTTTGTGCCGGCCGGAGAGGCGGTGCCGGCGCATGTTAACGACACCATCAGCGTAACCGCGCTGAAAGCCAGTCCGGTTCGGGTGGTGCGCAGCAGTAGTAACCCGCTGGCCGGTCAGGAGTTTTTACCTGGCCCGGCGATAACCTCTCCCTACAGCCAGCTGCCGCAGGTCGCGATGGGCACCCTGCCCTATGCCGATGTGCCGGCGGTGGAAGCCTATTACCTGATTGAACGCAACTATCTGAATACGCTAACCATCGATCACATTCTGCCCGATCTCAGTTCGCCGTATCGCTTTGTGGTCAACAGTAAAGAACACGTGCTGGCGCGGGCGATGCGCATTGCGTTTGACGCCCTGCAGCGCCATGCGGCCGGTGAGATCATCGCCGCACGCTGGGATATCGCCAACATCACGCGCTTCGTCACCACGCCGCTGGCGCTGACGCCCACCGAGCAGGCCTGGCTGCAGACGCATAACCAAATCAACATGGCGGTCACGGACCTGGTGGCACCGTTCTTTATCAAAAACGCGCAGGGCGAAATCACCGGCATTGTGCCGGAGTTGCTCAACCTGATTGAAATGCGCACCGGACTGAGCTTCAACTTTATTGAGATCAGCGACAGTCGCGATCTGACCGCGCGGATGAAACGCGGCGATGTCATGATTGCCGCACCGCTAATCTGGAGTCAGCAGCGCAGCCGTGACTTTTTGATGACCACACCGTTTATGTTCACGCCGGAAGTGCTGGTGACCAACATGGCCGCGCAGGATGGGCCGCCAAAACGCGCCGCGCTGGTGCGCGAGCAGGATGCCTCCCACTGGTTTCTGAGAAAATATCCTGATGTGTCAGTCGATTATGTTGGCAATCCCAGCCTGGCGATGCAGTGGGTGGCGGATGGGCAAACCGACGCCACCATTAATACGCTGGTGGGCGCGCGCTACCTCTCTGAAGGCCTGTATCCCGGCAAACTGCGCTTAACCGAGCTGAAACCGGCGCAGGAAGCAGCTATCGCTTTTGGCGTCAGCCGCAGCGAACCGGAACTGCAGGACATCATGAACAAAGCGCTGGCCGCGATTCCGGCTGGCATGATGACCGATGTATTAACCCACTGGCAGGCCACGCCCGCCGCGCATTTCGACACCTGGAAGCTGTACCGCAAAGAGTTTTATGTCGGCGCGCTGGGTGCAGCCACCATCATCGCCGTCACCTTTGTCTGGGCGGTGCTGCTGATGCGGCAGGTCAAACGCACGCGCCGCACTAAAGCGCTGCTGCGCCAGGAGATTCAGCTGCGCGATCGCCTGATCAATGGTCCACCGCGGCCGTTTTATGTCGCCTCGCTGGATGGGATGATCGTGCACACTAATCCGGCGTTTACCCAGTTTTTCACCCCGGAAGAGCAGACGCATCTTGGCTATTCGCTGTATGACTGTCGCCATCCGCTCTATCACGTGTGGCAGCAGATCGATAAAAGCATTCAGCCCGGCGATATCCCGGAAGAAGCCGAATTTGTTATCGATGACGGGCGGCAGAAGCGCCATATCCGTCACTGGATGACGTCGTACACCGGCGATGAAGTGGGCAGCGGCGGGCTGATTTGTGGCTGGCAGGATGTCACCGACTACCTGCAATTGCTGGAAGATCTTTCGCTGGCGCGCGAAGCCACCGAACTGGCCAGCCAGAGCAAAAGCGACTTCCTCGCCACCATGAGCCATGAAATTCGCACGCCGCTCAGCGCGGTGATTGGCCTGCTGGAACTGCAGACGCAGGAAGGCCGCGCCGATACCGAACTGATTCGCGTGGCGCACGAAGCGGCGGTCAGCCTGATGGATATCGTCGGCGACATTCTCGATATGGCGAAAATTGAGTCCGGACGCATGACGCTGCAGCCGCAGTGGGTTAGCCTGCATGCGCTGGTGCGTCCGGTGATCTGTGCCTTTGACGGACTGGCGCGGCAAAAAGGCATCAACCTGAACCTGATGTTGCCGGTCGGCGATGACGATCTGTTTTGCGATGCCAGCCGCGTACGCCAGGTGCTGTCTAATCTGGTGGGTAACGCCGTCAAGTTCACCGATCAGGGTGAAGTGAAGGTTACGGTGGGTCTGACGCCGCAGGAGAGCCATACTGAGCTGCGGATCCAGGTGGCCGATACCGGACGCGGCATCGATAAAGCAGCGCAAAATGCGCTGTTCCGCCCGTTCGAACAGGCCGGCCTGTCGGATAACGCCGGCACCGGGCTGGGTCTGTTTATCTGCCAGGAGATCACCCGCCTGATGGGCGGCAGCATTTCTCTGGAGAGCGAACCCGGCGTCGGCACCGTGCTCAACGTCGCCGTGCCGGTCAGCGTGCGTGATATCGCTACCCCGCTGCCGTCTCCGGTCGCGGAACCGTTGCCCGCTGCGCCGCAGGTCGCGCTGAATGTGCTGATCATTGACGATCATCCGGCCAACCGCCTGCTGATTTCGCGTCAGCTGACGCTGTTAGGTCATAGTTTCCGCGAAGCGAACAACGGTGAAGAAGGCCTGGCGCAGTGGCGGCAGCAGAAGCCGGACGTGATCATTACCGATTGCAATATGCCGGTAATGAACGGTCTGGACATGACGCGCAACATCCGCCGGGAAGATAAACACACCTACATCATCGGTATCACCGCCAACGCGCAGCAGTCCGAGCGCCAGCGCTGCCTCGAAGCGGGCATGAACGAGTGCGTGTTCCGGCCGGTTAAGCTGGCGCAGTTAACCACCATTCTGAGCCAGATTCACAGCGCCAGCACGCTGTCGGTCGGTGATGATTTTTCTGACTGGGTCGACATCGCCGAAATCGAGAAATATATGCCCAACAGCCCCGGCGCTGTCGCGGATTTTCTCGACATCGTGATTAATGAAGCACGCACCGATCTGACGCAGGCGATTGACGTGGTGCAAAGCGGCGATCTCGCCACTGCCGCCAGCCTGTTTCATCGCATCACCGGATCGCTGCGCGTCACCGGCATCCGTCAGCTGACGGAGCAGTGCGAAATGCTGGAAGAGCTGGCGGAAATGCAGGAGGACCGGGAAATTATCCTGCTGCATTTACGGGAAGCGCTAACGCTGGTGGAGAGGATGGAAGCTTCGTTCCGTAATCAAACCACATCCGCCCAGGCCGGCGCGCACTGATTGTGCGCCGTCAGGCGGTTTTGATCAGCTTATGCAGCAGCGGATGAGTAATCTGCTCAAACATCCCGGCGTTATTAAATGCCCGCGCCGCCAGCATCGCGCCGTGCACGCTGGCCATCAGAGTTTTGGCTTCGTTTTCAGCGCTGTCGCTGAGCTGGAAAACGCCGCTGGCGGCGCCTTTACTCAGCTGGCGCGCTAACCAGCCGGAGAGATCGCTGAAGTGGCCGCTGACTTCCGTGGCAACATCCGGCGGCAGCGTGGGCATTTCCGCCGCCAGCATCGCGCAGATGCAGAAAGGTGAAGTTCCCTCTTTAATGCAGTGCGCCCAGTAATCGACGTAGGCTTTCACTTCGTTCAGCGGATCGTTGATCTGTTCATCCATCGCCTGCATGCCCGCCTGCGCCTCAGCACGATATTCCTCCACCACCGCTTTCACCAAATCGGCTTTGCCGGGAAAATGGTGGTGGATGCTGGCCTTGCGGATATCCACCTGGGCGGCAATATCGGCATAGCTAAAGCTTTTATAGCCGCCGGCAGTGAGCAACTGGCGGGTGCAGGCCATGATTTCGCGGGCTTTAGAGGAACGGGCAGTCATAACGCAATCCGGTAGAACAACAGAGATCGGTCAACCTACTGGCAGGCAGGGAAGAAGTCAAGCCAGCGGCCTGACGCGCAGCGCGCACTTTTTTCATTTTTTTAGCAATATTTTCGTCGCTGATTCGTCTACCTCATCACCAACCCTGTTTATCACCGTAATGAGGAACCCCAATGAGAGATTTTAACAGGCATCAGCATTCACGTGGTCACCACTTTGGTCATCACCGCATGGCGAAACCGCTGCTGCTCGGCGTGGTGCTGTTTGCTGCCCTTGGCCTGCTGGTGATGTCGCTGTGGAATGCGCTGCTGCCGGAACTGACCGGCGTAAAAAGTATTGGCTTCTGGCAGGCGCTGGGACTGCTGGTTCTGTGTCGCATCCTGTTCGGCGGGCTGGGCTTCCATCCCGGTATGTTTGGCATGGCGCGTCGCCGCATGCATGAACGCTGGATGCAGATGACGCCGGAGCAGCGTGAAGCCTTTATGCAGCAGCGGCGCGAGCGGTTTGGCGGCCGTGGTCATCATGGCGGACGCTGTGACTGGCACGATCGCCGCAGCCAGCGTGACGATCCGCGCCCGCCCGCGGACGATGCGCCCGCCAAATCCCCGGATGCAGAGTAAACGGCATGGCGCAGGATTCGCGGCTGCTGGCGGCCCTCAGCGCCTGCCGCACTAAGCTCAGCACCTTTATTCGCGGCCGCAGCGAGCGGCACGATGAGGCCGAAGATATCCTGCAGGAGATCAGCTGGAAACTGCTGCAGGTGGAACAGCCGGTGGAGAACATCAGCGCCTGGCTGTTTCGCGCCGCGCGCAACGAGATCACCGATCGATCGCGGAAAAAACGCGAACTCTCGCTGTTCAACGCCGCCGGAGACGAGGATTTTCCCGAGGATGAAATTGCCGAAACGCTGTTTGGCGTGGCGCAGACGCCGGAGGATGAGTATCTGAAGACGCTACTGTGGGAAGAGCTGGACGATGCGCTCGCGGAACTGCCTGCTGCGCAGCGCGAGATATTTGAAAAGACCGAACTGCTCGGCTTCAGCTATCAGGATCTGGCCACTGAGAGCGGATGCAGCGTGCAGGCGCTGCTGTCGCGCAAACATAAAGCTGTTCTGTTTTTGCGCACCCGGCTGCGCAGCCTGTACGACGAACTCACGGCCTGACCTGCGCAACCCGATAGCCAAACGGCCATCGGGTTGCGTGCTTTACCACCAGGCCGCGGTGGGCTGCGGCTGTAACAGATCAATGCCCTCGCCCAGCATCGGCAGACACAGTGCAACCTGATGCTCCGCCGCCAGCTGGACGATTTGGGTAAACGGATCGTCCCAGCGGTGAAAAGCTAAATCAAAAGCCGCGTTGTGAATCGGAAACAGCCAGCGCGCGTTGAGGTCCTGAAACGCGCGCAGCGTGTCCTGCGGCAGCATATGAATGTCGGCCCAGCGCGCATCGTAAGCGCCGTTTTCCAGAAACGCCGCATCAAACGGACCGTATTTCCGGCCAATCGCTTTGAAACCGTCGAAGTAACCGGAGTCACCGCCAAAAAACAGGCGGAACTGGTCAGAAATCAGCGTCCACGAACACCACAACCGTTTGTTGCTGTCGAACAAGCCACGTCCGGAAAAGTGCTGCGACGGCGTCGCGACAAAGTGGATGCCGCCGATATCCCGCGACTGCCACCAGTCGAGTTGGGTGACTTTCTCCGGCGCAACGCCCCACTTAATCAGCAAATCGCCGACGCCGAGCGGCGTGAGAAAGTGCTTCACCCGATCTTTCAGCTGCATGATGGTGTGGTAATCGAGATGATCGTAATGGTCGTGCGACAAAATAATGCCTTCGATCGGCGGCAGATCGGCCACGGCAATCGGCGCTGGCTGAAAGCGCTTTGGTCCCAGTCGCTTAAAGGGTGACGCGCGCTCGGCGAACACCGGATCGGTCAGCCAGAACTGGCCATTGAGCTTCAGCAACAGCGAAGAGTGGCCGAGGCGAAAGACGCTGTTGGGCGCGGCCTGTGCCAGCGCGGCGGCCGTGATGGGCTGCACCGGCAGCGCGGCCGGCGGCTGGGTATCTTTCGGTTTATTGAACAGGAAATCCCACAGCATTTTGCGGTAGTCGCCAAAGCTCAGCGACTGACGCGGCTGGACATTGCGAAACTTTTTGCCATCAAACTGAGCGGAGTGCGGATACCCCCTGATTGCACCCCGGCAGAGGCTGGAACCCTTCAACATAGCGCGGATACCTCGAAAAAGAGAAAGCTGGCTGGCAGCAGCGGTAAACATCTGCGGCTACGTTAACCGTTTTATGCCGCGCGCGTCCTCACATTACGAGCCATCGCACCACCGGTAACGCAGAATTTCGCTGCCGGTGTGGCCTTCCTCTGGCGGATGACAGGGCGGCAGCAGGCAGGTAAAGTAACGCTTTTGCATGATTTTACGAGGGAAAATGAACACGCTTTTCGTTTACGGCACGCTGCAGCCGGGCCAGTGCAATGCGCATATCCTGGAAAACATCGGCGGTGAGTGGCTGGCAGGGACGGTCGCCGGCACTTACTATGCCAACGGCTGGGGCGCGGCCGCCGATTTTCCCGGCATCGTACTGGATGAGCACGGCGCGCGCGTGCCGGGTTATCTGTTCATCTCAGATCGGCTGGCGCTGCACTGGCCGATGCTGGATGAGTTTGAAGATGGTTACGACCGGGTGCCGGTCGAGGTCACCACGACCGACGGCCAGCAGCGGACGGCGTGGATTTATCAGCTGCAGCCACAGCAGGACGTCGCGCGCTAACCTCGTACCTTGCCTAAACTGATCCTCACCGGACTGTGAGGAGACAATATGATTACCATTTGTACCGCCTGCGGCACGTCTTATCAGCAGCAGCAACCTGCCCTTACGCAGTGTCGCATTTGTCAGGATGAACGCCAGTTTGTGCCGCCCGGCGGGCAGCAGTGGATCGATCAGTCTGCGCTGCGCGCCTCGCATCAAAATCAGTGGCAACAGCTGGCGCCCGGGCTGCTCAGCCTGCAAACCGTACCGGATTTTGCCATCAACCAGCGCGCCTTTGTGCTGCAAACGCCGCACGGCAATATCCTGTGGGATTGCATCGCGCATCTGGATGACGCCACCGTCACGCTGCTGCGTGCGCTCGGCGGCCTGCACGCCATCGCCATCTCCCATCCCCACTATTACAGCACCATGCAGGACTGGGCCGACGCCTTCGACGCGCCTGTGTATCTGCACGCCAGCGACAGCGAGTGGATCATGCGCGCATCGCCCCGTCTGCTGCCCTGGCACGGCGACAGCTGTGATCTGCTGCCGGGCGTGCGGCTGTTACGTCTCGGCGGCCACTTTGCCGGCGGCACGGTGCTGCACTGGGCGCACGACGATGGCGTGCTGCTGAGCGGCGACATTTTGCAGGTAACGCCCGGTGCCAGTGCAGTTTCGTTTATGTGGAGCTATCCCAATATGTTACCGCTGGCCGGCGCCACGGTGACAGCCATGCTGCAGCGGTTGCAGGGCGTGAAGTTTACGCGCCTGTACGGCGCGTTTGCCGGCCGCGAAATTCTCTCGCGTGCCGATGAGGCGGTGCAGCAGTCGGGCCGTCGCTATCTGGCCTGTCTGCAACATCCCCAGCCGTAGCGCTTACACAGCCGCGCTGGATAAATACCAGGCGATCGCACCGCGCACGGATGTACAGACGTCTGGACGTATACTATAGTCGGTTTCCTGCAAACATAAGGAAACCTGCAAACAATGAAAAAAACATGGCTTACCGCCCTGCTGGCGGCCTCTGTCACCCTGCTCAGCGCCTGCGACAACCACAACGACAACAAAATCAAAGTGGCGATCAATACCGGACCGGATGAAGCGCTGTGGCAGACCGTGAAGCAGGTGGCACACGATAAATATCAGCTCGATGTTGATGTGGTGGCGTTTAACGATTACGTGCAGCCGAACGAAGCGCTGTTCAATAAAGATGTGGACGCCAATGCGTTCCAGAGCCTGCCTTATCTGGAGATGCAGTCCAAAGAGCGCGGATATAAATTTGCCGTCGTGACCAATACCTTCGTGTTCCCGATTGCCGGTTATTCGCGCAAAATTAAGTCACTGCAGGATCTGCCGGATGGCGCTACCGTGACCGTGTCTAACGAAGCGACCACTCTGGGGCGTAGCCTGCTGCTGCTGCAGGCGCAGGGCCTGCTGAAGGTGAAACCCGAAGCCGGTCTGCTGCCGACCACGCTGGACATTACCGACAACCCGAAAAAGCTGAAGATTGTGGAAGTGGATACGCCGCAGCTGGCGCGCACGCTGGACGATCCGCAGGTTTATCTGTCGATCATTAATAATAACTTTGCCGCGCTGGTGAATTTATCCGCCTCGCGTGACGGGATGTTTATGGAAGGCAAAGCGTCGCCGTACGTGAATGCGATTGTGGCGCGCGAAGATAATAAAGACAGCCCGAACGTGCAGAAGCTGAAAGAAGCGTTCCAGTCCCAGCCGGTGCTGGATAAAGCCAACGAGATTTATAAAGGCGATATTATTAAGGGTTGGTAAGCGTATGCGGTCGCTATTAATCGCAACCATGCGGCAATTACGGTCGCCATAAATGGCGACCCTACATCAATCGCGGTCATCATTAATCGTGAACCCGCCACAATATTGTAGGGTGCGCATTTATGCGCACCTGGACCTGTCCCACCCCCACAACGTCCCCGCTCCCCCATCCCATTTTCTGCCAGCCAGCCTGCTTCTGCTGCTGTCTGAATCGTCTACACTTCAGGTTGAAAAAGCCGCAGCGGTGTAAAAATGGCGTAAAAATTTGGTCGATTGGTATAAAAATCGCGTACAAAAAAACGCCAACCCCTACCGATTACGCCGCTGAAACGCTATCTTCGCCAGCATAAAAGTGGGTGATTGCGACACGCCGGTGCGGTTGATGGCGCTCGCCCTTTCTCCCTGAAAAAACAGGAAATGTATGAGTCAATCAGAGAAACAGTCTCTGCCTGCTGGCATGCTGGCCGCCGCCGGCATCGTGTTTGGTGATATCGGTACCAGCCCGCTGTATACCCTGAAAGAGTGTCTGTCGATTTTGCCGGACGCGCGCCGTCGGCGCTGGCGGTGATGGGCTTTCTGTCGCTGATCTTCTGGGCGCTGACGCTCATCGTCACGCTGAAATATGTCTGCTTCGTGATGCGCGCCGACCACGACGGCGAAGGCGGCATTCTCACCCTGATGTCACTGGCACGCCGCAACGTTGGCCGCAAAGCCGGTCATATCATCGTGCTGGCCGGTCTGATTGGCGGCGCATTTTTCTACGGTGATGGCGTGATCACCCCGGCCATCTCGGTGCTGTCGGCCATTGAAGGGATTCAGGTGGTCTCGCCCGGGCTGGAAAAATATGTGGTGCCGCTGGCGCTCACCATTCTCGCGCTGCTGTTCATTATTCAGAAACACGGCACGGAAAAGGTCAGCCGGGTGTTTGGCCCGGTGATGTTTGTCTGGTTTGTGGCCATCGGCGCGCTTGGCATTCGCGGTATTCTGCTCAACCCGGAAGTGCTGCACGCGCTCAGTCCGTCCTATGCGCTGACCTTCCTGCTCAGCCACAAAGCGCTCTCGCTCGCGGCAATGGGCATGGTGGTGCTGGCGGTGACCGGCGCGGAAGCGCTGTATGCCGACATGGGCCACCTGGGCAAAGCGCCGATTCGTCTCGCCTGGCTGGTGATCGCCATGCCGGCGCTGATACTGAATTACTTCGGCCAGGGCGCGCTGGTGATCGCCGATGCGCAGGCGCTGAACAATCCGTTCTTTAATCTGGCTCCCGGCTGGGCGCAGATTCCACTGATTGTGCTGTCAACGCTGGCCACGGTCATCGCGGCGCAGGCGGTGATTTCCGGCGTCTATACCCTGACGCATCAGGCCATTCGCCAGGGCTTTTTACCGCCGATGCGCATCATTTTTACCTCGCATACTGAGTCCGGGCAGATTTACATTCCGGTGGTGAACTGGCTGCTGTTCACCGCCGTGATGCTGATTGTGCTGGCTTTCCGTCAGTCGTCAGCGTTGTCCTCGGCGTACGGCATCGTGGTGACCGGCACCATGGTGATCACGGCCTGTCTGGCGGGCGTGGTGGCGCTGCGTAACTGGCGCTGGCCGCTGCCGCTGGCGCTGTTGTTCCTGCTGTGTATGCTGGTGGTCGACGTGCCGCTGTTCATCGCCAACCTGATGAAACTGCTGTCCGGCGGCTGGGTGCCGGTGCTGCTGGCGCTGACCATGATGGGATTGATGCTAATCTGGAGCAGCGAGCGTAACCGCCTGATTCGCCGCTTGAATAACGATCAGGACGGTTTACTGGCGCTGGTGAAATCGCTGGAGAGCAATCCGCCGAACCGCGTCGAGGGCACCGCCATCTTCCTCGCGCGCAAGGAGTTTGAAATTCCCCAGGCGCTGTTGCACAACCTCAAGCATAACCGCGTGCTGCACCGCCGCGTGGTGCTGTTGCATATCCGCACCACCGACACGCCGCGCGTCTATAATCAGCAGCGCATCAGCATTACGCAATTGTCGCCGTCGTTCTGGCAGGTCACTGCCGCTTACGGCTGGCGTGAAGTGCCGTCGATGGCCGAGATTCTGCATCTGTGCGGACTGGAAGGTTTTGGCTGCACGGTGAATGAAGCATCATTTTTTACCGCGCACGATACGCTTGTGATGAAAAAACGCCGCGGTCTGGCGCGGGTGCGCGGCGGGATTTTTCACTTCTGCCAGCGCAACGCGCTGCGCGCCCATGAGCAATTTCATATTCCGCCCAACCGGGTGATCGAACTGGGCGGCCAGCGCGAATTTTAAACCTCAGGCCACGGATGGCCTGCTCCTCCCGCCTTTTATTCTGCGCGGTAAATGTAAGCAGATGAAAAAATAGTAGCGAAACATTACCTGAGTTGTGGCGGAACTTTTCTTAACATCTGATTAGCAATTAAAGCTAAAACGCATAACCTCAAAAGGTGTTTATTAACCCTACCGGCATGATGATTCACCGTGCGCTTTGCCGGAATGTATAAACCAATAAACAACGATCTCAGGATCGGTTAATTCACTTCCGGCTCTGTTGTTATTTTTGAGGAGTAAGACCATGAAAGCGTTAATTAACGATGTGATTTCCATTTTTACGCCGCAAAATGTTAAACCGGTTTTAATTCGCGCCGATTTGACGCACCGCGAATTATCTTCAATCCATCCGGCGGGTGTCACTACTGTAAGCTGGGCCACATCAATGGAAGAGTTAACAGACGCCATTGTGAAAAAAGCCCAGGCGGCTGGAGCCGTCGGTTATCACATCACCGACGTTGAATCGCATGAGCCGGGCCACGACGGCCAGCACGTGATGGCTGCCACCGCCACGCTTTATCACATCAATGACAAGGTGGCTTACGGCTGATGCTGGGATTAACACGTTTTTCTGTTTATGGCCTGCCCGTCATTTCTGGCAGGCTTTTTTCATTAAAATAGGCAGCGAGAAAATCGAGAAAAACTTTAATACGCTGCGATTCTGCGGCGCGTTGCGTATACACCGCCCAGATATTGGCTTCCTGATACCATTGCGGTAATACCGCCACCAGCTCGCCCGTCGCCAGATACGGCGCCACATCCCACGCTGAACGCAGCGCAATACCATGCCCCTGCAACGCCCAGTGCAGAATCACCTTGCCGCTATTGGAAGAGTAATGGCTGTTCAGGCGACACAATACCTGCTGCTCGCCATTGGTCAATGCCCAGTTTCCAAATGAATTATCGCGTTCATTAATGATCAGACAGCTGTGATGAATTAACGCATCCAGCGAGTCTGGCATTCCGGCGCGGGATAAATACGCCGGCGCGGCACATAAAATGCGCCGGTTAGCAATCAGCCGGCGGGCAATATAGGAAGGGTTGAGATCATCGCCAACGCAGATTTCTACATCCGTGCCGCTCTGTAGCAGGTCGAATGCCCGATCGCTTAGCATCAGTTTAATATTCAGCGACGGATGCTGGTGAATAAATGCCGAAACCGCATCCGACAAATAGTCCTGACCGAAACCAAATGAGCAGCCGACGGTAATTTCCCCGGTCAACTCGCCGCGCCACTGACGGAAATTATTGAGAAAGCCATCCATTTCCTGCACTACCTGCAGCGCGCCCTCAAGCGCTTTTTCACCTTCCGGCGTCAGGCGCATCACGCGGTTAGTGCGGAAAAACAGCCGCGTCTCCAGCTGTTTTTCCAGAATGGCGATGCGTTTACTGATGTAAGACGGTGACTGACCCAGCTCAATCGCCGCGCGGCCGAAACCGTCATGCCGCGCCACGCTGATAAACACGTACAGGTCTTCAATCGACGGCCAACCCTGTAACGGCTTCTGATAACTTTTTCCGGCAAGCAGTATTTTCATAACAGCACATGGTGAGTGAACGCCACGTGGTTATAACACAGATCCCAGGAAGCGCTGAAGCGAGTGCAGAAACCGCTCTGGCACCTCTTCCTGCGGTGAATGGCCGCACGGTAACGCCTCGCCCTGCACCTGCAGCGCCTTGTCCTGCCAGGTGTGCACCACATCATACAGCTGACCGACCGTGCCCTTTTCGCCCCACAACAGTAACAACGGGCAGGCAATGCGCCGGTCGCTGTCAGCGGCATCGTGTTGCAAATCAATGCTGGCGGCGGCGCGATAATCTTCACATACCGCGTGGATCATCGCCGGATCCTGATAGCAGCGCAGATAATCTTCGAATATCGCCGCTTCGGTCGCACCCGGCGTTTTCAGCTGGCCATCAATGTGTTTACGCAAAAAGAACGCCGGATCGTGACCAATCATGGTCTCCGGCAGCGGGTGCGGCTGAATCAGGAAGAACCACCAGAAATAGCGCGTGGCGAACGCCTGATCGGTCAGCGCGTACATGGTGGCAGTGGGTGCGATATCGACAAACACGCAGCAGCTGACTTTCTCCGGATGATCGAGCGCCAGCCGGTGCCCGACGCGCCCGCCGCGATCGTGGCCGACAAACGCCACGCGCTGCAGGCCAAGCGCGTCGATCAGCTGACTGATATCCTGTGCCATGCTGCGTTTGGCATACGGCAGATGTTCAGCATCGCTGGCGGGCTTGTCGCTGTCACCGTAGCCGCGCAAATCCGGCAGGATCACCTGATAATGCTGCGCCAGCTGTGGTGCGATTTTACGCCAGGCCAGATGATTTTGCGGATGGCCGTGCAGCATCAGCAAAGGCGTGCCCTTGCCGCCGCTGGCCACGCGCAGCGTAACGCCATTATCCAGCGTCACATCCTGCAGGGTAAAACCGGCGATAAACGGCGACGGGCCGCGATCGATAATCTTACTCATGGTTGCTCCCTGGTGCGCTGCAGCCACGGGCGCTGCGCAAAGTGCTGCGCTTCAAACTGGCGGATATCCGCTTCATATTGCAGCGTCCAGTCCACCGCGCTGCCGCCACCGATCAGCATTTCGCGCTTCAGGGCACTGACCGTAAAGTGAATCACTTCATCCGCGAACTGAATGGTTTGCTGCTCCAGCGACACGCTGATGGTGTTGCGCTGCGCATCGGCGGCCACCGCGCTCAGACGCTGATAATCCGCCTCGCTCAGGCTCAGCGTCAGCACGCCGTTACGCTGGCAGTTGTCGTCAAAAATGCCGGCGAAGCTGGTGCCGATAATCGCGCGGATGCCCAGCTGATTCAGCCCCCACACTGCATGTTCGCGGCTGGAGCCACAGCCAAAGTTGGCGCCGACCAGCAAAAACGTCGCGTTCTGCCAGCCCGGCTGATTGAGGATGAAATCAGGGTTTGGTGCACCGTCGGCCAGAAAGCGCAGGTCAAAGAACACGCCGCGGTCCAGCCCCTGCCGGTCAATGCCTTTGAGAAACTGCTTGGGCATAATCACATCGGTATCGATGTTAGCAGCCGGCAGCGGTGCCAGCTTGCCGGTGATGGTAGTGAAAGCTTGCATATTAAACCCCGGATTGCAGATAGTGACGAACATCAACCAGATGGCCCGCCAGCGCAGCGGCGGCGACCATCGCCGGACTCATTAAGTGAGTACGCGCGCCCGCGCCCTGACGGCCGGCAAAGTTACGATTGGTGCCCGATGCGCAGCGATCGCCCGGTGCCAGCACATCTTCGTTCATCGCCAGACACATCGAACAGCCCGACTGACGCCACTCGAAGCCAGCGTCGATAAAGATGGCCGCCAGTCCTTCCGCCTCCGCCTGCTGCCGCACCTGGGTTGAGCCCGGCACGATGATGCCGCGCACGTGCGGCGCGATTTTGCGGGTACCAATCACCGCTGCCGCAGCGCGCAAATCTTCAATGCGCCCGTTGGTGCAGGAGCCGATAAACGCGTGGGTGATGGCAATGTCGGCCAGCGGCGTGCCGGCTTGCAGCCCCATGTAGTGCAGTGCATTTTTCATCGCCTGCTGTTTCACCAGATCGGGTTCGTCAGCCGGATTAGGCACGTGGCCGCTGATGGCGCAGGCCTGATCCGGGCTGATGCCCCAGGTGACTTTCGGTTCCAGATCGCTGCAATCAATGGTCAGTTGCCGGTCAAATACCGCATCATCATCGCTGCGCAACGTGCGCCACTCGGCCAGCGCCTGCTGCCACAGTTCGCCCACCGGCATTTGCGGTTTGCCGGCAATGTAAGCGTAGACCTTGTCATCCGGCGCGATAATCGCCCCGCGCGCACCGGCTTCCACTGCCATGTTACACAGCGTCATACGCCCTTCCATGCTCAGCGCATCGATCGCGCTGCCGGTAAACTCAATCGCATATCCCGTAGCGCCGGATGCGCCAATCTGTTCGATCAACGCCAGCACGATGTCTTTGGCGGCGCAGCCAAACGGCAGCTCGCCGGTAACTTCAACGCGCATGGTTTTCAGCGTGCGATAAATCAATGTCTGTGTCGCCAGCAGGTGCTCGATTTCCGAGGTGCCGATGCCAAACCCCAGCGCGCCAAACGCCCCGTAAGTGGTGGTATGGCTGTCGCCGGCGGCAATCACCATGCCTGGCATCACCAGCCCCTGCTCGTGCGCCACCACATGTTCAATGCCCTGTCGCGGATCGAGCACGTCAAACAGCTCGATGCCAAAGTGCTCCGCATTTTTGCGGAAGTAATCGACCTGCAGCTGACCGCCAGCGTCGGTCATCGCCGCATCGCGCACTGGCCGCGTCGGGTTCACGTGGTCGACGTTGAGTAGAATAGTGGCCGGATGACGCACGCGACGCGACCGGTCGCGCAGACCGCTAAACGCCTGCGGGCTGGTGTATTCATTGAGGATTGACCGGTCGATATAGAGCAGCACGTGCCCCTCATCGTCCAGGTGACGTACCACATGCTGTTCGATCAGCTTTTCATACAGGGTTTTGCCCGCCATGCTCATGTCCACGCGAAAGTTAAACAAGTCATCAGAGACCTTAGGGTAAACCCATTCGGCGTCAGATCATCAACACGCTCCGTGCAGTGATAGTGCATGATTTGTCATCGCTGCAGCGGATTTAATTTGACCTAAGTCGTGCCCGTCGTTATAAATAATAACCGCGCTCCGTTAGCGGATATATTGTTGCTTTTTCCCGCATTGCTGCTGTATTCCTGCCGCTTATTTCGCCATCCCGCTTTTATGAAAGTTAATTAATTGCCATCAATAGTTAATTAACTAAAAACAAGTTAATCTTTTCGTAACAATCTTTTAATTTGCCAACCGAATTTTTAACGTTCATCTGCAAAGAATAAACAGGACTGGCATGACTCAGACCAAAAAACTTGTGTCCGCGCTTTCGCTGACGGCACTGCTTGTCTCTTCAGCGGTTCACGCTGAGAACGCACCAGAAAAAACCGACGTGCTGCTGATTGGCGGCGGTATCATGAGCGCCTCGCTCGGTACCTGGCTGCAGGAGCTGCAACCGGGCTGGAAACAACTGATGGTTGAGCGTCTCGACGGCGTCGCGCTGGAATCCTCCAACGGCTGGAATAACGCCGGTACTGGCCACTCTGCCAACATGGAGCTGAACTACACGCCAGAGCGTGCAGACGGTTCCATCGATGTGAGCAAGGCGCTGGAAATCAATGAATCGTTCATGATTACCCGCCAGTTCCTGACCAGCCAGGTACAGCGTGGCGTGCTGCACGATCCGCGTTCGTTCATCAACTCCACCCCGCACATGAGCTTTGTCTGGGGCGACAAAAATGTCGAATACCTGACCAAACGCTATGCGGCGCTGCAGAAAACGACCCTGTTCCAGGGCATGAAGTTCTCTACCGATCACAAGCAGATCGAGCAGTGGGCACCGCTGGTGATGGAAGGTCGCGATCCAAATCAGAAAGTGGCCGCCACCTGGACGCCGGTGGGTACCGATGTGAACTACGGGGAAATTACCCGTCAGCTGATCGGCAGCCTGCAGAAAGATCAGAACTTCAAGCTGGAAACCTCCTCTGAAGTCACCGATTTCAAACGCAACAGCGACAACTCCTGGCACGTCACCATCAAAGACGTGAAGAGCGGCGCAAACCGTGAAGTGGATGCGAAATACGTATTCATCGGCGCGGGCGGTGCGGCGATCAAGCTGTTGCAGAAAACCGGTATTCCTGAAGCCGATAACTACGGCGGTTTCCCGGTGGGCGGTTCGTTCCTGATGACCGAAAACCCGGAAATCACCAGCCGTCACCTGCAGAAAGTATATGGTCAGGCTTCCGTAGGCGCACCGCCAATGTCGGTACCGCACATCGATGCCCGTAACCTCGACGGTAAAAAAGTGGTGCTGTTTGGGCCGTTTGCCACGTTCTCGACCAAATACCTGAAGAACGGTTCGCTGTTCGATCTGCTGAGCGCCACCACCACCAGCAACTTCATGCCGATGACGCACGTGGGCATCGATAACTTTGACCTGGTGAAATACCTGATTGGTCAGGTGATGCTGAACGATGACGACCGTTTTGCCGCGCTGAAAGAGTACTACCCGAACGCGCGTAAAGAGGACTGGAAACTGATTCAGGCCGGCCAGCGTGTGCAGATCATCAAGAAAGATGCTGAGAAAGGCGGCGTGCTGAAGCTGGGTACCGAAATCGTGACCGATCAGCAGAAAACCGTGGCGGCCCTGCTGGGTGCTTCACCGGGTGCATCTACCGCGGCACCGATCACCCTGAACGTGATGCAGAAGCTGTTCCCACAGCAGTTCGCGTCACCGGAGTGGCAGCAGAAGATCCGCGCTATCGTGCCAAGCTTCGGCCAGAAGCTGAACGGCAACACCGCGCTGACCCAGCAGGTATGGGATAATACCGCATCCGTGCTGCAGCTGACCAAACCGCCAGTGATTAACATGGACGATCAGCAGTCGGCACCTGCGCAGGCCAAACCGCGCGAAGAGTCCGCGAAGCAGGATATGGCGCTGTAATAGGCCATCGCTGAGTCAATCGAACCGATGCCGGTGCGCGAGCAATCGCCCACCGGCATTTTTTTGTCTGGAATCTGACGATTGCTATGTCAGACTTCACCAGTGTTACCGCTGAGAGATGCCCTGTGGTTCAGCGACTCTTCCCACTGACTTTGACGATGCAGCGTGCTAAAATTGAACTTCTGACGGGAGATTAATTATGAGCAGAAATGCATCTCTGAGTATTGCCAGCCAGATCCAGAATTTAGCGAAGGCTAACCATATCACCGCAGAGCGTGACGGTGTCAGCCTGATGGCTGCTGCGATTACTCATCTGGCAGGCGACAGAGTAGAACTGGATTACGTTGAACAATTGCTGGTTAATCTCAAAAGAAAAGGTGTACTGACTAAAGCAGAAACGCTGAAGCTTCAGGGTTCTTATTTGCAGGAAAAACGTGAGCACAAGCAGAACTTCAGCGCATGACGTTTGATCCTTTCAGCGATTTTTCTACTTCTGGCTACCTGAGAAACGCGTTGGGGCTTAAAGATGCGGATGAGGTAAAAAAAGCTGAGCATCTGGCCTTTGAATCGAGCGTCGAAGATGCGCTTCATTTCCTGGCACTTCAACCTGCAATCACTTACAGCACTTTTTTGTCAGTTCATAAAATTCTGTTTTCTGACTTTTATCCCTGGGCGGGTAAAGATCGCAACGAGTTAGTACCTCATCTTGCTGTTTTTAAAGGCATGCCAGAAGATGCTCATTTTACCATGTTTGAGCAGCCCCACTCGATTCAGCTCGCCGTTGATTATGCTCTGCGCCTTGCCAGCGACTCATCGCGGTTCAGAAAAAAACCGGGTGAGGTTATGGGACAACTGGCTTTTGCCCATCCTTTTCTGGATGGTAATGGTCGAACGTTGCTGTTGCTATTTATGGAAATGACCTACCGTGCTGGCTTTGCCATTGAATGGGCAAAAACCAAAAAAGATGCGTATCTTAGCGCACTCAGCGCTGAGATTCGTGAACCCGCTAAAGGCCATCTGGATAACTATTTACTCCCCTGCGTTGTTGATATTGCCAGTCGAAGCGAATGGCCGGCAATGATTAGTGGCATAAAAGGGTTGGACGGTTTAGATAAAGAAGACATTTACTACGGTGCGGTTGACGATCCCGATATCAAAGCGCTCTATCAAAGCTATACGTCATCTTCCCGATTGCCTCATCCACCTGCAGAATCAGAATAAATACGATTCAGTCGCTATAGCGGGTCGCTATTAATAGCGACCCTACATGATACAATTTAAGGGTGAACTTTCTTCGTAGGGTGCGCATTCATGCGCACCTGGAAAATAATTACGACTTTACGTAATCCGAATAGGCATTTTGCAGCGCGATGTGGTCGGCAATATATTTCGCGTCGTGCCACACACCGTAAATAAACGATGAGGCACGGTTTACCAAATTGGGCAGGCCGAGAAAATAAATACCGCGCTCGGCGGAAATACCGCGTTTATGGAACGGCAGGCCCTTTTCGTCGAAGGCATCCACCTGCAGCCAGCTAAAATCAAATTTAAACCCCGTCGCCCAGATAATGGTGGTAATACCCGCTGCGGCAATATCTAATTGCGCCAGCGGATTGAGCAGGCATTGCGGATCCGGCAGCAGTTCCCACGCCTGCGGCTCGGGCGGCAGATCCAGCCCGTTGCGTTCGATATAAGCATCGGCATCGCGCAGCACGTCGAAGTAGGCGTTATCGCCCGCGGCGATATTCTCCGCCAGCCCGGCGGCAAAGCTCAGGACGCCGTTATCCCAGCTTTGGGTGATGCCTACCAGCGTAATGCCCATATGCGCCAGACGACGGAAATCCACGGTTTTACCGCCTTCATAACCGCTTACCGCAAAGGCAACGTGCTCTTTCTTCGGTTTTATTTTCACTTCATCCCACAGACCCAGCGCGCCGAGCCACCAGCAGTAATCGCGGTCGCGGTAGGCGCGCGGCGGGCGATAATGTTCGCCAACCGACAGATAAACGTCCCGACCCGCTTTACGCAGCTCTTCGGCAATTTGTGTACCAGAAGCGCCAGCACCCACCACCAGCACGCCGCCTGCGGGCAACTGCTGCGGATTTTTGTAGACCGAAGAGTGAATCTGCTGCACGCCTGCGCTTTCTGGCACGATCTGCGGGAATGAGGGTTTCTGAAACGGGCCGGTGGCGGCCACCACATTCGCGGCCTCAAATTCACCGGCGGAGGTCACCACTTTAAAGCCGCTGCGCCCTGCCAGGCGCACAACCTGATGCACGTCAACGCCGGTCCGTACGGGAGCGTTAATCATGCTGGCATACTCTTCAAAATATTGCGCCATGCGCTCTTTCGGCGGAAAAGCTTCCTGGGAAATATTGTCGAATTTCAGCGACGGGAAGCGGTCGTGCCACGCAGGACCGTTTGCCACCAGCGAATCCCAACGTTCCGAGCGCCAGCGTTCAGCGATGCGGCTACGTTCCAGTACGACGTGAGGCACGCCCATCAATGCCAGATGTTCGCTCATGGCAATACCGGCCTGACCAGCGCCGACAATGACGGTATTAATTTTTTCTACTGACATGTTGAATTCCTAAATTCAGGCGACCCTCGATAATTTTATCGCGAAGCGTAATCGGGTGTCGTATTAATGATAATCAGGCGTCTTAAAGGCAGCGCACGGGAAAATCCAGTGCGCCTTCATTCACGGTTAATTAATGTCTGGTCTCAATATTCAATATTTTCCCCAGGCCTAAAAACTTATTGGCGATAATTAATAACGTGGCGGTGACGGCAATATAAATGACCGACAGGGCTGCCAGTGTTGGGTCAGCAAATTCACGCACATAGTTGTACATTGCCACCGGTAAGGTCTGTGTTGCCTGGGTAGTAATAAACAACGACGCGGTAAATTCGTTAAACGAGAGGATCGCGGCAAACAGCCAGCCGCCAAACAGGCCCGGCAAAATCAGCGGCACGGTGATGGTCCACACCACGCGTAACGGCGATGCGCCAAGGCTTGCCGCCGCCAGTTCAATGCGCTGTTCAAGGTTTTTTATCGACACATAAACGCTGCGCAGTACAAACGGCAGGACCAGCACGATGTGGCAGAAAATCACCAGCGGATAACCGCGCCCCAGGTTGAGTTGCGACACCAGCATCAGCAGGCCCAGGCCAATGGTGAAGTGCGGGATAAACAGCGGTGACAGCAAAATCCCTTCCAGCACCTGCTTGCAGGGAAACGAATAGCGTTCGATAGCAATCGCCAGCGTGGTGCCGATGATCACCGTCAGTGATGATGCCCATGCGGTAACAATTAACCCGGAGTAGAAGCCGTGACGGAAATCATCGTAATTCACCGCGCGCTCGAACCAGCGCAGCGACCAGCCTTTCGGCGGAAAGAACAACACGGCGGTACTGCTGAACGAGGAGATCAATACCACGATAGTCGGCAGCATCACGAAGAGCAGAATAGCGGCAACCAGCAGGCGGCCCGCCAGTACAGTCAGTTTGTCGTTGAGCGAACGGGTCATATCAATGCTCTCCCATCGTGCGCAGGAATCGGGTCATGCGTTTGAGCGCCAGCAACAGCAGGATGGTCAGGATCAAACCGGCGATGCTCAGCGCGGCAGCAAACGGGAAGTTCATCGACGAGAAACCCAGCTGATAGACCAGGGTCGCCACGGTGCTGACGCGTCCGCCGCCAATAAGTTGCGGTGTGGCAAAGGCGCTAAAGGTCCAGGCAAACGCGGTAGTGAGGCTGGAGACAATGCCGGGAATTGAGAGGGGAATCGTCACGGTCAGCAAGGTGCGGATCGGCCCTGCGCCCAGGCTGGCGGCGGCTTTCTCATAATCCGGGTTGATGTGCGACAGGGCGGTCGCCAGCATCAGCACCATGATGGGCATGGTAACGTGCACCAGCGCCAGCACCACGCCGGTTTGCGTAAACATAAACTGAATCGGCGTGGAGATAACGCCCAGCGCCAGCAGCAGACTATTCAGGAAGCCGCTGTTACCCAGCACGATAATCCAGGAATAGGTGCGTACCACTTCGCCGAGAAACATCGGCGTAATCGCAATAATCAAAATCGCGGATTTGATCCACGTAGTACGGGTGCGCACCAGCGCATACGCCAGCGGATAACTCATCAGCAGGCCAAAAATAGCGGTTTTCGCGCTCAGTATGACGGTGTTAATAAACGCATCGGCATAGATGCTTTTGAACAGGCCTTTGAAGTTCGCCAGCGTAAATCCGCCCACGTCGAGCGAACCGGGAATATAAGTGCGCACGCTGAACTGCATCACCGCGAACATCGCGACAACCAGTCCGACTGCGGCGAGCGTCGCGGGGATTATGAACCAGGGTAAAAATGTTGGTTTTCTCGTCATAGACCTTGCTGCCTGAGTAATGTGCTGCCGGTAGAACCCGGGCGGCCCGCAAGCCGCCCGATAAATCAATGAGACATGATGTTTTCAGAGAACCACTGACGCCACTCTGCGGTTTTCTCGGCACGCAGCTGCGGATCGGTATTGATGGTGGCATTCCACTGCGCAGGCGTGGTGAGCATGCCCGGCAGTTTCGCCAGTTCAGGATCGATATGCGCGTTGGTTACCGTTGGGCTGCCGTGATAAATCTTTGCCACTTGCTCCTGAATTTCGGGCTTCAGGGCAATATTCATGAACTTATATGCAAGATCGCTATGTTTGGTGCCTTTGTTGATACCAATGGTATCGACGCCCAAAATCGCCCCCTCTTTGGGGATCGCCAGTTTGACGTCCACCCCTTCAGCCATCATGTTGTAGGCGTTCATCGACAGCATCACCTGTACCGGGGTTTCGCCAGTGGAGATCAATTGCTGGCTGTTGGCATCATCGGTATAGAAAGATTTGATATTCGGGATCAGCGCTTTCAGCTTCGCCTGGCCTTGCTGCCAGTGCGCCGCATCGGTGCCGGAGAGTTTGGCGGCCACCGCAATGATATGGCTCGGGTCCCAGTCCGGCAGCGCCAGCGTGCCTTTCAGCTCGGGCTTCCACAGATCGTTCCAGCTGGTAAAGGTTTCCCCTTTGGGCACCAGGTCCGGGCGATAGCCGATGGTGTAAACGTAGCCCCACACGCCGAGGTGATAAGGGCTGACTTTCGCCTGTTGCACCAGGTTGGCTGCGTTCGGGATTTTGCTCATATCGAGTTTTTCAAACAGGCCTGAGTTGGCGTACAGATAGCCCACATGCGCGGTGGTAAAGGTCACGTCAGTTTCAGGTGAACCGCCCGCCAGCTTGGCTTTGTTGAGGCGATCAATGGTGCCGCCGGTGACAAATTGCACTTCTACGCCGGTCTCTTTGGTGAACTCTTTGGCAATGGTTTCATCGATCAGATCTTTAAAACCGCCGCCCCAGGTGCTGACAATCAGCTTGTCAGCGGCCATCGCATTGCCTGCGCTGAGCACGCCCGTGGTCAACAACGTTAAGGCACAAATCTTACGCAACATATTCTCATCCCCAGTTATGAAATGGCTGTTGTAGCAATCTGAACCACCTGATGCGCCGAAACGGTGCAAACGGTGTTCCCTGGTGTGAAATCGATAATGACGTTGCGAGTTGATTCCGTAAAACAGCCTTTTCCTCGTCGTTGCATCAGGATTTCTGACGCTAAAAAAGGCACTGCTTTGCAACGGATTTTCTTAACCAGTGATAAGGCTGAAGGAATGGGGGCACAACAAAACCAGGGAATTATGCTGTTATTTAGCGTTTGGCATGATAAATGCATGAAAATAAGCACTATTAGAATGACTGACGCGACATGATCGCGTCGGCGATCTCAGGAGAACCTGCATGCTCAGTCGCATTACCCAGCGTCAGCTGGAATATTTTGTCGCCTCCGGAGAGGCTGGCAGCATTATTGGCGCTTCAGAACGTATCCACGTTTCGTCGCCGTCGATCTCTGCTGCTATCACCCATATCGAATCTGAACTGGGCGTACAGCTTTTTGTGCGCCATCACGCGCAGGGCGTTTCGCTCACGGCGATCGGTCATCAGGTTCTGAAAGAGGCGAAGCTCATTCTGGAGCAGATGTTGAACCTCTATACTATCGCGTCGGAATCCATGAACAATGTACGCGGCCCGCTGCGCGTGGGCTGTCTGGATACGCTGGCGCCCATGCTGACCCCCGAACTGGTGTTCGGCTTTGGCCGCGCGTTTCCCGGTGTGCGTATTACGCTTGTCGAAGGCAACCATGAACAGTTGCTGAAACAGTTACGCACCGCCGATATTGATATCGCGCTGACCTACGATTTAGTCCCCGCCAGCGACATCGCATTTACATCGCTGGCACAGTTGCCACCGTATGTGATGGTGGGTGAACATCATCCGCTGGCGACGCAATCGGCGGTGACCATTCAGGATCTGGCGACGATGCCGATGGTGTTGCTGGATATGCCGTGGAGCCGTGAATACTTCCTTGGCCTGTTTAGCGAGGCGGGCGTGACGCCGAATGTGGTAATGCGCTCCAGCAATATGGAAGTGGTGCGTGCGATGGTGGCGAACGGCGTGGGGTTTGGTATCGCCAACGTGCGGCCGAAAGCGCATCTCTCCCAGGATGGCAAACGCCTGATTCGCGTACGGCTGGCGGGGACCAACAGGGCGATGCAACTCGGTTATGCGACCGCCGCCCACACCCAGCACTCCATGGTGGTTAACGCCTTCGCTGAGCGCTGCCGCGTTTTTATCTCCGACCAGTATATTCCTGGCATGGCAGCACCAAGCTATTTCGATCCGCAGGTGGTGCGGGTGGCGTGACTGATGCCTGGCAGCGCAATTTAACGCGTACAGCAATGTCGGCAGCATGGCTGCCAGACATTGCGCCATAAATTGCGTGGTTTTCCGTTAATACCCGCGCTCCGGGAACACCTGATTGGTCACCGATTCACCGCGTGCGGCGCGCTGGATGTTTTCTGCCACCTGCTGTGCGGCGCTGGCAGGGATGGCGACCGAGGCCAGATGCGGCGTGATCAGCACGTTGTCCATCCGCCACAGCGGATCGCAGGAAGGCAGCGGTTCGCGGTCAAACACATCCAGCGTAGCTTCAGCGATCTGCCCTGCGCGCAGCGCCGCGGTCAGCGCCGCCTGATCGACAATCGCCCCGCGCGAAACATTAATGAGCGCCCCGCCCGGCGGCAGCCGCGACAGCCGCTGCGCATCCAGCAAGCCGTGGGTTTGCGGTGTAAGTGGCAGCATGACCACCAGAATGTCGCTCTGGCTGAGAAAATCATTCAGCGACGCCAGCCCACTGCTGCACTTCATACCCGTCATCGCTTTTGGCGAACGCGACCAGCCGCGCACGTCGAACCCCTGTCGTACCAGTTCCCGTGCCGTATATGCGCCCAACTCTCCCAGGCCCAGCACACCGACCCGGATGTCGGAAGGTTTGCGTGGATGCAGGTAATGCCAGCGCTGTTCACGCTGCGCGCGTTCAAAGGCCGGGATATCGCGCGCGTAGCGCAGCACGGCAAACAGCACGTAACCGGCCATCATGCGCGCCATATCAGGATCGGAGAGACGAATTATCGGAATATCCGGCAGATCGTCGCGTCCCACCAGCGAATCAACGCCCGCGCCAAGATTCACCAACAGTTTGAGATTGCGGTACGGCGCAAAGAAGCCATGAGGCGGCTTCCATGCCAGCGCATAGTGCACCTCATCGGGGTTTTGCACCGTTTCGGCGCGGCAAATTGTCACGCCGGGCAAATGTGGGGCAAGTAAATGGGACCACTCTTCGAAGCTGTCGAATTCGCTGTAAAACACTAATGTACTCATGCAGCGCGCGTTCCCACCAGGTTGACCACCGCATCGATCGCCAGCTCGTAACCGACTGCACCCAGCCCGGCAATCACACCGGTTGCCGCTTTCGACACCAGAGAGTGATGGCGGAACGGCTCGCGCTTCCAGATGTTGCTCATATGCGTTTCAATGATTGGACCATCAAACATCAGTAACGCATCAAGAATGGGTACCGAACTGTAGGTCAAGCCCGCCGCGTTGATAATTAATCCCACTGCGTTCTGACGCGCCTCCTGAATCCAGTCAACCAGCACACCTTCATGGTTGCTCTGGCGGAAATGCAATATCACACCGTGTGACGCGGCGCGGCGCTGACAGCGCGCTTCGATGCTGACAAAGCTTTCGCTGCCGTAGGTGCCGTTTTTATCCAGCCCATACAAGTTGGCGTTCGGCCCATTGAGAAAATAGATCTGCTGTGACATGCACACTCCTGATTAATACGGACGCGTCGCGGCCATTGCCGGATGCGCATCGAAGAGGGCGAACCAGGCGGCGGTAAGCGGGTGGCCAGCGCGCCAGTTGAGCCCGGCAAAGCGGAAGTCGAGATAACCGAGCGCACAGCCAATGGCAATCAGCCCGATATCGTTGGGATGAGCGCTGAAACTGCTGACCTGGCCTTCGATCTCTGCCAGTGCGGCGGCGACTTTTTTCAACTGTGCGTCAGCCCAGTTCTGCCACTGTTTCTCCGGTGGACGCGCACTGAATTCGTAGCGCGCCAGTAATGCGGCATCGATCATCCCGTCGCCCAGCGCCTGGCGTGCCAGACTTCTCCAGCGCGCATCGCCTTGTGCCGGGTATAAATCGCCCCTGGCCCGCGCGTTGAGGTATTCGCAGATGACCCGGCTGTCATAAAGACAGAGCCCGTTTTCGGTGCGCAGCGCCGGTACTTTTGCCAGAGGATTAAACACGGCAATACGTTCGTCACGTTCGATCGGATGGGCGGCAGAATCCAGCCGTTCTATCTCATCAGCAAGACCCAGTACGCTTGCGCATACCATCACTTTGCGTACATAAGCGGACGTGGTGGCAAAAAAGAGTTGCATCATGACGCCACCTGCAGCAGCACTTTGCCGATGTTGGCGTTGGCTTCAAGGATACGATGGGCGTCGGCGGCTTGCGCTAACGGCAAGGTTTGATACAGCGTCGGCGCGACTTTGCCTGCGGCGATCAGCGGCAACAGATGTTTGCTGATGCACTGCGCCAGCCGCATTTTCTCGGCCACGCTTTTGGGGCGCAGGGTAGAAGAGGTGAGGCTCAGCCCTTTGCGCATCACCAGTTGCAGATCGAGTTCAATCTTCGCACCCTGCATAAATGAAAGACTGACATGACGTCCGCCCGGCGCTAACACGCTCAGGTTGCGCGCCACGTAATCGCCACCGACATTATCCAGCACCACATCGACACCGCGTCCTTCGGTTGCGGCAAGCACGACGGCGACGAAATCTTCGCTATGGCGGTTGATGGCGAGCCATACACCGAGTTGTCGCAGCGCCGCAATCTTTTCACTCCCGCCAGCCGTCGCAATCACTCGCGCCCCGCATGCCTGCGCACACTGAATAGCAAAGGTGCCAACGCCGCTCGCCGCACCGTGAATCAGTACGGTTTCGCCCGGCTGCAAACGCCCCAGTTCAAACAGGTTATGCCACACGGTAAATGCTGCTTCCGGCACGCCTGCGGCCTGCGCGAGCGGCAGCGTTTCTGGCACGGATAAACAGAGTTCAGCGCGCGCTACGCAGTAGTCCGCATAACCGCCGCCATTGAGCAGCGCCATGACCGGCGAGCCCACCGCGGGGAATTCAACGCCCGCGCCCAGCGCTACCACGGTGCCGGAGACTTCCAGCCCCAGCACATCGGTTACCCCTGGCGGCAGCGGCATACCGTTGCGCTGCAGGATATCGGGGCGATTGACCCCCGCACTGGCAACACGAATCAGCACCTCACCGGCGCCAGGCAGCGGGACAGGGCGCTGTACGCGCTCTAATACCTCAGGGCCTCCCGGGCGGCACGCAATCACGGCATTCATCATTTCAGGTATCATCGCGGCTTACCCCTGGTTTGCCGTGCTAAAGGCGCACACGCCTTCGTCATCGACACTCACGCCAACCAGACTACCGACTGGCCAGCGCGTCAGCGAATTCAGGCCGGACTGGCGGGCAAACAGCGCGGCGTTGCCCAGTGCCGGCACATCAAGATGGACATCAACATGATCGCCCTGAAAGACATGGGCGATAACCGTGGCGCTAAACAGTGAATGCGGGCCAAGCGCGGCCAGTTGAATATTTTCCGGACGGACGTAGACATCAAGGCGCTCGCCAATCGTGGCATGAACGCGCTCTGCTGGCAGACGCAGCACATTACCGCCCAGATCGAGTATTGCATCGCCATCGCGACCGGCGTAGCGCCCCGGCAGAATGTTCACATCACCGACAAAGCCCGCAACAAACGGATCCTGCGGACGGCGATAAATCTCATCCGGTGGGCCGATCTGGCGTACATGGCCGGCCGACATCACCACCACACGATCGCTCATGCTCAGCGCTTCGCCCTGATCGTGCGTCACGAAGACGGTGGTCACGCCAAGTTTGCGCTGAATCGCTTTCAACTCAACCTGCATTGACAGGCGCAGGTTTTTATCCAGCGCGGAGAAAGGCTCATCCAGCAGCAACACTTTGGGGCGAATGACCAGCGCGCGGGCCAGCGCCACACGCTGCTGCTGGCCACCAGACAGTTCACGTGGCTTACGGTGGCCGTAACCAGCAAGCTTCACCAGCGCCAGCGCCTGCTCAACGCGTTCAGCAATCTCGGCTTTGGGCACACCGCGCATACGCAGACCGTAACCGACATTCTTCTCGACCGTCATATGCGGAAACAGCGCGTAGTTCTGAAACACAATGCCGATTTCGCGCTGCCAGGGCGGGATATCGGTCACCAGATCGCCATCAATAAAGATCTCGCCGCCATCCGCTTCGGCGAAACCCGCCATCAGATTCAGCAGCGTGGTTTTACCGCAGCCGGAAGGGCCGAGCAGCGTAATAAATTCCCCTTCTTCAATCATCAGGGAAATTTTATGTAGGGCGATGGCGTCGCCAAAGCGTTTCAGTACGCCATCCAGCCGTACGGCCACGTTGGCGTTTTGCGGTGCCGGGGACAGCGTGTCGGGCTGCGGGAATGGGGTTACTTCTGCACTGACCATGGAATCTCCAGATTCGGGGCTATCAAATACTGTCCACCAGCATACGGCTTAAGCGTGCATCGCGGGGTTTGTGTTTTCTGAGGTTGGTTTTTGAAAAAATAAAAGAGTGAAAGGGGGGGGGAATAGGGGGGGGGGGGGGGGGGGGGGTTTTTACGGTGCGGTGGCTCGTCGGCGGCAACGTTGCATTTCGGCACATCCAGGTCGCCAGACGACGTAGCAGGCTGTCGCAGGCCTCCAGCTGTGCGAGGGTGATAAATTCGTCCGGCTTGTGGCCCTGGTCCATGCTGCCGGGACCGCAGACCACCGCCGGGATACCGGCCTGGTGGAACAGCCCGCCCTCGGTGCCGAAGGCCACGGTGGAGAAATCCGTCGAACCGCTGAGCAGGCCGATCAGCTCCGCCGCCTGGCTGTCGTCTGCGGTGAGCAGGCCGGGATAGGCCGATAGCGGCGTGAAGCGGATATCGGTACTTCGCTCCACCGCGCGCATCCGCGGCAGCAGTTCGCTTTCGGCATAGTCGCGGAGTTCCTCGGCGACCTGCCGCGGGTCGTCCGCCGGCAGCGCGCGGACCTCGAAGTCGAAGCGGCACTCGGCGGGCACGATGTTCAGCGCCCGGCCGCCCTGGATCACTCCGGTCTGCACCGTCGAGTAGGGCGGGTCGAAACGCCGGTCGTGGCGCTCCGGCGCCGCCAGGCGCTCGCCGATCTCGCCGAGGCGACCGATCAGCTTCGCGGCGTATTCGATGGCATTCACGCCCTGCGGCGCGTAGGCCGAATGGCAGGCCGCGCCGTGCACCTCGCAGCGCATGGCCAGCTTGCCCTTGTGGCCGAGCACCGGCTTCAGTTCGGTGGGCTCGCCGATGATGCACAGCAACGGCTTGTGCGGACGCCGCTCCAGCGCCGCGAGCAGCGAACGCACGCCCAGGCAGCCGACTTCCTCGTCGTAGGAGAACGCCAGGTGCACCGGCAGGCGCAGCGGCGGGGCGAGGAACGCCGGGACGGCCGCCAGCACGCAGGCCAGGTAGCCCTTCATGTCCGCCGTGCCACGCCCGTAGAGGCGGCCATCGCGCTCGGTGAGCCCGAACGGCGGCACCCTCCAGGCCTGGCCGTCCGCCGGCACCACGTCGGTGTGCCCGGAAAGGCACACGCCGCCACGGTCGCTGGGGCCGATGGTGGCATAGAGATTGGCCTTGCGGCCGTCGGCGTCGAAGAACAGTTCGCTGTCGACGCCGAAACCCGCCAGGTAGTCGCGGACGTAGTCGATCAGCGCCAGGTTGGACTCGCGGCTGACGGTGTCGAAGGCCACCAGGTCGGCGAGGATGTCGCGGCTGCCGGGCATGTCGGGCTCCAGGGCGCAGGTCTCGCGCTGCGCCGTCGAGGAAGGGAACGACCCGCTCACTCGTCGCCGGGCACGCCGTAGCTCGGCGCACGGGTCGGGTCGAGGGCGCGGGTCACATAGTCCTGCATCTGCGGCTTGTAGGCGAGCCACAGTCGCTCGAGCTGGCCGATGGGGTCGTGCTCGGCCCAGTCGACGCGCAGGTCGACCACCGGCCAGAGCAGGTCGCCGACCACCGACAGCGCCGCCGAATGCACCGGCCCGGCTTCGCCACCAGCGGCCAGCGCGGCACGCATCGCCGCCAGCAGGCGCTCGGCGAGCAGGCCTTCGGCGTTCTCGAAGGCATCCACCATCGCCTCGATCACTTCCGGCGCGGCCAGCAGGTTGCCGGCCGCCACGCATTGTTCGCCGGCCCGCGCATGGTGGACGCCGAGCGCCTCGCGGCCGGTGAACAACGCGGTGCGGCCGTGCTGGTCGATCACCGTGACCTGGCGATACTGGCCATAGCCGTTGCTGCTCAGCGCCTGGCTTCGCCAGGGGCCAGGCCCTGGTCGAGGCGGTCGAGGATCTGCGGGCCGAGCGCCGGCAGGGTGATGTTCTGCGTGGCCACCGCGCCGATGCCGGCGCGCAGCCAGGGACAGCGGGCGCCGACGGCGATGCTCGACGAGCTGATGGCGATGCCCAGCTGGCCGGTTTCGGCGCAGCGGCCGACGATGGAAAAGGTCATGGCGCGCGCCTCCTCATTGCTGCCAGTCGTCGGGAATCACCGCGATCACGTCAATCTCCATCAGCCACTGCGGCTGGCCGAGGGCCGAGACCACCAGGCCGGTGGAGATCGGGAACACGCCTTTGAGCCACTTGCCGACCTCGCGATAGACCGGCTCGCGGTAGCGCGGATCGATCAGGTAGGTGGTGGTCTTGACGATGTGCGAGAGGTCGCTGCCGGCTTCCTCCAGCAGTTGCTTGACGTTCTTCATCGCCTGCTCGGCCTGGGCGCGCGGGTCGCCGAGGCCGACCAGGTTGCCGTCGAAGTCGGTGCCGACCTGGCCGCGCACGTACACCGTGTTGCCGGCGCGCACGGCCTGGCAGAGATCGTTGTCCAGGGACTGGTTGGGGTAGGTGTCCTTGGTGTTGAACATGCGAATGCGGGTATGGGTGCTCATGATGCCTGCCAGCGTTTAATTGGTTTCCGCAAGGTATACCGGGCTTAGCGCAGCAGGGAAAACAGCATTAACTGAGGTGTTGCTTTAAAAAATCCGAAGGAGTGCGGCAGGCCTGCTGGCCCGCCGATGAGTGATTAATGCGCAGCCTTATTTAGCCGCATAAACCGCATCACAAAATGCTTTGCGCGCGCCCAGTTTGGCTGACAGGCGTGCAGCGGCTTCGCGCATCAACACGCCTAACTCTTCATCTTTGCGATTCAGCGTCAGACGCGAAACCGGGCCGGTCAGCGCCAGCGCAGCGGTCAGCCGGTCATTTTCGGCGAATACCGGTACGGCAAAGGCCGCGATGTGCGGATCGCGCGCGCCCGAACTAAATATCGGCAGCGACGGCAGCGCATCGAAGAGATTTTCATTCATGCCCCAGAAACGCAGCACCTTACTGATGGCTGAGTTATCGAGCGGAAAAATCGTCCCCGGCAGGCGCGTATGACGCAGGCCATCAGACGATTCAGCACGAAACAGGCACAGACGCTGGCCGTTATCCAGTACGTACCAGCTGGCGCTCTCGTTAGTCGCCGTTGCCAGCGCCTGCAATTCCGGCTGCACCACGCTGGCCAGATGGAAGGATTGCTCATAAAGCTTGCCGAGGTATAACAGACGCGGGCCGAGCGTGTAGACCCCGCTGTCACTGCGCACCACATAGCCCATCCTTTCCAGCGAGTTCATCAGACGATAGACAGTGGTTTTGTGATAGCCGGAAAGCTGCGACAGCGCAGTCAGCGACAGGCTCTCTTCGCCCGGCTTAAAACAATCCAGCAGGGACAACGCCTTCTCCACCGCATTAACGCCTTCATTTCCCATTTTTTCCTCCTGATTTGTGCCGTCCTGAGTGTACCTGAAAACTGTGAGTCACATCGTGTTTACATCACAAACACCTTCGTAACACTGGCATGCGGCGTCAGATCGTCGATATAGTTGTTTTATATTGTACAACATTGTTGTACCAGGTAAAACAAACCCCGAGGTGAATTATGTCTGTCTCTGCAAATAACCTGATCAACCGCAACATTGAGCGCGTCAGCGCTCTGTCCGTCAGCCAGGCCGCCGCATTCCAGGCCGCGATTCTGGCCGATGTCGCCGGTCGTCGCGGCACCCTGCATGGCCGCGTTAAGCCGCTGTCGCCGCAGATGAAAGTCGCCGGGCCGGCCATCACGGTGGAAGTCCGTCCGGGCGATAACCTGGCGATTCACGCGGCGCTGGCTATCGCCCAGCCGGGTGATGTGCTGGTGGTAGACGGCAAAGGCGACATCAGTTGCGCGCTGCTGGGTGAAATCATGGCAACCCAGGCCGAAGCGTCCGGCATCGCCGGCATCATCATTGATGGCGCGGTGCGTGATGCTGACGCCCTCGCGCAGGGCAGCTATCCGGTGTTTGCGGCCGGCCTCAACCCGAGCGGCCCCACCAAAAGTATTCCCGGACGCGTGAACCATCCGGTGTCGGTGGCCGGTGCGTCGATTGAGCCGGGCGACTTAGTGGTCGGCGATGCCGATGGCGTGGTGGTGATCGCTAAACAGGATGTGGAACGCATCATTGCCCTGGCGGCGAAGAAGCTGGACGCCGAAACGCGCCGCATCGCGGGTATTAAGCAGGGCGATTTGCGTCCGGGCTGGCTGGAAGATGCCCTGCGTGCGGCCGGTATGTTAGCAGAAGGAGAATCTCTGTAATGAGCAACGTAAAAACTATCCTCATCACCGGCAGCGACCTGGCTGCTGAAGCCGTCGAGCTGCTGCAGGACTATCAGCTGATTTATGCCGGACGCCAGCCGCAGGAAGCCGATTTGATCGCGCTGTGTGAGCGCCATAATCCTCAGGCGATCATTGTGCGCTACGGCAAAATCAACGGGCGCATCATGGACGCCGCGCCGGCGCTGCGCGTGATCTCCAAGCACGGCAGCGGTATTGACGTTATCGATCAGCAGGCAGCGGCGGAACGCCAGATTGCGGTCCGCGCGGCAGTGGGTGCCAATGCCGCTGCCGTGTCGGAGCATGCCTGGGCGCTGATCCTCGCCTGTGCTAAATCCGTGCCGCAGCTGGACCGCCGGATGCGCGATGGACACTGGGATAAAGCGCAGCATAAATCGCTGGAGCTGGAAGGATGCACACTCGGCCTGGTCGGTCTGGGTGCCATCGGCAGCCGCGTGGCGCGCATTGGCCAGGCCTTCGGTATGCAGGTGCTGGCCTACGATCCTTATGCGCAAACCTTGCCGGCTGGCTGTGAAGCGGTTGAATCACTGGATGAGCTGTACAGCCGTGCCGATGTGGTGTCGCTGCACTGTCCGCTGACGGACAGCAATCACCAGATGATCAACGCGGCCGCCCTCGCCCGTTTTAAGCCTGGCGCGATTCTGGTCAACACCGCGCGCGGCGGACTGATTGACGATCAGGCGGTGGCGACCGCGCTGCAAAACGGCACACTGCGTGCCGCCGGACTGGACAGCTTCACCAGCGAGCCGCTGAATGCACCGCATTTGTGGCAGTCGCTTAACAACGTGATTATTACGCCGCACATTGGCGGCGTGAGCGACAATGCTTACGTGCGCATGGGCACCGGTGCCGCGCGCAACGCGTTACAGGTTCTGCAGGAGCAGGAGGCGGTATCATGACCGTACTCACCGTACCGGAGGTGCGCGAGTTAACGCTGTTTTCGCGCCTGCCTGAAGCGTTTCGCCGGCCGGACGCCGGCAATGTCTGGGCTGCCGCCAATCGCGGCGGCCAGCTTACCGACTCCTTTCTCGAAGGCCCGGTGTGGCATCCCTCCGGCTGTCTGTATGTCACCGATATTCCCTATGGCCGCATCTTTCGCGTCGATATGAGCGGCAACTGGGAGCTGGTGGTGCAGTATGACGGTGAGCCCAACGGCATGAAGCTGACCGATCCGGACACGCTGATCATCACCGATTACCGTAACGGCCTGATGAAGCTGTCAATCAGCAGCGCCACTATCACGCCGTGGCTGACGCGGCGTAACAGCGAAAGCTTTCGCGGCGTCAACGATTTAACCCCCGACAGCCGCGGCAATCTCTATTTCACCGATCAGGGCCAGACCGGGCTGCACGATGCCAGCGGACGCGTCTATCGGCTCAGCCCGGATGGCCGGCTGGATCTGCTGCTGGATAACTGCCCGAGCCCGAACGGCCTGGTTCTGTCGCCGGATGAGAAAATCCTCTACGTGGCGATGACGCGCGGCAACTGTGTGTGGCGCGTGCCGTTGCTGGCGGATGGTTCGGTGAGCAAAGTTGGACTGTTCTTTACCTCGCACGGACCCAGCGGGCCGGACGGGCTGACCATCAATCAGCGCGGCGAACTGCTGATCGCCAATCCCGGCCTGGGGCGCGTCTGGCGTCTTAACGATCTTGCTGAACCGGAAGAGATTCTGCTCAGTCCGCTGGGTCGCTCCACCACCAACCTGTGCTTCGGCGGGGCCGACTATAACCAGCTGTTTATCACCGAATCGGTCAGCGGCAGCATCCTGACCTGTACCCAGAACACGCCAGGCCGCGCGTTGCCGGCCATCGATACCTCGTTTCTCTGACTACAACTCTGCGTCATCCGAACGCACCGGAGATTACTATGACCCTGCACTCAACATCCAGCCCTGCGCCGGCTCAGCCGGCTGCGGTGCCACCCCGCCATGAAACGCTCAGCGAACAGGATTTCCAGGACAGTGAGCAGGCGGCCGCCAAAGCCTTTCGTCGCATTCTGCCGTTTATCTTTATCTGTTACGTGGTCAGCTACCTTGACCGCACCAACGTCAGCTTTGCCGCGCTGGGCATGAACGCCGATCTCGGCATCACCGCCGAACAGTTTGGCTTCGGCGCAGGCATGTTTTTTATCGGCTATTTCCTGTTTGAGATTCCCAGCAACCTGATCATGCAAAAAGTGGGCGCGCGCATCTGGATCGCGCGCATCATGATTTCGTGGGGGTTGATTTCGATGGCGACCGCGTTCATCAGCGGCCCCGTCAGCTTTGCCATTGCGCGCTTCTGTCTCGGCGTAGCAGAGGCCGGCTTTACCCCCGGCATCTATCTGTTCTTTACCTACTGGTTCCCTGGCAGCTGGCGCGCCAAAATCACCGCCGCGTTCCTGGTCGGCATTCCGGTGGCCAATATCATCGGCTCACCGATTTCCGGCGCGCTGATGCAGATCACCGGCCATGAGCATATCCGTAACTGGCAGTGGCTGCTGTTGATTGAAGGCTTACCGGCGGTGATCCTCGGCGTCATGTGCCTGTTTGTCCTGAGCGACCGGCCGGAGAAAGCGCGCTGGCTGGCACCGCGTGAACAGCAGTTGCTGAGCCGCCGGCTGGCCGATGAGCAGCAGCAAATCGCGGCAACGCACGGTTCCCAGATGCGCGACGCGCTGCGCAATCCGCTGCTGTATCTGCTGGCGTTTATTAACTTTTGCGGCATTGTGGGTTCGATCGGCGTGGGACTGTGGATGCCGCAAATCATCAAACAGCTCGGTGTGAGCCATACGGCAACCGGCTTTCTTGCCGCGCTGCCCTATGTCTGCGGTGCGGTGAGCATGCTGGTGTGGGCGCGCCGCGCCAATGCGTCTGCGCACCGCATTCGCTGGATCAGCGGCGCGCTGGTGATCGCCGCCTTAGCCCTGATGTGCAGCGCGCTGAGCGATGCGCCGGTGATCAAAATGCTGGCGCTGTGCTGCACCGTTAGCGGTATTCTGGCGTTTCAGGCCTCGTTCTGGGCGCTGCCTTCCGGCTTTTTAACCGGCAATGCCGCGGCAGGCGGCTTAGCCATGATTGTCTCGATTGGTAATCTCGGCGGCTTCTTCGGCCCGTCGCTGATCGGCTATGTGCGTCAGTCTACCGGCGGCTTTATGTGGGCGCTGCTGGCGGTGGCAGCAGTCCTAATGATTGGCGCACTGGCGGTTGCCATGGTGAAAGATCCGTGGCGCCAGCGCAGCGCTGAGCAGAGATAATAACGCCGCGTTTCCCGGTGTGCTGTGGCGCATCGGGAAACGAATGTTTTAAAGGATGAAAGCAGGATAACGTCAGACGTGATGAGCCAGATGCGTGCCCTCCCTGGCACAGGCTCATGAGATTATTTCCCGGTGCTGGCCACCGGCTGTTCCGCTTCAACGTGCAGCTTTTTGCTGCGTCCCATCAGCAATACCGCAATCCCTCCCGCCGCGCACAGCAGCGCCAGAGGAATCATCGCCATCGCATGGCTGCCGGTTTTCTCATTAATGATGCCGTAAACGTTCACCATCAGCCCGCCACCAATCAGGTTGGCCATCGCGCCGATAGCAGCCAGACCGGCCGCTGCGGTGGTTGAGGACATCCAGCCCGAGGCCAGCGCCCAGAACGGCCCTTTCATCGAGTAGGCACCAATCAGCACCAGTGACAGAATCACCACGCTGCCCGCCAGCGTATCGGTCAGGAACGCCGCCAGCAGTCCACCGGCAATCAGGAACAGCGTCAGCGCGGTGTGCCAGCGACGCTCACCGCTGCGGTCAGAGCTGCGGCCCCAGACAATCATCAGAATCGATGCCAGACCGTACGGAATCGCATTCATCAAACCGGTGGTGAAGTTATCCAGACCAAATGATTTCAGCAGCTGCGGTGACCAGACGCTCAGCGTCGAACCCGCTGCCGACGCGCCGGCGTAAATCAGCGCCATCACCCAGATATGCTTGTGGCGCAGCAGCTGCCACAGGGTGATATGACCAATCGCTTTGCGCTGTGCATTCTCTTCAGCCAGTTTGCCGCTCAGCCAGTTGCGCTGTTCGCTGGTCAGCCAGTGGGCATTTTCCGGACGGTTGCTGAGCAGGAAGAAAGCCAGCACGCCCAGCACAATCGCCGGGAATCCTTCGATGATAAATAGCCAGTGCCAGCCGCGCAGGCCGAACCAGCCGTCCATCGTCAGGATTGCGCCCGAGATCGGCGAGCCAATAAAGTTGGCTGCCGGGATCGCCACCATAAAGGTCGCAATCACGCGCGCGCGATATTTCGCCGGAATCCAGTAGGTCAGATAAAGGATCACGCCGGGAAAGAAGCCGGCTTCGGCGGCGCCCAACAGAAAGCGCAGCACGTACAGCATTTCTGCACTGCTGACGAACGCGGTGCACACCGAGACAATGCCCCAGGTCACCATGATGCGCGAAATCCAGATTTTGGCGCCAATCTTCTGCATCGCGAGGTTGCTTGGCACCTCAAAAAGAAAATAGCCAACAAAAAACAGGCTGCTTGCCAGGCCAAACACCGCTTTGCTCAGCCCGAGATCTTCATTCATTTGCAGGGAAGCCATGCCGATGTTGCCGCGATCGATAATGGCGATCAGATAGCAGACGATCAGGAACGGCAGAATGCGCCAGATGACGCGTTTTACGGTCTGCTGCTCAATATCGGGCACAGCGGCCGCGCGGGTTATCTTGTCAGACATAGAGTTCCTCACAGAGTCATGGCTTAACGCAAATCGGCCAGTGTTGTTGTTTTACTCTGTACAACATGCGTGTACATAGTAAAACTATTATGTTTGGCCGCGCGACCCTGCGCAGAAAAATGTGTCCGGGCTGCGTGATTTGTCACAAAAAGGTAGCCAGTTGATTATGGATATGTGATGCAGCTGTCAGTTTCTGCTGCAGCACGGGAAAATACCAGCATTCATTCTGCCAGGCGACGGTGGAATTACTTTGCAACATCTTGCCGTTTACCCGCGGCGTCATTCTGCGGTATACCCATTGCCTCACCGCGTAACGCGCTTATCAGGATGCAAAAATGTTCGTAAAGCACTATGACGTAGATGAAAGCCATATCGATTTTCAGGGCGTGGTCGACGGGCTGTACTACCCGTTTTACATGGAGTGGACGCGCCACGCTTACATGCGCGAGGCGCTGGGTATCGACATTGAAGAAGAGTTCAGTCAGGGCAAGATTTACATGGTGCTGGAGTACACGCTGCGCTTCCGCAAGAGCCTGGTGAAAGGCGATAAGGTGGAAGTCACCTGCGCGCTGGAGCAGAACGAGAAGCGCAATCGCGTGAACTTCGTGCAGCAAATCAAGGTCGACGGCGTGGTGTATGCCGAGGCCACGTTTGTTGCCACCTGTCTCGCCAATGGGCGTCCGTCAATGCCGGAAGCGGTAACGCGCGCGCTCGGTCTGTAACGTTACACACTATGTGGCAGCAGCCTGCTCTATGCCTGCTGCCACTCTGCAACCAGCGTCTCCACCAGCTGTGCCGCCGGCAGCGCGCGCACCCGCGCCACCCCCTGACCCGCCCACTGCGCACCGAAGCCGTCCTCGCCGTGCGCTGCTGCCGCCGCCGCCAGGGCTTTTCCCAGCGCATAGGTCAGCGGATAGTCGGGAATCTCCTCCGGCGTTACGTCATGGCACAATTCACAAAATGCGTTGCGCACGCAGCGCGCCTGACGCCCGGAGATCGCCGCCGTCATTACCGTGCCACGCTCGCCAGCTGCCAGCAGCGCGCGACGATAGGCCGCACTGGCCGCCGATTCGGGACACAGCACAAACGCCGTACCGAGCTGTACACCGCTGGCACCCAGTTTCATCATCGTCGTGATGCCGGCACCGTCCATCACGCCGCCCGCTGCCACCACCGGCAGCGTGGTGTGCTGACGAATCGCCTGCACCAGTGCAACGGTCGAAAGCTGCTGGTCTGGCGCGCCCGGATCAAAATGGCCGCGATGGCCACCGGCTTCATAGCCCTGCGCCACAATGATATCGATACCGCTGCGTGCAATTGCCCGCGCTTCCTGCGGACTGGTGGCGGTCGCCAGCGTGACAACGTCACGTTGCTTTAGCCGGGCGATGGCCGTGGCATCGGGAATGCCGAAATGGAAACTGACCGCCGCCGGCCGCGCCTGCTCCAGCACCGTCAGCATCGCCTCATTGTGCAAAAAGCTCTGATAGATCTCTGTTAGTGCCGGCGGCAGCGCCGTCTGGTACTGCGCAAACTGCGGGCTGAACCGGCTGATCCACGCCGCCTCGCGCGCGGCATCCCGCCTTGCCGGCGCGTGACAAAATACGTTGACGTTGATCGGACCGCTCGTCAGTGCCTGGGTGTGGGCAATCATTTCTGCCGCCTGCTGCGGCGTCGCCGCGCCAACGCTAATCGATCCCAGCGCCCCGGCATTTGATACCGCTGCGGCCAGCTGCGGCGTGGCGACACCGGCCATCGGTGCCTGAATCAGCGGATACTGTAGTTTTAACAGCTGGCACAGCGCGGTCGTCATGGTGGTTTTTCTCCAGGCCGTTATCGGGCGTTGATTGCGTCACGTCTCGGGAATTAACATACATTTAACATGCATCTTTTAACAAGCCTGCCGGGCACTTTTCTTACCCGCACGCGCGGCGTTGATCACTTTTTTCTCACATTTTTAACGCCACGGTCGATAATCAAAGTTGCATAGCAAAAACAGCTTTCAGCTTGCGCTGTAACAACATCAGGCAGGTAACACCATTACACACCCCAACTGCGCACATCGGTGCGCAGCGAGACAGCAGCCTGTGCCTGTGGCACGGCTGTAATGGACAACCGGGGAAATCATGCGGTGCCGTCCACTGGACGCGCCGAATGCGTTAGCACGCGCACATCTGCGCCTGCATTTCGTTCAACAGCATACCAAGCGCCTGAGGTCTCTCATGTTCGGGGTGAAAAAATCGAGCCTTTCTCTGCCATTTGCCAAAAGTGGCGACATTGCTAAGGACATTGAAGCGATAAAGCAGCATGTTGCGTGGATTGAGTTTTCACCGGCCGGTGAAATCCTCAGCGCCAATGCGCAATTTTTACAGGTCACCGGCTATCAGCTGCATGAAATTCAGGGACAGCATCACCGGATTTTCTGCAGCCCTGCTTACAGCCAGTCTTCCGACTATTACGCCTTCTGGCAAACGCTGGCCGCCGGCGAATCGGTGAACGGCATTTTTGAGCGTTTCAACAAGCAGCATCAGCGCTTCTGGCTCAGCGCGACCTATTTTCCGGTGAGCGACGAGCGCGGCAAAGTGTACAAAGTGATCAAGGTCGCGAGCGACATCACTGCGCGCCATCAGGAGCTGGAGCATAAAGAGGCGGTGATAACGGCGCTGGACCGATCGATGGCGGTGATTGAATTCACGCCAGACGGTCACATCATTACCGCCAACGCCAACTTCCTCACCCACATGGGCTATACCCTGCCAGCCATTACCGGCCAGCATCATCGCCTGTTCTGCTTCGACAATTTTTACCGCGAGAATCCGGACTTCTGGCGCAAAATCGGCAACGGTCAGCATTTTGTCGGTCGCTTTGAGCGTAAGACCGCCAGCGGCGAGCGCATCTGGCTGGAGGCGAGCTACAACCCGGTGTTTGACGGCGATGGTAAGGTCTACAAAGTGATTAAGATCGCCTCGGATATCACCGCGCGCGTCGAGGCGGCGAAGCGCGTGGCAGATATCGCGCTGACCACCTCTGAGCAGACCTCACAAATTACCGATAACGCCAATGAAGTGCTGGATGAAACGGTGCGTAACTCCGGGCTGGTGGCGCAGCAGGTGAATGCCGCCGCCGAAATTGGCGCGCAGCTCACCGCCTCGGCCAGGAGCATCAGCGACGTGGTGGAAACCATCAACCTGATTGCCTCGCAGACCAACATTCTGGCACTGAATGCCGCCATCGAATCCGCGCGTGCCGGCGAGGCCGGACGTGGCTTCAGCGTGGTGGCAGGTGAAGTACGCCGCCTGGCGGCCTCGACCGCCAGCGCCACCAAACAGATTTCCGTGGTCGTGGAGCAAAATGCCGACCTGATCCAGCAGATGTATCAGCAGCTGGATGAGGTCAGGCAATTTGTGGTGACCGAACAGGAGAAGATCAGCGTGCTGTCGCGCAGCCTGCGGGAAATCAACAGTGGCGTACACGAGTTTGTGAACGTCATTCACCGGCTGGATGTGTGACAGCGTACGCGGGAGCGCTGGCTCCCGCGCGTTTACAGCCCACTGCCCGCCTGCGGCGCGGGCTGCCGCTTCCACTTCAGCGCATTACGCAGCGCCGGTTCGGCATATTTACTGATCAGCCAGGCAACGTAATACAGTACGCTGGCCACCACCACCGGCAGCATCGTCATCACCGCCTCATTTTTGATATAGCCATTAAGCTTAATCAATATCGCGATCATTAAATTTTCATGAATCAGATACAGGGCGTAACTGACAAATCCGATGGCGGTGAAAAAGCGCAGGGAAAGCCAGCGCTCAATCTGTCTGGAATAAAAGCTGGCGATAAAAAACAGCATTACCAGTAGCAGCGGTATCACGGCGACCACGCCGCTGTTTTTAACGTAGTAGCTGAAATTAATCAGCAAGGCCAGCGCGGTCAGTGCGTAGTGATAACGTTTATCGCGCCCGTGCAGACGTTCATAAACCAGACAGCCGACCATAAACCAGGCGTAGTGAATAAAACCGAATTTTGAAATGACATCGATTAATAATGGATGGCCGAGTGATTTCAATACCGATGAGGCGGAAAGTAATAACATCGGCACAATCAGCGCCGGCAGACAATATTTACGTCCGAGGGTGAAATAAACCGCGCCAATAATCAGATAAAACAGCGCTTCAACATAGAGAGACCAGAACGATCCGGCCATGGAGCGGAATTCAATGCCGGTGAGCTGCGTCAGCGTCTCAGGATTAATAAATATCAGACCGGGCAGCAGGTTGCGGCTTTCCGGTGTCATCAGCGACCACTCCGGAAAAAAGCCGCCGGCAACGTACAGCAGCAGACTGGCTATCAGCATCGCCGGAAACAGGCGCAGCCAGCGTTTTTTGAGAAAGCTGAGGTAGCCGGATGATTTATCCAGCGTCATAAATATGACAAAGCCGGAGATCATAAAAAACAACTGCACGCCGACCCAGCCAAATGCCAGCAGCGGAATATGCTGGGTAGTGGCGGCATACGGCAACAGTTCGGGCCAGCGAGCATAGGCGTGATAAGCAATCACCAGCAGGATCGCTAATCCGCGCATGCCATCAAGATGCGTGATACGTGGTTGCATAAGTGGTCTCTGGAAAGAGGAGCAGATGGGTTTCAGCAAATTAGCACTGACAAAGATTTACACTCAACAAGAATAGTCCTGGATAACGCATCATCATTTAATCAGGAAATTCTTCAGGTCCTGAACGTTAAATCACGCTCTGATAAATTATGGCTGTAATATATTTATCGTCATCAGCATGAAATAAACACTAAGCTATTAACGCAACGGGGAAAGTTTACCGGCATTCGCCGTATTGCACTGGCGCAAACGCAGCGGCAGGGCCTTTTATTAACACACTTTATGCAGATCTGATTACAGCACGGCATCGTCGGGCACCTGAACGAATATGCGATCTGTTTTTGCCGCTCCGCTCACGCTTTTTTTACTTTTTCGCCCAGGTTCGGCGCAGTCATGCCGATACTCATAACGTACTTATGAAATATCATTTTACTGGTTTGTGATAAGTCTATGATGGCGAAACGTTCACTGATGGATTTCCCGACCGATGGTCGGATGCGCGGACTGATGCGCCAGCCGATGCTGCTGATGGTGCTGCTGATTTTTCTCTCCTTTATGGTGGCGCTGGTGACGCTGTGCTTTATCGCCAGCGATCTCAACCAGCAGGAGGCGCGGCAAAACCGCCTGCTGCTGGAGAAGGCGTTGCAGACGCGTCAGGAAGTGATGCAGTTTCACCTCTCCGATAATGCAGAATGGGGCGAAGCCTACCAAAACCTGCACCGCACGCTGAATACCGACTGGGCGTGGACGCGGCAGAATCTGGGTGAGTCGCTGTTCCAGACCTTTGCCTACGAGGGCGTGTTTGTCATCGCGCCGCGCGGCGACACGGTCTACAGCGTGATCGAGGGTCAGCTGCAGCAACGCGATTTCACCGGCTGGCTCGGTCGCCAGCAACTGCCCGCGCTGCGTCAGCAATTACAGCACAATGACGGTAAGGCGCTGTCGCGCTTTGTGGTGGTAAATCAGCAGTTAGTGCTGCTGTGCGCGGCATGGATCACCACCGGTGGCGATAACAGCGTGCCGCAGGTGCCCGGTGCGCCATCGCTGATGATCTTTGCCGATCGCCTGACGCCGCAAAAATTACAGCAGCTGGGGCACGAGTACGGCATCAACGCGCTGCGGGTGGAATTCGCTGCACCCCTCGCGCCAGTGGCGGAAAGCCTGCGCCTCGCCGCCGACGGCCATGACGCCACGCTGCGCTGGACCAGCAGCAACCCCGGCGGTAAATTGCTGACCGCCCTGCTGCCGCTGCTGGTGATCGCCATGCTGATCACCCTGTATGGTGCCATCATGCTGATGCGCAACGCGCTGCGTAAAGCGCAGCTCAATGATGAAAATACGCTGCTGCTGGCGCAAAGCCAGCGGGCGCTCAGCGCCAGCGAACGCCGCTTCCGTGATATCGCCGAAATTACCACCGACTGGATTTGGGAGATGGACGACCAGCTGCGCTTCAGCTGGGTTTCCGGCCGCTTCCCGGTAGTGACCGGATTTACCAGCGAGGAGTGGCTGCAGCGCACGCTACTGGATTTCCTGCTGTGCGATGAGCACCAGCGCGCCCGGCTTTTGCAGCTGGCAGACTCGGGCGGTCAGCTTACGCTGAACGGCTGCCGCTATCTCTCTGCTCAGCATCAGCCGCGCTACTGCAATCTGACCCTCAAGCGCGTCAGCCTGGCGCACGGCGTCAGCGGTTTTCGCGGCAGCGCCAGCGACGTAACGCTGGAAGTTGAAGCGCAGGCGCGCGCGCACTATCTGTCGCACTTCGATGAACTGACCGGACTGGCCAACCGCGTGCAGATGCGCGAATTCCTCACGGGGCAGCTGAGCCTGCCGCTGCCGGCGCAGCCGCTGCTGGCGATGATTATGATTGACCTGGATAAATTCAAACCGGTCAATGATCTCTACGGTCATGCGGCGGGCGATCAGGTGCTGCATGCGGTATCAGATCGTATCCGGCGCACGCTCAACGGCAACGGCCTGGTGGCGCGGCTCGGCGGCGATGAGTTTGTGGTGATTCTGCCGGAGGCGGGCAGCCGCGAGCAGGTCGACGCGCTGTGTCAGCAGCTCATCGCCCAGCTCAATCTGCCGTTCCCGGTGTACGACAACGACATCCACATCGGCGGCAGTCTCGGCATCGCGCTGGCCCCGCAGGATGCCGACAACGCCAGCGATCTGCTGCGCTTCGCCGACATCGCCCTGTATAAAGCGAAAAACAGCGGCCGCAACCAGTGGATATTTTTCGACCGTGACATGGAAGAGAAAATTGTGCAGCGGCGCGAAATGGAGCATGAGCTGCGCGCAGCGCTGCAGGAGAACCAGCTGCGGCTGGTGTATCAGACGCGCTATGACCTGATCGCGCAGCGCATCAGCGCGGTCGAGGCGCTGGTACGCTGGCAGCATCCGCGGCTGGGCTTACTGATGCCCGATCAGTTTATTCCGCTGGCCGAAGAGACCGGCCTGATCAGCGCGCTGAGCGACTGGGTGCTGCTCAATGCCTGCGAGGACATCGCCCGCTACCGGCCGGAAATGGCGGTTTCAGTGAATATTTCCGCCAGCGAATTGCAGGATAGCGCCTTAGCCGAACGCATCACCCGGGTGCTGCAGCTCAGCGGTCTGCCGAGCCAGCGGCTGGAAATTGAAGTTACGGAAAACGCGCTGCTGAGCGATCCGGACAAAACCCTGGCGGTGATGCAGGCGGTGAAAGCGCTGGGGGTGAGATTTCTGATTGATGATTTTGGCACCGGCTATGCGTCGCTGTGCTACCTGCGCGCCTTCCCGTTCGACGGCATCAAAATCGATAAATCCTTTATTTTTCCGCTGGCCGATTCGCCCCAGGCGCGCCAGGTGGTGGAAAACATGATTGGACTCGGCAAAGCCTATTCCCTGTCGGTAACCGCGGAAGGCGTGGAAACGCCGGTGCAAATGTCGCAGCTGCAGGAGCTGGCGTGCGATGCCATTCAGGGTTACTACATCGGACGACCGCTGCCGCTGCCGCAAATCTCGACCGAGCCGCCGCAGAGTGAACCGGCGCTGCACATGAATATTTGATAAAAGGTGGCGATCCTTCGCCAGAGGTGATTACAGCGACTGGTGCGCGGTTTCTTTGGCTTTCCATAAGGCAAACAGGGTGATCGCCAGCGCCAGCGTCACATATAGCGACACCCACAGCGTGCTGCCCAGCTCTTTATACAGCGAGGTAATGATCAGCGGGGCAAAACCGCCGCCGATGATGCCGGCCAGCGTATAGGCCAGTGACGAACCGGCATAGCGCACGTGACTCGGGAACTGCTCGGTGACAAACGCCGCCTGCGGACCGTACATCATGGCGTGAATCAGCAGGCCAATCACCACCGCCAGCACAATCAGCCACGGCTGAGTGCTGTCGAGCAGGACAAAAAACACAAACGACCAGACAATAGCCAGCAGCGCGCCGGCAATGTACACCGGACGGCGGCCGAGGCGGTCGGACAGCGCGCCAAACAGCGGCACCGTCAACGCGTTGCCAATCGCGCCGACCATCGTCGCCATCAGCGCCAGCGGACGCGGCAGCTGTAACACGGTGGTGACGTATGTCAGGGTGAACACCACCACCAGCGCGTACAGCACGTCAGAGCCGATGCGCGAGCCGCCGGCGATCAGCAGTTCACGTGGATAGCGCAGGAACACCTCTTTCAGCGGGGTGTGGCTGGTTTTCTCCGCCTGCTGCATCGCCACGAAAGTCGGGGTTTCTTCCACGCCACGCCGCAGCCACAGGCCAAACATCACCAGCAGCAGACTGAGCAGGAACGGGATGCGCCAGCCCCACTCCTGAAACTGTTCGCCGCTGAGTGACAACGTCACTAAAGTGATAAAGCCGGTGCCAATCAGCGTACCGCAGGAAGGCCCGACCTGGGCGAACGAGGCGTTACGCCCGCGCTTACTGGCTTCGCCGTGCTCCATGGAGAGCAACACCGCGCCGGCCCATTCGCCGCCCAGCGCGATGCCCTGCACAAAGCGCAGCGCCACCAGCAGAATCGGGCTCCAGATGCCCCATAGCGCATAACCGGGCAGCATGCCCATCAGCGCCGTGGTCACGCCCATGATCACCAGCGTGGTGATCAAGACCGCCTTGCGTCCGGCGACATCCCCGAGATGGCCAAAGATAAAACCACCCACCGGACGTGATACATAACCGACCGCGTAAGTTGAAAACGCCAGAATGGTGCCGACCAGCGGGTCGAAGCTGGGGAAAAACACATGGTTAAACACCAGCGCCGCCATGATGTTGTAAACGGTAAAGTCGTACCACTCCAGCGCGGTGCCGATGGAGCTGGCCGCAGCAAGACGGCCGGTGTGGGTTTTCCCTGCTGCGGCACGCGCGGCGTGCGGCAGAGTAGAATCAGTATTCGCCATGAGCCATCTCCTGTTTAGTGAGCTGCCAGCTGAGCGCATAAAATTCAGCGCGGGCATTGAGCGCCTGTGACGCGGCCGCCGCCAGTGTCTGGCAGGCATCGGCGCACGAACAGCTGAGCAGCAGCATCGGCTGCATGGCACGCTGCCCCCGATCTTCCTGTGGCAGCGGCGTGCTCAGCGTGGTGTCCGGCGTAAGTAAGCGCGAGGCGATATAGCCCGGCACCGTAGCAACCTGCTGCTGCCAGGCGTTGAGCGTTGCAGTTTCAATGCCAGCCTGTAGCGTCAGCACCGCAAGGTGGCTGCCGCTGCCCTGACCGTGCTGCTGGGTGATGGCGCACACGCGGCGCATCGGTTTGATCATCCGCTCCAGGTTCTTTACCGACCACGGCGTCTGGCGCGTAAAGGCGGCGTAGTAATCGGCACTGGTGAAGGTTTCCAGCGAGCGGGTTTCATACAATCCGAGGTACTTGCGTTCAGCATCCAGCGCCTGATAGCGCGTGCCGCTGAGAAAGCCGTCGATGGCGACGCGCTCGGCGACATGTTCATGGTCATACCATTGATTGAAATCAGCTTCGTTTTCAGCGGCGACGTTGGTGGCGACGAACAGCATGCCGTGAGGATGTGTCATTTTCAGAGACTCCGTTGCAGGATGGATTCAAGCGCCAGCGCCCAGCTGAGCAGCGCGGCATCGTGGCCATGGGTGGCGGCCAGCATCAGACCCACCGGCGCACTGCCGGGCTGATGACAAGGCAGGGAGATGGCGCAGCCGTCCAGCATGTTGATCACGCTGGTGTTGCGCAGCATCAGCAGGTTGACCTGGCGATAGCGCTCCGGGTCGTCGAGTTCGGCGATGGTCGGCGCAATCAGCGGCACGGTGGGCAGCAGCAGGCCATCGAACGGTGCCACCGCCTGCTCCACCCGCTGCCGCCAGTCGGCGCGCTGCTGATACAACAGTTGTGCGTCGGCCTCATTCAGCAACGCGCCGCGCTCAATGCGCATCCGCACTTGCGTGTCATAACCCGTAGCGTGCGACTGCAGCAGCGACTGATGCCACTGCCAGGCTTCCCAGGCGGTGATGCCGCCACGGGCGTTCATGGTTTCCAGTTCCGCCAGTTCAGACAGCGGCAGCTCGGTGAGCGTGGCACCCTGCGCGCGCAGCTGTGCCAGCGCGTAGTGCCACGCCTGGCTGACCGCGAGATCCAGCCCGTCCAGCACCCGGGTTTGTGGAATCGCAAAGTGCGCCCGCGTGATATCACGCTCTGCCAGCTGCAAAGGCCGATCGGCGATGACGCTGTCGAGCAGCCAGCAGCTGCGCACGTCATGGGCAATTACGCCAATACTGTCGAGTGCCGCCGATAGCGGTAGCGTGCCAGCCTGATTAATGCGGCTGGCGCTGGGTTTGAAGCCGGTCAGCCCACACAGCGCCGCCGGTATCCGCACCGAGCCGCCGGTGTCCGTGCCGACCGCCGCGAGGCACATGCCGTCGGCCACCGCCACCGCCGCGCCGGATGAAGAACCGCCGGGAATGCGTTTTTCGCCGCGCTGCCATGGGTTAGCTGGCGTGCCGTAGTGCGGATTGATACCGAGCCCGGAAAAAGCGAACTCGGTCATGTTGGTTTTGCCGACGATAGCGGCACCGGCCTGTTTCAGCTGCTGCACGATATGCGCGTCGCGCGCGGCGGGCGGCGCATCCGCCAGCACGCGCGAGCCGGCGCAGGTGGGTTCGTCCGCCACATCAAACAGGTCTTTGATGCTGATTGGCAGTCCGTCAATCGGGCTGCGCGGCTGCTGCTGTTGCCAGCGCGCTTCAGCCTGCTGCGCCTGCTGAACGGCGTTGTCAGCGTAGGTCCGCGTAAACACGCGTGCGCCTTCGCCCGATGGCTGCTCGGCGGCGCGTAGTGCCTGTTGCGTCGCGGCGCTTGCGGTAAGGTCTCCGGCGCGCAGTTGCTGGCTCGCCTGCCATAAGGTGGTCATACGCGTCTCCTCAGGCAATCACCGGCAGCGCGCCGGTGACATAGTGGTGTTCCAGCGTGCGATTCAGCAGCGGATCGTGCAGCGCCATGCGGAACTCGCTGGCCGGACGGATGCCGCCAATCGCGCTCAACGTGCCGCATGACATCGCAAAGCCTTCGCTGACCGGGCGATCGCCGAAATAGCGCGCCAGCAGATCCATCGGCGTGAGCAGAGACGCCAGCGTGCCCTGCTGATAAGTCACCCAGTCGCCGTTGACTTTGATCCACGCACGCAGCTCCAGCCGATCCCAGTGCGGCTCAACCTCTGCCATACGCCACGCATGACCGGCGACCGGCTTAACGCAGGCCTGTTTCGACAGTGCCACGCTGAAGGTTTCCAGGTGACGGTCAGTGTGATCGGAAATCAGCGACACCCAATATTCGCCGCGATGGAAAAACACAAACGGCTCGGCTTCGCCGGAGGTTTGCTCGCCCACCACTTCCAGCGGGCTGTGCTGCGCCAGCTGCTGGGTGGCTACGCGATAAAACAGCGGGACTGCACCAGGTGCGGGCACGCCCAGCGCCTCCAGCTCCCTGATATGGTGCAGCACTGCCGCCTGGTCGCGGCCAACCCATCCGGCAATGACCAGCTGCTTAATGTCGACATCCAGCACCGGGGCGGCTTGTGAGTCGGTTGTAAAGCGTAAATGCATGCGATGATCTCCTGATGAAAAATGCGTGTGAAATTTCACTGCAATTTCAAGATAGCCATTTTCATGCCAGGTTTTTGTGTAAGATGTCTCAGTACCCAAATAAGGATCTGCGTGATGAGTGATTCAGTTGCTGAAAATGTGAAGTCACAGGCCGGACAAAAAAGCGTTTCATTGAATGAACAGGCCTATCTGGCGTTCAGGCATCGCCTGATTACGCTGCGCTATAAGCCAGGTGAATATCTCAATACCGCGCAGGTAATGGAGGATCTGGCAATGGGCCGCACGCCGGTTAACCAGGCAGTACATCGGCTGGCGACTGAAGGGTTACTGCAGATTATCCCGCGTAAAGGGGTGATGGTGGCACCGCTGTCGATTGACGATGCGCTGGAGCTGATTGAAGTGCGGCTGGTAAATGAAGCGCTGTGCCTGCGGCTGGCGACGCAGCGCGTGAATCCGGCGCAGATTGCCCAGCTACAGGCGCTGAATCAGCGCATCGCCGCCGCCAGCGTGGCGCGCGATCGTGAGCAGATGATGCTGCTGGACCGCGAGTTTCATCAGGTGCTGGCTGACATCGCCGGCAACGGTCGTCTGTCAGATATTCTCAGCATCATTCACGCCCAGGCGCAGCGCTTCTGGGCAACCACGCTGTCGAGCGCGCAGCACATGCAGGAGGTGATCGCCGAGCATGACGCAATCATTGCGGCGCTGGCGCAGGGTGATGTAACACGGGCAGAAGACGCCGCGCGCGTGCACATCTATTCGTTTAAGCAGGCGCTGCTGAACGCCTGATTTCAGCCAGGATAAAACGGGCCGGGACCGATAGATTCGCGCAGAATCAGCTCGCCGGCAAAGGTTTTGCGGTTACGCATTTCGCCGCCGTCGAGCATCGACACCAGCCGTTCAATGGTCTCCTCGATCATGCCGGTCACCGGCATGCGCACGCTGGCCAGCGCCGGAATGGTATAGGGCGCCAGCGGTATATCGTCGAAACCCAGCACCGCCACCTGCTGCGGCACGCGGATGTTATGCGCCGCCAGCGCTTTCAGCGCGCCCACCGCCATCTCATCGTTACTGGCGACCAGCGCGCTGAACGGTTTACCACGCGCCAACAGCGTTTCTACTGCCGCTGCCCCGTGCTGCGCCTGCCATTTGCCTTCCACTACCAGTGCGTCATCCGCCACCAGCTGATGCTGCACCAGTGCCGCGTGATAACCCGCCAGGCGCTCGCGCCCGGTCGGCGAGTCGAGCGATCCGGTGATAAAAGCGATATCGCGATGGCCGAGCGCAATCAGCTGCGCCACCGCCTCGGCGCTGGTGCGCTGCTGATCGGAGTAGATGCAGTAACTGTCGTGCTGACGCAGCCGCCGGTTGATCACCAGAATCGGATGGCGGTGCTGGGCAATGATGCTCGTCCATCTCATCCACGGTCAGAAAACGCGGATAGATGATCACCCCATCGCAGCGCAGATCCAGCAGATACTGGATCGCCGCGCGCTCCTCTTCGGCGCTGTGTTTGCCGTCCGCCAGGAGCAGCTGACGGCCCTGCTGCTCAAGAATCCGCGCCGCGTGCAGCAGCAGTTCGCTGAAGTAGCCGCCGGGATACAGGGTGTTGGTCACCACCAGGCCCAGGGTCTGGGTGCGTTTAGTCGCCAGGTTGCGCGCCAGCAAATTCGGGCGGTAGCCGCTCTCTTCAATGGCCTGAAACACCCGATCTTTGTTCTCCTGGCTGACGTAGCCGTTGCCGGACAACACGCGGGACACCGTCGCTTTTGACACGCCGGCCCTTTTTGCCACCTCAAGTATGGTTGCCATGCTTCACTCTGCTTCGCTGCTCATCGCCTCAGTGTACCTAAGCGATGAATAAGACGGGGAATTTTCTTGTCGCCCTGCGCTTGCGGGTGAAGATCCCGCCGCCCGTCAGCCGATCAACATCACAAAATTAAAACGAAAATGGCGATTTTTCTTGTCTGAATGAATTCGCCTGTTCATGATTTTGTGAAACCGGTTTCTCATGAACACATAACAGCCAGACGAAACCGACGTTTCCTCTACCCTACAATCAGAGACAAACATTCATGGCGACCAACTACGCTGACGCCGCACGAGCCATTGTGGCCGCGCTGGGCGGATAAGAGAACATCGTCGCCGTCACCCACTGCATGACGCGCCTGCGCTTCGTGGTGAAAGACGAAACCCGCGCGTCGACACCGCCACGCCTGAAAAGCATCAGCGGCGTGATGGGCGTGGTGCGCAACGACAACCAGTGCCAGGTGATTATCGGCAACACCGTCTCTCAGGCCTTTCGGGAAGTGGTGAAACTCGGCACGCCGGGCAACAGCGACAGCGCGCCGGTGAAGAACCTTCCACGCAAAAACTGACGCTGGCGCCGCATTGGCGCGGGGATCCTCGACGCGCTGATCGGCACCATGTCCCCGCTGATCCCGGCGATCATCGGCGGCTCAATGGTCAAACTGCTGGCGATGATCCTGGAGATGACCGGCGTGCTGCCGAAAGGCGCGCCGACGCTCACCATTCTGACCGTCATCGGCGACGGCGCCTTCTTCTTCCTGCCGCTGATGGTGGCGGCCTCGGCGGCGGTGAAATTCAAAACCAATATGTCGCTGGCGATTGCCATTGCGGGCGTGCTGGTGCACCCGAGCTTTATCGAGCTGATGGCGAAAGCCGCGCAGGGTGAGCACGTTGAGTTCGCCTTTATTCCGGTGACGGCGGTGAAATACACCTACACCGTGATCCCGGCGCTGGTGATGACCTGGTGCCTGTCGTACATCGAACGCTGGGTCGATCGCATTACCCCGGCGGTGACCAAAAACTTCCTTAAGCCGATGCTGATCGTGCTGATTGCCGCCCCGCTCGCCATCGTGCTGATTGGCCCGCTGGGGATCTGGATCGGTAGCGCCATCTCCGCGCTGGTCTACACCATTCACGGCTATCTGGGCTGGCTCTCCGTCGCCATCATGGGCGCGCTGTGGCCGCTGCTGGTGATGACCGGGATGCACCGCGTGTTTACGCCGACCATCATTCAGACCATTGCCGAAACGGGCAAAGAAGGGATGGTCATGCCGTCGGAAATTGGCGCCAACCTGTCGCTCGGCGGCTCGTCGCTGGCGGTGGCGTGGAAAACCAAAAACCCGGAACTGCGCCAGACGGCGCTGGCGGCGGCGGCCTCCGCCATCATGGCGGGGATCTCTGAACCGGCGCTGTACGGCGTGGCGGTACGTCTGAAACGTCCGCTGATTGCGAGCCTGATCAGCGGCTTTATCTGCGGGGCGGTCGCCGGCATGGCCGGTCTCGCCAGCCACTCGATGGCGGCGCCGGGGCTGTTCACCAGCGTGCAGTTCTTCGACCCGTCTAACCCGATGACCATCGTCTGGGTGTTTGGCGTAATGGGGCTGGCGGTGGTGCTGTCGTTTGTTCTGACCCTGCTTTTAGGGTTTGAGGATATCCCGGTCGAAGACGAAGCTGAAAAAGCGCGCGCCCTGCAGACCGCACCGGTTCAGAACAACGCAGCAAAAGCATAAATTGAAAGCGAGGTAAGAATGTCTGTTTTTCCACAAGGATTTTTATGGGGCGGCGCGCTTGCCGCCAACCAGAGTGAAGGTGCTTACCGTGAGGGCGGCAAAGGACTGACAACGGTCGATATGATCCCCCACGGCGCGCATCGTCTGGCGGTGAAGATCGGTCAGGAAAAGCGTTTTTCGCTGCGTGACGACGAATTCTACCCGAGCCACGAGGCGATTGATTTTTACCATCGCTATAAAGAGGACATCGCCCTGATGGCGGAGATGGGCTTTACGGTGTTCCGCACCTCAATTGCCTGGAGCCGCCTCTACCCGAACGGCGACGAGCCGCTGCCGAACAAAGAGGGCATTGCCTTCTATCGGGCGGTGTTTGAAGAGTGCAAAAAGTACAACATTGAGCCACTGGTCACCCTGTGCCACTTCGACGTGCCGATGCATCTGGTGACGGAGTACGGCTCCTGGCGCAACCGCAAGATGGTCGATTTCTTCGCCCATTACGCCCGCACCTGTTTCGAGGAATTTAATGGTCTGGTGAAATACTGGCTGACCTTCAATGAAATCAACATCATGTTGCACAGTCCGTTCTCTGGCGCGGGTCTGGTATTTGAAGAAGGCGAGAACGAAGATCAGGTGAAATATCAGGCCGCACACCACGAGCTGGTGGCGAGCGCGCTGGCGACCAAAATCGCCCACGAGGTAAACCCGGAAAACCAGGTCGGCTGCATGCTGGCGGGCGGTAACTTCTACCCCTACTCCTGCAAGCCGGAAGACGTGTGGATGGCGCTGGAGAAAGACCGCGAGAACCTGTTCTTTATCGACGTGCAGGCGCGCGGCAGCTATCCGGCCTATTCTGCCCGCGTGTTCCGCGAGAAAGGCGTGGTGATTGTGAAAGATCCCGGCGACGATCTACTTCTGAAAAACACCGTCGATTTTGTCTCGTTCAGCTACTACGCCTCGCGCTGCGCGTCGGCGGACATGAACGCGGGCAACACCAGCGCGGCGAACATCGTGAAGTCCCTGCGCAACCCGCATATTCAGGTGAGTGAATGGGGCTGGGGCATCGATCCGCTCGGCCTGCGCATTACCATGAACATGATGTACGACCGCTACCAGAAGCCGCTGTTCCTGGTGGAAAACGGCCTGGGGGCGAAAGATGTCGTTGATGAAAACGGCGAGATTAACGACGACTACCGCATCAGCTATCTGCGCGAGCATATCCGCGCGATGGGCGACGCGATTGAGGACGGCGTGCCGCTGATGGGCTACACCACCTGGGGCTGCATCGACCTGGTCGCGGCCTCAACCGGCGAGATGAGCAAGCGCTACGGGTTTGTCTACGTCGACCGCGACGACGCCGGCAACGGCACGCTGGAGCGGAAGCGCAAGAAATCGTTCTGGTGGTATAAGAAGGTGATTGCGAGCAACGGCGGGGATCTGGATTTTTAATTAAAAAAATGCGGTGAATGGCGCTGAATGATTGTTCAATTCAGGGCCATTACGTCACCAAGGGAATATCCGGCGTTATCAAGCAAATCTTTTTGCGAAAAATCTCGCCGCTGCGCTAATTTTGCTGCGGGAATATCCGGCAGAAGTCAGCCTTAATACGCTTATTCTGCTGCGTTTTTATTCATTCCTCTTTTAACTCTCTATTTAAATCCGGTCCTGACGAATTTATTCTACCCTGCCCGATCGCGGTATCAGCGCCTGTACAGCGGTACTCTTTTGTACAGCGCGATGGTACTATTTCCCGGTTGCTGTTCAGAGATAGCGCTATGTTACAACTACAATTAAAGGTGAAGGGCGACAGCCAGCTGCTCTATTTATTGCAGGGCTTACGCGTATTTCTTCCCGTATTTTCTCTCATTTATCTCCTCTGTTTTCCTGCTGCTCAGGCGGCAAACAGTGCGGTTCAGCGTGACGACCAGGCTAACCGCATCGTCAGCGGCATCATCAGTTTTAGCCACTGGCCACAGTTAACACAGCCGCCACAGCTGTGCGTATTCGCTTCAGCACAGCACCTTGCGCAGCCTCAGGGCCCGACGCCGTTCAGCGTGGTGTGGATTAACCAGACCAGCGAACTCAGCCGCCAGCGCTGCGATGCCATTTACTTCGGCGATCAGACGCCGCAGCAGCAAACTGAACTGCTGGCGATGCTACAGGGTAAAGCCGTCCTGTCCATCGCGGAAAACAACCCGGACTGTGCGGTTGGCGCGGCCTTTTGTCTGATCTTTAGCCGCGATCACACCGCATTTTCCGTCAACCTTGACTCGCTGGCGCGCAGCGGTGTCAGAGTGAGCCCGGACGTGTTGTTGCTGTCCCGCAAAGGAAGCAAATAAGATGAAGTTTGATAGCATAAAAAAAGATAAATCATCGATTCGCAATAAGTTGCGTCGTATCAGCACCGTCAATGCCGCCGTGATATTACTGCTGTGCTGGCTGCTGCTGACATCGACGTCTTTGCTGTTTATTAAACGCTATGAGAAAAGAAACCTCGAGCTTATTGCCGCCACACTCAGCACCAGCCTGACCGCCGCAACGGTATTTGAAGACAGTTACGATGCGCGTAACAAAATTGCTCTGCTCGGCAATGAAGGCATGTTTGCCTCCGCAAAACTGGTCACGGCGGGCAATACCATTCTGGTGGACTGGCACGATCGCCGGGAAGAGAGCGGCTGGTATGAAACGCTGCTGCGACGCTGGATCTATCAGCAGCCGCTGGCGATCGATATTAATCACGCCGAAGCCAAAGTCGGCCACTTAATGCTGGCCGGTACCGTCAGCGGCGCCGCCGATTTCATTCGTTATTCGATGATGATTTTATCGATTGGCATGCTGTGCGTGCTGGTGATTTCCTGCCTGCTGAGTGAATTTCTGCATCGCGGTATTCTGCGCTCGCTGCGCAATATCACCAGCGCCATCCATTACGTGATTCGCTCTGGCGATTTCTCGACGCGCGTACCGCAAAATCCGACCAAAGAGTTTCAGCTGTTTTCCGAAGATCTCAACTCGCTGCTGAGTGAAATGCAGACGCTAAAAGCCTCGCTGCTGCGCGATAACCGTTCACTGGCGGCCAAAGCGCTGGAGGATCCATTAACCGGACTGGCCAACCGCTCGGCGTTCGTTGGCCGCCTGTCGCAGTTGCTGGATCAGCAGCTGGCGCATGAGAATTTTGTGCTGCTGTTTCTCGACGGCGATCGCTTCAAGAGCATTAACGACAACTGGGGCCATGCCGCCGGTGATGAAGTGTTGAAGGCCATCGCGGCGCGCCTCAGCGCGCTGGCGTATCAGGACGATCTGGTGGCGCGGCTGGGTGGTGACGAGTTTGCCATGCTGATCACCAGCCGCACCTCAGAAGCCGATCTGCAGCAGCTGACGGAAGATATTCGTACCGCAATCGCGCAATCGATTGTGATTTCGGAAGGCACGCAGATCACCACATCGGTGACCATCGGCTACGCCTGGTCGCAGCATGGCGATTCGGTGGCGTCGATTCTGGAGCGCGCCGATATGCACATGTATAAAAACAAAGGAATGAGTAAGGTACGCGTATGAAACTGAAATCATGTTTGCTGGTTATGGTGCTGGCCTGTGTCGGCTGTCAGTCAACCGGGCGTTTTAGCGACGCGCAGATTAAAGCGATGCGCGACGCCGGCTTCAGCGAAAACACTGAAGGCTGGGGACTGGGCCTGTCCGATAAGATCCTGTTTGGCATCAATGAATCTGACCTGACGCCCGCCAGCAAAGCCAGCATTGCGCAGATGGCGAAAAACCTGGCCGCCACCGGCATCGAACATCTGCGCATAGACGGCCACACCGATAACTACGGCAAAGCGGATTACAACCAGCAGCTGTCGCTGAAGCGCGCCAACGCGGTGGCCGATCAGTGGGCCACCGGCGCGGCGATTCCACGGCAAAACATCGTGACGCGCGGGCTGGGCATGAGCGCGCCGGTCGCCAGCAATAACACTGCGCAGGGCCGGGCGCAAAATCGCCGCGTCGCCATTGTGATCACGGCGCCGTAAGCGGTTAATCAGCGCGTCTGTGCATAGTCATACAGGCGATCGCGCGCGAGGTTCTTCATTTTGACTTCGCACATGATGTCGAAGCGATCAAACGACAGCGCCCAGTCATTCAGCGTCTGGTTGAAATAGTAGTCAGAATGGGCGCGCAGCTTCGGCTTTGAGGCGGCGAGTAGCTCCTGATCGGGAAAGCCGCTCTCCGGGATCAGCCCTTCCTGGGCGATCGAATAGTGCAGCACCGGCCGCACGCCGCGCCACGACTCCAGAATCACCGCCACGCGCGCATCGCTGGCCTGAATAAACTGATTCTCTTTCACCCAGTGATGGTGAATATCCAGTACCACCGGACACAGCGCACGCGCCTGCAAGACGTCATCCAGCGAGCAGGAAATTTCGTCATTTTCCACCGTCAGCATATTGCGGGCTTCCGGGCTGAGGCGCATAAACGCCGCGCGAAAACCCTCAATACCGCGTTTGCCGTTCATGTGGATGTTGATTTTGAAATCCTGAAACTGCCTGCCGTAGCCCATCAGCACCGCGCACAGCGTATGGTACTCGACATCCTCCAGCGCCCGATCCACCACGTCATCATTATCCGAAGCCAGCACCGTATACTGGCCGGGATGGAACGACAGGCGAATGTTGTGCGCGCGGGCCAATTCGCCGCAGCGGCTAAACAGCGGCTGCAGCTCGGGCAGAATATCGCCATACAGTTCAGTGGCCAGCGGCACGGTGTACAGCGGCAGCAGATCGCTGCCGATGCGCATCATGCGTAATGCATCCGGCTGCTGCGCCAGCTGTTCCAGCGTCAGAGAGAGGTTCTGCAGGTTATTTTGTGCCAGTGTCAGCAGCAGCGTGGCCGCCGCGTTACGCTCCATAGTGAGAAAGCGTGTGCGGGTGGTGGTTTTAAATGGAAATGGCTGTTTAGCCTCAGAATCAAAGTACTTACACGCAAAACCCAATTTCATTATGTTCCCCTTCAGGTCAGCTAGTGAGTCTAGCTGCCGCTGGCAATTATGCGAGGAACGCCACGTGATTAAACGGGCAGCCGCCTTGCACGGCTGCCCGCACTGTTACACGCTCGGGTAAGTGATATTGCTGCCCGGCGCTTCCCGGTGCAGATGGATAAAGTTCAGGTGCCGTTCATACTGGTCCAGAATATCCGTTATCACCTGCTCCTTGCTGTAATCCATCAAATCATTCCCCTGGCTGCCCTCCAGCAGGAAGGTCTCCAGCCGGTAGTAGGTCGATTTCCCGCTGCGCGCGCGGTAGGTAAAGCCGGGGACCGAATACTGCTGTGGCCAGATCTGATAGACAAAGTTCTGCTCGTCGCCCATGTGCACCAGCAGATCCAGGTGCCCCAGGGTCTCGCCCTCCTCCGGCTGGCAGGTTTTTCAGCTCCACGTAAGCCGCCGCGCAGCTTCAGCTCCTGCGCCACCTCTTCCATCGCCGGGAAGCAGACCGTCTCCATCATCTGTTTGGTATAGCGCGTGCCCGGGTAGTTCATCAGGCGCGACAGGCGTTTCTTCCAGCTCAGCCTGTCCTGCGCGCCCATCGGACGCGGCGCGGTGTCGCGGCTGGCGCTGACGCGGCGGTAATCTTCCACCTTGAGCGATTTATACAGCCCGGCCATCACGAAGAAGATCACGAAGCTGAACGGCAGGCCCATGATCACCGTGGTGTTCTGCAGCGCCGAAATGCCGTTGGTCATCAGCATGCCGAGCGTCAGCAGGCCGATGGCCACGGACCAGAAGATGCGCAGCCAGTTCGGCGCATCGCTGTTGATGTCCTTCAGCTTCGAGGTGAAGTTCCCCAGCACCAGCGCGCCGGAATCCGCCGAGGTGACGTAAAACAGCAGGCCGGTAATGGTCGCCACGGAGGCGCTAAAGGTAAACGCCGGGTACTGCGCCAGCAGGCTGTAGAACCCGCGCTCCGGGTGCGCCATCGCTTCCTGTGCAAAGGCCGCATTGCCGTGGATGATCTCGTGCAGCGCGCTGTTGCCGAACACCGACAGCCACAGCAGGGTGAAGGTGAACGGGATAATCAGCGTGCCCATCACAAACTGGCGGATGGTGCGGCCGCGTGAAATACGCGCCAGGAACAGGCCGACAAACGGCGACCACGCGACCCACCACGCCCAGAAGAACAGCGTCCAGTTGTTCATCCACTCCACCGGACGGTCAAAGGCGAAGCTGTTCAGCGTCATGCCCATAAAGCGGTTTACGTAGTCGCCCACGTTCAGCACTAAGGCATTGAGCAGAAACGAGGTGTCACCCATAAACAGCACGAACAGGATCAGCCCCAGCGCCAGCGCCACGTTCAGCTCGGAGAGCACGCGGATGCCCTTGTCGACGCCCGACGTCACCGAAATGGTGGCGATAATGACGGAGAGCGCAATCAGCGCCGCTTTCGCCGCCATCGAATCCGGAATATCAAACAGCACGCTCAGCCCGTAGTTGAGCTGCACCACGCCAATCCCGAGCGTGGTGGCGATACCAAAGATGGTGCCGATCACCGCCGCGATATCAACGCTGTGGCCAATCGGGCCGTTAATTTTTTTACCGAAAATCGGATACAGCGCGGAGCGGATGGTGAGGGGCAAATTATAACGATAGCTAAAGTATCCGAGCGCCATGCCCATCAGGGCATACATCGACCAGCCGGTCAGGCCGTAGTGGAACAGCGTCCAGACCATCGCCTGGCGCGCGGCCTCCATCGTCTGCCCTGCCCCTTCCGGCGGCTGCATATACTGCGTGACCGGTTCCGCCACGGAGAAGAACATCAGGTCGATGCCGATGCCCGCGGCAAACAGCATCGCGGCCCAGCTCAGCAGGCTGAACTCGGGTTTGGACTGCTCCGGGCCCGAGCTTCACTGGCGCCAAAGCGCGAACAGGCAATACAGACCACGAAGACAATATAGAGCGTCGCCGCCAGCAGGTAGTACCAGCCGAAGGTCTTCGACACCCAGTTCAGGGTGCGCCCAATCCACTCGGCAGAAAAATCGCTAAAGAAGATCGTCGTCAGGGAAAACAACAAAATCAGCCCGGCGGAAGTATAAAAAACGACCGGGTTGATTTTGTCTTTTTCTCTGTCCTGTGAAAGGTCTGTCATCCGGTTATCCCCTCACTGGTTTTTCTGTAACTATTAAATGAAGGCGGGCCGGCGCGGCCCGGTCGTTCTCCTGTTTTCCCTCCTGATTGTTCGGCACGGTTCAGTATTCACCTTCCCGTTGCGCTTTCATAACAACCGAAGCACAGTATCCTAACAAGTTTCTATTTTATATTGAACGTCCAATCAAAAACCGCTTTAATAGGGGTATAACCAACGCTGATGAATGGAGTGGCAAAAATGCCCAAAGTGGGGATGCAGCCGATCCGGCGCAGGCAACTTATCGACGCCACGCTGGAAGCAATTAATGAAGTGGGCATGCATGACGCGACCATCGCGCAGATCGCCCGTCGGGCGGGCGTGTCCACGGGGATCATCAGTCACTACTTCAAAGACAAAAACGGCCTGCTGGAAGCGACCATGCGCGACATCACCGGCCAGCTGCGCGATGCGGTATTGAGCCGCCTGTACACGCCCTGCCGGGCGGCAGCGCGGAGCAGCGCCTGCAGGCGATTGTCGGCGGCAACTTCGATGAAACCCAGGTCAGCAGCGCGGCGATGAAGGCCTGGCTGGCCTTCTGGGCAAGCAGCATGCATCAGCCGATGCTCTATCGCCTGCAGCAGGTCAGCAGCCGCCGCCTGCTCTCAAACCTGGTGTACGAGTTCCGCCGCGAGCTGCCGCGTGAACAGGCTGAAGAGGCGGGCTACGGGCTGGCGGCGCTGATCGACGGGCTGTGGCTGCGCGCCGCGCTGAGCGGCAAACCGCTGGATAAAACCCTGGCGCAGTCGCTCACCAGCCACTTTATCAGCCAGCATTTACCGACCGAATAACCGAGGAAGGAGGATTTATGTCCCGAATGGCAGAACAGCAGCTTTATATCAATGGTGGTTATACATCCGCCACCAGCGGTCGCACCTTCGAGACCATCAACCCGGCCAACGGCGAAGTTCTGGCGAGCGTACAGGCCGCCGGGCGAGAGATGTCGATCGCGCCGTCGCCGCCGCGCAAAACGGGGGCAAAAAATCTGGGCGGCGATGACCGCCATGGAGCGCTCGCGCATCCTGCGTCGCGCCGTCGACATCCTGCGCGAGCGCAACGACGAACTGGCGAAACTGGAAACCCTCGACACCGGTAAAGCGTATTCCGAAACCTCAACCGTGGATATCGTCACCGGCGCGGACGTGCTGGAGTACTACGCGGGCCTGATCCCGGCGCTGGAAGGCCAGCCAGATCCCGCTGCGCGACACCTCCTTCGTCTACACCCGCCGCGAGCCGCTGGGCGTGGTCGCGGGCATCGGCGCGTGGAACTACCCGATCCAGATCGCCCTGTGGAAATCGGCCCCGGCGCTGGCGGCGGGCAACGCGATGATCTTCAAGCCAAGCGAAGTGACGCCGCTCACCGCCCTGAAGCTTGCGGAGATCTACACCGAAGCGGGCCTGCCGGACGGTGTGTTTAACGTCCTGCCGGGCGTGGGCGCGGAAACCGGCCAGTACCTGACCGAGCATCCGGGCATCGCGAAAGTCTCCTTCACCGGCGGCGTCGCCAGCGGCAAAAAGGTGATGGCCAACTCGGCGGCCTCGTCTCTGAAAGAGGTGACGATGGAGCTGGGCGGCAAATCCCCGCTGATTATTTTTGACGATGCGGATCTGGATCTCGCGGCAGACATCGCCATGATGGCGAACTTTTTCAGCTCCGGCCAGGTGTGCACCAACGGCACCCGCGTGTTCGTGCCCGCGAAGTTTAAAGCAACGTTTGAGCAGAAAATCGTTGAGCGCGTGGGCCGCATCCGCGCGGGCGATCTGTTCGATGAACGTACCAACTTCGGCCCGATGGTCAGCTTCCCGCACCGCGACAGCGTGATGCGCTACATCGCCAAAGGCAAAGAGGAAGGCGCCCACGTGCTGTGCGGCGGCGAGGTGCTGAAGGGCGACGGCTTTGACAACGGCGCGTGGGTCGCCCCGACCGTGTTCACCGACTGCACCGACGAGATGACCATCGTGCGTGAAGAGATCTTCGGGCCGGTGATGTCCATCCTCACCTATGAATCTGAAGAAGAGGCTCTCCGCCGCGCTAACGATACCGACTACGGGCTGGCGGCGGGCATTGTCACTGCCGATCTGAACCGCGCCCACCGCGCGATTCATCAGCTTGAGGCGGGGATCTGCTGGATCAACACCTGGGGTGAATCCCCGGCGGAGATGCCGGTTGGCGGCTACAAACACTCCGGCATTGGCCGCGAAAATGGCGTGATGACGCTCCAGAGTTACACCCAGGTGAAGTCCATCCAGGTTGAGATGGGTAAATTCCAGTCCATATTTTAACCGGGAGGTTTATTTGCAATTTGACTACATCATTATCGGGGCCGGCTCTGCCGGCAACGTCCTGGCAACGCGACTGACTGAAGATCCGAACACCACCGTCCTGCTGCTTGAGGCGGGCGGGCCGGATTACCGCTTTGACTTCCGCACCCAGATGCCCGCCGCTCTGGCGTTCCCGCTGCAGGGCAAGCGCTACAACTGGGCGTACGAAACCGAGCCAGAGCCGTACATGAACAACCGCCGTATGGAGTGCGGACGCGGTAAAGGGCTGGGCGGCTCGTCGCTGATCAACGGCATGTGCTACATCCGCGGCAACGCCATGGATCTCGACAACTGGGCGAAAGAGCCGGGCCTGGAGCACTGGACCTACCTCAACTGCCTGCCCTACTACCGCAAGGCGGAGACCCGCGACGTGGGCCCGAACGACTACCACGGCGGCGACGGCCCGGTGAGCGTCACCACCTCGAAGCCGGGCGTCAACCCGCTGTTCGAGGCGATGGTGGAGGCCGGCGTGCAGGCGGGCTATCCGCGCACCGACGATCTCAACGGCTACCAGCAGGAAGGCTTCGGCCCGATGGACCGCACGGTCACGCCGCAGGGCCGACGCGCCAGCACCGCGCGCGGCTATCTGGACCAGGCAAAACAGCGCCCGAACCTGACCATCCGCACCCACGCCACGACCGATCGCATTCTGTTCGACGGCAAGCGCGCCGTGGGCGTCGAGTGGCTGGAGGGCGAAAGCACTATTCCGTCCAACGCGACGGCGAACAAAGAAGTGCTGCTGTGCGCCGGGGCCATTGCCTCGCCGCAGATCCTGCAGCGCTCCGGCGTGGGCAAGGCGGACCTGCTGAAGCAGTTCGATATCCCGCTGGTGCACGACCTGCCCGGCGTGGGCGAAAACCTGCAGGATCACCTGGAGATGTACCTGCAGTACGAGTGCAAAGAGCCGGTCTCCCTCTACCCGGCCCTGCAGTGGTGGAACCAGCCGAAGATTGGCGCCGAGTGGCTGTTTGGCGGCACCGGCGTGGGCGCGAGCAACCACTTCGAGGCCGGCGGGTTTATCCGCAGCCGCGAAGAGTTCGAATGGCCGAACATTCAGTACCACTTCCTGCCGGTGGCGATTAACTACAACGGCTCGAACGCGGTAAAAGAGCACGGCTTCCAGTGCCACGTCGGTTCGATGCGCTCGCCGAGCCGCGGGCACGTGCGCATTAAGTCGCGCGATCCGCACCAGCATCCGGCGATCCTGTTCAACTACATGTCCCACGAGCAGGACTGGCAGGAGTTCCGCGATGCGATCCGCATCACCCGCGAGATCATGCACCAGCCCGCGCTGGACAAGTACCGCGGCCGCGAAATCAGCCCGGGGCTGGAGTGCCAGACCGACGAGCAACTGGACGAGTTCGTGCGTAACCACGCGGAAACCGCCTTCCACCCGTGCGGCACCTGCAAGATGGGCTACGACGAGATGGCGGTGGTCGATGGCGAAGGCCGCGTTCACGGGCTGGAAGGGCTGCGCGTGGTGGATGCGTCGATTATGCCGCAGATCATCACCGGCAACCTGAACGCCACCACCATCATGATTGGCGAGAAGATCGCCGACGCCATTCGCGGGCGCGAGCCGCTGCCGCGCAGCGAAGCGGATTACTTCGTGGCGGGCGATCGCCCGGTGCGCGGCGAGCCGCTGCGCGCATAAAGCAGTGATATCTCAGGGGAGAACGTACGGTTCTCCCCTTTTTTCGCCCTCTTCTCTCTCGCCACCCTGCCTGCCATTAAGGTCTGTCAGACTTTGCGCCGCACGGTGCTGGCGTCCGGATTGATGTAGTACACTAACAGTATGTTGTAACTAGATAGCCTAAACGCCTCCGCTAAGCGTCGTGCTCGTCCAGCGCCAGCGCCTGCAAAAAGCGTTGCAGGATGGCGTTGTGACGCGAGCCCTGGCGCGTAACAAGCGCGATTAGACTGTGGTAATGGAACTGCTGCGGCGCGAGGGCGCGCATTTGCTTTTTCTCCACCCACTGCGCGGCGTAGTGGTCCGGCAGGAAACCGATATAGCGCCCGGTGAGAATGAGAAACGCGATCCCTTCGCGATCGGAAGCGGTGGCGCTGCAGTTCAGCTGCTGGTGCAGCGCAATCGCCTCCGCCGGCATGCGAAACAGCGGCGCTATCGCATCGCAGGCCGCCAGCGCGTGGTGTTCCGGCCGCTCCGCCTGGTTAAACAGCGGGTGCGCGTTGCTGCAATAGAGCTGAGCATGTTCATCATACAACTGTGCGTACGCCAGCCCGGAGACCGGCGCCGCCATCGGCAGCGCGCCGACGTGCAGGCGTCCTTCCAGCAGACCTCGCTCGATGTCCGCCGCGGTTAACATACTGATGTTGATACGGATCCCTGCCCCGCTCTCCCGCAGCGCCGCCAGCGCATGGGTGAGACGCATGCGCGGCTGCGTCACCAGATTATTGATGATGCCGATGTTGAACTCCCCGCGCAGCTGCTGATGCATCTGGTTCACCTGCTGGCGAAAATCTTCCACCGCCGCCATCATGGTCTCGCTGTGTCGTAAAATTTCACGCCCTTCCTCAGTGAGCGCAAACCCGGCGCGACCGCGCTGGCACAGGCGCATGCCCAGCCGTTTTTCCAGATCGCTCATATGCAGGCTGATGGCCGAGCACGTAATGCCGAGCAGGCTTTCGGCGGCGGAAAAGCTGCCGCACTCGCTGACGGTTTTGAAAACGCGCAGCAGTCTGAGGTCAAAGTCGGTCACCTGGGCCAGCGTTTTCTTTTTCATTCAGGTGAGTAAATCCATAAGTGAAGACAAGTTAATTAGCATTTAACTTAACCGGGGGCGGATTGCAAACTCTGCTTATCACCCGCCGGAGAAAACCCGATGTCACAGCCGATCAATACCGCCGACCTGAATTTACAGGCGCACTGGATGCCGTTCACTGCTAACCGCTATTTTCAGCAGGATCCCCGTTTTATTGTCGCCGCGCACGGCCACTGGCTGACCGATGGCGACGGCCGCCAGATTTTCGATAGTCTGTCCGGTTTATGGACCTGCGGCGCGGGCCACACGCGCCGTGAAATCCAGCAGGCGGTCGCGCAGCAACTCGGTACGCTGGATTACTCGCCGGGCTTTCAGTATGGCCATCCGCTGTCGTTTCAGCTGGCCGAGCGCATCGCCAGCCTGATGCCCGGCCATCTCAACCACGTGTTCTTTACCGGTTCGGGGTCGGAGTCGGCGGATACTGCGGTGAAAATGGCGCGCGCCTGGTGGCGGGCCAAAGGCCAGCCCAATAAAACCCGGCTGATTGGTCGCGCGCGTGGCTATCACGGCGTGAACATTGGCGGCACCAGCCTTGGAGGAATCGGCGGCAACCGTAAGGCCTTTGGTCAGCTGCTGGAGGTTGATCACCTGCCGCATACGCTGCAGCCAGAGCTGGCGTTCACCCCCGGTCAGCCCGCCACGGGGGGCGAGGCGCTGGCGGATGAGATGCTGAAGCTGATTGAACTGCATGATGCTTCGACTATTGCCGCGCTGATTGTTGAACCGCTGTCCGGTTCCGCCGGCGCGATTATTCCGCCGCTCGGCTACCTGCAGCGCCTGCGTGAGATCTGCTACGCAGCACGATATTTTGCTGATTTTTGACGAGGTGATCACCGGCTTTGGCCGCATGGGCACGCTGGAGCGGCGCGGAGTATTTTGGCGTCACACCGGATCTGCTCAACTTCGCCAAACAGATTACCAACGGTGCCATTCCGCTGGGCGGCGTGGTGGCCAGCAGCGAAATCTATCACACCTTTATGTCTCAGCCGCTGCCGCAGCACGCGGTTGAGTTTGCGCACGGCTACACCTATTCGGCGCATCCGGTGGCCTGCGCGGCCGCGCTGGCGACGCTGGACATGCTGGAAAACGAGGCGCTGATTAGCCAGTCGGCCGAACTGGCACCGCATTTTGAACGTGCGCTGCACGGGCTGCGCGATTGTCCGCAGGTGGTGGATATCCGCAACTGCGGGCTGGTCGGTGCCATTCAGCTGGCACCCCGTGAAGGTGACGCGACCGTGCGGCCGTTTGAAGCGGGCATGGCGCTGTGGAAAGCCGGCTTTTACGTCCGCTTTGGCGGCGATACGCTGCAGTTCGGCCCGATGTTTGATACCCAGCCGGCCGAACTGGACCGGCTATTTGATGCGGTAGGCGAAGCCCTGCACGGCCTCAGATAATCTCAGTGCTGTAGCTGACCGGTTGCGGCGGAATAAATGCCTGCACCGGCGTCAGCTCGCCGCGGTATTTGCGCAACTGCACCACGGTGATTTGTCCGCTGCAGCCCTGCCCCAGTGATGAAGTGCCGATATCCCGCGTTAGCACGTTGGGATTGCCGTGGCGGCACAGTGGTCGCTGCGCCGGCGGGTCGACGGGATCGTACCAGGCGCCGGTCGGCAGCTGGACGACGCCGGGCATAATATCGTCGGCAATCCGCACCGCTGCCAGTACCGCACCGCGCGTGTTATGCAGCATCACAATCGCGCCCTCATCAATGCCGCGCGCGGCGGCATCGTGCGGATGCAGGCTGCACACCTCACGTCCTTCGCTTTTTGTGCCGTGCGCTGTGTCGCCCGTAATCAAGCTGGCTGTGCAGGCGGGTGGCGGGTTGATTGGCGATCAGCCACAGCGGATGCTGCGCGTCGGGCTGCTCGTCCGGCGTCAGCCACACTGGCAGACCTGGGCAATCCGGATAATTAAAACTGGCAATGGTCGCCGAGTAGATCTGGATTTTCCCGTCCGGCGTCGGTAGCGGATGCGCATCAGGATCGGCGCGGAAGCGGCGCATCAGCCGCCCGCCGTCGTCCACCTGCGGCAGTTGCAATATGCCTTCCCGCCAGAAATCGTCAAACGCGGGCGTGGAGACCCCTTCCTGCGTCAGTTTCTCCTGCATCTGACCGTACAGATGTTGTAACCACTCGCGCACCGTCCGGCCTTCGGTAAACGCCTCTTCACGCCCCAGACGGGCGGCAATATCGCGGAAAATAGCAAAGTCATCCCGCGCATGTCCCCACGGCTGCGCCACCGGGTGCATGGCGAACAGATAGCGATCGGTCGGCGCGCCGCCGATATCTTCACGCTCCAGCGTCATGGTGGCGGGCAAAATCAGATCCGCATGGCGGGCCGTGGCCGTAGGCTGTGCTCATGAACGATTAAGGTATCCAACTGGCAAAACGCATGGCGCAGCCGCGCCAGATCCTGATGGTGATGGAACGGATTACCGCCCGCCCACCACGCTAATTTAATGTGTGGATAACGGCGACGCACGCCGTTGAAGTCGAACGGCTCGCCGGGATTGAGCAGCATATCGGCAATGCGCGCCACCGGAATAAGATCCTCCACGCCGTTGACGCCCTGCGGTAGCGCAGGAAACGAGACGCGGTTAAACGCTTTACCGTAATGCCCCAGCGCCCCCATCGCATAGGCGTATCCGCCGCCGGGCAGACCGGGTTGCCCCAGGGCGGCGGCCAGCACCAGGCCCAGCCATACCGGCTGCTCGCCGTATTGCGCCCGTTGCAGGGAGTGGGCGACCGTCACCAGTACCCGTTTACCGTGCAGACGCCGCGCCAGCGCGACAATCTTTTCCGCCGATACGCCGCAAATGGCTTCTGCCCATGCAGCATCGCGCACAGTGCCATCCTGTTCACCGGATAACGAAGCCACCAGCATCGGCCAGCCAGTGCAGTAACGGGCAAGAAATGCTTCATCGCTCAACCCTTCGCGCCACAACGTGTGAAGCAGCGCGAGGATCAAGGCAGCATCGGTGCCCGGACGCACCGGCAGCCACTCACCGGCGGCTTCCTGCGGCAAGTCGCTGCGCAGCGGGCTGACGGAGATAAACGTCGCGCCACGCGCGGCGGCCTGGCGCATATAGCCGCGCTCGGTATGTTCACTCATTCCACCGCTGGCGACCTGCGAGTTTTTCAGCGCCAGCCCGCCGAACGCCAGCACGATATCGCTGTGTTGGGCGATCTCTCGCCAACTTACGCCGCGCCGGGCGATCTCATTCATGTCGCCGACGATATGCGGTAACAGCACCGAAGCCGAGCCGGAACTGTAGCTGTACACCGAGCGCACATAACCGCCGATAGTGGTGTTGAGAAAGCGATGAAGCTGGCTTTGCGCATGGTGAAAACGCCCGGCGCTCGACCAGCCGTAAGAGCCGCCGAACACCGCCTGCGGGCCAAAATTATCCGCCACACGTTTCAATTCACTGGCCGCCAGATCCAGCGCCTGCTCCCAGCTAATAGCGATGTACTCATCTGCGCCGCGGCGCGCATCCGGGCCAGGGCCGTTCTCCAGCCAGCCTTTACGTACCATCGGCTGCGTGACACGCGCCGGGTGGCGCAGCGTATCAGCAAGGTTTTCCAGCAGCGGGCTGGGATCGGGATCGCCGGGAAACGGCGTAATCTGCAGTTCGTCGCCGCTATCGGAGGCGGTGAATGCCCCCCAGTGCGAGCTGTGCATCACCGGTTTTTGCGTCATCATGCTTCCTGGAGTCAAAAATGAAAAACGGTGCTTACAACACCGTAGAGAGGAAATGGCTGACGCGGGCGTTGGCGTTATTCTCCAGCAACTGGCGCGCCGGGCCGGAAGCGATGATTTTGCCTGCCTCCATAAAGACGATGTTGTCGGCCACTTCGCGGGCAAAACCAATCTCGTGGGTGACAATGACCATCGTGATGCCGGAGTGCGCCAGTGCTTTGATCACCTGCAATACTTCGCCCACCAGTTCCGGATCCAGCGCCGATGTCGGCTCATCAAACAGCATCACTTCCGGGTCCATCGCCAGCGCTCTGGCAATCGCCACACGCTGCTGCTGACCGCCGGAAAGCTGTTGCGGCCAGTCGTTTTCCCGCCCCGCCAGCCCCACTTGCTGCAACAGCAAGCGCGCTTTCGCCACCGCCTGCGCGCGCGGCTGTTTCTTCACGCGGATCGGCGCGTCGATAATGTTTTGCAGCACCGTGCGATGCGGGAACAGATTAAATTGCTGGAACACCATGCCAATGCGGCTGCGCTGGCGGGCGATTTTACTGTCGCTAACTTCAAACAGCGCCTGGCCTTTTTGTTCATAGCCCACCAGCTCCCCGCCGATACGTATGGTGCCCGCATCGAGCTTTTCCAGATGGTTAATGCAGCGCAGCAGCGTGGATTTCCCGGAACCCGACGGGCCGAGGATCACGGTAACCGAACCGGCATCGACATCCAGATCGACACTATCGACCACCGTCTGCCCGGAGAAGCGTTTGGTAATGTTGCGTAATTCGATGGCTTCAGCCATTGCTCACTCTCCTGGCATTCAACAGATAAACCGGCAGCTTACGGGCAAACCAGACTTTTGCTTCCACGCGTTTCACGCCGCGCGAGAAGTAGCGCTCGACATAAAACTGCCCAACCGACAACACCGAGGTGAGCAGCAGATACCATGCCGTTGCCACCAGCAGCAGCGGGATCACTTCATAGGTGCGCTGGTAGATGATTTGCGCCGAGAAAAGCACGTCCTGCAAGGAGATCACCGACACCACAGCGGTGGTTTTGAGCTGGCCAATCACTTCGTTACCGGCAGGCGGCAGAATGGCGCGCATCGCCTGCGGCAGCACGGTATGGCGGAAAATCTGCCCGCGCGAATAGCCGAGCGCCCGCGCGGCTTCCAGTTGGCCGTTGCCGACGCTCTGAATTCCTGCGCGAATGATCTCCGCCGCATAGGCCGACTGGTGCATCACCAGCGCAATGACCGCCGCGCTGAACGGGCTTATCAGCGCGTTCGCCGGAGAACTGTAGAGTTCGCCAATCCCTGGCAAGGTTACTGAAATCGTTGGATAGAGCGCCGCAATGTTGTACCAGAGGAACAGTTGCACCAGCATCGGCACGCCACGGAAAAACCATGTATAGCCCCAGCTAACAGCGACCAGCACCGGATTCGACGAAAGGCGCATCAGCGCCAGCACAGTGCCGCCGGCAAAGCCGAGCACCACCGAAATGGCGGTCAGTTGCAACGTCATCAGCACGCCGCTGAGGATGGACTCTTCGGTGAAGCTTTGCGCCACTACGCCCCACTCAAAACGCGGGTTATTGAAAACAGAGTGCAGCAGCCCTGCCAGCAGCAGCAAAACGAACAGGGCGCTGAACCAGCGCCCGTAGTAGCGTTTTCCGATGATGCGCAGTTCATCCTGCGATTGTGAAGCGGTGGTGTGCGCCATTAGAAAATCTCTTCGTTACGTTTGGACTCTTTTACCGCGCCAAAACCGATCGACCAGTGGTCGAGGATCTTCTGGTAAGAGCCATCTTTGATCAGGGAGTTGAGCGCGGCCTGAACGGCCTCTTCCAGCCCGGAACCTTTCGGGAAGGCGATAGAAACCGGTGCATCGTTAACGCTGATTTGCCCGCTCATGGTTAGCGGTTTCACTTTGCTGACCTGCCAGGTCAGGCCTTCGTAAGGGCCAAAGAACATCGGCACGCGGCCGCTGACCACCGCCTGCACACCTGCCGGGCGATCCGGGAAGACGGCGATTTTAATCGGCGGTTTACCCTGCGCTTCACAGGCTTTGCTGCCTTCGTTCAGGCGGTTGATTTGCGTAGTGCCAGCCCCGGCACCAATCTCTTTGCCGCACACCTGGGTGAGTTCGGTGAAGGCGGGAATATTGGCATCCTGGCGGGAAATAATGCCTAAGCGCGAGGCGTCGTAATAACTGACAAAATCAACCTGCTCCAGGCGTTTTTGCGTGGCGTTAATATTGGCGAGCGCCACATCGTAGCGGCCTGATTTCAGCCCCGGAATAATATTGTCGAAACCGCCGGTATCGTGCCATTGCACTTTCACGCCGAGACGTTCGGCAACGGCGGTCATAATATCGATTTCACGCCCGGCCAGCGTTTTATTATCTTCCTGATAAAACGTGGTTGGCGGCGTGTTAGGGTTGGTACCGGCAACAATATAACCACGCTTTGCAATATCGGCGGGCACCAGGCTTTTCAGCGCGGCATCAGCCTGAACATGCAGTGAGCTGTCGGTTGGGACGGATTGTTCGGCGGCAAACGCGGTGTGCGCACTGAGAGCGAGTGCGAAAAGGGTGATACCTTTTGCGAATTTCACTGGAACCTTTCTCCTGATATTTAAAATGTTTCCCGGCAGGGAAAAGGCGTCGAGGTAGCGATGTATTTTTCCCTTTGCCCATGTCGCGTAAAGCCGCGCGGCGCAAAGGATTGTCATCCTCAAAACGTCCCGCAGCCATTCTCAGGAAGATAGGCAGCGATCACAAATGCGAAAAACAGATATCTATTGCCGAAATCCGGCAATAGGGTTCTTTGCTGGCCTGAATGCGGCCCTGTCGTCGCGCAAAAATCAGATTGTTACCGCAAATCAGGCACCTGCTTATGCTGCCATGCTGAATGATTTGCTTATTAGCCATAACGTTCCCGTCTAAGCATCTATGTTGCCCTCTTGACAAAAACTGACAAAAAAGCGGCGCGATGAGGCGATTTACGCAGGAATGTAAAGAAGTCGCACACCAATATACAATGCAAACCATTCTCATTATCATGCGCATTTGCTTACAAATGTTAACGCATCAGGGAGATGATATAAGTGAATGTAACTGTATGTGGCAAAAAACGTCCGGTCGCACTGTGCCTGGCGGGCCTGTTAACCTCACCCGTATTTGCCGCTGAACCCACGGAGAAGCTGGCCGACGATGAGTCGATGATTGTGACGGCAGAGCAGGAGCTGAAGCAGCAGCCGGGAGTTTCCACCATTACCGCTGAAGACATCAAAAAAAGTCCGCCCGTTAACGACCTCGCGGACATCATCCGCAAAATGCCCGGCGTTAACCTCACCGGTAACGGCGCCAGCGGCAGCCGCGGTAACAACCGTCAGATCGACATTCGCGGCATGGGCCCGGAAAACACTTTGGTGCTGATCGATGGCGTGCCGGTCACCTCCCGTAACTCGGTGCGTTACAGCTGGCGCGGTGAGCGCGACTCACGCGGGGATACCAACTGGGTGCCGCCGGAAATGGTGGAACGCATTGAGGTGATACGCGGTCCGGCCGCTGCCCGTTATGGCTCCGGTGCCGCTGGCGGTGTGGTCAACATTATTACCAAACGCCCCACCAATGACTGGCACGGCTCGCTGTCGCTGTTCACTAACCAGCCAGAAGATGACAAGGAAGGCGCCACCCGCCGCGCGAACTTCAACCTCAGCGGTCCGCTGGCCGGTGAGGCACTCACCATGCGGCTGTACGGCAACCTGAACAAAACGGATGCCGACGCCTTCGACATTAACACCGCGCAAAATGGCGCTTATGCCGCCGGACGCGAAGGCGTGCGTAATAAAGACATCAACGGCGTGCTGTCGTGGAAAATCACCCCGACGCAGATTGTCGATTTCAGCTATGGCTACAGCCGCCAGGGCAATATTTATGCTGGCGACACGCAAAACAGCAACAGCAATGCCAGCGCCAACGGGCTGGTGGAAGCGCTGTACGGCAGCGAAACCAACCGCCTGTATCGTCAGAACTACGGAGTGGTGCACAACGGCATCTGGGACTGGGGCACCTCTAAGCTTAACTTTAGCTATGAGAAAACCAACAATACCCGTCTGAAAGAAGGCTCCGGCGGCAGCACCGAAGGGATGATCAACAGCGATACGTACGCTACCAGCCGGCTGGAGAGCTATCGCGCCGGCGGCGAGATCAATTTCCCGCTGCAGCTGCTGGTCGATCAAACCGTTACGCTGGGTGCTGAGTGGAATCGCGATGAGCTTAACGATCCGGCATCGGTACAGGCCACCAGCGCACCGGGCGTCGATTTCGGCGGCGTTTCCAGCGATGGTTCGCAGCGTGACAGTAAAAACAGCGCCACCATCAGCTCGCTCTATTTCGAAGACAACATCGCCGCCACCGACTCCACCGAAGTGATTCCCGGCCTGCGCTTCGACTATCACGATCAGTTTGGCGCTAACTGGAGCCCGAGCCTCAACCTGTCGCAGGGCCTCGGTGATTACTTCACGCTGAAAGCCGGTATTGCGCGCGCCTTTAAAGCGCCAAACCTGTATCAGTCCACTGAGGGCTATATCCTGTCGACGCGCGGCAACGGTTGTCCGATTGGCCTGTCACGCTGTTACCTGCTGGGCAGCGACGATCTCGATCCCGAGATCAGCGTGAATAAAGAAGTGGGCATTGAGTTCAGTAATCAGGGCTATGTCGCGGGCATCACCTGGTTCCGCAATGATTACAAAAACAAAATCATCTCCGGCACCACGCCGGTGGCTTCAACCGGCTCGTATAACCTGCTGCGCTGGGAAAATGGCGGCAAAGCGATCGTCGAAGGGCTGGAAGGCAATCTGAGCATCCCGCTGATCGCCGACACGCTGGAGTGGCGCACCAATGCCACCTATATGTTCCGCTCGGAGAGCAAAAAAACCGGCAACCCGCTGACGGTAATTCCTGAATTTACCATCAACTCGCAGCTGGAGTGGCAGGCGACCGAGGCGTTCAGCGCCAACATCAACTGGACGCAATACGGTCGACAGAAGCCACGCCAGTATGCGGAAACCAGCCTCGAGGCCAGCCGTGGTCTGTCGCAGCGTGAAATCAGCCCGTATTCCATTGTCGGACTGAACCTCAACTACGACATCACTAAAAACCTGAGCGCCAACGCCGGTATCAACAACCTGTTTGATAAGCGCGTTTATCGCGAAAATGCCGGGGCATCGACCTATAACGAACCGGGCCGCGCCTGGTACGCCGGTGTCACGATGTCGTTCTGAGGAATGGACGCCATCAGGTAAGGTGCTGGGGGTGATCACACCCAGTCTTCAACCATCAGTCCCGCAACGCGTTGGAACTCCGGCGTGTTTTAAGCACCGCCGTCTGTGCGGCAGGCCTGCGCGCTAGCCGGATGCTCAGCAGCGCGCCGGCCGCCAGACAAATCGACATACACACTATCGCCACGATGAAGGCATGGGTAATCTCTCCTGGCCCCTTGCCCGTGCCCAGCACGGCATAAAAGATCCCGCCGATAATGGCCACGCTCAGCGCCGTGCTCAGTTGCAACGTGGAGCTGGCGATACCGGCAATCATCCCGGCCCAGGCGGGTGCCACGCGTCCGGTGACGATGTGCATCAGCGTCGGCAGCGCCAGCCCCTGGCCAAACCCCACCACAAAAAGCCCCACGGCCAGCGGCAGCGCCGCAGTGACACACCGACCGGCGTGCTGGCCATCAGCCACGCCAGGCCCAGCAGGCCAGCCACTTCCAGCACCATCCCAGTGGCGTTAACGTAAGGCCCAATCAGCCGTCGCGCAGAAGGCGTGGATAACGGTCCCAGCAGAAAACCCGCACCAAAGGGCAGAAAGATCAGCCCGGCGCTCAGTACGCCCTGATGCAGCGCGCCCTGTAAATAGATCGAGAACAGCAGGAAGAATACGCCAATCGAGTAGAACAGCAGCGCCAGCAGCAGGGACAGCCCCAGCCCCGGCACGCTGAAAATCGCCGGATCGATTAGCGGATCGCCGCCCTGCTTTGCCAGCCGGCTTTCATAGCGCCAGAACAGAGTGCCCAGCACCGGCACCAGCAGCAGCGATAGCCAGGCCCACAGCGGCCAGCCCGCTTCCCGTCCTTCAATCAGCGGCACGATCAGCAGACCCAGCGTCATCATCGACAGTCCCATTCCGCCAAAATCCAGCTTGCGCGCGTGCTGAGCACGCGTCTCTTTAATCAACGGGATGCCAAACAGCACCACCAGCAGCGCCACCGGCAGATTGACCAGGAAAATGGCGCGCCAGCCGCTATTAAACAGGTTGAGTGAGATCAGGATGCCGCCCAGCGCCTGACCGATCACCGAGGCCAGACCAAATACCGCGCCGTACAGGCTCAGCGCGCGCGATTTCTCCGCCTCCGGGAAAATCGCCTGAATCGAGGCCAGCGCCTGCGGTGCCATAATCGCTGCAGTGATGCCCTGCAGCACGCGGCCAGCGATCAGCGCACCCGGTGACCAGGCAAGGCCACACAGCGCAGAAGCCGCCGCAAAACCGGTCAGGCCAACGAAGAACATGCGCCCGCGGCCAAACAGATCGCCGAGGCGACCGCCGGTGATCAGCGTGACGGCATAAAACCCGGCATAGGACGAGATGACAAATTGCTCCGCCGAGCCGGACGTAGCCAAATCGCTCTGAATCGACGGCAGCGCCACATTGACAATAAAGAAGTCCAGCGGGGGTAAAAATGCGCCTGTCAGCAGGACGATAAACATCGCCCAGCGGCGTGGTTCGGGATTTAACGCGTGCGGATCGGACATCACAACACCTCACTAAGGAACCAATTGGTTCCAATCTGGATAAAAAAATTAGTCGAGCAGACGCATCGTGCAGTCCACTACGGCGTTCATTTCTGCTTCCGTTGCCCCGGTTTTACCGAGGATGCGCATCCCTTCAATCTGGCAAACCAGTAAGCGGGCCAGCACCTGCTCATCACGCTCGGGCAGTTCTCCGCTCAGTTGACCACGCACCAGTGTTGCCGCATACAGCTGCTGCAAACGCCGGAACATGCGCCCCGTGCGTTCGGCAATCTGTTCATCATGCGCGGCCATCTCGGTGGTGAGCGACACCACCAGACAACCGCGCCGCCCTTTCTCACCGCTGGAGAGCGCGGCATAACGCAGCAGCGAGGCGCGAATCGCCGCTTTAACCGCGCCGGGCTGCGCCAGAATATCCGAGGTGGCTTTCAGACCTTCGGTCATGTAGATATCCAGCGCGGCCAGCAGCAGCCCTTTTTTATCGCCGAACGCCTTGTAGAGACTGCCGCGCGATAAACCGGTCCCGGCGATCAAATCCGGTAGCGACGCCGCTTCATAGCCGCGATCCCAGAAAACGTGCATGGCGCTGCGGGCGGCCTCTTCCAGCTCGAACTCGCGCGGGCGACCGATGACGGTCAGGTTCTTCATCACTGCCCTCCCCTGTAATTATAAACCAACTGGTTCCTATCTTAGCCGCAATGCAGTGGCTATTGCAAGTCAGCCGCACCCCCTTCACGGCGCGGCCGCTTGCGCATGGATAATCAGGGTTGAGTGATGCGTCATACAAAAAACTGACGTAACGCGTCGGCCAGCGCCTGCGGTTGCTCATCCGGGATAAAGTGACCACAGTGCGCGAGGCGAATCCCGCTGACGTCGGCCGCAAAGGAGCGCAGCGGCTGTGCCATATCAGCAATAGAGCCCTGATCGGCGCTCACCGCCAGCAGCGGGATCGCCAGTTTTCCCCGGGTTTGCAACAACTGACGATTCTGCTCCGCTGAGGTGCTGACTTCACGGTACGCCGCCATGCCGGCGCGCAGCGCGCCGTTTTGCTGCAGCAGCCGCACATATTCCGCCATCTCTTCGTCACCAAACACCATCGGGCTGGCTGCTTTGCGCTGCAAAAACCACTGCAGATAGAGCGCTTCACGACCGGCGATCAGCGCTTCCGGCAGATCCGGCAACAGGTGAAAAGCAAAGTGCCAGGTTTTCCAGGCTTTGTCCGGCGTCGCAGGCAGCGCATCCGGCAGCGTCACTCCGGGAATGCCGGCATCCAGCAGCGCCAGTTTGCTGATGGCATCACCGTGCAGCATCGCCAGCGGCCAGGCAACCCAGGCACCCACGTCATGCGCGGCCAGGTAGTAACGCTCAACACCCAACTGCTGCAACAATCCCTGCACGCTGTGCGCCAGTGAGGTGGTGTCATAACCGCTGGCAGGCTTGTCGGAGTCGCCCTGGCCGGGCAGATCCGGCGCAATGATAAAGTAGTCTGCCGCCAGCTGCGCCATCACCTTACGCCAGGCAAACCAGCTCTGCGGAAAGCCCGCCAGCAGTACCAGCACTGGTCCCTGCGCATTGCCGCCGCTGACATAGTGCAGCCGCACGCCCGCGACCGTGGCGTAAGCATGGTTAAATTGCGGCAGGTGATCGACGGGCTGTGACCAGCGCGGCGCGGCGTCCAGGGCAGGCAGTGACATAAGCGTTCTCCGGTTATTTTGGTAAAGAGTGTTTCCTTATTGGATGCGATTCTGCGCTACCGCGCCGTTAACGCGGACTCATTAAGGAAATGTTTATTTCCTTAATATTAACGACAGCCACGCGCGCCTTGCAAGCGAGTCTGTGAAATAGATCCGGAAGCGAACGGCGGAGTGAATCGCCCCGCCGCCGCGCCTGAGCGATGCGCGGTTATCCCGCCTTCTTCGACGTGGGTTTCAGCGATCGATTGAGATCCTGAATGCGTTTCATGGTTTTAACCGTGCGTGCCGAACTGGCGGAGGCCACCGCCAGAATCAGCATTTCGAGGCACACCAGCACCGTGCCGTGCAGCGGCATGCGACCATTTTCACCGCCGCGCGGCACGTTAATCACCACATCCGCCTGCTGCGCAAACGCCGAATCCAGCGCGTGGGTCAGCAGAATCACCGGCATACCCAGCCGCTGCGCCTCTTTCAGCGTCGTCATGCCCTCACGGTGCGCCGATTTCTGCGCCATCATGATCAGTACATCGCCGCGCTGTAGCGTTATCAGCTGTTCCGCCAGCGCAATCCCGGCACGGTTAAGCGTCACCGCCGGCAGGCCGATGCGCCGGAACAGTCGCGCGCTGTACTCCGCCAGAATGCCGGAAGCGTTGATGCCAAACAGCGCCACCTGACGCGCTTCCAGCAGCAGTGTCACCGCAGCCGCTACCGCCTGGCGGTTGACCGGTTCTGCCAGTACTTCGCAGGCGCGCTGATGGCCGCCCAGCACAAAATCGATGCCGGAGTTGATGTCACACGACAGTTCGCTGATGGTCGCGCTCATCTTCTCTTCCGAGTTTTGCGCCGGACCAAACCACGCGGCTAGCGTGGTTTTTAGATCGCGCAAACCGGCAAAGCCCAGCGCCTGCACGGTGCGCACCACGGTGGCGTCAGAGGTTTGGGTGGCCTGGGCGATATCCAATGCAGTCGCGTCTAATATAGCCTCACGATGTTCGTGGATATATCGCGCCACCGTTTGCAGGCTGGCCGATAATGTCGTGACGCGCGCACGGTAGCGTTCACCGAATACATCCACCCGATTTTTAATGTTATTTGCCGCCATTATGTTGCCTGTTAGTAATATCGCATCGTTGTGAACCGCGTCGGCAGGCCAGCTTGTAGTAAAAATTTGCGCCGCTACCGCTGCCCACTCCCTTCACGCCTGGCTTAACCCGGCCAGCTTCAAACGCTATAAAATAAATAATAATCTGATTTAAAATAAGTTTTATGACAGTCCCGGTTCAAAGTTTCTGCCGCGTTCTGCTGTAGTATCCACACCATCATTTACGTTTACTACTACATTTTTTCATGTTTGAATGATTCTCAATTACATCTCAGCCGCCTTTTTCCGCTGACTGATGGCATAACAATGCCGGGCCGCGAATGTCCTGTTCGTCACCGGCAGCATTTTACTGATAGCTTCGTTGCGCGGAATAAATAATCCCGCAATTACACCAGGTTTATATTCGATGCAGAACAACTCACCGCGGGCGGTTAAATTACTGTGCCATCCGGCTATCCTTGCCGCTATTTACGGCGTAACGGCACTCAGCAGTACTGACACCCTTGCCGCTGAACAAAACAGCACCCTCACCGTGACGGCGCAGCAGCAAAACAGTGACGACGGCTATAGCGCCACCAGCAGTTCGGTCGCCAGTAAAACGCCGGTGTCGCGCCTCAATGAAGCCCAATCGGTGAGCGTGGTGACGCAACAGCAGCTGGAGGATTATCAGGCCGCCAGCCTCGCCGACGCGCTGCGCTTTGTCAGCGGCGTAAGCGAAGGCAACACGCTGGCAGGTACCGAAGATGGCTTTGTACGCCGCGGCTTTGGCAGCAACTCGGATGGTTCCATCTATCGTGATGGCGTGCGCAGCAGCCAGGGGTTGAATTTCGACGCCACCACCGAACGTGTCGAGGTACTGAAGGGCTCGGCTTCGCTGCTGTACGGTATCCAGAATCCCGGTGGCGTGATCAATATTGTGAGCAAAAAGCCGCAATACACCTGGCACACCAAAGTCAGCGGTCGCGCAGCCAGCGAGGGCGGCGGCGCCGGCACGCTGGACGTCACCGGCCCGCTCGGCAACGGTTTTGCTTTCCGCCTGATTGCTGAAAAGCAGAATCAGGATTACTGGCGCAATTTCGGCAGCGATAAACACACCTTAATTGCCCCCTCGCTACAGTGGTATGGCGAGCAGGCCAGCTTCCTCATCAGCTACGAAGATTATCAGTACGATATTCCCTACGATCGCGGCACGGCGTTTGTTAACGGTAAGCCGGTAGCGATTGGCTATAAAGATCGCCTGGACGATAAAGCTAACCATGCGTGGGGCCACAATAAAACCCTGAACGCGCACTACGACTGGCAGTTCAATGAGGCGTGGAGCACGCGCCTGACTTTTGGCTGGAACCAGCGTCAGTACGACAACAACGAAGTGCGGGTCACGGCGATCAACCCCACCACCGGCGTGGTGACGCGCCGCGCCGACGCCAACCGTGGCTTCAACCATAAAACCAAATACGTGGCGTGGGATGTGATCGGTTCGCCGCAGCTGTTTGGCATGACGCACGATGTGGTGTTCGGCACCGATTATGAAATGAACCAGACTTACCGTGCGCACCAGTATCAGGGTAAAGCGAACACCGGCTTCAACCTGTACGATCCGCAATACGATATGCTGGCACCGATCACCAACAGCAGCAGTGAAAACAGCGCCAACGCCAACCTGCTTAACCGCCTGCACAGTCGCTCGGTATACGCCAAAGACAGCATTTCGCTCACCGACGACTGGATTGCGGTGCTGGGCGGACGCTATCAGCACTATGAACAGCGCGCGTCAAAGGGCTTCGATCCGGTGGTGCAAACGCTGGACAGCGAGGGCAACAAGTTCCTGCCGCAGGCCGGGCTGATTTACAAACTGACGCCGGATGTCTCACTGTACAGCAGCGTGAGCAAATCCTTCACGCCGTCGACTGATGTCGACGATGACGGTAACGTCGGCAAACCAGAACAGGGCACCACATGGGAAGTGGGCAGCAAGTGGCAGATTTCGCCCCGGCTGTTTGCCAGCGTAGCGCTGTACCGCATCGACGAACGCGATATGTCGCTCAACATTAATGGCAATACACGCGCCATCAATAAAGCGCGTTCGAGCGGCGCCGAATTTGAGCTCAATGGGGAAGTGCTACCGGGCTGGGATCTGAGCGCCAACTACAGCTACGATAAGGCTGAAATCATCGACGATGGCGTCAATCCGGCGAACAATGGCAACCGCCTGCAGAATGCACCGCGTCACGCCGGGGCACTTTACCTGAGCCATAATCTGACGCTGAACGGTATCCCCGGTGACTTCCGCGTCGGCGGCGGTGCGCGCTACGTTGGCTCACGCGCCGGCGATCCGGAGAACAGCTTTACGCTGCCGGATTATGTGGTCGCCGACAGCTTTATCGCCTGGAATAATCAGCTGTTTGGCGAGAAAACCCAGCTGAAGCTTAACCTGAATAACCTGTTCAATAAGCACTATTACACCTCCAGCGGCGGCAACCTGCGCGTGCGCGAAGGGGAAACCCGTAACCTGATGGTCGAGGCCAGCGTTGAATTCTGATCGAGCGAAAAAGCCGCTGACGTGGCGTGCCTGGCTGGCAGCCCTCCTGCTGCTGGCGTTCAGCACCAGCGCGCTGGCCAGGGTGATCACCGATATTGACGGCAATCGGGTGGAGATTCCCGATAATCCGCAGCGCATCGTGCTGGGTGAAAGCCGCATGCTGTATACCCTGGCACTGCTGGCGCCGGATGACCCGTTCCGCCACATCGTCGGCTGGCCGCGCGATCTGCAAAAGTATGACAGCCAGACGTGGAACAGTTTTGCGCAGCGGTTTCCGCAGATGCTGAACATCCCGACGCTCGGATCGGGCGGCCCTCAGGCGATCAATCCGGAGCAGATTCTCGCCCTGCGGCCGGACGTGGTCATTCTGCCCAGCCTGGCGCGCTACGATGATGCCGATCTGAGGCTGGTCAGCATCCTGAATGCTGCGCATATTCCGGTAGTGAAGATCGATCTGCGCGTACATCTGTTAAAGAACACCCGGCGCAGCGTAGAGATTTTTGGTGAGGTGCTGAATCAGCAGGCGCGCGCGGCGGCGTTCAACCGCTTTTACAGTGCGCATCTGCAGGTGATCGAGGAACGGCTGGCGCGCTATCACGGGCCGAAACCCACGGTGCTGTTGCAGTTGCATCTGGGACGGCGCAACGAGTGCTGCGTGACGGCGATTAACGGCAGTCTGGGCGAGCTGCTCAACGCCGCCGGCGGCGACAATATTGCAGGCAAAACCCAGCACGGCGTGTTTGGCCGTTTGGGTGAGGAGCAGGTGATCGCAGCCCAGCCTGAGTATTACTTTGCCACCGGCTTTGGCGATAACGCCAGCGCAGGCCTGCTGCGCCTCGGGCCGGACGTCGCGCCCGACGCGGTGCTGAGCAGTTTTCGCCAGCTCACCGCGCAGCAGAACGGTTTGCGTGAGCTGAAGGCGATTCGCAACGGCCATGCAGCGGTCATCTGGATGAATTTTTATCTCAGCCCGTGGCACATTGCGGCGACCGAGTTCATGGCGAAAACGCTGTATCCGCAGCTGTTCGCCGACATCGATCCGCAGCAGACGCTGGAAACCCTGTTCCGTGATTTCCTGCCGATCCCCTATCGCGGCACGCTGTTTATGCGCATTCCGGCGGTGGATTAACCGTGCTGTTCACCCTGATATTTCTGTGCAGCCATTCCGGTGCGCATGAATGCGCACCCTACAGATGACCTCAGATCCGATGCCGGTATTCATTAATGGCCCCCGGGAATGGTCCCTGTAGGGTCGCCATTTATGGCGACCGCTGCGCTGCCTGCGGCTGGCGCTTAAACACCCAGAACGCCCAGCTGTGGTACAGCAACGTCAGCGGCAACACAATCAATAAACCCGTCACCACAAACCCCTGCGTCACCGGCGAGGAGGCCTGCTGGTGCATCTCCAGCTGCCACGGCAGCAACCACGGATAAAGCCCGCACGCCAGCGCCGCGACCACCACGCCCGTCTGCACCAGCGTGATCATCAATAACGCCACCATCGCTTCCCGCCACAGCGTAAGCAGCTGCAGCAGCCACAGCGCAGGCAACAGGCTCAGCAACACTTTTCCCGGCCAGCGCTGCCAGCTCTGCTGCCACAGCGCCGGCTCCAGCAGCAGCACGGCAATAAAGCAGGCCAGCGTCACCACCCACCACAGCATGGCCAGCGCCCGCGCCCGCTCTACCACCGGCTCGCCAATGCGCCAGCACAGCCAGCAGCAGCCCAGCAGCAGATCAACCGCCACCAGCCCGAGGCCGCACAGTAGCGGCACCAGCGAAAAATCAATCACAATCCCGCTGGGCGGACGCGACACCAGCATCAACCCGCTCATCCAGCCTGGCAGAAACGCCGCCAGCAGCGAGCTGACCATCAGCAGCCGGTCCAGCCAGCGTCGCCCGGTCTCGTCAGGCTGACCGCGATACGCCAGCGCCAGCCCGCGCAAAAACAGCGCCAGCAGGAAGAGAAACAGCGGCACCTTCAGCGTCTGTAGCAGCAGACTGTACAGCGGCGGAAACAGCGCCAGCATGCCGCCTGCCAGCAACACCAGCCAGGTTTCATTGGCATCCCACAGCGGCAGCAGGCTATGCACCATCCACTGCCGTTCTTCTGGCTGGTCGAAACTGTACAGTAGCATCCCCACGCCGCTATCCGTGCCATCCAGCGCCAGATACATCAGCAGGGCAAACAGCAGGAGCACAGCAGAAAGTTCGACCAACATCCTCACCCTCCTCAGGCTGGCGTCTGTATGGTTTCCGCTACCGCCGTCGCCTGCGGATCCGGCAGCGGCGCCGCTAGGTGGCGCAGCAGATAACCCAGGCCAAAGGCAAAACTCAGTGCGTAAATCACCACCACCGACACGAAAATGGCGACGCTGCTGCCGAGGGACATTGGCGCCAGGCTGTCGGCGGTACGCAGCATGCCGTATACTGTCCACGGCTGCCGGCCAACCTCCGTCACCACCCAGCCCGCCAGCAGCGCAATAAAGCCAGCCGGTGACATCAGCGCCAGCAGACGCAGCACGCGCCGCGACTGATCAAGGCGACCGCGCCAGCGCTGCACATTGCCCGCCAGGCTGCTCAGCAGCATCAGCAGCGCCAGTCCCACCATCAGGCGAAAGGCAAAAAACACCGGCAGCACCGGCGGCAGGCTGTCGCGCGGGAATTCACCCAGGCTTTTGATGTGGCCGCTGAGGTTATGGCGCAGGTAGAGCGAGCCGATAGCCGGGATTGCCAGCTCGGCGTGGTTCCGCTGCTGCGCCTGATCGGGCAGCGCAAACAGCCGCAGCGGCTCGCCCTCCCCTGGCGCAGGCGGCTGCCAGCTGCCCTCGATGGCCGCCAGTTTGGCGGGCTGATAGTCACGGGTGTTTTCGCCGTGCAAATCGCCCACCACCATCTGCAGCGGCAGGATGCACAGCGACACCGTCAGCGCGCTGCGCAGCATCAGCCGGCTGGCGGCCTCGCCAGCATTACGCAGCAGGCGCCACGCCGCGACACCACCCAGCAAAAACGCCACGCTGATCCACGAGGCCAGCAGCATGTGCGCCAGCCGCCAGCCAAACGAGGGCGCGGAAATCAAACTCCAGGCGCTGTCCGGCGTGAACTGGCCGGCGTCGTTGAGCGTAAAACCGCGCGGCGTTTGCATCCAGGAGTTAGCGGCGAGGATCCAGAAAGCGCTAAAAATCGCGCCGAGCGCCACCAGACAGGTAATGGCGAAATGCACGCCGGGTTTCACCCGATCGATGCCAAACAGCATCACGCCGGTCAGCGCCGACTCGAGGAAAAAAGCGATCAGCACTTCATACAGCATCAACGGACCGATAATGCCGCCCGCTTTGCTGGCAAACACCGACCAGTGGGTGCCGAACTGAAACTCCATGATCACGCCGGAGACGGTGCCAATCGCCACGGTGAGCGCGAATACCTTGATCCAGAAGTGCAGCGCCTGATGCGCTTCCGGCCGTCTGCCCCACAGCCAGCGCGCTTCAAACCACACCAGAAACGGGGCCAGCCCCAGCGTCAGCGCTGCCAGGGTAATGTGCATGCCCATTGTCAGGGCAAACTGACCGCGCGCGATCAGCAGCACCCACTCCTGGCTACTCACGGCTCGGCTTACCGCTGTAGCGGGTTATCGGCTTCTCCTCATCACCCTGCATTGCGCGCGCGAAGGTTTCCAGCGCCGCCAGCAGTGGCCGGATGCCCTGCCACAGCGCCTCATCATTCAGCAGTTTGAGCACGCCGCTGACGCCCGGCGCGCTTTTTTCCTGCTGCGCCGTGTCGCTGGCCGGCTTCATCGCCAGCAGGGCATCGCGCAGCGCCAGCAGCAAATGGTTGAAACGCTCCGGCGGTACGGTACTGAGGGTCATAAACAGCAGCGACAGGTTCTGAACCGCATTCTGCGTGCCGGGCCGGTTAAGCCCGGCGGCGACGATTTTGCCGATGTCATTGTTGGCTTTTACCATGTCATTAGCCAGGCGCAGGAAACCGTGCTGATGCAGATTCTCCAGCAGTTCGTTCAGCGCTTCCTGCGCGCTGGGTTCGGTGCGCGTCGGAGTGGGTTGATAGTGCAGCGGTTCGGCCATTAGCTTTTCTCCGGATGCGAAACGTGTTCAGGCGGCAGCCGGTATTCAGGCTGCTGCCATTTTTGTTCAACGGGCAGATGATCCAGCGGCGTGCGCTGGCCGTGGCGGAAGTTGTGCAGCGGAATCGGGTGCGGCTGTGGCGCATGCGCCAGTTTGCGCATCATCACCGCAATTTCCTTGTAGGCGGGCGTATTCACCTCCGGATCGTGATGTTCGCCAGTCAACCGGTTGATGCCCTCTTTACCCTGGTGAATCGGAATAAACAGCACCTTTCCCGCCACCCGTTCGGTGACCACCACCGGCACCTCCAGCGCGCCCCGGCGGGAACGCAGCCCCACCCAGTCGCCCTGGTGTAATTGCTGCGGCCAGCCGCCAGTTCGGGGCTGATTTCAACATACCATTCGGGGGAAAGGCTGGTGGTGCGCCCGCCTCTGCCGCTCTGGTTGGTGGACTGGAAATGCTCCAGCATGCGGCCATTATTCAGCAGCAGATCGTACTCCGCATCGGCCTCTTCCATCGGGGGCTGCCACCTCACCGGATAGAGCGTGGCGCGGCCATCCGGGCTTTTGAATGCCTCGGTATAAAGCAGCGGCGTGCTGCTGCCATCGGCCTTCACCGGCCAGAGTTGCGATTTCCAGCCCTCCAGCCGCTCATAGCTGACACCCGCAAAACTCCCGGCGATGCTTGCCACCTCGGCCATAATTTGCCCCGGATGGGTATAGCCCCAGTCGAAACCCATCCGCGCGGCAAGCTGAGTCAGGATCAGCCAGTCAGGGCGGCTGTCGCCGAGCGGCGCCATCGCAGGCGAGAAGCGCTGAATGCGCCGTTCGGTGTTCACAAAGGTACCCTCTTTCTCCACGCTGGGACAGCCTGGCAGCACCACGTCAGCGAACTGCGCGGTGCGGCTGATGAAGATGTCCTGCACCACCAGGAAATCCAGCCCGCTAAATCCCTGGTGCACATTGGTGGTATCGGCATCGGAAAAGGCCGTCTCCTCGCCAATCACATACATCGCGCGAAGCTGGTCGCTTCTGGCGAGTTTGACCATCATGAAATTGTCTTCGCCCACCTCCAGCGAAAGCCGCTGCGGGTCTACGCCCCAGGCGCGTGCCCACTTTTCGCGCACTTGCGGATCGCTGACCGATTCATATCCCGGATAGAAATTTTTCAGACAGCCAAAATCGCTGGCTCCCTGCACATTGTTATGCCCGCGCATCGGATAACCGCCGGTGCCGGGCCGCCCGTAGTTGCCGGTCACCAGTAGCAGGTTGGAGAGCGCGGTGCTGGTATCTGCGCCGTGGCTGTGCTGGGTAATGCCCATCGCCCACAGGATGCAGACGCTGCCCGCGCGGCCAATCCGCTCCGCCGCCCCACGCAGATCCGCTTCCGGAATGCCGGTAATTTGTGCGGCATAATCGAGGGTGAAGGGTTCAAGTGAGCGGCGGTATTCCGCCACCTGATTAACGCGCTGCGAGAGAAACGCCTCGTCGGCGTAGCCATGGTCAAACATATAGCGGGACATTGCCGAGGCCCAGACCAGATCGGTACCGGGGTGAATACGCAGATGCTGATCGGCGCGTTCGGCCATTTCATGGCGGCGCGGATCGACCACCAGCCACTGTTGGCCGCGCTGTTTTTTCGCGGCCTTCAGCCGTGAAGCAATCACCGGATGGTTTTCTGCCGTATTGCTGCCGACAATCACCACCAGCTCCGCCTGCGCCAGATCCGCAATGGTGCCCGCATCGCCGCCATAACCCACGGTACGAAACAGCCCTTCGGTGGCCGGGTTCTGGCAGTAGCGCGAGGAGTTATCGACGCTATTGGTGCCGATAATCAGCCGGGCGATTTTTTGCGTCAGGTAGGCTTCTTCATTACTGCCTTTGCTGGAACCAATAAAACCGATACTGTCCGACCCGGTTTCATCGCGGATCGCCAGCAGCCGTCTGGCGACCAGATCCAGCGCCTCCTCCCAGGAAGCAGGCCGGAAGTGGTCGTTTTCGCGGATCAGCGGCGTGGTCAGCCGCTCCGGGCTGTTCATAAAATCCCAGGCGAATTTCCCCTTCACGCAGGTGGAGATGCCGTTGACGGGCGCGTCGGTGACGGGCTGGACTTTCAGCAGATGGCGATCGCGCGTCCACATCTCAAAGCTGCATCCCACGCCGCAGTAGGTGCAGACCGTTTTGGTGCGTTTAATCTCCTGCTGGCGCAGTTGGGTATCGATCACAGACACCCCGGAAACGATCTCCGCGCCGATAGTATTTTCCAGCGCCTTCACCACATTAATTAACGGGCGTTTCAGCGACTGGCGCATCGAGGTAAACGGCCCGGCATCAGGCTGCATGGTTTTTTCCAGCAGCGCGTTGCAGGGGCAAACCGTGACGCAATGGCCGCAACTGACGCAACTGGAACCCGCAATCCGCGTGCCGCCATCCCACAAAACGCGCGGATGCTCCGGCGTGTAATCAATCCTCAGCGTTTCGTTCACCTCCACATTCTGGCAGGCTTCCACGCAGCGCCCGCACAGGATGCACTGATCGGGATCGTAGGTGTAAAACGGGTTGGATTCGTCCTTCACGTAGGGTTTACGCTGCCACGCATAGCGCTGGATCGGCAGATGCATGTCCACCATGGTGTTGTGCAACGTACAGTCGCCGGTGTTGTGTTCGCAGACCGTGCAGTAGAGCTCATGTTTCGCCAGCAGGCGATCCATTCCCTCTTCGCGGGCAGCGCTGGCGTGCGGGTTGGCGCTGTTGACCACGCGCAGGCCCTCGGGGCTGCGTAGCGTGCAGCCGCGCACGGCTTCGCCATCCACCTCCACCCAGCAGACATCACAGGTTTGCAGCGGCGGCAGCGCCGGGTGATAACAGACGTGAGGCAGTTTTTTTCCCTGCTCCTGCAGAAAATCAATTAACGGTTGATTTGCGGTTCCGCTTAAGCGCTCACCATTAAATATAATGGTACATTGTGCTTCGCTCATTTAACGCCTCGTTTAAGCCATCGCTCATAATTATTCGGGCCGGCCAGCGCCGGTTATTATGTAAAGTTATGCATAGAGCTTAGGAACAAATTTTTATCCCGCAAGCAGACCGACTCGCTTAATAATGCGCACAGCTTACGCAGCGCTAAAATAATCATTACGTTAGTGATTTTGTAACTAAAAATATCATTTCAGCCACTGCCGCCACGCTTTAATAAATCGCGACTGCTTATTTTTTGACGTGACAAATATCACATCTCTGCCAGGCTTAATTTACACGTTCCACTGTACAAGGAGATAGGTATGACTTCATTTACTAACAAAACGCTGATTACCCAGGAATATCCAAAGCCGCCATTCAAAAAGCAGCATCAGCCCATTCCGGGATTAGCCAGTAAGATGGAACCCCGTCCCGATCACGGTGAAACCAGCTATCGCGGCACTGGCCGTTTAACCGGGCGCAAGGCGCTGATTACCGGGGGTGACTCCGGCATTGGCCGCGCAGTAGCCATTGCATATGCCCGTGAAGGGGCTGACGTGGCAATCAACTACCTGCCTGAAGAGGAGCAGGACGCCGCTGAAGTGGTGCAATTAATCGAAGCGGAAGGCCGTAAAGCGGTGGCTATTCCGGGTGATATTCGCTCAGAATCTTTTTGCCAGCAGCTGGTAAAAGAGGCAGCAGAAAAACTCGACGGTCTGGATATTCTGGTGAATAACGCCGGTCGCCAGCAATTTAATGAGTCAATTCGCACGCTCTCAACGGAAGATTTTGACGCCACCTTTAAGACCAATGTTTATGCGATGTTCTGGATCACCAAAGCGGCACTGGAATATCTGCCTGCCGGATCATCCATTATTAATACCTCGTCGGTTCAGGCGTATGAACCGAGCGCCATTCTGCTGGATTACGCGCAAACCAAAGCCGCTATCGCTGCCTTTACCAAAGCGCTGGCGAAACAGCTGGGCGAACAGCAAATTCGCGTCAATGCCGTCGCGCCAGGACCTTACTGGACCGCGCTGCAGGTGTGCGGCGGCCAGCCGCAGGAAAAAGTCGAGCAGTTTGGTGCCAGCGCGCCGCTGGGCCGCCCCGGCCAGCCGGCTGAAATCGCGCCGCTGTATGTGACCTTTGCGGAGACCACCAACAGCTTCACCTCAGGCCAGGTATGGTGCTCTGATGGCGGTACCGGCACCCTCTGACATACGGGGTGCTCATCCGGATTACGTGGCTGCCGCGGGCGGCCACGTTGCCGTTTCTGCTGACAGGGAAGATCCATGAATAATCAAACGCTGCAGTCGCCGATGCGCGACGAGGGCTTTGCCCGTCTCGGCGACTACGCGGCCATCGGTGAAGGCCGGTCGGTGGCGCTGATCGCGCCCGACGGCGCCATTGACTGGTGGTGCGCGCCCAACCTCGACTCAGCCCCGCTGTTTGACCGCCTGCTCGACCCGGAGATTGGCGGTTTTTTCCAGATTGAACCTGACGTCCCTTACCGCATTGAGCGCGCTTATCGCGCCGACAGTAACGTACTGGAAACCCGCTTTTTTACCGATGACGGCAGCGTGCTGCTGACCGAATCGCTGAACAGCACGCTGGCCGGCCGTCTGCCGTGGAGTGAACTGGCGCGGCGCGTAGAAGGCGTTGACGGCGAAGTGACCCTGCGCCTGACGCTGCGCTTTGGCACCGTTGCCGAAACGCGCTCGCCGTGGCAGGACAGCACCGAACAGGGCGACGTGTACCATATCGGCGATCTGATGGCGATGCTGCGCACCAGCGAGGACTGGCAGATTGAACAGCGTGACGATGAGCAAATCAGCGCTACGCTGCGAACGGCTGCGGACAGTCGATCGCTGGTGGCGTTGCTGGTCACCGAGCGCGAACCGCTGGCGGTGCCGCCGCTGGAGGCGATCGATACCCGGATTGAAACCAGCCATACCGCCTGGTGCGACTGGACCCGCAGCCTGAGCTATCAGGGGCGCTTTGCTGAGCACGTGCGCCGCTCGGCGCTGTCGCTGAAATTTTTATGGTATTCCCCCACCGGCGCGCTGGCGGCGGCAGCCACTACCTCGCTGCCGGAAGGCATTGGCGGGGAAAAGAATTATGACTACCGCTATGCATGGGTACGCGATGCCTGTCTGATCATCAAAGCCTTTGTTTTTCTCGGTGCGCTGGAAGATTGTAAAGCGGCGTTCTCCTGGCTGTCGAAAACCATCATTCGCCACGGTACCGCGCTGCGCACCTGCTACACGCTGGAGGGCAACGAAGTGCCTGCCGAACGCTTTGTGCCGCTGCGTGGCTATCACCATTCTCAGCCGGTACGCGTGGGCAACAACGCGCGCGACCAGCTGCAGCTCAGTATGTATGGCGACATGCTTGCCACCGCCGAGCTGTTTATTCGCGCCGGGCACGTGCTGGACTTAGCCACCTCGCGCATGCTGGGTGCGCTGGCTAATCACTGTGCCGATTTATGGCGTCAGAAAGACAGCGGCATCTGGGAACTACCGGAACAGCAGCACTATACGCATTCAAAGATGGCCTGCTGGCTGGCGCTGGATCGTGCCGTGGCTTTGGCCGAAGCGCGCCACATTGAACCGACGTGGCTGAAACGCTGGCAGCGCGAGCGCGACCGTATCAGCAGCTGGATTGAAGCGCACTGCTGGAACGAAGCGAAGCAGGCGTATGAATTTTATCCCGACAGCGACGGACGGCTGGATGCCGCGCTGGCGCTGGTGCATGCCTACGGCAGCCGGGTTAACCCGGCACGCATGCGCGCCACCTACCGCGCCATTGAGCAGGAACTGGGGCACGGTAGCGCCATGCTTTATCGCTACAGCGGCACGGAACAGGAAGAGAGCACTTTTATTGCCTGTTCATTCTGGCTGGTGGAAGCCTGGGCGGCGCTGGGAGAATGCACGCGCGCCGAGAACGCCATGCAGCAGATCCTCGGCAAACTGTGCCAGCGCGGCAACGTGGAAACCTTCAACGAAATGTTTGATGTGCGCAGTGACGAATGGCGCGGCAATATGCCGCAGGGCCTCAGTCATCTGGCATTAATTTGCGCCGCACAGGCGCTGACCGATCATGGCTGAAATGCCCCGCCGGCTGGCGGGGCATGATGTTAACGTGAAGGCTGTGGCGCACGAAACACCAGCAGGATACCCGCCAGAATCGCCGCCATGCCCAGCAGGCTCAGCCACGGCAGTCGGTTACCCAGCAGCAGATAGTCGAGCAGCGCGGTAATCACCGGCACCAGATAAAACAGGCTGGTGACGTTAACGATACTGCCCGCGCTCAGTAAGCGATACAGCAGCAGCTGGGCCACCACGGAGATCATCACGCCGAGGAACAGCGCGGCCAGCCAGAAATGCAGCGTGAAACTGACATGAAACGGTTTAACCGGCAGCAACAGCAGGCACAACAGTAAACTCACGCCGTACTGCAGCGGCAGCACCTGCGCCGGATGCTGCGTCACCCGCTGCTGCATGATGGCACCGAAGGTCATGCACAGCAGCGCAGCCAGCGCAAACAGCACGCCGCTGAGCGGCAGCTGCGACGCCGCCAGACTGCGCCACACCAGCAGTATCAGCCCCGCCAGCGCGACCGTTAAGCCCAGCAAGCGCCTGCCCGGCAAACGCCGCTCCACCAGGCACAGTGTGAGAATAGGCTGGATGCCCATGATGGTGGCAATTAGCCCTGGCGTCACGCCCTCCGCCATCGCCTGGAAATAACACAGCGAATAAGCGCCAATCAATACCAGGCCAGTCAGCATCACGCGCGGGCGCGTACCGGGCTGCGGCAGCCAGCGGCGGCGAAACAGTCCCACCAGCAACAGCGCAACCAGCGCGATGCTAAAACGCACCACCAGCAGTGCCAGCGGTGAGGCATTATCCAGCCCGAGACGCGAGAAAATGGCTGCGCTGCCCCACAGCAGCACAAAGCCTGACGTCGCTGCCTGCGAAGTCAGCGAAGAAGAAGAACGCATAGCATTGCTCCTGAAACAAACGTTGTTAGCGCGCTCGCTTAGCGAGGCACAGGAAGTTCGATACTTAGCGAATCACAACGCGTGCCGGAGGTGGCGGGCAGCAAGGCGCATACAGGCGAAAGTCAGATGACGATGCGGAATCAGCAGAGAGTGTCATAAACGCGCCTGTAGCATGGGGTTGAGGCAAAACGTTAACAGATTGTTTACACCCTGTCATCCATTTAGCCGTTGCGGAAAGACGTCACGCAGCCAGTCGATCAGTACCCGCAGGCGCTGGGTGAGATGGCGGCTTTGCGGATAAACCACGTGGAACGGATAGTCGGACGGACGCCAGTCGGCGAGGATCTCCACCAGCCGTCCGGCCTGCAAATCCGCGGCCGCAGCGTAACGGAACGTCTGAATGATGCCCAGACCCGCCACCGCCGCGGCAAGGTGCGCGTTGCTCTCATTGACGCCAACGCGGTGCGCGGTCTTGATCTCGATTCGCTCTTCGCCGTGGCGGAAGCGCAGCGGAAAGGCGCGCCCGCTCTGCGGCGACAGATAGCTGATGATGCGATGGCCGTTGTTCAGCTCCTGCGGATACGCCGGAATGCCGTAGGTCCGCAGATAGCCGGGCGTGGCACAGGTGATCATTTGCGCATTGCCTAAGTGCCGTGCCACCAGTGACGAATCGCTCAGCGGACCGCCGCGCACTACGCAGTCCACGTTATCACTGATGAGATCCACGGTGCGATCGGACACGCCAAGGTCCAGGGTGATGTCGGGAAACCTGGCGACAAAATCGGGTAGCGCCGGCAGCAGCACATCGCGCGCCGTTGAGCCGCCGATATCGATACGCAGCTGACCGTGCGGTTTCGTCGTGACGCTATTGAAAGCACAATCGATATCTTCCAGATCGCGCACGATGCGCAGCGCCCGCTCGTAGTAATCGCGCCCTTCTGCCGTCACCGTGACCCGGCGCGTGGTGCGCTGCAACAGGCGCACGCCGAGATGCGCTTCCAGCTCCTGCACCAGCTTACTCAGGGTGGCGTTAGGCATATCCAGTGAATTGGCCGCCCGGGTAAAGTTGCCTGCCTCGACCACGCGGGCAAACGCCCGGATTGCCAGCAATTGATCCATTGTCGCCCCTTACCTGATTATCCACCCAGAGAAATAGTCCTTTCGATTTTACACCATTTATCCGTAAAAGCGGCAGCGCTACAGTGCACTTCAGCGACGGCAAGGCCGTCACCACCTAACCTGATCAACTGTGGAGTACCTACTATGAACCTGATTCTGCAAGACAAAATCGCTTTAGTGACCGGCGGCACCTCCGGTATTGGCCTCGCCACCGCCCAGGAACTGGCGGCACAGGGCGCACGCGTGTTTATCACCGGTCGTCGTCAGGCTGAGCTGGATGCAGCCGTCGCCAGCATCGGCGCCGCCGCCACCGGCATTCGCGCCGATGCGGCACAGTTAAGCGATCTGGATGCCGTCTATGCGCAGATTGCGCGCCAGGCCGGCCGGCTGGATATCCTGTTTGCCAACGCCGGTGGCGGCGACATGCTGCCGCTGGGGGCCATCACAGAAGAACATTTTGATCGTATCTTCAGCACCAACGTCCGCGGCGTGCTATTCACCGTGCAGAAAGCGCTGCCGCTGCTGAGCGATAAGGCGTCGGTGATTGTCACCGGCTCCACCGCCGCGATTCAGGGCACACCGGGCTTCAGCGTTTACAGCGCCAGTAAAGCGGCGGTGCGTAACTTTGCCCGCTCGTGGGCGCTGGATGTGAAAGACCGCGGCATCCGCATTAACGTGGTGAGCCCTGGCCCGGTGCAGACGCCAGGCTTAGGCGGACTGGTGCCGGAAGATCAGCGCCAGGGGCTGTTCGATGCGCTGGCCGCGCAGGTACCGCTCGGTCGTCTGGGTGAGCCGGGAGAGATTGGCAAGGTGGTGGCGTTTCTCGCCTCCGACGCCGCCAGCTTTATTAACGCGGCCGAACTGTTTGTCGATGGCGGTATGGCGCAGGTGTAAGCGGGTATTGTACCGGTGCGCCGCCTGGCGCACCGGCTTTCTGCCTGAAGCATGGCTGCGGTTAACGCAGCGAATGCTCACCTGCCACCGCTGCCGGCTCGCCAGCGGTGAGCTGCTGCTCCAGCTGCTCCAGCGATATGCCTTTGGTCTCCGGCACGCGACGCAGCACAAAGACAAAGCCCGCCGCACAAATCACGCCATACAGCATAAAGCTGCCCGCTGCACCAAGTCCGGCATTGAGGATGGGAAAGGTATAAGTCAGCACAAAACAGGCAATCCACAGCGCCAGCGTGGCGACCGACATCGCCAGACCGCGAATCCGGTTGGGGAAAATTTCCGCCAGCAGCACCCAGGTGACCGGTGCCAGCGTCAGCGCATAAACCGCAATCGCCGCCAGTACCAGAATCAGCACCGGCCAGCCGGTGATGCCCAGCGTGTAGGCACCGGCGATCAGTGCATAACACAGCGTCAGTCCTCCGGCGCCGATCAGCATCAGTTTGCGGCGGCCGAGTCGGTCCACCAGCGGCAGTGCCAGCACTGTTGCCAGCAAATTGATCAGGCCGGTGGCCACGATCGACTTCAGCGTACCGTTGATATCGAAACCAGCCGAAGCAAAAATCTCCTGCGCATAGTTGAAAATCACGTTGATACCGCACCACTGCTGGAAAATCGCCAGCACGATGCCGGTGATGACAATTGGCAGCGTGCGCGGTGCCAGTAGCGAGCCGGCGCGGGCGCGCGTTTGCTGGCGATCCTGTTCCAGCGCGCGGGCAATCTCGCGCTGCGTCTGCTGCGCATAAGCAGGCGAACCAATTTTATTCAGCATCGCCAGCGCGCGCTGCGGCTGACCCGCCAGCATCAGCCAGCGCGGTGATTCCGGCACCCACATCATCAGCAGCAGAAACGCCAGCGACGGCACGGCGGCCGAGGCGAACATCCAGCGCCAGCCAACCTGACCGTTCCAGGTTTCACGCAGCGCCGCATGGGTTGATGCGCCGACGACCGGATCGGCAATCATCAGGTTGATCAGCTGCGCCGCCAGCACGCCAATAACGATTGTCAGCTGGTTAACCGCGACAAACTTGCCGCGCTTGTCTGCCGGGCTGATCTCCGCGATGTACATCGGGCTGAGCGCCGAGGCGATACCAATGCCGACGCCGCCGAGAATGCGCCACCAGACAAACAGCGTAAAGCTGCTGGCCAGCGCGGTGCCGATCGCCGACACCACAAACAGCAGTGCGGCGACAATCAGCGGCAGCCGCCGCCCCAGCTTGTCCGCTGACCAGCCGGACACCAGCGCGCCAAACACGCAGCCCACCAGCGCCGAACTCATCGCCCAGCCGGATGCCGCCGGATCGGTGACGTTGAACCAGGCCTCGTAGAAGGGTTTGGCCCCGCCAATCACCACCCAGTCATAGCCAAACAGCAAACCGCCGCAGGCTGCCACCAGACAGATGCTCCACACGTAACGCATATTCAGATGTTGATGATTGTTCACGGCCACTCTCCGCACCAGGGTCAAAGTGCGGCTATCTCACCACCGATACCGCAGGGTGAAAGTTCAGGCCCTCACAGATTTTAGTAACAGGAGTTTAGTAAACTACGCCGTACCGGGATCGGCCTCAACATAGAGGTAACCGATGCCGAGGACCTGACGCGCGCGGTCAAGCTGGCCGAAATGCACGTTGGTGGCTTTGCTTTTCAGCGCATCGCGCGGATCGAAGGGATTGAAATCAATCTGGTGCACAATGGTCTGCAGCCAGCTCTCACCAAAAGTACAGCTGCGACCGTACAGCCAGATTTGATTGATATTCAGCGTATTAAGGAAATTGTACAGACTCATGCCGATGGCTTCCGCGCTGCGCTGCGCCCACTCGACGATCCACGGCTCGCCGGCCTGCCAGGCGGTCAGCAGCTGACGGCTGGTGGGCTGCACCGCCTGCGGCGCGCGCTGATGCGCCAGCCACTTCAGGGTGCTGAGCGAGGCGACCGTCTCCAGGCAGCCCTGCCTTCCGCAGTTACAGCGCTCCCCGTGCGGATCAACAATGGTGTGGCCAATCTGCCCGCTGCCGTACAGGTTGCCGCGAAAGATCTCGCCGTTGATGACAAACGATGAGCCGATGCCGTAATCGACATTGATGACGCAGAATTCGGCCAGTGCATTGCGGTTCAGCCACTTTTCCGCCAGCGCCAGCATCACACAGTCGTTATCGACGCGGACGTCAACCGCCAGCTTCTCCTCCAGCAGAAACTTCAGCTGTAGCGGGCTGCGCCACGCCGCCTGCGGCATATGCTGCGAGACGCCGGTTACCGGATCGACCTGCCCGTGCACCGCCAGCGCCAGATTAATCTGCCGCTTCGGCCAGCGTTTACAGGTCGCGCGCCATACCGTTTCAATCTCAGCCAGCAGCTGCTCTGGCGTCTGCGCGTTGATGCTGATTTGCTGATAGTCGCCCTGCGCCACCAGCTGCGCATCCGCCAGCTGCAGTTCAATGCTGGTCGGCTTGACGCACAGGCACAGCGTCCACGCACCCTCGGCCGGCAGTTGAAAACTGCCGTTACTGTTGCCGCGCGTGCTCAGCGTGGCGCTGGAGTGCTGCACGTGGCCCTGCTCCAGCAGCTCCTGCAAAATCTTGCTGGCTGCCGGTATGGTCAGGCCGCTGAGCTGCGCCAGCTGCGATTTGCTCAGACGTTTATGACGCCACATCAGCTGCATAAACAGCGCTTTGTTGTGCTTACGCACCTGGAAATTATTCAGTCCGACGGTTTTCACGCGGCCTCCTTTCGCTTCATCCGCGCCCATCTTACTAAACAGTGTTTACTGACTTCTGTGATGGTTGCGCCATCCTGCGCGCCTGCCGTGCTTTAGAGTCCCTGCTCATAACAACCTGTTCGCGCTATCCCGGTAAAAAACGTTCTGATAATGCCGGGCGAACGCTTTATCTGGCTGTGCTGACACCAACCCTACAGAGAAAACATAATGACAACATCACCTGCAACCCATCCGTGGCTGATCCGCCTCGGCATTCCGCCCGCGCTGGCCTGGGGCTATCTGGCGGTCCTGCTGTTTATGATTGGCGACGGCGTCGAGTCCAACTATCTCGCGCCCTATCTGCACGAAAACGGCTTCTCCCTGAATATCGCTGCCTGGGTAATCGCCTTTTACGGCGTCACCGTCACGCTGGGCTCATGGCTGGCCGGTTCGCTGTCAACGCTAATCGGCCCGCGTAAAGTGATGCTGGCGGGCGGCCTGATCTGGATTGTGTTTGAAGTGCTGTTTCTGGCGGTGGCGCTGCCGTCGCACAGCGTGCTGCTGCTGGCACTAACCTATGGCCTGCGCGGCGTGGCTTATCCGATGTTTGCCTACGCCTTTCTGGTGTGGATTCAGTCGGCGGCCCCGGCGGAGATGCGCGGCTCCGCCACCGGCTGGTTCTGGCTGGCGTTTACCGGCGGGCTGCCGACGCTCGGTTCGCTGGTAGCGATCTTCTCTATCCGCCTGGTGGGCGAATACGCCACCTTCTGGCTGTCGCTGGGTCTGGTGGCGATCGGTCTGCTGGTGATGCTGCTGGCGCTGAAAGAGCGCAGCGGTTATCAGTCGCTGCTGGATGCCGGACATCGTCAGCAGGGCACGCTGCGCACGCTGATGGGCGGCATCGATATTCTGTGGCGTGAGCCGCGCATCGCTGCCGCGGCAGTGGTGCGCATTATCAACACCACGCCCTATTTCGGCTTCTTTATTTTTCTGCCGGGCTTTTTTACCGAACAGATTGGCTTTTCCCAGACCGAATACCTCAGCCTGATCACCATCATGGGACTGGTGGGCATGAGCTTTAATCCGATCGTCGGCAAGCTGAGCGACCGCATCGGCTGGCGCAAAGTGCTGACGGTGTTCGGCGGCCTGGGTTCCGGCGTCTCGATGCTGCTGATGTACTTTGTGCCGCAGTGGAGTCACGGCAGCTTTGTGCTCAGCGTGATCTGCGCCTGCCTGTACGGCATCACGCTGTGCGGCTACGTGCCCGCCGCCGCGCTGTTCTCCTCGCTGTGCCAGCCGAAGGATAAAGGTAACGCCATGGCGATTTACTGCTTCGCCGCCGGCTTGTCCACTTTCTTTGGACCGGCGCTGTACGGCGCAATCAATGCGCTGCTCGGCACACTCGGGGTGGTTTGGGGCTACGCCTTCCTGTATCTGGTGAGTGCGTTTATCTCGTGGCGTTATCTGCTCAGTCCGCTCGATCCGGGCGAGCAGCACAACCCGGCGGCGCAGCGCCTGCGCCGGTTAGATTCCATCGCATCGGAGTAAACGGAGCGTCATGAAAGAGTACGATTACATTGTGGTGGGCGGCGGGAGCGCGGGCTGTATCGTTGCCGCGCGCCTGGTCAGCGAAGGAAATGCGCGCGTGCTGCTGCTGGAGGCCGGGCGCGACGAATACCATCCGGTGCTGAAAATGCCCGCCGGCTATATGAAGTTTCTCGCCAGCGACCGGTTTCTGACGATGCATCAAACCGAAGCGCAGCCGCAGCTCAACGGACGCGGCGTGATCGTGCCGCAGGCCAAAGTGCTGGGCGGCGGTTCGACTGTCAACGCCATGGTCTACATGCGCGGCCATAAACAGGATTACGCCGACTGGAACCGCGCGCTGGGCCATCAGGGCATCGACTGGTCGTGGGAGGCGCTGCTGCCGCACTTTACCGCCATCGAAGATAATGATCACCTCGGCGCACCCAATCACGGCGTTGGCGGCCCGATGAAAGTGTCGCATCTCGGCCACTTCAGCCCGCTGAGCCGCGCCTATGTCAAAACCCTGCAGGGGCTGGGTATTCCCTACACGCCGGATTTTAACAGCGGCAATCCGTCTGGCGTCGGCTTCATGCAGCACACCATTGACGGTCAGACACGACAGCGCTGCAGCGTGGTCGATGCGTTTATCAACCCGCTGCGCCATGACGCACGACTGACGCTGGTCACCGGTGCGCAGGTTGAAGAGGTGCTGTTTGACGGCACCTGCGCCAGCGGCGTGCGCTATCGTCAGGATGGCCAGCCGCAACAGGCGCGCGCCAGCCGCGAAGTGATTCTGGCCGCCGGTGCCTACCAGACGCCAAAACTGCTGATGCTCTCCGGCATCGGTCCGCAGGAGCAGCTGAAACAGCACGGCATAGCCGTGCGCCATGCCTTGCCGGGCGTGGGTAAAAACCTGCAGGACCATTACGAAGTGCCGGTGGTTGCCAGCACGCGCGGTGCGTTTGGCTACTACGGCCAGGATCGCGGCTGGCCAATGGTCAAAGCCGGACTGCAATATCTGCTGTTCAAAAGCGGCCCGGTGACCACCACCGGCGTGGAAACCTGCGCCTTTTTCGATCCGCTCGATTTCACGGCGACGCCCACCATTCAGATGTTCTGCGTGCCGACGGTCTATCTCGATCGCGATGTAATGGGTGCCGATCCCGGTGACGGTGTCACGGTGAATTCTCTGCTGCTGCGCCCCAAAGCCACCGGCGAAGTGACGCTGCGCGATAACAACGCCAGTAGCCTGCCGGTGATCGATACGCAGATTTTCGGCCATCCGAACGATTTAGCGCGCACCCTCGCCGGCTTTCGCTTTGCGCGTCAGGTGCTGGCCGCCGCGCCCATCCGCGAGATGGTCGATGAAGAGATTTTCCCTGGTGCGGAAGTCACCAGTGATGACGCGATAAGCGCCCATTGCCGGCGCATGGTGAAAACCGGCTATCACCCGGTCGGCACCTGTCGCATGGGCCACGGTGACGATCCGCTGGCGGTGCTGCACGACGACCTGCGCGTGCGCGGCGTACAGCGGTTGCGCGTGGTGGATGCCTCGATGATGCCGAATATTATCAGTGGCAACACCAATGCGGTGGTGATGGCAGTGGCGCATCGCGCTGCGGAGCTGGTTCTGCAGTCGCAGATCGTTGAGCACAAGGAGGCCGTGTATGAGTGACAAACTGGCGCGCCTGCAACATGCGCTGGCACACTGGCAGATGGATGCAGTATTGCTGACGCGCCGCGATAACATCGCCTGGCTGACCGACGGGGCCAGCTATTATGTGGTGGAGCGCGCCGAGACCGGCGTTGCCAGCCTGCTGATCGGCCGCGACAGCGTGCTGCTGCTGGCACCGGACAATGAGCTACCGCGCATTCTGGCCGAAGAGCCGCTGCCGTTCAGCTGTGCGACCCGGCACTATCCGTGGTACCAGTCGCTGAGCAGCATGCTGCCGGCGGGCCATATCGGCAGCGATACGCCCATGGCAGGATTGAGCGATATCCAGCCGCAGATGATCACGCTGCGCCAGGGGCTGAGCGCAGCGGAACAGCAGCGCTTTCGCACGCTGGGACAGGAGACGGCGCAGATTGTCGAAACGGTGGCGCGCCAGCTGCGCGTGGGCGTCAGCGAATGGCAGGTCGAAGCCGACATTGCCGCTGGCTGTCTGGCGCGCGGCATTCGCCCGATGTGCACGCTGGTGGCCGCTGATGAGCGCATCGCCGCATTTAAACATCCGGTGCCGACACGCAAAACGCTGCAGCGCATGATGCTGATCACCCTCGGTGCTGAACGGCACGGCTTGCATGTCAGCCTGACGCGCCTGGTGCATCTTGGCGAACCCGACCCGGCGCTGCGCCAGCGCATTGTGACGCTGGCGGAGATCCACGCCGATATGCTGTATGCCACCCAGGCGCAGCGCAGCTGGTCAGCGGTTTTTGCCGACATCACTCAGGCTTATCAACGCCACGGTCACGCTGAGGCATGGCGCGATCATCATCAGGGCGGTCCGGCCGGCTATGGCTGCCGCGACTGGATTATCACCCCGGAGAGTCGCGGTGAGGTGCAGCCCGACACCGCCGTGGCGTGGAACCCGACGCTGAGCGGCGTGAAAAGCGAAGACACTTTTTTGCTCAGCCGCAGCGGGCTGGTGCCGCTCACGCGCAGCGACAGCTGGCCGCTGATTCGCCTGCAGCGCGGTGATAATACCCTTGAGCTGGCCGACTGGCTGATTCTCCCGACATCCTCATAAGGAAGCGACTATGTCCCCACGTTTAGCCAACAAAACCGCCATCATTACCGGTGCTGGCAGCGGCATCGGCAGCGCCATCGCCACCCTGTTTGCGCGCGAAGGCGCCCGCCTGGCGCTATTCGATCGCGATGCATACAGCAGCGAAGCACTGGCGGCGCAGCTACAGCAGCAGTCCGGCCAGCGCTGTCTGGCCTGCGCAGCCGATGTCACGCAGCCGCAGCAGGTTAGCCGCGCGGTACAGCAGGCACAGCAGGCGCTGGGGGATATTGATATCCTGATCAACTGCGCTGGCGTAAACGTTTTTCGCGATCCGCTGACGCTGGACGAGGATGACTGGCAGCGCTGCATGAACACCAATCTGAAAGGGCCGTACAACCTGATACGCAGCGTCCTGCCGGCGATGCTGGCACGTCAGTACGGCAACATCGTTAACGTTGCCTCGGTGCACGGGCACAAAATCATTCCCGGCGCGTTCCCTTATCCGGTGGCCAAACACGGGCTGATCGGCCTGACGCGTTCCCTTGGCGTGGAGTACGCCGCGCAGGGCATCCGCGTAAACAGTATTTCGCCCGGTTTGATCATGACGCCAGCCGCTGAAGCCTGGCTGGCGAGCTGTCCGGATCCGCAGGCGGAGCGCGCGCGTCAGGCGGCGCTGCTGCCGTGTAAACGCATCGGCGAGCCGGATGAAGTGGCTTACACCGCGCTGTTTCTCGCCAGCGACGAGGCGCGCTTTATCAATGCCACCGATATCCTGATCGACGGTGGGCGCAGCCAGATGTATCACGAGTAAACAAGAAGCACCGGTTACGGATGCACGCGCCGGCAATGATCGGCACCTGCCGCCACCGGATGGGCGGCGATATCAGCGCGGTCGGCGCGGATTGTCGCGGTATCGACGTCAAAGCGCTTGTCGCGGTCAGCCAGCAGCGCCGGATTGAGCTGACCGTCGGCGGTAAAGCCCATCATCAGCGTCGGCGCGCCCAGCGGCAGCGTTTTATCGCGGTCGGTATGCCAGGTGTGCCAGGTTTTTCCGTAGGTGTTGACGATTTTGCTCATCAGCGCGTGCTCCGCGGCCGGCGGCAGGCCGGGCGCAATCAGCGTACCGGATTTCACTTCATAGCGATGGCTGTGCCAGTACTGCTTTTCCTGCGCCGGCAGCTGCTTAAATAAACGTTCGCTGATGATATATTCCACGCCCATTAATTTGGCGTCTTTTTTGTTACCGTCAAAAATAACCGCCTGCATCACATCATCATTAACAATGGTGACGTAGTGATGGGCCTCCATCTGCCCCTGCTGATTTCCGCAGTAATAATGAAAACCATCCAGATACGTATTGATCGCCTCAATCGGCGGCCGCGACTGCAACGCCGCCGCCCCGCTCTCCAGCAGCGCGGTTTTCCCCGCTTCCGGCGCACCAGGTGCCGTAACCGGCGAGGCGCTGTTATTCGCGCCACAGCCGGATAATAACAATAACGCCAGCGCGCTAAATACACGGTTTCGCATTTCATCACCCCATTCTTATATTGAGTGATAAACATAGTTAATCAGCGTCAGGACGCGAGCGCAGCGGGAACACTATCCGGCGGCGAATTAAAACTGCCACGCGGTAAATAACCGACCATTCAGCTGGCCGCCGATTCAGTGAGGAATGTGTCGGCCACTGTTAGCAGAGTGACAGGCCGAGAGGCGAAGCTGGGGGGTGGGTGAATAAGTTTCGTGAGTGAACAGACGATTCCGCTATCATGAGTGAACGCTCATAAAACAAGGCTGCACCGATGAGAGAGTTACCGCCTACCGCCATGCTGCGCGCGTTTGAAGTGGCGACTCGCCATCCGACCTTTACCGCCGCCGCTGAAGAGCTGTTTATCACCCAAAGCGCCGTCAGCCATCAGCTTAAAAACCTGGAAGAGATCTGGGGCGTGCAGCTGTTTCAGCGCGGCAAAACGCTGAATCTGACGCCGGCCGGCGCGGCGCTGGCACCGATCGTGCGCGAGTTTTTCAGTAATCTGGAAACCACCTTAGCCGACTTACGCGAGCAGAAAGGCCGCGTGCGGCTGCGCGTGAATACCACCTACTCGTTTGCGCTGAAGTGGCTGTTGCCGCGCCTGCCGGGCCTGACGCGCCTGCACCCGGAAATTCTGGTAACGCTGGAAAGCACCGATGATGCGATTACCTTCTCGCGCCAGGATTCTGATGTGGCGATCCGCTTTGGCCATGGCAATTATCCGGCGCTGCACAGCGAATTTATGTTTCGTGAACAGCTGTTTCCGGTTGCCAGCCCGGCGCTGCTGCAGCGCTTCGGCACACCGCAGGAACCGGCAGAACTGCTGCGCTACCCGCTGCTGATGCGCGATGGCGCCGATCTGGTGCCAAAGTGGGAGATCTGGTTTAAACAGGTCGGCCTGACGCTGGATGCCTTACAGGAGAGCGTACGTTTTGCCGACACCAATATGACGCTGGAAGCCGCGCTGCTGGGGCAAGGCGTGGCGCTGGCGCGCAGCGGTCACGTTGAAAAAGAGCTGCGCGATGGCAGCCTGGTGCGGCTGTTCAGCGTCGCGTTTTCCTCGCCCGCCGCCTACTATTTCGTCTGTCCGCAGGGCATCGAAAGCCAGCCGCACATCGTTGATTTTCGTCGCTGGCTGCTCGCCGAATCACGTCAGGCGCAGCAGGATTATCAGTGAAGCATGAGCTTTTACTCATAGCGCAATGATAAATCTTCGCTTTCCAATCCATTTGCGGCTGCATAGCATCAGCCTATGCCTGATTACATTATTGTCTTAACGCTGTGCGCCGCACTGCTGCACGCCAGCTGGAACACCTTACTGCGCGGCGGGTCCGATCGCCTGTGGTCGATGACCATTATGTGCGTGGCGATCGCGCTGGTGTGTGCGCTCAGTACGCTGTTTTTGCCGCTGCCGGCGCGCGCCAGCTGGAAATATGCGCTGCTGTCGGCGCTGCTGCACGTCGGCTATAACCTGTGCCTGGTGCGCAGCTACCAGAGCGGCGATCTCGGCCAGACCTATCCGATTGCGCGCGGATCGTCGCCGCTGCTGGTGACCTGCGCCGCCGCGCTGTTTGCTGGCGAGCACATCGCCTTCGCTACGCTGTGCGGCATCGTGCTGGTGTCCGCTGGCATTGTGTCGCTGGCGCTGCGCGGCGGCAAACTGGCGCTGCCGGGCCTGCGCTACACGCTGGCGACCGGTGCCTTTATCGCCGCGTACAGCGTGGTGGACGGCATGGGCGTGCGCGTTGCCGGCAATGCGTTTGCGTATACCGCGTGGATGTGCAGCTTGTGGGGCATATTAATGCCGGCGGTCTACATCGCGCTGCGCGACAGCAAAAGCCTGCTGCAGTGGCGTCCAGGCGTGCTGAGCGCCGCGGCGGGTGGCCTGGTTTCGCTGCTGGCCTACGGCATCATCATTTACGCCATGACGGCAGCGCCGATGGGCGCGGTGTCGGCGCTGCGTGAAACCAGCGTGCTGTTTGCCGCCGTGCTGGGCGCGCTGTTTCTCGGTGAAGCATTAACGGTAAGGAAAATGCTGGCGTGTGCGGTGATTGCACTCGGCACGCTGATGATCGGTTAAGCGATGAGGAGATGGCAGCATGTCTGAACGTTGTAAAATCGCCCTGCTGGGCCCCGGTGCAATTGGCACTACCGTCGCGGCGGTGCTGCATGAAGCCGGGCGCACCCCGCTGCTGTGCGGCCGCACGGCGCATGCCCAGTTAACGCTGCGCCACGATGCGGGCGAAATCAGCGTGCCTGGTCCGGTATTGCATGATGCCTCGCAGGTTACTCAACGCTGCGATTTGCTGTTCGTGGCGGTTAAAACCACCCAGGTCGCGGACAGCGCCGCGTGGCTGGCCACTCTGTGCGATGAAAAAACCGTGGTGTGCGCGCTGCAAAATGGCGTCGAGCAGCAGAGCCAGCTGGCGCCTTACGTCAACGGCGCCACGGTATTACCTTCGGTGGTGTGGTTTCCGGCGCAGCGCGAGCCGGATGCATCAGTCTGGCTGCGCGCCCAGCCTCGCCTGACCTTGCCGGATGTGCCGCAGGCCGCGTGTGTAGTGGATGCGCTGCGCGATACGCGCTGCGAGGTGGCACTGGCCGTGGACTTTCTTTCCATCGCCTGGCGCAAGCTGTTACAAAATGCCGCCGCCGGTTTGATGGTGCTGGCCAACCGTCGCGCCGGCATGTTTAGCCGCGGTGATATTACGCAGCTGGGATTAGCCTATTTACAGGAGTGCCTGACGGTGGCGCGCGCGGCCGGTGCGGTGCTGGACGACAGCGTGCCGCAGGAAATTATTGATGGCTTTCACCGCGCGCCGCCCGATCTGAGCACCTCGATCCTGGCCGATCGCCAGGCCAACCGCCCGCTGGAGTGGGATACCCGCAATGGTGTGGTACAGCGCTATGGCCGTCAGCATGCTATTGCTACGCCGATCAGTGATGTCGTGGTGCCGCTGCTGGCAGCGGGCAGCGAAGGGCCGGGCTGATAAAATAGGTGCCTGTCGCGCGAGCAGAAACAGCTATGCTGCGAATTGTTTATAACGGCTACGTTTTGATCGCGACGCAATGTGTTGCGCGATAAATAGGGTGCGATGTCTACCTGATTTAAACCATCGCCTCCCCGGCATAATCATAATGACGGCAACAGGACGCACTTATGACAGATTACGTTTTTTATCGCAAACAACAGGTTATCGCCACGCTGGAACGATCGGATTTGGAACGTGCCCGGTTGCTGATGGCGGACGGTTACAGCAAGATGGATGAAGAAATTAATGCAGCCAGCGCGCAGGCGGCGCTGCGGCGGCTGGCTGATATTCGCCATGAAGAGCACATGACCGAACACGCTTTTGCCGCCGGTTCGGTATTCAGCGCGGTGGTCAGCGCCCTGTTCAGACACTGACGTTATGCGCCAAACGCCCCATCAATGGTGTGCATGGCGCCGGTGACGAAACCGGCTTCAGGTCCTGCCAGCCACGCCACCATGCCAGCCACCTCTTCAGAACGGCCATGGCGTTTAATGGCCATGAAGCTGTGCATCAGATCTTTCATCGGACCATTTTCCGGATTGGCATCGGTATCAATCGGGCCCGGTTGCACCACGTTAATGGTGATGCCGCGCGGGCCGAAATCCCGCGCCAGGCCGCGCGCCAGCCCCTGCAAAGCGGATTTACTTAGCGCATAAGACGCCATACCGGGAATCGGCATACGGTCGCCATTGACCGAACCGATGATGATGATGCGGCCGCCGGCTGGCATCTGTCGGGCGGCTTCAACCGCAGCATGATACGGCGCGTGAATGTTAATGCGGAACAGGCGATCGACCGCGTCCGGATCCTGTTCCAGCGCATCGCCAAACAGGGCGATACCAGCATTAACCACCAGCACATCCAGCGGTCCGCTGTCGCGCACGGTCGCAATCACCGCATCGCGCTCTGAGCTGTCGGTATGAACGGCAGCCGAACCGGTTTCGTGCGCCAGTTTTTCGGCGGCCTCGGGCGAACCTGAGAAGGTAAAGGTCACGCTGGCACCCTCATCAGCAAAGCGACGCACGATAGCCGCACCAATACCGCGACTGCCGCCCAGAACCAGAACCTGCTTATCTTTAAATACGCTCATTTGCATCTCCACGTGTGATTTCTTAGTATGCATTACAAAATGAGCCCGAATTAATGTCAATGCAATTTTGTAGCGAGCACTATAAAATATGAAATCACCTGGTCGTCCCCGCAACTTTGACCCCGAACACGCCGTAGCGGTTGCGCAGGGGTTATTCCATGCCAAAGGTTATGACGCCGTCAGCGTCGCCGATGTCACTGACGCGCTGGGCATCAATCCGCCGAGCTTTTACAGCGCGTTCGGTAACAAGGCCGGATTGTATGCCCGCGTTCTCGATCGCTACGCCACTACCGGCTCGATTCCCCTGGCAGAGATACTGCGCGACGACCGCCCGGTGGCCGAAGCCCTCGATGCATTACTGAAAGCGGCGGCGCTGCATTATGCCCGGGATGAGGTGTGTGCGGGTTGTCTGGTGCTGGAAGGGATTCGCTGTCAGGATCAGCAGGCGCGCGAGGCGGCCAGGGTGTTTCATCGCGCCGCGGAGGACACCATCCGTTGCTACATCGCCGTCCGCTATCCGCAGGAGGCACAGCGCCTGACCGATTTTGTCAGTACCGTGATGTCCGGACTTTCTGCAAGAGCGCGTCAGGGTCACAGCGTTGAGCAACTGCTGGCCAGCGCGGAGCTGGCGGGTCTTGCGGTGGTTGCAGCGCTTGAGGCGTGATCGCTTTTCAGCGATGTTCTGACTGCGAAGTGATGCCGGTTAACTGGCTGAGTCGGTATCCGCCACCGACCGCTGGAACATGCGCATAATGCCGCCAAGATGCCAGTGCAGAAGTTCCAGCGCCTGTTCATCCTCGTAATTCGTTAACCGCGCCACGATCGCTTCATGATCGTTTTGCGAGCCCTGAAATTCATCCGGCGTGCGCGTCAGGTGATTGAGAAAGGCGCGAATGCGGTTGATGCTGGTTTTGTAAAAACCGACCAGCTCGCTGTTCTGGCTGGCTTCAATCAGTGCCATATGAAACGCCGCATCGGTTTCGCGGTAGGTCTCCGGCGCGTTTTGTAATGCATCGCGTCCACGCGCCAGCTGTTCGTTCAGGCGCGCGATCAGCGCCTGACGATCGTGTTGCAGCGCCAGCTTTAATGCGCCTGATTCCAGAATCTGCCGCATCTCACAGGTTTCGCGCATCTCCCGCTCATTGAACGAAAACACAAAAGTGCCGCGCTGCGGGATAATTTGCACCAGACGCTCCATCTCCAGCTTTTGCAGCGCCGCTCTTACCGGCGTCCGGCTCACATTAAGCTGGGTGGCAATGTCGTTCTCGGAAATCAATGCACCGGGTGCAATCTGGCAATTCACGATCAGATCCCGAATATGATCGGCCAGAATGCTGCTCAATGACTGCGGGCGGAGGATGTTTTTCGATGACCAGTCAATGATGAGTTTATCGGCGGGCATAGCGTGGCGAGCGTCCTTTAAACAGCGAGCATTTAGGGGGTCAGAATGACGATGGGCACTATGTTTTGTAGTATACAAGAGACAGATCCCCCAAACAATAACGGGCCTGTTTGAGGGAACGTTGGGTTATGAGGTGAACAAGTATGTCTGCTGCTGGATATGCGCTGGATTAAGTGCCATGCCCATGCCGGGTCCCTGCGGTACCGGGATTAACCCGTTTTGTGGCACCAGCGGATCGCGCAGGAAGTACTGATGAATATCGTTCCATTTCACCAGATACTCCTGATAAGGCGTGTGGATCGGCGATTGCGTGGTGCTGAAATGGGCCGTTGCGATGCTGGAATGACCGTGCGGGATCACCTGCAGATCGTACAGGGTGGCGATAGCGGCGATTTTTAACGTTTCTGAAAGCCCACCGCACCAGTAAATATCGGGCTGAATCACATCCAGCGCCCCGGATTCAAAGAAGCGTTTGAAGCCCCAGCGCGTGTACTCATGTTCGCCTCCCGCCATCGGGATGGACAGTTTGTCTTTGAGTCGTTGCATACTGCCGATTCTGTCGGCCATTACGCACTCTTCCAGCCAGCGCGGGCGATACGGCTCAATGCCCTTAGCCAGTTCAAGCAGATACGTCACATCCATCGACTGCCAGCAATCAAACATCAGATCGTAATCATCCCCTACGGCTTCGCGCAGCGTTTTTGCCAGTTCGATGTTTTTCTTCAGCCCTTCCCTGCCGCTCATCGGGCCGTGGCGGAAAAACCATTTTTGTCCGCGATATCCCAGCGCCTTATACTCCAGCGCCCGCTCGTGCACCCGCGCCATATCCTGCACCGCAAAGCCCAGCATCGATGCGTACGCCGGAATTTCTTCCCGTAACGAACCGCCCAGCAGACGAAACACCGGTTGCTGCATCCATTTGGCACGCAAATCCCACAAGGCACAATCCACCGCGCTGATCGCCAGCATGCCATCGCCCTGACGCCCATGAATCTGCGCCCGGTACATCTGATCCCACAAACGCTCGGTGTCGCGCGGATCCTGACCCAGCAACAACGGCCGCAGCTGGCCATGAATGATAGATGCAACGGCATGCGGCACCGGTCCTGCCAGCCCGTCCACGCCCTCATCCGAAACGATCTCAAGAAACACAGTGGTAATGGCAAAACCGTCTTCCAGCTGAACGCCACCGTCATGATTATTCACGGTACGAAACTGCGCATAGATATCGGTGGGACGCGCAAGACGCTCCTCCCAGAAATCGCCCTCTCCCGGCATCACGCCTTTCACCTGAAGTAACCGGACATCAATAATCTTCATACTACTGCCCCTCACGTTGTTCATTGCTGGCCTGGTAAGCCGGTAAACGCTGGCGACGGAAGATGATGCTCAGGGTAATGATCGAGAGCATCGCCATCGCCGCCAGCCAGTAAAATCCGCCGTTATAACTGCCGCTGCGGTCGCGTATCTCGCCGATGACCCACGGATTCACCACACTGGCAATACTGCCCAGCGCATTGATCAGGGCGAGGCCGCCCGCCACCACGGATGCCGGGATAAACTGCGCGGGCAATCCCCAGAACACCGGCATCGCGCCGAAAAAGCCAAATGCCGAACAGCACAAAAACATCATTTTCACCAGCGAGTTATCGAACCACGCAACGCATAACAGCCCGACAAAGGAGAAGATCAGCGCCAGATAATTGGCCAGCAGCCGTGACCCGGGGCGATCGGCTATGCGTCCCAGCACCAGCATGCCGGCCAGACCAAATACGTAAGGGATGATGGTGATGAATCCGGTCTGAACATGACTTAAGCCGGTTTCGCTGATGATCAGCGGCAGGAAGGTGCTCACCGCACCGTTGAGGTTCGCCAGTCCGTAATAGGTGAGGCTGAACAATAACACCAGCGGGCTGAACAGCGCTTTCAGCAGACCGCCATGGCCGCGCGACGGCAGTTTTTGCCGCTCAGCAGCCAATGTTGTCACCAGCCAGTGCTGCTCATCTGCACTGAGGAAGCGGGCATCTTCCGGCCGATCGGGCAACGCAAAGGGGACGATCAATCCCAGCATAATCGCCGGAATGGCCTCCAGCAGAAACATCAGCTGCCAGCCGCGCAGCCCCAGCCATCCGTGCAGCTCTAACAACAGGCTGGAAACCGGCGTGCCGATAATCAGCGCAATCGGAATGCCGGTCATAAACGAGGCGATAATGCGTCCGCGCCACGCCACCGGAAACCACAGGGTGAGATAAAACACGATGCCGGGGAAGAAACCGGCTTCAGCGGCACCCAGCAGCGCGCGCATCACATAGAGGCTGTTTTCATTCCACACAAACATATGCGCACCGGAGATGATGCCCCAGGTCACCATAATGCGGGCGATCCACCAGCGCGCGCCCACCCTTTCCATCAGCAGATTGGAGGGCAGTTCGAGGATGGCGTAAGGCAGGAAAAACAGACCGGCGGCGAGGCCAAAACTGGCGGCGCTGATGCCCAGATCGGCATTCATGGTGAGGGCGGCCACGCCGATATTGGCGCGATCGATCACCGCAATCACGTAGCAGCCAATCAGGAGCGGAATCAGTCGCCACGACAGTTTACGGATCACCCGCTTTTCAATTTCAGTATCTGTACTTTGCATGGTCTTTCCCGATGTTGGTGTCATGGATAAAAAATGCACTTGTATACAAGTTCTGTTGTATACATCTGGTGACCACTCTTCAATGGGCTGAGTACGGAAATGAGATATGAAACGTTTCAGCGAGAAGCCGCTGGTAAACGTTTATAAGAGGATTGGGCCGGGCGAAGATGAGCTAAAAACGTGGTGATTAATCGAAGTGAACAGAGTGCGCTGGCACACTCCGGGCAGGGTTATTTTATGCGTAGCCATTGTATAAACGCGCGCATGGCAGGTGACATAGCTTTACCTGCTATCCAGCAAAGCGAATAACCCGGGAATTCCATCTCCCAGGGTTGCAGAAGGCGACAAAGCTTGCCGGCGGCCAGCGATGCACTGACCCGTTCCGCCGTTAACTGGGCAATACCTGCGCCAGCAATAGCGGCCTGCCGCTGCCTTTCGCGGTCGTCTACCACCAGATTTCCATGCACGGGAATATCAAAAATTTTCCCCTCATTTAAAAACTGCCAGGGCTCTACCCTGCTACTTCCCGGCCAGCGCCAGCCGATGCAATTGTGATTGAGCAGATCTTCCGGGACTTCAACCGCACCATGCTTTGCCAGATATGCTGGCGCAGCGACCACAATCTGGTGGAGCGGCTTGCCTAATGGAATAGCAACAAATCCCGGTTCCAGCACCTCGCCTAAGCGCAGTGATAAATCATAGCCGCCGCGGCTCAGATCGACCGGCGCATCGCTGGTTGTGATATCCAGCTGCACGTTGGGATAATCAGTAAGAAACCCGGCAATATTGTGATCAAGAAACATTTCAGCACCCGATCGAAAAGCATGAACGCGAATCAGCCCCTTAATATCCTGGCTTCTGGCGTGTGCCTGCTGCAGGGTCTCATGCAGATTAGTCATAATGGGTGCAGTCTGAAGAAACAGGGACTTGCCATCATCGGTAAGATATACCGCCCGGGTGGTCCGGTTCAGCAAACGTTGCCCGAGTTGTGCTTCCAGCGCGGTGATTTGCTGACTGACGGCTGACGCGGATACCCCTAGTATTTCCGCAGCGGCTCTGAAATTCAGTTGCTGAGCAACCACGACAAAAGCCCGTAAAGCCAGATACTCCGCGCTGTTAATCATTATTGATGTCCTTTATTAATTGCCACTTAACACACCATTAAGATACAGGAACTTCACGCCTGTAAGTATCTCGTTATAATCACTCAAATCATAATTAATAAATAATATCAGGAGCGCTTTATGCTGCAGGAAAACCTTGAATTAGCGCAGAGATTACAAATTATCGAAGACAAACTGGCTATTTATGAATTGATTGCGTCACATCCTCCCAGCGCAGATACTGCAATGGCGGAATATACATTATCGGTTTATCTGGAAAAGAGTGAATTCAATCGCGGCCCTCATCTTGATGGCGCGGAGGGTGCAGAGGCGATAGCCGCCTTTATTTCGCGGCCTGAGCATGAGGAAGCACTGGCTAGCGGATTAGCGCATTTTACCGGATTACCCTTGATTGATCTGCGCGGAGACAGCGCGGTAGTCACCTCTTATTTACAGTTAATTTATCTGGATGATAAAGGCGAATCACGCATGCTGGCCAATCACGGCAGCTCTCCTGGGTATCGCATACATCGCGTTGTCGTGAATCGCTGGGAGTTAAAACGCATTGCGGGCCAATGGAAAATTCATCGCAGGACGTTGATTCCTGTGGACGGTAGCGGTTTATCACGCGCATTGCTTTCCCAGGGTCTCAAAGATGTATTCAGCCGGCAATCACGATAATTAACGCGACAAGACAGTCATTGAGCCAGACCACGCTATGCAGCGACGTCATGAATGACAATCCGCTACGAGACTGGCGGCGCAGGTTGGTGTCCAGCATGGCAACAGTCTGGCTATTCCTTTCAGCCAAATCCTTTGGTGATGAACTTGCCTGGCATGTATGAAATTTATCAAAGCCGATATTCTTATCCTGTAGCAATGCAGCATATTCCCCTATAAATCATCGCCTCACCATAGAATATCATGTGCAGAATACCATCAGCTTTAAACATCAGCACAATGGATTATTTCAGCCGCTGCGCCTTTTGACAGTCTCATACTCTAACGCTACGCTTAATTGCAAGGATATATGTCACAAACTTGCGTAAAGATAAAATATTTCCTAAGGTGACCGCCTTTCAGCCTCTTATAGCTTTCATTTCCCTTCGTGAAGTGCCGGCTGCGAAAGCTATAAGATCGCTCCAATTTTACTCATGGGGAGTTTATGAGCACCGGAACGATGACCAATAAACCTGATTTGACCGTTGACGATATTACCGTCATTGACAACAAATTATTGAAACGCGCCGTAAGCGCAGCAGCGCTGGGTAATACCATGGAGTGGTTTGATTTCGGCGTTTATAGTTACCTTGCCGTGATTATCGGCCAGGTATTTTTCCCGGACGCCAGTAATACCGCGCAGCTTATTGCGTCGTTTGGTACTTTTGCGGCCGCGTTTTTAGTACGCCCAATTGGCGGCATGGTATTTGGCCCACTCGGCGATCGCTTTGGCCGGCAGAAAGTGCTGGCCTTCACCATGATTATGATGTCGATTGGCACCTTCTGTATTGGCCTGATTCCCAGCTATGCCAGTATCGGTATTGCCGCGCCGATCCTGCTGTTGCTGGCGCGTCTGGTGCAGGGCTTTTCCACCGGCGGTGAATATGGCGGTGCCGCCACCTTTATTGCGGAATACTCCACCGACAAACGCCGCGGCTTTATGGGCAGCTTCCTGGAGTTTGGTACGCTCGCCGGTTATCTGCTGGGCGCCAGCCTGGTGACCGGTATGATTGCGCTGCTGCCGCATCAGGCGATGATGGACTGGGGCTGGCGCATTCCGTTCTTCCTGGCCGCGCCGCTGGGGCTGTTTGGCCTGTATATCCGCCTGAAGCTGGAAGAGACACCCGCGTTTAAAGAGCACATGGATAAGCGTGAAGAGGCCGAACATAACAAGCCGCAGCTCACGCTGTGGCAAATGCTGCGCACGCAGAGTAAGCCGCTATTGAAGTGTATTGGTCTGGTGCTGCTGTTTAACGTGTCTAATTATATGCTGACCGCCTATATGCCAAGTTATTTAACCGGCATTCTGGGGCTGAGCGAAATATCCGGTCTGCTGCTGGTGATGGTGGTGATGTTTATCATGATGCCGCTGACCTTAATGTGGGGCCATTTTACCGACCGCATCGGCCGTAAACCGGTGATTGGTTTCGGCGCACTGGGATTATTAGTGCTGGCGATCCCGGCGTTCTTGCTGATTGGTTCTGGCAACATGCTATGGGTATTTGCCGGTCTGGCCGTGCTGGGCTTACTACATACCTGCTTTAGCGGTACCATGCCAGCAACTTTACCGGCACTGTTTGTCACGGATATTCGTTACAGCGCACTGGCTATCGGCTTTAATTTGTCAGTCTCGCTGTTCGGCGGAACGACACCGTTAATTACCGCATGGCTGGTCGACACCACGCACAATACCATGATGCCGGCGTATTACATGATGGGTGCCGGCGTGATTGGTTTGTTGACGGTATTAACGCTTAGTGAGACAGCACGTAAGCCACTTAAAGGTTCATCCCCTGCGGTGGCGACCAAAGCCGAAGCGCATAAACTGATTGATAAACTGCGTAAACAGCGCAGCCGTAAAAAACAGCAGCCAGCATAATCCTCGCTGATATTCACATCAGGTGCGCTCAATGCGCACCTTTTTTGTGCCCTGCGTCAGACTTATAACTCAGATAATCGCCCCGGGCTGCGGTAGACTGCCCCTCTCTGACTGTTTTTTACTCATTAAGGGATAATGATGTCATCTGCCGTGGCTCCCGCCGTTAATCAAAAACGCGTACTGATTGCCGGATCCGTCGGCAATTTTATCGAGTGGTATGAATTCGCCGTATACGGTTTCATGGCCACGCTAATCGCTAAACATTTCTTCCAGCTCGAAGGAGAAAGCGCCTTCACCAGCCTGATCCTCACCTATGCGGCCTTTGCGGTGGCGTTCTTTTTTCGTCCGTTAGGGGCAGTACTGTTTGGCCGCCTGGGCGATCGCTATGGCCGTAAACCAGTGCTGATCGCGGTGCTGGTATTGATGACACTGGCCACCGTCGCCATCGGTCTGGTCCCGGTTTATGCCAGCATTGGCGTGGCTGCGCCGCTGCTGATTACACTGCTACGCATTTTGCAGGGGCTGTTTGCCGGCGGAGAATACGGCGGCGCGGTCTCGCTGATGACCGAATCGGCGCCGCCCGGAAAGCGCGGATTTTATGGCGCGTGGCAGTCGCTGACGGTGGCGCTCGGACTGCTGGCGGGCGCGGGCGTGGTGGCAGTACTGCCGCTGCTGCTGGGAGACGCCGCCATGAACGCCTGGGGCTGGCGCATTCCTTTCCTGCTGGCGCTGCCGCTCGGCGCTGTGGCGCTGTGGCTGCGCAGCGGCCTCGACGAATCACCGCAGTTCAGCCAGACACCGGCGGCGCCGCAACAGCAGGCGTCGCTGGGTGTCACGCTACGCGCTATCGGGCTGGGCATTGGGCGGTTAATGGTATGGTCGGCCGCCGGTTATACCTATCTGGTAATCATGCCCACCTATCTGCAGGCTGCGCTGCATACCGGCTTTAACCAGGCGCTGCTGATTGCGGTAATCTCTAACCTCGGCTTTGCCGCCACCATCCTGCCGGCCGGCATACTCAGCGATCGCTATGGCCGCCGCACATTAATGCTGCTGGCAACGTTTTTGCTGCTGGTGCTGGCTTTCCCGCTGCTGAAAGTGTTGCAGCACCCGGAGAGCGGTATGGCGATCAAAGCGCTGGTGGTGTTTATCGCCGGTGCGCTGGTGGGCATGCTGGCCGGACCAGGACCGGCGATGCTGGCCGAGATGTTCCCGACCCGCGTGCGTTACACCGGGCTGGGGCTGGCCTATTCGCTCTCCAACGCGCTGTTTTCCGGCTGCGCAGGTCTGATCATTACCGGCCTGATGAAGCAAACCGGCAACGCCGACATTCCCGCCTGGTATGTGATGGCCACCGCCGTGGTGAGTTTTGTCGCGCTGCTTACGCTCAATAAGGACGATCATCGCAAACCCCTTTAACGTCATGCTGCTTCATTCCTGCACCTCATTTGATGCAGCCTTACCAGGGTGAGCGCTGCCCTCACCCATATCGACGCCGCCGGTTAGTCTGTTGACAATCAGCCCGATTAATAGTTGTATTATACAACCTTATAGCCACCGGGCGTTTGCACCATGACCACTGAATCGTTAGTTAATCAGATACGTTCCGCCTCACGACTGATGGTACGTGAACTCGGATTTATGCGCCCGACGCTGGCGGCAACGGACTATTCGCCTTCCGCTGTCCACACGCTGCTGGAGATGGAAACCCAGGGCACAGTGACTGCTGCACAGTTAGTGGAATTGCTCGGTCTGGAAAAGTCGAGCGTCAGCCGCATGCTGGCCAGACTGGTGGCGGCTGGTGAAGTGCAGGAAATCGCCGACGGCAGTGATGCCCGGGTTAAAAGGCTGAAACTGACTGCGCAGGGTATGGCTACCGTTGCCAGAGTCAATCAGTACGCGGCACAACGGGTGCTGGCCGCGCTGGCTGGACTTGAACCGGCACAGCAGCGCACGGTAGCGCAGGGACTGAGCGCTTACGCTGACTCCCTGCGCTGCTGTCGGACCGGCACGCAGCCCCTTCCCTCAGGTGCCATCGACATCGTCAGCGGTTACCGGCCCGGGATGATCGGCCGCATCGCCGAAATGCATGGCCGTTACTATGCCCGGCATCATCAGTTTGGTCACTATTTTGAAGGCAAAGTCGCCAGCGGGCTGGCAGAGTTTGCCGGACGGCTGGGAAGTGAGCGCAATCAAATCTGGCTGGCAGTGCATAACGATAATATTGTCGGTTCAGTGGCGATTGACGGAGAGGATCTCGGCAATAATCAGGCCCATCTGCGCTGGTTCATTCTTGACGAGACATGTCGCGGTAGCGGCATCGGGCGACGCTTGCTTCATGAGGCTGTGGCTTTTTGCGATGGTCAGCGCTTTAGCGCAACGCAACTGTGGACCTTCAGTGGGCTGGATGCGGCCAGACGACTCTACGAGCAGGCGGGCTTTACTCTGACGCGCGAGTGGCAGGGCGATCAGTGGGGCAAAATCATGACTGAACAGCACTTCACGCGATGGTGGCCGGGAAAGATTCTCAACGGCTGATGCGCTGCCGTTTCACCACCGCGTCAGGCCAGAGAAATAGCCGGATTAATGCGGAAAAAACAGGTTTGAATATGAATTTCGGGTTAAGTAATAAATGGCATTAAATAAACGCAAGCTGGATTTTAAAATTATCCGGCAAAAAACCTCAGCAGTCTGCAATAACAAAACCCCGGCACATCAGTGTGCCGGGGATAACCAACACTACCAGTTAAATTTATTACTATCTTCCCACTCTTTGACTTCTTTCTCTGCTTGATCTTTACCGTAGCCGTAGCGCTCCTGAATGCGGCCGACTAATTGATCGCGTTTCCCTTCGGCTACGTCTAAATCGTCATCTGTAAGCTGGCCCCATTTCTCTTTCACTTTTCCTTTGAACTGCTTCCAGTTTCCGCTGATACGATCTTCGTTCATCAGTGTTCTCCTCATTTAGGTGACAGTGCCGCCTGGCATTATTTCGCGCATCGGTTAGCTGCGCAGAGATAAGCGTAGCCTATGACTGAGATTAAAAGGTGCTTAAGCGAACAAATCGGAAAATTTACGTAACGGTACTGTTTAAAGCGCAGCGGGAATTAAATCTGAAAATATAGGCTATGATTTTTCAGGGTACTCAGTGATTTATCTGCGTACCCGTTTGCTACCAGGGCATTTAGTCTTTTGTATTCAGAGAGTAAATGGTTTTAAGGAACGCGAATCGCTTGATGTCGTCCATTCCCCGTGCGGGGCTTAACGAGGCAATAGAATGGAATCCACAACGTTGGAAAAATCCTGGGGTGCTGAAATCCTTGCTGACGGCAGCGTGCGGTTTCGCCTTTGGGCACCCGGTCAGCAGCAAATTACCCTTCACGCCGATGGTCAGCAGCATGCCATGCAGCCGCAGCAGGATGGCTGGTTCAGCCTGACGCTGCGCGGACCTGGTCACGGCAGCGCATATCACTACGAGCTGGCCGATGGCAGCACGGTGCCCGATCCGGCCGCGCGGGCACAAAGGGGCGATGTTAACGGCCCCTCTCTGGTTATCGACCCTCACCATTACGCCTGGCAACAGCGGGACTGGGCAGGGCGGCCGTGGGAAGAGACGGTTATCTACGAGCTGCACATCGGCACCTTTACCCCGGAGGGCACCTTCCGGGCGGCCATCGACAAGCTGCCTTATCTGGCAGAGCTGGGTATCACCCAGCTTGAAGTGATGCCCGTCTCCCAGTTTGGCGGCTCCCGCGGCTGGGGCTATGACGGCGTGCTGCTGTATGCGCCGCACTCGGCCTACGGCACGCCGGAGGATTTCCACGCGTTTATCGATGCCGCGCACGGGCTGGGCCTTTCGGTGGTGCTGGATATCGTGCTCAACCACTTCGGCCCGGAAGGGAACTATCTGCCGCTGCTGTCGCCCGCGTTTTTCTACGAAGAGCGGATGACGCCGTGGGGCAACGGCATCGCTTACGAGCGCGAGCCGGTGAGGCATTACATCACCGATGCGCCGCTCTACTGGCTGACGGAATACCGTCTGGACGGCCTGCGCTTTGATGCCATCGACCAGATTAAAGACAGCGCGGAGACGCACATTCTTGAGGAGATTGCCGCGAAGATCCGCGAGGCGCTCCCGCACCGTCACATTCACCTCACCACCGAAGACAGCCGCAACGTGATTTTCCTGCATCCGCGCGATGAACAGGGCAACGCGCCGCTGTTCACCGGCGAGTGGAACGATGACTTCCACAACGCTGCCGCCCACGTGTTTGCCACCGGCGAAACGCACGCCTACTACCAGGATTTTGCCTTTGAGCCGGAGAAAAAGTTCGCTCGGGCGCTGGCGGAAGGGTTTGTCTACCAGGGCGAGGTTTCGCTGCAAACCGGGGAATCCCGCGGGGTGGAGTGCAGCCGCAGGCCAGCCGCCGTTCGCGTTTGTCGATTTTATTCAGAACCACGATCAGACCGGCAATCGCGCCCAGGGCGAACGGCTTATTACCCTGGCGGGGGCCGATAGGACCCGGGTGCTGCTCGCCGCGCTGCTGCTGTCTCCGCATATCCCGCTGCTGTTTATGGGCGAAGAGTTCGGTGAAACGCACCCGTTCCTGTTCTTCACCGATTTTCACGGCGATCTGGCGAAAGCGGTGCGGGAAGGGCGCGCGAAAGAGTTTACCGGCCACGCCGGGCACGATGAAACCGTCCCGGATCCGAACGACGTGAACACCTTCGTTCGATCAAAGCTCGACTGGCATAAGATTGCCACCGACGAAGGTAAAACGTGGCTGCGCTTCACGCGCCACCTGCTGACGCTGCGCCATCGCCATATCGTTCCGCTTCTGCCGGATGCGCGGCCGGCACCGTTAAGGGCAAGGTGCTGCGGTACCGCGCCCGGCTTTGTCGGCGGTGAGCTGGCACTTCCCGTCCGGGACGCTCTCTCTGGCGCTTAATATCGGCCCTAAGCCTGTCGATCTGCCTGTGCTTTCAGGGGAGACGCGCTTTGCCTGGCCGGAGGTAACGGACGTTTTGCCGCCGAACAGTATTGTCGTTCGCTTTGCTGATGGAGACGCATCGTTATGATCCCTTCCGCCACGTACCGTATCCAGTTCCGCAACGGCATGACCTTTGACCGCGCTGGCGCAGCTGGTGCCGTATCTGAAAGACCTCGGCATCAGCCATCTTTACGCCTCGCCGATATTTACCGCCACACCGCGGTTCGACCCACGGCTATGACGTGACCGACCCGAATGAAATTGATCCCGCGATCGGCGGTCGGGAAGGCTTTGACCGCATGGCCGCGGCGCTCAGGCAGGCCGGCATGGGGCTGATTCTGGATATTGTCCCAAACCATATGTCCACCTCGCTGGAAAACGCCTGGTGGCGGGACGTGATTGAACACGGGCCAGCAGAGCCGCTACGCGCGCTATTTCGATATCGACTGGTCGCGACCACGCTGACGCTGCCGTTCCTCGGCGACACCTTTGAGGCGGAGCTGGAGAAGGGGGGGGGGAACTCAGCATCAAGGCCGATCCGCACAGCGGCAATCCGGCGCTGGTCTATTACGACAGTTACTACCCGCTGACGCCCGCCAGCTGGCAGCAGCGTAAAGACGAGGTGCTGGCGCTGCGCGATCGCGCGGCCATCGCGGAACTGCATGCGCAACAGCCTGGCGGCTGATGTCCTGGCGGGAGGCGCCGAAGCAGCTCTCGTGGCGGCGCTTCTTTGAGATCACCGGGCTGGTGGGCGTGCGGGTTGAAGATGAGGCGGTCTTCGACGGCTACGCACCGGCTGATCCTTGAGCTGGTTCACGCGGGCGTGGTAGACGGCCTGCGCATTGACCATGTTGACGGGCTGGCCGATCCGCTGGGTTATCTGCAGCGGCTGCGGCAGAAGCCGCGGGCCGACGAGTGCTATATCACGGTGGAGAAAATTCTCGCAGAAGGGGAGCAACTGCCCGCCGACTGGCCGGTTTCCGGTACCACCGGCTACGAGTTTATCGCCTCGCTGGCGGATGTGCTGGTCGACGATAATCAGATCGATATGCTGCATCTGGCCTATGAAGCGGTATCCGCTGAACGTAACGACGTGGCGGCTGGCCATGCGTGACAGCGCGATGCCAAGGGCTGATGACCGATCGCAATTTTGAGGGCGAGTTCACCACGCCTGCTGGCGCTGGCTACCGAGGCAGCCGATCTGGTGCATCGCAACTTCAGTGAGGCTGAAGCTGCACGTGGCGCTGCGCGAACTGCTGATTGCCTTTCCGGTGTACCGCACCTATGGCACACGCGCAAAGCCGGTTAATGCCCGCCGGAAGGCGTAGCGCTGCTGTTAGCCGGCGTCGCTGGCGCAGGCGTAAACACAGCGCCGTCGCCGGCGGCGCTGAGTCTGATTTTGGCACCGGCATTCCTGCATGGCGGCGATCACTGAACAGGGCGAGCAGGATGCGGCGCATTTCCGAACCCGCTTCCAGCAGCTGACCGGGCCGCTGATGGCGAAATCGGTGGAAGATACGCTGTTTTTCCGCCATAACCTGGAGCTGGCGCTCAATGAAGTGGGCGCCGACCCGATGCCGCGCGCGTTTTCGCTTTTCCCGCTTTCACCAGGAGATGCGCATTCGTCTGGCCCGTCAGCCGGATGCGCTGCTGGGCACCTCCACGCACGATACCAAGCGCGGAGAAGATGCCCGGGCGCGTCTCTATACCCTGACGGAGGCGCCGGAACGCTGTGGGGGGAAAATCTGGCGCGCTGGCGGCAGATGAACCAGACCCGGGTGCGTTTTCTCAATGACGGCACCGCGCCCGAACCGCCGCGATACGTGGATGATCTACCAGGCGCTGGCGGGCGTCTGGCCCGCCACGCTGTCGCCGGACGACGCTGAAGGGCTTGCATCACTGGAGACGCGCTTCCTCGGCTTTCTGGAGAAAGCGCTGCGCGAGGCGAAGCAGCGCACCGACTGGATCGACAGCAACGAGAGCTTATGAGAGCGTGGTGTTGAGCTACGCGCGGCACCTGCTGTCCGCGGATAACAGCCTGTTCCTGCACGATTTCAGCGAGGCGATGCAGCCCTTTATCCGCGCCGGGCTGATGAACAGCCTGAGCCAGACGGTGATCAAACTGACGGCTCCGGGCGTGCCGGATATCTATCAGGGCAGCGAGGCGCTTAACTTCAGCCTGGTCGACCCGGATAACCGGCGGGAGCCGGACTTCCCGCTCAGCTGACGGCGCAGCTGGATGTCCACGCCGCGCCGGATTTCGCCAGCCAGCAGGACTGGCTGAGCGGCCGGCTGAAGCAGCAGTTCGTTACGCGCCATGCTGCGTCTGCGACCGCATGACCATTTGCGCGTTGTTCCGCTACGGCGACTGGCTGCCGCTCAAGGTTTCCGGCGAGCGCGAGGAAAACCTGATTGTCTATGCGCGGGTTAAGGACGACGAGGCGCTGATCGTTGCCGTGCCGCGTCTGGTTTTTGGCGTCACCGATAATCATCAGCTGTGGGTCAATACCAGCGACGGTGGGCACTGCCGGAATCGACTGGCGGGAATCGCCGCTATCGGGATCTGTTCAGCGGTGAGAGAGTTCGCCGTGACCGTGATTACTGCATGATATTACCGCTGGATTCAATGTGAGCTAAATGCGGAGGCGACTGGTGCTGATTAGCCAGTAGCGTCCCCGATAAGAAGGCTGTATAGTTCTGCTTAGCATTGTGACTATCAGGTATTCAGTGTTGATGGAGAACGAAAATGGCAAAGGATACACACGTTTGAAATTCGGGCCGGTCATGGCCAGCAGCTGGGGGCGAATTATGACGGGAAGGGGGTTAACTTCGCGCTGTTCTCCGCGCACGCCGAGCGGGTGGAGCTCTGTCTGTTCGACCCGTCCGGGAAAACGGAAATCGCCCGGCTGGAGCTGCCGGAATATACCCATGAGATCTGGCACGGCTATGTGCCCGACCTGAAGCCCGGCGCGCTGTATGGCTATCGCGTCTACGGCCCGTTCGACCCGGAAAACGGTCACCGTTTTAACCCGCATAAGCTGCTGATCGATCCCTATGCCCGTGAACTGGTGGGCGATATCGACTGGAATGATGCCCATTTCGGCTATGAGCTGGGGCATGACGAGCTAGATCTGAAGCTTTGATACGCGGGACAGCGCGCCGTTTACGCCGAAATGCAGGGTTATCGATCCCAACGCTTTTGACTGGCAGGACCACAACCGGCCAAACGTGCCCTGGCCGCATACCGGTGTCTATGAGAGCCACGTCAAAGGCTTTACCCAGCTGAACCCGGCCATCCCGCCCGAGCTGCGCGGCACCTTTGAAGGCATGGGGCATAAAGCCTCGGTCGATTACATCAAAAGCCTGGGCATTACCTCGGTGGAGCTGCTGCCGGTTCACTGGTTCCCGGACGATCAGCATCTGCTGGACCGCGGCCTGAAAAACTTCTGGGGCTATAACACGCTGGGCTTTTTTGCCCCCGCGTCGCGCTATTACGGCCCGGCGGGGATCCAGGGCTTTCGCGATATGGTGCGCGCCTATCATGACGCGGGCATCGAGGTGATTCTGGACGTGGTCTATAACCACACGGCAGAAGGCAACGAGCTGGGCCCGACGCTCTCGTTTAAGGGGATCGATAACTACAGCTATTACCGCACGCTGCCGGATCAGCACCGTTACTACATCAACGACACCGGCACGGGCAATACGGTGAACACCTCGCACCCGCGCGTGCTGCAGATGGTGATGGATTCCCTGCGCTACTGGGCGGAATCGATGCATATCGACGGTTTTCGTTTCGACCTGGGCACGATACTGGGCCGCGAGCCGGAAGGGTTCGATCCGCGCGGCGGTTTCTTCGATGCCATGACGCAGGATCCGGTGTTATCGAAGCTGAAGCTGATCGGCGAACCCTGGGATATCGGCCCCGGCGGCTATCAGGTGGGCGGTTTCCCGCCGGGCTGGGCGGAGTGGAACGACAAATATCGCGATACCGTTCGCGAGTACTGGAAGGGCGATAACGTCTCCACCGACTTTGCCGCGCGTCTGCTGGGCTCCGGCGATCTGTACGATCTGCGCGGGCGTCGCCCGTGGGCCAGCGTCAACTTCATCACCGCGCACGACGGCTTCACGCTGAATGATCTGGTGTCGTACAACGACAAGCACAACGACGCCAACGGCGAAGACAATAACGACGGGCATAACGATAACCGCTCGTACAACTATGGCGAGGAAGGCCCGACCGACGATGAACCCGGCATTATTGCGGTGCGCGAACGGCAGAAGCGGAACTTCCTCACCACGCTGCTGTTCTCCCACGGCACGCCGATGCTGCTGGCGGGGGATGAGTTTGGCCGCACCCAGAAGGGCAACAACAACGGCTACTGCCAGGACAGCGAGATCTCGTGGATCGACTGGGAGGGGCTCTCCGAAAACGACGCTGCGCTGCGCGAGTTTACCCGTCAGCTGATTGCCCTTCGCGCGCAACAGCCGCTGCTGCGCCGGGAAAGCTGGCGCGACGGGCTGGAGATCCGCTGGTTCAATGCCGGAGGCGGTCCGCAGCAGGCCGAGCAGTGGGATGAGGGCTCGACGCTTGGCGTCTCCATCAGCAGGCCGGATCTCAGGCAGGAGGAGGGCATCTGGCACGACGTGCTGATGCTGTTCAACCCGTTCGAAGGCACCGTGCCGTTCCAGATCCCGCAGTTTGGCGAAGGCGGCTGGGTGCTGGAGCTGTCAACCTCCGACAGCGCCAGTAAGGGATTGGTGATTACCAAAGAGAAGGATTTCGAGCTGGAGGGCCGCAGCCTGGCGCTGTTCCGCCGGCCGTGAGTTGTGCGCGGGGTGCCGGTTTCCAGGTGCGCAGGAATGCGCACCCTACGGAAATAACGGGACATGCACCGTAGGGTCGCCGTTCACGGCGACCGGCTCCACTGTTAACCCGCCAGACTCTTCTGCTACCCGGCACTAAAATTTCATTAACTAAAAACCACAATCTGCCGATGTTCTTTAATCTGCCCTTGTACCCGCCGCGTCAGGCGTCGGGGTGCGTTTAGATTAAGGATAATAAGATGAACATCTCCCAACGATTGTTACTGACCTTTACCATGCTGTTTGGCGCCATCATTCTGCAAGCCGTGCTCGCCATCTCACTGCTGTCCGGCTTTCAGGAGCGCTTTGAGTACGTGCAGACTAACGCCATTCCGTCGATTAAAGACCTCAATACGCTGATTGACCGCAGCAATCAGCTGGCGCTGACGCTTTACAAACATCAGACTCAGCTGCAGGACAGCAATATGCCTGCGGTTGAAGCGGACATTGATAAACAGATCGGCGGCCTGAAATCGCTCACCGATTACTACCTGACTCACAACCTCTCCAGTGACGAAGATAAGCGCCTGACTGAGCTGGCCTTTGCCAATATTCAGCGCGTGAGCGAGCGGCTGCCGGCGTTTCTCACTGCCTCGCGCGCGCATCAGAACGCCATCAGCCTTGATCTGATCGAGGGGCAGAACGGCATTGGTGCCGCCATTCGCCAGCTGGTCACCAATTACCAGCAGCAGCTGATGCTGAATATTTCTATCGGCGATGAGTTACGCGCCACCAACCTCAGCACCTTCCATGAAGTGCTGTGGACCACCATTACCGGCGTGATAGCCACAGTGATTATTTTTGGCCTGTTCGCCCTGTTCACCGTGCTGCGCATTCGTCGCAGTCTGTCCGATGTCGGCAAAGTCATGATGCGCGCCAGTGAAAATCTCGACCTGACGCTCAGCGCCGACGAAAGCCGTCGCGATGAGGTGGGCACCATGGCGCACTCTTTCAATCAGCTGATGCGCAGCGTGGCCGGTTCGCTGAGTGCCGTGCGCAGCGCGTCACATTCGGTGGGCAGCGCATCGGTGCAGATCGCCGCCGGTAACGAAGACCTCTCTGCGCGTACCGAGCAGCAGGCTGCTTCGCTGGAGCAGACCGCGGCCAGCATGACTGAACTGAGTGAAACCGTACGTCAGACCGCCGATAACACGCGCCAGGCCAGCCAGCTGGCGGCTAACGCCAGTGCGCTGTCGGAAAAAAGTGGTACCTCGCTCAGCACCATGCTCTCGACCATGGATGATATTCGTGGCAGCTCGCGCAAGGTCACGGACATTGTTTCGATGATCGAAGGTATCGCTTTCCAGACCAATATTCTGGCGCTCAACGCGGCAGTCGAAGCGGCACGCGCCGGTGAGCACGGCAAGGGCTTTGCGGTGGTGGCGGGTGAAGTACGCAGCCTGTCGCAGCGCTCAACCTCGGCCGCACGCGAAATTAAGGGACTGATCGAAGAGTCACACCGCCTGACTGAAGCCGGGGCCGCCCAGGCCAGCGACGTCAGCAGCAATATGCAGGTGATGAATGACGCTATCCATCAGGTCAGCGAACTGATGAGCGAAATCGCCGCGGCCGCGGTTGAGCAGAGTCAGGGCATCAGCCAGGTGCAGCAGGCGGTGAATCAGATGGATGATGTGACGCAGCAGAACGCCGCGCTGGTGGAACAGGCCTCAGCCGCGTCGCAATCGCTGCAGGAGCAGGCCGAAACCCTCAACCAGCTGGTCGCCAGATTCGTGCTGGCGGAATCCGGCGCAACGCCGGCGATCAGGCCTGCGGCAGTCAGCCACAAAGCGCCACAGCCTGCGCGCCTGGCAGTGGCCAGCGATGCCGACTGGCAGAGTTTCTAATCCCTTTGCCCTCCGCGTCGTCGCGCGGAGGGGCTTTCTCCCACTGACAAACTCCCCCGGCGCGCTGGCGCGAGCGACATTGCCTCAACGAGCGTCAGCAAAACTGCTATTCTGTGAACCATACTAATGGTAATCAGCAACGAAAGCGTTTCACCTCCGCATGCCCGCCGCTCCCTAAAGGAATCTTATGCACCCTCAGCAACAGACACGCGGTAAATGGGCCATCTTTGGCCTGATGTTTATTCCTGGCTTTACCTGGGCTTCCTGGGTTAGCCGCACCCCCTTTATGCGCGATGTGCTGCACGCCTCGACGGAAATGATGGGCCTGATTCTGTTTGGCTTCTCCTGTGGCTCCATGCTGGGCGTGCTGCTTGCCGGTAAGCTGGTCGCGCACTTTGGCACCAGCCGGGTGATGCGCACGGGTTACCTGATCCTGCTCGGTGGCCTGGTGCTGATGACCGTTGCGTTAACGCTCGCCAGTAGCGGGCTGGTGTTTACCAGTCTGGTGTTGCTGGGCGGCGGAACCGCGCTGATGGATGTGGTGGTTAATGTCGAAGGGGCAGCGTTTGAGCGGCGCATCGGCAAGTCAATCATGACGATCATTCACGGCTTCTTCAGTTTCGGCACGCTGATCGGCGCACTGGCGGGGCTGGCCATGACCGCAGCCGATATCAGCACCCACTGGCACTTTAGCGTGGTGCTGCTGGTAAACCTGCTGATTGCCGCCCTGGCGCTGCGCCATCTGCCCGCCACCAGCGACAGCGAACGCAGCGAACAGCCGCATCATGGCGGCTTTCTGGCCCAGGTAGGACGTGAACTGCGTGACCGCCAGCTGCTGGTGCTCGGCGTGGTGATTCTGGCAATGGCACTGGCGGAAGGCTCGGCTAACGACTGGCTGCCGTTACTGATGATCGACGGCCATAACCTCAATCATACCCAAAGCACGCTGGTCTACGCGGGCTTCACCGCTGGCATGACGCTGGGGCGCTTTCTCGGCGGGCTGGTGGTTGATCGTCTGGGCCGTGTCTGGGTACTGCGCGCCAGCGCATTCTCCGCCGCGCTGGGGCTGACGCTGGTGATTTTCTCCGATAACCCATGGCTGGCGGCGGCGGCCGTGCTGTTCTGGGGCGTCGGCGCGTCGCTCGGCTTCCCGCTAACGGTCTCGGCGGCGGGCGATGGCCATAACAGCGCGGTGCGCGTCACGATTGCCGCCACGCTGGGCTATCTGGCGTTTCTGGTAGGCCCGCCCGGACTGGGCTTTATCGGCGAACATGCCGGATTGCGCATGGCGATGCTGCCGGTACTGATCATGGTGCTACTTGCGCTGGTGTGCGCCGGTGCGGCTGGCCGCCCGCGTCAGGCAAAAACACCGGCGGAACAATAAATCTCAGGGCACGCGCCAGCTGCCCTGCCAGCCAGCCGCAGTGGCCTCGAATCGCGCGCGCTGATGGGGCTCGCGGCTGACATCCAGCCACTCCACGCTATGCAAGGTGATCTGCACCAGCGCGAAGTGCTCGTCGGGCCCGGTGCCCGCCTTTTGCGCGCTGGCAGGCAGTGCGTCATCAGGATGAGCAATCACGCTGCCCGGCCTGACCGGTGACTGAAACAACGCGTGCGAATGCGGGCGCAATGCATGCCAGGCTGCGGCACGCTGTTGTGCATCGTCAACGCGCTGAGCCGTGCCTGCCAGCCTGAGCTGAACGCGCCTGGCGGCATCATAAGCCAGTAACGCCACCTGCGGCTGGGCTGCAATATCCTGCATTTTGGCGCTGCGCCGATCGGCGGTAAAACGCAGGGCCGGCAGCGTGGGCAAAAACTGCCGTATCACCACGGTGCGCAGGCTGGGCTGACCGTCGGCACTCACCGTTGCCAGCTGCATCAGGGTGAAAGCTGAACGCGATGTGGTGGCAGTGCTAAGCAACTGCCAGATAACTTGCAGGCGGTCGTCGAGCGAGATCATGATTCCCTTCCTTAGCGGGCGTGAAGCGGGTTGCTGCCAGCACGTTTCAGCGCCGACAGCGCCAGCGCGCTGAGCAGTAACCCAATGACGATCAGCAGCGCGTAGCTTAGCCACTGCAGCAGCAGAATGCCCAGCACCCCGCCAGCGAGAAATGCCAGCACGGTGTAGCAATGCAGTTTTAGCCGCTCAATGTACAGCGGCGCGTCTTTCGGTGACTCTTTGCGACGCAGCACGTCGAACAGCATCGCCAGCTCAATGCCGATATCGGTTGACGTGCCAGAGACATGCGTCGTGCGCACCCGGGCATTGGAGATGCGCGTTACTACCGCATTTTGCAGCCCCATCAGAAAGCTCAGGCTGAGAATCAGTAACACACCGCCCTCGCTGAAATGAAAGCCGCTTTCGACAATCCCCAGCACCAGCAACGCAATGCCCTCCAGCAGAATATTGATGGCGTAGATGCCGCGTATCTGCCGCCTGCGGCCGGAATTGATGATCAGCGTCGAGACCGACGAACCGGCGATGAATAACAGCACAATCAGCAGGAAGAACAGCCCGATATGCAGATTGGCTTTCGCCAGATGATCGGACAGTGACGAGACGTTTCCGGTCATGTTGGCGGAGAAGAAACCAACCGTTTCGAACGCTGCAGTGTTCAGTGCACCCGCCACGGCGGCCAGCGTCGCCGCCAGGCGGATGTCGGTGTTGAAAGTGCGCGTATCCTCAGTGGAGATCAGCATGAAAAGGTCCCGGCCCGGCAAAAGGTTTATCATCCTCCGGCGGTCAAAAATTCTCAACTGGCAGGGCTGAACATTAACGCGGTTCGCTGTCGATCAGCGCACGCCGGGCCAGGCGTTTGGGCAGGATTTGACCCTGTCACTGATAAGCCGGATAATTTGGAAACGATTCATTCTAAATAGCCCGCATTATGACCAGTAAACCCAATCCGGCGCCGGCTGCCAGAGAGCGCGGCAGACCGCGCAATTTTGATATCGACGAAGCGCTCGACAGCGCCATGATCGTGTTCCGCCAGAAGGGTTTTCATGCGGCCTCGATTGCCGATTTAGGTGAAGCGATGAACCTGACGGCGGGCAGTATTTATAAAGCGTTTCAGGATAAACGTTCCCTGTTTCTGCGGGTGTTTGAGCGCTACATCCTGCTGCGCAACGTGGACCTGCGCGCCCGTTTGCAACAGTACCCGACCGGCCGGGCGCGCATTGCTGAGCTGCTGCAGTTTTATCTCGACTCAGCCAGCGAGATCGAGGGCAGACGCGGCTGCCTGGTGGTTGGCAGTACCGTGGAACTGCAAACGCTGGACGAAGAGTTATCCCAGCTGGTGCGTGAAGCGGTATTACGCAACCGCAACTTCCTGACTTCGCTGGTTGAACAGGGACAAGAGGACGGATCGATTTCGCCACGACTGGATGCCGACACCGCCGCCGGACTGCTGCTTTGCGTGGCATTTGGTATGCGCGTGGTAGGCAAAATTCAGGATGTGACTAATGGCAAAGAAACCATTAATATGGTGCTCGGCATTCTGGACTGATTCGTCTGGCCTATTAGGAAATAGGCGTTTCCTAATTAATATTCGCCGCGATAATTTTTTAAACCCTGGAATCGCGCGCTTAATAATATTTATCAGTCAGTAACATATTACTTAGATTTATGTTTATTTGTTCCGGGGGTTGAGTGAAGCACGATGAATTAGAAGATGCCGATGAGATCTATCTTTTATTGGGCAAAGTCGTCACACAGATTGTACAACCGGGTGAAACCTTATCTGTTCAGCAAATAATTGGCGCACTGTATCGCACGGGCTTGCGCTCGGAGAATCCGGCCATCCAGCAGGCCTGCGATAATGCGATCAGGCTGCTGGCCAAAAAGCTGAATTAACGCACTGCTATCAGGGTAATGATGATGCGATACGATCCTTTTCATAATAATTCTGAAGATGCATTACCATGGACTGGTGGATCGCTGCAGGCAAAGCAGCATGAGTTACTTGGCACGCTGGTGCAGGAAATTTTGTGTAGCGGCAAGTTGCTGAACCGAAAAACCCTTTTTATCGCGCTGATAGCACGTCTCGACCAGTGCGACGATGTGATATTAAAAACGCATTACGAGGCTATTTTTTCTCTGCTGCTTGGTCGCCTGGCCGCTGAGTAATATCGTAACGCTATCCTGCCTTCCCAATATACGCGGCGAAACACATTAGCCGCGCCTGGTAATTTCCTCCTCATCAATTGCCCGCTAAACCGCATTAATTGTGCAAAGAAAGCGAGTCAGGTCAGACCAGAATCCGGATTTTGTTCTACGCTTATAACTGGACTTCAGACCAATCAGGGAAATTACTATGAAGAAACTGACTGTAGCGGCTGTGTTATTGACATCGATTTTTGCCATCGCCGGCTGTTCATCGAATCAGGCGATTAAAACCACCGACGGACGCACTATCGTCACCGATGGTAAGCCACAGGTGGATAGTGATACTGGCCTGGTCTCTTATAAAGATGCGCAAACCGGTAAAACAGAACAGATTAACCGTGACCAGATCACCAATATGAGTGAACTGAACAACTGATCTACTCGATAGGGAGAGCGACATGAAAAAAGTGATTTTGTTACCACTGGCAGCCATTGTGGCACTGAGCGCCCTGACCGGCTGTACCCGTACCAGCTACGCCATTCATACCAATGATGGCCGTACCATTGTCAGCGATGGTAAACCGCAGGAAGCGGAAAGCGGACTGCTGGGCTACGTTGATGCCAATGGTGTCAAACAGCAGATCAACAAAGCGGATGTCAAAGAGGTCTCTGAGATTCCGCATTAATCGGTTCTTATCAAGCCCGCGCAGCGGGCTTTTTTGTGCCAGAACTTTGTGATTAAACCAATACGCAGGGCCGTCGTAAGAGAGCCATCCGGTCCATCGCGCGCCTTTGATCTCAGGGACGCACGACGGTGAGTTTAAATGGCCCGCTGTTTTTCGCAGCATGCGCGACTGAATCATTCACTCTTTCAAGCGGAAACTCGGTTACGTCATAGTGGCTCAGATCAAGCAGTCCCGCGCGTATAAGGCCGCAGAGCGTAGGGACTGCCGAAGGTTCATACATCCACTGCCCTTTTACGGTAATGAGGTTACGCATTATCCAGGGATAAGGTAGCGAAAGATCGTCCCCACCCAGCATGCCAACACCGCCCATAAGGACTGCACGACCATAAGGTCTGACTGACATAATCGCATTCCGGGCGACAGAGGCCTGCGCAGACGGCGGAAGGAAATCAAGGACCGCATCAATGGATCCCCCGGCCATGTGCTTCATGGCAGCAATATCGATCTCTGCTGTACCTGTGAGCTTTACTGTTTCCACACGCGATACAAAACGTTTTTTCAAATCGTTCAGCACCCGTTCATTACGGCCCGGTGCGATGACTTTATGGGCTCCCATGGCAAGGGCAGCAAGCACAGCGGAACTGCCGAAATTACCGGTTGCGCCACTGACCAGCAGGCGCTCTCCCGCTTTCAAATCCATAGATAACAATCCGCCATAGGCTATAAGCAGCGTATTGATGGCACACCACCGCCCCGCTTCTGCAGGCGATATGTCGCCAATGGGCACCGCGTTTTCAGTCGGAATGCGTATTTGTTCAGCAAGACTGCCATTCAGGTGATATTGCTGGATTTTTTGTCCTCCTTCACCACGGGCACTCCATCCCTGAAGGACAATTTCTGGCGACAGCGCGTTGTCACGGGAACGCACCGTCGGATCGCAAAATACCCAGTCTCCTGGTTTCAGCCAGGCTGAGTCAGGGCCGGTCTGGCGAACCTTTCCGATGGCACCACAGCCCGGGATGACCGGCACAGGTAAAAGATATTTTCTTTCCCCACTCAGTACTTCATTCGTGTAGGAAAGAACGGGCGCCGCAACCACATCGACAATGACTTCCCCGGTTCCCATCACCGGTGCAGGCACATTCTTAACGTCTAGCGGGTGGCCAAAGGCAGTAAGCACAGCAGCTTTCATGGTCATATTCTCCTGAGGGCATAGAACAATATGAAACCATCATAGGGCGACCCAAAACGGCGTAAAATACACTAGTTTTATACAGGTATAATTTACTACCAGGTTCAAAAAATGGTTAAGAATACTGAGCTCAGTCAGTTTTTACGTTCACGACGTGCAAGGGTAAAGTCTGAGCGTCTCCCCTCTGCCGGGCATGAAAGACGGCGAACGCCCGGCCTAAGGCGTGAGGAAGTTGCGGCGATGCTGGGAATAAGTACGGAGTGGTATACCAAAATCGAACAGGGACGGGTCAGCACGCTTTCCGAACGGATAGTTAACGCCCTGGGTAAAGCTCTGCAGCTGAACAAGGCAGAATGTCTGCACCTGAAAACACTGACAGGCCGGAAAAAAAGTGCAGATATCGAACATGAAGTCCCGGCTAGCTTATCGCATCTGGTCAGGGCGCTGAGTGAGCCTGCCTACATCACCAATGACAGATGGGATGTATTGGTGTGGAATTCTGCAGCAGAACAGGTCATCACGGACTTCAGCCTGTTGGCTGCAAATGAGCGAAATATCATGGTTTTCATGTTCACTACAGAGGAGGCCAGATACCTTTTTGGCGACACCTGGCCTGCAGAAGCACAGAGAATGCTCGGCCTGTTTCATTCCAGTTATTCACGAAATGCATACAATGAGACCTTCACTGCGCTGGTAGAACTCTTAAGCCGTGAATGTCCGGAGTTTGATACATGGTGGAGTGAGCATGTGATAACGGCGCCGGTTTCCGGAGAGAAAAAACTCACAGGGAAGGACGGGATAACGCGGACATACTGCTATTCAACGTTTACGTCAAATGACTCCCCTGCACTCAAGCTGGCAATTTATGTCCCGTTGTTATCTGCTGACGTCCGCATGTCAGCAGAGCAATCGATATAATCTCAGGCCGCTCTGCGCTGTGAGTTCAACGGGTCGGTGCAACGCTATCTTAATCAGGGGGCGTTGCCATGAAACGAAAAATACGCATTAACTTCATGCCAGGCGTTCGCGGATGTAATTACACATTTCTTCAGGCTGCTGCCGCTCCATTTCACCTGGAATCTGGTGTTAGACCCGGTCTATTGGGGGCTAAGGTCCGGAGTGATGAGATAAGGCGCCACTCATTAACGCCCGCGGTGAAACCACTGCGTCAGGGCGCATTTTAAGCCGCTGTGGGACCACGAAAGCGCCCTGACGGGAAGTTTTCCTGCGATATGTGCGGGCTTGAATGGAAGCCTGAGCAGGATAAACGTGACAGAGATAAACAATGAAACCCCGCTTTTGCGGGGTTTTTTAATGGACCGAAATCTGGAAGTTAATCATGGCTAAGCTGCTCACCCTGACCGAGTGGGCGAGCGAAACCTATTCTCAGCCGCCTTCCCTGTCCGCTATGCGCCGCTGGGCACGCGAAGGGCGAATCTACCCATGCCCGGAGCTACACGGCAAAGAGTGCCGGCTTCATCCGGAAGCGATTTATCTCAATTCCCATAAACACGCCAGGAATCCAAACGTTCATTCGCATAGTGTTGTCGGGGGGTAATTTGCTGATGGAAAAAGTAAAATATGATCAAAAGGCCTGAAACTTATGATGCTAACCTCCACCGTAACCAGACCTGCCGCCGCGCCCGGAAAATCTGACGCAGGCATTGACGCAGGCGCGAACCCGCTGCGGTCTGGATGAGGCGGACAACCCGCCAGCTTTCCATGAGATCCGCAGTTTATCGGGAAGGTTATTTGAAGCGCATTATGGTGAGGTGTTTACACAGCGGTTGCTGGGTCATAAGAATCTCTCGATGACGCAGAAATATTCCGACCTCCGTGGCGATGAGTACGTACTGGTATGAGGCATATGTAATTACGGACAAATTTCGGACATTTTCGTACAGGCGAAAATCTGAACTTGCAAATCATGCATTTCTGAATATGCGGTATATGTATCATATTTGTTAAAAACCGCCCGCTTAATCCAGAAAATTCAACGATATATGGGCACGATACCAGCATGTAAATGGTAGCAATATTTACCAATTCAGCACTTTATAATCAGACAGTTAGATTTTTCTTAGGTCTTTTTCTGACGGATTTCGGCCCGCCCTTACCAGCCAGAATAAAGTTTACCTGGACTGAGAAGAAAAAGTATGGCGCGACTGGCAGTGGTAAATATCAGGTTATGGTGAAGCGTTCTGGATACCATGCAAACGGGCCTCAGTGTCCGACAGATTGCCGGTTTTGTAATGCAGCGATAGCGTTTATTTAGAGTAAAATCTTAAGAAAAATGTCTGAGTGAGGTAACTGACAGGAATAAGTTTTATGCGAAAGGCACTTATGATAGGGGCTGTCACTACAGATTCGCAGATAATGCTTTTTACGACCGTCTCACCCCCAGCCGTAGAAACCGTGTCCCTTCCTTCGGCACGGTGAGCATCAGTGCGCTGCAATATCACTTAACTCCAATTCACACCCATGCGTTGCGACTCGATCGGCACGGTAATAGCGCACCACATCGCCCACAATCAGTAACGACGGCGACACCGGTTTTTGCTGTTCAACAGTTTCAGGCAACCCGGCCAGCGTGGTGATCAGCACCCGCTGGTTCTGACGCGTACCGTTTTCAATGATCGCCACCGGCGTCGCCTCGCTGCGGCCATATTCCCGTAACCGGGCGCTAATCACGCTGCTCCAGCTTAATCCCATGTAAAACACCAGCGTCTGATTGGTCGCGGTCAGCGCCGCCGCATCCAGCTGCGGTTCGCCGCTGCGCCCGTGTCCGGTGATAAAGCGCAATGACTGGGCACAGTCACGGTGCGTCAGCGGAATGCCGCTGGCAGCCGCACAGCCCACTGCGGCGGTAATACCGGGCACCACTTCGCAGACAATATTCGCCTGCTGCAGGCTGACCATCTCTTCACCGCCACGGCCAAAGATAAAGGGATCGCCGCCTTTTAAACGCACGACATTGCGCCCGCTGGCAGCCAGGTCCACCAGCAGTTGATTAATCTGAGCCTGCTTCAGGCCGTGATGACCCGGCTGTTTACCCACGTCGATACAGAGTGCACTGCTGGCGACTTCCGCCATCACCGCTTCGCTGACCAGGCGATCATAGACCACGACATCCGCACGTTGCAGCAGGCGCAGCGCCTTGACTGTCAGTAGATCCACATCCCCCGGTCCGGCCCCTACCAGCCAGACTTTGCCAGGGCTGGACGCGTTGTCCGGCGCCAGCAGTTTATCTAAAGGGTTGATCGCAATCATCATTCTTCCTCCGGTACAGCAACGGAAAGCAAAAGGTGTTTTAGCTCCGGCAGGCAGGAGCCGCAGTTGGTACCACAGTTGAGTGCGTTACCCAGTGCCTGAGTGCTGTGACAGCCCTGTTTAATCGCCTGTAAGATGGTGTTTTCCCCAACGCCAAAGCAGCTACAGATCGTCCGGCCAGCCACGGCACGTTGTGCCGATTGTCCCGCCAGCAGAGCATGCCGGTCCGCCGCATTCATAGGTGCCTGGCGAAAAGCCTGCGCAACCCAGTCATGATTGATCTCGGGTAAAGACGCGCCTGCATAAAAGACCAGGTGCAGCTCACCGTTACGCCAGGCCAGCAGGCGGTAATGCGGTTCCGCCGCATGAGCGGTTTGCAGTTGCAGCCCGGCCAGCGGGATCGTTGCCATGAGCCACTGTTCTGGTGAACCGTCTCCAGCCACGCTAAAGCGTTGCACGCCCTCATAGGGTGTTCGCGCCCAGTAGCGCAGCGCATCAGGCGGGCTTGCGTCGCGCTGCCAGAGCCAGCCCTGCCAGCTGGCGTTGAGCGGGTGGATACGCACAGCGGTTTGTTTAAATGCAGGCTGTGCCGAGACTGGACAGCGGGTTGAAGCCACCAGTCCGCCAACCGTGCCCTGCAGGCTGAACTGTCGGTTCCAGTGCATAGGGACAAAGATCTCACCGCGCCGCAGACCGCTGTCCAGCGTCACACGCACCGTCACCCAGCCCGCGTCGGACTGCACCCGTGCCAGTGCGCCCGCGCACAGGCCATAGCGTTGTGCGTCCTGCGGATGCAGGGCTGCAAATGGCTCATCACAATGCTGCATGAGCCGGGGAACCAGGCCGGTACGCGTCATGGTGTGCCACTGATCGCGGATCCGTCCGCTGTTCATTAATAACGGGTAAGCCGTTTCGCACACCACTGGCTGCGGCGTGGCCGGTGGCAACAGGCGGGCTTTACCATCAGGATGGTAAAAGTGCCGGTCGCTAAACAGCCGGGCGCAGCCCTCGGGATAACGAGCGTTGATTGGCCACTGTACCGGCTTCATCGCATCCCACTGTGCGTCGCTCATACCGGCCAGACCGCTGATATCAAAGGCGCGCTGGCCGTTGTTCTCAAACCCCGACAACGCCGCATGCTCGCGGAAGATGGCTGCCGGATGCGTCCAGGTAAAGCCTTCATGAAAGCCCAGACGCTGGGCGACCTGCGCGAGTAACCACCAGTCCGGTTTAGCTTCTCCGGCCGGAGGCATAAACGCGCGCTGACGGGAAATCCGGCGTTCAGAATTGGTCACGGTGCCGTTCTTTTCCCCCCAGCCCTGCGCGGGTAGCAAAATATGCGCAAAGGCGGTGGTATCCGTTTGCGCCAGCACGTCTGACACAATTACCAGCGGACAGGCAGCCAGCGCCCGGGCAATGCGATTGCCTTCTGGCATCGAAACCGCCGGATTGGTGCCCATAATCCACACAGCTTTGATTGCTCCACGGTCAATGGCGTCAAACAGATCAACCGCCGTCAGGCCGGGCTCACGCGCCATACGCGGACTGCGCCAGAAACGCTGTAAACGGTCGCAATCTTCTGCGGTGAAACTCATATGCGCCGCCAGTTGGTTGGCCAGCCCCCCTACTTCCCGCCCGCCCATCGCATTCGGCTGTCCGGTCAGCGAAAACGGGCCGCAGCCGGGTCGGCCAATCTTGCCGCTCAGCAGGTGCGCATTGAGAATAGCATTGTTGTTGTCACTGCCGCTTTGTGACTGGTTAATGCCCATGCACCATAAGGTCAGTACGCGCTCATGCCGGGTAAACAACCCGTAGAACGCGGCGATCACTTCATGGCTGATATCACAATGGGCTGCCACCGCCGCACCATCCCACTGCCGCGCGGCCCGTAAGGTTGTGTCTACACCGTCCAGATGCGGCAGCATCGTGACGTCAATGCCGTCATGCTGTTCCAGCCAGTGCAGCAGGCCCGAGAACAGGGCCGGATCGCTGCCCGGCCGGAGCGGTAAATGCAGATCGGCGAATTCACAACTGGCCGTGCGGCGCGGATCGATAACCACAACCTGCATCTCAGGGCGCTGCACTTTTGCCTGTTTCAGGCGCTGAAACAGCACCGGATGGGCCCAGGCGGCGTTCGAGCCGACAAGAATGACTACCTCGGCCTCATCCAGATCCTCGTAACAGCACGGTACGGCATCCGCCCCAAATGCCCGTTTATAGCCTGTCACCGCGGAGGCCATACACAGGCGTGAATTGGTATCGATGTTGGCGACGCCGAGAAAGCCTTTCATCAGCTTGTTCGCCACATAGTAATCTTCCGTGAGCAACTGGCCGGAACCGTAGAAAGCCACCGCCTCCGGGCCATGCGCATCGATAATCCTGCGCAAACCATCAGCCGCGGCATCCAGTGCCGTCTCCATGCTGACCCGCTGGTGATGAAGCTGAGGATGCAGCAACCGTCCGGCCTGTGTCAGGGTTTCGCCCAGTGCCGCGCCCTTTACGCATAGCCGCCCGGCATTCGCCGGATGACGGGTATCGCCACTGACCTGAGGCGACGCGCTCTGCGGCTGCGTGACCTCGACGCCGCAGCCCACCCCGCAATAAGCGCAGGTAGTTTTCATGATGCCTGCGCCATCAGGTTAAGCGGACGGTTTGCGACCCAGACCTGGCCGTCCTCCAGTTTAACCGGCCAGCAACGCAGCTGATGCTGGGGATTATCAAGGCTCTGTCCGTCACGCAGGCGTACACGCTGTTTGTAAAGCGGCGAGATCACCACCGGCTCCCCCGCAACATCACCAAGGATACCGCGTGACAGTACGCTGGCTTCGCTGCCCGGCTCACGATCCTCCAGCGCATAACAGTCATCACCCATGCGGAATAAGGCAATACGGACGCTGCCAAGACGGGCTCCGATGCCGGCCTCTGGCGGAATGGCCTCCAGTGGGCAGATTTCGCTCCAGGGTTCGGCGGGCAGATGCATCAGGGGAATACCACTAGCCTTGTGTGGCTGGCGCTGTCCGCGCACGCGTGCATAGTGCAGCGTTTCATCCGGCTGATCGCTGTTCACTGTGGCGGTAAACAGCGCACGTCGCGAGGGATCGGCCAGCGTGGTTTGCCATTCGCACTGGTAGGTCTCCACCACCCGTGGCATCTCCTGCTCCAGCTCGTGGCGGCGATCCCCAGACTGTCGTTGAGGATCACCTCACGCAGGTAGTCGAGGCCGCCCTCCAGGTTGTCCATCCAGGTGCTGGTGCGCTGCAGGCGATCCGCCGTGCGGATGTAGAACATCAGAAAACGGTCGACGGTGCGGATCAGCGTTTCGTCGTCCAGATCGCTGGCGAAGAGATCCGCATGGCGCGGCTTCATGCCGCCGTTGCCGCACAGGTAGAGGTTCCAGCCTTTGTCCGTGGCGATCACCCCCACGTCTTTGCTCTGCGCCTCCGCGCATTCGCGGGTGCAGCCGGACACCGCCATTTTGATTTTGTGCGGCGCGCGCAGGCCCTTGTAGCGGTGCTCCAGCGTGACCGCGAGGCCGGTGGAGTCCTGCACGCCGTAGCGGCACCAGGTCGACCCGACGCAGGATTTCACCGTGCGCAGGGATTTCCCGTAGGCATGCCCGGTTTCAAACCCGGCCTCCACCAGCGCCTGCCAGATCTCCGGCAGCTGTTCCAGCGTGGCGCCAAACAGGTCGATACGCTGGCCGCCGGTGATTTTGCTGTACAGGTCGTAGCGCTTGGCAACTTGGCCGATGGCGATCAGGCCCTGTGGCGTGATCTCCCCCGGCGGGCATGCGCGGCACGATGGAATACGTGCCATCTTTCTGGATATTGGCGAAGTAGCGGTCGTTGGTGTCCTGCAGCGGCAGATGTGCCGGTTTCAGCAGGTACTCGTTCCAGCAGGAGGCCAGCACCGACCCCACCAGCGGCTTACAGATTTCGCACCCGTGGCCCTGACCGTAGCGGCTGATCAGCTGGTCGAAGGTGTGGATATGGTTGACGCGCACCAGGTGATAAATCTCCTGACGCGAGTACGGGAAGTGCTCGCAGATATCTTTTTTCACCTCCACGCCCTGCTCGGCCAGCTGGAACTCCATCACCTGCTTCACCAGCGCGCTGCAGCCGCCACAGCCGGTTGCCGCTTTGGTGCAGCTTTTTATACGGCGCCGATATCCGCTGCGCCCGCTCTCACCGCCTGGCAGATATCGCCTTTACTGACGTTATGACAGGAACAGATCTGCGCGCTTTCCGGCAGCGCCGCCACGCCCAGCGCTTTCGGCGCGCTGCCTGACAACGCGGGTAAAATCAGCGTTTCCGGCTCTTTCGGCAAGCGGATGCCGTTAAGCATCATCTGCACCAGCGTGGCGTATTCGCTGGCGTCACCCACCAGCACGCCGCCCAGCAGCGTTTTGCCGTCGTGGCTGACCACAATTTTCTTGTAGATTTGCTGCGGGCCGTGCGTCCACTGGTAGCTCAGCGCTGCCCGGCGTTCGGCCGTGGGCATCGCCAAAGGAGGCCACGTCCACGCCCAGCAGCTTGAGTTTAGTGCTCATATCCGCGCCGGTGAAGGTTTTATTTTCGCCCGCGAGCGCGGCGGCGGCCACGCGCGCCATCTGGTAGCCGGGCGCCACCAGGCCGAAGATTTTCCCTTCCCACAGCGCGCATTCGCCGATGGCCAGCACGTCCGGATCGGAGGTCTGGCAGCCGTCATCAATGCAGATCCCGCCGCGCGGCCCCACGCTGATGTCGGCGCTCCGGGCCAGCTCATCCCGCGGGCGAATGCCGGCAGAAAAGACCACCATATCGGTGTCCAGCTGTTCACCATCGGCAAAGCGCAGCACCAGACTGCCGTCAGGCTGGGTGGCAATCTGTTCGGTCTGCTTTACGTGGTGTGAACGCCGACGCCCAGCGCCTCGATTTTCTTGCGCAGCATCGCCGCGCCGTCGTTGTCGAGCTGGACCGCCATCAGGTGGGGCGCAAACTCCACCACGTGGGTTTCCAGCCCCAGCTGCTTCAGGGCATTGGCCGCCTCCAGCCCCAGCAGCCCGCCGCCGATCACCACGCCGCGGCTGACTCTGGCGGGCACAAGCTGCGATGGCATCCAGATCGTCAAGCGTGCGGTAGACAAAGCAGCCCGGCAGATCGTGGCCCGGCACCGGCGGGACAAACGGGTAGGAGCCGGTCGCCAGCACCAGTTTATCCCAGGCCAGCTCACGTCCCGCGCTGTCACGCAGGCTGCGCTGCTGGCGATCGATCGCCTCTACCCGGCAATCGCTGCGCAGCTCAATGCCGTTGTTGGCAAAGAAATCCTCGCTCACCAGCGAGAGTGACGCCGTGTTGCGTCCGGCGAAATACTCCGAGAGGTGCACGCGATCGTAGGCCGCATAGCGCTCCTCGCCAAAGACAACGATCTGATACTGCTGATGCAGATTGCGGTTAACGCAGTCTTCGAGAAAATGATGGCCGACCATACCGTGCCCAACCACCACCAGAGTAGGTTTTGTCATAGGGTTCTGTCCTGCAACCTGCGGTTGCGTTTCAGGTTCATCAAGGCCGAACAGCGTATTCACAGAAACCGGTCCGGCATTATGGAGTTGGTTCAGCAGCGCGCCACTTTGCTGGCAGTCGCCATACAGCAGCACGCCGTTCAGTCGGCCGTCTTTGAGGAACAGGCGGCGATAGTGGCGGGTCAGCGGATCCCATGAACTCCAGACCACATCGCTCTCCAGCGCTTCGCGCACGTCACCAGCGCTGAACAGCGCCATGCCGCTGACTTTGAGACGGGTGCCCGTGGCCGCACTGTAGAAATCTCCCTGAGGCCGATCGGCCAGCCGCGCGGCGAGAATCTCCGCCTGCGCCAGACAGGGCGCGACCAGGCCAAAGGTCTGGCCGTCAATTTCACAGCATTCGCCAATGGCGTAAACGTTCCGGCGTGCGCAGTCCGCATCTGGTGATCCACCACGATGCCGCGCGGACAGGGAATGCCGGTGGCCTGCGCCAGGGCGATCGTTGGGCTGGACACCGGTGGCCAGCACCACCTGCTGCGCCGCCAGCACACGGCCATCGTGGAGGATCACGCTATCCGTGCGGATCGCCGCAAGGCTGGCATTCAGTTCACAGCGAATGCCGCGCGCCGCCGGCGCCTCTTCCAGCAGTAATTCCCCTGCCCTGATATCCAGCTGTCTGTCCAGCACACGTGACCGACGATGAATCAGCGTGACCTGTTGTCACCTGAACGCGCTGAAGTCCGGCGGCGGCTTCAATACCCAGATAGCCCCCACCGACCACCACTACCGGACCGTGCCCGGCCAGCAAAGTGTTCACATCCTGCAGCGTGCGGAACGTGAAGACATGCGGCGGATCGCTGCCTGGAACAGACGGCCTGCAGGGCTGCGATCCGGTCGCAAATACCAGGCGATCCCAGCGCAGCGGGCGCTGGTCGGTGCGTAAGGTCCGCTCAGCAATATTCACCTGTTCCACCGTCTCTCCCACCCGCAATGTTATGCCGTGACGGTGATACCAGTCAGGGTCGTGGATCAGCGTTTGCTCAACGGTGTTTTCTCCGCCCAGCACCGGCGACAGCTGGATGCGGTTATAGGCATGCTCCGGCTCATCACCGATGACGGTGATGGCGTAACGCATCGGCGCCAGCTGCAACAGAGTTTCTACCATGTGCATGCCCGCCATCCCGTTACCCGCAACCAGCAGCCGTTGTCTCATGGTGTCGTCCTTATGCCGCCGAAGGCTGTTTTTCGTAGAGAAAATGCAGGACCTGCTGGCGCAGCTGGTGATAGCGCCCGTCGTCCGCCAGCGCCACGCGTGAACGCGGCACGCTCCAGGTCGACACGTCCAGGATCTCGCCGACCGTCGCCGCCGGGCCGTTGGTCATCATCAGCACGCGATCGGAGAGCAGCACCGCTTCGTCCACGTCGTGGGTGATCAGCACGATGGTGGTGTTCAGCGCCTGCTGGATCTGCATCACGGAGTCCTGCAGATGGGCGCGCGTCAGGGCATCCAGCGCGCCGAAGGGCTCATCCATCAGCAGCACGCGCGGCTTCATCGCCAGCGCGCGGGCAATGCCGACGCGCTGCTTCATGCCGCCGGAGATCTCGCCCGGGCGTTTGTGCAAGGCGTGGCCCATCTGCACCCGGTCGAGGTTGTGCTCAATCCAGCTCGCGCATCTCCGCCTTGCTCATCTTGCCGCGAAACACCTGCTCCACCGCCAGCGCCACGTTGTCGATAGGCAGGTCAGCCACGGCAGCAGCGAGTGGTTCTGGAACACCACGGCGCGCTCCGGCCCCGGCCCGGCGATTTCGCGGTTGTCGCAAATCAGGCCGCCGCTGGTCGGTCGGCTGCGTAATGCCGGCGATCAGGTTCAGCAGCGTCGATTTGCCGCAGCCGGAGTGGCCGATCAGGCTCAGGGTTTCGCCCTCGTGGATATCAAAGCTGACGTTATCCAGCGCCAGAAACTCGCCGCTGGCGGTGGTAAAACGCTGGCTGACCTGCTGGACCTGAATTAATGGTTTCATGTTCGCTCCTTATTTTTCCTGCCAGCTAAAGCGACGGGCGATCAGCATCAGCCCCTGCTCCAGCAGCAGCCCGACCACGCCAATCATGACGATGGCGATGAGGATGTTTTCGACGTTGAGGTTGTTCCACTCGTTCCAGATCCAGAAGCCGATGCCGAGGCCGCCGGTCAGCATCTCGGCGGCGACAATCACCAGCCAGGCGATGCCGATGGAGAGGCGCACCCCGGTCAGCACCGCGGGCAGCACGGCGGGAAAGAGGATGCGGCGCATGATGGTCCACTCCGAAAGCTGCAGCACGCGCGCCACGTTGAGGTAATCCTGCGGAATGCGCCGCACGCCTTCGGCGGTGTTGATGACCATCGGCCAGATGGAGCAGATAAAAATGGTCCAGCTGGAGGCCGGTTCCGCGCTCTGGAACAGCAGCAGGCCGATGGGCAGCCAGGCCAGCGGGCTGACCGGGCGCAGCAGCGCGATCAGCGGGTTGAACATGCGGGCGACAAACCGGTGAAGCGGCCAATCAGAAACCCAGCGGGAATGCCCACCAGCGCCGCCAGGCCAAAGCCGATGGCCACGCGCTGCAGCGAGGCCAGCACGTTCCAGCCGATGCCCTGATCGTTAGGCCCGTCGCGATAAAACGGATCGGCGAACAGGATCTCCATCGCCGCTTGCCAGGTTGGCGTACGGGCCGGGAAAGCCTTTGCTGTTGAGCGCCGCCATCTGCCAGAGCAGAAGCAGAAGCATCACACCGCACAGCGCGGGAATGGCACGCTGCAAAAACGGACGCAGGCGCGCAGGCGAGCGCATCTTTTTTGGCGTGACCTGAAGGGGCACCACCGTGGCCCGGGTGGGCAGCGTCTCAGGCTGCGTCAGGGAGCGAGTCTGGCTTTTCATCACGACCTCTCTTTGTGGTTAATGGCAAAGCTGGCGGCGTAAACGGCAGGATTCGTGCCATCCCACACCTTGCCGTCGATCAGGGTGCTGCTGCGCATCTCACTGCCGGGCAGCGGGATGTTGCCGACCGGCGCTCGCTGCCTGTTTGTAGATGTCGATGCGGTTAATCTTGCTGGGCGACGCCCAGGTAGTCCGGATCCTCGGTGAGCAGCCCCCAGCGCTTAAGCTGGGTGAGGAACCACATGCCGTCGGAGAGCTACGGGTAGCTGACGCTGCCGTCGTGGAAGAAGCGCATCGCGTGCGCGTCCTGCCAGCGTTCTGGCCCAGGCCGTTTTCGTACTGGCCGAGCATGCGCCCTGGAGAATGGTTTCCTCAGGTTTGGTGTTGAGCCAGGCGCGCCCGGCGAGGACCTGCGCCGTTTCGCGGCGGTTATCGTCGGAGGCGTCGATCCAGCGTGCCGCCTCCAGGACGGCCGCCGTCAGCGCACGCGCGGTGTTGGGATTTTTGGCTACCCAGTCTGCGCGGGTGCCGAGCATTTTTTCCGGATGATCGGGCCAGATGGACTGCTGACTGGTGGCGGCGGTAAAGCCGATGCCATCGCTGATGGCGCGCTGGTTCCACGGCTCGCCCACGCAGAAGCCGACCATGTTGCCAATCCGCATGTTCATCACCATCTGCGGCGGCGGCACGACCACGGTGCGCACGTCATCAAAGGGGTTGATGCCCGCGCTGGCCAGCCAGTAGTAGAGCCACATGGCGTGCGTGCCGGTCGGGAAGGTATGCGCAAAGGTAGAGACTGCCTTTGGCCTTGCTGTCGATGGTCTTTTTCAGGCTGGCGGCATCGGTGACTCTTTGCGCTTTAAGCTGGTTCGACAGGGTGATGGCCTGGCCGTTCTGGTTGAGCGTCATCAGGTTCGCCATCTGCTGTGGCTTGCCGGCAATGCCCAGTTGCAGGCCGTAGAGCAGGCCGTACAGAATGTGTGCGGCATCGAGTTCGCCGGAGACCAGCTTGTCGCGCACCGCCGCCCAACTGGCTTCTTTGGTGGGCACAAGGGTGATACCATATTTTTTGTCGAAGCCTTTCACCGCGGCCATAACCACCGGCGCACAGTCGGTCAGCGGGATAAACCCCACCCGCACGGTGGCTTTTTCTGGCGCATCGGAACCCGCCGCCCATACGGCGTTGCGCAATCCCGGCAACAGCCACAGCCCGCCAGCGGCGGCGCTGGATAACAGCAGTTGACGTCGAGACAGTGAAACTGGCGATTTGCTCATTTTTTGCCACCCTCAGGAAATAAAAAAAAGGCGTCCTCTCCACTGCTTTCACAGGGAGATGGACGCCTTTATCCAAAAGCACTCGCTTTACCGCCGTTGGCAAAGCTAATGCATACACTTAATAGGGTAAAGCAAACTGCATGCCAGCTTTGAAACGGCCCTGCGCGTGGCGATCAGGGCTTTCCCCGGGCTGGTTTTTTAACCGATTTTGCACGTTTTTGACGCAGAATACGCACAAGCATTGTGCAGCTAACGCTTTAGAGTTATCTCTTCATTGTGGCTGCCACCGTGACGATCGCCTGGGCGATTTCCGGTAGCCGTTTATTCTGATCCATCGCGCTTTTACGCAGCCGTTGCCAGGCGTGCTCTTCACTCAGCCCATGCTGCTGCATCAGCCAGGTTTTGGCCTGGTCGAGCAGTTTGCGCTCTTCCAGCGTGGCGCGCAGGGTGGCCAGCTCATTGGCCTGATGCTGTAAACGCTGAGACTGCTCCGTGATCAACGACAGCAGTGAACGACCCAGCTGGGGTGCCAGCCCGTCGCTGTTCAGCGCACCGGACTCGGTGGGCAGCCAGTCCACCCCGGAGACATATAATGTAAAATCGCAGCCCGACTGCGCCACATGCAGAGGTTCAGCTGCCTGATGCTGTGCCAGTGCGATCGCCTCGCGGCAGCGCAACATCAGCGTGGCTGACAGCCGATCCTCCAGCAATTTCATTTGGTCGATGCGCTGTGACAGCAGCGAAAACCAGTGCAGCGCGCCACTGTTGTCCCGCCGACCGTCGGTACAGGCAATGCGTCGCAGTCGTTCAATTTCACGACTGGCCTGCGCCAGCGGCTGCCAGTGGTGTAAAACCGCCTCATCGGCAAACTGCTGGAAGGTCGAAAAGCTTTGTTCCTGTGCTTCAATTAAGGCCACCATGGCGCTGCGCTGCTCCGCGCTGAATTGTCCGGCAGCAAAGCCGGCCGCTCCCAGGGCGCGTTCCTGTCCCGTCAGCTCTTTGCCCTGCATAAAGCTGAACAGCGCAATGAGCGCGCGGGTAATGTCAGGATGGCTGGCGGTGTCGGCGGCCTCAAAAACCAGGTTCAGTAAGCTACGGATAATGGTACTGAACGCCGCAACGGCCTGCGCGTGCGCGATCTGCTGTTGCGTAATCTGCTGGCGCAACGCCGGTAATCCGGCCAGGGCCTGCAGCGCGGCGGCGATCAGGTTGCAGAAGCGGCTGTATCCCGGCTGGGCTTCAACCCTGGGTAAGGCCTGGCAAAAATCCCGTTGGCAGCGCGTCACATCCTGCTCACTGGCGAGCCGTTGCTCGCCGTAAAGCCTGCCTTCTGAACATATCCACAGATTGCTCGCCCCCCGCTCGCGCTGAAGCTGATGCACCAGCTCGCTGACGGTGGTAATGAGTTTGCCGGTCTGGCGAAGGCGTTGCAGGCTGGCAATATCGCTTTGCCTTGAGGCCTGTAACCAACTCAGTGCGTCATCCATTGCTCCCCCACCCTTTGATGCCAAAAAGTGAGTCAAGCAAAAGCCGTGCCGTTTTCGTATCACCTCATTTCTCTTCACGAGAATCGCAGCGGCTGCCCGATCATAAAAATCTTTCTATGACCAAAAAGTATCCCGGTCCGCGTGGAGACGAGAACGTAGTGGTCTAAACAATGTATTTGATTTTCTGACAAATTTCGCAAATTTACGCACAGCTGAAAATCTGACCTTGCAAATCATGCCGTTGTGGATATGCTATATACATATCATATACGTTTCATATAAAGGCCAGCTATGGGTATCGTCAAAATTTCGGATTTAATGCATGAGAACCTGCGCATCGCCAGCACGGCGCTCAGTCGTTCGATCAACGCGCAGGCGGAGCACTGGATGAAAATCGGCATGCTGGCCGAACTTTATCCGCAGCTCAGCCATCAGGAACTGACACGCCTGCTGATGCGGGTCGAACGTGATGGCGGCGCTGAACTGGCGCAGCTGCTTGACCAACCTTCCTTTATTCCGCAGGGAATCGCGCAATGAGTATTAAACTGCATACCGCTGAAGAAATTGAACGGGCGCGCGCCGCCGGTCACGCCGCCGCCAAAGTCCTGGAGATGATCGCGCCCTGGGTGAAACCCGGCGTTACCACCGATGAACTGGATCGCCGCTGTCATGACTATATTGTCAATGAGCTAAAGGTCATTCCGGCTAACATTGGCTATCAGGGTTACACCCGTACCGTTTGCACCTCGGTTAATCACGTGGTGTGCCACGGGATTCCGGGCGAGAAAAAGCTCAAAGACGGCGACATCGTCAATATCGACGTGGCGGTCATCAAAGACGGCTGGTACGGCGACACCAGCCGCATGTATTTCGTCGGTCAGCCTTCGGTACGCGCTAAGCGCCTGGTTGACGTGACGTATGAATCAATGGTGGCAGGCATTCGGGTGGTGAAACCCGGTGCAACGCTGGGCGATATCGGTGCGGCTATTCAGCAGGTCGCCGAAAAGGCCGGGTTTTCCGTGGTCCGCGAGTATTGCGGTCACGGCGTCGGCGAGATCTACCACGGCGATCCACAAATCCTGCATTACGGCACGCCGGGCCAGGGGCTGGCGCTGCAGGCTGGCATGATTTTTACCATTGAGCCCATGATTAACGCCGGCAAAGCGGGCACCAGCGTGCTGTCCGATGGCTGGACGGTGGTGACCAAAGATCGCTCCCTGTCCGCGCAGTGGGAGCACACTATCGCCGTCACGGATACCGGCTTCGACCTGCTCACACCCTGGCCGGAGGGTACCGGTGATTACGCCGCGATCGTTTAACGCCTGCCAATCGTCTAATCTGTGATCTCTATTGTAGTACAATCAAAATAGATTGTACTACACTGCTAACTCATGACGATTTATATCGCTCATGTGCAATATCACTATCGGCATAGTTAATGCTGCCGCGTGGCCGAAATAAAATGATTTTTATTTTTCGGCTGCACTTCATTTATTGCTTAGCAAGCGAAACAGATCATTCATGACATCGCTACCCTTGCGCCCGTCTGCCGGCGCGGAGTGGCGTAATGCTGCGTGACGAGGTGGATATGATAAGTTCCGATGTTTCTGGTTCTACGTTGAGTCAATTAAATAAGCGCATCATCCCGTTTATCGTGATCTGTTATTTTGTCGCTAATCTCGATAAAACCAATATCTCTATCGCTGCGCTGCAAATGAATGCCGATCTCGGGCTTACCACCAGCATGTACGGCCTCGGTGTCGGCATGTTCTATATTTCCTACATTCTGTTTGAAATTCCCAGCAATGTCATTATGACCAAAGTCGGCGCCCGGCGCTGGATAGCGCGCATTATGATTACCTGGGGTATTGTCAGTACCGGCATGGCGCTGGTTCATAGCGCCAATCAGTTATATGTGATGCGTTTTTTACTCGGTATGGCCGAAGCCGGTTTTGCGCCGGGTATTATCTATTATATTTCCTGCTGGTTCCCTAAAAGTAACCGCGCACGGGCAATGTCTTTCTTTTATATGGGATCGGTGGGCGCGTCGATTATTGGTCTGCCCATTTCCGGTGCCATTCTCAATATGCATGGCATTGCCGATATCGCAGGCTGGCGCTGGCTTTTCGCGCTGGAAGGCATTCCCGCAGTGGTGCTTGGTTGTCTGGTGCTGTGGCGCTTACCCGATAAGCCCGACGATGCTGTCTGGTTAACTATACCGCAAAAACACTGGCTGCGTCAGCGCCTCGAACAGGACAATCTGGGTGTTACCCTGAATAAGAACCACTCCTGGCTGCAGGCATTAAAAGATCGTACGGTGTTATTGCTCAGTCTGGTGTGGTTTTTACAGGCGTTCGGCTCCATCGGCATTACGTTGTTCATGCCGTTGATTATTAAAAGCATGGCCGCAGAGCAGAGCAATTTTATTATCAGCCTGTTATCCGCCCTGCCCTTTGTGATGGCCTGCGTATTTATGTATTTAAACGGACGCCATTCCGATCGCAGCGGTGAACGCGCCTGGCATATGGGCTTGCCATTAATTTTATCGGGCCTGGCATTAACCGGTGCGATTTATTCTGGCAGCCTGCTCCTCGCCTATATTTTGCTGGTCTTGACCGTCGGGCTTAACTTTGCCCTGACGCCAATATTCTGGGCCGTGACCACAGAAAAATTAGCTGGCGTAGCCGCTGCGGCATCGATTGCCTTTATCAATACGGTGGCAAACTTTGTCGGACTGGGTTTACCGCCGCTGCTGGGAAAAATGAAAGATGCGACGCAGAGTTATCACTCAGGATTGCTGATTGTGGCGATGGCGCTGATTGCCGGCGGTATTCTCGGTATTATTATCGCCCGTCCATCGGGCGGTGCCGGTGCCAGCAAAACCCGCGCACCGCATGCCGAAACCGGGCACTGAACGTGATTACGGCCCGCCTGCGGGCCTGACGCTGGCCATCGCCTCTATCACCTCGGTCATGCGCTGAATCACCATCTGCGCCGCCCGCGACAGCTGGCGCGACGGCGCAGTACACAGCGCCAGGGTCAGCGGTCGCATCACGCTGTGCCTGAGCGGTACAAAGCAGAGCTGGTTCTCCTGCACCTCGGTCATTACGTCCAGCAGGCTCAGCACGCTGATGCCGGTGCCCTGCGCGATCAGGCTGCGAATCAGGCGGATGTCGTTACAGGCGATAATGTTTTCCGGCGCCAGGCCATGCTTGCGGTACAGCGCATCGACACGTTCGTGGACCACCAGCGCGGCGCCAGGCACAATGTGTCGCTCATGACTGAGTTCGCTGAGCGACAGCAGCGGCCTCGTGCTGAGCGGATGGTCAGCGGCCATCACCACGCCCATCTCCAGTTCGGCAAACGCCAGCACTTCCAGTCCGCTCTGCCCGGCGGGATCGAGAATCAGGCCAAAATCGATTTCCGACTGGCGAATCATCTGGCTGATGCGGTGGCTGTTGTCCACCGTCAGCTCCAGCCGCAGCCACTGATGCTGGCGTGCGATATCGGCAATGGCGTCTGCCACGCTGCCTTTGGTCAGCGACTGCACCAGCCCGGCCGTGACGTTACCGCGCTTGAGTCCCTGTATATCATCGAAACGCTGCCGCGTGACGCGAAACTCACGCTGCCAGCGCATCACATCGTCATACAGCAATTCTCCGGCGGTGGTCATGCGCAGCCCTTCCGGCAAACGTTCGAACAGCGGCGTACCAAAACTCCTCCTCCGCCTGCAGAATCTGCCGGTTAATGGCAGAAGCGGAAACGTGCAGTTGCTCAGCGGCTTTGCGCAAACTGCCGCTGCGCGCCACTTCGGCAAAATAGACGGCAAAGCGGGAAAACGGGCTCATTGCTCACCTGTACGGTTTTTTGCAACACCTGGCTGCATTCTTGCTGATGGATTTGCACAAGCAAGCATATTAACAATGTCCTGACAAAAATGAAGCCTTCTATTTCGCCTTGTGTGAGCACCTGACAGGACAACAGCATGAATAACATTACGCCTCCCGCCCACTGCACGTTTGAGCCTGAGGACTGGCTGCGTCTGGCGAAATGCGTCAGTGGCATCCGGTTGCCCGCGCCTGCGATATCGCCGGCCCGCACCGGCCAAAGCGACGCTGCTTGATGAACAGCTGGTGATTTATCGCATGCAGGGCCAGGTGGTGGTCGCCCGCGACGTTTGCCCGCACCGCGGCGTGCCGCTGACGCTCGGTTTTCACGATGAAGAGGGGATCATCTGCCCCTATCACGGCTTACGCTTCGGTGAGGATGGCCGCTGCAACCGCATTCCGTCCAGCCCCGACCAGCCGGTTCCGGCGAAGCTCAACCTGATTAACTATGCGGTGGAAGAGCGCTTCGGCCTGATCTGGACCTGCCTGGCGTTTGACGCGGACAATCCCGCGCCGCTGCCCACCATGCCGCACTGGGATGACGATGGTTTTCAGCAGATCAACTGCCCGGCGTTTGAGGTGAACGGCTTTGCCGGGCGTCAGGTGGAAGGGTTTCTGGATGTGGCGCACTTTGCGTGGATCCACACCGATACCTTCGCCGATCCCAACAACCAGTTGGTTCCCGCCTATAACCCGCTGGAGACCGAGTCCGGCTTTGCCGTGGCCGATTACTGGAGCTCCGTGAGCAACTTTGCCGCTGACAGTCCGCAGCAGGCGCCGGAAGGATTCTCAGTGGCTGCGTCATTTCGAGATGCATCTGCCGTTTACCGCCACGCTGACGATTCATTTTCCCGGCGAATCGCGGCTGGTGATCATGAATGCCGCATCGCCGGTCTCATCGCGCGTGACCCGCATGTTTGCGCCCATCGCGCGCAATTTTGACCTGCATATCCCGGTCGAAGAGGTGCACGCCTTCAACCTGCGCGTGTTCGAGGAAGATCGCCTGATGGTGGAAACCCAGCGGCCGGAAAGTCTGCCGCTGGATCTGACGCTGGAAGCCCATATTCCGGCCGATAGAAGCTCGATTGCCTATCGCCGGGGCCTGAAAAAAATGGGCTTTGGCGAATTTTTCCTGGTGTGAAGGAGGCACGATGAGTGATCTGCTGAATGTGGTGGTGGATGGCCTGTGGCGTCAGGGACGATAAAAATCTTGCCGTCAGGCTGGTGGCCGAAAATGGCGAACCGCTGCCGGGCTGGCAGCCCGGCGCGCACATTGATGTCCATCTGCCCTGCGGCCTGATCCGCCAGTACTCACTGACCGGACGCTGCGATGACGCGCGCGGCTATCAAATCTGTATTGCCCGCGACGGGCAATCGCGCGGGGGATCGCGCTACGTGCACGAGACGCTGCGCCCCGGCCAGACGATTGCGATCTCGCCACCGCGCAACCTGTTTCCTCTGCAACCGGCCACTAAAGTCATTTTGCTGGCGGCCGGAATTGGCATTACGCCGCTGTACGCCATGGCGCTGGCGCTGGAGGCCGCCGCCGTGCCTTTTGTGCTGCATTACTTTGTGCGCCAGCGCGGTGATGAAGCTTTTGCCGCCGAACTGGCGCAGCGTTTTCAGCATGGATTTTGTGAAATCTGGTATAGCAGCGAAGGTCGCAGCGCACGTGATTATCCACCGGCGGAACTGCTTGATGCTGCCGCCGACACGCATCTGTACCTGTGCGGGCCGGAAGGGTTTATGACGCACATGCAGCAGCAGGCGCTGGCGCGCGGCTGGGACAGCGCCAATATTCACGCTGAAGCGTTCAAACCTGCCGCCCGCACGGCTGGCGCGGAAGAGGGCTTTACCGTGACGCTGGCACGCAGTGGGCAGCAATGTACCATTCCGCCTGACAAAACCATTGCCACGGTGCTGCTGGAGCATGGCGTCGACGTTCCGCTCTCCTGCGAGATGGGCATGTGCGGCGCCTGCCTGACGCGGGTCACCGCCGGAGAGATCGATCACCGCGATACCGTGCAGTCTGACAGCGAAAAAAGCGCCCCGGAGCAGTACATCGCCTTATGCTGCTCGCGCAGCAAATCGGCGGAACTGGTGATTGATCTCTAGGGCGCGCCGCAGAATGACTTAATCCGTGCCGGAAAGCTCAGGTTCCGTACGTAGCACAATGGCTTCCTCTGCCGCCTGTGGCAGCAGTTGCAGCAGCCAGCTGGCCATCTGGCTTTCCTGCTGCAGAATGCGCCGCACAATCCTGACATCCTCCCCCTCTTCCGCCTGCTCTGCGGCCACCAGCAACGTCGAGTAGGTGGCGATTTTATAGTTACAGAACACGTAGCTGCTGACGGCCACACGGATGCCCTCTTCATCCTGCAGCATATCGCTGGCGGCCTGACCGACCGCCGACATCCGGCCTAACGACTCCTTCAGCACCGACCAGCTGCTGTCATACTGGCGCAGCAGCGTTTTCACCTGCTGCTGCTGGTCACGGCTCTGCTCAAGATACTGCTCAATACGCGCCTGCAACGCGGGATGATCCGTCAGACGTGATGCAGCCGCCTTCAGCAGGCTCTCCGCATGTTTCTCCATAGCATGCGCATCGCGCAGCCAGTCCAGATATACAGATTCCTTCGTCATGGTTTGCTCCAAAGTGAATGACACGGGCGATCTACCTCAACGGCGTCAGAGACGGATCCCTGATCGGGCAGCCCGCTTTGACCTCATCGCTTTCAGGCTGGTTATCTGAAAAATAAGCGAAGCGCTAATTAAGTCCAGGCGAACAACTTAATTAAACGTAGCAAGCAAGCCGGGCTGTGCAAGAAAGGTTTTTAAGAAATGCGACAGCGGTTAATTGTCACAACGTCATCAATTCACATTAGCGCCGCTAAAAGAACGCTTCCCTTTATGAAAGTAAAATGTTAACAATTCCCCCCCAAATGATTTGCCGGAATAAATCAGCTGAAATTGACTCATCGTTAAACAACCAACGTGCTGTAAATTAAAAGTTAAGATTATTCCTGGCTTGATTATGGTAAAAACATCGCTACATTTATTTTTGCTTCATGCGGGTATGAACAGAGAGGAAAAAATGAAGGATCCAAAGAAGAAACCTGAAGAGGAAGAAAAAGTGACGCAACGTCGTGGGGGTTCAGGCAACTTCGCCGCCGATAAGGAGCGCGCGGCTGAAGCAGGCCGCAAAGGCGGTCAGGTCAGTGGTGGTAACTTCAAAAATGACCCACAGCGCGCCATTGAAGCCGGCAGGAAGGGAGGAAAGATCAGTCGTCGTAAATAACTACTCCCCATCTTTGTATTGATTTAACCTCGATAACTTTTTGCACTGTGCTCTCCTGACATCGCGTTTACGCTTCGCTTAAACGCACGTCTAACCTTGTCAGGAGAGTAATTTTCCCATCCGAAAACAATTAATCGATCAAATCTTCAGCGATCCTGCGTTATTTACCGCTTCGCTTATCAGCGACCGCTTTTCAGTTTATTTATCCCAAAATTAAATCATTGATTATCTAACTATCAGCTTCAGGCACCCTATATTTGTACAAGCCACGCAGAGTTGTACACTTTTATTTAATCTGCGTTAATTACCCGGGCTGATATATATACACAAGCTTACAATTGGCTAACTCCGCAATATTTAAGGAATTATTGCATACGCAATGCACCTTACATGGATTAATTACCCGCTATCCGCTTGATATCACCCCGCTTTTAGCTAAATTCTCCATTCACGCTCACTATTGCGTCGCTATTAACCTGACGCTAAGGGAAACGCATGAACGCTGACCTCAATGACTGTATTGCGCTGTGCTATCGCTGCGCGACCGCCTGCGACCAATGTGCAGCCGCCTGTCTGCTGGACGCTGACGCCAGTGAGATGAGCGTCTGCATTAGCCTGAATCAGCAGTGCGCGGCGCTGTGTCGCGTAACCGCCCAACTGCTGGCTGCCCAGAGTGAACTGAGCGAGCAGCTCTGTACCATCACGTCGATGGCCTGTCAGCTGGCCGGTTGGGAGTGCCAGAAGCACCAGCATCCACACTGTCAGACCTGTGCAGAAATTTGCCTGCAGTGCGCAGATAGCTGCATGACGGTGGGCATGGCGGAATAACGGATTGAGGTACCGGGAGGGCGGTGGCAGGTCGCCAGTGCAGCGACTGGCGACCTGGCTTAATGATCCTGCATCACCAACCCGCCATCGACATACAGCGTCTGGCCGGTGACAAATTCGCTCCATGCTGATGCCAGAAACAGCACCGGCCCGGTGATATCCGCAGCGCGCGCCAGTCGTCCGAGCGGCGTTTGCGCTGTCAGCGCATGGCGTACCGCTTCTGGCGTATGCTGACTGGCATCGGTGGGATACACCAGTCCCGGCGCCACGCAGTTCACCCGAATACCCAGCGCCCCCAGTTCGGCCGCCAGCGTCCGGCTAAAGCCCGTCAGCGCGGTTTTTGCGGTGATATAGTCGTGATAAGCCACCGCTGGCCGGGCGATCAAATCACTCACCAGATTGATGATACTGCCGCGCGCGCGGCGGCGCATCAGCGGCAAGGCCGCCTGACACACGTTGTAGCAGGCGTTCACTGCGCCATCAAACTGCGTCTGGTAAGCGGACCAGGACGTTTCCCAGAAGCGCTGGCGCTGGTCCGGATCGAAGCGATAAGGTGCGAAGGCATTGTTCACCACCACATCCAGTCGGCCGGTGGCGGCGTCGATCTGCTGCATCATATCGGCTACCTGTGCGGCACAGGTCACATCGGCGGCAATCGCCAGTGCCCCCCCGCCCTGTGCTTCACAGGCCGCCACCACCTGCGCAGCGGCGTCGTGATTACGTAAATAGTTCACCACGACAAACGCGCCTTCGGCGGCAAAGGCCTGGGCAATGGCGGCGCCAATACCGCGGCTGGCGCCGGTCACCAGCACGGTGTGATTGCTGAATTTCATTGCGTTTCTCCACGCCCGCTCAGTCAAGATAGGGCGCATAGTGTTCAGCGGCGGTTTCCGCCGCCTGTTCGATTTCGCACAGGGTGACCAGATCCAGCAGGCTAAAGCGGCCATCGTGATGCCAGCCCGCCTCCGGTGAAGTCATGTTACCCAGCGCCGTGATGCGCGTGACGCCCGCCGCACCGAGCTGCGCCGCCAGCCGAAACAGCACCTCGGGCGCGGCCGCGAGGCCAACGCTTTGCAGATACGCGCGCTGCGCGGCTACCCAGCTTACCGTCTCCTCCAGCGTATCCACGGCAATCACCTTCAGCGTGCGTCCGAGCGCGCCCGGTTGTAACGGCTCCGGCTTATCGACGTACACCACCGCCCAGGCATCGTGCTCATCACCGTACAGCGTGCGGTCACCGCTCAGCGCACGCATTTCCTCCGCGTTGCGCCATGCGGCCACAGCCTGACTTTCACCCAGCGTCAGCGTCGCGCGCGGATAGCGCTGTGCCAGCGCGGCAAGTTCATGGGCGAGGTAAGCAGCAAAATCCTGCGGCGACACCCGGCCACCGCGCTCAATAAACAGCGCCTGCGGCGAGTAACAGCCGGCCTGGTCATAGCGCATCACATCGTAAGCCACCTGACGCGCCAGCGCCGGACCGCGCCGCACGTCCAGCGCCGAGCGCGCCACCATGCCAAAGCTGATTTTGTGGCCATGCGGCAGAAAGCGCGTGGCTGGCGGCAGACGCCGCTGCATCGCCGTCAGCGCGGCTTCTCCGCCATAAGCCATCACTACATCTGCCTGGCGGAACCACTGCTGCTCAGTGCGTTCATCACCGCCCTGCCACCATACGACGGCGAGACAGTCGCCCAGCTGCGGATCGATCTCCGCCAGCAGCTGGGCGAACCAGCCCGCCATCAGCGGCTCAGCGCTCGCCACTTTGCCCACGCTTCCCGCCTTTACCAGCAGGCCGGCAATCAGGCTCCACAGTGGCAAACCCGGCACATTGCCGGCCCAGACCTGCAGCAACAGCTGCGGACCAAACGCGCGGGCAAAGCCGCCTTTTGGCCGCGGCTGAAAATCGTCCAGCATCTGCACGTTGCCGAAATCTTCCGCCAGAAAACGCCGCAGCTGCGGTTCACGGAAGGTTTTGAGATAGCCGGTTAAACCGAGCCGCAGCATCCCGGCGTCATAGCCGGTAACCAGCGGCAGCAACCGCTCCGCCTGCTGGCGCAACGGGTGCGAACGGTCAAGCAGGCGCGCGATGGCTTCATCAATCAACGCGGTGATGCGCGCTACGCTCAGGGTGTGCAGGTAGCGGCGCGCGTTATCGCGTACGCTGGCCGCCAGCGTGGCAATCTGCGCCTCGGACAGCACCGGCACGCACACTTCCAGCGTGCTGCCTTGCTGGCCAAAGTGCAGGCTGTGCCACGCCACCTCGCTGTGGCGGATGCCCGGCAGATGGCCGGCATACAGTTTCATGCCCGTGCCTGCGCAGCAGCGAGAAACGATTCCATCGCCAGCGAGCAGCCTTTGGCATCCGCGCCCGCGACGCGCCCCAGCAGCTGAAACCCGCCGGGCACCATCACGCCGGCATCTTCGGTCAGAATCGCGGAAACAGAATTGAAATGGGCGAGATCGTGATGCACCAGTACGCCTGTCTCACCTTCCGGCACGTCCGCACCGGTCAGCGGATTAACCACGCGCGTGCGGATCCAGTGCGGTCCGGATTTCACCGGCGGGCAGATTTCATTGCCGGAATCGTAAAACTGCGTGCTGAGTTCAGTCATGCCGTACATATTGATGCAGTGCGAACGCGGCACGCCGAGCGTCTGCTGCAGCGCGCTATAAAACGCTTCCGCCGCAACTTCACGCGACTGGCCCTTAAAACCCCCGGTGTCGAGGATGCGGCTGCCCGGCGGCAGCCTGAAACGCCGCTGCTGACGCGCCAGTTCGTCCAGCAGGTGGACAAAACTGTAGCTGGCACCCAGCAGGGCATAGGGTTGGCCGCTGGCCTGCGCCTGCTCCAGCGCGGCGATCAGACGCGGCAGTTTCAGCCCCTGCGCATCCACCATCACTTCGCTGTCTGGCGTGCCACATTCTTGCATCGCCAGCGTCAAATAATGGGCCAGCGAAGAGTTGGGCAGCTCGCTGCTGTGCGGAAACAGGATCGCCATCGGCAGGCGCGGATATCCGGCCATAAAGCGCTGGCGGAAATTGATCAGCATCGAGCGATCGTAAACCGCCAGCGTGGGGTGATAGCTGCGCCCCCGGCCGGTCCCCGTGGTGCCGCTGGTCATAAAGATGTGGGGAATCTCCGCCGCCGGACGGCAGCTCAGCGTCAGATCTTTAAACGCCGTAATCGGCACCGCCGGAATCTGCCGCCACTGTTTGACCGTCAGCGGCGTACGGCCGCGCTGGCGGGAGAAACGGGCGTAAGGGAGATTGTGTTCGAATTGCCACGCGAACAGCTGCAGCGCCAGCTGGTTGAAATCCGCTTCGGTGGTTTCCTGGCGCTGCATAAATGCCAGCAGCGCGGCAATGATTGACGCTTCGGTCATGAAGGTGCCCTCTTTGGACTGCGGCATAACGGCCAGCCAGGGGCTGAGTGATGCGCAGAATTCGCAGAAAGGCGCAAAGAGGGAATGAGGGCGTGCAGTGACCCCGGTTCCACATCCCTACGCCGGTATTAGCCGGATCAGGTTCAGAGGGTCACTACGTTGCCGGCCGTGACAGCCGCGCGGGTAGAATCTCAGCCCTCTAACAGGGCACCCCTTGGAACAAGCTGCATTCTGGGGTCGGAACGGAGGGCATGTCAAGGCGGGAAGGCGCAGAACCCCCGCTTCAGCAACGCGATTATTAACGCGCAATATCATTCACAGGAGCGCGATCAGCCCGGCTGACGCAGGCAAAGCGATCGCTGAGCAGCGGATAGTTTTGCGCATCCGGCAGTTCAAAGTGCCACCATTCGGTGGGCATGCCGACAAAACCGCCGCCGAGCATGATGGCGTTCAGCAACAGGCGATGGCGCTGCGCCTGCTGCGGCACGTTGGGATGGAACGGGTGCGACTCAGCAGACATGTCGTCAAACCCGGTCCCCATTTCCAGAATGTTGTCCGCCTCATCCACCAGCGTCACATCGATCGCCACGCCACGGCTGTGATTCGAGCCCCGCGCCGGTGGCACCACATAATCCGCGTCCGGACAGGCATCCCACAAGTGCCACTGCGCCTGCTGCGGACGATACGCGTCCAGCACCAGCAGGCGAAATCCCGCCAGCCGGGCGATATCGCAGCTGCGGCGCAGCGCGGCGGCGGCATCCGGATGCAGCAGCGCCTGCGCGTCGCGATAAATAGCATACCCGGCGATGTTATCGACGGTGGCGTATTTCAGATCAAACATCAGGCCCGGCAAGGTGGCAGCCAAATCGATTAATTCAACGTCCTGCACTGTACATCATCCTGTTAATTGTTAGCCGGCAGCGTAAAGGGCTGGCGCGGCAGCGTGGTGAGTCGCTCTGCGCCCTGTGCCGTGACGCGCACGGTTTCACTGAAGGCGAGGCCCTGCGCTGAAATATACATGTGAAACACCATGTTTTCCTCCAGTAACCACGGCGCCTGAGGATGAAAACAGCAGCTGAAATCGCTCGGACGCGGGGTGCGCGTATACAGACCCAGCGCATAACCGGTGATGTTGCTGTAATCGTCACGCAGCCCGGCGCTGAGCACCGCCTCACGCGCGACGGCATCCACCGTGCAGGCCGCAACGCCCGGCTTCATCGCCCGCAGCTGGCTATCCTGAATGGCGATCAGCTGTTGTGCCAGCGCCGCGCGTGCCGCAGAGATTTCACCGACAATCAGCGGACGCATCAGGCGCGCGCTGTAGTGCCGCACTTTAGGGATCAGCTCAACGTGCAGTACATCGCCCGGCTGCAGACGCTGCTCATGGCCGCTGGCATGCAAAAATCCGCTGTCGCCGCTGGCGATAACAATCGGTCCGGTTTCACCGCTGTCAGCACCGAGCCGCAGAAATTGTGCCGCCGCCAGCGCGGCGACATCACGCACGCGCCAGCCGCCCTGCACCTGCGCACTCAGCTGGGCCAGCGTGGCATCGGCAATGCTGGCGGCCTGGCGTAAGCTGGCGATTTCAGCCTGAAATTTAACGCTGCGCAACCGGTCGCTGAGGCCGCTGACATCACACCAGCGCACCCCGGGCAGATGACGCGCCAGCTGCTGCCAGCTGTGTACCGACATGCCGTAGGATGCATAATCCGCGCCCAGCCGCGCCCGCTGATAGCCGCGCCGCGTCAGGCTTTGCGCCACCGCCAGCCACGGATCGTCTTCATCACGGTACGCGTCAATCGCCAGCTGCGGTGACTGCGCGCGGCACGGCGCGGCATCCAGCTGGCGCAGCACCATCCACGGTTCGTCCTGCAACGGCACCAGACAGGCACGATAACGCGTTTCCGACACGGTATAACCGGTTAACCATGCCAGCAGTTCGCCATGATCGATCAGCATCACCTCGATGTCGGCGGCGCGCATGGCGCTGCGCAGCCGTGACAGCGCGTCGGCGATCATGACGCCGGTTCAACCGGCTGGCAGATGTCGAGGATGGCCAGCAAATAGATGCGCACCATATCGAGAAACTCACTGATCTCGACGCGCTCGTCCGGCATGGTGTTGTACTTGCCGCCGGGCCCGCACACGATGCCCTCCATGCCCGCATGCTGATACAGGTGCGCCGCATCGGTACCGTAGAAGGCGGGCGGCGTGATCACCCCGGTGGGCTGCGGCGTGCCGCGCACGGTCTGCCAGCCGCGATTGACCGCTTTAACGATTGGCGATTCCGGCGACACCTCAAACGGCAGCATGGTGGGTTTATCGCGCAGGCCGTCATCAAACAGCTGCGCCTGCAGACCCGGATAGCGCTGGCACAGTGCATCCAGCAGGGCCTGCAGATCGGCCAGCACGCCGTCCACCGTTTGCCCCGGCGCAAAGCGAGCGGAGCCTTTCAGGCGGACAAAATCCGCGACCTGCGGCGGCCGCCACTCCTGCAAATCACGCCCCAGCGCACCGTGTACGGTGCCAATATGGCCACGGTTAATTTTGCGGTGTTCTGCACTTTTCGCTCCGCTGAAAGTGATGTTATTGATCTGCGGAATCAGTTCGACCGCCGCCGCAATCGCGTCGACCGCCTCCTCACGCTTTGACAGATGGCGCGTATCGCCGGTCAGTTCAATGGTGAACATCAGCGAGCCGGCATGCATGGTCAGTGCCTGTAAATCCGTGGGTTCGGCATTGATGAAATAGTCGGCGCGTACGCCCTGCTCAATCGCCGCCAGCGTACCGATGCCGCCCTGTAACTCGCCGACCACGTATGTGAGGATCACGTCGCCCCTGAGCTTCACGCCGGCATCAATCAACGTCTTCAGCGCGCAGAAATAGGCGGCATCGCCCGCTTTCATGTTAGAAACGCCGATGCCGTAAATAAACTGCTCGTCGATTTTTCCCGCCCAGGGATCGACGGTCCAGCCTTCGGTGACCGGGTTAGTATCAAGATGACCGTTGAACAGCAGGCTGTGGCCGCCTCCGCTGCTGGCCAGCCGCCCAATAGCGTTCAGCCGATCGCCGGCCACCGGCTGCAGTTCCGTCTCCAGCCCGAGCTGCGCCATCTGTTCTGCCATATAGCGGGCTAATTCGCGCTCGCCCTCGGTGGCACTGTAACTTTTGTGCTGCACCATTTTTGCCAGGAAAGCGAGGCAGTATTCACGATCGATGTGATGAATTAACTGTTCAGGGTTCATGCGCTTCTCGTTATGCCACGGATTGGGTCAGATCAGGGATGTGCACGGCATCAAGCAGTGCACGGGTATAAGGATGCTGTGCCTGCGCCCGCATATTCTCGCCGGGCAGCACTTCCACCACATCGCCGCGATACATCACCGCCACGCGATGAGCGATCTGGCGGATGAGATTGAGATCGTGGGTGATGAACAGATACGCCGTGCCGTAGCGACGGCGCAGCTCCAGCAGCAGCTCGATAATGGTGGCCTGCACCGACACATCCAGCGCCGCCGTGATTTCATCGCAAATCACCAGGTCCGGCGGGTTAGCGAAGGCGCGCGCAATCGCTACGCGCTGCTTTTGCCCACCCGACAGCGCGTGCGGATAGCGGCTGGCAAATTCCGCGGGCAGCCGCACTTCCTGCAGCAGACGCGCCACCGCCTGCGCCTCGCTTTCTCCTGGTGGCAGTCCATACAGCCGCAGCGGACGGGCGATGATTTCGCCGACGGTCATGCGCGGGTTGAGTGACGCGTCCGGATGCTGAAAAATCATTTGCACACGGCGGCGATACGCCGGGTCCATCTGCGCGCGGCCATATAACGTTGCGCCGCAGAAATCGAGACTGCCAGTGAACGGCACCAGGCCGGTTATCGCCTTACCGAGTGAAGATTTACCCGAACCGGACTCGCCGACCACGCCGAGAATTTCGCCCTGATGCACCGTCAGCGAAACCGCATTGGCGGCCCGCGTCGTGTTCGCCTCCCGTTTCAGCAGCCGATCGAGCACGCCGTGCTGGCCATAATCAATCGTCAGCGCCTGCAGGCTGAGCAGCGGCTGACTGCCGGCCGCATCCGCGACCAGCCGATGCTGCGGATCCGGCACCGCGGCAATCAGTTTGCGCGTATACGCATGCGCGGGTGCGCTGAACAGCGTGCGCGTCGCGGCCTGTTCGACGATGCGGCCCTGCTCCAGCACGCACACCCGGTCGGCCACTTTCGCCACCAACGCCAGATCGTGTGAGATATACAGCGATGCGACGCCGGTCTCGGCGCGCAGTCGCTCGTAAAGATCGAGGATTTGCGCCGAGCTGATAACGTCCAGTGCCGTGGTCGGCTCATCAAAAATCAGGCAGTCCGGCTGGCAGGCGAAGGCGGTGGCGATCAGGATGCGCTGCTTCTCACCGCCGGAAACCTGATGCGGATAGCGCTGCATCATGCGTGCCGGGTGCTTCAGCTCGACATCGCGCAGCAGAGACTCTCCCAGCTGCTGCGCTTCGCGCGCTGACAGCCCACGATGACGGCGCAGCACTTCGGTGACCTGTTCACCCAGCGTCAGCGTCGGGTTCAGCGACGCGCTGGGATCCTGAAAAATCATGCCAAGCTTTTTACCGCGCAGCGCCATCAGTTGGTGCGCTGGCAACTGCAGCAGGCTTTCGCCGTTCAGCCGGATATCACCCGCCTGCTCGCGTGCGTTACTGGCCAGCCAGCGCATGATCGCCCAGCCGAGGGTGGTCTTGCCGGAGCCGGACTCCCCTACCAGCCCCAGCACTTCGCCCGGCATCACCTGCAGGGTGATATCGCGCAGTACTGGCAGCGAATGGCCGCGCGCTAACGCATAATCGAGGCTGTAATTGTCCACCGACAGCACCGGGTTGTGCGGACTTTTCATTTGTGGCTCCCTGGATTTAGCACATCACGCAGGCCATCGCCCAGCAGGTTGAAGCCAATCGCCACCAGCGCGATAGCCAGACCGGGGATCATCATCATCCACGGTGCTTTAAAGAAATAGCTGCGCGCCTCGGACACCATCAGCCCCCACTCTGGCTCGGGCGGCTGCGCGCCGAGGCCGAGAAAGCTCAGCGTGGCAAACAGCATGATGGCGAATGCCACGCGAATGGTGGCTTCCACGATGATCGGCGCGAGAATGTTCGGCAGCATTTCGCGCAGAATGATGTAGTAACCCGCTTCGCCGCGCGCGATGGCGGCGCTGATGTAGTCCTGCTGACGCGCCGCCAGCGCCACGCTGCGCGCAATGCGCACCATGCCCGGCACGAAGGCGATGGTGATGGCCAGCACGGCGTTCATGCTGCTCTGCCCCAGGGTGCTGACAATCAGCAGCGCAAACAGCAGGCTGGGAATCGCCATCACCGCATCCATGGTGCGCATCAGGAATTCATCCACTTTGCCGCCAAGGTAGGCGCTGGCGGTGCCCAGCACCGAGCCAATAACCATCGCCAGCGCGGTCGCCAGCAGCGACAGCAAAATGGTGGATCGCGCGCCGACCAGCACCCGGCTGAAAATGTCACGCCCCAGCTGATCGGTGCCGAACCAGTGTTCTGCGCTGGGCGGGCGGTAACGCGTCAGGATCGAGATCGCTTCCGGATCAAACGGTGCCACGTGCGCGCCGCCCGCCACCATCAGCAGCGCCAGCAGCAGAATCAGCACCCCCGCCGCACCCTGCGGCGAGCGCAGTAATCGTTTCAGTATTTCAGGCATAGGAAATCCGCTTATCGAGCATCACATAGGCCAAATCCGCGAGGAAATTCACCACGGCATAGGTTGCCGCGAGGATCATCACGCCGGCCTGAATAGTGGGCAGATCGCGCGCCTGTACCGCGACAATCAGCTCCCGGCCAATACCGGGAATGGCAAAAATCTCCTCCACCACCACAATCCCGCCCAGCAGATAGCCGACGTCGAGCGCCACAATGGTGATGGTGGGCAACAGGCCATTGCGCAGCGCATGGCGCCACAGGATGCGCCGGCGCGACAGGCCTTTCAGCCACGCGGCGCGAACGTAGTCGGTGTGCAGCACGTCAACCATTTCCGAGCGCACCATGCGCGAAACGTGTGCCACCAGAATCAGCGCAACGGTGATCGACGGCAGAATCAGGTGCTGAATACCGCTGATAAAATTTTCGCTGAGCGGCACGTAGCCGGTAGCGGGCAGAATCTGCCAGACATCGGCAAACAGCAGCAGCACCAGCGTGGCGGTGACGAATTCCGGAAACGAGATGCCCATGTACGAGATCACGCTGACCAGCACATCGGCGGTCTTACCGCGCCGCACGGCCGCCCAGATGCCGAGCGGAATGGCGATCACCAGCATCAGTAACAGGGCGCACAGCGCCAGCAGCAGCGAGCGCGATAGCGCCGTCAGCAGCGTTGGCCCGACGGCCAGGCCATTGCGCATCGACACGCCAAAGTTGCCCTGCAGCGCCTGTGTCAGCCAGTGCCAGTATTGCAGCCAGGCGGGCGCATCCAGCCCAAGCCGCGCCCGCACCGCCGCCAGCGCTTCCGGCGTGGCGTTTTGTCCCAGCAGCGTAACCGCGGCATCGGCGGGCAGCAGCTGAGTGATGCCAAACACCAGCAGCGACACCACCAGCAGCGTGTAAATCATCAGCAGCAGGCGTTTAAGCAGGTAACTTGCTGTCACGGTCGCTCCTTACAGGCTGCGCTTTGGCGCGTTAGCGGTCAGCCAGACATGATCGAGGCGGAACACCGCCCCGCGCGGATGCAGATGATAGCCCGCCACGTGCTCACGACTGGCAGCCAGCAAATCAAAGAAAGTCGGGATTAACGAGGGCACCTCGTCGTGCATCAGCTGCTGCGCTTTGCCGTACAGCTGGCTGCGCAGCGTTTCGTCATTGGTTTCGCGCGCCGCCATCACCGCACCGTCGAAAGCCGCATTGTTCCAGCGCGTTTCGTTCCACGCCGCTGTTGAGGTATAGAGCAGAGAAAACACCGCATCTGGCGTCGGCTGCATGTTGTAAAAGCCGACGTAGAAATTGCCCTTCTTCCACACCTGATCGAGATAGGTGCTGTGCGCCATGGTCTGCACATTGATGCGGAAACCGCCCGGTTTCGCCATCTCCCGCAGGGCAATCCCCAGCTGGGTGCGGGTTGACGGCTTGTCTGAGGCGATAAGCGTTAAATCCAGCCCATTCGGATAACCGGCCTCCGCCAGCAGCGCTTTGGCTTTGCTGTAGTCCAGCGCTTTTTGCGTCAGCTGCGCGTAATACGGATAAGCGGCGTTGATCGGCGTGTCGTTACCCGGCGATCCGAGCCCGTCTGCGACAAAATCCACCGATGCCTGGCGGTCCACGCACAGCGCCAGCGCCTGGCGGACGCGCACATCATTAAACGGCTTTTGATCGCAGCCCATGTTGACGTTAAGAAACTGGCCGGACGCCACGCGCAGCGGCAGCACGCCCGCCGATTTGGCTAAGCGGGCGAACTCGCTCGACTGCGCACTCAGCATCAGATCGGTATCGCCGGCGATCAGCGCGGAGCTTTCAGCGATAGCGTCGGGATACACCACTACTTCCACGCCATCCAGATATGGCCGCGTGGCGTCGTAATAGTGCGGGTTGCGTTTCACCACGATTTTGCGTTCCGGATCGTAAGACACCAGCTGGAACGGCCCGGCCCCCAGCGAGGCGCTACTCAGCTTGTCGTACTGCCCCTGCGCGATGTGTGCCGGGATGATTTTGGCATCCGGATAAGCCAGCATCACCGGCAGATCGGCGTAAGGCGCTTCGGTTTCAATCAGCACGGTGTTGCTGTCTTTGGCGCTCACAGCTTTAATCGGGCCGATGTTATGCAGCGCCGGTGAGGCGTTTTTCGGGTCCAGCAGCGCCTGCAGGCTGGCGACCACATCCGCTGCGGTGAGCGGCGAACCGTCGCTGAAGCGCAGATCGGGCCGCAGGGTGAAGGTCCACTGGGTTAAGTCGTCGTTCGGCTGCCAGGACTGCGCCAGATCGGCTTCCGCTTTCATCGCCTGCGTCAGGCGGGTTAAGCCGCTGTACAGCAACTCTGCCACCAGATATTCCGGATTAACCCGCACCTGATGGGGATTGAGCACGCTGACCGCCTGGTCAACGCTGATGCGCAATACGCCACCTTTACGCGGCGTGCCGCCCGGGGTCGCGCTGGCAACGGCGGCAGCCGAGGCACTGAATGACCAGGGCAGCAGCGCCGCTCCGGTCAGGGCGGTTGAACTGGCGATAAACTGTCTGCGGTTTAACCCTTTCATGGCGCACATCTTCTGTTCCTCGTTGGTTTATTAATTACCCTGGGTTGGCTGAAAATCATTGGCGAGATACGCCAGAATCGACTGCGAAAGTGCAATAACATCTGCCATCGTGGTGTATTCATCGGCGGCATGAATGCGGTTATCGGGACGGGCAAGTCCGCCCAGCAGAATTTCCTGAATGCCGGCCTGCTGTACCCAGCCCATATCCGAGCTGGTGGCGGATCCCCAGGCTTTGAATTCTGCTGGCGGGAAGCCGAAGCCCTGGCTGAGCGCCGCCTGCCAGCGCGGCCAGTGCGGACCGGTGGGATCGGCGACTGGCGCCAGATGGCCAATCAGCTGCAGCGTGACGTCGCTGGCGGCGCTGCCCTGCATCGCCTTATCCACGCACTGCGTCAGCTCCTGCCACACGTCGGCAAACGGCTCTTCCGGCGCATAACGGCGATTAACCAGCAGCTCGAAGCGTTCCGGAATGGTGGAGCCTTTACTGCCGCCGTGCGCGGCGGCCAGCGTCAGTAAGGCGGTGAGCGGCCGGCCCTGATAATGCGGCGGTGCGGGCATTGCCGAAACCCGCTGTTCCACCTCGCCTTTCAGCTGATACAGCGCATTCATCAGCGGAAGCGCAGCCTCAATGGCGTTAATACCCTGCAGCGGATCGCCGGAGTGCGCCGAGCGGCCACTGACGATAATTTTGATATCGATACTGCCAAAGCAGCCGGCCCAGATGCGCGGCACCGCGCCGCCGTTGAAGCTGAGCAGGTGACCATGGAATAACTGCTGCTCCGCCAGATAACGAATACCGGGATAAAGGCCGCCCTCTTCATCGGTACAGAGTAAAAACACCGGGTTATAGCGCAGGTGGAGCTGATAGCGCTGCGCGGCCCGCACCGCAGCCAGCGCGGCCACGATGGTGCCTTTCATGTCCGCGGCACCGCGTCCAAACAGCTTGTTTTCCGCCACGCTGAGCGCCAGCGGCGGAAAGCGCCAGCCATCACCGGCCGGAACCGTATCGGTGTGAAAGTAGAGATTGCAGTTTTCAGCCGCGCCGGCATCCAGCGCGGCCAGCAGATTCACCCGCTCGCCCTGCGCGCTGCCGTCCGGCGTCTGCCACAGCGCGTCGGGCACCGAAACGCGCTGCAGGTTAAAATGCAGCGGCTGCAGCATCGTGCTCAGCAGGTCGGCGAATGCTGCGTAACCCAGTCCGGGCGGGAAGCAGGTATCTACCGCCAGCATGCGTTGCAGATCGTCAAGAATCTGCGCCTGATCGTCGGCGATATGGGTCAGAGCGCGCTGTAGTGATGAATTTTCCTGCATAAACTGTTCACTTATTGTATTTCTATATAGTTTATAGATAATGCAAATGAACAGCTGGGGTCAATCGGTAATCGGAAACATGCAAAAAAACTATGACGCGCACGACGTTCCTCAATTCAGCCGCCTGAACGAAGGCGAAGGCGCTCCGCTGTACGAAGTAGTGAAGCGCCATATCAGTGAATCCATCCTGCAGGGCGAACTGCCGGCAGGCACCATTTTGCCCAGTGAAAACAGTCTGGCGGCGAAGTTCGGTGTCTCGGTCGGTACGGTGCGCAAAGCGCTGGCGGCGCTCACAACGGAAGGGATGCTGATGCGCCGGCGCAAAACCGGCACGGTGGTGACCGGCTGGGCACCGCTGCATAACCTCAGCCATTTCTTTCACTATTTTCGTCTGCATGACAAATCGGGCGGTTTGCTGCAGTCGGAAACGCGACTGCTGGAGTATCAGCACAGCCGCGCCAGCGCCGACGAGGCCGATAAGCTGCAGATCGCAGCAGGTGACGCAGTGATTCGCCTGAAACGCCTGCGCCGGGTGAAGGGCATTGCGGCCATGCATGAAACGCTGGTGCTCCCCGCCGCGCGTCTGCCCGACTTTCCGCCGGCGGAACAGCTACCGCAGTTGCTGTATCGTTACCTGTTTGAGCAGTACGATGTGCGTGTTGCGGCAGTGCGCGAGCAGATCAGCGCCACGCTCGCTACAGAAGAAGATGCCAGCCTGCTGGAACTTGCTCTGCCGCACGCGGTGATGGTGATCGATGAGGTCTCATTTGATCAAAGCGCCACGCCGGTGATTCTTGCGCATCACCGTTTCAGCACTGAACACTTTATGTATGTCAATGAGATACGCTGATTACGTAGATGTTTTACTGTAAGGTGTTCAGATGCGCATCGACGCGCACCTGATTAATTTGCACCAAAACGCAGCGAACGTTGTGAATAACAACCGCTAAGGTGATCTCACTGAACAGGACATTTCCCATGGCAGCACGGCAGCATCATTACCAGATTCACCTTCGCTGGAGCGGCAATCGCGGCGATGGCACAGCGTCTTATACCGCTTACGATCGTGACAGCGAATTACAGGCACCCGGAAAACCGCCCATTTTGCTGAGTGCCGATCCGGCATTTCGTGGGGATAAAACGCGCTGGAATCCTGAGGAATTGCTGCTGGCGTCTGCGGCGGCCTGCCATAAGCTGTGGTATTTACACCTGTGCGCCGATGCCGGCATTGTGGTGGAGGAGTATGAAGATGCTGCCGAAGGGAACATGGTTGAGGGGGCGCGTGGCCGCTTCACCGATATCACGCTGAAGCCGCGCATCAAACTGCGCGACCCAGCGGATGTCGATCGCGCGCGGGCATTGCATCATCAGGCACATGAAGCCTGCTTCATCGCCAACTCGCTGAATTTCCCGGTAAACTGCGATCCTGAATTTTTCTGATTATGATGCGCGGGCCAGCGGCGTTTGCCACAGCCGCACGCCGTTGCGCCCGGCGCGCTTCACTTCATACAGCGCTTCATCCGCATGGCGCAGCCAGTCGCTTAACGATTCGGCACTGACCGCAGGCGCAATACCGATACTAACCGAGCAGCGAAACTCTGCCGAGGCCGGTAAGCGCAGCTGGGCAATCTTCTCTTTTAGCCTTTCGGCCAGCTCCATCACCGATTCATCGCTGGCCTGATGCACGATAACGCCCAGCTCATCGCCGCCAAAGCGCGCCGGAATGTCCTGCAGCCCGACATAGTTGCGCAGCAGCGCCGAGATCTCGGCCAGCAGAAAATCGCCCGCCTCATGACCCCAGCTATCATTGACCACTTTGAAGTGATCGACATCCAGCAACAGCAGATAGCCGCTGCTATCGCCGCGCCGCGTGCTGAGAAATTCACTCTCCAGCCGCCGCTCAAACAGGCGCCGGTTAGGGATTTTCAGGCCGGGATCCATCAGCGCGATGCGCTCCAGTTCACGGTTGCGGGTGCGTAGATGCCAGGTGAGATTGTAGGAAGCTACGCTGAGTACCAGCATGTAACAGGTGGCCAGCGGCAACGTCAGCCAGACCGTTTGCGTGCTGAACGCCAGATGTACGCTGGTGCCATCCAGCAGCCACACCATAATAAACCCGCACAAAAATGCCTGTATGGCGGCAATCAGCTGCGCGCCGCCGCCAGCGGCATAGCGATCCGATGCCAGCACCGCCATGATGACAAAAGAGGGCATCGGGCTTAACGCCATCAGCGCCACCCAGATTCCGCCAAAGGCGGCATCCAGCGTCAGATTCTGGCGTTCGGTACCGGTTGAGTCTTCGGCACGAAGCGCACGCTGATACGCCAGCCATGGCCAGAAAAAGGCGTTCACAAACAGCAGCGCGCTGAATGCCAGTCCGCGCTGCATTTCCAGTAGCACTGAGAGAATCGGAAAGAAACAGAGGATCGTGCCGAGCTGACGCATGATGAACATACGACGAACGAAGCGTTTTGACCGGCGCTTCAAATGGTTTTCATCAGGCGAGTAGTAATTCATTCACGGGAAAATTCAGGTCGACAAAAATGGCAGTGTATCGGGAAAAAGTCGCCCTGCGGCGACTTTTTTTAAGAATTTTCGCCTTGCACATTGGCGCACACGTAAATAACAGCGCTTTGCCGCCAATAGCAGCAGCGGCCAGCGGGTAAAGTTCGCTGCCGCTGCGCGTGTTTTTTAGTTCACTGCCCCTTGCAAACGGAACTGGCTGACCAGCCGCTGCAGCATGAATGCCTGCTCTTCCAGCGCCTGTGCGGAATGGGATGACGCGCTGACCAGCGACGCATTTTGCTGGGTAGTACCGTCCAGCTCACCTACTGCGCGCGCGATTTGCTCAATGCCGCGGCTCTGCTCATCAGAAGCAGCCGAGATCTCCGCCATGATTTCATTTACGCGTGCGATGCTACTGACAATCTGCTCCATCGTTTCACCCGCGCGCGCTACCTGCTGATGGCCGTTACTGATACGCCCTACCGATTCGCCAATCAGTCGTTCAATATCTTTCGCCGCTCCGGCACTGCGCTGGGCCAGATTACGCACTTCGCTGGCGACCACGGCAAAGCCTCGACCCTGCTCGCCGGCGCGGGCGGCTTCAACCGCCGCGTTGAGCGCCAGGATGTTGGTCTGGAAGGCGATGCTGTTGATCACCGCAGTAATCTCGGCAATTTTCTTAGAACTATCAGAAATCTCGCCCATGGTGCTGACGACGTTGTGCACCGCGATACCGCCCTGACTGGCGTTATGCGTCGCTTCCGCCGCGATCTGGCTGGCGAGACGTGCATTGCTGGCATTATTTTTCACCGTGGCGGTCAGCTGCTCCATGCTGGCGGCGGTTTCCACCACCGCAGCCGATTGCTGGGCGGTACGCGACGACAACTCGAGGTTGCCCTGATGTATGGTGCTGGCAGCCTGCGACACATTGCTGACGCTGTGCAGCACCTCGCCAATCATGCCGCGCAATCGCGCATTCATGCGTCCCATGGCAGAGGTGAGCTGGCCGAGCTCGTCCTGGCGATTAGTGACAAACTGCGAGCTGAGGTCGCCGCTGGCAATGCGTTCCGCCAGCGCGAGGTTGTGGAACACCGGGCGCGTAATCTGCCGGATAATGGTCCAGGCCACCAGCACGCCCAGCACTATCGCCAGGCTGCCAATCAGCAGCGATAGCGCCGCTGACCCGTTAGCCAGTTCGTCGTTACGCGCCTTAACCAGGGCGATGATCTGTTTGATCGCCGCGCTGCTGTTATCGCCCGCCACTTTGACCGTGTTTTCCGCGCCGCGCAGCTGGCCGTAAACCGCTGCCGCCTGCAGGCTCAGATCTTTAAAACGTTCGGTATCCTGCCATAGCGCGTTAAATCCGCCCTGCTGCTCCGCCGGTAGCTGAGTCAGTAGCGTGTTCATGTCCTGCCCGGCGCGCTGAAAATCATGTTCCAGTTTATTGCGCAGTGCCTCGCTGACGTTGAAGCGCAGCGCCCAGGCCTCTTCGCGCACATTACTGATAGCAAACAGCAGCTGATAAATCTGGTTGGTGACTTCGGATGAGCTGACGGGGGTCCGGATTAGCCCGGTATAGCGCGACGTCATGTCCTGCTGGCTCAGCGCATCCAGCTGGCTGCGCAGCTCGTTGAGCTGTTGGGTTGCCTGGGTCATGGCGGTGATGCTGTGCTGGAAACGGGCAAGATGGCTGGCGACATCGTTGAGCAACCCTCTGGCGTCCGCCGTCCACGGCAACTGCTGGGCCTGCTGCGTCAGTTGCTGAGCGTGCGTGACGTAATCCGTCATGGTGTCGCCCGCTTTGTCCTCGCCATACAGATATTTAAGACGATTGATTTTGGCCTGAAAGACTTCAATGTTGATGTCATAAATCAGATTGGTTTTCTGATAGATGTCGTGGATCTGGTTGAATCGTTGCACGCTGAGCGCTGTGGCCAGCGCCACCAGCAGCAGGACGATGCCGAAGCCCGCCGCCAACTTGCGCGTGATGCGCACATTCCGTAATCGGGAGACCAGTCCCATGTCTCGCTCCTGTCATTGTTGTTTTTGTTGAGTTTGCAGAAGGGGTTATCGGACCGTACCGGGAATTGTTTACTGTTGCGGGACGAAAATGTGCTGTGTCATTAAAGCGGTATAGTATTTAGCCAAAATACTCTTTTAAAGCACTTCTTAAAGCGCTAATATCAGCACCATAAAGTGTTAATATACTTCACCTGTTTTCATTATCTAAGTCCGGATATCTCACCATGCCATTTCAGATCCTGTCAAACACCGCTGCCAGCATCACCGATTTAAAGCGTGATCCCATGGGAACAGTGCGTTCAGCGGAAGGGGAAACCATTGCTATCTTAAACCGCAACGAGCCCGCTTTTTACTGCGTTCCACCGGCTGTTTACCAATATCTGATGGAATTAGCAGAAGATGCAGAACTGGGTCGTATCGCTGATGAACGCATTTCTGAATTAGCGGATGCGAAAGAGATTTCGCTGGATGACTTATAAATTAAAGTTCGTTCCTTCCGCTGAAAAGGAGTGGAAGAAACAGGGTCATCCGGTGCGTGAGCAGTTTAAGAAAAAGCTGGTACAACGGCTGGAAAATCCCCGTGTCCCCTCAGCACAACTTCACGGACGAAAAGATCAGTACAAAATAAAACTACGTGCTTCAGGCTATCGCCTGGTGTACCTGGTGCAGGATGAAACCATCACTGTCATGGTATTAGGTGTGGGTAAACGCGAAGGCAGTCAGGTCTATGCGGATACGGAATACAGATTGCCTGAGTAATCTGTTGATAGCAAAGCCGGCGATTTCAGCCTGAAATCGCCGGCCATGGCTGGGCAATTACCAGCGAGTGGCCAGCATATCGATAACAAAGCGATACTTCACCTCGCCCTTCAGCATGCGGGCAAACGCCATTTCAATCTCTTCACCGTTAATCATTTCGATATCAGCGGTGATGTTATGTTCGCCGCAGAAGTCCAGCATCTCCTGAGTTTCCTGAATGCTGCCGATGGATGAACCGCTGATGCTCAGGCGACGAAACACCAGGGGCGTAATGTCCGGCGACTGGTGCGGTTGGTCAGGAATGCCAACCAGCACCAGGCGGCCATTGGTTTTCAGCGTGGCCAGGTACGGATCGAGATCGTGCGGTGCCGCAACACAGTCAAGGATAAAATCCAGCGAGGTCTGGCAGGCGGCCATCTGCGCGGCATCGCGGGAAACGACAACGCGCGTTGCTCCAAGACGGCGGGCATCGGCGCCCTTCTCCGGCGAGGTGGTAAACAGCGTCACTTCTGCGCCCATCGCGCTCGCCAGTTTCACCGCCATATGCCCCAGCCCACCAAGGCCGACGACGCCCACCGCATCGCCAGCTTTAACGTTGAAATGGCGCAGCGGCGACCAGACGGTGACCCCAGCGCAAAGCAGCGGCGCCACGCCCGCCAGCGGCAGGTTTTCCGGGACCGACACGACAAAGTGCTGATCGACAACCACACGCTGCGCATAGCCGCCCCAGGTGCTGTCGCCGGTATATTTATCGATGCCGTTGTAGGTGGCGGTAAAGCCCGTTTCGCAATACTGCTCTTCCTGCTGTTGGCAGAAGTGACATTCACGGCAGGAATCGACCATCACACCGACACCAACGATATCGCCAGGTTGATATTTCGTTACCGCCGCGCCGGTTGCCACCACGCGGCCGACGATTTCATGCCCCGGCACCAGCGGATAGCGACTCACCGCCCACTCGTTGCGCGCCATGTGCAGATCAGAGTGGCAAACGCCGCAGTAAAGGATTTCGATATTCACGTCCTGCTGCTGCAGCGGGCGCAGATTAATCGTGCCGGAAGTCAGAGGGTTAGCCGCATCGCGTGCAACTAATGCATTGATTTTCATAGTGCCTCCATGAGAACAGGCGTTGGCTGACTGAAGGCGGCAGACTATAATCCTCATGGTTCGATATTGATAGTAGTCACCATTTGGTGACCATAACGTGGGGAGAGCGCCATGCCAGCCTGGGTCGACGGCAAACTGTTTTTCTATGCGGATTCGCCGCCGCGCCGTCTGATGGATCTGTTTTCGGTGAAATGGAGCACCATGGTGCTGCATGCGCTGTATCACTGGCCGGGAGGGCGCGCCCGTACCGGCGAACTGCAACGTAGCCTGCAGGGCATTTCGAAAAAGATGCTGTTTCAGACGCTAAAGGAGCTGGAGCAACGCGGGCTGATCGTGCGCCACGTTTATGACGTGGTGCCGCCCAGGGTGGATTACCGGCTCACGGCGCTGGGTAAAACCTTTGCCCGGCCGATCGAACAGATGTATCAGTGGGGGTTGGAAAACCAGGCCGCGCTGGATGAAATGGAAGCTAACCTTCGCGCAGCAGGCGGCACGCCGGCGGAAAACGCCCGCCCTGCAGCGTCATCCGCCAGTGAATAACCACGCGCGGGTCGCATACTGTTCGTCGCGGCGCGATTTATCACACATTAAATAGCGCCGCGGTTCGTGGATCGATCCGGTGACCGTTAACCAAACGGCGTTTCGCGTGCCAGCAGACGGGCGATGACGTTGAGAGCGCCCTCGTCGTTATTACTTTCCGTCCGATAACGCGCGACGGCTGCCACCGGTGCAGCGGCGTTGGCCATGGCAAAGCTGTAACAGGCCTGGCGCAGCATTTCGATATCGTTGGCGCTGTCGCCAATCGCCAGCACTTCACAATCATCAATGCCCCACTTCTCCTGCAGCAGCGCGATGCCGTGCGCCTTATGGCAGCCGGGAATGATTAAATCGACAAAGCCAAATCCGCTGGAAACCGGATGCATGATGTTTTCAATCGCGTTCAGTTCGCTGTGCAGACGCGCCAGCAGCGCCTCGACACCTTCGTGTGCCAGATTCAGCGAAAACTTGAAAATGGTATCGTCGATATCGTACAGGCTGTCGCGCTTCTCCAGTCGGCGATAGTGATTGGCCAGCATGGCGACCACCTCATCCGGCATTGACTTGTGCACATAGGCTCCGTTGCGACCGCACACCACGGTGCTGATCTCCGGTTCTTTGGCGAGAATATCCAGCACCTGATGAACACGTTCCGGCGCCAGTTCACCGCAGAAAATTTCTTCGTTGCTGTCGGATACCCAGGCACCGTTTTCAGCCACGAAGGCGATCTCATCTTTGATAGCGGGAAAATAGTGCTGCAACTGATAATACTGATTGCCGCTGGCGACCACGAAACGGATGCCTTTCTCCTTCAGCAGCGCGTACTGGCGCGCAAAACGCTGCGCGTTGTACTGCTTATTGTCATCGAGAAATGTCCCATCCATATCCACCGCAATCATTTTTACTGCCATCATGCTCTCCCGTCTCTGTGTGCCGTCAATCCATCCGGCTTTACCAAGGTTTTATCAAGCTTACTCGCGGTGTGGATTAATGAGAATGTGAATAATGAGTTTGTTAACCGCTTTCAGAGATTTCCAGCCCATTTTTTACTGCAATTCGGCCCCTTTTTCTCTGATCCAGGCACAGAACATGTCTGCCATATCGCGCGCATAAGCCTGAATTTCTGCTGCGCTGCGCGGCGATTCGGAAAAATGCTTGCCGACGTCACCCAGCGTACTGTTGATTAAATCCGCCGCCCGCGCCACCTCAGCCGCGTCCCGCTGCGGCAGCAGCTGTTGCAGAAATTCGCACATCACATTCTCGCCATTGGCGCGCGCGGCCTGCACTTCCGGCGCATCCCGGTAAAGCGGCGCGGCATCATTCAGTGCGGTGCGCATCGCCGCCTCTTCACACTCCGAGTGCAGGAACGCCCAGGTCAGCTGATGCAAGCGCTGACGCGGCGTAGATGCGCTGTCGCGCAGAATCGAACCCAGCAGATCGCCGGTTCGCTGCCACTCTTCGCTCTGCAGACGGAAAAGGATAGCGGCCTTGTTGGGAAAATACTGGTACAGCGATCCAATACTGACGCCCGCCCGTTCGGCCACGCGGGCAGTGGTAAAGCGCGTGGCACCTTCCTGCTCCAGAACCTGAGTCGCCGCCTGCAAAATGGCTGCTACCAGCTCACTGGATCGCGCCTGCTGCGGCTTTTTTCTTTCAGAAATCTTAGCGTTACGTTGTGCGGCCATCGTCTGCTCCTGAACGCGAATAGTGAAATGCGAGTAATTCATCGTATTCTGTTCCTGACGCAAAATCCATCTTCTGATGCAGGAACCCCGATGATGAACACCCTGACTTCCGCGCCGCTGGCGCCGCTGCTTAACTATCTGTTTGAGCTGGCGGATAACATGGCGCATCCCACCAATGAAGCGTTTCGCGTGATGTCCGATGAGGAGCAAACACGTCTGCTGCAGAGCAAAACCGATTACCGCGAACTTTACGGTCATTTAAAAGATGTGCCGCTGGCGGTCTCGCGGGAAACCGGCAAACTGCTGTACATGCTGGCGCGCAGCAGCCGGGCGCAGCATATCGTTGAGTTTGGTACTTCGTTTGGTCTCTCCACCCTGCACCTGGCGGCGGCGGTGCGCGATAACGGCGGCGGTCGCATCATCACCAGCGAGTTTGAACCGGGCAAAGTGGCGCTGGCGCGCAATCATTTTGCCGATGCTGGCGTCAGTGACCTGATTGAAATTCGCGTGGGCGATGCGCTGGACACGCTCAGTCAGGACCTGCCAGCCAGCGTTGATATGCTGGTGCTGGATGGCGCGAAGGCGATCTATCCGGAGATCTTGCAGCTGGTGCAGCCCTGGTTGCGTCCGGGGGCCCTGATTGTGGCCGATGATGCCGATTTCAGCCCGGAGTATCTGGAAATGGTCCATGGCAGCCGCCTCTATACCTCGCTGCCGTTTGCTGATGGCGTCGAAGTTTCAATGTGGCTGGGATCGCCACATAAAGGCGCTTAACAGCGTCACGTTTATGTTATATCGTTACAATCCCGTGCTCTGATTGAGGTTGCTGCGATGAAGGTTACCGTTCCACTGTTAGTGATTGCTTTTGCTTCGGCGAAAGCGGGGGCATTTCAGGCGAAAATTAATCCGTTAAAGCTGGCGCTGAAACCGGCCAATGCACTTGCCAGCACCGATCAGGCGCAGCCGCTGGCGATTGCCGAAGCGCATGCGCGCCTGGCGACGGCGGTGAGCGGCTGTCAGTGTCCGTTCTGCACCCAGATGCGGCTGATGAATACCGGATTATGATGATAGGTTCGTCGCCGCACAGCCCGCTGCGCGGCGACGCATCAGTCAAACCATGGCTGAAACGGATCCGGCAACTGTGCCCAGCCGTCTGGCCCCAGCGCCATTTCCTCATCGGTCAGTAACGCATGGTGCAGCTGCTGACGCAGCACGGTTTCATCCATATCGATACCGATGATCACCATCTCCTGCCGCGCATCCCCCGTGCCTTCATGCCAGTTTTCGCGGATGTAATGCAGCGTGTCTGCGTCCTGCGGCCAGCGATCTTCAGGCACGCAGGCCCACCACATCCCGGCCAGCCCCTGCCGCGTGACGCCGCCGGCCTGCGACCAGGATCCGGCGTGACGCGGGCGGGTTGCCAGCCAGAAATATCCTTTCGACCGCACCACGCCCTGCATGTGCTGCGTAATCACCTGGTAAAAACGCTGCGGATGGAAGGGACGACGCGCGCGGAAAACAAAGCTGCGGATGCCGTACTCTTCAGTTTCAGGCGTGTGCTCGCCGCGCAACTCTTTCAGCCAGCCGGGGGCCTGTGCCGCAGCATCGAAGTCAAACAGGCCGGTATTCAGCACCTGATCAAGCGCCACCTGACCAAACTGCGCGCGAATAATCCGCGCACGGGGATTGAGCGAGTGCAGAATCGCGGTCAACCGTGCCTGCTCCGCCGCATCAATCAGGTCGGTTTTGTTGAGAATCAGCACATCGCAAAATTCAATCTGATCGATCAGCAAATCGACCACCGTGCGCTCATCCTCCTCGCCAAGCGATTCGCCGCGCGAGCGGACGCTTTCACTGGAATCATAGTCACGCAGGAAATTGTAGCCATCCACCACGGTCACCATGGTATCCAGCGCCGCGACGGCGGACAGGCTTTGCCCCTCTTCATCGGCAAACGTAAAGGTTTCCGCCACCGGCAGCGGCTCAGAGATGCCGGTCGATTCAATCACCAGATGATCAAAACGCCCCTCTTTCGCCAGCCGGTTGACCTCCAGCAGTAAATCTTCGCGCAGCGTGCAGCAGATGCAGCCGTTGCTCATTTCCACCAGCTTCTCGTCGGTACGTGACAACGCCGCCCCGCCCTCGCGCACCAGCGCGGCATCAATATTCACTTCCGACATATCGTTGACGATCACCGCCACGCGGCGGCCTTCGCGGTTGTTGAGAATATGGTTAAGCAAAGTGGTTTTTCCGGCACCGAGAAAGCCAGAGAGTACGGTGACCGGCAGCCGCCTGAAGCCGCCGTTTGTGGATAAAGCTGACATAATCACTCCTGAATAATGACATCACGCGCACCTGAAGGGTGCTGATATTGATATGTTATAACATAACAGTATGCAGTGTCATGATCGTCGTGCACTTTTTGTGGGGTTTTGCTTTGGGCAGGATGGGAACAGCGGGCCGGGCGCCCGCTGCGGGCAATTACTGGTTGTCCGGATAGCTCAGTTCGATGGCATCGTCCGGCAGTTGAGTGAAGGTTTTCACGAGAGTATGGAAATCAGCCACCGGTTTGAGATCGACAAACTGCTGCGGATAGAGATCCTTCGCGAGGATTTCCATGCCGATAATGTTGTACGGGTGATTGTAGAAGTGATGATACACCCCGTACACGCGCCCCTGCTTCACCGGCGCGATTTGCGCCAGGCCGGTACGCTGCAATAACGTCTGAAACGTGGCACGTACTTCCTGCGGCTGCACGCCGTAACCAAACGGCAGCACATTGCTGTTTGGCCGCTTTGAACCGGTCATGATGTAAACGTCCGGTTTCATGGCGATGATTTTTTCCAGCGCGACAAAGCCGGCATTGCCTGGCAGCAGTGCCGAACCAATATTTTTGCCGCCGACCGCTTCTACCAGGCCACCCCAGCCATTATGGCTGTGGGTAAAGCAGCAGTTATCGCTGTTACCGGCAATGGGTTCGATAAATACCGTGGGTTTGTTTTTGACCTTCGCAACGGCTTGCGTGATGCGGTCGAAGCGCTGCTGGTAAAAATCGGTGTAGGCTTTGGCTTCGCTTTCGCGGTTCAGCACTTTGCCCAGTAGCGTGACGCTCGGGGCGGTGTTTTGTGCCGGATGCAGTTCATAATCGACGAACAGCACCGGGATGTGCAGGTTGTTCAGCGTGCTCAGCACGCCGGATTGTTCCAGCGCCGGCTTAGCGCGCAGCTGCGCAATCATCAGATCCGGTTTCTGCGCCAGCACGCTTTCCAGATTAACCTGGCCCTGATCGCTGAAGCCCATATCGACAATTTTTGTCGCTTCAGGCCAGCGGCGCTTTAGCATATCCCAGGTTTGCGTATCCTGCTTTTTCGGCAGATTGTTCCAGGCCACAACGCGTTTAAACGGATTGTCGCGATCGAGCAGCGCCAGCGTCAACACATCGCGCCCATCCTGCAGAATGATGTGCTGCGGTTCTTTGCTGATGGTTTGCGTGTGACCATCCATGTCGGTGACGGTGAGCGGATAGTCAGTCGCGCAGGCTGCGGTTGAGACCAGAATCCCCATTGCCAGTAACAGGCGCGTTTTCATGCCAAAACTCCGTGGTAAAAGAAATAGTTATTATTATCAATTACCTTAACACAACCTTAATCACGGCAAAATAAACCCGACGGCACGCGGTTGTAAGCGAATAATACGGCGCCGGGAGTCCGCCGCATTACGCTGTGGCGAAGCAACGGCTCAGGTGAAGTCAGATAATTTTTGCCCGGAAACGATCAACTCTTTCAGCAGCATCTGACGGCGCTCCTCCGGCGTATCGCGACTTACCATAAAGCAAATAGCGGCGACTGCCTGCCCGCTACGGGAACGAATCGGCGCCGCCATACAGCAGGTAAAACTCTCTGACAAACCTTCGGTCAGGCAATATCCCTGCTGCCCGGCACGATGAATATCTTCGAGGAATGCCTGCTTGTCGAGGACTTGCCCGTTCGCCAGTCGGTAATCCTCTTCGGGGATAAGATCGAGAATGGCGCTGTCCGACCAATTACTGAGCAGCAGACGACCAGTGGCCGTCCAGGTAATCGGCACCCGCACCCCGATATCAGAAGTGATTTTGAACGGGTGAGCATTACTTTCCGACAGCACAACGGTGTACTTATTCCCTTCCAGCATACAGAGCTGCACCGTCTCGCCATGACGGGCCACGATCTCAACCATTAACTGATGCGAGCGGCGGATAAGGTCGTTATGCGCCATGTAGTCCGCACCGTAATAGTGCATTTCACGGCCAAAAAACACCGCGCCGTCGGCATCCAGTTCAAGCAACCCTGCCTCACTCAGCAGGTTAACGAGTTCATATACGCTGGAACGCGGCGCACCGGTGGCGTCGATCAAATCGCGCATCGCCATAGGCTGACGAGCGATATGCAACTGGCGAAAAATGTCGATAACACGGTCCACACCGCGCGCCCGCGATGGCTTCTCGTCCGGCATAAGCAAATTCTCCTGATGCAGTCGGGCGGTCGCGCCAGACAGTAAAAAAGAAAAGCATCATACACGGGTATCGCCGTTAACCCATCCCCGTTAATTAAAATTTCATTGCCAGAGTTTATATTTCTTTGTTCTATTTTGGGGCCTCATTTTAGCGCATTGCATGCAGGTTATTTTTTTAAACCACGACAGCGATAACATTTTCAGGCAGAAAATTTCGGCATTCCTTTTTTATTTTGCGATCGCAACGACATCACGAGAAATTAAATTCCTCGCGATATATTGCAAAAATAAAAAACCTGTGCAAATCTTGCCCTATCCGGTATTGCAGATAGCAATCTGATATACCAGACAACTATCACCCGGTACTAACGGGTATTCTCAGAACAAAAAGGAGCAGCATTGCATGACGATTAAGCGTTATGGCATTGAAGGCGGCACCGGTACAGGTGGGCAGAAACTGCCGTTCGCGCGGGCCGTTGAGGCCGATGGCTGGCTCTATATCTCGGGCCAGACACCGATGCGTGAGGGCGAAGTTGTGGAAGGCGGTATCATCGAACAGACGCAACTGGCGTTCGACAACTGTCTGACCATCATGCGGGAAGCCGGTTACCGCGTGGAGGATGTGGTGCACGTGACGGCGGTATTAACCGACGCGCGCTATTTCAGTTCATTTAATAAAGTATTCAGAGAGATATTTAGTGATAATCCACCCGCGCGTATTTGTAGCGTGCAGGATTTAGTGGTCGACTGCAAAGTGGAAGTGGATATGAAATGTTTCCGCGCCGACCGTAAATAATTAAAACCGTTAAAACAGGCTGAGCGTTTCTATTTCTTTCTTCGCCAACACCAGGACAGCCTGTTATTAATTGATGCTTTTGCTTGTTCATTAAAATATCCCGAAATAATCAGCGCTGCCGCTGCGCCGGTGATCGTCTGACTTATAACGGATGACACGGTATTACGCCGTCTCGTTAAACATTAAAAGAGAGCATAAAAATGAATGCAACATCGCTGAAATTAAGTGCCAAGGCACTGGCGGGCGCGCTGGTATTGCTGGCGGTTGCGGGCTGTACGCCGACCGAAGAGAAAAAAGAGGCGGGTGCTGCGCCACAGTCTGCGCTGCAAACCGTGCTGCAGCGCGGCACGCTGCGCGTGGGTGACTGCCTGAGCTTTGCCCCGTTTGGTTTTTACGATAAAGACGGCAATCCGGATGGTTATGATGTCGATCTGGCTAAAGCGCTGGCGAAAGAGATGGGCGTCAAACTGGAAATGGTCAATACCACCAGCGCCAACCGCATCCCTAACCTGCAAACCAATAAAGTTGACGTGGTGTTCTGTAACTTCACCCGCAATCTGGAACGCGCCAAAGAGATCGGTTTCACCCACCCCTATGTCGTGGCGAGCGAAGCGATGCTGGTGCGCAAAAACAGCGGTATTCAGTCCGCGCATGATATGGCCGGAAAAACCATTGCCACCGTGAAAGGTTCCACTAACGGCGATGAAGTGCGCAACCTCGGCATCGACGTGAAAATTCAGGAGTACGATTCCTCTCAGGCAGCAATTCTGGCGGTGAAACAGGGCCAGGCGGATGCCATGATCGAAGATAACAACTTCCTCGCCTATCAGGCGAAACTCGATCCGTCGCTGACCGTGACCAACGAAGCGCTGGTGCCGCTGGAGTACAACGCCTTCGGTGTGAAACAGGGCGATCAGGTATGGACCAACTATCTGAATGAATTCCTTTTTGAAATCAATGCTTCCGGCGAGAACGCCCAGTTGTATGAGAAATGGTTCGGCAGTAAACCGCGCTACCCGCTGAATCCGCAATACTGATTGTTCGCCCACGGCGCAGCCGCCGATGCTGCGCCGCCTGAAGGAGTCACACCATGAGTTATCAATGGCTAACCCTGTGGCGCTACGCCGACACCTTTCTGGAAGCCGCGTGGCTAACGCTACAGGTCACGCTGCTGGCGTTTGCCCTGGCGGTGGCGCTCGGTCTGCTGGCCGCACTGGCGAAATCCTCGCCGCTGGCGCCGCTACGCTGGCTCAGCCACTGCTACGTCGAGTTCATCCGCAACACGCCAGTGCTGCTGCAAATCTTCATCATCTTTTTTGGCCTGCCGTCGCTGGGTATCACCATGAGCGCCTTTACCGCAGGCATACTCGCGCTGGGGATTAACGTGGGCGCTTACCTGGCTGAAACCTTCCGCGCGGGCATTCAGTCGGTAGCGAAGGGTCAACTGGAAGCGGCGTATATCCTCGGTATTCCGCGCCGGCAAATCTTCCTCAGCGTGGTGCTGCCGCAGGCCGCGCGCGCAGTGTGGCCAGCCATTATCAACAACCTGATTCAGCTACTGCTCGGCACTTCGCTGCTCTCAGCCATCGCGCTGCCGGAGCTGACCGGCACCGCAACGGTGATCAATGCGCGCACCCTGCTGTACATCCAGACCTTCAGCGTCGTCGCGCTGGTTTATCTGGTGCTGAGCAACCTGTTCTCGTGGCTTGGCAACATGGCAGGACGCCGGATGTTCCATCCGCCGCTGGTAACGCCAGTAAAAAAGCCCGGCTGGTGGTGGGCAAGAAAATGGATTAACCCAGTGAAACGGGAGAATGCGCTATGAGCGAACTTATCATCGGCTCGCTGCCAATCCTGCTGAAAGGCCTGGTCGTCACTTTACTGCTCTCCATCGCCGCTATCGTCGGCAGTACGCTGCTCGGTTTACTGGCGGCAGTGTTACGCACCAGCCGTTTGCCGGTCGCCAGACAGATCGCTGTGTTCTATACCGAACTGTTTCGCGGCACACCGGTCCTGATCACACTGATGTTTATCTATTTTGGTGTGGCGTACTTCGGCTATGAAATCAATCTGTTCGCTGCCGGTATCCTCGGCCTGAGCATTTATCAGGGCGCTTACATCGCCGAAGTATTCCGCGCCGGTATTGAAGCCGTACCGAAGGGGCAGTGGGAAGTGTCGTGGATCCTCGGCCTGTCGAAGCGCCAGACGTTTCTTAGCGTGATCCTGCCGCAAACGCGTGGCATCGTGCTGCCGCCGCTGGTAGGCCAGTACCTTTCTCTGATTAAAGATACGTCGATTGTCAGCATGATCGGTATGTCGGAATTGATGCACCAGGGCCAGGCGATTGTCGATCGCATCGGCCAGCCAGTGGTGATCTACGGCCTCGTCGCCCTGCTCTACTTCGTAGTCTGCTTTCCGCTTTCCCGTTGGGTTCAACATCATCAAACCAGGAGCCAGTTATCATGAGCAAATCCGCCATTACGCTGAGCCGGATTACCAAATCCTTTGGCTCAACCCAGGTGCTGAAAGAGATAAGCCTTGATGTTTCGCCCGGCGAAGTGCTGGTACTGATTGGCGCATCCGGCTCCGGCAAAAGTACCGTGTTACGCATCATGAGCGGGCTGGAAACCGCCGATGGCGGGGAAATCTGGGTTAATGAAGTGCCGCTGCATGACCGCAAACGTAGCAGCGAAATCTGCGGCCACGTTGGCATGGTGTTTCAGCAGTTCAATCTGTTTCCCCATAAAACCGCGCTCGGTAACGTGACGCTGGCGTTGATTAAAGCGCAGAAACTGTCCGAGGCCGAAGCCAATAAACGCGGCCTCGCAGCCCTGGCGCGTGTCGGGCTGGCCGAGCGCGCGCATCACTACCCGGCTCAGTTGTCCGGCGGTCAGCAGCAACGTGTGGCGATTGCTCGCGCGCTGGCGGTGGAGCCGAAAATTATGTTTTTTGATGAAGCGACGTCAGCGCTCGATCCCGAACTGGTCGGCGAAGTGATGGAAGTAATGCGCAGCCTGGCGCGTGAAGGGATGACCATGGTGGTGGTCACTCACGAGATGGGTTTTGCGCGTAAAACCGCTGACCGCGTGGTGTTTATGGATCAGGGCGTGATAGCCGAGCAGGGTTCGCCGGAGCAGATTTTCGTTAATCCGCAGAATCCGCGCACCCAGCAGTTCTTATCACGCGTGCTTGAGCACTAACAGGAGGCATGATGTCGATTCACTTTCCATTGCAGGCGGACGGCGCGCTGGATGCGCAGCAGCCTGCACCGCGTTTTAAATCGGTCGCCGGTTCCGGCAATCAGCCGCTGGCTAACGGCACCCCGATCTTTAGCAGCCCCGAGGTGTTTTCCCCACTGATGCTGATGAAGCAATCAGCACTGGAGAATAATCTGCGTCAACTGGCGGATTTTTGCCGTGAACAAGGCGTGATGCTGGCAGCACACGGCAAGACATCAATGTCTCCGGCGATCCTGCGCCGGGCTGTAACGGAAGGCGGTGCCTGGGGATTGAGCGCCGCGACACCTGCGCAGGTTCGAGCGTTGCGCCAGTTCGGCATTCGTAACGTCTTCCTTGCCAACGAACTGGTCGATCCCGGCGGCATTCGCTGGATCGGCGAATGGCAAAAACAGCATCCCGACCATGGCTTCCTGTGCTACGTCGATTCGCTGCAGGGGGTTCGTTTGCTGGAGCAACATCTCGGCGACAGCCGCATTGCGGTACTGCTGGAGATGTCGGTCAGCGGCGGACGTACCGGCTGCCGCTCATCCGCTGAAGCGCTGGAGATTGCCGCCGCGATTGCTGCCAGCCCTGTCCTGCAACTGGTGGGCGTTGCGGGGTATGAAGGCGCGCTCGGTGCCGGACGCGATGCCGCAGGCGTGCAGCGGGTAAAAGATTACTGCCAGATGCTGATCGCCACGGCGGCGCTGCTGGCCGAACATCAGCTGTTTGCCAGCCAGCATATTATCCTCAGCGCTGGCGGCGGCGCGTGGTTTGACGTGGTCTCGGCCTGTTTTACGGCCGCGAACCTGCCGCTGCCGATGACGCCGCTGATTCGATCAGGCGCCTACATGGCGCACGACAGCGGGCTGTACGCGCGTATCGCGCCTTTCGCGCAGCCCGGTGCCACGCATCATTTCACCGCCGCGCTGGAGATCTGGGGACGGGTGTTGTCGCGCCCCGAACCAGGCCTGGCGTTTGTTGATTTCGGCCGCCGTGATGTGCCGTTCGATCAAGATCTGCCGAATCCACTGTGGGTGCGGAATGTCGATGGCAGCGCCCTGCGTGCAGCTTCTGGCATACGCATCAGCGAGGTAAATGATCAGCATGCGTATCTGTTGCTGCCGGAAGAGGATGCGTTAAAGCCCGGCGACTGGGTAGGCTGCGGTATTTCACACCCCTGTACCGCCTTCGATAAATGGCGGTATTTGCCGCTGGTGGATGATGATTATTGCGTCACCGATTCACTGGAAACCGCATTCTGACGCTTTTTCAGCCACAAAAAAGGCTGCCAGTGCTGGCAGCCAGTTCTGGCACATCCCTGTACGACCATGCGGGTCGGCGTTGTGCCTTCAATGAACACATAATAACACAGATTATAATTAGCAGGCTAGTTATTTATTGCCAGCGCCAGCTTCACCGCGTCCTGCGCATGGATTAATGTGGTATCGAACAGCGGCACCGCCGCATCCTCCGCTTTAACCAGCAGCGTGATTTCGGTACAGCCAAGGATAATGGCTTCAGCCCCTTGTGCCACCAGCTGAGCGATGATGTCACGGTACTGCGCGCGTGATTCTTCACGGATCACGCCGAGGCACAGCTCCTGATAAATAATGTCGTGCACCGTTTTACGTCCGGTAGCGTCCGGTACCAGCACCTCGATGTCATATTGCTGCTCAAGGCGCCCTTTATAGAATTCCTGCTCCATGGTGAACGCGGTCGCCAGCAGACCGACGCGTTTCACGCCGGCCTGACGAATGCGTTGTGCCGTGGCGTCAGCGATATGCAGCAGCGGAATGCGGGTGGCCGTGGTGATCTGATCGGCGACTTTGTGCATGGTGTTGGTGCACAGCACAATGAAATCCGCCCCGCCCTTCTCCAGGCTACGGGCGGCTTCGGCCAGGATTTCACCGGCCTGCTGCCATTCACCGGCGACCTGCAATTTCTCAATTTGCTGAAAATCGACGCTGTACATTAGGCTGCGCGCCGAGTGCAGTCCGCCCAGCTGTTGCTTTACCTGTTCATTGATGATGCGGTAATAGAGCGCGGTGGATTCCCAGCTCATGCCGCCAATCAGGCCAATCATTTTCATCAGTTACCGTTCCCCACGGAAATTAGCTCGTCTGGCACTGTACGGTATTCAATGAAGGCTTGAAAGCATCGCGGCGCTGAACCGCATCGCAGGCACAAAAAAGCCCGGGATAACCCGGGCTAAGCACGTTAACGGAGAAAAGGATTGTTATTATTTGTACAGCTCAGCAGTCATGTCCACGCCGTTGTCTGCGCGGGCGCTGGTGATTTTGTAGCTGTCCGCACCACTCGCTTTAGCCTGAGCGGCAACCTGGGCTTCAGCGCTATCCAGCGTGCTGCCGTGAACGGAGATGCTTTCAGCGGCGAAGCTACCGAAAGAGATCATAGAAAGAGCAGCAACAGCAGCGATGGTCAGAGTTTTTACGTTTTTCATGGTCATATTCCTTCAATGTTTGGGTCAGAGCTGAATGCTCTGCATGGGAGTTATAGTAACCATTGTTATTATTACCGACCTAACAAAAAGTGCGATCTTAATCACACTATGTGCGGTTTTGCTCTGCCAGCGGCTGCGGCCAGCGCGCGCCAGGAAAGAGCGACAGACGGATATTGAACAGATGAAACAGCGGCGCAAACAGCGCATTTTCCTGCTGCGCCGCCGCCTCCAGCCGCAGCAGTAACACATCAAGCTCATGCAGCAGCGCAGGCGATGGCGTGCTGTCCAGCGTTTTCAGCCGCTGCTTAAGAAACTGGCTCAGCTCGTGAAACATGGCTGCGCTTTCTATCTGGTTCGCCAGCAGCAGGTGCCGATGACGGGTGTAATAGTCATAGCAGTTAGCCCCGAGCCAGGCCTCCGCAATCAGGTTACCGCCCGCCACCAGCTCCGGTGCCGGATCGACGCGTTTACGCGGCAGAATCACGTTTACTCTGTCCAGCGTGCGTGCGACAAATTGCTGCCGCGCCGTCAGCGTGGCGGTGTTCATGCGCAGCGCGGTGATAAACTGCAGCAGATCGCGAATGCCTTTACGCAGCGCACGCGTGGCCGTCCATGCCGGGCGTTTGTTGCGAATCAGCAGCGTCAGCACCAGCGCAACGGCAATGCCCACCAGCGTGGAGATCATGGCATTCACTATAAGCTGCAAGTCGGGTTTGAAATGGTGGCTCATGCCGATCAAACCGGGGATCTGCGTGGCAACGATGAGACCGATCAGGTTGGTGGACGGATTGGCAATCACCAGCCCTAAAGCAAATAATCCCGGCGCGAGGCAAATCACCAGCGCTTCAAACGTCACCGCCTGTGGGATCAGCAGCGTGACGTAAATCAGGCTGATCGCCATGGAGATTAGCACGCCCTTCAGAAACAGCTTCATTGGCGCGATGGGGCTATCCAGCCCGGCGAAGAACGAACACAGCACCGCCGCCATCATCGGCGCGGTTGAACCATCACGCCAGCCGCTGCCAATCCAGAACAGGCAGCTGGCAAAGGTGGCGATAAAGGCAGTAAAGCACGACAGGAACAGCAGACCTTTATCGACATGTTTGTGCGCGCGTGAGGCCTTGCCCGGTTTCACCGCTGGCGTCCAGTCACTGACGCGCTCGCTGACGCTGTGGTAAGCATCAGCAATACGGACAAAGTTGAGTAACCGTTCCAGCAGACCGATGAGCAAAATGCTCTCTTCACTGTTAAGCCGCCCTGCGCGCCAGGCCTGCTGCAGCTGTTCCTGAGCGTCGGTGAGGCGATCGCGCACCGGCTGCTGCACATCACCGTTCAGCCATTGTAAAAATTGCTGAAAGGCCGTCGCGACATAATCGGGAAAGCGGATCTGCTGCTGTGCCAGCAGATTCAGACGCGATTCAATGGCGGTGAGCGTCGGGATAAGGTACGACAGATGCTGATACTGCACGCTGACCAGCCGCACCAGCCGCCGCGCGGCATCCCCTTCATAAACGCAGTGGGTGATCAGCGTTTCGACGTTAAGCGGATAGTTGGCCATCTGCACCAGAATATCCTCGCGCTCCAGCGATTTTGCCGCAGGCATCGCCGTCATCAGCTCGCTACACAATTTACGCGCGTTCTGATACCACAGCCCGACGCTCTGTTCGAGCAGATGGCGCATCGAAACCGGGAAGATCAGCCGATGCACCAGGCTGCTGCAGACAATCGCCACGGTGATTTCCTCAATGCGGGAAATTACCGTATAGGTAATGGCGCCGGGCGAGGTCACATCGGGAAAGCCCATAATGGCGGCGCTGTAGCCGGCCAGCATAAAGACGTAACTTTTTGGCGTGCGGTCGTGCAGCGAGAGATACAGGCAGACGGCAACCCAGAGTGAAATACACAGGCTGAACAGCATCGGCGACTGGACCGTAGCCGGATAGATCAACAGAGTAAACAGCCCGCCCAGCACGGTGCCAAAAAAGCGAAACACCGATTTGGACACCGTCGAAGCGGAATAAAGCTGCGAGGCAACATACACGGTGGTCAGTGACCAGGCGGGTTTGTCCAGGTTGAGTTCCAGCGCAAGATAAAAAGCCAGAAAGGCGGCCAGACAGGTTTTGGCAGAGAACAGTACGGCGCTTCGGGAAAACCACTTCATAGAACGGGAGCAACCTATAGCAGGCAACGTTATCGCTTATCCTGACAGAAGCCTGCGGCGTTGACATTTTGATTTGTTATACAAATTATTACCGTGCTAATTATCCGGTTCTCTATGCAACTTGCCCATTACAGTGAATGCTGATGCAGGCCGGAATTAGAGTTATAAGCGATATTAAAAAGTTATTTATTGGTTATATAACAACTTTGCCAGGATGGAGGAAAAACCACGAGAGACGTCCCATGAAAGCACAACGTTTTGCCCTGAGCGCACTGGCACTCAGCTTCGGCCTGCTCGCAACGCACGCCTTCGCCGCCAACCCGGAAACCGTCACCATCGGCTATCAGAAAGCCAACATTTTTGCGCTGCTGAAATATCGCGGCACGCTGGATGAGACCTTCAAAAAAGAGGGTATTGCGGTGCGCTGGGTGGAATTCCCCGCCGGTCCGCAAATGCTGGAGGGGCTCAACGTGGGCAGTATCGATCTGGCCGCCACCGGCGATGCGCCACCCGCCTTCGCGCAGGCGGCAAAAGCCGATCTGATTTATCTCGGACATTCACCCGCCAACCCTAAAACCGAAGCCATTGTGGTGCCGAAAGACTCACCCATCAAAAGCGTGGCCGATCTCAAAGGCAAACGCGTTGGCCTGAACAAGGGTTCAGACGTCAATTATCTGCTGGTGAAAGCGCTGGAAGATGCCGGGCTGAACTATAAAGATGTCACGCCGGTTTACCTGCCGCCGGCCGATGCGCGCGCCGCCTTCCAGAAGGGCGCAATCGATGCCTGGGTGATCTGGGATCCCTACCTGGCTGAGGTCGAAGCCAACGCCGGCGCGCGTGAAGTGCGCAACGCCGAAGGTCTGGTGCCGCACTACACCTTCTATCTTGCCAGCCGCCCGTTTGCTGAAAACCACCCGCAAACGGCTAAGCAGGTGGTTGACGAGTTGAGCAAGCTGAGCGACTGGGCCAATCAGCATCAGGATGAAGCCGCCGCGATTCTGGCGAAATCTACCGGTCTGGATAAATCCATCTGGCAGACCACGCTGCAACGCCTGCCTTATGGCGCGTCACGCATGTCACCGCAGGTGTTTGCGGAACAGCAGGCGCTGGCGGACACCTTCACCCGCGTCGGCCTGCTGCCGGTGAAAGTCGATGTGCGCAGCGCGACCTGGTCGCTGGATAAGAAATAAACCCTTTAAGCTCTGGCGATTAAGCGCCTGACCTGAAGCGGAGTAAACCTGTTTTCCACGGCCGGACGGTAAGTTACTGCATCCTGCGGGAAAACGTATCGCCCTCCGCTTAACCTTTCACAAGGAGGGCATGCCGGGTCATCTGATCACATCGACCGGTACCTGATGTTTATTCAGCTGATTTTCAGCTTAAACAGCCGATTCATTGCCACCCGGCCTGAATCGGTTACGTTGACTTCACGGTATCCCTGTATACGCTTTACCCATTCTTTTTGCAGGAAAAGCGTAAACAGGGCTGAGCCCGCGTCACCGCCGAGGTGGAAACGCCTTTCACTCCAGTCCAGACAGGGGCAACAGGGCTTGCGCCGTGTGCGGGAGTTAAGTAAAACGCCCATGTTCTCAAAATGGATTTTGCCGGCTGATGTCAGTCCCGAACCCTCTGCTTCCAGCCAGTTTTCCCTAAGCATAAAGTCATAAATTTCGATAGCAAGCTCGCCGGCCAGATGGTCATAGCAGGTGCGTGCATAAAGCAGATGAAGCGGCGTACTGGAAACGGGGGCCTTAATGGTCCCCATGGAAACCCCCATCAGGTTTTCCAGCAATCCGGCGATAGGATGGCCAGCCAGACTGTAATAGCGATGACGACCCTGCATCATGCAAATGACCAGACCGTTGCTGAGGAGTCGGTTCAGATGCCCGCTGGTTGTCGAGGCTGCTATGCCAGCCACTACGCTAAGTTCGGTCGCTGTCCATGCGCGCCCGTCCATCAGCGCGCACAGAATAGCCACCCTTGACGGGTCTGCCAGCGCAGATGCCACCATTGCCATTGATGTTTCAAGGACATTATCCGGCTCACTTTCGCGCGTTTGGTTAACAAGGTTCATTCAGAAGCTACTGCCCATTTTCGGGTTACTTCGGCTGCCCGGACATCATCATCCGTAATGAGAATGAGCCGGTTATGGTGGTCGCTGTACTGTACCAGAATATTGATGCCGTTCCGGGCAAGCGTGTCAGCGATTTCGCCCAGCTCTCCGGGACGTTCCTGCGCTAATTTTCTGACCAGAGGACGACATAGGTTGCCGACTTCAAAACCGGCTTCAGTTAATACCGTGCGCGCTTTATTACCGTCTTCAACCAGAAAGTGTGCATGTCCGCCTTCCGGTGTTGTAAATACGCCACCCCCTTCAAGACCCACACCGTTTTTCCCCAACACACTCCCCAGTAAACCCAGCGAGCCCGGGCTATTTTTGAGAATAACGTGAATGTCATGCATGCGGATTGGTTCCCTTATCAGAAGAGTAATCACGGAATACGCTGGCTACCCGTATTCTGTAAAATAAAAAAATCGATTGCCTGCCTTCTTGCTGCGCGGCCTGATGCATCACATTGCGTTTCCATCCGGCGACAGCATCCTCATCTTCCCACCAGGACAAAGAGAGGATCTTGCCGGGCGTGGTCAGGCTCTGGAAGCGTTCTATGGAAATAAATCCGGGCGTGTCGGATAAAAGAGGCGTCAGCTCAGAAGCAAGTTGAAGATATCGCTCCTGAGCTGCTGGCAGGGCTTCTGCCTCAAAAAGTACTGCAATCATGGTCCGCTCCTTCGTTAATTTTCAGACAGCTTAATGAAGACAAAGCCATGTTGCTTCGGCCGGTACCGAAGTGTCTGTGTCAGCGAAGCCATCGGCATGAAAAAGCGATAAACAGCAAACGCAGAAGTTAAAAGGCGGGAATATGGAACCACTGGCTATGACCGCTTCTGATACAAAGCGAATTCATATACACTTCGATGTCTGGTATAAGCGAAAAACAGACATTACAAGCAGTTTTGGACTGAAACCCTAATGGCTTCACAATAATGACATCAATACAAAAATTTATGCTTATCCTGGAATGGAGTTATACCCCTGAACATAAATATAAGAACCGCCCAGGCAGCTGATATCGATGGCATGTTTCATGTCAGAATCTCAGTTATCGAGAATCATTTAAGTCGTGAGGAAATGCAGCGAATCGGGATTACCGAAAACGTAGTAGCTGATTTGATTGAAAAGAGTTGCTGTGCATGGGTTGCGACTGATAACGAAAAAATTATTGGTTTTTCTATGATTTTACCTGATGAAGGCTGCCTTTTTGCTGCCTTTGTTCTCCCGGAGTACGAAGGCAGGGGTATAGGCCGCAGGCTTGTTGAAATCGCGGAAAAGGAATTATTCAGGCATCATGAGATTGCCTGGCTTGAAACTGACAAACAAAGTCGTGCAGCAAAATTTTACATACAGCTCGGCTGGGGCAATAAAATTGACATCAATGACACAGATATCAGATTAGAGAAACATCGCTGAGTGAAATCTACAGCAATATTCATTGATGTCGGCTCCTGGCACAAAGCGCGCCGTCTGGTCGGTCAGAAACTATTTTGCCCGGTCAATGCTGACATATAGGCATCACCCCAAAGCCGACATCCCAGGCTGGACTTGTCTACTTCAAGGCAGAGATCGACATCCGCGGCGAATCCACGTTGCATCAGCTCTATTGCAGACGAACACTCCCGTAGAAGCACCAGGTTTTGCTTCTGGTAATGCTGCCAGACAGCCACCGCAGCCTCTGCTTCTGGTGAGCAATTTTGACGCCCCATTGCAGCGATAATTCCGCCAGCAGCCACATAATCCTCAATACTGGGGCGAAAGCTCCCATCGGGCCAGCGTTCTCCGCAGGGAATTACCAGCACACGGCCGAAGGAACGGCAGGCATTCGCGGTCGCAGATATGTTTCTGAAACAGCCGCTCAACACTGCTACTCCTGCATCCCTTGCTTTGAATGAAACGGCTGAACCGTTAGGCGATGGGAGGACCAGTTTTTCACCCTCGCTTATGTTTCTTAGCGAAGCCGGCGATAGGCTGTAACCTTCACCGCTGAATCGTCTGTCCGGACTCGCTGTGCTGGCTCCCATTTTCAAACCATATTCAATAGCAGAAGCATCTTTCCAGGGGTACGGATAGACACAGGCACCATTATTGACAGCCATACTGACGCAAGTTGAGAACGACATAACGTCAACAATGACAACGCAGTCGACCTCCCCGGCAAGATGCTCTACCGCAGGCAGGCCCCACTCAAGACGAACCGCAAATTTTTCCTGACTGAACCATTGCACGAGGCTTTCTCCGTTATTCCCACGCCCTGTTTTGCATCACCACCCGGTACCCGTCGGGATCAACGAAGGTTTGCCCATTCACATCCCAGTAAGGATTAAAAGAATTCGTCCGTTTAAAACCCGCTTCGATCATGGTTTCGCATGCCAGCTTCCATGCATTTTCATCCGGATAATAGAGGACGAGGAGATCGTCTTCGGTTGGCGAGGGTTGAACGGGATGTCCCGGGCAGCAGGTAAATTCGAGGTGCCAGTCGAGGTCTTTTCGGCCCAGCATCACGCCATTGAAACCGTCGTGATCGTGGAATTCAGCAATTTTTTGCAGACCCAGTCCCTGACTAAACATCAGCACCGATCGTTCAAGCTGGGAGACGGGTCTGGCAATGCGCATGTGCGTAAACATCTGGCTTGACTCCTGAAAACGTTTTTCTGGGTGTTGTTAACCCGGTAGAGTTTACACATGATCGGGCTGGTCATTTGTCGATGAGAGCCTGCGCAACCTGCCCTGCCCGCGTTGCGCACGTCAGGCTACAGCACCGCGGCGGTATAACCCGAATGGCAGCAACGGTTATTCAGGTTTCCCGATCGGCGCGCTTCGTAGCGGGCGGCAAATCACGTTCATGGCCACCGCGCTGCAGAGGGGAAAGAGCGCCAGCAGCAGCCAGGGATACATTGCCTGCGTTGAAGGCACCAGCGCGCGATCCAGCAGGCTGCCAAACAGCAAATTTCCGGCCAGCACCGCAATGCCGCCGGCGGTGGCGAGTGCGCCGTAGTGCGCGCCCAGCGTCGACTCCTCGGCAAACCGCGGAATCAGATCCTTTGCCGACGGCACCAGCAGCATCTGCCCCAGCGTCAACAGCGTCACCAGACGACACCGAGGGCAGGCAACCGCAGCCAGCCTTCAGGCGGCGCGGTTGCCGCGAACATTGCCACGCTCGCAAAGGCGGCGGAGAGCAGCAAAAAGCCCACCGGCAGAATTTTTACCGCGCCCACGCGTCGGGCGAAACGCGCCAGCGGCAGCTGTAAGGTGATGATCAGCACGGAGGCCAGCATAAAAAGCGGGCCGAGATCTTTCTCGTTACCGCCGGCGCGCTGGATCTCCACCGGCAGCGCCAGATAGAGCTGGTTGTAGCTCAACAGCCACGAGCTGTAGGCAATGATAAAGGCGACAAAACGCGGCTGGCGGAACGTCGTCCACCAGGGCACAATTTTAAGCGTCTGTTTGCTGTGTCCAGCAGCAGGCAGACAGAAGTAGAGCACCACCAGCGCAATGACAAAGACCCCTGCCCCCGCCAGCGCCACCTGGCGGAAGCCCAGCCCCGTGAGCAGGGCGCCAGCAACCGGGCCCAGTACCGCGCCGAGTTCCCCGCAGACGGCAAAGAGCGCAAACCACTCCGCGCGGCTTCGTTTGCCTTTCGCCTCGCTGTGCGTGCCCGCTTTTGCCAGCAGCGCTTCAATTGAGGGAGAAAACAACGCGCCGCCGACGCCCGTCAGACACGCGCCCAGAATAATCGGCCACAGCGATCCCCCGAACGCCAGCAGCAGATAGCCCGCAACGCGAACTATACAGCCGCTGAGGATAATGATCTTTCGCGCCAAACCGGTCCGAGAGCGCCCCGCCGACGATAAACATCCCCTGCTGCGAGAACGTGCGCAGGCCCAGGATCAGCCCGATAAGCCCGCCGGAGAGCAGCATGTCGTCGCGCAAGAATATCGCCAGGAAGGGAACGACGGCGTAAAACCCAATGTTAAAAACAAACTGGCTACCCAGTAAAACGGGCGGGCAGAGGGTGGTGGCAGGGCGAAGGGGCATGCGATCACTCGTCCCTAAACGATAAAGTGAATGTGCTTTTTGCCATGGAACGGCGAGATCTCAATTTTGGTTTTCACCCGGAAGACGTCCCAGAGCAACGCCTCGGATAGGATGTCCTGCGGCGTTCCGGTCGCCACAATTTGCCCTTTCTGCATCACAATCAGCGAGTCGCAGAACATCGAGGCGTGGTTGAGATCGTGGATGGCGACAATGCTGGTAACCGGTAATTCGCTGATCAACTGCATCAGCTGCATCTGATGATGGATGTCCAGGTGGTTGGTCGGTTCATCCAGCAGGATTTCGGTCGGGGTCTGGGCCAGCGCGCGGGCAATGTGTACGCGCTGGCGCTCGCCGCCGGAGAGGCTCAGCCAGCCCTGCTCGCTTTTGTCCAGCATATCCACACGCTGCAGAGCCGCGGTGACGGTCTCGTCATCCTGCGCGCTCCAGTTGGAAAACGGGGAGTGGTGCGGAATACGCCCCAGTTTCACCACGTCGCGCACGCGCATATTGGCGTCGGTCATGCCGTGCTGCTCAACGAAGGCCACCCGGCGGGCAAGCTGCTTTTTGGCGATGCGGGAGATGTCCTGCCCGTCCAGCGTCACGCAGCCCGCATCCGGGCGACGCAGGCCAGCCAGGATACGCAAAAGAGACGATTTGCCGCAGCCGTTAGGGCCAAGCAGACCTACCGTTTCGCCCCGGGAAACCTTCAGCGAGACGTCATTGACGATGACTTTTTTGCCGACCTTCCAGGTAATATTTTCAGCGCAGATACTCATCACTTATTCCTTGAACGGTAGATAATCACGGCAAAGAACGGCACGCCAACCAGCGCGGTGACCACGCCGACGGGCAGGCTTTGCGGGGCAATCAGCATCCGCGAGGCGATGTCTGCCAGCACCATCAGGATCGCCCCGGCCAGCGCGCTGGCAATCAGCAGCGTGCGGTGCAGCGGCCCGAACAGGAAACGCATCACGTGCGGCACCACCAGCCCCACAAAGCCGATTGAACCCGCCATGCTGACGATGGTCGCGGTAATCAGCGCGGTGGTGGTAAAGAGCGCCAGGCGCACCCACGGGACGGCAATACCCAGCGAGGCGGCGGCGTCATCACCAAAGGTAAAGGCATCCAGCGCCCGGGAATAGTAGAGGCAAATGGCAAGGCCCGCCAGCACCACGACCAGCGCCAGCTGGAATTCCGGCCATCGCACGCCGCTGAAGCTGCCCAGCAGCCAGAACATCACGTCGCGCGCCTGCTGGGCGCTGGCGGAGGTGCTGATGGTATAGGCGGTAATGGCGTTGAACAGCTGAGAGGCCGCAACCCCTGCCAGAATGGTACGTTCATTCCCGCCGCGCGCGCCGTTCGTCAGAAATGCGACAAACGCAAAGGCGGCGAACGCCCCGGCAAACGCGCCCGCAGAGAGCGACACCGCGCCGGTGCCGATGCCCAGCACGACGACCGAAACCGCCCCGGTGGACGCACCCGCCGACACGCCGAGCACGTAAGGTTCCGCCAGCGCGTTTTTCAGCAGGCTTTGCAAAACGGCGCCGCAGATGGCCAACCCGGCGCCGCAGCAGGCCGCCACCAGCGCGCGGCTCAGGCGGAAGTCCCAGATCACACTCTCATAGATGCGGTTGAGCGGAACGTCGGTCAGCCCCAGCTTATTACCGATAGCATAAAAGACGTTGGACAGCGGAATCGACAGCTCGCCGACGCTGACGCCAAGGGCAATCACCAGAAACAGCAGGATAACAGCCAGCAGAGCGGAAGTGGTCAGGAACAGGCCCTGGCGGGCCTGAAGTACGGCAATGCCGTCATCAGTTCAGCCCCAGCTTTCTGAGCTGTTCGCCCACCTGTTCAGCGCCGTAAATCGTACGGATCGTCGGGTTCATCGCCTGACCGTCCATCACCACGATATGGCCTTTTCTTCACCGCATCAAGCTGGCTGACGGCCGGATCGCTTTTCAGGAATTTGATTTTCTCTTCCGCGTTATCCAGCGCCCAGCGGTTACGATCCAGGCTGGAGACCACAATCACATCCGGGTTGGCGGCAATAATGCTTTCCCAGCCCACGGTTGGCCATTCGGTCTCGGAGGTAATGGCGTTATGGCCGCCCAGCACGTTGGCAATAAAACCGGAGGCGCTGTTTTTCCCGCCCACATAGGCATCCGCAGAAGGGGAGGAGCTTGAGAACCAGAAGACAAACGAGAGATCTTTTTTGTTTTTACCAAACTCCTGACGCAGGTCGGCCTCGCGTTTTTTGAAATCGGCAATCACGGCCTGGCCGCGCTCTTCAACGTTGAAAATTTTGGCGAAATCTTCAATCTCTTTATACAGGTACGTCATATCCCACAGCTTCTGGCGGCTGCCGTACATATCGCCTGCGGCTTTTTTGGTGGCGCACATGCCTGGTGATAAATAGCTGTTCACGCCGACGGTGGCCAGATCTTCACGTTTTGCGACCTTACTTTCCGGCCCGAGCAGCAGCGGCGTCTGGGCGGGAACAAAATCGGGATTTTGCGCAAGGATGGATTCAAGGGTAGGAATTTCAACCGTCAGCGTTTTGATTTTGGCATTCTGTTCCGCCAGCTGCGGCAGCACTTTGGTCGGCCAGAAGGCGCTGGCCTTCACCTTATCTTCCAGGCCCAGCAGGAGCAAAATTTCCACGGTATTCTGGCCCAGGGCCACGACGCGTTCCGGCGCTTTGGTGAATGTCTCTTTATAGCCACAGTTTTCAATCGTCAGAGGATATGTGGTTGCCAGAGCAGAACTGACCGACGCAATCGCCAGGCCTAACGCGCAGATGACCTTCTTCATTAAACGCTACCCTTCATTGATATTGTTTTGAGAAGCCCGCGCCGCTTTAATGCAAATGAAACTCATTAACGAAGCGGGCTTTTATACAATGGGCATTTTAAGGTGTCAACGGGAGATTGTTTCCCAGAGTTATCATCGTCATGGACCTGCCAGGATCGCATACCGGACGTTCGGTAAAAGCCTGTCCGCAGCCAGCCGGTCCCCTTCCCCGCTGACGTCACACGTTTAATGCGCAGAGCGTGCCAGGCCAGCATTCGCTTCGCGGCACCGGGTAAGCGGCGTCCACCGATTCAGGCCTGACGCTGACCGCACTCAGCGATGTTTACCGGTTGCCTGCGCTTTTCTGACAGCTGCAGACTGAGCATCGCCAGCAGAATAAAGACCACCGACATGCCGATCAGCCCGTAAAAGCCGGCCAGTGGATATATCCATGATGCGACCGCCGAGCCAAAGCCGATACCGCCAAACATGAAGGCACTGGTCAGCGCCAGCGCAATGCCGCGATGGCGGACTGATGCCAGCTCGACGATCCGGCGCTGCTGGCTGGGCCAGAGCAGATCGGTGGCAAACGCCCAGACCACCAGTGCCGCCAGCAGCACGCCCAGCGCTTTCGGCAGCACGGCGATAAGCGCCGTATCGACGATGAGCAACGTCATGCCGCTCAGCAGCAGCTTCTCAGCGGTAAAGCGTGTCGCCGCGCGGGTGACCCAGAGATTGCCCAGCACGCCGGCAACGCCCAGCACGGCCAGCGCTGCGGAGACCGCATGCGTGCCGCCAGTGTAGGTGTCGCGAATGAGCGGCGCGATAAAAGCGTAAAAGCTGTAAACGCCGGAAGTAATAAAAAACACCACCAGGAAAGCCGTCAGGTATTTGCCATCGGCCAGCACGCCGGCCATCTCACGCAGGCGGATGCGCGTCCCGGCACTGTCATCCGGCACCGTCAGCAAAATATTCAGCCCGCTCAGCAGACTTAGCAATCCGACCAGCACAAACAGGGCTTTCGCACCCCACAGGCTGGCTACCCAGGCGGCGAGCGGAATACCGGCAAGGCTTGCCATCGATACCCCGAGCAGCACCATGCCGATGGCCCGGCCGCGCTGCTGTTCATGGACCAGTTCGGAGCCCAGCGCAACCAGCACCGGACCGATGAACCCGGCGCCTGCCCCCATCAGGATACGTGAGGCGAGCAGTGCGTTGTAGCCCGGCGACAGCACAAACGCGAAGGCGCCCAGGCTAAACAGTGCAATGCCGGTGAGCACCAGCCGGCGACGGTGCAGGTGACCAAACAGCACCTGCACCAGCGGAGCCGCCAGCGCGAAGGTGAGTCCGAAAACACTCAGTAAGCGCGCGCTCTGCGCATCAGTCAGCTGCCAGGCTGCAGAGATGGCCGGCAGACTGCCAGCGACAGACAGCGCGCCGGTAGCCTGTACGAAGTAGGCAATGCTCAGCGCACGCAGCGCGCGGCGCTGGGAAGAGGTGATGACAGCGTTCATTATTTCTCTCCGGCATAAACTTCAGGGGCGGTGCCCCTGAAATGTTTACTGAACAGGAATCGGGTTATCCGCTACAGACTGGTTGAACTGATTCACCAGCGTATGCTCGTTCGCGCCCGGGTTATCGCGCACCGGCAGCACGCGGTCGACAATCGCTTCGATGGTGTCGGTACCCAGCTTTTCAAATGTCTCGCTGATGAAGGCGTCCAGCGGCATGGCGCGCGGGTCGCCACTTTTGTAAATCAGATCGGTATCCACCCACGGCGGTGAAATTTCGATGACCTGCACGCCGGTATCACGTAGCAGGAAACGCTGCGACAGGGTATAGGAGTGAATCGCGGCCTTGGTGGCCGAGTAAAGCGCGTTGGTCGCCAGCGGCAGGAAGGCCAGCACCGAGCTGTTATTAATCAGCACCGCGTCCGGCTGCTGCTTCAGGTGTTCGATAAAGGCCGCACTGACGCGCACCGGTCCCAGAATGTTGGTGTTCAGTAGCGTCACCGCCTGCGCGTCATCCAGTTCGCCCGCCGCATTATCAAACGGCATGATGCCAGCATTATTGATGACCACGTTCAGGGCCGGATAGCGTTCCAGCACGCTCTGTGCGGCGGCCTGAATGCTGTCGGCGCGCGTGACGTCCAGCACCACATAGTCCATGCCCGGACTGGCGGCGGTGACTTCCTGCAGCAGCGCCTCGCGGCGTCCGGAGATGATCACCTGGTTGCCCAGCTGATGAAATTTTTCTGCCATTGCGCGGCCGATGCCAGAAGTGCCGCCCGTGATGAAGATGGTGTTATCGGTCAGTTTCATGATCTGATTCCTTAATGGGACAGTTATTAGGATTGCGATTCTGAATAAGGGGGCGTTCAGTGCACAGAGACGGGCCGATAGCGTTCAGCCGGCGCGTCGCTGCCGAGGTGCGGCATCATGGCCTGACGCGCCTGCTCATAGCGGGTCCAGAGCGCTTCGTCCTGCAGGGACGGAATGGTAACGAGCTCGCCGCGGGCGAAGCCGGTGAGCGCCGCATCAACCATCTCCTGCGCGCTCATGACGATGTTCGGGTCAAGCTGGTCAACCGGCAGACCGCCGTTATCCCAGAACGGCGTCGCGGTAGCGCCAGGCAGTACGGCCTGCACCTGAATCCCCTTACCGGCCAGTTCATGGTGCAGCGACTGACTGAACGCCAGCACGTAAGCCTTGCTGCCGCCGTAAACACCGTTCAGCAGCTCAGGCGCAATGCTGACGATCGAGGCGATGTTGATGATGGCGCCGCGTCCGCGCGCCACCATGCCTGGCACCAGCGCATAGGTCAGGCGGGTCAGCGCGATAACGTTGAGATTTATCATGGCGTTCATCTGCGCCACGTCGCTGTCCAGCAATGGGGTATGGGTGCCGATGCCGGCGTTATTCACCAGCAGCGTAATGCTCGCGTCCTGACGCAGCTTCTCTTCCAGCGCGTTCAGCTGTGCGGCATCGGCCAGGTCCGCGGTGATGACTTCCACGCTGCGGCCGCTGTCGGTGGTGATGTGTTCAGCCAGCTGGTTCAGCCGGTTGTGATTGCGGGCCACGATGATCAGGTCATAGCCCATGCGTGCCAGGCGGCCGGCGTACAGTGCGCCCATACCGGTAGAGGCACCGGTGACAACGGCAGTGCCGCGGTTGGTGTGTGTCTGCTGCGTCATGATATTCACCTTGTCAGTTATCGGGTTGGTGAATTCATAGTACGCAGTCGCGCACCGGCGCGGCTGACGAGAAAGGTCGTGATTTCGGACAACATGATGACCGGGATGCCGGCCATCATGATCAGAAGGCGTTCAGGCGTGACAGCGCGCGTCAGGCTTTACCGGTGCGCAGCGACTGCGGCGGGATGCCGTAACCGCGAATGAACACTTCCCGCATATGGCGGCGATCGCGGAAGCCGGATTCACGAGCTATCACCTCCATTGGCAGCCTGCTCTGCTCGATCAGCAAGCGGGCGTTTTCCAGTCGTAATCCCTCAATGGCTTTGGCTGGCGACTTGCCCGTCTCAGAACGGAACAGGCGGCTGAGCTGCCGCGCGCTGAGGTGAACCGCATCCGCAAGGTCTTCGATGGTCAGCGCTTTGCTGAGATTGTTGCGCGCATATTCCAGCGCCGACTGCAGCCGGTCGCTGCGCGGAGAGAGCATCAGCATCTCAGAGTGCTGCGTCTGTCCGCCGGAGCGGCGGTGATGCATGACCAGCAGGTGCGCCACGCTGCGCGCCACTTCGGCACCGAGATCTTTCTCCACCATTCCCAGCGCCATATCCAGCCCCGCGGTAAGTCCTGCCGAGGTCCAGATGTGATCGTCAATAATAAAGATGCGGTCTTCTTCTATCCGCGTCGTCGGGTGCAGCAGTTGCAGACTCTGGGCATGTACCCAGTGCGTAGTGGCACGGCGCTCCGATAACAGACCGGCCTGCCCCAGCACGAATGCGCCGGTACAGATCCCGGCCACCCGTCGGGCCCGGGGTGCGTGCAACTGCAGAAAATCAACGATGCCCGCTGTGGCCGGCAGCTCCAGCGGCGTCATTACGCCTGCGACCAGCCAGGTATCCATTTCCATCTCTGCATGAATCGGCTGGCTGTCCACGCCGAAGCCGGAAGAGGACTGCACCGTGCCACCGCGCTCTGAATAAACCGTGCAGTGGTAAAACGGTTCGCCGTTTACCTGATTGGCAAACTCAAAAATACTCAGCGTGGATAATCCCAGAACCTGGAAATAATCGGAAATCAGTAAACCTACCCGGTGCATCGTCGTCTCCTTCAGTCGTCCGGCACCGTCTGCCACACTGTGTCCGGCCTGATGTTAAGCAGGGTGAGCCATGACAATAACCCGATTTCGCTCAGCGGTATCACCTGCGGAAAAATAAAAAAGGCGATGACACCGACCTGCTGCGGATCTTCTGCGCCGTTTTATGTTAAGAGTACCCGATCGGGCAGTTCGCCAGGCATAGGGTTTTAAACAGGCGGCCATTGCCCAGGTCATCAACCAGAGAAAAAACCATGAAAAAATCGATCGTTCCTGAAGAATTTCAGCACTATTACCATGACTGGCACTTCTCTCCCGTTATCGAAGCCGATGGCACCCTGTATCTTTCCGGTGTGACGGCAGCGCGGAAAGACAAACCGATAAGTACCCATCCTGAAGAACAATTCCATGATGCGTTTTATAAGCTGGGTGTGTATTTAAACGCTGCCGGACTGGGCTATGAACATATACTGGAGATGACCACCTTTCATATCGATCTTAAAAAACATATCGGGATATTTTCTAAGGTCAAAGATGTGTATATCAAAGCCCCCTACCCGGCATGGTCTGCCATCGGCGTATCAGATTTCATTCCTGAAAACGCCCTGGTGGAAATGCGGATTGTGGCGAAAAGGGTGCTTCAGGCGGATGGGCAAAAATAACCGCAACCGCCGCTTACGTCACAGGGCTGTGATTACAGCCCTGCTTCTTCCGGATTTATTCAGTTTTTCCCTGCATCAGCTGCCGGTATTTCATGCTGTCGTGGTACATCTCATGGAATACGCGGTATTTACGGTCGTAATACTCTTTGATTTTGTTGGTCTGCGGCGTGATGGTTTTACCGATGCGGCTCATGGCCGCCATCGCTTCCGGGCAAAGACTCGTACACACCCCGGCCGCCACGGTGCCCATCATCGCACTGCCGAGCAACATGGCTTCGCTCTCCTCCGGCAACAACATCGCGCAGCCCGTCGCGTTGGCGTGCTCCTGCACAAAGATGGGATTTTTGGTGCCGCCCCCGCTGGCCATAATGGTATCAATGCTGTAGCCACTCTGATTCATGGTTTCAATAATATGCCGTGTACCCAGCGCCAGGGCCTGGATGGTGGCGAGGTACTGCAGCGCCATATCTTCCGGCGTGCGCGACAGCTTCAGCCCGGTGAGCGTGCCGGTTAGTGTTGGATTAGCGCGCGGCGAACGGTTGCCGTGGAAGTACGGCAGAATATGAATATCACGGGTCAGAAACGCAATATTCTCCGGCTCGCCCGCCATTTTCCGCAACAATGCGTTCAGTACTTCGTAAATGGTTTGCCCCTGAGTTTTCGCCTGGCTAAGCAGCGTTTCGTAGCACGGATGCGACTGAATAATATGGTCGATCAGCGCGCCGGTTGCCGACTGCCCGCCCTCATTCAGCCAGTAACCCGGCAGCACCGCCGAGTAGTACGGTCCCCATACGCCGCCAATAAAGCGTGCCTGCGCAGAGATCGCCATATGCCCGGTGGAGGTGCCGCCAATCAGCGCGATACGCCGGTCGAAATCCGCCACTTCACCAGAAACGCCGCTGGCGCCGAGCGTACCGAGCGTGCCCGCGTGAGCATCAATAATCGACACGCTTACCGCCGTGCCCGGCATCAACCCCATCTCTGTTGCCGCGCGCTGCGTCAGCCCGCGCCCCAGCGGTTCGCCCATGGTTTTCACATAGCGGCCAATTTTTTCGGCGTCGTGTTCCAGCAGATCTTCGAGCCCAATTTCATGGAAATAGCTCGGATCCCACCGGTCTTCGTGGCCCATGTAGGTCCACTTGCACACCGTTGAGCAAAGCGAGCGGGTAGTATCGTGGGTCGCCCGCCAGGTCAGAAAATCAGGCAGATCAAAGTAGTAACCGGCGTTCGCCCAGGTGTTGGGCATATGCTGTTTCAGCCACAGCAGTTTGGGGGTTTGCATCTCCGGCGAGATAATGCCGCCGACGAAATCCAGCACCCGGTGGCGCGTGGCGTTGATGCGGTTGGCCTGCGAGATCGCGCGGTGATCCATCCACACGATAATGTTCTGCTCGCTGCGCCCGGACGGGCTAACCGTCAGCGGGTTGCCCTCTTTGTCGAGCACCACCAGCGAACAGGTGGCGTCAAAACCCAGGCCTTTAACCTGGATCGGGTTGATATCCGCCTGATTCACCGCGTCACGCACGGCGTTGCACACCGCCTGCCAGATATTGTCCGAGGATTGCTCAACAAAGTCGGCCTGCGGACGATAGATCTCAATGGCCCGGCTCGCCTGGCTGACCATCCTGCCGGTCAAATCAAAGACGCCCGCGCGGGCGCTGCCGGTTCCTACATCCACACCAATAAAGTAGCTCGCCATGTTCTTTCCTTCTCCTGAAAAGCTTTCGCTTAGGATTTTCTGTTTTGCAATGCGATAAAGAGGATCAGCACCGCGCCCCAGAGCGCCATCGTCAGATAACTGCTGATGCCCAATAAGTTAAAGCCGCTCTCCAGCATTTGCAGCACCACCAGCGCCAGCACTAACCCCAGCACGCGCCCGAAGCCGCCGTCCGGGTTAATCCCACCCAGCACCGACGCCAGAATGGTCACCAGAAGATAAGATTCGCCGTAGCCTGCTTTCGCGGAGTTGAATTTCGCCATCATCAGAATGGCGGCCACCCAACCCAACAATGCCGAGATGACATAAACGGAAATCTGCACCCGCACGGTGTTCACGCCGCTAAAACGCGTCGCCTGTTCGTTCGATCCCACCAGATAAAGGCTGCGGCCAAGCGTAGTATGTTCCAGCAATACCCACAGCAGCAGCGCCACCACAATAAACAGCAACAGCGCCACCGGAATACCGAGCAGCGTGGCATTGCCGAGAAACTGGATCGCAGCCGGAAAGCCGGAAATGACCGTGCCGTTGGAGAACAAAATGTTAAGGCCGGAAATCAGCGTCATGGTGCCAAGCGTGGCAAGAATGGGCGAAACGCCGACCCACGCCACCAGCGCGCCATTCAGTGCGCCAATCGCCACGGCCACCAGCAAACCCGCCAGCAGCGCCAGCGCGAGAAACAGTGGATTGTCGGGATGAGTGACAATTACCGCAGCCATCACCAGCGAACAGGCATTCGCACCGGCAATAATCGACAGGTTGATGCCGCCAGTCAGCATGGTAATGCCCATGCCCAGCGCCAGCATGCCAAGGATCGGTAGCTGCGAGCCGATGGACTGGAAGTTGGCGACGCTGAAAAAGCGACTGCCGAGCAGCGCAGAAAAGACCACCGCGACAACGATGATAATCACGCATTGCAAACGGATGATGGCATCACCGGGGAAGAGTCTGGCGATTGATTTCATCTTAAAGCTCCCTTGCGAGTTTGCGTTTTTCATTCCACGCGGTCGCGCTGATGCTGACGAGAATAATCGCGCCGCTAAAGACCATGTGCCAGTAGGAGGAGACGCCGAGCAGCGTTAAACCATTTTGCAGGAAGGCCAGCAGAACCACCCCCAGTAGTGTGCCGGTGAGCGTACCCCGTCCGCCGGACATACTGGTGCCGCCAAGCACCACCGCCGCCAGCACCGTCAACTCAAAACCGATCAATGAGTTCGGGGCGACGGATTGGGTGATCTGCGCCTGTACCACAGCTGCCACACCGGCCAGAATGCCCATATAGCCGTAGACATAAAAGTGCAGTTTCAGCAGATTAAGACCGAGGCGCGACGCCGCATCGCGGTTGCCGCCCATCGCATAAATCTGGCGGCCCAGCCGGGTGTAATTCATCAGCACGGCAGTGACAATGATCACCAGGCCCAGGCACAGCAGCGGCAACGTCAGGCCATAGTCATAACCATCCGCCGCGGTAAAAGAGAACCAGTTAATGCCGTTCATAAACCAGTCCGGGAAGCCATACAGCCAGGTGCCTTTGGTGGCGTAAACCAGCAGCCCGTAATAGACGTTCAGCGTGGCGATGGTGATGATGATCGCCGGGACGCGCAGCCAGTAGACCAGAAAGCCGTTCACTAAACCGAGCAGTAGCCCGACGGCCATGGCTAATGCCAGCGCCAGCGCGAAGTTGCCGCCGTGGGCGATCACCCAACTGGCCATCGCATACTGCGCAATCGCCGTCATTGCCGGAAACGAGATATCGATCCCGCCGGAGATCAGCACCACAAATAAGCCACAGGCCAGGATGCCGAGAATGGCGTAGCTGGTCGCCACATCCGTCAGGTTACCCAGTGATAAAAATTCATCGGTACGCACACTCAGCCCTACAGCCAGCGCAATCACCAGCAGACCAAGCCAGAATTCATGTTGCCCGACAAGGCGGGAAAGGGATGCATTACGCATTGACCACCTCTGCAATCTCCTGCTCCGTGCAACGGTGCGGATTGAATTCCGCCACCAGTTCACCCCGACGCATTACCAGCACGCGATGGCTGTTGTAATAGGCTTCCGGGATTTCGTCACAAATCATCAGTACCGCCATCCCCTGTTCCGCCAGTTGGCGGGCAATCTGGTAGATCCCCTCTTTGTTGGCGATATCCACCCCAACGGTGGGCGAATCGAGGATCAGAATGCGCGGATTGGTCGCCACCCATTTGGCGATGGCAATACGTTGTGCGTTACCGCCGGAGAGCGTTTTTACCGGCAGTTGCGCATCGGAGACTTTGATATTCAGATTGCGGATCAGCTCCGCAACCAGTTGCCCGGCTTTGGCGTGATCGAGCAGGCCGCCGCGCGTATGCAGTTTTTCAAAAACGGTGACGATGGTGTTGTCGTAAATCGACTGCTCCATGATCAACCCTTGCGTCAGGCGGTCTTCCGAAACGTAGCCAATGCCGTGACGAATGGCGTCATGGTTACTGCGCAGTTTCACCGGCTTACCGTTAATGCGGATCTCGCCATCTTCCGGGTGCGTCATGCCAAACAAGCTCATGCACAGTTCGGTGCGCCCTGCCCCTAACAAACCAACAATAGAGACGATCTCGCCGCTCGCAGCGCCAGATTAATATCGCGATATTTGCCTTTGCGGCTCAGATGACGCAGCTCCAGCATCGGCGTCTGATCCACCGGTGGTTTTTCCGGTAGCGGGCTGTAGTGGAAACGCTGTCCGGTCATCAGATACGCCAGCTCGTGGCTGTCCAGTTCGTTTGCCGGCCAGGTACCAATCAGCTTGCCGTCACGCATCACGCTGATGCGATCGGCCACTTCCATCACCTCATCCAGACGGTGGCTGACGAATACCACGCAGATCCCTGCGGCTTTCAGTTCGTTCACCACGCGCAGCAGTCCGTTCACTTCCTGGCGGGTCAGCGAGGCGGTCGGTTCATCCATGATCACCAGCCGGGCATCGGCGGCAATCGCCCGGCAAATCGCGACTAACTGGCGATCGGCGATGGAGAGTTTCTCGACTTTTTTATCCGGATCGAGACGCACGCCGATGCGCGCCATCGCAGCCAGCGCCTGCGCACGCATCGCGCTGCGCCGCACCCAGATATCGCCGCCGGGCAGATAACGGTGGATGGCGATATTTTCCGCCACGCTAAAATTGGGGAATAACGAGAGATCCTGATAAATGACCTGAATGCCGTAATGCGCTGAGAGCTGCGGCGTCAGATGGTGAAAAAGTTTACCGTCCAGGGCAATGCTGGCACCTTTTTCCGGCTGATAAACCCCGGAGATCACTTTGATGATGGTGCTTTTACCGCAGCCGTTTTGCCCGGCCAGACAGTGAACTTCGCCTTTTTCCAGCGTCAGGTTCACATTGTCCAGCGCCCGCACGCCCGGAAATTGTTTGCTGATATTCTCAAGAGTGATAAAGGCCTCAGCATTGGCGGGGGACGTGCTGAGCGTATTCATCATAGATCCTTAAGCCTGCCCATCCTATTTCCAGCCGGGTGTTGGCGATGCTCGCTTATCCGAATCATTTATATCTCATCGAATTTCACTGACTTTCGCCGCGCCTGACGCGAATTATTCAGGGTATATGTTTTCAATTTCTGAGTAGAAGTTCAGATACAGCACAACATACAACGCCGTATCTGTTTCTATTTGCCTGGTGTGGCGCTGGAGATAATCTATCTCCGTTAAATTAAGGTGTTAAACATTCTGATCAGAAGCCGAGTGATTGCGCGTTATCTTTAGTAACTTCGAGGATTTTGTTAAAGCGGATGACTTTCTTGTCCATATCAACGTCGGCTTTGCCCAGCCCGTCGATGGTCAGATCGGGAGTGACTTCCTTGCCCTGCAACAACTGGTCAGCGACGGTGACCAGCGCAAAGCCTGCATCACGCGGGTCCCACAGCAGCGCTTTTTTGATATCGCCACGCATCAGATACGGCGCGGCCTGGCCCGGCATAGCGATCCCGACAACCGCCAGTTTGTCTTTCGCACGTTTTTTCTGTACCGCCTGCCCTGCGCCAATCGGTCCCAGCGAACCAAAACCGATCACCCCTTTCAATTGCGGGTAGGTTTTCATTAAATCGAGGGTGGTGGCGTAGGATTTGTCGATGCTTTCCGCCACCGGCAGGCGCGAGGTGACTTCAAACATGTCCGGGTATTTTTCTTTTTGATATTTAATGGCGTAATCAGCCCAGGCGTTGTGCAACGGTACGGTTAATGAACCAACGTAAATCGCATAACCGCCTTTACCGCCCATATCTTTCGCTAACTCATCAACGTTGGCCTGCGCGTATTTTTCGCTGTCGATGGTTTCGATATCCCACTGACCAATCTGCTGATCCGGGGATTCATGCGTCAGCACCACAATGCCTTTATCGCGGGCTTTTTTCAGCACCGGCTCCAGCACTTTCGCATCGTTCGGCACCACGATGATGGCGTTAACGTTTTTCGCGATCAGATCTTCAATCACCTTCACTTGCTGCGCCGGATCGGGGGTAGAAGGCCCGGTCTGGTAAGCGTTAACGTCCAGTTTCTTCGCTGCTTCGTTAACGCCGGCCTCCATGCGGTTAAACCACGGAATACCGGTCACTTTTGCAACCACCGCGATATCGTAAGGTTTGGCAGCGAATGAGGGTGTTGTGAATAACATGCACGCTGAAACCACACATGCACTGACTAATGCGAGGTTAAATTTCATTTTGGTACCTTTCTGATGAGGTTCTGATATAGGGAACAGGCGGTTGCTATTTAATTCACGCTCAGAGATTAACTTACCCGTACATAGGTTTTCGCGCAGATGTGATGGAAATGTGAGCAAAGCCCATAAATGTTAAATTATATAATTTTAAATGTTAAATAAATGTTAATAGATAGAGGATTCTGGCACGATTTAGAGCTTTATGATAGCTTTCACTGCTATTTTGCAACATTAAAACATCTAATTATTAACAATAAAGTTACATATAAAACACCACGCTAAGAGTTTTACGACTGAAAAGTCACCGCGGTGTCTTTTAAATTGCACGGATTGTGAACAGCGTCACGGGAGCAGGCGCAGAGGTTTTGCACTGCCTGTGCAGATGCCCGGGCACGATGAAACCACATCCGCACCAGAGGCAGGTCGGACATGCACGCAGCTATAATTCCTTATGAGCGAGGAGCGGACAGCGCTCAAAGATCAATCTCATACTCAATAGCCTCTTTAATTTTCGCCAGGGCCTCGCTCAGCTGATTCATCGTGACTGAGCCAAGAGCCAGACGAATAGCATGCGGCACACAGTTTGAGGTGCTGAAGGGTTCTGCTGTGGAAACAGAGATATGTTGCTGCATCAATCGGTGAACAAGCCTGTCAGCCCTTACTTCCTGAGGCAGTGATAGCCAGATAAAGTAAGAGTTGTCATGGCTTACCCATTCACAGTTCACAAGTATTTTGCGCGCCAGCGCCTGCCGGTGACGCGCGTCCCGTCTTTTCAGCGCCTCAAAGCGTTTAAGTGTGCCATCTTTAATCCAGTCGCAGACAATCGAAACCATGAGGGAGGGAGTATTCCAGGTCGTTGCCCTGATGGCTCGCTCCAGGGCAATTCGCATTTCAGCGGGACACACCACGGCACCGACGCGCAGGCCAGTGGCGACACTTTTAGCAAAACCGGTAACATAAACGGTTCTTTCGGGCGCATAAGTGGCAAGCGGCGGCGGTGGACGACGGACAAGAAATGCATAGGCCGCGTCTTCGATGATAAGAAGATCGAACGTTCTGGCAATCCGGGCCAGCTCCCTGCGCTGGGCATCATTCATAACCCAGCCAAGCGGGTTATGCAGTGTTGGCATGGTATACAACGCGCGCAGGCGCCGGCGTTGGCAGATTTGCCTGAATGCCGTCAGGTCCGGTCCACTGGCATCAGCGGGTATCGCCACCAGCTCCAGATGATAGAGGCTGGCCAGGGCTTTGAAGCCAGGATAGGTCAGAGCATCTACAGCCACCACATCCCCGGGTTTCAGCAGCCCCATAACAGCAACGCTAAGACCGTGCTGCGCGCCATTTACAATCAAAACCTCATCAGCAGACGTGGTCATGCCGGAGGCATTGAGCCATAACGCGATTGTCTCCCTGTCGCTTTGCCTGCCAGCGTGCGGCTGGTAACGCAACAGTGAAGCCAGATCGCCAGATGTGGCCAGCTGTCGCATTGCCTGGCGTAACCGTTCCGCCTGGTCCGGTAGCGTAGGATAGTTGAAGTTCAGATCGAGCACGTCAGACGCCACTGCGTACTGATCCAAACCCAGCCCGGCGGGCAGCGAAATTTCCCTGACAAATGTTCCTCTTCCGGTTTCTCCGCTCACCAGCCCCATGGCTTCCAGCTCAGCGTAAACGCGGGTAGCCGTTGCCAGTGACACGTGCTTTTCAGCCGACAGCGCTCTGTGGGTAGGCAGGCGGGCGCCCGGCAGGAGCGCGCCTGTTCGTATCGCGGAAGCGAATTCATCCACGATGACTTTGTATCGAGCTTTCATGAATTGTATCTATGACAATTATTTGATTGTCCTGAATGCTGGTACTTAGCATGGGGGCTGTCAACGTTATCTGTTAAATCATTTATCGAACTTAATGAGGTCTGTTGTGACAGTTACCAGGGTAAAAAATACACATTCTGGCCTGAAATCAGGTTGGCTGAACGGGCTGACCGGCGTGATCATCTTCAGTGGCTCTTTGCCCGCAACACGCATAGCAGTGCGGGAAATGGATCCCTTTTTTCTGACTTTTTCACGCGCTTCAATTGCCGGTGTACTGGCCATTATGCTGATTCTCTTTTTAAGTCAGGCTCGTCCTCAGCGGCATCAGCTGATTTCTCTGGTTGTCGTTGCTGCAGGTGTAGTGGTTGGTTTTCCTCTTCTGACAGCCATGGCGCTGCAGCACGTTACCTCGGCCCACTCGATTGTCTTCCTCGGTCTGCTACCCATGGCGACGGCTATTTTCGGCGTTGTCAGAGGAGGCGAAAGGCCCAGGCTGGCTTTCTGGATTTTTTCAGTCGCCGGCAGCCTGCTGGTGATGGGATTTGCCCTACTCCAGAAAGGTTCTGTATCAGTAACCGGCGATCTTCTGATGCTGGCTTCCGTGATTGTGTGTGGCCTCGGCTATGCCGAAGGTGCAAAGCTTTCGCGTGAATTGGGAGGATGGCAGGTTATCTGCTGGGCACTGATTATGTCCCTGCCGCTGATGCTTGTTGCCACCCTGGAGACCTTGCCGGAGAACATGGGCGAAATAAGCCTGCAGGCGTGGCTTTCACTGGGATATGTATCGCTGTTCAGTATGCTGATTGGTTTCATTTTCTGGTACAGGGGACTGGCTGCAGGCGGCATCGCCGCTGTGGGACAATTACAGTTGCTGCAGCCATTCTTTGGTCTCGGACTCTCAGCAACATTACTGTCTGAAACGGTAAGGCCGATGATGATTCTCATAACACTGGGCGTGATCCTGTGTGTCGTTGGCTCGCGCAGGTTTGCAGATTAGTCCTTAGCCTCCTGTCGTCTGGATTTACGTAAGTGTCCGCGTTGGGCAAAAAGTGAACCACGATATGCGACGATCAGCCTGATTCTCAATACCGGAACAGTTCATGCTATAAACGATTTAACTTTTCATTCACCGACGATTGAGGGAATTTTCATGGTTACGGTTGAGGAAATTAGAGTGAAGTATTCAGGCGCAGAGGCCTGGCAAATGGGTGACAGCCCGGAGCTGGCCAGCGAGCTTGCGGATCTGATTAAAAAAGGGATCAAAACGGCCTCCTGCGGATCTTTTGCCTCTTACCAGCAGGAACAATCTGCTCCCAGGCTCGGGAGCTATAACATTATCCTCGATGGTCAGAATGTCCCGGTTTGCGTAACCAGGCTGGTTTCAATGCGGCTGGTGCGTTTTTGTGATGTTACTGAGGCGTTTGCCCGTAAAGAAGGTGAAGGTGATTTAAGCCTTGAATACTGGCAGAAAGAGCATCAGCGATTTTTCACCAGCGAAGGTCATTTTTCTGAAGATATGGAGTTGATTGCAGAAGAATTTGAAGTGGTTGAGGTGCTGTAGGATCAGGCAAAAGGTCAGCATTTTATCGGCGGCCATCAATAATAATGTCCGCTTTTAGCCTACAGAGGACTTAGCACAAGTCCATTTCTGCTATGAGCGCGAAGCGGTCATCAGCTATTTATCGACAAAAAATGCAGGCTTATAGCATAATGCTTATCAATTGAGAGTAAACAGCAGGCACTTTTTTGTAGCGGCGCAATTTATTGCGCGAAGCATTGATGGGCACGGTGCTGCTATTAGTAGGCGCGATTAATCGCGCCGCTACGAAATGTGCGGTAAGTGAATTTGGGACTTAACTGAACGGCATTAAGGCTTATAGCATGGTTGCTTATTTATTAACGGGAGCTGGTTTCTGTACATCTGTTGCTGTGTATGAATCGTAAATACATAGTTTAAACCGAATTGCATAGTGCTTGTTCCTGTACAAATCCCATCGCATTTATTGTGTAGCAATAAAGCTTTCTTTTCATATAGTTGGATGGTCAACTTTCGAAACTCAGCAGGTAATCGAATGATCTTAAGTGTTAATCACGTTGGTTTTTCAGTTAAAAACATTGAAGACTCCGTATTCTTCTGGACTCATATCCTTGGAGGTGAATTATTACGCGAAGGAAAAATGTCTGGACCCATAATCGATGAAGTCACAGGTGCAAGGGGAGCTGATGTACGGATGGCTTTGCTTGAACTGGCTGGTATCAAAATTGAATTACTACAATATAATAATATTGAGCAGCCAGCAGAACCTTCAGCACCTTATATCCCAGGCTACGCTCACCTTGCTTTTACAGTTGAAGATCTTGATACACTGTTGAGCAAAGTATCAGACTATGGCTGGAAGACGCCGGGTAAACCTCAGACAGTGTTGTCAGGACCGATGAAGGGAACCAGAGTAATATATTTACAAAGCCCTGATGGTCAGACGCTTGAATTAATGGAGCTTAGTCATTGAAGCCCATAAACTACGATCTGTTATCCACTAATTAAAACAGTGACGTTTTCGACGTCCGCTTCTGACACACAGCCGACATTGATCGCTTTACCCGGCAGGCCATAGAAGATCATGAACCGATCTGTTTTGCAAAAACACGCTGATTAGCACTACAACAGCGAGACATGCTTCTGCTTTAAAACCATGCGCAGCTCTTTATCAGGCTCGCCATCGACAATCAGCGTACTGGCCAGCTCCAGATCCCCAATCGCGAAGGCAGAGGCGGAATTGAGTTTCTCTTTTGACACCATGACAACGGTCTCGGCGGCTCTCCCCGCCAGCGCGCGTTTTATGCCGGCCTCTTCATAGTTGCCGGTCGTAAGACCGGCGGTTTTATGCACGCCGGTAACGCCCATGAAAAACAGATCAGCATTAATACGCGCAGCCGCCTCATGGACAGCCGATCCCACCGCGACCACCGAGTGGCGATAGAGCAGCCCGCCCAGGGTTATCACTTCTACCCGCGGAAAATCCACCAGCGCAACTGCAATACCGGGGCTGTGGGTGATCGCCGTGAAAGCCAGGTCTGCTGGCAGTAACTGCACCAGTTCTGCTGTGGTGGTTCCGCCGTCAATAATCACCACCTGACCGGGTTGAATCAGCTTCACCGCCTTTTGCGCCACACACTGCTTGGAACTCATTTGCACGTTTTTGCGTTTTTCGAAGGATGCCAGCGCGGCTGAAACCGGCAGCGCGCCGCCGTGCACGCGCTGTAACAGTCCTTCAGCGGCCAGCTCCCGCAAATCGCGGCGTATTGAGTCCTCGGATATGCCGAAACGCTGACTGAGTTCACCTGACATCACCTGATTTTCAGCCGCCAGAATCTTCAGAATCTGTTGTTTACGCTGGCTCGATAGCATAATTACCCGCTCACGTTTTTTCTTGAATTTGCACGATTATGCATGATAGCGTCTGTTTTGTCATCTTCAGGAGGCAAGCTATGCAGCAGAAAATACGCAATATCCGTGAGCAGCTGTTGTCCGACAACTGGTACACCCTGAAAAAATACACCTTTGAATTGCAGCGCCGTGACGGCTCGTGGCAGAAGCAGCAACGTGAAGCGTATGACCGCGGTAATGGTGCCGTCGTGCTTCTCTATAATCGCCAAAAGCGCAGCGTGGTGCTGACCCGCCAGTTTCGTTTGCCGGTTTTCATTAATGGTCACCAAGGTTTTTTGATTGAAGCGGCTGCCGGGCTGCTCGATAACGCTTCGCCGGAAACCCGCATTGTCGCGGAGGCAGAAGAAGAAACCGGTTACCGGGTGCAGCATATTGAAAAAGTCATGGAAGCCTTTATGAGTCCGGGTTCGGTTACCGAGAAACTCTATTTCTTTATCGCCGAATATGCTGATGACGATCGCCAGAGCAAAGGCGGTGGCCTTGCCGATGAGGGCGAGGATATTGAAGTACTGGAATGGCCTTTGACTCAGGCCCTGAGCGCAATTCGCAGCGGGGAGATTATGGATGCGAAAACCATAATGTTACTGCAATACGTTGCCATGAATGTCCATTTTGAGGAGCCAATACCATGCTGATCCTGATTGCCGGCCCTGTGCGCAGCGGCACCGAAGGAGACCCGGTCTTAATTCACGCCAATATACAAAAATTAGATGAAGCCGCTCTGCAGGTTTATCACAGAGGGCATACGCCGGTGATTGGAGAATGGCTGGCATTACCTCTTGCCGCCGCCGCAGGTTCAAAGGCAATCGGTGATGAAATCCGTGAGGCTTATCTTTATCCGGTTGCACATCGGCTTATTCAACATTGCGACGCGATCTTACGTATGCCGGGCGCGTCGCACGGCGCCGATAACGATATACGGATTGGCAGAGAACGCGGGTCAAAAATTTATACTGACATAGATGAGATTCCGATCGGGTGATTATGCTTTCACTGGATGGCGACGATGCCAGCGCGGCCATTCAGGCTTATGGACATTTGGCTTGTCGCCGTCATCCAAACACGAGTATTTTTCGCGAATAAAACAAACTCATTGATGCTGGGGAAATATGCCACTATTGCTGATGGCGGTTTCTCTGCATCGTCTGTTGCAGTGATTCATAACTTACCGCAGCGATGTCGGCTGCTGGCACACAATGAAGGCATTATTTATGAATGATTCTGCATCTACATCCATCGGTCTGCTGCTGTTCCCTGCGCTTACGCAGCTTGACCTGACCGGTCCGTTTGAAGTCTTTGCGCGGGCACCAGACACGAAGGTGCATCTCATCTGGAAAAATCTGGAGCTTGTGGTGTCAGACCGGGGGATGGCGATTCAGCCAACCACCACGTTCGACGCGTGTCCCGCGCTGGATATCATCTGTATTCCCGGCGGGCCGGGGCAGATAAACCTGATGGAGGATGAAGAAGTCCTTTCGTTTATCCGGGCTCAAAGTAAGCAGGCGAAGCTGGTAACGTCGGTATGCACCGGATCGCTCGTGCTGGGCGCGGCCGGGCTTCTGCAGGGATATAAAGCGACGACGCATTGGGCCTCGCTGGATCAGCTGGCGCTATTGGGCGCAGAGCCGGTAAATGAGCGCGTTGTACGCGACCGCAATCGCATAACGGGCGCTGGTGTGACTTCAGGTATCGATTTTGCCCTCAGCGTCGTATCAGAGATGTTCGGACCGGATATCGCGCAAAACATTCAGCTGCATATGGAATATGACCCTGCCCCGCCCTTTGACTGTGGCTCGCCCCGCTCCGCATCTGAAGAACAGCTGAAAAAAGCTCAGCAACAGGTTGCGCCATTTATTGAAAAGCGGCGGCAGGCGACGCTGAAAGCCGCAGCCAGACTGCAGAAATAACGGGTCGGCACGGAGCGGACTTCTCCACCGACGAATGCCTCGATGAGCGAATAACGGACCTACAGGTAAGAGTGAATAGGTTTCGGTCGTCATTAATTTAGTTTGCATTAACGAACGCGCCCTTCAGAAATTACACCGTTACGTGGCTTGCGATGATAGGGTGACATTCTTGCCACATTAAGAGGAAAGGCGAATGATTGTAAGGACCTGGCACGGTTGTGTTCCGCTCAAACACGCTGAAGATTTTGCGAAACACCTTGAGAATACAGGTGTGGAACATTCAGAAGGCATTGCAGGGAATATAGGCGCTTATGTGCGCAGAGAAACACAGGGCGACTGGGAGCATTTCTTTCTGGCAACTTACTGGAAGGATCTGCAGTCAGTAAAGACTTTCGCGGGAGAAAACTATCACGTGGCAGTGACGTATCCGGATGACGAACAATTTGAGTTACTTTCCGATCCATACGTTTTTCAGCACACCGTGGAAACCGTTTTACCGCTTTAGCCCCCTTTTCAGGGCGACTTAACGGTTGTCCTGATTCGTCTCTAAGTTGATTCGAAGCGTCAATGTCCGCTTTGCGCGACGAGCGGACGTTTCTCTCAATAGTCACGAGCCGGCAGGTACCCCCCTGGATTCAGAGGCTAAGCAGTGAAATGCCCGCGTTCAGAGTGAGTCCCAGACATGTCCGGCTTATTACATTACTGATATTTCAGAAATGAGGTGATGGTTAAGATTGCCGCCTCGTTCTATATTTCAATAAGTCAATACAAACTATTAAGGACATTTGTCATGCTCACGCAACGCACGCTCAAAACAACCTTTGCTCTGATGATTGGTTTCGCCGTTTTTGTTGCACCGGCTTATGCAAACCCTGGCAATGGCAATGGCAATGGCAATGGCAATGGCAATGGCAATCACGGTAATAATGGCGCGCACGGAAATAAAGAGCAGGGTTACGCATCGTCGAAAAACGAACATGGACATCGCAAGAACGCCCGGCACCCCGATCATGTTCAATCTGATATCAGCTTCTCTCAGGCACGAGCGCTCGCCGTCAACTATGGTTTGGTAGGCTATCAATCTCTGCCGCCGGGAATCGCTAAGAAAGTGGCGCGTGGTAAAGCATTGCCACCGGGTATTGCTAAGAAAAATTTGCCAGCATCCATGATAAATGCGCTGCCTCATTACCCCGGCTACGAGTGGCGCGCGGTTGGAGATGATTTAGTGCTTATTGCGTTGAGCACAGCAGTTGTGACCGCCGTGATTAACGGTGTGTTCAACTAACCCAGTATGCAGATATCTGGCGTCTTGCAGCTCAGTTCATGGCGCTTAACAGCGGGACTGCTTAAGCGCTTTATCGGGTTTGCGCTGATGTTTCATAAGCGTGGTGATGCCAGATATAGTCAGCCACAGACAGGCAGTTTTCGTTCTCCCTCTTCCCACCGCCTGAATGTGTCTTAGCTCTTCTGAGTTACCTGGCTTTCAGGGTTTCAGAATGACTTTTGTCCAGCCATTATCACGATCATCAAAATGCTTATAGCCTTCGGCAGCGTCTGCCAGAGCGAGTCGATGGGAGATGATCTGCGCCGGATTGGCTCTGCCCTGATGGATAAGCCTTGCGAGCTGGCGGTTGTATGCTTTGACATTACACTGACCGGTCTTGATTGACTGACCTTTGAACCAGAAATTCCCAAAATCGAAAGGCACTTTACCCTCTTTGGCCAGGTCGGTCGCGCCTCCGGGATCCTGCGGAACAAAAACGCCGACCGCACCGATGCCGCCCGTGGCCTTAGTTGACGCGACAAGGCTGTTGAGCGTGGCAGAGTTATCCTCGTGGCCATGTTTATTGCAACATTGATACCCCACACACTCGCAACCGCAATCCGTGCCGCGCCCGTCGGTTAACTCGAGAATTTTATTTACTGCCTCATCGCCCACCCCATTGATCGCTACTGCGCCCAGTTGTTCGGCCAGCGCCAGCCTGTCCGGATGGGTATCAACCACAAACACCTGCGATGCGCCTTTAATCATGGCCGAGTGAGCCGCCATCAAGCCGACCGGGCCTGCACCGTAAATCGCCACACTTTCTCCGGGGCGCAATCCTGCCAGTTCAGTGGCATGCCAGCCGGTAGGGAAGATGTCGGAAAGTAAAACGTAGTCCTCCTCTTTTTCAACCGCATCCGGCGGCAGCACCAGACAGTTAAAGTCAGCATAGGGAACACGCAGTAACTCCGCCTGTCCGCCATCCCATTCGCCCATTTCAGCAAAGCCATAGGCGGCCCCGGCCGTACCCGGATTTGCCGTCAGGCAGTAGCCGGTTAACCCTTTCTCGCAATTTTCACAGAATCCGCAGCCGAGATTAAAGGGCAGGCAGACATAATCGCCAACTTTGACCCGCTCAACCGCGCTGCCGATTTCAATGACCTGCCCCAGATTTTCATGGCCAAAGATGCGACCCTGTTCGAAGCTGGTTCGTCCTTCATACATATGCAGATCCGAACCGCAGATATTGGTGGTGGTAATACGGACAAGCACATCGGTAGGGCGAACGATTTTGGGATCCGGAACCTCTTTGACTGAAACGTCAAAAGGTCCGTTATAGACAACTGCTTTCATGATGTTCTCCTCACGTGCATGATCAGTTATGAAGGCTGCGGCTGCGTGACGCTTTGCGGTCGCCTCCCTCTCAGTGATGCTGCTTTTTCAATCAAAAGGCTTGATTGAATGTGTAAGTGTAGAACAGCGCATGAAGTCACCCGGGAGTATTAATATTATGTAACTCTATGAATTGTAAGCACCGTTTCGCTAAACGTCTTTTGTCTCCGCCTTCTTCCAGACCCCTGGCGCACCACACCGCTACGCTGACTTAGCCTTGTGCTGAATCCCGTAACAGCTATTGTCCTCAACCTCTGCCTGGTTTGAGTACCACATAAAAAAGCCCACTCCAGGGTGGGCTTAAACGTACACACGGTGACCAGCGTCATGCAATTAATCAAATATACCGGAGGGGCAGAAATTGCCTTCCCATCCAACTATCTTAGCGCCTGGATCCAGATCTCTCACCGATACGCTATCCCCGCCAAATTCTGAGCCAGTGACGACGATATCGTAATCATGATTTGGCTGAGGAATGAATCTGGTGGAGACAGATCGTTCTGTATTTTGGTAGTAGCCCGGCTGAGTCCAGTAATGAATTATACTTATCAGTTGCCCCGGCTTGATAGTAAATTCATTTATGAAAGCCCCCTTATTGTTACTTGATTCTGGCATTCCGATTTTTTTATTTCCTGACACAGGAATACCGAGAATAGCCAGACCAGCCGTAACCCGGCGCTCTAAAACTTTTTTATAACAGCCACTCGGCTGTTTTTCGTAAAATTGCAGGGCTGTATTGCCCTCAGATGCAGCACGAACCCTGGCTGCATCTGAACCTTTATAGTCTTCCAGAGAAGGCCTAAACCCAGCCGAACATCCACTTAACAACGTTACTATTATTCCCGTAATGACCAGTTTTCCATACATGCGCATCTCCTTACGTTTCTGTCGCTCCTGTTTTTATCGGCCTGTGGGTGTGAAATCTTTAACAGATATTAAGCCAGCCATCCGGGGATAATCTGTTCCTGAGATACCTGCCTGACCCCTGAACAATGTCCGATCCTGGCACAAAGCGGCCCTCCCCTCTGCGAACTCCGCTATCAACAACACGCTGCCATCATAGCTAAAGCAAAGCATCAGGTGATTATGGAGACTTAACCTGTTAGTTTAAAACGATGAAAACTTGCTCAGCTCTGTCTTCCGCAATCATTATTATCACCTTGCACGTTCAGGTGGGATAACGTTTGCCATTTTCCCGCCGGTAAGGCGGGCCTTACCGGTAATCAACCAGTGAGGTCAGCCATGAACACCACCGATGTCGCATCACCTGAAAATGCCACGCTTCACCTGTTATGTGGAAAAATTGCGTCGGGTAAATCTACGTTATCCGCAAAATTAGGCGCTGCACCGCGCACTCTCATTATCAGTGAGGATCGCTGGCTTGCAGCGCTCTATGCCGATGAAATGCACACGGTCGCGGATTACGTGCAGTATTCCTCTAAGCTCAGAAATGCCATGAAACCGCATCTGGTGTCATTACTTAACGCGGGGATGTCGGTAGTCCTGGATTTTCCGGCTAATACACCCGCCAGTCGTGAATGGATGATGAGTATCATTAAAGCATCAGGTGCTGCTAACCACCTGCATTTCCTTAACGTCCCTGATGAGGTGTGTAAGAGCCGATTACGTGCCCGTAACGCAGCTGGCACCCACGATTTTGCCGCTTCAGATAAACAGTTTGAAATCATAAGCCGTTATTTCTCAGCGCCAGCGGCTGATGAAGGTTTCAATATTATTGAATACCGCTCTTAAGCCGCCGGGTTGCGGCTTATGACGTGCTAATTCCATGACGCAGCCGGATTATGCGCCATTAAACGGCGCCCGATAACGGCGCCGTTTGTTCATCAAGGCTGGTTACCCCTCTCCCTTGCCGATTTGCCAGATGCCGGTTGGCGGCGTGCCGTTGACTTTCCAGTCACCGACATTTCGCGCGCTTTATAAATCACCGGATTATGCGATGCCACGGTGCGCGCGTTACGCCAGTGGCGATCAAGCGCCTTGCTCACCCGCGTATCCGACGCGCCGAGGGCATTGAACAGCTCAGTAGCCGCACGCGGGATCCAGTCGCTGGCAATCACCTGCGCCTGCCCCGCCTCGACTTCCGCCAGGTTGTTGATGGCGGCGATGGCCGCTTCATCGGCACTGACGTGCGCTTCATAGGCCTGATTGCAGCGATTCTGTCGCCTGCGAATCACTGTGGCTTCGACGGCAAATGCCAGACTGGTGATTTGTCCCACCACCTGGAGTACCTGAGCATCGTCGCGCGGTACGGCGGCATTGCCGTGGCTGTACATCCGGGTTCGCTTTTTCACGCCTGTGGCGACGTCACGCTCAACCGCCAGGCCGATTCCCGCCAGCGTCGCCAGCAGGATATGCTGATAAAACGCGGTCTGATAACGAAAGCGCTGTGCAAAGTCATAGACGTGATCCTGCTCCACCTGCGCCTGTTTGAAGCGGGTCGTGCCGCTGCCGGTCAGACGCTGACCGAAGCCGTCCCAGTCATCCTCGCGTTCAACGCCAGGCTGGCTGGTACTGACCAGCGCAATCACATCCCCCTGGTTATCGCTGCGCCGGGCGAAGACATCTATCCAGTCGGCAAACAGCGTACCGGTGCTATAGAATTTCTCACCGTCCAGTTGCCAGCCGCCTCCGACGGGCGTTACGCGGGTGAATACCTCCCCCAGCTTGACCGCGCCGATTTCGGTCCAGCCGCTGCCCACCAGCTCGCCGTCGAGGAAGCGACGGAACCAGCGATCGCGCGCCGGCGAGTCGGGTTGATTGAGTCGGTCTTCAACGAAGGCAAAATGCGCCCGCAGCGCCTGTGGCAGGTTGGAGTCAGCCTGGGCCAGCTCAATAAGCAGCGCAATTAATTGCGGCAACGACGCGCCCCAGCCGCCCTTTTCCCGCGGAATACGCACCGTGCCGAATCCGGCCTCTTTCAGCCAGCGGATCTGCTCATCGGGCAGGATACGGTTTTGTTCGCGCGCCGCCGCTCCCTGCGCGATACGGGCAAAAATCGGTCGGAAGGTCGCCGCAAGCTGTTCATAGTCGGTGCCGGTAGAGAGTAAAGTCATTAGCTGTTCCTCAATGATGGCTGTCGTCAATGTCATGTTGGGTAGGCTCATGGCGTACCGCGAGCAGGAAGAAAATCGGGATAATGGCGGCCAGCGATACGACCCAGAACATTTGCGTACCAAGCGATGCCTGCAGCAACGGCAGGACAAACAGCGCCAGCGCGCTGCCAATACCGGAAAGCGCGCGGCTGAAGCCGACCCCGGTGGCGCGAATAGCGGTTGGGTATGAAAGTGCCGGATAGATCATCAACTGCGCGCCGGGACCAAAGCCCTCGGCAAACAGCCACAGCCCCAGCATCGCAATCGCCAGTACTACGCCCAGCGCGGCCTGCGGCTGCCCCACCAGCGCAAGGATGATCAGGGCGATAAACTGCAGCGCGAACCCGGCAATCGCGACGTGCCGCGACGGGTATTTCCATGCCAGGTGCATGCCCAGCAGCCCACCGGTAAAAGCGAACAGCGCATTGAGCCCCAGCGAGGCGGAGATGGTTTCGAACACGCCAGCGCCAAGGAATTGGGCGAGAATGGACGGCAGGAAAAAGGCGATCGCCGTATACTCAAATGAGATACAAACGTTCATCACCCCGGCGACAATGGTGCGCTCGCGATACGGTTTTTCAAACAGCACGCGAAAGCTCACTTTGGGTGGCGGAGCAGGACGTTCGACCGGTGCTTCGTGAGCGTTGATCCCGTAAGAATCGCGCAGAATACGCACAGCCGAGGCCAGATCGCCCTGGTTGGCCGCCCACAACGGCGATTCATTCATGAATTTGCTGCGCACGGCAATAATCAGCAGCGCCGGAACTGCGCCGAACAGCAGCGATGCGCGCCACAGCCAGTCCAGATGCTCTTTTGGCAACAGGAAATAGAGCCCAAAGATGATTAAAAAACAGACCGTCGAAGCGGCGTACCACATTGGGCACCAGGCTGCGAGCCGCGCGGCCTTATTGCCTTTCCCGGCAAAGCGGGAAAACTCGGCCAGATACGACATGGCGACCGGCAGATCGATCCCGACGCCAATCCCCATCAGAAACCGCGCGCCAATTAATACCCAGACGTTCGGCGCCAGCCCCGCCGCAATCGCCGAGACCACAAAGAATAGCATATCGGCCATAAACACCGAATAACGGCCATATTTATCCGTTAGCCAGCCGCCGATTAAATTACCGATAATCGTGCCGACCATTATTGACGAGGTGACAATGCCGGTTAAAAGCGGCGAGAGTTGAAATTCCCGCACCACATCATCAATACCGTAAGAGAGCGTGGTTAAATCATAAGCGTCGAGAAATACACCACCGAGCGCGAGGAATACAATCATCCGCGCATATTTACTTTGCTCCCTGCCAGAATTAATTAATCGCGCCACATCCCCGACGCTACTCACCGGTGCCGAAACGGCACCAGCATTATCAACAGACAGCGTGCTCATATTATTTACCTTATATAGTTGTGCAGGTGACTCTGGTTATAAGCCGGGTTTTCGCATATTAAAAACAATAAATACGCATATAATTATCAATATATTCAATAAATTAATTAACAATAACGCCAATAGCCGGGCGAGCGAACCTCGTCCGGTTATTACCGTTTCATCAATGATGTCTTAGTCTGCTGAGACCGGAACCAGTACGTCTTTGACCAGCGGATCGTCAGTGGTTTTTAACCACGTCTGAATACGCGGATCGGAAAAAGCCTGTTTTAATTTGACAATATTCTCCTGCGATAAATACGGAGTCCCAATAACTAATTGCGAGGCAAATGTTTTAGGCGCGGGAGGAAATAATATGCCTTTTTCCCGCGGGACTTTTCCGGCATCAAATTGCGAGACATAACCAATAGCGGCATCCACCGAATTCAGCGCTCGCGGCATGGTCAATAAATCCAGCTCTTTAAAATTGAACTGATGCGGGTTGCCGACAATATTTTTCAGTTTCGCCGTGCGCGGCTCAACCGCCGGATCGAGTGAGATTAACCCTATCCTTTGCAGCAACCACAATGCCTGCCCCTGGTTGGCGCCATCATCCGGCACGACGAGGGTCGCCCCGGCAGGCAAATCATGCACCGATTTATAACGGTCGGAATAGATCCCAAAAGCCCACTGGAAAACCGGCACAGTCGTCGAAAGCGCAAAGCCGTTGGCGTCCACCACCTGCTTCAGCCACCACTGATGTTGATAGATAGTACCGGCATACTGTCCCTCCGCCACGGCTCTGTCCGCCTGTACCGGGTCCTGTACGCCCACCGCCTCCAGCTTCAGGCCATAATCAGGCGCAATATGCTGATTGATGTACTCAATAATTCGTTGCTCGCCCGCCATCGCCGGTTCGTAGTGAATTTTTAACGTCGTACCGAAAACGACCTGCGGTGCCTGCGTGTATCCGCGCCACCACCAGAATGCGACAGCCAGCGCCGCAATGACTGCCAGCGCCGCCAGCCATGGCCAACGGCGGGCCTTACGGAGTTCAAACTGTTCTGTTGTCATGAAGAAATCCCCTGCGTGTGGCGAAGCGTATTGACCAGACGGTCGCCAAAGAATTGAATGATCTGAATTGTGGCGATTAGCACGACAATGGTGGCGATCATGATGTGATTGTCGAAACGCTGATAGCCGTACACTACCGCCAGATAGCCGATCCCACCCGCACCGATAGTGCCGGCAATCGCTGAATACTCGATCATCGACACCAGGTTAAGCGTGACCGCCGCCACCAGAGCAGGCAGCGCCTCGCTGAGTTGCGCGTGGCGGATTATTTGCCAGCGCGAACCGCCGCACACCAGCCCCACCGCGGTAACCTCCGCTGGGAGTTCGCCCAGAGCGTTTTCCACCAGACGGCCAAAAAATGGCACGCCGGCGGCTATCATCGGCACCACGGCGGCAGGAATGCCAATAGTGGTGCCCGTAAGCCAGAACGTGAACGGGATAATCGCCGCCATTAACACCAGAAAGGGCAGAGAGCGCCCCATGTTGACGCCCCAGTTAAGCACCTGGTAAAGCGCAGAATGTGGAAATAATCCCCGCGGCGAGGCGTTGAATAACACCACGCCCACCACACCGCCAAGGGTCACCACAAACAGCATCACAATGGCAACCATCAGCCAGGTTTCACCATAAGCAGGCAACAGCAAGGTATGAATTTCATGCCACGGCGTATCCTGGCTTATCACTGTCGGTTTCATACCGCCTCCTGTAGCTCGGGGGCATGTGCAAGAATTTCCGCCGCAATGCCCAATTGTGCTAAAAGTGCGGTCATTCGATCCACCGACAGCCGTTCTCCCTGAAATCGGACGCCGACCTGTAAACGCCCCGCCAGTTGACCGTTGATCACTTCTACATGGCCGCCGAGTAAATCTATCTGTAGCGCATACTGTTGGCTCAGACGGCTGATCCAGTCAGTCGCCACCGGCACATCCCAGCGATAGCTCAGACGCAGCAGCAGATCGCTGTGAACGGCGACGGGCGACAGCGGCAATAGCTGCTGGCCAAGCAGAGAATCCGGACGGGCCAGCAGCTCTTTCACCTGCCCGTACTGGACTATCGCGCCATCGCGGATTTCCGCCACCGCATCCGCCGCAGCGCGTACCGCATCCATTTCATGAGTAATCAGGACTATCGCCAGCCGGTACTCATCACGTAGCTGTCGGAGCAAACCCAGTACCGTGGCGGTCGCCTGAGGATCCAGTCCAGACGTGGCCTCGTCCGCCAGCAGTACCGACGGACGTAATGCCAGCGCGCGAGCGATACCAATACGCTGACGCTGTCCGCCGGAAAGCTGAGACGGATAAGCCTCCGCTTTGTGACTGAGTCCTACGCTCTCCAGTAATTCACCGACCCGCGCCTTAATGTCGCGTTCCACCACGCCCAGATACTCCAGCGGCACTGCGATGTTTTGCCACGCCGTTTTACGATTCAGCAGCGCCGAGGATTGAAAAACGGTGCCGATCGCGCGCCGTTCACGCCGCAGCGCCTCCCCCGACAGTAATGACAAGTCTTTGCCGTTAACCTTGATGCTGCCGCTATCGGGGCGCTCCAGCAGGCTGATGCAGCGCGCCAGCGTCGATTTCCCCGCACCGCTCGGTCCGACCACCGCGGTGATGGAGCTGGTGGGTACCCTGAGCGATAAACCCTTCAGCACCTCGCTGACGCGGCCATCCGCCGTGCGGTAGCGTTTATGCAGATTATCGATATCAATCATGCCGCCGTCTCCTTCGCCCCGGCATCGTTTCGCACGCCGCGACGGTATTCTGCCCCCGGATGCGGCGCGGTCAGACGTGGCCCGGCACCAAACAGTTTTTCGCGCAGCGTGCCTTCCCGGTAATCCTGCTTAAAGACGCCGCGTTTTTGCAGCTCTGGTATTAATAGCTCCACCACGTCGCGGAAGGTTTCATGCGTAACGGCATAGGCCAGATTGAAGCCATCAACATCGGTCTCCTCGACCCAGGATTGCAGTTCATCGGCCACCGTTTCCGCGCTGCCGACGAGCAGCGGGCCAAAGCCGCCGATGCCCACCCAGTCAGCCAGCGCTTCTACCGTCCATTGACGCTCCGGATCGGCGGTGGAAAACGCCTCTACCGCCGACTGGATGGCGTTGGTATGCAGGTATTTCAGCACCTGGTCCGGCCGATACTGACCAAAGTCAATGCCGGTCCAGCCGGAGATCAGCGCCAGCGCGCCCTCATAGCTAACGTATGATTTGTATTCCTGCCATTTGGCCTGCGCCTCGCGATCGGTTTCGCCCACGATCACCGTTTGCAGATTGAAAATCAGGATGCTGCGCGGATCGCGCCCGGCTTCCGCGGCGCGGCGACGAATATCCGCGACCGTCTTCTTCAACAGGACTTTCGACGGCGCGGCAACAAAAACGCACTCGGCATGCGTGGCGGCAAACTGTTTTCCGCGGCTGGAAGCCCCCGCCTGATAGAGCACCGGCGTGCGTTGCGGCGACGGCTCGCACAGATGGATTCCCGGAACGGAGAAAAAATTGCCCTGATGGTTAATCGGATGGATTTTCTGCGGATCGCTAAAAATTCCCCGTTCGCGATCGCGCAAAACTGCGCCGTCTTCCCAGCTACCTTCCAGCAACTTATACACAACGTCGAGGTATTCATCGGCGTAGTCGTAGCGCGCATCATGGTCAGTCTGCGCCTGATGCCCAATATTGCGTGCGCCACTTTCCAGATACGAAGTAACAATATTCCAGCCCACCCGGCCTTTGGTCAGATGATCGAGCGTAGACAACCGACGGGCGAATGGATAGGGATGCTCAAATGACAGCGATGCGGTCAGACCAAAGCCAAGGTGTTCCGTCACCAGCGCCATCGGGGTTATCAGCGCCAGCGGATCGTTTACCGGCACCTGCGTCGCCTGACGGATCGCCGCATCGCCATTCCCGTTTAATACATCGTAAACGCCAAGCACATCGGCAATAAACAAGCCGTCAAATTTGCCGCGCTCCAGAAGGCGCGCCAGATAGACCCAATATTCCAGATCTTTATACTGCCAGGAACGGTCGCGCGGATGGGCCCACAAGCCCGGCGACTGGTGACCGACACAGTTCATATCAAACGCGTTAAGGCGAATCTCTCGTTGCGATGGCATAGCGCTCTCCACGGTGCGTCCAGATACTGGCGCACGCTTATTAATTAAAAGGATAAAAAGGGAATAAAATCAGGACACGGGACATCGGGCGGGCAGGCTGAAACCCAGCGTCGCCAGCGTTTCTCCGGCAATGGCGGCAGCATGATCGGCCACCTGCGGCAACCCCATCAGTTCACCGAAACGCCCCCTCGCCGCTGGACCGCAAACCAGGATTTTCGGCATCGACTGCCCTTCTCGTCCTATCGCGTGGGAACGGGCATCGACATCCAGCCCTAACCCCAGCGCATCCGCGCGAATCAGCCCACGCCGCGTCAATTCCTGTAACAATGGTTGGCTTTCAGTTAAGGCATTGTGCGCGGGTCCAGTGGTCAGGATCAGATGATCGACGGTCAGCGTACAGGGCTGCCCGCGCCGCGGACTCAGCGTCAGCGTGAGCGTTCGCGTGTCGCTATCCAGCGCCGTCAGTCTCGCGGCCAGCACCTTCAGACTACCGTCATTGCTACGTTGCGAAAGAACATCAGCCGCCTGCGGCGCGATCCGATAACGATGCACATCCCAGTAGCTGCGCAGATGACGCAGGAAGCGCTGGCGATCGGCGAAGGTTAAACCTTGCCAGATGGTCTGCCCCTGATTGCGCACCGCATCCAGCACGACCTGCCAGGGCAACCCCTGTTCAGCCGCCCGGGAGATATCTTCCCGGATCCGCCGTAAACGCTGGCGCAGTGTTCCCTGCCGATAGTCGCCCGGCCACTCCTCGCTTTCTCCGCTAAGGTTGCTCCGCGAGAGCAACCCACGGCGGGAGAACGCCGTTACCGGTCCCCGATGTCCGAGCCGGGTCATTGCTGCGAGGGTATCCGCCATTGTCAGCCCGGTTCCCATCACTGCCACCCGCGCATTCGACGCAATCGCCGTCAGCACCTCAGGCCGCCAGGGATTGGCAATCAACGCGGGATGATCGCTAAAAGGAGCGACCAGCCGCGGCAGTGACGGCGGTGGATGGCTTATCGCCAGCACCAGCAGATCGGCCTCCAGAAGGCGGCCGGTATCGGTTGTCACGCCCCGTTCGTCAAAGGTCAGAGCCTGCTCGCGTAAATGCGTCAGCCGTCCACCGCTGTTTCGCACCGCGTTGGCGAAACGCTGTGCAACATAGACCCCAAACTGCGCACGCTGCGGGTAAACCGTCCCCTCCTCGCGCAATGCCTGCGGATCGTCGGCGAAGGCTGCCTGCCTGCGGTACCAGCGGTCAAACGCGCCCTCTTCTTCATCAGCCAGCCGCATCCGCGCGGCGGGCACGTTTATACGGTGAGACGGTTCCGTTGTGGAATAAGCCACCCCGGCACCGGGGACAGCGCGGGGCTCCAGCAAAATGACCCGCACGCCTTCAGGTGCCAGGCGCAGTAATTCGATGGCCACGGCTGCGCCGCTAAAACCGCCGCCGACAATGACCACCTGCGGCTCAGCGTTCATCGCCTGATGCCTTAACGAAGACATAAAGCATAAATCCCCCTTCAGCTGGCGCTGACCTGTTTAACCGGACGTTTATCGCCACCGATCGTTTCGCCAAACGGGCCGGTATTGACGCCGCGTACCTTAGACTGAGCAGAGTTACCCAGCGGCAGTAGCGGCATGACCAAATCAGCGAAGCGGTGCGCCTCTTCCAGATGCGGATAACCGGAAAAAATAAAATTCGTAATGCCCAGCGCCTGATATTCACGGATGCGCTCCGCAACCTGTTGCGGGTTGCCCACCAGGGCGGTTCCCGCACCACCGCGGACCAGGCCAACGCCCGCCCACAGGTTCGGCGCAATGCGCAGGTTGTCGCGGGAGCCTTTGTGTAGAGCGCTCATTCGCGCCTGGCCTGCGGAATCCATCCGGGCGAAAATCTTTTGCGCCTCGGCGATGACATCATCATCAAGATGAGAGATCAGGCGGTCAGCGGCAGCCCAGGCCTCCTCTTCCGTTTCGCGAACGATGACATGTAAACGGATACCGTATTGCAGGGTACGGCCGCGAGCCGCGGCGCGTTCGCGGACGATAGACAGCTTCTCAGCCACCAGCTCCGGCGGCTCGCCCCAGGTCAGATAAGTGTCGATTTGCCCGGCAGCAACGTCGATTGCCTCCGGGGAGGATCCGCCAAAATAGAGCGGCGGGCCGTCCTCCTGCACCGGGGGGAACAGTACTTCCGCACCTTCTACGTGAATATGCTCTCCCTGGTAGTCCACTTTTTCGCCCCGCAGCAGTTGCGTATAGACGTCGAGAAACTCTCTGGTCACCTGATAACGCTCGCTATGGCTCAGAAAGATACCGTCGCCTTTGTTTTCCACCGGATCGCCGCCAGTCACAACGTTGATTAGCAGTCTCCCTTCCGACAGGCGGTCCAGCGTTGCCGCCATACGCGCTGCCAGCGTCGGCGGCTGCAAACCGGGACGAACCGCGACCAGATAGCGCAAACGGCGGGTCAACGGAACCAACGCCGAGGCAACCAGCCAGGAATCTTCACAGCTTTTTCCGGTTGGGATCAGCACGCCGTAATAGCCGAGGCTGTCCGCCGCCAGCGCTACCTGCTGCAGATAGGGTAGATCAACGGGACGTCCGCCCTCGGTGGTACCCAGATAACGCCCGTCGCCATGGGTCGGTAAGAACCAGAACACGTTGATATTATCGTCAGCTTTCTGCGTCATTATCCATTTCCTATATAACTTTATGCGAAAACGTTCATTCATTAGTTTCTATTTGGTTATATGGGTGTTAGCGATAATCATGCCAAAAGCTATCCATTATTTAATTCATAGTAATCATTTAGTCAATTAAATCATCTTCCGCGAGAGCTGTTGCGAATGCGCCAGCTGATGCGCACAGCCTGTTGCATTGGCAACAGCGGGGCGAGGCTTTCCCCTGCTGTTCATTGCCGCCTGCTAACGATAGGTTTAACGTGATGGCAGACCTTAACCGGAGGTCCATCATGCTGAATCCTGAATCCCCATCCGCCACGCCCGTACTGATCGACCCGGCGTCTAAAGCGTTTCAGAGCCTGCTGGATAAACTGGCCCCGACCGAAGCCACCGTGTTAATTGTCGGCGAAACCGGTACGGGTAAAGAGGTGGTCGCCCGTTATTTGCATCACCATAGCGCGCGTCGTCACCAGCCTTTTCTCGCCGTTAACTGCGGCGCACTGAGCGAAAGCCTGGCGGAAGCAGAGTTGTTCGGACATGAAAAAGGTGCCTTTACCGGAGCGCTGCAAGGTCATCCCGGCTGGTTTGAAGCGGCGGAGGGCGGCACCCTGCTGCTGGATGAGATCGGTGAACTTAGCCTGCCGCTACAGGTTAAGCTGTTGCGCGTATTGCAGGAGCGTGAAATCACCCGCGTCGGCTCGCGAAAAGCGACGAAAGTCAACGTGCGCGTGCTCGCGGCGACTCACGTCGATTTAGCGCAGGCTATCCGCGAGCGCCGTTTTCGTGAAGATCTCTACTACCGGCTCAATATCGCTATCGTGCCGCTTCCGCCCTTGCGCCAGCGACGGCAAGATATTCCGCTGCTGGCGAATCATTTCTTAACACTCTACGCACGCAGGTTAGGACGTCCGGCCCGTCGCCTGTCTTCTGACGCGCTGGCGAAGCTGCTGGACTACTCCTGGCCCGGCAACATCCGCGAACTGGAAAATACGCTGCACAATGCCGTTCTGCTGAGTCGCGATGAGACATTGACACCGACGCAGCTGCGGCTGGCAGGTTACAGTGAACGTGGATACAGCGAAACGGACGATTCGACGCTGGATAGTTTTCTGCGCCAGCAGTTCGATTACACGCGAACCGCAACAGCTGTTTGATCGGGTGATTCAGAGTCTGATCAGTAACGCACTGGAAATAGCGAACAACAATCAGACGCAGGCCGCCACGCTGCTGGGCATTAGCCGACACACGCTGCGCACGCATCTGGCACAGATGGGCGTTATTAAAGGGCGGCGTAAGTCTGCCGTCATGACCTTCGCGCACGCCAGCGGGGCCGCGCGCCCTGAACGCGAGTTGCGCATCGGCTTTCAGAAATTTGGCAATCTTGGCGTGTTGAAAGCGCGCCAGACGCTGGAACAGTGCTTCAACCAGAGGGTATCAGCGTGGTGTGGAGTGAATTCCCTGCCGGTCCGCAACTGTTGTATGCGCTGCAGAATAATGAGATTGATTTTGGCACCACCGGTGAAGTGCCACCTATCTTCGCTCAGGCCAGCGGTAACGCTGTGACTTATATCGCCTGGGAGCCACCGGCACCGGGCAGCGTCGGTATTGTGGTGCCACGCGACAGTACTATCCACAGCCTGGCAGATTTGCGGGGTAAGCGTATCTCGGTCAATAAAGGATCGAATGTTCACTGGCTGCTGTTGCAGCTGCTGGAAGAAGCCGGCATCGGTCTGGATGAAATTAAAGTGGTGTACACGCCGCCGAAATATCCGCTCACAGCCAGCGATTATCTGGCCGTCGATGCCTGGATGATGTGGGATCCGCTGCTGAGTGCCGCAGAAAGTAACGCCGATTTGCGCGTACTGGAGAAGGGCGAAGGCCGGGTGCGCAACCACCAGTTTTATCTGGCGCGCCATGATTATGTGCAGCAGCATGACGATATCGTGCAGCAGCTGGTAACGAGCCTGCAGCAAACCGGGACCTTTATCGATAATCATCGCCATGAAGCCGCCACTATGCTGGCGCAGGAACTGGGGCTGGAGTTCGCAGCCGTGGAACGCGCTTTATCCCGTCGCAGCCACCAGACCCGGGCCATGGTTTTCCACGTCATCAAAGAACAACAAACTATCGCTGACCGCTTTTATGCGCTCGGTTTGATTCATAAACCGGTGCGCGTGCGCGATGCCGTGTGGCAGTCGCCCAGCCAGACGGTGCTTATGGCATAGCGGCTACAGTAAAAGTTATCCACGTTTTCTGTGGATAACACATTGAATATCGTCTGGCTAAATCCCGTTTTTTCTCACAGCAGCATGAGGATTTACTGTGAAATTCGGGCGATTTCAGCCTGAAATCCTGCAGATAAAAACTCTTTTTTCAAACAGTTAGAGGTGAAATCGCCATGGCGAACGTCGCCTGATTCCGGCAAATCTCGTTAAGGATTCTCCCTGCTCGTTTCACTGTTGCTTTCGCATCCAGCAAAGCTTGCCATCATCAAAGCTTCAAACGGCGATGGCGCGGTTTCACCGTATTGCATTGCTGAGCTGGCGATTTCAGCCTGAAATTCCGGCTAAGGTTGATTTGATTTCATGCACTTAGCGCTGAAATCACGCTGGCGAAGGGGGAAATCAGGTGGGTGAGGTAACAATCTGTAGCGGCACGGTACAGGATGTACGGGATTGTGCTGCTACAGATTGCTTATCATCAGAGGTGAAGCGCTATTACTGATTGAGATACTTATTCAGCGTCTCGGTGATAACGCGATCCAGCTCTTCCTGTAACTCTCTGGACTGACGGTTAAACTCGTAGCTAAACATGCGTCCGCGCGTTTTTTTGCGGGCGTAACGGTCTTTATCCGCGAAGGTCCACAGCGGTGTCGCCACCACTTTATCTTTAGCCGGCGCCTGCACCAACGTCTGGCTGCCGTTACGGACCAGCCGCAGGATGCCATTCTTGACTTCATCTTCTGCCAGGCCTTCACGCGCACAGACGCTGTCCACATCCATACCGATGGTTTCAATCAGAGCGTCTACCGTCTGACCGGTTTCCTGCAGTTTTTCGTAGGCCTGCAACAGCGTTTTATAGTCAGGATAGGTCAACTCTGAATGGTTGGGGAACAGGGTGACCAGCTCCAGCGGCACACTGGCAGCCTGCAGCGCGCGGGTCACTTTTGCCTGTGACAGCCCTTCACTCTGCGCAATCTCTTTTTGCGACAGGCCGCTGTCTTTCAGTGACAGCAAACGCATGCCGACTTCACGCAGATTATGCTCACGCGCGGTCTGGATATCCTGCGCCAGACGACGGGCTTCTTCGGCAGAGATGGCAACGTCGGTAACCAGCACATCCAGCCCGGTTTTACAGTGCAGCGCGGCCGCCCGACGACGCGAACCATCGAGGATTTCAATCCGATCGCCACGCTTCACGCCGATGGCCGGGAAGAACTGCTGCAGTTTAATGGTACGGATGATATCGCGCAGTGACTCTGGCGTGAGACCGGACTGGTCACGGCCGTTGGTTTCCATCACTACGTACGTACGTTCTTCTATCTCTTTAGCCGTGATGTGTTCCAGGGTGAACAGGGCGCGTTTACCGGTGGAAAGGATAAACGTCTGGGAGTGGCCATCCTCGCTGGGTTCATTTTGTAACGGGCTCTGGCTGAAGGTGCGGCCAATAGTGATTCTTTTTGCGCTCATAATAACCTCAGTTCAGGCGGATAAATTCAATACGATCAAAGACGGCTTTGGCAAAGTCTTCTGCCGCCGAACGCGCGTTTTTCAGGGCTTCGCTGCTGCCGACATAGGTAGATGGGTTAGCGGAGATAACCGTATCGAACGATTCACCGCAGCGTTCAAAGCCATCCAGCCGAGGTAGCGCCGCATCCAGCATATCGCCGCCAAATATCTCTTTCGCCAGGCTGTGGCACATCTTGTGGTCCGCTTTATTGGACAGCTTGGACATAAAGCCAATGTTGCCCTGCAACCGGCAGGTGGCTCCCGACTCTTCGATGATGTCGATAAGCTCGGGCAGGCGCGTCAGATACTTCAGCGTGGAGTGGAAATCAACCTGTGCCGGCGGCACCGGCGTCATCAGCAAATCGGAAGCGGCAATGGCGTTTTTCAGGAAGGCATCCAGATGTGGGCCGCTGTCAATAAAGATGAAGTCGTAATCTTTTTTCAGCTTAGCCACCACGTTTTCATACAGCACCGCATGCACGTTTTGCTGCGGCAGATGCTCTGCACACAGCTCTTCCCAGCGTGAAGCAATGAAAGCGTCATCGATTGAGGCGGGCAGTACGTCAACGCCAGGAATAATCGACGGCACAATAAATTCGCTTTTCAGCTCTTCGCGGCTGACGTTTTGCAGCATCGCCTGAGCTGCGGTGGCTTCAACCAAACCGACCGAACGTTCATGATTCAGGAACATGGTGGCCGAAGACTGCGGATCGAGATCGATAACCAGGATGCGTAAATCTTCGAACAGCAGGTGCGGATGCGCGCGCAGCGCGTGCGCCAGCGATACTGTTGAAACGGTTTTAGACACGCCGCCTTTCAGGTTACCGACAAAAAGCGTAAACGCTTCAGTATGGCGATCGCGGTATTTCGGGACGCCGCGATGATGGTAGATGTCGATAATATTTTGGATCGACATCGCGTACTTGGTGGAACTGCCGGCCGCACGCTTATCAAACGGATAGCCGTTTTCTTCCATCTCGTTAACCGCGTAATCGACACTGGCGCGCGTTAGCTTGGGCAACTTGGCTAACGCCGCTTTGGCATAAACCTGGTAAAAAGTATTCTCGTGCAACTCTTCTTTTTGCGCCTGAATCTGCTCCGTCAGGCTCATCAGCATTCTTTCTGAGCGTTGAGCGACTTTCAGAACTTGCTTCTCATCGTTAGCCATACTTGCTCCACACATGTAGGATTTATGACTTTATACCGAAATCCTGCACATGAGGCAAATCTATCTCATCTGTTCATCATCAGCTCGCGTTACAAAAAGGCCTTTTGCGTGAGGGGCTTAATGCAGAGATTCACTGCATTCAGTAAGTCGCATTGTCTGATTGATAATCAACTGGTGAAAATGTGATCGGCGTTACGTCTGCGAAAGCGCGACATTCACTGTAATCAGTGGTCGTGTCCTGCAGGTAAATGGAAAGGTTGCGCTCACAGTTTGCGCATAGTAATCCTCAGGTCGCGCTGCTGGTGTTCACTGTAATCAGCAATTCGACGTTGTTAATGATCACTGTTCACTGTATTCAGCGTAACATTCACTGTAATCAGCAGCGTTGAACAAGGATTCACTGTAATCAGTAAACCTATGGGTCAGCCAGACAACGCGTCAGAGCAGGGCAGGGAAGGGAAGGAGCGGTTGAAAGATTCACTGTAGTCAGTAAACGCATGAGTTTTGCAGCGCAACACGACTAACGTTCACTGTAGTCAGTAGTCGTTCTCCTGGTTAACGTTGCGTAGCTTAACGTCGCCGTGGCGGATTAGGGCTTTGCAGCCATCCGTTCTGTCGGACAAACCGTTAGCGCAGAGCATTGCTATAGTTTGCGGTATGGCACTACAAAGCAATGCGTATAGCAGCAGTGGTATCAGTGGTCATGAGTGGCCGCAACGCGGTAAACGCCTGCCAGCCAACGGTCAGCAGCCCGCATAAGATTCACTGTAATCAGTAAGCCTGCACCTCGTCACACCTGCCATTCACTGTAGTCAGTAAACCACGTCCCCCTTTTCGTCAATGTTTACTGTAATCAGTAATGTGATCGCTGTCAGGTAATGGTAATAACAACATCCGGCTGTTCACTGAGCAACATTCACTGTAATCAGTACTAAAAACGACCTGGTTGCACAGTGATTGAGCTGCCCGGCAAAGCATTCACTGTAATCAGCAAAGACGCGATTCGCTTCTGCGCGGGTAATCATAATCGAAGGTTCAGGGCAGGGAAGGGCGATGGATTAAAACATTCACTGCAATCAGTAACCGATACCGCTCTATACCATCTGGTAAAGCCGGATCATCACAGGCTCGTTCACTGTAATCAGCACCCACCGGCTGCGCTTCATGACCTATGGTGTTCACTGTAGTCAGCATTCGTCATCCAAAGATCACTCCGTCATCCTTTGCACTGCAGGCGGAGAAGCACTCTTGATGTTCACTGTAATCAGCAGTTGCATTGGTGTAAGCGCAGCCAAAGAACAGGGCCGCCGGCGTTCACTACAATCAGTAAATCATGGCCGGCATTCACTGTAATCAGTGGGCGTGACCAACCCTGTCACTTTTACTGGTTGTTTTCACAGCATAATTACTGATTACAGTGGGCACTTACCCGTTTAACTATTATTAATATTATTAATCATGAACTTAGGTAACAGCGTTCACTATAATCAGCTCTGTTAGGCCATCTGATATTCACTATAGTCAGCAAGACCACCTGGCAGACAGAACATTCACTGTAAACAGCCAGCCGCGGCTCTGGCGGGGATTTAAAGACGATTTATACCCACCTGGTAAGTACCCACTATCGTTACAGGCGGCATATACTGCGAAAACGGGTAGCGTAGCGATACAGGGCGCAAAGCGAGAGCGTCAGCCTTTACTGATTGCAGTGAACGTTACCGATTACAGTGAACAACAGCGGCTGTGCTGATTACAGTGAACGGGGGAGAATGCTGCCGTGTCACTTTTGCAGCTCAGTGACACGGCGGGCGGAGGGCTTACTGATTACAGTGAATGGGGGAAATCAGTCTTCAAAATCGAGGTCTTCCAGCGAATCGATACTTTCGAGATTGCTGATTCCATCGAGTTTCGGCGTGCGACTGTGGATGATGAAAAACACCGAACGGCCGCGTTTCACTTCGGAATAGTCGAGGTAGCCGATCTCTTTCAGTTGCTCCATGGCGCGCCGCACCACATGGTTTTGCGTGGTGGTTTTTGAGCCGAGATTAAGACGCATGCGTAAGCGCGCCAGGGAGATAGGCGCCGGATTAGTGGGCAGGCTTTCCAGGTAGGTATACAGCGCCTGCGCCGACTCCTTACGCTTGAGGCGCGAGATAGCACGCAGCTGCAGCAGCACCTTGTGGTCGAAGTTATACAGCTCAAACAGCTTAGGATCGGCCTGAATACGCACCAGATCTTTCTCACGATCGTAGTAAGCCGACTGTACCAGGTGCGTGTGGTAGGCCTTACCATTCCCCTCAAACGACAGGGTATTGGTCGCGATGCGTCGCAGCGAGGCGTCAAGACGCTTACGCAGTGCTGCGGACGAGTTGGCTGAAGGAATACCGCACATCTTAACGAAGTCGATAAACGGCAGCGTGACGGTGTCGCCCTTCGATGGATAACGCGAGAAAGACTGAATGATGCCGGCCCAGGTTTTGAAATCATTATCCATATCCAGCCGTGCGCCGGTGATGGTAATCTTTTCATAGCCTTCCGCTTTCACCAGCGACAGGTTCTTGAGTTCTTTGGTGGCATCAGTTGAAGCCATGGCGCCGGATTTGCCGCGAGCCGTCGACTTCAGGGTAGGAACAAACAGACCCAGGCGCATCAACGCGACCGGTTGTACGGTGTTATTTTTATTGGGATGAAGCTGAATAACTTCACCGCTGTTTTTTGTCACCGACAGAAAAGGTTCAAGTAACGCCTTGTTTTCACTCTCTTTATCTGCCATAGCCTGAGATCTTCATTCTGTGGATGAAAAGGATCGGTATCTGATTACAGTGAACATTAACACTGTTTATAGTGAACATTCTACTGTCTATAGTGAATAAAGTACTGACTATAGTGGACACTTTACTGATTATAGTGAACACGATCACCTTCTCAGCCCTTGTCTGGTGCGGCCTGCCGCGATCGGGGATCTCTTAGGATCTCTTTTAGATCTCTTTATGATCTTTCTTTAAGATCTAATCACTGTATAAGTGAATAACCCGTTGAGACGACTCACGCTGATAAGCGTAACCTGCAGAAAATTCGCTTACGTCGACGAATCCTCATGTGACGCTAGAAACTGAAAATCTTCAGGCCAGTTCACTCCCTCAATTCATTCCAGGTGAACAACTTGCTCTCATCTATTCATTTTTCATCACCTGATAGCTGGCGTAAGGTAGATCCCAATCTGATCAACCCGATTATCTGACGAAGGCATCTTATGACTGAGCACGTTATTTCACGTAATCCCACCAGCGGCGAAATCATTGGTACGTATCCACTGCAAAATGCCGCTGAACTGGAAACAGCTTTACAGCAGAGCGCCAGCGCCTTTGCGCAGTGGCGTAACACAGAGATGGCACAGCGCGTAAAGGTGCTGCGTCAGCTGGGTGAACAGCTGCGCCAGCGTCAGGATCAACTGGCCACGCTCGCTACGCTGGAAATGGGTAAGCCGATTGCCCAGGCGCGCGCCGAAGTCCTGAAATGCGCCAGCCTGTGTGACTGGTACGCTGAACACGGACCGGCGATGCTGGCGGATCAGCCCACGCTGGTGGAAAACCAGCAGGCATGGCAATCCTTCCGTCCACTCGGTGTGATCCTGGCGGTGATGCCATGGAATTTTCCTTACTGGCAGGTGCTGCGCGGCGCGGTCAGCATGCTGCTGGCTGGCAACACCTACCTGCTGAAGCACGCTCCGAGCGTCATGGGCTGCGCTTACCTGATGGAAGAGCTATTTGCCGCAACCGATCTGCCGCGCCGCGCATTTAACGTGATCAACGTGGATAACGACGGTGTTTCTGCCGCTATCAACGATCCACGCGTTGCGGCCATCGCGGTTACCGGCAGCGTGCGCGCAGGTGGCGCAATCGCGGCACAGGCCGGTGCGGTATTGAAAAAAACCGTGCTGGAACTGGGCGGCGCCGATCCTTTTATCGTGCTGGCCGATGCCGATCTGGATGCAGCTGTGGCCTCAGCGGTCGCAGGACGCTACCAGAACAGCGGACAGGTGTGTATGGCGGCCAAGCGCTTCATCATTGAAGAAAGCATCGCAGACGCGTTTGAGGCGCGTTTCAGCGCAGCCGTGCAGGCGCTGAAAATCGGCGATCCATTGCTGGAAGAGACCTATATCGGTCCAATGGCACGCTACGACCTGCGCGATGAACTGGATCATCAGGTGCAGGAAACACTGCAGCAGGGTGCTCGTCTGGTACTGGGCGGCTACAAGATCGACGGAGTTGGCAACTATTATGCGCCGACCATCCTCGCGGACATCACGCCAGCGATGACGGCCTTTCGCCAGGAGATCTTTGGACCGGTTGCGGCGATCAGCGTGGCTCGCGATGCGCAACATGCGCTGCAGCTGGCAAATGACAGCGAGTTTGGCTTGAGCGCCACCGTGTGGAGCGGTAATGAAGCGCTGGCCCAGCAACTGGCGGAGCAACTGGAAACCGGCGCGGTGTTTATCAACGGCAACGGTGCCTCGGATCCGCGCGTCGCTATCGGTGGCGTGAAGAAAAGCGGCTATGGCCGCGAACTCTCCAGCTTCGGTGTTCACGAGTTCTGTAACATCCAGACGGTGTGGAAAAACCGTCGCTAACCACACCGGGGCGCGCGATACTGTGCGCCCCGATTTCCGGAAGCCATCTTTTATGCAGACGCCAGGCATTCTCATCCTTGCTGCCGGTCTTGGCAGCCGTTTTCGTCAGGCCGGCGGTACCGGGCACAAACTGCTGGCACCGTATCCTGATGATAATGGCGTGCCTCAGCCGCTGCTGAAGCTGACGCTGCAGCAGGCGCAGCGCAGCGGTTTGCCGCTTCTGCTTGTGCACCGACCGGACGATCATCCCCTTCAGCAGCTGGCACAGCAGTGCGGTGTGGCGAGCTGCTCTATTGCCAGCGCCGGCAGCGGTGAAAGCATTGCCGCTGGCGTGCGGGCCACCGCGCACTGGCATGGCTGGCTGATACTGCCGGGCGATATGGCATGGGTGAGGGCGGAGGATCATCAGCGTGTGGCACAGGCGCTGCGCCAGGGCGCGCGACAGGTGCGGCTCAGCTGGCAAAACCAGCCGGGCCACCCGGTGGGTTTTGCCGCGCACTATGGCGCGGCGCTCGCTCAACTGCAGGGCGACAGCGGTGCCCGCGCGCTGCTTGACCCGGCTATTCTCATCACTCTGCCGGCCCATCAGGGCACGATCCGCGACGCGGATCTGCCGCGATCCGATGCAAGCCGCTGACCTGCAGCGCGCCTGAATGGGTCAGTGGCTGCCGGGATTAGCGCGCACCTGCGCCACTTTTTCGCTCAGATTCTGCCACGCCGGTTGGTCAGGTGCGTAGCGCTGGCGCAGCCAGGCAGCAATATCCGCAACCTGCTTATCCGACAAACTGGCGGCAAAGCCGGGCATATAACCGAGCGCATCGGTTGCCGGTTTGTCGATACCGTGCAGCACCACCTGTAACAGATTATCCGGCGTCGCGCTGGTTATGCTGCTGCTGTTGGCCATCGATGGGCTGACGCCAAACAACTGCGGTCCGCCCTCGCTGGCGCTATGGCAGGCCTGACAGGCGCCTTTAAACAGCCGTTCCCCCGCGGCAGTGTTCCATGCCGGTTTTGCCGCCGGCACAGCGACAGGGCGCGCTGCCTGACCGTTGATATCCGCCAGATAGCTGGCCATGGCGCGCACGTCGGCTTCCGGCAGGGTGGCGAGATGGCTTACCACCGGTGCCATCGGTCCGGCGGCAACGCCGTGCTGCGCATCGTAACCACTGCGCAGATAGTTATACAGCGACTGCGCGGTCCACGGCTGCGGGGCTTTATTCAGCTGATTGAGCGCGGGCGCTTCCCAGCCGTCGACCCAGCCACCGGCGAGGAAATTATCCCCGCTTTTTTCCGCGCCCAGCAAATTACGGGGCGAGTGGCAGGCACCGCAGTGTCCGGCCCCGTTCACCAGATAGGCACCGCGATTCCATTCGGCGCTTTTGCGGGGGGCAGGCTGGTATTCGCCGCGCCCGAGGTAGAGCGCGTTCCAGCCCGCCATCAGGAAGCGCAGGTTATAGGGAAAGCGCATCTGGTTTTCTGCTGGTGCCTGCTGTACCGCCGGCTGCGACATCAGCCAGGCGTACAGCGCCTGCATATCGCCTTCGCTCAGCTGGCGAAAGCTGGTGTAGGGAAACGCCGGATAGAGATGATGGCCGTCGCGGCTGATGCCCTGGCGCATGGCGCGATCGAAGGCGTTAAATGACCAGCTGCCGATGCCGGTCTGCTTATCCGGCGTGATGTTGGTGGTGTACAGCGTGCCAAACGGTGTCTCCATCTTCAGGCCGCCAGCATTGGTCGCGCCGCCTTCCGTGGTATGGCATACCGCGCAGTCACCGGCGGCGGCCACCTGACGGCCACGTTCCAGCATCTCTGCCGACCAGCTTCCGGCGGCCGGGGGTGTCACGGGCGCAATCGGTGCGCGCCACGGCAGCGCGTTAATCGCCACGCCAGCGGCGAGACCGAGCAATCCTGTTACGCCACCCAGCGCCCATTTTCGGCTGCGGCGGCGGGCGGTGCTGACCGGTGCGGCCAGCTGTGGCTCCGGCTGCGGATCGGGGCCGTTCAGCGCCTGACGCAGTTTGTCAGCGGTAATGGGCAATTCGCGAAAACGGATACCGGTGGCATCAAACACCGCGTTAGCGATGGCCGCGGCGCTGGGCACCGACGCGGATTCCCCCGCGCCCAGCGGCGGTTCGTGCGGGCGCGGCACCATCATCACGTCGATATCCGGCACTTCCGGAAACGTCAGGATCGGGTAGCTGCCCCATTCCTGGCTGGCGATCAGGTTGCTTTCAATCGTCACCTGTTCTTTGAGCACCCGGCTGGTGGACTGAATGACATTGCCGTGAATCTGATGCTTTACCCCTTCCGGGTTGATCATCATGCCGGCATCATGGCCCACGGTGATGCGCGTAACGGCGATCTCGCCGCTCTGCTTATCAATCGCGACATCCGCGACCCAGGCAGCCCAGGCGGCACCGAAGCCGGGAAATTTGCTGTGAATGTAGCGTGCGTAGGCAAAACCGCGTCCGCGCAAAATGCCGGGTTCGCTTGCGGTCTGCTGAATGGCGGTGCGCGGCGTCCAGTCTGCGCGCGCAGCGGTGGCGCGCATTAGCTCGGCGGCGCGATCGTCCTGAATGTAGCGCAGCCGGTACTCCACCGGATCGACGCCTGCCGCGTGGGCCAGCTCATCCATATAGGATTCATGGGCAAAGGTGTTGGGCAGGGCTGAAACGCCGCGCATCCACGAGGCGCGCACAATCGGCGCCATGTCCTCAATGGTGACGCGCAGATGGGGAAAATCGTAAGGTGGAATGGAGGTGCGATCGCCCATTTCATACGCCAGCGCCACCGGATCGACGCGGCCGGTCAGCAGCAGCGCAAGGGTGGGTGCGCCGTTGGACGGATAAGATGTAGTGAAATCATACACCTGAGGATTGCCCTGCGCGTCCAGCCCGCCATCCACCTCCATCAGCTGTGCAGTGCCTTTCGGCTCCCAGACGTGTTCCTGGGCGCGCGTCAGCTGTACCCGCACAGGCTGGCCTACTGCGCGTGACAGTAGCGCCGCATCGGCGGCCACGTCATCGGCGCAGTTGCGACCGTAGCAACCGGCAGCTTCCATGCGGTTCACTTCAATCGTCTCTTCCGGCCTCTCCAGCAGCCATGCCAGATCGGCGCGCAGCAGGTGCGGGTTCTGCGTGCCGCTCCACACCTGCAGCGAATCGGGCTGATAGTCGGCCACCGCGCAGGAAGGGCCAATCGACGCATGCAGCTGATAGGGCCAGACATAGCTGCGGGTAAAACGCTGCGCGACATTCGCCAGCGCGGCATCCACTTCACCGCTGTCATGCACCACGCGCGAAGTGCGGGGATTATCACGAATAGCCTGTTCGATATCGCGCAGGTCTGGCAGGCTGTGTTCCCACGGCTTCCAGCGCACCTGTAATGCGTCCATCGCGGCGATGGCCTGCTCCTCGCGCTCGGCCACCACGCCGACAAAATCCGCGATCTGCACCACTTTCACGATGCCTTCGAGATGCGCGATCGAACTTTCGTCAATGCTGAGCAATGAGGTGCCGACAAAGCTGCCGGTGTCATAGCCCGCATACGGTGGACGAATGACCCGGCCGTGCAGCATACCGGGCACGCGCAGGTCATGCACCCACGTCAGTTCGCCGGTGGCTTTGGCGGGAATATCTACCCGCGCCGAGCTGGTACCAACTAAGCGATATTCACTGGCGGGCTTGAGTGTTACCTGATGATCAATCGGCACGATGCTGCGCTGCTGCTGCACCAGTTCGGCAAATGACAATTGCTTACCGCCGGGGTGCTGCAGGAAACCGCTGTCCAGCGTGATGCTCTCCACCGGCAGCTGCCAGCGCGCGGCGGCCTGCTGTAGCAGCCACTGGCGCGCCGTTGCAGCCGCTTTACGTAGTGGTACGGCAGAAATTTGCAACGTGGCGCTGGCGATGGTGGCACCCTGGTTGGGCACGCGCAGCGTATCGCCCAGCACCATTTGTACCTGATCCATGCGCAGACTGAGCTCTTCGGCGACGATTTGCGTCAGCGCGGTTTTCACCCCGGTACCGAGATCGACATGGCCATTGAAGGCCCAGACGCTGCCGGAACCGTCAATAGCCAGAAACAGTGCGCGCTCTTTGGCTTTCAGCGTCGGCGTCTGGCCTTTGGGTACCAGCCCTGGCGGTGGCTGAATCTCATCGACAATCAACAGGATGTCGCTGGCTGCCAGCAACTGCTGCTGCGTGGGGACGTTAGCCGCACTCATGATGCCGCCTCCGCCTGCTGCAGGCATAAGGTGATGGCGCGCTTCACCGCGCACAGGATCTCCTGATGGGTGCCACAGCGGCACAGATTACCGCTCAGCGCCGCACGTATCTGCCGGTCATTAGGGCAGGGCTGAGCGCGCAGCAGCGCGGCGGTGGTCATGATCATGCCGTTAAGGCAGTAACCGCATTGTGCGGCCTGCGCCTCGATAAACGCCTGCTGCACCGGGTGCAGTGCTTCGCGGTTGCCCAGCCCTTCCAGCGTGGTGATAGCGCGCTGACGCACGCCATACGCCGGGATGACGCAGGCGCGCGCGGCAACGCCATCGATCAGCACGGTGCAGGCGCCGCATTCGCCCAGGCCGCAGCCATATTTGGGTCCGTTAAGCTGGAGTTGATTACGCAGCACCAGCAGCAGCGAGGTATCGCGATAGCTGCTGATGGAGTGAGTCGCGCCGTTCACCTCAAGGGCGTAATGGCACGTGGATGCAGGTGAAACAGGTGTGGCAGTCTGATGTGCCAGCATTTTCATTATTAACCGCCTTAGCGAGGCGGCTAAGCGCCCCGGGTTAGGGCTGGCTCGTATCGTCCAGCATTTTCTTCAGCAGATAAATCAGCGCGACCCGTTCGGCCGGATTCAGCTGCCCGTAAGTCATTTCGGTGATGCGCATCGCGTTGTCAGTCGTGCTGTCAATCAGGCGGAGGCCTGCATCGGTCAGCATGACAATCACTTTGCGTTTGTCGGTGGGATCGGGACCCAGACTGACCAGATCGCGCGCCTTAAGACGCTCAACCACACCGCGAATGGTGGCCTGATCGACGGCGGTATAACGCACTAAATCGTTCTGTGCGCTCGGACCGCGATCGCGCAGCGCACAGAGGGTAATAAATTGCACGGCGGTTATCTGTGAATCACCGACGTGTTGCTGAAAAATCGCCGCATGGCGTTGATACACCTTGCGCAACAGATGGCCAACCTGCTCGGTATAGTCATAGCGCTGGTCTGCGCGCGGATCCTGCTGGTGCGACATGCCTTTATCCTTTTTCCCGGAAACTGTCAGGCAGTGTAATGCATTGTCACTGCGCTGACAGCCGTTCCCTGCGCACGATTAACGCGCGCGTGAGGCCTCCGGTGCCACCACTTCACCTTCCGCCACCACCAGCAAATCGTCCACTTTGATGTCGCAGCGGCGCAGAGCAATGTCCATATGGCACGGCGTTTTGCGCTTACCGCCCACTTCGGTGTTCGGTCCGGTCGAAAACAGGAAGTTGCCGTAAAAGGCGCGCGCGTCCATACACATGCCGTCGTTTTTGTCGTGTAATCCCATCGCTGTCCACTGCGCGCGCGGCTGCAGCCCCCAGCCGATGTGGGAAATACCGTACACTTCCGGATCGTTGAAGTAGCGCATGTAATCGCGCAGATACTCGGCTTCAAAGCCACCGTGAATGCGGGTGACAAAACCTTTCTCGATCTCCAGCGTGATGCGTTCACGCGCGTAAGATTTAAACGGCAGCAGGATGTCGCCGACGTCCAGCACCAGCACGCCTTCAGCCTGATCTTCATTCGGCCAGGTAAACAGGAAGCCACTCGGCCAGTGATCCCAGCGGCCCGGCTCATCCGCGTAGCCATATTCCGTTACCGTGGGGTACTGGCCGAGCGGGGCGCGAAAATCACTGCCGGCCGGCGACTTCACCGTCATCATGCGCGCTTTTTCCAGCACTGCCGCCGCGGCCAGCACGCGCGACTTGTCCTCTTCAGTGGGCAACATTCGTGCCAATACTTCCGGCGGCTCAACCGCCAGCAAAATTCGCGTCCCGGTTTTCAGGATTTGCTCCTGCTCCGGCGAATGCAGCAGCATCATGGTATCGACGATCAGGTCCGCCGCTTCCAGCGCGCGCTGTGCGGCAATGTTGCCGGTAAGCGCGGTATCACCGCAGTAGGCGGTCATGTCGTTACCCATTGCCGTCGGGTGATTGAAGGCCGGCAGCTCAATGCAGTACACCTTCGCGCCCAATCGTAGTGCAGCATCAGTGGCGGCCTGCACGGTGCGTGCATCGGAATAGTGACTTTTCAGGATGGCGACACTCTGGCTGGCGTCGACTTTCGACAGCCGTAAAACCTGCTCGAACATCTGGCCTAACTGGCTCTGATTTACTGCCATAGCGGTTTCCTCTCAGGGTTAGATGTCAGACAATTTGCTGCGCAAAACTTCAGCTATTTATAGCGAATACGCTTTATGTGTTTGTTATAGACGTGTTGCGAAGAACAGTGCAAGCATTTCTTTTTGACATAAGAAAAGCCTATTTAACCTTATCATCAGGCTGTGATTAACATCATGTTATCGAGTTTTCACTGTAAATACGGTTGCTTTTAACAGTGTCATAACCTCAATAATTAAAGTGTATGCACTATAAATTCAGCGTCGGGTTTGATCGTTTATCCGCGTGCATACCTTCAAATCAGCGTCAGTGTGAGAGGAAAATATGAGCAATATGAAACGCATCGCGGTGATCGGCGCCGGGCTGGGCGGGCTTGCCGCCGGCTCGCTGTTACAGAAAGCGGGATTTCATGTCACGGTTTATGAACAAAGCCCGGCTTTCTCCCGTCTGGGTGCCGGCATCCACATGGGGCCGAACGTGCTCAAGGTGTTTCGCCGCATGGGCATCGAACAGCAGCTGGAGGATCTGGCTTCGCACCCCGATTTCTGGTTCAGCCGCGACGGCGAGACCGGGGAGTATTTGTCACGTATTCCGCTGGGCGCTTATGCGCGCAAAGAGTACGGTGCGGCTTATGTCACGGTGCACCGGGGCGATTTGCAGGCCATGCAGATGACCAGTCTGCAGCCGGGCAGTGTCCAGTTCGGCAAGTGCCTGAGCAGCGTCGAGGACAGCGGCAGCGATGTGGTGCTGCGTTTTCAGGACGGCGGCGAAGCGCGCGCGGATATCGTGATTGGCGCGGATGGCATCAACTCAAAACTGCGTGAGCATCTGCTGGGGGTGGAAGCGCCCACTTACAGCGGCTGGGTGGCGCACCGTGCGCTAATCCGTGGCGAACAACTGCGCAAATACAACCTTAGCTTTGAAGATTGCGTCAAGTGGTGGTCTGAAGATCGTCATCTGATGGTTTATTACACCACCAAAGCGCGCGACGAATATTATTACGTCTCCGGGGTGCCGCACCCGGCGTGGGATATCAAAGGCAGCTTCGTTGAAAGTAGTCAGCAGGAGATGCTGGAAACCTTTGGTCACTACCATCCGGTGGTACAGGCGCTGATCGAGTGCAGCGAATCGGTCACCAAATGGCCGCTGCTCAACCGTCAGCCATTGCCGGTATGGAGCGTAGGGCGCATTGTGCTGCTGGGTGATGCCTGCCATCCGATGAAACCGCACATGGCGCAGGGCGCTGCGATGGCCATCGAAGATGCCGCCATGCTGTCGCGCTGCCTGACGGAGACCGGTCTTGATGATTATCGCACCGCGTTCCGCCTGTATGAAGCCAACCGCAAAGAACGCGCGTCGCGCGTGCAGGCCGTCTCTAACGCCAATACTTTCCTGCGTACCCAGGAAGATCCGGCCTGGGTTTACGGCTACGACGTGTTTGCCGCGCCGCTGAAAAGCGAGGTGACCTCATGAGCCGTTTTATGCACGGCGGTCAGGTACAGGCCAACGGCATTCGCCAGCACTATCTGCGCTACGGCGGCAGCGGGCCCGCGCTGATCCTCGTACCGGGTATCACCAGCCCGGCGATCACCTGGGGTTTTGTGGCGGAAGTTTTTGCGCAGCATTTTGATACCTGGGTACTGGACGTGCGCGGTCGCGGGCTCTCCAGCAGCGGTGAAGGGCTGGATTACGGCATGGAGAGCTGCGCCGATGACATCAACGCCTTCGCGGATGCGCTGGGGCTGACGCGCTATCACCTGGTTGGCCATTCGATGGGCGCGCGCTTCATCATGCGTGCGGCGGTGAAACAGCCGGCCGGCGTGCTGTCGTTGTCGCTGATCGATCCGCCGGTTTCCGGACCGGGCCGGCGTCTCTATCCGGGTCAGTGGCCGTGGTATGAAGATTCCATTCGCGACGCGCAGCGCGGCATGGATGCTGAAGCCATGAAGCAATACTGCCCGGCCTGGAGCGATGACCAGCGTCAGCTGCGCGCCGAGTGGCTGCATACCTGCTATACGCCGGCCATCCGTCGCGCCTATGACGATTTTCACCAGCTCGATATCCATCAATATTTCCCTCAGCTGCCGGCAAAAACCCTGCTGATGGTGGCAGGCAAGGGCGGCGTCATTCAGGCGGAAGATGAAGCCGAAATCCGCGAGCTGCTCCCGACCATTGAGATCAGCCGGGTAGCCGGCGCTGGTCACATGATCCCGTGGGATGATTTTCACGGTTTCTTCAATGCCTTTGGCACCTTCCTTGGCCCCTCACTGACTCCGGAGACGCAGCCATGACGCGTTCGTATCGTATCGGCCAGATTGTGCCGAGTTCCAACATCACCATGGAAACCGAAATTCCCGCCATGCTGCAGGCGCGCCAGCTGATTCGCCCGGAGCGGTTTACCTTCCACTCCAGCCGTATGCGCATGAAACATGTCAATAAAGATGAGCTGGCGGCGATGGATAAAGAGTCCGACCGCTGTGCGCTGGAGCTGTCCGACGCGCGCGTTGACGTGCTTGGCTATGCCTGTCTGGTAGCGATCATGGCGATGGGCCCGGGCTATCATCGCCAGTCTCAGCAGCGTCTGACGCAGGTCACGCGTGACAACGAGGCGCTGGCACCGGTGATCACCAGTGCCGGCGCGCTGGTCGATGCGCTGCATATTATGGGCGCGAAGAAGATCGCGCTGGTGGCCCCCTACATGAAGCCGCTGACCGAGCTGGTGGTGGATTACATCCAGCGCGAAGGGATTGAGGTAAAGCAGTGGCGCGCACTGGAAATTGCCGATAACCTCGCCGTCGCCCGCCACGACCCGGCCAATTTACCCGGCATCGTGGCGGACATGACGCTGACGGATGTTGATGTGGTGGTGCTGTCGGCCTGCGTGCAGATGCCATCGCTGCCGGCGGTGGCAAAAGTGGAGGCGCAGACCGGCAAGCCGGTAATTACGGCCGCCATTGCCACCACGTATGCTCTGCTGAAGGCGCTGGAGCTGGAGCCGGTGGTACCGGGCGCGGGCGCACTGCTGTCCGGTGCGTGGTAAGGAGAAACCATGAGCCAGAGTGTCAGTGATAACTACGCCGGTGTCTGGGGCAACCGCATCGGTTTTGGTCAGCGTCCGGCGCTGCTGATGATCGACTTTCTGCAGGGTTACACCACCCCGGGCGCCGCGCTGTTTGCCCCGGGCGTGGTAGAGGCGGTGGCCGCCGCACAGGGCCTGCTGGCGGCGGCGCGCCAGTGCGCGATTCCGGTGATCCATACGCAGATTCGCTACCATCCGCAGCATCAGCAGGACGGCGGGATCTGGGTGCAGAAAGCTCCGGTAATGCGTGACATGGTGGAGGGCAATCCGCTCGCCGCGTTTTGTCCGGCGGTGCAGCCGCTTGCCGCAGAAGTGGTGATCACAAAACAGTATGCCAGCGCGTTTTTTGGCACGTCTCTGGCATCGATGCTGGTGGCGCAGGGCATCGATACGCTGCTGATCGCCGGCTGCTCCACCAGCGGCTGCATCCGTGCCAGCGCAGTGGATGCGTTGCAATACGGTTTTCGCGCCATGGTGGTGCGCGAATGCGTGGGCGATCGCCATGATGCGCCGCATCAGGCCAATTTGTTTGATATCGACAGTAAATATGGCGACGTGGTAAGTAAAGCCGCGGCGCTGGAGTATCTCGGGAAGTTCAGCGCCCGTTAAGGGCGCGTTTCACCTGCACGGAGTGCGCACAAACAGTCCGTTTCGGCTGCGGCTGAGACGCATAACAACATCTCCCCGACGACGGGGTTATTGCGCCCGGAGAACACCATGACTGACGTTTCAACCCGTCCTGCTGCGCTGGCAGCCGAAGACACCGCTTCGATTTATCGCAAAATCACCTGGAAGCTGATTCCGTTTCTCTGCCTGTGTTATCTCGCGGCCTACCTAGATCGCATCAATATCGGCCTGGCCAAACTACAGATGGCGAGCGATCTGGCGCTGAGCGAGACCGCGTTTGGTCTGGGTGCCGGGCTGTTTTTTGTCGGCTATATCCTGTTTGAAGTGCCGAGCAACCTGATCCTGCAGCGGGTCGGCGCAAAGATCTGGATCGCGCGCATTATGATTACCTGGGGTTTGCTCTCGACCGCCACGCTGCTGGTGCAAACGCCGACCCAGTTCTACATCATCCGCTTTTTCCTCGGCGCGGCCGAAGCCGGTTTTCTGCCTGGCGTGCTGTTCTATCTCACCAAATGGTTTCCCTCGTGGCGCCGCAGCCGCATCATTGCGCTGTTTATGATTGGCCTGCCGCTCTCCAGCCTGATTGGCGGACCGCTTTCCGGCTGGATCATGGGGCATTTTCATGAGGTTTACGGCATGCGCGGCTGGCAGTGGCTGTTTCTGCTGGAAGGTCTGCCCAGCGTATTACTGGGTGTGCTGACGTTCTGGCTGCTGCCGAACAGCGTCGAGAGCGCCAGCTGGCTCAGCAGCAGTGAGAAGCAGGCGGTGCTGCGCGAACTGGCGCGCGACGAAGGTGACGCCAAAGGGCTGAAACACAGCCTGCGCGATGGTCTGCTGAATATTCGCGTGGTGATGCTCGGCGGCATCGATTTCTCGATTCTGCTCAGCGCTTACGCCATGGGTTTCTGGATGCCGACCTTTATCAAGAATGCCGGCACCACCGATATCACCACCATTGGCTATCTGACGGCGATCCCCAGCCTGGCGGCGTTGATTGGTATGCTAGCGATTGGTGCCAGCTCAGACCGCCTGCGTGAACGCCGCTGGCATATTATTGTTCCGTTTATTATTGGCGCGGCAGCGATGGGCACCAGCACCTTCTTTGCTCATAACGTGGCGATGACCGTGCTGCTGTTCTCAATTGCACAGGCGATGATTATCGGGGCGGTGCCGGTGTTTTTCAGTCTGCCCGCTACGTTCCTGAAAGGCACGGCAGCGGCAGCGGGTTTTGCTCTGGCCTGTTCGATCGCCAATATCGCCGGACTGGTGAGTAATTCGGTGATGGGTGTGGCGCTGGACCTCACCGGCAGCAGCAACGGCGCGCTGTGGTTCTTCGCCGTGTGTCTGCTGCTCAGCTCGCTGTTGGTGGTCGCGCTGCCAGCGAAGCTGGTGAACCGGTAGCGAATACCTTACCTATTTGAACGATCGCTGATGGATTGCCATCGATGGCGTAATGCCGAATAGTTCAGAAACTGCAATACGCACAAATTCGTAGCGGCGCGATTCATCGCGCAATAAATTGCGCCGCTACGATAAGTGCAATCATTTATGTACAAATTCAAAAATAACTGACAAGGATTACGCCATTCATGGCGACCGCCTCACAGCCGCAGAATGCAGCTCCACACCCCGCCAGACCGTAACCCCCACCCGCACTCAATCCTCCTCGCTAATCGGTTATCCATAAGGTAAAAATCTTGTGGGATAGCTCAAACTATCAGCTAAAGGTATTATAAAGGTATCTATTCTGGTGCTAGATTGGTTCTACCAACACCGGGGAGTCTATTTCGATGAAAACTACAAGTCCAACTGTCATTCATGATGTTTTTTGAATGGTTTATCTGGGGGGCGTGGTTTGTGCCGCTGTGGGCGTTTCTGAGCAAAAGCGGCTTTTCGCCGGTGGAGATCGCCTGGTCCTACGCCTGTACCGCCATTGCTGCCATCCTGTCCCCGATTCTGGTCGGCTCGCTAACTGACCGTTTCTTCCCGGCGCAGAAAGTGCTGTCGGTGCTGATGTTTGCCGGCGCGATTCTGATGTACTTCGCCGCACAGCAAACCCAGTTCAGCACCTTCTTCCCGCTGCTGCTGGTCTACTCCCTCACCTATATGCCGACCATTGCGCTGACCAACAGTATTGCCTTCGCCCACGTCGATGACGTGGAGCGCGACTTTCCGCGCATCCGCGTGATGGGCACTATCGGCTGGATCGCCTCCGGCCTGGCCTGCGGGTTCCTGCCGCAGATGCTGGGCTATAGCGATATCTCCGCCACCAATATCCCGCTGCTGATGACCGCGGCCAGTTCGCTCCTGCTTGGCCTGTTTGCCCTGTTCCTGCCGAGCACACCGAACCCAAAAGCACCGGCAAGCTGGTTCAGCCTGCGCGTGGCGCTCGGCCTGGATGCGCTGATCCTGCTGCGCGACAGAAACTTCCTCGTGTTCTTCTTCTGCTCGTTCCTGTTCGCCATGCCGCTGGCGTTCTACTACATCTTCGCCAACGGCTATCTCACCGAAGTGGGCATGAAAAACGCCACCGGCTGGATGACGCTCGGCCAGTTCTCCGAAATCTTCTTTATGCTGGCGCTGCCGTTCTTTACCAAACGCTTTGGTATTAAGAAGGTCTTGCTGCTGGGGCTTATTACCGCTGCCATCCGCTACGGCTTCTTTGTTTACGGCGGTGCGGAACAGTACTTCACCTACGCCCTGCTGTTCCTCGGCATTCTGCTGCACGGCGTGAGCTACGACTTCTACTACGTTACCGCGTACATCTACGTGGATAAAAAAGCGCCGGTGCACATGCGTACCGCCGCGCAAGGCCTGATTACGCTGTGCTGCCAGGGCTTTGGTAGCCTGCTGGGTTACCGCCTGGGCGGCGTGATGATGGAAAAAATGTTCGCATATAAAGAGCCGGTGAATGGGCTGACCTTCAACTGGGCCGGAATGTGGGCATTTGGCGCAATCATGATTGCCGTGATTGCCGTGCTGTTTATGCTGTTTTTCCGCGAATCGGATAAAGAGATCACCGCAATTGAGGTGGTTGATGGCGATACCGCGCTGACACAAGGGGAAGTTAAATGAAACAAGACCGTATTCTCGGGGCCCTTTACGGGCAGGCGTTAGGGGATGCGATGGGCATGCCGTCGGAGCTGTGGCCGAGAAAGCGCGTCAAAGCGCACTTCGGCTGGATCGACCGCTTCTTACCCGGCCCGGCAGAAAATAACGCGGCCTGCTATTTCGGCCGGGCGGAGTTCACCGACGATACCTCGATGGCGCTGTGCCTGGCCGATGCGATTATCGAGTGCGACGGCGAGATTAACGCGGACGTCATCGGCAAGCATATTCTGAACTGGGCGCAAGCGTTCGATGCCTTTAACAAAAACGTGCTTGGGCCGACCTCCAAAATCGCGCTTAACGCGATCCGGGACGGTAAGCCGGTCAGCGAGCTGGACAACAACGGCGTGACCAACGGGGCGGCGATGCGCGCCTCCCCGCTGGGCTGCCTGCTCCCGGCGACGCGGCTGGAACCTTTTGTTGATGCAGGTCGCGCTGGCCTCCAGCCCGACGCATAAATCCGACCTCGCCATCGCCGGTGCCGTGGTGATTGCCTGGGCAGTCTCCCGCGCCATCGACGGTAGCGACTGGCAGCAACGATCGTCGATGCACTGCCGGCGATTGCCCGCGCGGCGCAGGAGCGGCGCGTCACCACTTTCAGTGCGGCGCTGGCGGCCCGCATCGAACTGGCGTTGCAGGTGGTGGCGCAGGGCAGGGGCACTGAGTCGACCATGCAGCAGATCTACGATCTGGTCGGTGCCGGCACCAGCACCATCGAATCCGTTCCGGCGGCCATTGCGATGGTGGAACTGGCGGGGACCGATCCCAACCGCTGCGCCATTTTGTGCGCCAATCTGGGCGGCGATACGGACACCATCGGCGCGATGGCGACTGCCATCTGCGGCGCGCTGCACGGTATCGACGCGATCGATGCGCAGCTAAAAGCGGAACTGGATGCCGCTAACGCGCTGGATTTCACCCATTACAGCCGCGCGTTTGTCCGTTTCCGCCAGCAGCGCGAGGCCGCCTATGCTGACGCCTGACGATCTGTCCCGACTGGCGGGCCGGTTGCCGGTGTGCGTGGTGGGGGCGGCGGTAGTGGATGTGATTGCCGATGCCTGGACGTTGCCGTATCGCGGCAGCGACATCGAACTGCATCAGCAGGGCGTGAACGTTGGCGGCTGTGCGCTTAACGTCGCCATTGCGCTGCATCGTCTCGGCATTCCATCCATCAACGCGCTGCCGCTGGGGAACGGCATCTGGGCCAGTATCGTGCGACAGAAGCTGGCGGAATACGGTGTGCAGAGCGTACTGGAAAATGCGCACGGTGATAATGGCTGGTGTCTGGCGCTGGTCGAGCCGGATGGCGAGCGCACCTTTCTTTCCGTCAGTGGCGTGGAAAACCAATGGGACGCCGCGCTGTTGCGCACATTGCCGCAGCCGGCGCAGCGCTGGATCTATCTCTCCGGTTATCAGCTCACCAGCAAAAGCGGCGAGGTGCTGATCGACTGGCTGGAGCAGCAGGCACAGCCGTATCAGCTGCTGGTGGATTTTGGCCCGCGGCTGGCGGATATCGGCGAGGCGCAGTTTGCGCGCATCATGGCGCTGCAGCCACTGATTACAGTGAACAGGCAGGAAGCGGAGCTGCTGTGGCATGAGCGTCTGCGCGCATCTGAACCTTTCGACGCCCATCAGCTGATGGCGCGCTGGCAGCAGCAGTTTGGCGGCGCAATGGTGTTAAGGCTGGACAGCGAAGGTGCCGGATACATCGACGCTGAGGCGCAGGGCTGGGTGCCCGCACTGGCGACTACGGTGGTCGATACTATCGGCGCGGGCGACAGCCATGCTGGCGGATTACTGGCGGGATTAGCGTCCGGCTGGTCACTGGCGGAGAGCGTTGCGCTGGGCAACGCAGTGGCGTCGTATGTGGTTTCCCGGCGCGGCGGCGACTGTGCGCCCGATCGTGCCACACTGCGCGCTTACTGGCAGCAACGCCTTACTCAGCAATAAACACGTACATATCGCTGCGGCAGTAGCTGATGCTGTACTCCAGCGGATTGCCCTGTGCGTCGAGTGCCAGCTGCTTAATCACCAGCACCGGCACATTGGCGGGCAGGGCAATTTGCTGCTGCAGGGCTTCGTCCGGCATACGCGCACTGACCCGGCTCTGGGATTTCACCGGCAGGATCTGCTGGCGATGAAAATAGTCATACAGCGAAATACCAATCTCATCGGCATCGGCAATGTAGCGCGCCGGCACCCATGACTCTTCAACCGAGACCGCCTGGCGGTCAACATAGCGAATACGTTTCAGCAGATAGACATCGCTGCCCGTGCTCAGCCCCAGCTTTTCGGCGATCTCTGCGCTACAGGCAATTTTGCTTTTATTGATCCACACGGTGTCCGGCGTTTTACCGCGCAGCACCGCCTGCTGCGACAATCCTTTTGGCTCTTTGAGTGAATATTCAAACTGGCTGCAAATCTGCGTGCCGTAGCCGCGGGAACGGAACACGACGCCCTCTTTTTCCAGCTTGTCCATGGCTTTACGCACGGTGATGCGTGAAATGTTCAGCGACTGGCTGAACTCGCGCTCGCCCGGCAGGATCTCCTCGTGCACCAGCGTGCCATCGCGCACCGCATCTTTAATCGCACTGGCAAAGCGTTTATACAGCGGCGTGCGACTCTCTGTCGCCAGCGTGGTGGTCAACCGCGCCAACAGCGCATTGTGGTCAGTCATAGCGGGCAGGGCACTCACTCGGGTCAGCGGCAGGAACCGCTATAATACTGAATTTTAATGCGGCGCGCAGCCAGCGGCGTTTTGACCAGCCATCATGTCTCTTTATCCTGCTGATACTGAGGCACATCGTCGCGTTCTGTTAGCCACGGCACGGTGTGCGAGCACCAGATATAGGAAACCGGCGTCTGAGCGGGATCGTCGTCCAGCGTGGCCACACGCAGAATCACGTGGCTCTGATGAGGTCTTTCAGCCATCAGATGAGATCCGCAGACTGAACAGAAATAACGCAACTTATCCGGGGAAGAATTAAATGCCGTCAGAAATTTTTCTCCCTGGGTCCACCTGAAATCCTCACGCCGCACGCGCGCTGTGGAGGTATAAGCGGCGGCGTGCGCTTTCCTGCAGGTATGACAGCAGCAATGCGTAATGCTGCCCGCCAGGCGATCGCATTCGTAGCGCACACGTTTACAGAGACAACTTCCGTTCATTTTTTCTCCTGATTCCTGTGCCGGATTATTGCATCAGCTTCAGATGGAGGAGGGGAAACGGTTTCCCCTCACCATCAACGGAAGACCGTCCAGTCACCTGAAAGCCCAGATGCTGATAAAACCCGAGCGCAGCGGTATTTTGTTCGTTAACGTCCACTTTCTTCGCTGAAAGATGACGGATAGCGTAATGGACTAACCGTGCACCGATCCCTTTTTTGTGATGAGCGGGCGAGACGAAAAGCATCTCGATATTCTCATCCTGCACGCCGATGAATCCGACAATGTCATGGTTTTCATCGCTCACTTTTCTTAAAACAACAGCATCAAAATAATTTTCCAGAATAAGCTTTCTGAGCCGCAGGATATCCTGTTCATTCAGGAAATGATGCGTTGCCCGGACGGCAGCCTCCCAGACCTGAATCAGTAAGTGATACTCTTCCTTGCTTACTTCGCTAATTGTCACAACGCCTCCTTAACATGCCTACGCGATGGCTTAACGCAATATCTGCGCTAATCGCTGGCCAGCCGCGCATAAAGATATTCATCGCCCCACATCCCTTTGAAAAAAATATTCTGCCGGTAGTGCGCTTCACGGCGAAAATTCAGCTTTTCCAGCAGGTTTATGGCGCGAATATTACGTGTGTCTACTACGGCTGTAAGCCGGTGTTTTGCAAACTGCGTGAAAAGCAGAGTAACGATGGCACTCATTGCTTCAAGCGCAAAACCCTGTTTCTGATATCCGGCATCAAATGTCATGCCGAGTTCAGCTTGTCTTCCTTCATCAAAAAAATGAATTCCGATGTCCCCTATCAGCCGGTTGTCTTCCTGGTGTGCTACGGCAAGCTGAAACCAGGTGTTATCGCTGTTGAACGGCAGCGCATCCTGCTGCGCATATAATTTCTCAGCGTCCTGCCGGGTAAATTCTTCCCAGCTTTGATAACGAGCAACGTCTGGCAGATTGCGATAGCGCGACAGATGCGGCAAATCAGCCACTGTCAGCTTGCGCAACAGCAGGCGTTGAGTATAAATCGGCAACGTCAGCGCCATATGTTCTCCGCTGCTTGCGTGCAGGCGGGTTAAACTAAACCGGGAGCGGTGCGTATCGCTTCAAGCCCGACGCGCTGCCCGAAAGACAGCTCCAGCGTATTGCCATCAGGATCGGCAAAAAATACGTAATATCCCACCGGTTCGCCAGCCTCTTCAGGGGCTTTACGTAACACGCCTTCGGCGACGGCCATCGCTGTTTTACGATCGATCTCTTCGCGTGACGCACAGGCAATGCCTAAGTGTCCAAATTTACCCAGTGGCGTATCTGACACGTCATCCGCCTGCACCAGAACCAGTGCGAAAGGGCGGGTATGATCGCTCAGCCATGCCACCTTGCGGGCAGCCGGGACGTCAGGTTCACGGGTGTGTATCACCTTCATTCCTGCATAGCGGCGGTAGAAATCCATGCTCTTCTCCAGATCCCTCACCATAAACGCAACGTGGGTAAATCCAACATCGATATCCTTCATCTGCATCCTGTCTCCATTTATTGCCTCCCTGACACGATAAAAACTCAAGCCTGCTTAAGGTTAATCGCCTAAAGGGCCTGGTCGCTGCTCATTTTTCCGTGTGGAGGTGTGGTGCGTGAAACGGTACTCTCTCTGAAAATTTCAATATAACTCAACAGTTTTTAAATAAAAACGACACGGCATCGCGTGCTATATGCCTATTAATAACGTTGACGGAGCGGAAATAAAAACGATTTAATTTCTGCCTGTTTTTTAGGAAAACTAAACGATGCGAAACAGCCTGCCTTCTCTTAACGCCCTGAAGGCGTTCGAATCCGTTGCCCGGCATCTCAGCATGACCCTTGCAGGCCAGGAGTTGCACGTCACGCCCGGCGCGATCAGCCTGCACATCAGGGAACTGGAACGGCAACTGGGCCTGCCCCTGTTTCAGCGAAATGGACGCAAGCTGGCGCTGACGGCATCCGGTCAGGGCTATTACTACTCGATTGCTTCGGCTTTCAGCCTGATTCGTGAAGCCACTGAAACGCTGGTGCAGGAGACACAAAAAAATACCATCACGCTGGCCTGCACCACCGGATTTGCGACTCACTGGTTGCTGCCGCGACTGGCTGATTTTGAACGTGCCTGTCCGGATATCGACCTGCGCATCAGTGCCACTTCCCGCATTCAGTCTTTCGCCACGGATGGTATCGACCTGGCCGTACGGCATGGTAATGGTTTCTGTGAAGGTTGCGTGAGTGAGAAGCTGATCGACGACGACTACCTTGCAGTCTGCATTCCTGCTGTGGCGCAGCAGCTGGGGGAACCGCCGGCACTTGCCGCACTCGGTCGCGTCACGTTACTGCATGATATGCACCGGGAAGACTGGCAGCGCTGGCTCGCTGAAGCCGGTGTCGGGCATATTGATTCCGGTAAAGGGCCCTTGTATAGCGATGGCAGCGGGGCGTGGCTGGCGATGCTTGCCGGCATGGGCGTAGCGCTGATGCGCAGGCGATTTGTTCAGGCGAATCTGGCATCCGGTGAAGTGGTGGCACCGTTTCCAAATACGCTGAATACCGGACACGCGTACTGGCTTATTACGCCCCACGAAGCGCTGCTGCGTTCTGCCGTGGTAAAAGTAAGAGCCTGGCTCATGCAGCAGTCCACAGAATAGAACAGCGTCCGGCATTTCTTCATATCAACAAGACATAGTAAATTCCTGAGCAAGCCGATATAACAGGTTCAGGACATTTCACCTGCAGAGGATTTCATGGCGCTTTCACACGAATTAATGCTGATTTACACCACTTATTTTGTGGCAACGGCCAGCCCTGGTCCGAGTAATATGGCGATTATGGGAACGGCGATGAATAAAGGGCGCGGTGCCGCCTTAGCGCTTGCGGGCGGGGTAATTGGCGGCTCAATGCTGTGGGCGCTGCTGGCGGCCTGCGGGGTATTAACCGTGCTGGCGATGTTTGCCCAATTGCTGCTGGTGTTGAAAATCGGCGGCGGGTTATATCTGTTGTGGCTGTCATACAAAGCCGGTAAATCTGCGTTAACCCGCACCGCTGCCGATAAAACCGTTATCAGCGATCACCGTGTTGCGTATGGCGCGTTATTTCGTCAGGGAATTTTGATGCACGTCGGTAATCCGAAAGCCATTTTAACCTGGGTCGCGATCATGTCCGTCGCGCTCAAACCGGACGCTGCAGCCTCGACATTACCGCTGATTATTCTCGGCTGTGCGGCGATTTGCGTCGCGGTATTTTGCGGCTATGCGCTGATATTTTCCACTGCAGCAATGAACGCGTTTTACCGTCGTATCCGCCGGGGATTAGATGCGCTATTAGCCTGCTGTTTCGCCATTGCCGGACTGAAACTGGTGTTGAGTCGTCAATAAAGTAAATTTTTAACCTCAGGTTCGCCCTCAATAACAACAGGCCGCTTAGTTAAATAAACCACCATGAGCAGCCTGATTGTCGCGGCGCGACGCATCGCGCCCTGCTTCAGGCCGTCACTCCGGTGTGATATCCGCGCCTAGAGTCTTGATCTCAAATGTGTTTAGATACCTGAACGTCAAAGCCTGTGAATCGTTGCTATGAATCTAAGGGAAAATATTGTCAGTACATTCAGCGAGTTGTCTGCAGAATTACAGCGTGCTGCCGAGTTCTCGCTACAGAATACCAATCAACTGGTTGTGCTATCAATGCGTGCCTTCGCCAGTGAAGCCGGTGTAAAACCCGCCACGTTGCTGCGGTTGGCGCAGCGATTGGGCTACAACGGCTGGGGTGAACTCAAAGACGCATTCATTGATGAACTCGGGCTGCGCAATGATACATATGTCTCCAAAGCCGAGAAGCTGATCGCTAAAGGCACTCAGCCGCAGCTGTATGAAGAGGTGTTTCAGGCGCATCAGACCAATTTGGCTTTTACACAGCATGAAAACCATCAGGCTATGGAGCAGGCTGTAACGCTGCTGGACGCGGCCGAGAATGTCTATATTTGCGGTTTCCGGGCCAGCTTTCCTATCGCCTGGTCGCTGTTTTATGTCTATCGACTGTTCAATCGGCAGGTCTCGCTCATTGATGGGCTGGCGAGCAATATCGAGGTATTCACCCGCGAATTAACAGCACAAGATTGCCTGTTACTCACCAGCTTTGCCCCCTATTCACGTGAGTCGCTCGATGTCCTGCGCGCGGCTCAGCAGGCGGGCGCGACGATCGTCGCCATCACGGATTCTCCCGTCTCGCCATTAGCACAGGCCGCCGATTGCACGCTGCTGTTCTCTATCGACAGCCCGTCGTTTTTCCCTTCCGTGGTGTCTGGCATGGGGCTCGCCGAGTGTTTACTGGCGATGCTGGTCGCGCGCCATGGTCGGGACGCAGTGAATAAAATCGAAAATGCTGAACGCTATCTTAATTAACTCTGGCGCCTATGTGGTGCCCGGAAAACCCTGAAAAATGATTCATTTGCATCTGGCATAAGAAAACAGAATGCATTTGAATCAAAAATGAAATTGACGTGATACAAATGGATCCTGCAAGATGCGCTTCATTAGCAAAGCGTATTCAGGAGCAGGACCAGCATGAGCCATATTATTCACCGCAGTCTACGCAACACGCCCGCCGTGGCGGTACGCGCACAGGGGGCGTACATTTTTGATGCACAGGGAAAACAGTATCTGGATGCCTGCGGTGGCGCCGCCGTTTCCTGTTTAGGTCACGCGCATCCTGACGTGCTGGCTGCGATGCATCGCCAGATCGATCAACTGGCCTATGCCCATACCAGTTTTTTTACCAGTGACACCGTTGAACAGCTTGCTGAACAGTTGACGCGCACGGCGCCAGGCGATCTTAACTATGCTTATTTCGTTTCGGGCGGTTCGGAAGCGGTCGAAACCGCGCTCAAGCTGGCGCGTCAGTATTTTGTTGAGATCGGCCAGCCGTCGCGCACCAAATTTATCGCCCGTAAACAGAGCTATCATGGCAATACCCTTGGGGCGCTCGCGGTGGGAGGCAACGAATGGCGCCGCCGCCAGTTTGCTCCCTTGTTGATCGACGTGATCCGCGTTTCGGCCTGCAATGAGTATCGCGACCGCCGCGCAGACGAAACCCAGCAGCAATACACCACGCGTCTGCTCAACGAGCTGGAGCAGGCCATTATTGAGGCCGGTCCCGACACCATTATTGGTTTCTGTGCAGAAACCGTGGTCGGGGCCACCACCGGCGCCACCCCGCCTACCCCGGGCTATCTTAAAGGTGTACGCAACCTGTGTGATAAATACGGCATCCTCTATATCGCGGATGAAGTCATGTGTGGCATGGGACGCACCGGCACATTGCACGCCTTTGAACAGGATGATGTGGTGCCGGATTTGGTGACCATCGCGAAGGGGCTGGGAGGCGGCTATCAGCCGATTGGCGCAGTATTAGCGAGCGAGAAGATTGTCTCAGCCCTGCAGGCCGGTAGCGGTCTGTTCCAGCACGGGCACACCTACATTTGTCACGCGACCGCCGCTTCCGCAGCCCTGGCAGTGCAGCAGGTGATTGCGCGCGACAATTTGCTGCAGGCGGTTAAGCAACAGGGGGCTTACCTGCACAACGCATTGCGTGAGGTGCTGGGGAGAATTACCGCACGTCGGTGATACGCGTGGACGCGGCTTGTTTGCCGGCGTTGAGCTGGTACGCGATAAAGCCAGCAAAACCCCCTTCGATCCAGCCCTGAAGCTGCATGCAGCAATCAAAGCAAACTGTATGTCGCGTGGGCTGATGGTCTATCCAATGGGGGGAACAATTGACGGGCAATATGGCGACCATATCCTGATCGCGCCACCGTTTATTGTCACGCCTGGCCAGCTCGACTTTGTGGTGGATACGCTGAACACCGTGATTCGCGAAGAGACCAGCAGATTATGATCAATCGTTTACCGCCGCTGGCGGAGCATGAGTGGGACGACCAACAGCGTACGTTGGCCGAAGAGATAATCAACGGGCCCCGCGGTGCGCTGCTGCCTCCTTTCGAGCCGCTGCTGCGCAGCCCAGAGCTGATGGCCCATGCACAACGCATGGGGGAATACCTGCGTTATCGCAGCGCGCTGGGACAGCGCCTGTCGGAACTGGCGATTTTGATGACCGCGCGGCACTGGTCGCAGCCTGTAGAGTGGGCGATTCATGCGCCGATAGCGCGCGAGAAGGGTATTTCTGCTGCGGCGGTGCAGGCGATTAATGAAAAACGTCTTCCAGAGGATCTGCAGCCGGATGAGTGGGTGGTTTATCACTTTTGCAAGGAGTTACATGAGCAGCAGAAGGTCAGCGATACCACCTGGCAGCACGCTATCGCGCTGTGGGGCGAGAAAGGCGTGGTGGATCTGATCGGAATCAATGGTTATTACAGTTTTCTCTCAATGATTATGAACGGCGCACAGACGCCGGTACCCGACACCCGGGATGAGATTATTCCCGCATAAGTTTTCGCTTTAAATTTGGCGCATGAAAGTGCGCCCTGCATATCAACATTTTATTTTCCCACCCCGCCGATGTATTTCGCCGGGTGACATTCATGCACGCTACTTCACTGACGCCGAGGGTTATTATGTCCGGATTATTGACTAAATTAAAAGTTACGTTAGCGCTGGTCGCTTGCTCCGCCAGTTTTGTGGCACAAGCGCAGGATAAATTAACGGTTGGCGTTGATACCGCGTTTGTCCCCTTTGAATTTAAACAAGGCGATAAATACGTCGGCTTTGATATTGATTTGTGGGATGCCATCGCCAAAAAAATGAATGTCAGCTACGAATTACGCCCGATGGACTTCGGCGGGCTGATTCCGGGGTTGCAATCACGGAATCTGGATGTCGCCATGGCGGGCATTACGATAACCGATGCGCGTAAACAGGTCGTCGATTTCAGCGACGGTTATTATGATGCTGATTTATTAATGGCGGTTAAAAGCAGCGACAATACCATTACTAAATTCAGCGATTTAGCAGGAAAGAAAGTGGGATTAAAGCAGGGAACGGCGGCGGCCAGCTTTATGAAAAGCAAATATAAGGCGAATTATGTCGAATTCCCAAATATTGATAACGCCTATCTTGATTTGCAGGCAGGTAACCTTGACGCCGTGGTGCATGATTCCCCCAACGTGCTCTATTACGTAAAAACGGCGGGTGATGGAAAAGTGAAATCAACCGGCGAAACTGACAGCATTCTGCCGCAGCACTACGGCTTTGCGATGCAGAAAAACAGCAGTCTGACGCCGAAGATCAACGCAGCGCTGCAGGCGTTACGTGCGGACGGAACTTACAGCAAGATTTACGTGAAGTGGTTTGCTAAACAGCCAAAATAATCCCGCCAGGTCGGAGCGATCCGACCTCGTTGCATCTTAACGGGTAACATGATGAATTTCGACAGTAAATATATTTGGGAGTCCCTGCCGCTGTTGTTGCAAGGACTACAGCTGACGCTGGTTATTTCACTATCAGGTTTATTGGGTGGTTTTGTTATTGGCCTGCTGGCGGGAACCTGCCGGGCGCTCGGAGGGAAAATATCAAAGACAGTCTCGTTAGTCTTTGTCGAGTTAATCCGCGGAACGCCTATTATGGTGCAAGTGATGTTTATTTACTTCGCACTCCCCATGGTGCTACCGATTCATATCGACCCGGTAACCGCGGCCATTACGACCATTGTGATTAACTCGGGTGCCTATATTGCAGAAATCACCCGAGGGGCGATCCTCTCAATTAATAAAGGATTTAGAGAGGCCAGCCTGGCAATGGGATTATCCCAACGCAGCACGCTATGGCATGTCATTATGCCGCTGGCATTGCGCCGTATGATCCCGGCGTTAGGTAATCAGTGGATTATCAGTATTAAAGACACCTCGCTGTTTATTGTGATTGGTGTGGCGGAATTGACTCGTCAGGGGCAAGAAATTATTGCCGGTAATTTCCGCGCGCTGGAAGTCTGGACCGCAGTGGCAATGATCTACCTGCTAGTGACGCTGTGCCTGAGTTTCCTGCTGAAGCAACTGGAGAAGAGGATCCATATTTTATGAGCATGGTTGAATTTAGCGCAGTGTCAAAAAATTTCGGCGCCACTCAGGTACTGCACGACATCAATTTAAAAATTGATGCTGGCGAAGTCGTGGTGATCATCGGCCCTTCCGGTTCGGGCAAATCGACGCTGCTGCGCTGCATTAACAAGCTGGAGGAAATTTCCTCCGGCACGCTGCTGGTAGCGGGAATGCATCTTACCGATCCTCACGCTAACGAGTGTGATATCCGCCGTGAAGCCGGGATGGTGTTTCAGCAGTTCCATCTGTTCCCCCATCTGACGGCGCTGGAGAATGTGATGTTTGGTCCGGTTCGCGTACGCAAACAGAGCAAAGCCGCCGCGCGGGAACAGGCACTCGCGTTACTGGACCGCGTTGGCTTACGCGAACGCGCCAGCCACTACCCATCAGAGCTCTCTGGCGGTCAGCAGCAACGCGTGGCCATTGCCAGAGCCCTGGCGGTGAAACCGAAAATGATGCTGTTCGATGAGCCGACCTCAGCGCTGGACCCCGAATTACGTCATGAGGTGCTGAAAGTTATGCGCTCGCTGGCCGAAGAAGGCATGACCATGGTGATTGTGACCCATGAAATCGGCTTCGCCCGCGATGTGGCATCGCGGCTAATCTTTATTGATGGCGGCACCATTGCCGAAGATGGTCCACCTGATATGCTGCTGAATAGCAGTCGCAATCCACGCCTGAAAGAATTTTTGCAACACGTATCCTGAACAGAAGTGAATGATAACACTATGAAAAAAATAGACATTCGTGGTTCCGCTTTTGCAGTAGGTCAGGCGCTTGGCGCGTTCGGCCGCGAAGCCTGGCATGCAAAACTGACACAAACGGCGTTGTGGCAAACCGTTACCGCCATGAAAGACGCAGAACAGACCCGGAGCATGCGCTCGCGGGTCCAGTCTCAGTATCCCCTGATCTGGCAGGAGATGGAGGGATTGGCCGAGGGCCTGGATGCACCGTTTGATGAGGTGTTTGCCTGGAACTGCCGTGGCGATCTGGTGCGCTCAACCTCTGATGGCTGCACCACGGTAGCGGGAAGCACCGCGGAGGGAGAGCTGATTATCGCGCATAATGAAGACGGTTTCCCGCAGCTTCGGCATGACTGCGTCATCGTCAGCATTACCCCGGATGACGGCCTGGCGTTTACCAGTTTTGCCTACCCAGGGTCGATTTGCGGACATACCTTCGCCGTAAACGAAAAGGGCGTGGTGAATACGGTGAATAACATACGCGCTTTGCACCGTCCGCACGGCATACCGCGTCAGATATTAGCCCGCGCCGCGCTGAATTCCGCCACGCTGGATGAAGCCATCTCCATACTGACCACCGAGCCACGCGCCGGTGCATTTCACCATACGGTGGGACAACTGGGAGACAGCCGGCTGTTTAGCGTGGAGGCGACGGGAACAGGCTGTTCCGTTATGCCGCTGCGGGAGCTTTTCGCCCATGCTAATCACCTTATCCACCCTCAGCTTGATGCGGTTGAGCAGGTGATCACTGACAGCTCCCGGTCACGCCAGCAGCGGCTAAACGCCTGGCTGAAGACGCAATCTCACCTCGATGGTGCGGCGGCACTGGCTATTCTTTCAGACCAGCATGATCCCGCGCTCCCGATTTATCGTCTCTCGCCACAGGACCCGGATGAAGAGAATACGCTGGCCACGGCCGTTTTTACCCTGAGTGACGACGCGGTGACGTGGCAGATCTTCACGCGCGACCGCCAGCGCGCCGCTTTGCAATCTGCTGGTCGTCAATGAGGTGGTATTTTTAATCTCCACCGCCCATCACTGAAGCCGTACAGTGATTGCTGGCAGCGCGCTAACCCGCGCTGCCAGCAATACTGACTATGTTACTCGTGGAAACGCGCTTCTTCGGACATCAGACATCCGTCGCTGAAACTCCAGTCATCGACGGTGTTAAACTGAATAATCACCATCACATCCTGCGGATCGATATCCAGCGATTGCGAGAGTTGCTGACACAATCTGCGACACAGCTTGTGCTTCTGTTCGCGGCTGCGCGGCTTGCCCGCAGTAATCATGAACTGAACAAAATTCTCTGAACGCCCGCGGCTTTTATAGTGGCGATCAAACACCCTTAGCCGCGCCGGCAGTTCTTCAAATACCTGAAAGCGGTCGCCGGGTGGAACGGCAAACTCGTCCTCCAGACTCTGTTGCAGGATGTCGGAAATCTGCGTTAATTGCGCGTCGCTATAACCCTGACGCAGTATGATGCGGGTAAAAGGCATGAGGGTTACGCCTCTTCCAGACAGCTTAGCGCTGACACTGCCGCCGGCCAGCCGGCATAGAAGGCCAGATGGGTGAACACTTCGACGATCTCTTCTTGTGCCAGGCCATTTTGTTGCGCGAATTCGATATGCCACGGTAGCTGTTGCACTCGCCCCAGCGCCGTCAGTGCGGCCAGCGTAATCACGCTGCGTTCGCGCGGCGTAAGTGCGTCACGTTGCCAGATGTCATCGAAAAGAACCTGCTGACTGAGTTCGGCCAGCTTTGGCGCGATGCGCGCCAGCGTTTTACTATCGAGTGTTTTTGCCATGATGTTTCTCCGTATTGACTCAGCCGCGATTGTGGCGAAACATAACCATCCTGAAAATCAAATAAAACACCGTCATTCATCCCATAAATCAGGACATTTATGCAAAAGTTAGCTCAGACGCTGGATCTCGATGCGCTGCGCAGTTTTGTCACCGGCATGGAGTGTGGCAGTTTTGCGCAGGCCGCCGTGCGGCTCTGTCGATCCACTTCGGCGGTCAGCGCCCAGCTAAAAAAGCTGGAGCAGCAATGTGGCAGCAAGCTGGTGGTGAAAAGCGGGCGTCATCTGGCGTTAACCCGTGAGGGGGAAGTGATGATGGGTTATGCCCGTCGTCTGCTGGCATTGAACGACGAAGCACTGTGCACCTTCAGCGGTGCAGGGCTGCAGGGGGAAGTGCGCCTGGGCATGCAGGAAGATTTTGGTGACACCCTGATGCCCGGTATTCTGGGCGAATTTACACGTCACCATCCCGGGCTGCAGATCATCGCACGCGTGGCGCGTAATCAGGAGCTGCTTGCAGCGCTGGACAGCGATGCTCTTGACATGGCGCTGCTGTGGCAGGCACAACCGCTGCAGCGTAAAGGCGTGTTGATCGGCCAGTTCCCGCTGGAGTGGATCGCCCACCCCGACTGCGACGTCAGCGCGATGATAAGCCAGGGCGAACCGCTGCCGCTGGTGATGTTTGATAATCCCTGCCTGATGCGCTCGCGCGCCATCGACAGTCTGGACCGGGCGGGCATTGCATGGCGAATCGTGTTTGTCAGCCATAGCCTGAGCGGCATCTGGGCGGCGGTGCGGGCCGGTCTGGGGATCACCGTGCGCACGCGGGTCGGCATGCCCGCTAATCTGGTGAGCGCCGGCAATGTTTTGCCGCCGCTGGGCGCGCTGGGCGTTACGCTGGAACAAAAAAGTGGCAGCCAGACTGAACCGAATGCGCAAAACCTGCTGGCCAGACTGATGGAAAATGCGCTGCGCAGCATAGAGCCGTTACCGGGTCTGAGGCCCGCCTGAATTGCTGCGCTAATCCCTGCGACAGTTACTTCGCAATCAGCAGCGCATCGGCGATATCCAGCATGGCGCGCAGGCGATCCATGTGCCGCAGATCCTGATGATAGCCTACCCAGATATCGCGCGAAGGCGGCGGCTGCGGGGTGGGAATCCGCTGCAGTCCATCGGTGGCATCGCCCAGCGGCTGGGGTAACACCGCCACGCCCATGCCGCGCCGGCACATCTGCGCCTGCACCGCCCGGCTGGTGCTGGTAAAAGCCCGCCGTGACTGTGGAAATTGATCGAGCAGCCAGACGACGTCCGGAAAATGCGCTTGCGCGGTATTCATCAGGATCAGCCCCACTGATGCGGGATCGTGTTGCAATGCGCGGGCATTTTCAGGCGTGCCGTATAACGCATAGGGCATGCTCATCAGGCGCCGCTGGACGATATCCGGCTCGGTAAAAGGCACAATGCGAAAAGCCACGTCGGCGTCGCGCCGCGACAGATTGAGCAAACGGTAGCTGGCGATGATTTCCGGCACGATAGCGGGATGGCGCTGTGTCAGCTCGCTCAGTACCGGCGCCAGCACGGCGGTGGCAAACCACTCGGCACAGGAGATGCGTAAAATGCCTTCCAGCCGCGGGTGATTGCCCGCCAGTCGTCTCTCCATCGCCAGCGCAGCATTTTCCATGCTTTCCGCCAGGCCCAGCACGGCGTCACCGGCATCGGTTAACACCAGGCCATCCGGCGTGCGGCGAAACAGCGCCTGATGGGCCTGCGCTTCCAGCACCTTAATGCGACGACCCACGGTCGGATGGCTGACGCCGAGCCGGCGCGCGGCCTCGCCATAGGATCCGCTGCGCATCACCGCCAGAAAGATCCGTACATCGCTCCATTCCATTGCGCTTGCTCCCGTTCAAAAATGAACGTCGAATATACAAAAATGGCAGTTCTCAAACAACTTTGTAGCTATCACCATAACGGCACCATCCAGACTGAACTGATTGAGGATTGCAGAACATGAAGAAGCTTCAGGACAAAGTCGCCCTCGTAACCGGCGCATCTAAAGGCATTGGCGCGGCAATTGCCCGCCAGCTGGCCGCCGACGGCGCAAAGATCGTCGTCAACTATGCCGCGGATAAAAACGGGGCGGATAAGGTGGTCGCCGCTATTGAGGCCGCCGGTGGCACGGCGGTGGCGCTGGCTGCGGATGTCACCGATCAGTCGCAGGTTGAGGCACTCATTCAATCTACCCTCGCGCAGTTTGGCCGGCTGGACATCGTGGTGAACAATGCCGGTGTGTATCAGTTTGCGAAGATCGAAGAGAGCAGCGAAGCGCTGTATCGCAAGCAATTTGACATCAATGTGCTCGGGCCGCTGCTGGTGACAGGCGCCGCCGTGCCACATCTGGGCAAGGGCAGCAGCATTATCAATATCAGCTCATTCGTGACGCGGGTATTTCTGGCGGAGAGCGCTATTTACAGCGGCAGCAAAGGCGCGATTGATGCCATTACCGGCGTGCTGGCGCGCGAACTCGGCCCGCGCGGCATCCGCGTCAACGCGGTCAATCCGGGGTTAATCGAAACCGAAGGCACGCACAGCACCGGCGCGATGGGATCGGAGTTTCAGCGCTGGAACGAAAGCCAGACACCGCTTGGCCGTATTGGCCAGGTGCAGGATATTGCGCCGATTGTGGCTTATCTCGCTTCCGACGATGCCGGATGGGTGACGGGCGAGGTGATGATGGCGTCTGGCGGCATGCGTTAACGGGAGAAAAGGATGCATCAGATGATGGTGGTGTGCGTCGGCGATGAAACCCATCGCTTTGACCGCGACTATTATACCCACACGCACCTGCCGCTGGCGCTGGCGTGCTGGCAGGATTATGGGCTCATTTCGGCGGAAGCGTTCTATCCCGCTTCAGACCGCAGCGGCTGGCTCTCGATCGGTGTTTACACGTTTGCCTGTCAGCAGGATGTCAACCGGGCGCTGGAGTCCGAACAAACCAAAAGGGTGATGGCAGATGTGGTGCATTTTACCGACGCCACCACGGTGATTCGCAGCCATTTCATTCCCTTCTGAACGGCAGCGACGCCGCCGCGCGGTTATGCCTTCCATTCACCGGTTTGACAGCCTGCTTAATGAACGCATTGTGCATTAAGCAGGCATCCCGGCAGCAACAACGGGACGCGCTGGTGCCAAATCAGGACAAACCAATCCCTGAATCTGGTACGTGGCGCTGCCTTTTGCTATTTCATGTGTGAGCTATCACCGCAGCAGCACACAGGACGCAAACATGAATTTTTACAGCAGCAGAGAATTTACGGGTTCCAAAGCCTGGGAGTCTCAGCATATTGCCAGCTTTGATAACACCAGCGTTAAACTGCACTGGACCGATCAACCCTATAAATGGCATATCAATGACGGACAAGAGGTGTTTGCCGTTATGGATGGTTGCGTTGACATGTTCTATAAACAAGCGGGCGAAGTGAGAACCCAACGATTGACCACCGGCGATATTTTCTATGCCAGCGAAGGCACTGAACACGTTGCACATCCGCAGGGCGTAGCCCGGGTGCTGGTGATTGAACAAGCGGGATCGGTTTGATGCGACTTCTCAACCCCGGTTATTTCACGATCGACGAAGCCTGATCGGCGCGATTACCGGCTATGACGCGCCGGCGATGACAGTCGGCGGGATCGAGCCGTTCTCCCCGGGCAGAATACACGGCCAGTTCAGGTAACGGTTCACCGTTGGCGTTATCCAGCAAAACCGAGTGAGTCTCGCCTTTTTCAAACAGATAACGCTCTCCCCACTGGCGCATCGCCACGACGATTGGGAAGACGGCTCGTCCCCGTTCGGTCAGCACATATTTCTTGTAGGCGCTGCCATCTGACGCCGGACAACTCTCAAGCACGCCGACCTCAACCAGCAGTTTCAGCCGTGACGCCAGGATATTTTTTGCCAGTCCAAGGTTTTTCTGGAAATCACTGAAGCGGCGCACATCATCAAACGCTTCACGGATGATCATCAGACACCAGCGTTCGCCAATCACCTCCACGGTCCGGGCGACCGGGCATTCGCTGGTTCTGAGCGCTTCCTGTTTGGCCATCTTCTCTCTCACTCTGCTGATTTACTGACGGCAGCTTAGCCTTCAGCAAAACAAGTTGCAAAAAAAAACCTCCGCTGCTACTTATAGAATAAATCGGTTTCAAATAAAAACCACATAAGGATGCAACATGACTTGCACCAGTGATACCCCTGCAACCGCTGAGGCGCCTCTTTCGCCGGCGACGATCTCAGTGCTGTCGCCTCACATCATTTTTCTGTTCTCACTGACCTGCGCGCTGGCTGTCGGCAATGTCTATTCTGCCCAGCCATTGCTGGAATCCATCTCCGCAGCGCTGCAGGTTTCGCCCGGCACCATCGGCCTGGTCATCACGGCAACGCAGGCGGGTTATGCCATAGGATTGTTTTCGCTGGTGCCGCTCGGCGATCGCTTTGATCGCAAAAAGCTGGTGATCACGCACCTGCTGCTGTCGGTGCTGGCCCTGATCGCGGCGGCGTTAGCAGAGAGTTTGCTGGCGCTGCTGGGGGCGATGCTGCTGGTGGGTTTGATGGCAGTGGTGACGCAAACCGTGGTGGCGTGGGCCGCTATCCTGTCGGCACCGGCTCAGCGTGGCAAGGTGGTAGGCAGCGTCACCAGTGGCATCGTCATGGGCATACTGCTGGCGCGGCTGGTCTCTGGCATCATCGCCGATATCGCCGGCTGGCGGGCGGTGTATATGACCTCAGCCGCGCTGATGCTGCTGATTACCGTGCTGCTGGTCAAAGTGATACCTGCTGCCGGTCCGCAGAACACAGCCACTTCCATGGCCGGGCTGCTGGGGTCTGTCCCGCGTCTTTTCGTCACCGAGCCCTTGTTGCGTCAGCGCGGCGCGCTGGCTCTGCTGATTTTTGCCGCGTTCAGCATGTTGTGGAGTTCCATGGTTTTGCCGCTCACGGCCATGTCGCTTTCCCATACGCAAACAGGGCTGTTTAGTCTGGCCGGGATAGCCGGAGCGCTGGCGGCTTCCAGAAGTGGCGCCTGGGCTGACAGGGGAATCGGCCAGCGCGCCAGCGGATGCGCACTGGTTTTATTAACGCTCTCGTGGCTCCCGATCGCCTTCGCGCAGACCTCTTTATTGTTGCTGGTTATCGGCGTGATCATGCTGGATTTCGCCGTACAGACGGTGCATGTCATCAACCAGAGCATGCTGATTGCTGGCAAACCCGCTATCACCAGCCGGCTTATCGGTGCCTATATGTATTTTTATGCGACAGGCAGCGCGCTGGGCGCTATTACTGCCACTCAACTCTATGCGCACTGGGGATGGTATGCCGTGTGCGGCGGCGGGGCACTGGTCAGTGCCTGCGCACTTATTCTCTGGTATGGAACACGTCAATCATGAGATTATCACACCTGCTGCTGGCCATCGGTATTACCGCCATCTGGGGCATTAATTTTTCGGTGATTAAATTAGGGCTGCACGCCATCGATCCATTTATTCTGGCAGGGCTGCGTTTTACGCTGTGTGCCATCCCGGCGCTCTTCTTTATTAAAAAACCTGACGTTCCGTGGCGCTACCTTATTGGCTACGGACTGGTGTTCGGCATTGGCTTGTGGGGCCTGGTGAATCTGGGGATAAAAACCGGCCTGTCGGCGTGAATCGCCTCGCTGGTGCTGCAGTTCAGTGCCTTTTTCACTCTGCTGCTCGGCAGTTATGTGTTCAAAGAACAGCTCAGCCGCTATCAGATCGCTGGCTTTGTACTGGCGTGCAGCGGATTGATGAGTATTGTGTTTATTACCGACGGCTCGGTGACGTTTGCCGGGTTGCTGCTGGTGCTGGCAGGCGCCATAGCCTGGAGCCTTGCCAATATCATCATGAAAAAAGCCGGCACGAAGCAGGTATTCGCGTTTCTGGTCTGGTCGAGCGCCTTTTCGCCGCTTCCGCTTTTTCTGCTGGACGGATTAATTAATGGCAGCGCGGGCTATAGCGCATTAATCAGCCATATGGATACCCGTGCGATATTGTCCATTCTGTTTCAGGTCTACCCCAATACGTTATTAGGCTACTGGATCTGGAATTCATTGCTTAAGCAGTATCCTGTCACCACCGTCGCGCCATTATCGCTGCTGGTGCCGGTATTCGGCATTCTCGGTTCGATGATGATATTTGGTGAAGTTATTTCTCCGATGAAAATCGTGGCGCTGGTACTGATTATTACCGGGCTGGCGGTTGGGTTGTATGGACAACGCATCAAACGTTATTTCATTCCGCAGTCGGATTCGCTGTGATCGGCAGCCCGCTGACGAGCCGTGATCCGACAAGAGCAGGCATCCCGCCCGCTCTCTCTGTCAGTGAAAATCCGCTTACTGCACCACGAAACGCGCGACTGAGCCTTCCAGTGTCGACGCCTGATCGCGCAGTGCGCTGGCGGCGGCCGATGATTCCTGCACCAGCGCGGCGTTCTGCTGCGTCACGCTGTCCATCTGAACGATAGCGACGCCAACCTGCGAAATGCCGCGATTCTGTTCATCGGATGCCTGCGCGATTTCGGCGAGGATGCTGGTTACGTTGCCAACGGAATGCACAATTTCATCCATGGTTTTACCGGCCTGACCCACCAGCTGTGAACCACTGCTGATACGCGCGACCGATTCGCCAATCAGGGTTTCGATCTCTTTGGCCGCCTGAGCGCTGCGCTGCGCCAGACTGCGCACCTCGCTGGCGACCACGGCAAAGCCGCGTCCCTGCTCACCGGCGCGCGCTGCTTCTACTGCTGCGTTTAACGCCAGAATATTGGTCTGGAAAGCAATGCTGTTAATGACGGTGGTGATTTCGGCGATTTTGCCGGAGCTGGCGCTGATCTGGTCCATGGTTTCAACCACGCCTTTGACCAGCGAGCCGCCCTGATTGGCTTTCTCCGAAGTGGCACGCGCCAGTTCGCTGGAGTGATGAATGTTTTCCACGTTCTGCTTCACAGTAGCGGTTAACTGCTCCATGCTGGCTGCCGTCTGCTCCAGCGCGGCCGCCTGCTCCTCGGTGCGGGCTGAAAGATCGTTATTGCCTGCAGCAATTTCTGCGGAAGCGTGGCTGACCTGCATCACGCCGCTGCGAATGTTACCAATGATGCCGCGCAGATCGTTGCTCATCTCACCGACCGCCTGCATCAGCTCGCCCAGTTCGTCCTTACGCGAAGTTTGCAGCTGTACGCTCAAGTCTCCCTGCGCAATCTGCCGCGCGACGTTCAGTGTTACCGCTAAAGGACGGGTAATCTGCCGGGTGATAAACACCGCAATCAGAATGCTGATTACCACAGCCGCCGCCAGGATCAGCGACATCCACAGGATTGCCCGGGCGATATCCTGGTGCGTGGCGGCCAGCTGCTGGGTAAATAATTGATTACTGGTATTAGTCAGATGCAGGCCGGCGATGGCAAGCTGGCGGGTCGCTTCCACTTCTTCTTCCGCGGAGGCGTTGTAGTCCTGCACGCTTTCGCGTCTGGCCGCCAGCGTTACGGCAATTTTATCCAGCGCGTTGCTGTCATCAGCGCTCAGGCGTGGTCGCGCCTGATCAATGAGTTGAATCGTTTCAGCTATAAAGCCTGACAAAGCCAGACGGTTTTCTTCACTGTTGTCCAGTGCCATCAGCTTTACGCGAATACTGATACCGTTCAGATATTTAGCGATTTCAGTGAGCGCGGTTGCCGTATCCTGCTGTGTGCTGACGTAGTTTCTGGCCAGCGCGGCAACCGCCGTGGTTTCGTCACTGAAGCGCAGCGCCTGCAGAATGCTCTGGCGCTTATGCACTTCGTTCACCGTTTCTGCACGATGCTGACGATAAAGGTTCATCGCAGCCGGCAGAGAGGCAATCAGCGCGGTCTGCGCGCTATCCCATTGCCAGGTTTTCAGCTGGTTGATACTGCCCTCAATCGCCTGCAGTCGCGATTCGTTGTCGGCAATGAATTTTTCATCGTGGGTTTTTACGTATTGCAGGCGGGCATCTTTAGCCTGCGCAAACTGATCGTTAATGCCTTTCAACTGGCTGAGTTTTTCCGCACGTTCCGCGATGTCGTGCAGGTTTTTGATGCCACAGGAAGCTACAGCAATGCTGAGGATAAGCAGCACACCAAACCCGAGCATGAGTTTTCTGCTGACTCTGATATCTTCCAAAAAAACACGTATTTTTTTCATTAAGGTGAATCTCCCTGGTTGTTGTTGTCCACGCTTTTGCCTGATGGCAATGGCGTTATCGGCAGGGAGATGATTAATTTCAATTAAAATAATTAAAAAACATATAATCACCTGAATTTATTAGATGGGCTATGTGGGGGAAGGGCTGGAGCGATGGGGCAGGCGTGAAGCTCGAATTTTCTTGTTTATGCTGGTACTGATTTTGGCTGATAGCGGTGCGGGGGAAAGTATTGACGCAACCTGCCGGTTTGTCAAAGCGCCGGGATTTCAGGCGAAGGGCCCGATAGCCCTCAGGCCAGGCGTTGCGCCTGAGGACATTCCGCTACGCCTGAAATCCTCAGGACTCCGCTGGCTGGTTCGTCAGCCACTGAGCGGCGCTGGTGGTGGCAATGTGTTCGCGGTAATTAAACGTTTCCTGTTTAGGCCATGCCACACCGTCCGGACGGGCAAAGGCCAGCCGGTAGGCCGCGCCAGTGTCACGGGGATGACGCTCTGCATCTTCCCTTAGCCTTTCCCGGCTAAGTAATACTCGCCTGACCGCGCTTTGCCAGTGAGATTGCATCAGGTCAGCCAGCTCTGCGTAAGTCAGCGTATCGCCAGCGATATAAACAATGTCGTTCTGAAAAGCGGGCTGATGAAAGAAGATATCGGCTGTCAGCTGCCCGATATCGTCTGGCGTGGTGAGTGTCAGGGCATAGTTCCAGTCGCCGAGGGCATAAACCGTTTTATTCCCGGCATCGATCACGCCAAAATCGGGTTCAAACAGATAGCTGGTAAAAATACCGGTCGAAACAATTACCCAGTCAGTGTTGCTTTGGGCGCGCAGCAGATGGCGCACTTCAAGCTGCTCATCCCATACCGGTTGCCCACTCTCTTTGCCGATAACGTCATAATCCACGCCAAACTGCCAGGGAAAATAGCGGGCGACACCCGCCTTCAGCACGGCCTGAGTGATTCTGAGCTGCGTTCCCGGCCCGCCGACAAAACCAATGCAATTAATGATGGCATCATAAGAGCGAAATAATGCTGAGAGTTCGCTCAGGCTATTTTTCTGCAGGTCGCCTTCCGCCACGGTGATATTTAGCTTTTGCAGCGCATCCAGCCGGGTTTTAAGTGGGCCGGACGTGGCATGTGCAGCCTCGCTTCTGAGTAATACACTCATTTTAATCAGTGGATGCTGCTGCACTTTTTTAGCCATAGCGTTTAACACCGCCATGCCTAATTCTCCTGCGCCGAGGATAAGAATATTTTCGACATGTTGATCAACGGGTAGCATGCTTGTCTCCTTGGGTTATATCCGTCATCCTGACAGCGGACAAACCCTGATTCAATCAGGTACACCCGTGATACCGGAGGAGAGATGGAACCTAATCGCGAAGCCCTGCTGCAGTTTTCCAGACAATTTTGTGAGGCGTTGAGTCACGATGATGAAACATTGAAGCGTGAAATTCTTTCACACGCCGGCAATCGCTGGTCGCTGGGTATATTGCATATTCTGGTCACCCATGGACCGTTGCGCCATGCAGAAATTGGTCGTTTATTGCATGGGGTCACACAACGAATGCTGACGCGCACACTGCGTACACTTGAGCGTGACGGCCTTATTTCCCGTTGTGATTATCAGGAAAAAGTACCGCGTGTCGTTTATACGGCCACGGACGCGGGCGAAGAAATGATGATGAAAATGATGCCGCTCTGGGCGTGGATTATTTCGTCGGCCGACTATTTTAAGCAAAGCAGAATTACGTTTGATACTCCTCCTCAGTAATGGCATTAAATTGCGTGATGACGACCTTGCTGAGGATGCGTGATTATTTCCCTGCTGCCAATAGTGCAATTTTTTTGCACTCTTAATCCTGTCCCGGTTTTGACAGGTTGTCTCGTGAGAATTCACGCATTGAGAGCAGCACGGGCATCAGATTATGGCCTGCACGCGTGAGTGCGTATTCAACACGCGGGGGCAGTTCACCAAAATCAGTGCGGGTTATCAGCCCATCACGTTCAAGCTTGCGTAGATGTTGAGTCAGGACTTTATGCGATATCTCCGGCATACTCTTCATGAATTGCGAGTGACGCATCGCAGGCTCCGCAAATAACCTGAATAAAATCTGCAGTGTCCATCTGCCGGAAATAATAGTTAAACATTGCGTGACATAAGCGACCGAACCTTCTGGTCCGAGACAACGTGTTTTCTCATCATCGCCTACAGGCACTTTCAGGTGCGTAATTGATTCATTCATCAGTTTATTTTCCAATAGATTTTTCACGTATCCTGGAGAACAGTAATGGATCTGAAACTCGACGGCAAAATTGCTCTGATAACGGGTAGCACCAAAGGTATTGGAGAAGCGGTAGCCAGAGGGCTTGCCGCTGAAGGCACCCGCGTTATTATACATGGCCGGGATCCGGCTAAAGCTGAAAATATCGCCAGCGATATCATAAAGCAAGGTGGACAAGCGTACGCAGTAACGGGAGATTTAACCCGTGAGGCAGATATTCAACTGCTTTATCAGCAAGTCTGTTCGCTTGTACAATCCGTTGATATTGTTGTTAATAATGCGGGTGGCTCCGGCCCCACAGAGGACTGGACGTCTTCTTTGCCAGAAACCTGGGCGGCTGGGTATGATAAAAACGTCCTTTCAGCCTTACGTGTCATTAATCTTTTTCTTCCTGGGATGCGTGAACAAAAATGGGGCAGAATCATTAATATTTCGAGCCTGGCAGCGTTGATGCCTCCCGCCAGGCGTCCGGATTATGCTGCTGCTAAAGCAGGGATTATTGCCATGACCTCATCGCTGGCAAAAGCGGTCGCACACGATGGCGTAACCGTAAATACTCTCTCACCGGGTACTATTCATAGTGCAAGCCTCGAAAAAGCATTTCGTCAAACGGCCAAAGATGCAGGGCTTTCAGCTGACGCGCCATGGGAAGATATTGAACAGGCCGTATTGCCCCTTTATGCCAATGTGCCCATGGCGCGCGTTGGTACGCTCAAAGAAATAGCGGACGCCATCACCTTTCTGGCCAGCCCGTTGTCGGGTTACATAACGGGTTCCAATTTAAGGCTTGATGGCGGTATGTGGCCCGGACTTTAAAGCCAGCCGCACAATATCCTGAATAAAATCTCTGTTTCAGCTACTACTTCATTCGATGACATCATCACAGCCGATTTAATTATCAGAACTGGGCGGGCTGCTGTTGCAGCCCTGCTTATACCCTAACGTCATCCTCTTATTATCGATTCAGACGAAGAGTGGCCGGCGGTCACCTGGGAGCACATTGTCTCCGCGCAGCCGGACATCATCGTTATTGCCAGCATGGCGCGGCGGCTCTATCCCGCCGATGACGTCGCGGTTAAAAAACACTTTCTGCAAAGCGATCCGGTGACGCGTGAAATGCCAGCGGTGAAAAACGGCCACATTGTGGTGGTACCGGCCATGTCACTGAATCCCTCGTTGCGCAACGTAGAGGCCGTGGAGCTGATCGGTCAGCAGATCGCTGCTTTCGCACCTGCCCGATGAGCGCTCATACTGTCTGTTACTGGCGCACCGGCCTGCTGATTGCTGCGGGCGCGCTCAGCCTGCCGGTGATGATGACGCTGGCCGCGGCGACCGGCGATGTCGCGATCAGCTTTACCCTGACCGCGCAGGCCATCACCAATGGTCTTGGCATCACGCATTACGACCTGCCGGCGCTGGAAGCCGGCATCGTCTGGCAATACCGCATGAGCCGCGCGCTGATGGCGGCGAGCAGCGGCGGCGGGCTGGCACTGTGTGGGCTGGTGTTGCAGTCGTTGCTGCGCAATTCGCTGGCCGACCCTTATCTGCTGGGGATTTCCGCCGGCGCATCAACCGGCGCGGTGTGCGTGATGCTGCTTGGCATCGGCGGCGGCGCCATCACCACCGGTGCCGGCGCGTTTGGCGGTGCCTGTCTTGCATTTATGCTGATTGTTCTGCTCTCCGGCGGCATGCGGGAAAACACCGCGCGCATCATTCTGGCCGGTATTGCCGGGACGCAATTATTTAATGCGCTGACCGCTTACATTGTCAGCACGGCGGCCAATGCAGAGCAGTCGCGCGGCGTGATGTTCTGGCTGCTCGGCAGCCTGAGCGGTGTACGCTGGGCAGATGCATTACTGTGTTTTGCCGTAACCCTCGCCGGTCTGCTGACTGTGCTCTACCATGCGCGCGCGCTGGATACCTTCTCATTTGGAGCGGAAGTCTCCGCGACACTCGGCACGCAGGTTTCAGCGGTGCGCATCGTATTACTGCTGACCACTGCGTTAGTGACGGCGGTGATTGTCAGCGCGATTGGTGCGGTCGGTTTTGTCGGGCTGGTGATCCCGCATATCACCCGCATGATTGCCGGGCCGCGTCATCTGGTGACGATTCCGCTCGCATTCCTGGGCGGCTGCCATTTCATGGTGATTGCCGACCTGGTATCGCGCACGTTAATCACCCATCAGGTGCTGCCAATAGGCGTGGTGACGGCGTTAGTCGGCGCCCCGGTGTTCGCCCTGATTCTGTATCGCAACCGGGAGAAATCATGAAGTATGTCGCGGTGGATAAACTGAGCGTGATGCTACAGGCGCGCAGCGTGTTATCTGACATCAGTTTTGCGGCGCAGCGGGGACAAACGGTCGGGTTGCTCGGCCCTAATGGCTCGGGCAAATCGACGCTAATCCGTGCGCTGGCGGGCGTTCAGCCCTGTGCTTATAGCGGGCTGGAGATGGGCGGCACGCGGCTGAACCAACTCAGCCGGCGGCAGCGTGCCCGTTCGCTGGCCTTCGTGCCGCAGCATGCCGAAATGGAAGCTGAGATGTGCGTCAGCGACATCGTGCGTCTGGGGCGGGCGCCGCATCGCAACGCGTTCAGCCCGTGGCGGACGGCAGATGAAACGGCAGTGCAGCACGCGCTGTCGCTGATGAAACTGGATGCGCTGGCCGGGCGGTCGTGGCAGCGGCTGTCCGGTGGTGAACGCCAGCGCTGCCAGATCGCGCGTGCGCTCGCGCAGCAGCCGGATATCCTGTTGCTGGATGAGCCGATTAACCATCTGGATATTCAGTTTCAGCTCGAGCTAATGCGGCTGATTGCCGCACTGCCGGTCACGGTGATTGTGGCCCTGCACGACCTGAATCTGGCGGCAAAATTTTGCCAGCATCTGGTGGTACTGCAGCAAGGGCAAGTGGTGGCGAGCGGTGAGCCCGCCGCCGTGCTGACGCCTGCCCTGATTCAGCGGACGTGGCAGGTCGAGGCCATCGTCAACCGCAGCGAGCGCGGCACCATGAATATTCAGTACGCGTGAACCGGGCTGATCTTAACGTTCGTCGAACGGCACGCCGCCTTTGGATTTATGATGCTTCGGCGTTTCGATAATCGACACGGTGACCACATCAGCATCGATCTCAAACGAATCCACCACCGCCTGGGTGATGGCTTTGAGTAACTTTTTCTTCTGCTCAACGCTACGGCCTTCCGCAGCATAAACGACAATCTCTGGCATAACGGCGTTTCCTCACGGGTTAGAGTTCTTCTCAAGCATACCTCAGCCACGCTGCCGCGCGCAGCGTTAACCTGTCGCGACGGTTAAAAGGCAACAAGCGGCTGACGAATTCCCTGCAAACGCCGTGTGTTAAAGTGTGAATTGTTATGTTATAACGTAATTTATTCGATGATAGTGTAACGATTTATTCGGAAAATTTAATGAAATCAATGCAAAATTTGCTGATCGCTGCGGCGCTCGGCCTGGCTTCCTGCGCCGTTATGGCGGCGAGCACACCCGAAAAACCGGTGCGGATTGCCGCACCGTTTGAAATTAAAGGCAGCGATCCGGCGCTCTCCGGCGACATTCTGTTGCGCATGGATGTGGTTGAAACGCTGGTAGAAGTGAACGAACGCGGTGAGCCGGTGGCGGCGCTGGCGCAGCGCTGGCAGGTCTCTGACGATGGGCTGCGCTGGCAGTTCCAGCTGCGCGACGGCGTGCATTTTCACGATGGCTCGCTGCTGGATGCGGTTGCCGTGGTGAAATCACTCAACACCGCACGCGGCAAAGCGGGCTTACTGGACAAAACGCCAATCGCCGACATCAGCGGGGCAGGGCAGCTTGTCACCATCACGCTGCGTGAACCCTTCACGCCGCTGCTGTCGGTCCTGGCGGAAAGCCGCTCGCAAATCCTCGCACTGGCCAGCTGGGATGCGCAGGGCAACATCACGCGCATTATTGGCAGCGGACCGTTTACGCTCACTTCCTTCCAGCCGCCGCAGTCGCTGACGGTGGCGCGCTTCGCGGATTACTGGGGCGAGAAACCGGCGATTGCCGCCGCCAGCTATCTGGCGACCGGCCGCGCGGAAACGCGTGCGCTGCTGGCAGAAAGCGGTGATGCAGATTACGTGTTTAACCTTGATGCCGCCAGCCGGCAGCGGCTGGCACGCAAAGCGTCGCTACACATTCCGGCGATTCCGGTGCCGCGCACGTTGATGCTGAAGCTTAATCTGGCCGATCCGCTGCTGGCGGAACTGCCGGTGCGTGAGGCGATCAGCATGGCGATCGATCGTAACGCGCTGGCGCAGGCGGTGCTGCGTTATCCGGGCGCAGCCAGCCAGCTGTTTCCCCCTAACATGGCAGAGTGGCACAACCCGGCACTCACGCCGCTGCACTATCAGCCGCAGCAGGCTGCTCAGTTATTACAGTCGGCCGGCTGGCAACGCGGCGCGGATGGCGTACTGACGCGCAACGGCCAGCGCTTTAGTCTGACGCTGCTGACCTATCCCGATCGCCCTGAGCTGCCGCTGATGGCGATGGTGATTCAGCAGCAACTGCGTCAGGTTGGCATAGACGTGCGAATCAACGCGACCAACGCCAGCGAGATCCCGGCGCAGCACCACAACAACCGTCTGCAGCTGGCGCTGTTTGCGCGCAACTTTGCCCTGACGCCCGATCCGACCGGAACGCTGCTGCAGGATTATGGCACCCACGGCGGTGACTGGGGGGCGATGAACTGGCATGCGGCAGGCTTCGACGCGGCGCTCCACACGCTGACGCAATCCACCGATGGCGCAGCCCGCGCCGGGGCGCGCAGCGTCCTCACCCGCGCGCTGCAACAGGATCTGCCGGTGATTCCGCTGGCCTGGTATCAGCAGTCGGCGGCGGTTAACAGCCAGCTGCAGGGCGTTAAGCTCGATGCGTTTGAACGCCACTTCGGCCTGCGCCAGATGCACTGGGGGAGCCATGATTAAACAACTCAGCTGGCGCATGGCGCAGGCGCTGTTCGTGGTGCTGGCGGTAGGATTACTGACCTGGCTGCTGGTGCAGGCGCTGCCGGGCGACATGGCGTGGCGCATCGCCTCGGGGCGCTATGGTTACGATCGCGTCGATGCCGAAGCGGTGGCGCGGGTACAGCAGGAGCTGGATGGAGCGCTTAGCGGCGGCAGTGCGCTGCTGCACTGGCTCTTCGATCTGCTGCAGTTTAACTTTGGCCGCTCGCTGGTTTCCGGTGAGCCGGTGATGGATGAGCTGCGCTGGCAGCTGGGCCAGACGCTGGCGCTGGCGGGCGTTTCGCTGCTGCTGGCGTTGCTGCTGACGCTGCCGCTCGGCATCTGGGCCGGTTGCCACGCCAACGGCCGGCTTGACCGTGCGCTGTTCTGGCTGACCGCCTTGCTGAAATCGGTGCCGCATTTTGCACTCGGCATGTTGCTGATCCTGCTGTTCGCGCTGCAACTCGACTGGCTGCCGAGCGCCGGTCATGGCGAGCTGCGCCATTTCCTGTTGCCGGCACTGACGCTGGCATTGTCGCTGACGGCTGTCGGCGTGCGCGTAGTGCGCGAAGCCACCTGGCAGGTGGTGTCGTCCGGCTACTATCGCTGGGGAGCGCAAAAAGGACTGGCACCCGCGCGCCTGCTGCTGCGTCACGGCCTGCGTAATCTGAGCGCGCCGGTGCTGACGTGGTTTGGCATGCAGTTTGTCTGGCTGGTGGAAGGCGTGGTGGTGGTGGAAACCCTGTTTGCATGGCCGGGAATCGGTCACGCTCTGGTGCACGCCATTTTTGCGCGTGACGTACCGGTGATTCAGGCCAGCGCCATGACGCTCGGCCTGCTGTTTGTCCTGCTGAACATGCTGGTGGATGCCGGTTGTCATCTGCTCGATCCCCGGGGGGCGCGCGCATGAAGATGACGCTTTCACGCTGGGTGGGTCTGGTACTGCTGGCGGTGCTGCTGGCTTACGCGTTTGTGCTGCCGCTGATTCAGCACGGCGATCCGCTACAGCAGGATTTGCTGCAGATGCTGCAGACGCCCAACCGCAGCCATTTGCTCGGTTTCGACCATCTCGGTCGCGATATGTTAACGCGCCTCAGCGCCGCGCTGCGCCTGTCACTCGGGCTGGCAGCCCTGTGCGTGATCAGTGCGCTGATAGCGGGCGTGTTCACCGGTGTGCTCAGTGCACTGTACGGTGGCTGGCCTGAGCGATTGCTGAGCATCGTTGGCGATATGTGCCTCGCGCTGCCGGGATTGCTGCTGGTACTGCTACTGGCCGCCATTGCGCCAGACGCGCCCCAGATGCTGTGGCTGGGCATTTCGCTGGTGCTGTGGGTGGAATTTTTCCGCGTCACGCGTGCCACGCTGCGGCCAATTGTGCAGGCGCCCGGTATGCAGGCCAGCAAACTGCTCGGGTTCTCTGCCTGGTATCGTTTTCGTCATCATCTGTGGCCTGCGCTGGCACCGGTGCTGCTGACGCTAACCTTGTTCTCTTTCAGCAGCGCCATCATGGCGGTGTCGGCGCTCGGGTTTATCAGCGTTGGCGTGCGTCCGCCCACGCCGGAGCTGGGCCTGATGATGACCGAACTGCTGCCGTTTGCGTGGGAAGCGCCGTGGCTGCTGATGCAGCCGGTAGCCGCACTGTTTTTACTGTTGATCAGCCTCAATCTGCTGATGAAAAAGGAGCGATGATGAAGGGATTACAGATCACCGGGCTGAGCGTTGCCACAGCGACTGAAATACTGGTTGAGCCGGTGGATGTGCAGCTACAACCCGGTCAGCCGCTGACGCTGCTCGGCGAAACCGGATCGGGGAAAAGTCTGCTGGCGCAGGCGATCATGGGGATATTGCCGCCATCGCTGCAGGCCAGCGGTGAGTTGATGATCAACGGCAGACGCTTTCAGCTGCCGCAGGATACGGCGCAGCTGCGTCGGCTGTGGGGCAATACGCTGGCTTCGCTGCCGCAGGAGCCGTGGTTGTCGCTCGATCCGACCATGGCGATTCAGCAACAGGTGGCGGAAGGGCATCGCTTCGTGCGCGGTTTGCCGCCCGCCGCCAGCGCTGCAGCGGCGCAGCAGGATCTGCAGCAGCTTGGCCTGGCCGCGGCGGCACGGCGTTATCCGTGGCAGCTTTCCGGCGGCATGGCACAGCGCGCCGCGTTTGCGGCAGCCCGTGCCGGTGGCGCGCAGATTCTGATTGCCGATGAGCCGACCAAAGGGCTGGATGTGGCGCGCCGCGACGAAGTCAGCCAGCTGTTACAGCGCGAAGTGGCCGACGGCGGCATGCTGTTGACCATCACCCACGACATCGCCCTGGCACGCCAGCTGGGCGGCGACGTGCTGGTGATACATAAAGGCAGCGTGATTGAACAGGGCCCGGCGCAGCAGGTGTTGCAGTCACCGCAGCAGCCTTACACGCGCGCGCTGCTGGCTGCCGATCCGGCCGTCTGGCCCGCCCGACAGCAAACGGTGATCGGTGCCAGGCCGGTGATCAGCGCACAGGACATTGTGCTGGCGCGCGGGGGCAAAAGGCTGGGTGTGCCACGCGATTTCACGCTGCACGCCGGTGAAATCGTTGGCCTGCACGGTGCCAGCGGCAGCGGCAAAAGCAGCTTCGGCGACGTGCTGTTGGGGTTGCTCGCGCCGCAGCAGGGCCGCGTAACGCACCACGCTGATGCGGATGCGCTGAAATATCAGAAAATCTATCAGGATCCTTCCGCGCTGTTTCCGCCGCAGCGCACGCTGGGGCAAAGCATCAACGATGTGCTGCGGCGTCACGCTCTCCCGCCGGCACAGCGCGATGCGCTCATGGCGCGGCTGGCCTTGCATCCCGCGCTGCTGACGCGGCGACCAGAGGCGCTCTCCGGCGGCGAACTGCAGCGCTTCGCGCTGCTGCGGGTGATGCTGCTGCGGCCGGTATTTCTGTTTGCCGATGAGCCGACGTCACGCCTCGATCCGCTGGTGCAGCAGCAAACATGGCAGTTGATCGCGGAACTGGCGCGTGAGCAGCAGTGCGCGGTGCTGCTGGTGAGTCATGACCGCGATCTGCTGGACAAAGGCACGCATCGGGTGATCGCCATGGAAGCGGCTTAGCGATCGGGCGGCTGGCTGTCACCGGGCCCGAGACTCCGCTGCATTACCACGGTGTCCAGCCAGCGGCCATGTTTGTAACCCACCGATTTCATCACGCCGGTGTGCTCAAAACCGAGCGCCCGGTGTACTCCCAGCGAGCCCTGGTTGGCGCTATCACCGATAATCGCGATGATCTGGCGAAAGCCAGCGGCTTCGGCCAGCGCCACCGCTTTTTGCAGCAGCGCCTTACCGATGCCACGTCCGGTTTGCTGCGGGTCGAGATAGATAGAGTCTTCCAGCGTGAAGCGGTAGGCGTAACGCGGACGATACGGCGCGAGATAGCAGTAACCCAGCACCTGATCCTGCTCCTCAGCCACCAGCCAGTAACCGCCGCGCTCATGTACATCATTGATGCGCCGCAGCATTTCACTCTCCGCCGGCGGTTCCGTTTCGAAGGTTGCGGTGCCGTGCAGCACGTGCCAGGCGTAGATCTTCTGTATCGCCGCCGCGTGATGCGGCTGCGCGGGAATAATGTCCATATGTTCCTGCTGTTCTGCCAATGATGCTGACAGCATGCCACCGCGCCGCAGCGCAATCATCCGCATTAATCATAGGAAATTGTGATAGTCAGGCGCAGCGAAACTTCTTTAATTCTGCTCTGACAACTGTACCGCCATGGTGTCTGCTTCGAGCGCCTCGAAGATGTGCGGTTCATCGGCGGGATAACAAATATAATCGCCCGGGAACAGTTCGACCGGCGCTTCCATCAGGCCAACCCGCGCGCGGCCGCGAGCCAGGATGATGTGTTCGACGGAACCCGGTGGATGCGGTTTTGACGCGCGCGGTGCGCCGGGCTGGCTGGTAATCAAATACAGATCGCGGCGGCCGCCCGGCGGACAGCTGGCCAGTAGCGCGGCCTGAAAGTCTGCTAACTCTGCTGACACCACCATGCCTTCGCCACGCCGAATCACCTGCATCTTTTTCACTTCCGGCTCCATCAGCCGTGCAAAGGGAATATTCAGCGCCACACACAGTGACCATAACGTCTCAATGCTGGGGTTACCGTTGCCTGCCTCCAGTTGCGACAGCGTTGACTTGGCGATGCCAGCGCGGCGCGCCACTTCCGTCAGCGAAAGTCCGGCGCGCTGGCGTTCGCGCACCAGTCCGGCGGCAATGATAGCAATGGGCGGGGTCACAATTACTCCTGTTCTTTATATCGAACGATTTGTTCATCTTGTAAAACACGTACGGCGCGTTCATTATAACGGCTTTCTTGTTCGTTATGAGATCAAATTGTGATGCGTCTGGGTGCCGTACCGCTTGATCGCGGCGTATTGAAAGCGATCTTCCTTGTTTGTTTGGCCGACGGCATCGTTGGCCTTTCCTATGGTTCTCTTGCCGCTGCCGACGGTTTTCCGCTCTGGGTGCCGATTGCGCTCTCGACGCTGGTGCTGGCGGGAGCGTCCGAGTTTTTGTTTATCGGCATCGTGGCAGGCGGCGGCAGTCCGCTTACCGCTGCCGCTGCTGGTTTACTGGTCAACGCACGTCATCTGCCGTTTGGCATTGCGGTGAAAGACCTGGTCGGGCAGGGCGGACGCAGCCTGCTGGGCTGCCATATCATGAATGACGAGAGCGTGGTGTTCGGTATTTCACAGCCGAAGCTAGCGCAGCGTCGGGCGGCTTACTGGATTTGCGGACTGGGTATTTTTGCCATCTGGCCGCTCACGGTGATTGCCGGTGCGGTGATTGGACGCTTTATTCCTGATGTGTCGGCGATTGGCCTGGACGCGGTGTTTCCGGCCATCCTGATCGCGCTGATTTTCCCGGCGCTGCGCCAGCGTCGCACGCGCATTCCGGCCACTCTCGGGGCACTGCTGTCCGTGCTGGCGACGCCTTTTGTGCCAGCCGGTATGCCGGTGCTGTTTTCTTTACTCGGTTTGCTGAGCTGGCGGGAGCGCAAAGATGCAAAATAGTTTAGTGATTGCCGGCATCGCGCTGCTGGCTGCAGGGACGTATGCGATTCGCTTTGCCGGTTACCGGCTGGGCAGCCGGATGCACATGTCTGAACGTGTGCGCAACATGCTGTCCGACGCGGCAACGGTGCTGCTGCTGGCTGTCGCTGTCACCACCGCGCTGTTTGAGGGCACCGATTTCGCCGGCGTCGCACGACTGACCGGCGTGTTGTTCGCGGTGTTTCTCGCCTGGCGTCGCGCGCCATTGATACTGGTAATCATCGGTGCGGCGGTGATGACGGCGCTGCTGCGCTATTTTGGCGTGCCGTAAGCGGCGGCGTTATCTTTTCATCACGTTTTTTTGCTACTGTGGCAAGTCCGCAGTTAGATCAACAGGAGTAAAGATGACGCCGCGACTAGCCCACATTGATGAAACACCGGCGCTATGGCGAATCCGTAATCTGGCCATTCGGCATGGCTGTCGTGAGGTTTACTCCGCTGAGATCATTGCCGCATGGACGCCGGACGAATTACCGCATGCTTACTACGATGCCGTAAAAAATAATCCTTTTTATGTGATTGATGATGCAAAGCACGGTGTGGCTGCGACCGGCTTTCTCGATCTGCAAAGCGGCAGCGTTGAAGCGATTTTTACTTTGCCAGCCTGCCACGGTAAAGGCTATGCCAGTGCGATTATGCACGCCATTATTGCTGAAGCACGCCGTCGCGCGTTCAGCCACCTGACGCTGGCTGCGACACCGAATGCCAGTGGTTTTTATTTACGTCACGGTTTCAGCACGCTGCGCGAGGCGCTCTATCCCTCTGCGCTGGCCGGTGCGGATTTAGCGTGTATAGAAATGCAGCTCAGGCTTTGCAGCTATGATTAGGGATAGTGAGTACAACAAGGACAACGCGAAAATGGTGATTAACTGCGTGGTGTATCGCCACGGCAAACGCGAAGAGCATGTCGAAGTCGATCAAATCAGCGAAGTGCTGAAAGAGGAAAAATCGTTCGTCTGGCTTGGCCTGTATCAACCCGATCCGGCGTTTATGCAAACGCTGCAGGAAGAGTTTAGCCTGCATGAGCTGGCGATTGAGGATGCGCTGGTGGCGCATCAGCGGCCCAAGATTGAGCAGTACGGCGAATCGGTATTTATCGTGGTGAAAACCGCACACATGGAAGATCGCCAGCGCATCAGCTTTGGCGAAACCCACTTTTTCCTCGGCAAAAATTTTCTGATTACCGTGCGGCACGGTTCGGTTGAGGGCTATAAAGCGATCCGCGCTAAAGCCGAGAAAAATCATGCCATGCTGTGCCAGGGACCCGGCTATGCGCTCTACTGCATCCTCGATTTTATCGTCGACAACTACAGCAAAATCACCGAATCGCTGAGTGAACGTATTGCTGACCTGGAAGACGGCATGTTCACCACCCGCTTTGACAGCGTCACGCTGGAGAATGTCTACCACTTGCGGCGTCAGCTGCTGTCGTTGCGCAATGCGGCGATGCCGGTGACAGAGATCTGCCCGCAGCTGGTGCGCTTCCATGAAGATATCATCCCGAAAAATCTGCGCGCCTATCTGCGCGACGTGCAGGATCACGCGCACCACGTCATGATTGATGCCGAAGACATGCGCGAAACGCTGGCCAGCGCCATGCAGGTGAATCTGGCGCTGGTCTCGGTACAGCAGAGTGAGGTGAATAAAAAGCTGGCCGGTTGGGGGGCAATACTGATTGTGCCGACTATCATCTTCAGTATGTACGGTATGAACTTCTCAGACATGCCAGAGCTGCACAGCCACTTTGGCTATCCGGCGGCGCTGGCGGTCACGCTGGTGATCTGTTTCGTTATGTGGTGGCGACTGAAAAAAGCGGGCTGGCTGTAAGCATGATGGCCTGCGCGCGCTGTCACCAGACGCGCAGGCCAGGGCGATTTCAGCCTGAAATCGCCACGCTCCATTAGCCTCAATGCGCGCTGGCAGTAGGGCGCACCGTGATCTCATTGACATCAACTTCGCCAGGCTGATTAATGGCCCAGCTCACCGCCTGCGCAATGGCTTCGGGTTTTAACGCAATCTGACGATAGCTCTGCATGGCCACGCGTGCGGTCTCGTCAGTGATGGTGTCCGCCAGTTCCGATTCCACCACGCCGGGATTAATGACCGTCACCCGCAGCTGGCGCGATTCCTGACGCAGGCCATCCGAAATGGCGCGAACGGCGAATTTTGTGGCGCAGTACACCGCTGCCGTCGGCGATACCGCCAGCGCACCAATCGAGGCGATATTGATGATATGGCCGCTTTGCTGCGATTCCATGACCGGCAGCACGGCAGCGATGCCGTACAGTACGCCACGCACGTTGACGTCGAGCATACGGTCCCATTCATCCACCTTCAGCGCACTGAGCGGCGACAGCGGCATGACGCCGGCATTGTTGATCATCACATCAACCCGACCATATTTATCGCGGGCAAAATCGGCCAGCTGCTGCGTATCGGCACGCTGCGTCACGTCGGTGGCCAGATAATCCAGTTGCGCGCCGCTGGCACGCAGTTCATCACACAGTATTGCCAGCCGATCGGTACGGCGCGCGCCGAGCACCAGTTTATGCCCCTGACTGGCCAGCAGACGTGCTATCGCTTCGCCGATGCCGCTGCTGGCGCCGGTCAGAATAATCACTTTCGCATTGGAATGAGCCATGATGGTTTCCTCGTGTTGGTTGACGAGGCTATTGTGGAAAACGCCGGCTAAAGCGAACAGACCGGATTGTGGCGCATCATTGCCTGATTCTCTCGTCACTATTGTGAGTAAGAAAGAAACCTGGCTATGCTTTGCCTGAACCTCTCACCGGAATCCGTTATGTCGCAAACCGTACAACAGCAGACCTGCGCGCTGCTGCGCCAGCTGGCACCGCAGGAAGGTTATACCGCTTCACTGCTCGACAGCGTGCGCTTTATGCGTGCCGACCGGCAGTGGGCGCGCACGCCGGTTCTTTATGAGCCGAGCATCATCATTATCTGCCAGGGCTCGAAGCGGGCGTTTCTTGCCGACAAAATGTATCGCTACGACGCACAGCACTATCTGGTGTTGTCGGTGCCGCTGCCGTTCTCCGCTGAGACTGAAGCGACCTCGGCTGAACCGTTGCTGGGACTGGCTATCCGTCTGGATGCGGCCACGCTGGCGCGCCTGGTGACGCAGGTCGCAGCGGCAGACATTCCGCTGGCGGAGACACCAGCCAGCATTATTTCGACGCCGGTAAATGAGACGCTGGCGGACAGCACGCTGCGCCTGTTGCAGGCGCTGAGCGATCCGCTGGAAGCGCAGGTTTTAGGCCCGGCACGGGTAGAAGAGATTTGCTTTCGTGTGCTGCTGGGTGAGCAGGGCGGTGCGGTGCGCGCAGCGCTGACCTATCAGGGGCATTTTGGCCGCATCGCGCGGGCGCTGCAGCGCATTCATGCTGACTGGCAGCAGCCGCTGGATGTGCCGCATCTGGCCAGCGAAGCGGGCATGAGCGTTCCGCGCTTCCATCTGCATTTCAAAAGCGTCACGCAGACCTCGCCGATTCAGTACCTCAAGTCCTTGCGGCTGCATCAGGCGCGTTTGATGATGATTCGCGATAATCTCACCGCCGCCGGTGCCGCCGCACGCGTCGGTTACGAAAGTGATTCACAGTTTAACCGGGAGTTTAAGCGGATGTTTGGTCGCACCCCGGCTGACGAGGCGCGGGTGATGAAACGCGCCTTTGCGCTGCTGCCGCCGGAGCAATTATCCGCGCGGCTACAGGCACATTAAGTCAGTACGCGATGACGATTGCCGCCACCACGCCAATCCAGAACAGCAGGCTGGCAGCCAGTGCCAGCTGGCACAGTAACCGGCGGGAAAAACTCAGCAGCGCACTGAGGCGCGGCGATAACATTAATACCATAATCATCCCTCACAACAGCCAGCAACCGATCAGCGCAGCCCCATCACGGCAACCACCAGCAGAATCCAGAAAAATGCACAACCTGTTAGCAGGAAACGCCAGATTAGATGGCGTTCAGGAGTCAGCAGCGTGTGCAGACGCATACGAAGAAGTAGTGGCATAGCGACCTCAAATCAGAAAGTTTTACCGGGAATATCCGACAGCTGAGAACAGAAAATTCTGTCAGCGAATAAGAACATTCTGACGTGTTATAAGGCCGCGAAACGACAAGACCAGTCTTGAAAACAGGCTGAGAAATTCCTTAGCAGGCAGGCGGCAGCCACAGCGGACATCAGGTGCCGCTGTGACCATCAGGCACAGCAAAGCCGGTTACACGCTGCGCGTGACGCCGCCGTCCACGCGAATATTCTGCCCGGTGATATAAGCCGCGCCGGGCGAAGCAAGAAACGCAATGGTAGCCGCCACTTCTGCTGCCGTGCCGTAGCGCTGCATGGGCACGCTGTCGCGCCGTTCATCCGTTTTCGGCAGGCTATCAATCCAGCCTGGCAGGACGTTGTTGATACGAATATTCTCAGCTGCGTAGGTGTCGGCAAAGATTTTACTGAAAGAAGCCAGACCGGCACGGAACACGGCCGAGGTAGGGAACATGTCGGTGGGTTCAAACGTCCATGCCGATGAGATATTGATGATACTGCCGCCACCCTGCTGCTGCATGATCGGCGTGACCAGACGTACAGCGCGCACCACGTTGAGGAAGTAGGTTTCCATTCCCTGCTGCCACGCATCATCGCTTAATTCAAGGATCGGCGCGCGCGGACCGTGGCCGGCACTGTTAACCAGCACGTCAATACGTCCCCAGCGCGCCAGAGTGGCATCAATCAGGTGCTGCAAATCGTCCACTGACTGATTCGAACCGGTAATGCCGAGCCCGCCCAAACGGTTCGCCAGCGCCTCGCCTTTGCCGGAGGAGGAAAGAATCGCAACCCTGAAACCCTCGCTGGCCAGCTTCTCCGCTGCCGCTGCGCCCATACCGCTGCCACCTGCGACAATCACCGCAACTTTTTCTACTGTCATGTGAGTAACCTCATCAATTAAATATCCTGTGATGCCAGTATAATGGCCGGGAGATGCCGCAGAGAGTCAGCTCAGCTGGCAATTGACGATAGGAAAACTACAGGATGAATCAGGGCTTTCAGGCATTACCGTCGCTGAATGCGCTACGGGTATTTGAAGCCGTGACGCGGCACCTTAATTTTCGCCTCGCCGCTGAAGAGCTCGGCGTGACGCAGGGTGCGGTTGCGCAGCATATTCGCGGTCTCGAGGCCAGCCTGGGCCTGAAACTGTTCGATCGGTTGCCGCGTTCGCTGGCGCTGACCGCTGCCGGTGCAGGCTATGCGGTGCACATTCGACAGGCATTTGAGCTGATTGATGAGGCGACGCGCACGCTACGCCCGGAGCCGGATCGCCTGACGCTGAGCGTAACACCGACCTTTGCCAGCCGCTGGATGCTACCGCGTTTACCGGCATTTACCGCGGCCTGGCCGGATATCGACCTGCGCGTGCTGGCCTCTGAACGGCTGGTGCAGTTTCACCATGAAGGCGTCGATCTGGCGGTGCGCTATGGCCGGCCGCCGTTTGGTAGCGGGCTGGAGGCCACGCTGCTGTTTAGCCAGACGGTGCTGGCGGTGGTCAGCCCGGCGCTGCTGGCACAACACGGTGATGCAGCGCAGCCAGAAAATTGCCTGCGCTATCCGCTGCTGCACGATGGCCATCACCTGTGGCCGGCGTTCCTGGCGTTTATGTTCCCCGGCCAGTCGCTGCAGCATCAGCATCATCTGCGCTTCAACCAGACCGCGCTGGCGCTGGAAGCGGCGCTGAGTGGTCAGGGTATCGCACTGACCAGCCCGCATTTTGTGCAGAACGATCTGGCCAGCGGTCGGCTGGTTCCCGCCTGGCAGCGTGAGATGCCCGTTGATGCCGGCTGGTATCTGGTGGCTCCGCGTCGTCCGCGTGAGCAGGCAACGGTGAGTGCGGTTCGTGCGTGGCTACTCAGTCAGGCGGAGCAGAGCAAAGATTGATGGCTGAGCAACGCGATGCTTTTATGTTCAATAACGAAATCAGTAAAACTGATGATCCGCGCCGGATCATGAATGTTATGACTGACTGAGCATGCATTTTACAGGGTTTATCCTGCCCGGGCAGGGTTTTAGAAAAATATCGCGCAAATTCAGCAGTTAAGGAAAGGAATTGTGCGTTGCAATATGACTGGTGCTGTGAATAAATAAAACGCTGAACTTCATAAAAATGCCATAACGGCCAGGCGACAGCCTGCATAAACGTATTACCCACATGACCGATCATAAAACCATTTTAGCCAGGGATATCAGCGCCAGAAGTGAAAGCATGCAGGCGCACCTCATCGCCATCCGGCGCGACATTCACGCGCATCCGGAGCTCGGTTTCGACACCGTCCGCACTGCAGCCATCGTGGAACAGGAGTTGCTGCGCCTCGGGCTAACGCCGCAAACCGGCGTGGGCCGCACCGGCGTGATGGTAGACATTACCGGTACGCAGCCGGGCAAAACCGTGCTGCTGCGCGCCGATATGGATGCGCTGCCGATTCATGAGCAAACCGGCCTGCCGTTTAGCAGCATCTGGCCGGGTAAAATGCACGCCTGCGGCCACGATATCCACACGGCTACGCTGCTCGGCGTCGCGGCGATCCTCACGGACCTGCGCAGCCAGCTGCACGGCACGGTGCGGCTGATTTTTCAGCCGGCGGAAGAGACGCCAGAGAGCGGCGCGCAAGCCATGATTGCTGCCGGCGCAGCGGACGGCATTGATGTGGCGATCACGCTGCACAATAAGCCAGAGCTGGCCGCAGGAGAAATTGCCCTGACGCGCGGTGCCAGCACCGCTTCCAGCGATGAATTCGACGTAGTGATTCATGGCAAATCCACCCACGCCGCCCGGCCGCACATGGGTACCGATCCGATCATTGCCGCCGCCAGCCTGGTAACGCAGTTGCAGACCATTGTGTCGCGCGAGCTCGATCCGGCGAACTCTGCTGTGCTGACGATTGGCCATATCCACGGCGGCACCACCCATAACATCATCTCCGACAGCTGCCTGATTCAGGGCACCATCCGCGCTAAATCACCGCAGGCGCGCGCTCACATGGAAGACGCTTTCCGCCGCATCTGTGCCGGAGTGGCGCTGTCGCTCAATACGCGGATTGAGGTCAATTATCAGCGAGGTGTACCGCCGCTGATGAATGATGATGCGCTGATTGATGCACTGGAGCCGATCCTCTCGCACCAGTTCGGCAAGCCGGTGGTGGCAAAACCCAGCAGCAGCTTTGGCGCGGAAGATTTCTCGCTGTTTACCGAGCGTGTGCCGGGCTGTCAGATCCATATCGGCTCTGGCGCGCCGGGGCGCGACGACCATCTGCACAACTCCGACTATCAGCCGGACGAACGCAGCATTCACGCTGGCACACAGGCTCTGGCCCGTATAGCGATCGACTTACTCTACTGATAATAATGAGGTTTTATGATGATGCGTAAAGGGCTGTTCTCCGCCTCCGCGGGCATGTTGCTGCTGGCTGCTGCCGCTGTGGTTCAGGCCAAAGATTTTGGCACGTTAAAATTCGCCACCGAAGCGGCCTATCCGCCGTTTAACCAGTCCACGCCGAGCGGCAAAATTGTCGGCTACGAGCCCGATATGGTGGCCGAACTGGCGAAACGCGCGGGATTCAAATATGAAATCGTCGCGCAAAAGTGGTCCGGACTGATCCCCGGCCTCGCTGATGGCAAATATGATGCAGTGGTCGATGCCGTCACCGTGACGCCAAAACGTCAAGAAGTGGTGGATTTTACCCATCAGTACACCGTGAGCGTTTCGGGCTTCGTCACGCTGAAGGGCAGCGCAGTAGATACTCTGCCGGGCAACGGTGAAGTGGTACAGGCGACCGATGAAGCCGGTATGAACAAAGCCATCGACGCGCTGAAGGCGAAGTTCAAAGGCAAAACCATTGCGGTGCAGGTCGCTACCATTCAGGCCGATTTCCTCAACAAATACCTCGGTGATGTCGCGACTATCCGTACCTATCAGGCCGGCCCGGAAACCTTCGCCGATCTGCTTAACGGCCGGGTTGATGCGGTCATGGCATCGCGCACCAACCTCAATGCATATGTGAAAAAACACGCGGATACGGTAAACAGCACCGGTTACGGCTTTGTGGGTGGTGTACTGGGCCAGGGCTCGGCGATTGCCATTCGTAAAAACAATCCGGAGCTGAAAGCCGCGCTGGATCAGGCGCTGGTGTCGATGATCAAAGACGGCACGCTGAAGCAACTGTCTGAGAAATGGTTCGGCGAGAACGTCGCGCCTGCGGAATAATGCTGAGCGCTTATGACTATTGACTGGCAACTGTTAGGTTTTGGTGACGAAGGCTGGGGCGGCGTGCTGCTGGACGCCGCCACCGTCACGGTAACGGTCTCGCTGTGTGCGTGGCTGCTGGGCGCGATGCTCGGCAGCCTGCTGTGCTGGATGCAGATTGGTGGCGGCCGCTGGCAGCAGCGTGTTGCCAGCGGCTACATCACGCTGTTTCGCGGCGTGCCGGAGCTGCTGGTGATCTACCTGTTCTACTTTGGTGGCCGACAGGTGGTCGGGTTTATCGGTGAAGCTATCGGCCTGCAGGGACCGTTTGACGTTAACGGCTTCGTTGCCGGCGCCATCGCTATCGGGCTGATTTCCGGCGCTTACCAGAGCAGCGTATTTCGCGGTGCGTTTTACGCCATTCCCGCCGGCACGCTGGAAGCCGCTACGGTGACCGGCATGGGCCGCTTTATGCTGTTCCGCCGCATGATTGTGCCGCAGGCGCTGCGCACCGCGCTGCCGGGCATGGGTAATCAGTGGCAATCGGTGATTAAGGAGTCGGCGCTGGTATCGGTAACCGGGCTGGTGGAAACCATGAACCAGATTTCCACCGCGTCGAATTCCACCCAGATGCCGTTTTTCTTCTACAGCGTGGGCGCCGTGATTTATCTGATCATCACCACCTGTTCGGATTTTTTCTTCCGCTATGTGGAAAAAGTGGCCATGCGCGGGCAACAACGCGCGCGGTTGTAAGGAGCCACGATGGATTTCACCTTTTTACAGCATACGCTGGCTGCACTGCTGCGCGGGCTGCCGCTGACGCTCAATCTGGCGGTCTTGTCTCTGCTGGGCGGCGGGGTACTGGCGCTGCTGCTGAATCTGCTGCGGCAGCATCGCCTCGGCAGTTACGTCACGCGTTTTTACGTCTGGCTGTTTCGCGGTACGCCGCTGCTGATTCAGATCTTCATGATTTACTATGGCCTCGGCAGCCTGCCGGCGGTGCGCGAAAGCGTGCTGTGGCCGCTGCTGCGTGAGCCCTACTGGTGCGGGTTAATTGCGCTGATTCTCAACGACGCGGCTTACACCGCCGAGATCCTGCGCGGCGGACTGAATGCGGTTAGCGTGCAGTCACTGGAAGCGGCGAAAGTGTGCGGCATGTCGCGCTTCACCACGCTTCGGCGCATCACGCTGCCACTGGCGGTGCGTCAGGCGCTGCCGGCCTACAGCAATGAGATCATCTCAATGATCAAATCCACGTCGCTGGTGAGCACCATCAGCCTGATGGAGATGACCGGCATCGCAGACTCCATCGTGTCAGAAACCTTCCGCGCGCTGGAGGTGTTTATCAGCGCGGCGATTATCTATCTGCTGCTGACCGTGCTGGTGAGCAAAGCGGTGGCGCTGCTGGAGCGCCGTTTGTCCCCCTATCACGCTGGAGCACGTTAATGAACAAACCCACTATTGCCCTGAGCCATCTCAGAAAAAGTTATAGCGGGCATGAAGTGCTGCATGACATCAGCCTGACGGCGCAGGATGGCGACGTCATTTCGCTGATCGGCGCCAGCGGCTCCGGTAAAAGTACGCTGCTGCGCTGCATCCCGTTTCTTGAAGTGCCACAGGCCGGTGAGATTGCCGTCGGCGATGAAGTGGTCACCCTCGATAACGCGGACGAAAAGCTGAGCCGTGAACAGCGCCGCCGCATTAAGCTGATGCGCATGCAACTCGGCTTTGTGTTTCAGGGCTTCAATCTGTGGCCGCACAAAACCGTGCTGCAGAACATCATTGAGGCGCCGATCCATGTGCAAAAGCGCAGTCATCAGGAGGCCGTTGCTGAGGCCGAAGCGCTGCTGCAAAAAGTCGGGTTATACGAAAAGCGCAACGCGTGGCCGTCGCAGCTCTCCGGTGGCCAGCAGCAGCGCGTGGCGATTGCCCGGGCGCTGGCGCAGCAGCCGAAAGCGATACTGTTTGATGAACCCACTTCCGCGCTCGACCCGGAGCTGGTGGGCGAAGTGCTGCGCGTCATTCGCAGCCTGGCGGAAGAGGGGCGCACCATGATTATCGTCACCCACGAAATGGGGTTTGCGCGCGATGTATCAAACAAAGCGGTGTTTCTGCATCAGGGCAAAATCGAAGAGTCCGGATCGCCGCAGCAGGTGTTTAGCGAACCGATCTCGGCGCGCTGTCGCGCTTTTGTCAGCAGCCACCTGCAGCGCAACAGCTAAC
>JBCNOW010000010.1:0-60423 GCA_039593635.1 Enterobacterales bacterium
TATAGGTTGCGAATCACCCAAAAGATGAAACACACCTCTGAATGCAGCTGAAAAATTGACGCGTAATCATACTGACCTCGCCGGGGAAACTCAAGCGCACAATTCATCAAATTGTCGCTGTCGTGCCAGGCGGGGACACCTTTTGTGCTAAGGATTGAGATTCAGCAGGTTAGTCAGAGATTGTTCAAAATCCCTGAACGAGGCGTTCAGCACGACGATCTGGCGTCGTACTGGTGAAGAACTAAACTCTCTACAGGCGCAACGGTTTGGCTTAATCAGCGCGCCTGAGAGTGAAATCCCTGGAGTGAGGAGTCGATTATGAAAGCTGTCATTATCGCCACTTTACTGGGTCTCTTCCTGTCTACCCCCGCTCTTGCCAGCTCCGCTGACCAGGCGCTGCAGATGAGAAGTAACAGCAGCAAAGCGGCTTCAGGCTATGTCTACGTTAACCGGCTGGATGCGCCAGGCGGTAACCCGGTCAGCGCGAACACCAGCGCCGCCGACCGCTTGTCGTCACAACTGTAGTCCGGCCTGTTATCCCGGGCTGGCGTGTCCGCACCGCCAGCCCGTTCCGTTTACAAATGATGTTTAAAGAAACTGACCAGCGCGGTGAGCGCTGGCGGCGTGATTTTGTGCCCGATCTGCTTTTCCGCCAGAAAAGTGAGCCGGCTGTCGAGCTGCGCCTCGCGCAACGCCTTCTCCAGTCGCACCGTTTCGGCAAACGGTACGACTTCATCCGCTTCACCGTGCCATAACAGCAGCGGCCGGTTAGCCAGCTGCGCCAGCTGCTGACAGGGATCGTAGTCTGCCAGCGGGGCCAGCCGCGCCTGTAACGCCGCTTTTTGCTCTGGCGTGTGCGCCACCAGCGGCGGGAACAGCGTCTGACTGAGCTGCATGAAGTAGCCGGAGCCCATCAGACAGGCAACACTGTGCAGGTGTGGATAGCGCGCCATCGCGCCCAGCGCAGTCATGCCGCCCATTGAGGCGCCGGCAATGGCGAAACGCTCATCCGCCACCCAATCGTTGTCGCGCAGCGCCGCTTCCAGCAGCGGCACTTCATCGATGTTCTGGCGCAAAATCTCCCAGAAGTGCGTCATGCGCGCGTCGGTATCACCGTTGTAGCGCGCGCCGTGCATCTCTGCATCCGGCATCACCACACGGAAACCGGCCTGCGCCAGCGCCACGGCAAAGTAGCTGTACACCTCTTTCGACGAGGTAAATCCGTGATAAAACAGGATGGTGGGTAAGCGCGCCAGCCGCTGTCCGGCCGGTGCCGCGTGAATACACTCAATGCCCGCCAGGTTCTCCGTTGCCAACTCAATCATACCGTCTCCGTTGAGAATGATTATCACTGGTCTCAGTGTACGTGCTGCCGGCCAAAACGCGAACCACATCACATTTATTTCGATTAATTTCTGCCCTAAACATTTGCCGCATTTTGCCGTTGATCCTGTACCCCTCCAGTTATTTATTAAAGGTACTTTATGAAGCGTCTCTCTCTCAGCGCCATGAGTCTCGGAATTAAGCTGTCTGTATTGACGTCTTTCAGTGTGGCAATCGTGCTGTTTGCCCTGACGTTAACGCTCAGCCATAACGCCGCGCGCCAGCTGGAGCAGCTGGCTGTCGACGATATGCAAAACCAGGTGCTCGGCATTAATGAAATGGCCACGATGTTTAACGCGACCTTATCGGAAGAAGTGGCGAACTATACCCGGCTGTTTCAGAGCTTTTTACCCAAGCGATTCAGCCGTGACGACAGCTCACGCATTCAGGTGGGATCGTTCAGCACGCCGACGCTGCGTGCCGGGCTGAAAACCCTCAACCTCGATCAGATCGCCGTGGACGATTTTCTCGATCGTACCGGTGCAGTCTCCACCATCTTTGTGCGCGACGGCGAGGATTACATTCGCATCGCGACCTCACTAAAGAAAGAGGATGGCAGTCGCGCGGTGGGCACCCAGCTTGATCGCAGCAGCGCGGCGTGGCGCAGCGTGAATAGGGGCGAAGTGTATCGCGGCCTGGCGACGCTGTTCGGCCATCGCTATATCACGCAATACCAGCCGGTGCAGGACGACAGCGGCGCAGTCATCGCCATTCTGTTTGTTGGCGTGCAGATTGATAAACAGTACGCGCTGATGCGGGAGAAAGTGCTGGCGCGACGTCTCGGTGACAGCGGCAGCTTCTTCGTGCTGAACGGCACGCCGGGCAGCGCACAGGGCCAGTATCTGTTTGCCCGTCAGTCAGAAGGCAAGCTGCCGGACTGGGATCGCAGCGTACAGCAGCAGATCCTGACGCAGCCGCACGGCCTGCTGGAGATCGCGCATCAGGGCGAAACCCGCCTGCTGGCATGGCAGCAACTGCCGGGCTGGAACTGGATTATCGCCGGTGAAGTCAGCCGCGCCAGCCTGCTGGCACCGATCACCCACAGCCGCAATCTGTTCATGCTGATTGGCCTGGCGCTGGTACTCGCCTTTGCCATTGGCTTTGTGCTGTATAGCCGGCGCGCCATTACCCGGCCGCTGCAGCAGGTGATCCATCTGGCCGAGCAGTACGCGGCGGGTAATCTGCAGGCGCACCTCGACTCAGCGCGCCGCGACGAGATCGGCCAGCTGGTGAGCGCGATTAACGGCATTGGTGACGGCCTGGAGAAAGTGGTAGGCCAGGTACGCGCCGCCGCGCGTGAGATCAGCGACGGCACCGACACCATTGCGGCCAGCAGTTCCAGCATTAGCGAGCAGATTGGCCGCCAGGCGAGCAGCGTCGAAGAGACCTCGGCCAGCATGGAGCAGTTTGGCGCAACCGTGGCGCAAACCGCCGCTAACGTGCGTCAGGCGATGGCGCTGGTCGGTGAAGCCGCCAGCACCGTCAGCCAGGGCGGCAGCACCGTGGCGCGCTCGGTAGAGACCATGGCGGAGATTCGCATTGCCTCACAGAGCATCGCCGACATTACCCACGTGATCGAGTCGATTGCCTTCCAGACCAATATTCTGGCGCTCAACGCTGCGGTTGAGGCGGCGCGCGCCGGTGAGCACGGCAAAGGCTTCGCGGTTGTCGCTGCGGAAGTGCGTGCGCTGGCGCAGCGCAGCGCCAATGCGGCGAAGGAGATTGATGGGCTGATCGCCAGTTCGATCGACAAAGTGGCCGCCGGCCATGCGCTCTCGGAACAAACGCGTGACGCCATGAGCCATATTGTCAGCCATATCGAACAGGTGAAAACCCTGATGGGGGAAATCAATATCGCCGCTCAGGAGCAGGCCGCGGGCATTGGTCAGGTCAATCTGGCGATGAACCACATCAGCCATGCGACCCATCAGAGCAGCGACATGATTAACCAGTCCGAGCACACGGCGCAGCACCTGAGTCAGAAAGGCCATCATCTGACCCAGCTGGTGAGTATTTTCCGCCTCAACGACTGATGAGCCGGGGCAGATGGCTTACACTTGAGTCATCTGCCTGTTTTCCGGAGCCACCATGCGTACGCTTATTCTGCTGCTGGGCCTGCTGCTGAGCGGCTGTGCCGCACTGCACACCACGCCACAACCCCCGCCAGCGCCCACCACTCAGGCGCAGGAGATCACCCGCGCGCAAAGCTATGGACTGCCGAAGCTTGGCACCGTCAGCGCCCATTCACGCGGCTCGCCGGATGATGTGCAGCGTGCGATCGCTGCACGCGCCAATCAGAGCGGTGCGGTTTACTATCAGATCCTGATGGTCGATGAGACCACCATGCCTGGCTTCTGGTATGCCACCGCCATTCTGTACGGCGCGCCCTCAGGCGGCAGTAGCACGCTGCAGTAAGCGTGCGTTCAGATCATCACTCAGCGCCTGCGCCGGGCGCGATGAGAGATAACGCGCGCACCAGCTGTCTGCCAGCGGCGGTTCTGCCGCTTTCAGCAGCACCGCGGCACTCGCCAGCCGAATCAGCATGTCGCTAACCTGCCGTGCCTGCTCTTCGCGCAGGTTGCCGAGCTGTAGCCGCAGCTGACGCCAGCAGCGATCGAAGTGGCGATTGCTGCCCTTCACCGCATCAAACTCATCATGCAACATGCTAAGCACCTCTGCATGCCGCCCCAGTACACGCAGCACATCCAGGCACATCACGTTACCCGAGCCCTCCCAGATGCTGTTCACCGGCATCTCGCGATACAGGCGCGGCAGTTCACTCTCTTCGCAGTAGCCAATGCCGCCCAGCACCTCCATGGCTTCAGCCACAAATGGCATGCCGGCTTTGCAGATCACGAACTTGGCCGCCGGGGTGAACAGGCGTGCATACAACCGTTCATGCGCGCTGGCCGGCGTTGACAGGCGCGCGCCAGACGCAGCAGCAGCGCGGTTTGTCCTTCCAGCTGCAGTGCCTGCTGCGCCAGCACCGCGCGCATCAGCGGCTGATCGCTAAGGCTTTTGCCCATCACCTGACGCTGACCGGCGTGATGCAGCGCAATCGCCAGCGCGCGTCGCATCTGGCCATGGCTGCCGAGCGCGCAGTCAAAGCGCGTCATACCGCCCATTTTCAGGATCAGCCGCACGCCATCGCCCTCTTCACCCATCAACCAGCCGAAGGCATCCTGAAACTCCACTTCGGCACTGGCATTGGCGCGGTTGCCCAGCTTGTCTTTCAGGCGTTCAAGACGAATGGCGTTGCGCGTGCCGTCCGGCAGCAGGCGTGGCAGAAAGAAGCAGCTCAGCCCGGCGGCGGTCTGCGCCAGAATCAGGTGCGCGTCGCTTTGCGGCACCGAGAAGAACCATTTGTGGCCGGTGATGCGCCAGGGTTCGCCCGGCGCACGCGTGCCAGGCGGTTCGGCGCGTGTGGTGTTGCTCAGCACATCGGTGCCGCCCTGCTTCTCCGTCATGCCCATGCCAATCAGCAGGCCGCGCTTCTGGCTGCCGGGCAGATGATGCGCATCATACCGATCGCTCAGCAGTCGATCGTGCCAGTCGGCGTAGGGAGCGGGCAGATGAGTTTGCAGCAGCGGGATCGCGGCGTGAGTCATGGTTACCGGGCAGAGTGAACCGGCTTCCACCTGCGCATGCAGAATGAAACGCGCCGCGCGCGCCACCATGGCGCTGCCCTGCACGTCGGGCTGCCAGCTCAGGTTATGTAACCGGCTGGCGCACACGCCCTGCATCAGCAGATGCCAGGCAGGATGAAAGCGCACCTCGTCGAGCCGCTCACCGCGCGCGTCGTAACGCAGCAGCTCCGGCGGCTGTGCATTGGCCAGGCGACCTAATTCCAGTGATTCCGCGCTGCCGAGTTGCAGGCCAACGGACGCCAGCCATTCGCGGTCCCAGCCGGCCCCTTCACGCACCACCGCCTCGCACAGCGCGCTGTCGCCGGTGAAGAGATTGCTGTTGCTGAGCGGAGATGGTTGATTGAATACGCTGTGAGTGGTCCAGGCCATGGCACTCTCCTCTCCTGTTGCCCGTACTGATGTGGCTATAAGTATGGAGAGGATGTGCAGTTATGCCTGGTACAGCTGAGGTTTTGCGGCGGCGATCACGCCTGGCGCTGACGCACCGCTTCAAACAGGCAGATGCCCGTCGCAACGGAAACGTTCAGGGACGAGACGCTGCCCGCCATCGGGATGCTGATCAGCTCGTCGCAGTGTTCGCGGGTCAGACGACGCATGCCTTCGCCTTCCGCCCCCATCACCAGCGCCAGACGGCCGGTCATTTTGCTCTGGTACAGGGTATGATCCGCTTCACCGGCGGTACCGACGATCCAGATGTTCTCTTCCTGCAGCAGACGCATGGTGCGCGCCAGGTTGGTCACGCGGATCAGCGGAACGTTTTCCGCCGCGCCGCAGGCCACTTTCTTCGCCGTCGCGTTCAGCTGCGCGGAGCGATCTTTCGGCACGATCACCGCGTGCACGCCCGCCGCATCGGCGCTGCGCAGGCACGCGCCGAGGTTATGCGGATCGGTTACGCCATCGAGGATCAGGAAGAACGGGTTACCCAGCCCGGCAATCAGATCCGGCAGATCGTTTTCCTGATACTGACGGCCCGGCTTCACGCGGGCAATAATCCCCTGGTGCACCGCGCCTTCGCTTTTCTCATCCAGGAACTGGCGGTTAGCCAGCTGGATCACCACGCCCTGCGCTTCCAGCGCGTGGATCAGCGGCATCAGACGTTTGTCTTCACGCCCTTTCAGAATAAACACTTCCTGAAAACGCTCCGGTGCGCGCTCCAGAAGGGCCTGCACCGCGTGGATGCCGTAAATCATTTCACTCATTGATGGTTCTCGTAATAAGTATTTCCCCTCTCCCGGTTGGGGAGAGGGTGCGCAGGGTGAGCAAGGGCGTCAGCGCGCGCCGGCCGCGGCGGGTGAAGAGGATTAGGCTCCGCCTGCTTTTTCTTGGCTGCGCGCTTCGCTTTGGTGGCGGCAGCAATTTTCTGCGTTTTCGCGGAAGGCTTTTTCGCTGTACGGGCTTCTTTCTTCGCCGCCTTCGGCTTCTGTTTCTTCTCGCCGCGGAACGCGCTGTCCGGCTCGAAGTTTACCTTTTTACCCGCCTGGCGACGTTTACCGCTTCGCTTTACCGTTGCCGCCCTTTTTCGCCCTTTCACGCTCGGTTTTACCGACGTTACGCGGCGCGCGCTCGCTGGAGATCAGGCTGAAGTCGATTTTACGCTCGTCCATATTCACGGCTTCAACCTTCACTTCCACACGGATCGCCCAGACGATAGGTCTGGCCGCCGGATTCGCCAATCAGACGCTGGCCGACCTGGTCGAAGCGGTAGTAGTCGTTATCCAGCCTGGAGACGTGCACCAGGCCGTCGATAAACAGCTCGTCCAGACGAACAAAGAAACCAAAGCCGGTCACGCTGGCAATCACGCCTTTGAAGACGTTGCCCACCTGATCCAGCATAAAGTCGCACTTCAGCCAGTCCGCCACGTCGCGCGTGGCTTCATCGGCACGGCGTTCGGTCATGGAACAGTGCTGGCCCAGCTGCAGCATCTCTTCCATCGAATAGTGATACCCGCCGGTTTCGGTGGTGTTGCCTTTTAGTGTGCCCTGCTCCTGCGCCAGCAGATACTTGATCGCACGGTGCAGGAGCAGGTCCGGATAACGGCGGATCGGCGAGGTAAAGTGCGCGTAAGACTGCAGCGCCAGGCCGAAGTGACCGCGGTTTTCCGGATCGTAAATCGCCTGCTTCATCGAGCGCAGCAGCATCGTCTGCAGCATTTCTGCATCAGGACGATCGCCAATGGACTCCAGCAGCTCGGCGTAATCGCGCGGCTCCGGCTTGTTACCGCCCGGCAGCTCCAGACCCAGTTCGGCCAGCACGGAGCGGAACGCGGTGATCGCTTCCGTCGACGGTTTATCGTGGATACGGAACAGCGCAGGCTCTTTGGCTTTCTCAACGAAACGCGCCGCCGAGATGTTCGCCAGAATCATACACTCTTCGATCAGCTTGTGCGCATCGTTACGCTGGGTCTGTTCGATACGCTCAATGCGGCGCTCGGCGTTGAAGATAAACTTCGCTTCTTCGCTCTCAAACGAGATCCCGCCGCGCTCTTCGCGCGCCTGTTCCAGCGTTTTGTAGAGGTTATGCAGCTCTTCGATATGTTTGACCAGCGGCGCGTACTGCTCGCGCAGATCCTGGTCGCCCTGCAGCATATGCCAGACCTTGGTATAGGTCAGACGCGCGTGCGAGCTCATCACCGCTTCGTAGAATTTGAAGCCGGTTAAGCGCCCTTTGGTAGAGATGGTCATCTCGCAGACCATGCAAAGACGGTCAACCTGCGGGTTCAGGGAGCACAGACCGTTAGAGAGCACTTCCGGCAGCATCGGCACAACCTGAGACGGGAAGTAGACCGACGTACCGCGGCTGCGCGCTTCGTTATCCAGCGGCGTATGCGGACGGACATAATAGCTTACGTCAGCGATAGCAACCCACAGACGCCAGCCGCCACCGCGTTTTTTCTCACAGTAAACGGCGTCATCAAAGTCGCGGGCGTCTTCGCCATCAATAGTGACCAGCGGCAGGGAGCGCAGATCCACGCGGCCTACCTTAGACTCTTCCGGCACTTCTTCGCGCAGGCTTTCGATCTGATCTTCAACCGCTTTCGGCCAGACGTAAGGGATCTCATGGGTACGCAGCGCCATATCAACGGCCATCGTGGTGCCCATGTTATCGCCCAACACTTCGACGATTTTACCTACGGCTTTGGTGCGACGGGTTGGGCGCTGGGTGAGTTCCACCACGACCACAAAGCCCATGCGGGCGCCCATCACCTCTTCAGGTGGGATCAGAATGTCGAAGCTCAGACGGCTGTCGTCCGGCACCACAAAGCCTACGCCCGCATCGGTAAAGTAGCGGCCAACAATCTGGCTGGTTTTCGGCACCAGCACGCGAACCACGCGCGCTTCGCGGCGGCCTTTACGGTCGGCGCCCAGCGGCTGCGCCAGGATCTGGTCGCCGTGGATGCACATTTTCATCTGTTCGGATGAGAGGTAAAGATCGTCTTTACGGCCTTCCACGCGCAGGAAGCCATAGCCGTCGCGGTGACCAATCACGGTGCCTTTCAGCAGGTCGAGGCGTTCAGGCAGCGCGTAGCACTGGCGGCGGGTAAAGACCAGTTGCCCGTCACGCTCCATGGCGCGCAGGCGGCGGCGAAGGGCTTCAATTTGCTCTTCACCTTCAATATTTAATTCAACGGCAAGTTCTTCACGATTGGCGGGTTTTTCGCGTTTTGTTAAGTGTTCAATGATGAACTCGCGGCTGGGAATAGGATTCGCGTATTTTTCAGCTTCGCGTTCCTGGAAAGGATCTTGTGACATGTCGGTTCCTCCGTTGTCAGCTCCGGTGGAAATTTTCTTCATTCCACCAGCAATAATTTATAAAGCGGTTGATTCTCTTCAACCAAATCGGCCAGCGTGTAGTTATCCAGTTCCTTGAGAAAACTTTGCACGGCCTTTGAAAGCGCCTGTTTCAGGCGGCAAGCGGGCGTAATGTGGCAGAACGCGCTGCTGCAGTTCACCAGAGACAAGGGCTCCAGCTCGCGTACCACATCCCCGATACGAATACTCTGTGCCGGTTTACCAAGACGGATCCCTCCATTCTTCCCGCGGACGGCAGCAACGTATCCGGCACGGCTAAGTTGATTGATTATTTTGACCATATGATTACGGGATACACCGTATACCTCTGTCACTTCAGAGATACTGGTCATCTTCCCTTCGGGTAACGACGCCATGTAAATCAGCGCGCGTAAGCCGTAATCGGTGAAACTTGTTAACTGCACATCAACCTCAGGAAAAAAGGAAAACGCGGATAGACCGCAAAGTGATTCATTAATGATGATAAACCAGCCAGATAGTTAGCGGCTAATTTATTTGACAGACGGGGCGAAAAAGCGGAGATCCAGGAGCGGTCGCCGGTTGGCGCTACGCTTATCCGGCCTGCGGGTCTCCCCGCAGGCCAGCAGTCACGAAGATTATGCGTCGAACGGGTCGCGCAGGATCATCGTTTCAGTACGATCCGGGCCGGTAGAAATAATATCGATCGGCACTTCGGTCAGTTCTTCGATGCGCTTGATGTAATCCAGCGCCGCCTGCGGCAGGCCGCTACGCTCTTTCACACCGAAGGTGGTTTCAGACCAGCCCGGCATGGTTTCGTAGATTGGCTCGATGCCTTCCCAGTCGTCAGCGGCCAGCGGAGTGGTGGTCACTTCGCGGCCATCCGGCATACGGTAGCCAACGCAGATTTTCACCTCTTTCAGGCCGTCCAGCACGTCCAGCTTGGTCAGGCAGAAGCCAGACAGGGAGTTGATCTGCACTGCACGACGCACTGCAACCGCATCCAGCCAGCCGGTACGACGACGACGACCGGTGGTCGCGCCAAACTCGTTACCCTGCTTGCACAGGAACTCGCCGGTTTCATCAAACAGTTCAGTCGGGAATGGACCCGCACCCACGCGAGTGGAGTACGCTTTGATGATGCCCAGAACGTAATCCACATAACGTGGACCCAGGCCAGAGCCGGTCGCCACGCCACCCGCGGTGGTGTTAGAGGAGGTTACGTACGGATAGGTACCGTGGTCAATGTCCAGCAGCGTACCCTGCGCACCTTCGAACATGACGAAATCGCCACGCTTGCGCGCCTGGTCCAGCAGATCGGACACATCAACAACCATACCGGTCAGAATGTCTGCAATCGCCATGACGTCATCCAGCACTTTCTGGTAGTCAACAGCGTCAGCTTTGTAGAAGTTCACCAGCTGGAAGTTGTGATATTCCATCACTTCTTTCAGTTTGTCGGCGAAAGTCGCTTTATCGAACAGATCGCCCACACGCAGACCGCGACGAGCTACTTTATCTTCGTAAGCCGGGCCGATGCCACGGCCGGTGGTGCCGATAGCTTTCGCGCCGCGCGCTTTTTCACGCGCAACGTCGAGCGCAACGTGATAATCAAGGATTAACGGGCATGCTTCGGAAAGCAGCAGACGTTCGCGAACCGGGATACCACGGTCTTCCAGTTCTTTCATCTCTTTCATCAGCGCCGCCGGAGACAGCACAACGCCGTTACCGATAATGCTGGTGACGTTTTCGCGAAGAATGCCTGATGGAATAAGATGGAGGACGGTTTTTTCACCGTTGATTACGAGAGTATGGCCTGCGTTGTGACCGCCCTGGTAGCGCACAACATATTTAGCCCGTTCAGTCAGAAGATCAACAATCTTCCCTTTACCTTCGTCACCCCATTGGGTGCCCAGTACGACGACGTTGTTACCCATTTTTTTCAAAATCACCGTTTGCTTAAAAATGGATTCTACCATCGCTTTTTCAGATATACAGCACTTTTTGACCCCAAAATATGCCAAATCCGATCACTTTTTGATCAGCCAATCGTTTTCCTCAACATGTAGTAGATAACAATGCCAGCAACCACAAGACCGCCACCGAATCGGCGCAAAATATTATCCGGCAACTGACTCAGGGTGGCGATCATGCGACGCCAGGCGCGCGGATAAAGCATCGGCCCCAGGCCTTCCAGGACTAAAACCAGCGCCAGGGCCAGCCAGATCGTTGAATTCATTTTTAATCCTTATAAAAGAAAACCACCGCTCCGTTGGGAGCGGTGGTTTGAATACTCAAACTAACCTGAGTTTATCGCGTTGCGTTAGTCGGCGTCTTCATATAACGGAAGAAATCGCTGTCCGGGCTGAGCACCATCACATCCTGGTTGCTCTTGAAGCTATTCTCGTACGCGCGCAGGCTACGGATAAAGGCGTAGAAGTCTGGATCCTGGCTGAAGGCATCGGCAAACAGCTTCGCGGCTTCCGCATCGCCTTCACCGCGCAGGATACGGCCCTGACGCTCAGATTCCGCCAGCGTCTTGGTCACTTCATAGTCCGCGCTGCGGCACGCAGTTTTTCCGCCTCTTCCTGGCCCTGTGAACGGTGACGACGGGCTACCGCTTCACGCTCGGCGCGCATACGGTTGTAGATCGCCTCCGACACTTCTGCCGGCAGGTTGATCTGCTTGATACGCACGTCGACCACTTCGATACCCAGCGCCGCCATACTGTTCGGGTTGATCACCGGCACTTTACCGTTGGTTTCAGCCTGAACACGCTCAGCGGCTTTGGCAATCGCATCATCCGCTGCTGGCGTTTCCACTTCGTCTTCCGTACCCGCAGTACCGGAGTTCAGCGCATCGCGCACTTCCAGCGTCAGACGACCACGGGAATCGGTCACGATGTCTTTCACATCCAGACGACCAATCTCAGAACGCAGACGGTCAGAGAACTTACGTTTCAGCAGCACTTCCGCCTGAGAAACGTCACCACCGCCCGTTGCCAGGAAGTAACGGCTGAAATCGCTGATGCGCCACTTGATATAAGAATCAACGATCAGGTCTTTCTTCTCTTTGGTCACGAAACGATCAGCCTGGTTATCCATGGTCTGGATACGCGCATCAAGCGTCTTCACAGACTGGATAAAAGGCACCTTGAAGTGCAGACCCGGCTCATAAATCACCGGACGCTTGTCACTGTCACGGACGACGCTGCTGAACTGGAACTTAATCCCGCGCTCGCCCTCTTTCACCACAAAGATAGAGGTATAAAGTACGACCAGTACGATGACGATGATCGCAATAACTGACTTACGCATCCTTATTCCCCCTGACGCTGGTAGTCGTTACGCTGCGCGTTAGCACGGCGTTGGTCCATAATGTCACCATCGTTCGAAGAAGGCGTTGTGTTCGCGCTGGCGCTGCCTGAAGAGGCGGGTGGCAGACGCAGCAGGTTATTCGCACCGCTGGTGTCTTTCGCAGCCGGTGCAGAACCGCCTTTCAGCATCTGATCCAGCGGCAGGACCATCAGGTTTCCGCCTTTGCTGTCGTTAACCAACACTTTGCGGGTGTGGCTCAGCACTTTTTCCATGGTCTCGATATACAGACGCTCGCGGGTAATTTCCGGCGCGGCTTTGTATTCCGGCAGGATGCGCGCAAAACGAGCCACTTCACCCTGCGCTTCCAGGATGGTCTGGGTCTTATAGGCACGCGCCTCTTCCAGAATACGCTGCGCCTGACCGTTAGCACGCGGCTGCACTTCGTTGGTGTACGCTTCTGCTTCACGGATGTACTGCTGTTCGTTTTCACGGGCGGCAATCGCATCATCAAACGCGGCCTTCACCTCTTCCGGCGGACGCGCAGCCTGGAAGTTGACGTCCAGCAGGGTGATACCCATGTTGTACGGACGAATGGTCTCTTCCAGCTCACGCTGGGTATCGCTACGAATAACGGTACGACCTTCGGTCAGGATACGGTCCATGGTGTATTTGCCGATCACACCACGCAGGGCGCTGTCGGTCGCCTGACGCAGGCTGTCATCGGCGCTGGTCACGCTAAACAGATAACGCTCAGGATCGGTCACGCGGTACTGCACGTTCATCTCAACGCGCACCACGTTTTCGTCAGAGGTCAGCATCACGCCGGAGGCCGCCAGTTCACGGACCGACTCCACGTTGACTGCAGTCACGTCGTCAATGAAGGTCGGTTTCCAGTTCAGGCCCGGCTCAACCAGATGGCTGAACTTACCGAAACGGGTGACCACGCCGCGTTCTGCTTCTTTAATGGTGTAGAACCCGCTGGCTGCCCAGACGATCACCAGCCCGGCAGCAACGATGCCCACCAGGCGGCCACCTAATTGCGGGCGCGGTCCCTGGCTGGAACTGCCACCCGAGCCTGAACCTTTTCCTCCGCCAAGGCCACCAAGCTTTTTGCTCAGCTTGCGGAAGATATCATCCAGATCCGGCGGCCCCTGCTCGCGACCACCTTTGTTGCCATTTCCCCCAGAGTTGCCGCCTTGATTATTGCTGCTTCCCCACGGGTCGCGGTCCTGTCCGTTATTACCGGGCTGATTCCACGCCATGTATATGCTCCATATTTGTTATGCAAGGGCGAATTATTCAGGCTTCCCCTTTCTGATCAGACGATATAGTCCGCCAGCGCAGGTTCTTGTTTACAGAGGCGACGCCAGTCAACGATCGGCATACGCACCTGCATCCCCACGCTGCCGTCATCCTCCATCCACTCTTTTTCTATCGCCTGAAGCTGATAAAACCGGCTGCGCAGCCTGCCTTCCTGTGGCGGCAGTCGCAGCGTGTGCTGAGCTACCTCACCGGAAAGACGTTCTGTCAAAGCCTGGAAAAGCAGTGGCACACCAATACCGGTCTGGGCAGAAAGCCAGACCCGAATCGGTTTGTTCTCTTCATCTCGGTCGATACGCGGCTCAAAATCCTCCAGCATATCGATCTTGTTCATCACCAACAGCGTGGGAATCTCGTGGGCGTCAATCTCTTCCAGCACCACGTTCACCGCGTCGATGTTCTCCTTGCACGCGCACATCTGCCGCATCAATCACGTGCAGCAGCAGGGTCGCCTGACGCGTCTCCTGCAAGGTCGCTTTAAACGCCGCCACCAGGTCGTGCGGCAGATGGCGGATAAACCCTACGGTATCCGCCAGCACGGTTTCGCCGACATCTGCCACGTCAATGCGGCGCAGCGTCGGGTCCAGGGTCGCAAACAGCTGGTCTGCGGCATACACCTGGGCTTCGGTAATCTGGTTAAACAGGGTGGATTTACCGGCGTTGGTATAGCCCACCAGCGACACCGTCGGGATGTCGGCTTTCGTGCGCGCCCGACGTCCCTGCTCACGCTGTTTCTCAACTCTTTCCAGACGTGAGAGGATCTGGGTAATACGGCCACGCAGCAAACGGCGGTCGGTTTCGAGCTGGGTTTCACCCGGACCGCGCAAACCAATCCCGCCTTTTTGTCGTTCAAGGTGGGTCCAGCCACGCACCAGACGCGTCGCCAGATGGCGCAACTGCGCCAGCTCAACCTGCAGTTTCCCCTCGTGGGTGCGGGCACGCTGAGCAAAAATATCTAAAATCAATCCCGTGCGATCGATAACACGGCATTCGCAGAGCGCTTCCAGGTTGCGCTCCTGGGCTGGGGACAGCGCATGATCAAACAACACGACTGACGCGCCGGTTGCTTTTACGGCATCCGCAATTTCTACTGCTTTACCTTCACCAACAAAATACTTTGGGTGCGGCGCTTTACGGCTACCGGTAATCACCTGCATTGCTTCGACACCGGCGGAAGAGACCAGAGATTCAAACTCCTGGAGGTCTTCCATATCTTTGTCTTGCGAAAAATAGATGTGTACCAGCACCGCCTGCTCACCGGCATCATAACGGTCAAACAAGCGTAAAACCTCTCTAAAATAAGATAACCAGGACGGGGGAACGCACTCGCTCCCCGCCCTGGCTTTACGGCCGTGCAGAATTACTCTGCGTTATCGCCGTCTTGTTGTGGCTGCGACTGAGCGCCCTGCGCGTTGCTGCCATGATGGTAGTTACTGCCAGTGCCGCCGCCAGCGTTATTGCTGTGATGAGAAACCGGACGGGACGGAACAACAGTAGAGATAGCGTGCTTGTAGACCATCTGGCTGACCGTGTTTTTCAACAGAATCACGAACTGATCGAAAGACTCAATCTGACCTTGCAGCTTAATACCATTCACCAAATAAATAGAAACTGGAACACGTTCCCGACGCAATGCGTTCAGGAACGGATCTTGTAAAGATTGCCCCTTAGCCATTCTATCTTTTCCTTATATGCTTGTTTGTACTTAGAACCTTGCGATTCTGAAAAATTGCGCACGATACGTCTCAATTGTACACATTCAGTGAGCGATATCACCAACAACCTCAATCACTTCGTTTAACGCCTGTTGCGGTTTTTCACTGTCTAACCAGTGAACTCCTTCCCAACCGCGCAACCAGGTGATCTGGCGCTTCGCTAACTGTCTCGTGGCGCAAACACCTCGATAAACCATTTCATCGTATGAAATCTCACCTTCAAGATACGACCACATCTGGCGGTATCCCACACAACGAATGGAAGGCATATCCGTATGCAAATCTCCACGGGCAAATAGCGCCCGCACTTCTGCTTCAAAATCTGAAGCCAACATCTGATGAAAACGCTGCTCAATTCGTTGATGGAGCAGTTCACGGCTCGCCGGGGCGATGGCGAACTGATGCACCTGATACGGCAGAGCGTCTCCTGACGTTTGCGTCAGTTCCGTTAAAGTTTTACCCGAAATGAAAAAAACTTCCAGTGCCCGGGAAAGCCTTTGCGGATCATTTGGATGGATCCGCGCTGCCGGCAACCGGGTCAATCTCCGCCAGTTGCTGATGCAAAACGTCCCATCCCTGCTCTGCCGCCTGCTGCTCAATCTTTGCTCTCACTTCAGGGTCCGCGGATGGCAGAGGCGATAACCCTTCCAGCAGCGCCTTGAAGTAGAGCATGGTTCCGCCAACCAACAGCGGTATACCTCCCGGCGGCGGTGATCTCGGCCATCTCGGCTAAGGCATCGCGGCGAAAATCCGCTGCGGAGTAAGCCTCAGCCGGGTCGAGAATGTCCAGCAAACGGTGCGGTGCCGCACGCAGCTCTCTCTGCCGTCGGCTTCGCCGTGCCGATGTCCATCCCTCGATAGATGAGGGCAGAATCAACGCTAATCAACTCTACAGGCAAAACTTTACGTAACTCAATGGCTAACGCCGTTTTGCCGGAGGCCGTCGGCCCCATCAAAAAAATTGCCTTTGGCAGGCTCGCCTTACTTACTTCACTCATGTTTCAGGGCGTTCATCGCCGTTTTGAACTCAACAGGTTGTAATAAACCACCCGGCGGCGCTTTCACCAGATGCGGACAGAGCCGTTCCACCTCCGCCAGCAGGGTAATCGCCTGCGCCACACTCCACGGTGAATGTTCGCTGGCCAGATGGCGGGCGATCCACTGCGCGGTGTTGGCAGCCTCAAACGATGTTTGCTGCGCCAGGTAGCCTATCAGTTCAGGAATCAAGTTTTGTAAATTTTGTTGGCGTAAGGGTAAAGGCACTGCGCGAATTGTCACATGCTGTCCTTCCAGTACCAATTCAATACCCATCCTGCGCCAGCGCCGCCTGGGCACGCTCAATCAGCCCTTCACTCTTCAGTGAGAGGTATTTTCAGCCGAACCGGGATCAGCAGCGGCTGCGCTTTGAGCCCCTCATCGCCGGGTTGCAGCTGCGCCTGTTTGAGCCAGCGTTCCGCCACCGGCAGCGCCAGAAGCAGCAGTTTGCCGTCGCGCTCAAGCAGCGCCATATCCGGTGCGATAATCGTCAGCACCCGGCCAAAACTCTGGCTATGGGCGGCCAGCGGCGCTTCACGCGCGGGTGCCGGGCGTGGCGCGGGCGCGGGTTCAGCGGCCGGTACGCGTGGCGTCTCCGCCGCCGGCGTTTCCAGCAGCTGCCGATACAGCGCCCCTTCCGCTGCTTGATAGCCCGGCTGGGCGTTCGGCTGCCACTGGCCGCCCGTGCCGCCGGATGCCGCGCTGCCACCGCTGAGGAGCGCGGGCGCCGGTTCACGCGCGACGGGCTGGCCGGGCAAAGTGGTTGCGCCCCGGCGGCCACACGGTTTTCCGGCTGCCACTGCGGCGGCGGCTCTTCGGCATGGGCCAGCGGCAATTCGGCGCTGCGACTGGCTTGCAGCACGCTCAGCACGCCCTGATAGATAAAATCATGCACCAGACGCGACTGATGGAACCGCACCTCATGCTTGGCGGGATGGACGTTGACATCCACCTGATGCGGGTCGATCTCCAGATAAAGCACAAAGGCAGGCTGCTGATCGGCCCCGAGCTTATCTTCACAGGCCTGGCGAATGGCGTGGTTAATGAGCCGGTCGCGCATCATGCGACCGTTCACGTAGCAATACTGAATTTCGGGAAACGCGGCTGGCTGGTGCTTGTCGGATCGGCCACCCAGCCGCGCAGAGCCAGATCGCCGTGCTGCCACTCAATGGCCAGCGCCTGTTCCAGGAAACGGCGTCCCGCAGATGGCGCCCAGACGTCGCTCTTTCTGCCCCTCCTTCGCCACCGCGCGGTACTGGCGCATCACCTTGCCGTTATGGCTGAGGTTGATGGTGACGTCGAAACGCGCCAGCGCAATGCGGCGGATCATCTCATCGATATGGCCGAACTCGGTCTTTTCGGTACGCATAAACTTGCGGCGGGCGGGCGTGTTGTAGAACAGATCCAGTACTTCCAGCGTGGTGCCGACAGGGTGCGCCGCGGGTTTGACCGTCACGTCCATATCGCGCCCTTCGGCGTAGGCCTGCCAGGCTTCCTGCTGTTCGGCGGTGCGGGAGGTCAGCGTTAAACGGGAAACCGAACTGATACTGGCCAGCGCTTCGCCGCGAAAACCGAGGCTGATAATCGCTTCCAGGTCATCCAGAGAGGCGATTTTACTGGTGGCATGACGCGCCAGCGCCAGCGCCAGCTCCTCTTTTTTGATGCCGCAGCCGTTGTCGCGAATGCGGATAAGCTTCGCGCCGCCGCGTTCGATATCAATATCAATGCGGGTTGCTCCCGCATCAAGGCTGTTTTCCACCAGCTCTTTCACCACCGACGCAGGGCGTTCCACCACCTCACCGGCGGCGATTTGGTTCGCAAGCTGCGGCGGTAGAACCTGAATCGGCATGGTGGTGATCCTTATCAGGTATGGGCTGCGCGCAGCCCTCATCAGGGCCCCCGCCGCCGCCGCGCCGCGGCCGGCCGCCGTACTTCGCGGCAATCGCCGTCAGCGAATCACCGCGCACCACTTTGTGCCGCGCCGGCCGGCTGGCCGCGCTGCTGGCGCCGGAACCGGCCGGCCCGCCGCGCCCTGGCGCGCCGCGCGCGCGCCGCGCCCGCGCGCGGCCCGCGCGCCGCCGCGCGCCGGGGCGCGGGGCCCGGGTACTGCACGGTGCCGGTCGCCGGGTTGCTGGCAACGCTAACCGCTGGTGCGCGATCCAGCGGCCGGTTTTCCTCCTTTGGGACGGATTGCAGCGGATGCGCGAGGAAATATTTACGCAGACCGTTGTAAATCGCTTCGGCAATTTGCTGCTGGTAGCTGCTGCCCAGCAGACGCTCTTCGCCGTTGTTGCTGATAAAGCCCGTTTCCACCAGTAAATGACGGAATATCCGGCGAACGCAGAACGCCGAGGCTGGCATGTTCCGGGCGACGTTTATGCAATGCCCCCACGCCGCTGCAGCTGGTTCAGTACGTTAGTGGCGACATCATACCCGACGCGCTGAGAATGACCGAACTGTAAATCCAGCACCGCCTGGCTGAGATAGGGATCAGACTGGCTGTTCGCCAGCACATCGCCCGCGCCGCCCAACAGTTCGGACTGTTTCTCGTGCTGCTCCAGCCAGTTTGCCATTTCGCTGTTGGCGCGACGGTTCGACAGCACCCATACCGAGGCGCCGGTGGCGTTACGGTTCGGTGCGGCATCCGCGTGAATGGAGACCAGGAAGTTGGCGTTCTGCTTACGCGCCACGTCGGAACGGCCCATCACAGAAATAAAGTAGTCGCCGTCGCGCGTCAGCACCGCTTTAAACATCGGATCGTCGTTCAACAGCGCCCGCAGCTTACGGGCGATGGCGATGGTGACATTTTTCTCCTGTGTGCCGCCCGGGCCAATCGCACCAGGATCCTGACCGCCGTGCCCGGCATCAATGGCAATCACGATCACCGCTGACCGCACGCCGCGCGCTGGACGCCGGACGCGTTACCGTATTGCTGCTGGTTGCCGCGGTAATGCGATCGTTCTGCGATTTAAACGGATTACGCGCAGGCCTGGTCGTGGCGCTGTAGACCGGCTCTGGCGCGCGACGCGTCAACCGGTGCCGCCGCGGTGCGGCGGCTGGCGGCGGCTGAGTGCCGCATGATGGTAAAGACCACGCGGTACCTGCATTGGCCCCGTTTTGCTGCTTCACCGCCTTCGTTTTGCCCTTTTCGGTCAGATCGACCACCAGGCGTAACGACTGGCTATCCTGCGGCGTACCCGAACGAATACTTTTCACCAGGTTGTTGCCGCTGAACTGCAGCGGCAACCCCTGGATCACGCCGGTCTGTTTGATATCCAGCGCCACGCGGCTGTCTGGTTGTGTTGCTGGAAAAACGCATACTCAGGGTCGCCCATAAAGCTGAACGTGATCCGCGCCTGGCTTTCGCCGTTCGACACCTGAATATCCGAGAGGCTTGCCGCCCCGGCCAGCGCCGACGCAGCAGCACAGACACAGCAGGGCCAGCCACCCAACCACCTTTAACGCGAGACATCATGCCCGTCATCCCTGCTCTTCCTGCTGAAACGGCCTGGCAGCAGCGAGTCGCCTGAGATGGAAACGGCACGAATGCGCGCTGATTTCCGCTGCGCACGCCCTTGCGCCTGGTAATCTAAGTGAATTTCGACATCCGGGTCAGGCAGCACACCCGCACCTTGTTGCGGCCACTCCACCAGGCAGATGGCGTCGTTGGCAAAATAATCACGGATCCCCATAAACTCCAGCTCCTCCGGGTCCGCAAGGCGGTATAGATCGAAGTGGTACACCATGAGATTGTCGAGGGTGTACGGCTCCACCAGCGTGTAGGTTGGGCTTTTCACATTCCCGTGATGGCCTAACGCCTGCAAAAAGCCCCGGCTGAAGGTGGTTTTACCCGCACCTAAATCGCCATACAGATAAATGACCGTCGCGCCGCTGACAGGCCTGCGCCACGCGCTTGCCGAGATCTAAAGTGGCTTGTTCATCAGGTAAAGGAATCGCTCGATTAGTCATTTTCTACGTCAATCACATCCGGGTTAACAACACGCCGCAGCGTGCAAAAAAGATCGGTGGCCAGCATACCGCGCGTCCCGCGCTGTCGCGCTACCGCATCCGCCGCGGCACCGTGGGCCACGCAGCCCGCACAGGCTGCATCATAAAGGGGAAGTTTCTGTCCAAGCAATGCGCCGATAATGCCTGAAAGCACATCGCCCATGCCGCCGCTCGCCATGCCCGCATTTCCGGCATCAATAATGCCCTGCGTCTCGCTGGCGACAACGGTTCCTGCCCCTTTCAGCACCACCACGCCTCCGTAACGTTTTACCAGACGTTGAGCAGAAAGTAAGCGATCGCTTTCAATTTCTGCCACGCTGCAGTTAAGCAGGCGCGCGGCCTCGCCGGGGTGTGGCGTCAGGATGCGATTGTGACGTTTATCCGGGTTGATTGCCAGAAGGTTAAGCGCGTCGGCATCCCACAGCATCGGTTTACGAAAATTCTCGACCTTTTGCAGCGCCTGTTTACCCCATGCCTGCTGCCCAAGACCGGGGCCAATCACCACCACATCCGCCCATTCCAGGCTTTCTTCCAGCGTCTGGGGCGTAAGCTCATGGACCATCAGTTCCGGTCGGGCGGTAATAATGGGCGCAATATTCTCTCCATGCGTCAGCACCCGCACCAGCCCGGCACCGCTGCGCAGCGCCGCTTCACCGGCCATGCGGATCGCACCTGCCGTACCGCGGTCGCCGCCAATGATCACCAGCCTGCCGTGATCGCCCTTATGCGACGTTGGGCGGCGCGGCGGCAGCCAGTGGCTAAGCTGCGTGGCATCAAAGCGATGAAGTCGGCGTCCTGCTCGGCCGTAAGCCAGACGCGTCCAGCCCCAGCGATGGCGTTATGCAGCACGCCGACGACATCCCGCGCTTTGCCGGTGAGCAAGCCCGGCTTCAGCGCGATAAAAGTTAACGGGTGCGGTCCGCCACGATCGCCGCCCCCGGCGTCGCGCCGGTTTTGCCATCAGGCCAGAGGGAATATCCAGGGCCACCACCGGCGCGGAGTGCGCATTGACCGTGTTCAATCAGCGACGGATACATCGCTCGCGGCAGGCGCGCGATTCAGCCCGGTGCCCAGCAGCCCATCAACAATCAGATCAACATCTTCCGGCCAGACGATATCGGGGGCATGAATCACGCCGCCTGCATTCAGCCATGCCTCCCGCGCCGCGCTGGCCTCTTCCGGCAGCGGGCTTATCGCTTTCCAGCGCCAGCAGCGTAACGCGGAGACCGGCCGCCACCGCCAGACGCGCAACAACGTAGCCATCGCCGCCGTTATTGCCGTGCCCGCACAAAATCAGCCAGTGCTGCGGCTTGCGGGCGCACTGCGCCGGCAACGTTAAACGCCGCCTCGCCCGCGCGCTGCATCAGTTCATAAAGGGTAATGCCGAGGCTGTCTGCGGCCTCTTTTTCGGCGCGCCGGAGGTCATCCGCATGCCAGATGGAATGTGGTATACTTGCGGGGTTTTTCTTCACCGTATGGTCCGTCATGTCACAGCCCCTCGATCTCAATGAATTAGCGCAAAAAATAAAACAGTGGGGTGCTGAACTGGGCTTTCAGAAGGTGGGTATTACCGATACCGACCTCTCCGCCAGCGAGCCGAAACTGCAGGCCTGGCTGGACAAACAATACCACGGCGAAATGGAGTGGATGGCGCGTCACGGCATGATGCGCGCCCGTCCACACGAGCTTTTGCCGGGCACATTGCGCGTCATCAGCGTGCGCATGAACTACCTGCCTGCCAACGCGGCCTTTGCGCGCACGCTAAAAAACCCTCGCTGGGTTACGTCAGCCGGTACGCCCTGGGGCGTGATTACCATAAGCTTCTGCGTAACCGGCTAAAAAAACTCGGGGAAACTATTCAGCAGCACTGTGTTTCGCTGAATTTTAGACCCTTTGTCGATTCCGCGCCTATTCTTGAGCGTCCGATCGCCGAAAAAGCCGGGCTTGGCTGGACAGGTAAGCACTCACTTATCCTTAGCCGCGACGCCGGATCGTTCTTTTTCCTCGGTGAACTGCTGATTGATTTACCGCTGCCGGTAGATGGCCCGGGAGAAGAGGCAGGTGTGGCCGCTGCGTGGCCTGTATGACCATCTGCCCGACCGGCGCCATCGTTGAGCCTTATACCGTTGATGCGCGCCGCTGCATCTCCTATCTCACCATTGAGCTGGAAGGCGCCATCCCGGAAGAGTTTCGTCCGCTTATCGGCAACCGCATCTACGGCTGCGACGACTGCCAGCTGATCTGCCCGTGGAACCGCTATTCACAGCTGACCGACGAAGAGGATTTCAGCCCGCGTAAGGCGCTGCATGCCCCGCAGCTGATTGAGCTGTTCGCCTGGACTGAAGCCTGGTTTCTGAAAGTGACGGAAGGTTCGGCCATTCGCCGTATCGGCCATCTGCGCTGGCTGCGAAACGTGGCCGTCGCGCTGGGCAATGCCCCGTGGGATAAAGCGAGCCAATATCCGGGCGCTTGAAAGTCGTAGAGGTGAGCACCCACTTCTCGATGAACACATAGAATGGGCGATTGCGCAGCAAATCGAGAAGCGCAATGCCTGCGTGGTCGAGGTGCAGCTTCCTCAGAAACAGCGGCTGGTGAGGGTGATTGAAAAAGGGCTCACGCGGGATGCGTGATACCACCATATTCTTCCACAGCCTGTGAATAAAATTAATTCAACCCGAATCAGTGACGATGGATCGTTCACAATGTGGTCTAAAAGGGATCGCATTAACATTTTGAAATGAAAATTTATCCATTAAATACAATAGATTGCAAAGATACTATTCACCCTGCTAACTTTGTACGGTTCGGGTTTTGCGCGCAGGGGCTTGTCCAGAGCTTGTGGATAACTCTGTTCACAATAGTTTTTCAGACATAGAGAAAACGTCCCCAGCACGTTCTTTCGCTGTGGATAATGTGGGGGCGGGGTTGGGCGCACAGGAAAACGCTCGCGTTCTGATTTCGCGGGTATTTTAGAGATGAAGAAGAATTTGGAGCGGGAAACGAGACTCGAACTCGCGACCCCGACCTTGGCAAGGTCGTGCTCTACCAACTGAGCTATTCCCGCATATCTTCGTATTTTAGCTGCCCGGCTTGCTCCCTACCAGGCTAAATCCGTGATTTGGATGGCGTACTGCAACAGAGACTGGAGCGGGAAACGAGACTCGAACTCGCGACCCCGACCTTGGCAAGGTCGTGCTCTACCAACTGAGCTATTCCCGCATAATCGTCGTCTTTCATTGCGCTGCGGCTTTAACGGCCTGGACGCAGTTGAAATCCTTAATTCTGATGCATTACTTTTCAAATTTTGGAGCGGGAAACGAGACTCGAACTCGCGACCCCGACCTTGGCAAGGTCGTGCTCTACCAACTGAGCTATTCCCGCATCATTGTCTTTCAATCTGCTGCTTACCCCTTACGCAACCTCCTTTCAACATTTGTTGCTTTTCTGCCGTAACTGTTGTAATTCTCTGTCGTTACGGGAGGCGCATTATACGAGAAATCCTTTTAGCTGCAACCCCCCTGCAAAGCAAAATTTTTCGCTTTTTTTCGCGAGTTCAAATGCTTATTTAATCGGCAAGCTGAACAATTTAACGACAAAAACCCGGCCACGCAAGGCGCCGGATCTAAATCACAGCTTAATAAAGTTTTCGCGGTAGTACGCCAGTTCCGCCACGGACTCGCGGATATCGTCCATCGCCTGATGCGTCCCTTCTGGCTTTTTTAAAGCCGTCGCCAGGATTTCTGGCTTCCAGCGACGCGCCAGCTCTTTCAGGGTGCTGACATCCAGATAGCGGTAGTGGAAGTACGCCTCCAGCTCCGGCATGTACTTAAACAGGAAACGACGATCCTGGCCAATGCTGTTGCCGCAGATAGGGGATTTGCCCGCCGGCACCCACTGTTTCAGAAATTCGAGCGTCGCCAGTTCCGCCTCACGGTCGTCATGCTGGCTGGCCTTCACGCGCTCAACCAGCCCGCTGCCGGTGTGGGTGCGCACGTTCCACTCATCCATCAGCGCCAGCTGCTCGTCGGACTGATGCACCGCAATGGTTGGCCCTTCCGCCAGAATATTCAGGTTGGCATCGGTGACCAGCGTGGCAATCTCAATAATGCGATCGCGCTCGGGATCCAGCCCGGTCATTTCGAGATCGATCCAAATCAGGTTGTTTTCATCCGCGCTCATGTTATTTTCCACCCTTCTCGCATAACCGGCAGTAGCAGGTTAACTAGTATTAATTAGAGTGTATCATAGAGGTTTTGCCCCTTACGGGCGACCAGGAGCCAGCACGATTGAGTAAAAATAAACTCTCCAAAGGGCAGCAGCGCCGCGTGAATGCCAACCACCAGCGCCGTCTTAAAACCACTTCGGAGAAGGTCGATTACGACGACAACCTGTTTGGCGAACCAACGGAAGGCGTAGTCATCAGCCGTTTTGGTATGCACGCCGACGTGGAATCCGCCGACGGCGAGGTCCACCGCTGCAACATCCGCCGGACCATTCGTTCGCTGGTCACCGGCGACCGCGTCGTCTGGCGTCCGGGTAAAGAGGCGGCGAAAGGCGTTACGGTCAAAGGTATTGTTGAAGCGGTACACTGAGCGTACGTCGGTGCTGACCCGTCCCGATTTTTACGACGGGGTGAAACCGATTGCCGCCAACATTAACCAGATCGTTATCGTATCGGCGATTTTGCCTGAACTGTCGCTCAATATTATCGACCGCTATCTCGTCGCCTGCGAAACGCTGCAGGTTGAACCGATTATCGTCCTGAACAAAATCGATCTGCTGGATGACGAAGGAATGGCCTTCGTCAATGAGCAGATGGATATCTATCGCAAGATTGGCTATCGCGTGCTGATGGTCTCCAGCCACACCAAAGATGGCCTGAAGCCGCTGGAAGAGGCGCTTACCGACCGCATCAGCATTTTTGCCGGCCAGTCCGGCGTGGGCAAATCCAGCCTGCTGAACAATCTGCTCGGCCTCCACCAAGAGATCCTGACCAACGATGTTTCTGATGTTTCGGGCCTGGGCCAGCACACCACCACCGCCTCGCGTCTGTATCACTTCCCGCACGGCGGCGATGTCATCGACTCCCCGGGCGTGCGTGAGTTCGGTTTGTGGCATCTTGAGCCGGAACAAATCTTTAACGGATTTGTCGAATTCCATGATTATTTAGGCGCTTGCAAATACCGCGACTGTAAACACGATAACGATCCAGGCTGCGCCATCCGCGAAGCGGTTGAGAAAGGCGATCATCGGAGATTGCCGGCGCTTCGACAACTACCACCGCATTCTTGAGAGCATGGATCAGGTAAAAACGCGTAAAAACTTTTCCGCCAGCGAAGATTAACGGGTACAACGGCACATTCGCCAACTGACCGGGGCGCTGCTACAATCCGCCCCCTTTTTTAGGGTTGGTTCCGGCGGTTCACGACGCGGACGCAGGAACGATAATAATGGCCTGGAGGCTACCTTGTTAAACGCATTTAAACTTTCGCTTCAATACATTCTGCCAAAACTGTGGCTCACTCGCCTGGCGGGCTGGGGCGCAAGCAAACGCGCGGGCTGGCTGACCAAACTGGTCATCGACCTTTTCGTGAAGTATTACAAGGTCGACATGAAAGAAGCGCAGAAGCCGGACACCGCCAGCTACCGCACCTTCAACGAATTCTTCGTGCGCCCGCTGCGCGACGAGGGGGCCCGCCCATACCGATCCGAACGTGCTGGTGATGCCAGCAGACGGCGTGATCAGCCAGCTGGGTAACATCGAAGACGACAAAATCCTGCAGGCGAAAGGCCATAACTACAGCCTGGAAGCGCTGCTGGCGGGCAATTACCTGATGGCGGATCTGTTCCGCAACGGTACCTTTGCCACCACCTATCTCTCTCCGCGCGACTACCACCGCGTGCACATGCCGTGTAACGGCATCCTGCGTGAGATGATCTACGTGCCGGGCGATCTGTTCTCCGTTAACCACCTGACCGCGCAAAACGTCCCGAACCTGTTTGCCCGTAACGAACGCGTCATCTGCCTGTTTGATACTGAATTCGGCCCGATGGCGCAGATTCTGGTGGGCGCGACCATTGTCGGCAGCATCGAAACCGTCTGGGCTGGCACCATCACCCCGCCGCGTGAAGGCGTGATCAAACGCTGGACCTGGCCTGCGGGCGAAGGGGAAGGCGCGGTCGCCCTGCTGAAAGGCCAGGAGATGGGCCGCTTCAAGCTGGGTTCCACCGTCATCAACCTCTTTGCGCCGGGTAAAGTGAAGCTGGCTGAACAGCCTTGAAAGCCTGTCGGGAAGTCACAAACCCGCCTCGGCCAGCCGCTGGCCGTTTCGGTATCGACTGAACCTGGCCGCAGCACGACGACAGCGCTCCGCTCGATTGACGAGGCAAAAAAGACGAAGGCTAACAACAGAAGGATCGCTGACGTGCGCCCGATTATCGTTTTTCTACTGATGGCCTGGTGCCTCAGCATGGGGGCGTACGCAGCGACAGCCCCCGACGCCAAACAGATAACCCAGGAACTGGAACAGGCGAAAGCGGCTAAACCCGCTCAGCCAGAGACCGTTGAGTCGCTCCAGTCCGCACTGAACGCGCTTGAGGAAGAGCGGAAAGGCTCGCTTGAGCGCGCTCAGCAGTATCAGCAGGTTATCGACAACTTCCCGCAAGCTGGCGCGCAAACGCTGCGTACCCAGCGACAATCTGCCGCGCTGATGACAGCGCAAGCCTGTGCGCAGGAAGGCATGACCACCGACGCCGCTGAATCAGGAGATCCTGCAGGTCAGCAGCCAGCTTCTGGAAAAGAGCCGCCTGGCTCAGCAGGAGCAGGAGCGCGCCCGCGAAATTGCCGACTCCCTGAGCCAGCTTCCGCAGCAGCAAACCGACGCACGGCCGCCAGGTTACCGAAAGCGAACGGCGCGCACAGGGCGTGGCGGCTGCCGCTACCCCGCTGGCACAGGCGCAGATTTATGCGCGTCAGACCGAGAGCGCTCGCCTGATAAAGCGCTGGTGGATGAGCTGGAGCTGGCGCAGCTCTCCGCCAATAACCGCCAGGAGCTGGCGCGGATGCGCTCTGAACCTGCATCAGAAGCAGAGCGAGCAGCTGGATGCGTATCTGCAGGCCCTGCGTAATCTGCTCAACAGCCAGCGTCAGCGCGAAGCCGAGCGGGCGCTGGAAAGCACCGAGCTGCTGGCGGAAAACAGCGCCAATCTGCCTGCCGGTATCGTCGATCAGTTCAAGGTCAACCGTGAGCTTTCTGCCGCCCTGAATCAGCAGGCGCAGCGTATGGATCTGGTGGCCTCGCAGCAGCGTCAGGCCACCAATCAAACCCTGCAGGTGCGCCAGGCGCTCAACACCCTGCGCGAGCAGTCCCAGTGGCTGGGCGTCGTCAAACCTGCTGGGTGAAGCGTTACGCGCCCAGGTTGCACGCCTGCCGGAAATGCCGAAACCGCAGCAGCTGGATACCGAGATGGCCCAGCTGCGCGTGCAGCGCCTGCACTATGAAGATCTTCTCAATAAGCAGCCGCAAATCCGCCAGATCCGTCAGGCTGACGGACAACCCTCTGACCAGCGAGCAGAACCGTATTCTGGAAGCCCAGCTGCGCACCCAGCGCGAGCTGCTGAACTCCCTGCTTCAGGGCGGGGATACGCTGATTCTGGAACTGACCAAGCTGAAGGTGTCCAACAGCCAGCTGGAAGATGCGCTGAAAGAGGTGAACGAGGCGACGCACCGTTATCTCTTCTGGACCTCCGACGTGCGCCCGATGACCTTCTCGTGGCCGATTGAGATCGTTCAGGATCTGCGCCGCCTGATTTCGCTGGATACCTTCAGCCAGCTGGGCAAAGCCAGCGTGATGATGCTCACCAGCAAAGAGACGATTTTCCCGCTCTTCTGGGCGCGTTGGTTCTGGTGGGCTTCAGCATTTACTCGCGCAGGCATTTCACCCGCTTCCTGGAGCGTTCCAGCGCGCGGGTGGGGAAGGTCACTCAGGATCACTTCTGGCTGACGTTGCGCACCGTGTTCTGGTCGATTCTCGTCGCGTCTCCGCTGCCGGTGCTGTGGGTGACGCTCGGCTATGGCCTGCGGGAAGCCTGGCCCTACCCGCTCGCGGTCGCCATTGGCGATGGCGTCACCGCCACCGTGCCGCTGCTGTGGGTGGTGATGATTTGCGCCACGTTTGCCCGTCCAAATGGCCTGTTTATCGCCCACTTTGGCTGGCCGCGTAACCGCGTGGCGCGCGCCATGCGTTACTACCTGATGAGCATCGGGCTGATTGTGCCGCTGATTATGGCGCTGATCATGTTTCGATAATCTCAACGACCGGGAATTCTCCGGCTCGCTGGGCCGCCTCTGCTTTATGCTGATCTGCGGCGCGCTGGCCATCGTCACGCTCAGCCTGAAACGCGCCGGGATCCCGCTCTATCTGGATAAATCCGGCAGCGGCGACAACATGTTCAACCGGCTGCTGTGGAACCTCCTGCTGAGCGCCTCCTCTGATTGCGATGCTGGCAGCGGCGGTGGGTTACCTGGCAACCTCGCAGGCGCTGCTGGCGCGTCTGGAAACCTCGGTCGCCATCTGGTTCCTGCTGCTGGTGGTCTATCACGTCATCCGCCGCGGGATGCTGATTCAGCGCCGTCGCCTGGCCTTTGACCGCGCCCGGCACCGCCGGGCGGAGATCCTCGCTCAACGCGCGCGCGGCGAAGAGGAAAAAGAGCAGCAGTCTGCCGTCAGCACCGAAGGCACCGTGGATGTCGACGAGGCCGAACTGGATCTGGATGCCATCAGCACCCAGTCGCTGCGGCTGGTGCGCTCCATCCTGATGCTGATTGCCCTGCTGTCGGTGATTTTCCTGTGGTCGGAAATCCATTCCGCGTTTGGCTTCCTGGAGAATATCTCGCTGTGGGATGTGACGTCCACGGTGCAGGGAGTGGAAAGCCTGGAGCCGATTACCCTAGGCGCGGTGCTGATTGCCATTCTGGTGTTGATCATCACCACCCAACTGGTGCGCAACTTCCCGGCACTGCTGGAGCTGGCGCTGCTGCAGCACCTCTGGATTTAACGCCCGGCACGGGATACGCCATTACCACCATCACCAAATACCTGCTGACTGCTGTTCGGCGGGCTGGTTGGCTTCTCGATGATTGGCATTGAGTGGTCTAAACTGCAGTGGCTGGTAGCGGCGCTGAGGTGTGGGTCTGGGCTTTGGCATGCAGGAGATTTTCGCCAACTTTATCTCCGGCCTGATCATCCTGTTTGAAAAGCCGATTCGTATTGGCGATACCGTGACGATCCGCGATCTGACCGGCAGCGTCACGAAGATCAACACCCGCGCCACCACGATCAGCGACTGGGACCGTAAAGAGATCATCGTGCCGAACAAGGCGTTTATTACCGAGCAGTTTATCAACTGGTCGCTGTCGGACTCCGTTACGCGCGTGGTGCTGACGGTACCGGCGCCGTCGGACGCCAACAGCGAAGAGGTCACGCAGATCCTCTACACCGCCGCCGAACGCTGCACGCTGGTGCTCGATAATCCGGCGCCGGAAGTGTTCCTGGTCGATTTGCAGCAGGGGATTCAGATTTTCGAACTGCGTATTTACGCCGCCGAAATGGGGCACCGTATGCCGCTGCGCCATGAGATCCACCAGCTGATTCTGGCGCGGCTTCCGCGAGCACGGTATTGATATGCCGTTCCCACCGTTCCAGATGCGTCTGGAAACGCTGGGGCGCAAAACGCCGGCCAGCAACGGTTCGGCTGCCAGCCGGACCTTCAAATCCGGTGGCCTGTAAAACAAAACGCCCGGCATGCGCCGGGCGTTTTTTCTTTACGCGCGGGTTACTTCACAAACTCTTCGCCCTGCGCGATATCTTTTTTCAGCGTCTCCAGCATGCCGTTGAGCGCCTGCTGTTCGAAATCACTGAGCGGCCCGAGCGGACGGCGTTCGGCGATACCGTTTTTGCCCAGCAGCAGCGGCTGCGAGAAGAAGCGCGCGTACTCGCCGTCGCCTTCCACATAGGCGCACTCTACGACATTGGCTTCGCCCTGCAGGGCACGAATCAGCGACAGACCAAAGCGCGCAGCCGCCTGGCCCATTGACAGCGTCGCCGAGCCGCCACCGGCTTTGGCTTCCACCACTTCGGTACCGGCATTCTGAATACGTTTCGTCAGGTCGGCGATCTCCTGCTCGCTGAAGCTGACGCCTTTAACCTGCGACAGCAGCGGCAGAATTGTCACGCCTGAATGCCCGCCGACCACCGGCACTTCAATCTCCGTAGGCTGTTTGCCCTTCAGGGCAGCGACAAAGGTGTTGGCGCGAATCACATCCAGCGTCGAGACGCCAAACAGCCGGTTTTTATCGTACACCCCGGCTTTTTTCAGCACTTCGGCGGCAATCGCCACCGTGGTATTTACCGGGTTAGTGATGACGCCAATCAGCGCTTTTGGCGCAGAGGTTCGCCACCTGTTCAATCAGGTTACGCACGATACCGGCGTTGACGTTAAACAGATCGGCGCGGTCCATGCCAGGTTTGCGTGCCACACCGGCCGAGATCAGCACCACATCGGCGCCGTGCAGAGCCGGCGTGGCATCTTCGCCACTGAACCCTTCGACTTTCACGGCGGTAGGAATGTGGCTGAGATCAACCGCGACGCCTGGCGTCACCGGGGCAATGTCATACAGTGAGAGGGCTGAACCTGCGGGTAATTGGGTCTTGAGCAGCAGAGCGAGTGCCTGGCCAATACCACCAGCTGCACCGAGAACGGCAACTTTCATCCTGAACTCCTTATTAAGGTGGGGCAGAGATATGCCGGAAATCCATCAGGTTACGAGTTTAATCAACTTCTCAGGCGATAGCGACACACCTGTCGCGCAATAACATTACGCCGCAATCGGCTCCCGAGACATCTCCACTTCAGAAGTCGCCTGAATGATCCAGTCGCAGCCAGAAGACTATGGACGGCAATGATCATCGTTTTGTTGTTACCACTTCAATAATATAACAACTTTGCAACCTTCGCTTTGCGCGCCAGCGCGCGATTTTGGTGCAGGATAAAACTCTGTTATCATGCCCGCCCCACACGCGCATGCCGTGAATTCACGCATCCGCTTATTGCATAAAAATTCATCTAAATGCATAATAATTTATCTGCGACGGGCCTGTTGCCTGCTGCAACCCTCTTTTATTGGTAGCTTATGCGAAACCCATCTAAACAAGACGATCTGATAAAGGCGTTCAAAGCCTTACTGAAAGAAGAAAAGTTCAGCTCTCAGGGCGAAATTGTCCAGGCGCTGCAGGAAGACGGCTTCGGCAACATCAACCAGTCAAAAGTTTCTCGTATGCTGACCAAGTTTGGCGCGGTGCGCACGCGTAACGCCAAAATGGAGATGGTGTACTGCCTGCCAGCTGAACTGGGCGTGCCCACCACCACCAGCCCGCTGAAGAATCTGGTGCTGGATATCGACTATAACGATGCGCTGGTAGTGATTCATACCAGCCCGGGCGCGGCCCAGCTGATCGCCCGCCTGCTCGACTCCCTCGGCAAAGCCGAAGGCATTCTCGGCACCATCGCCGGTGACGACACCATCTTTATTACGCCAGCGCGCGCCTTTACGGTGAAGCAGCTGTATGACGCCGTGCTGGTGTTATTCGAACAGGAACTATAAAACCCTGTCTGTTACCGGCGGTTTACCTGCCGGTAACCTTGCCTGCCCGCCCGCGCTTCTCCCGCTGTTTTACCGCCAACACCTTACAAAATAACTGCTTAGCCATATTCCGCCGGGTTCTCAATGCGCGAAATTATTGGTACGACCTTTTCGCCTGCTTAACCCTTTGCGCTATTTTACGCTGCTTTACAATTAGTGCTTAGCGGTTATCTCTTGCTTTTAGCGCACAGCCAGCTTGATCAACCACATTGTTTCGCACAAAAAGATAATTTGATGCAGATCATTGTTTTTGCATGGAAATACACCCTCCCGGTTAAGATCCAGGCGGTTTTAATAACTTTGCGTTATAAAAATGTGCCATAAGGATAAAGAATTACAACCAATCATTATTAGCGGGATATTAATTTCATGGGTGATTAGATCTATACTTCTTTTCGTGATGCAAATCACACGAAATCAAAAAGAGAAAAACAGAAGACGAGGAAAAATACCATGAACGTTAAAACTACTATCGCCACCCTGAGTGTTCTATCTGCCCTGTCATTTGGTGCTTTCGCCGCAGATTCTATCAACGCCGAACAGGCAGCGAACCTGCAGCCGGTCGGTACCATCAGCGTCAGCGGCATTGGCGGCTCACCGATGGATATCCATCAGCAGCTGAACGCCAAAGCTGAAGCGCAAGGTGCTAAAGCCTATCGCGTTGTTGAGGCTTATAACGACAACAGCTACCACGCAACCGCGGAACTTTATAAATAAGTTTGCCGGAACAAGATGCAGTGTGAACGGCGACCCGTTTGAGAGGCGTTTGCCTCTCAGGTTGCCCACCCCATTTCAGGAGAGTGAATCATGAAAACCAAATTATCTATTGCTGTACTGAGTCTGGCTTCCGTTCTGTCTTTTGGCGCCAGTGCTGCCACCCTGGTAACCAACACCCAAGCTGAAAATCTGCAGCCGCTGAATCAGACCATTAGCGTGAGCGGCGTCGACGGCGACCAGACCAATATCCGTCAGGAACTGTCCCAGAAAGCCGATGCTCAGGGTGCCAGCCATTACCGCATCATTGAGAACAATCAGGACAACACCTTCCACGTGACGGCTGAACTGTACAAATAAACTTTAACTATCGATCCGGCGTTATGCAGTCGCCGGGAGAAGATCGACGACCCGCTTACCCTCTTAGTGCCGCAGGTTGTTGATTCTAATGAGGAGACGAATTATGAAAATCAAAACAACCATCGCAACCGCTACGCTGCTTTCTCTGTTCGCTTTTGGCGCTTCAGCTGCCCAACTGGTAACGGATGAATCCGCGCAGAATCTGCAATCTACCGGCCAGACCATTACCGTTAGCGGAACAGGCGGCTCACCTATGGATTACCGCGCTCAGCTTTCTCAGAAAGCCGATGAGCAGGGTGCCAGCGCGTATAAAGTGATTGAAGCGCGCACCGGTGACAGCTATCACCTGACTGCAGAGCTGTACAAATAATTCCTCGTCAATTCTGACGAACCCTTTGGCCCCGCCTGCCGGGGCCCTTTTTGGTTGTGCTACTGAACATTAAAGCGGAGCTGGCCTTCCAGCTCCTCTTCTGCCTCATCGAATAGCAATATCAGCGCACCATAGCGGCGTTTCTGCCCTTTCCCCAGATTGATAAACGCAATTTCCAGCGGCAGCGGGATCTGCTCGCCGATGATCATTTCCCACAGATCGTCCAGATCGTGAATGGTGCGATCCGCCAGCGCGAAACGTTCGCAAAACTGACGGTAGAAATGAGCCTGATCGACGATTTCATTGAAGTCGAAACGCTCGGTTCTCATGGTGACATCCTCTCGCTACGCCAGACCGCCGAGATGCAGCGCTTTGACTTCCAGATACTCTTCCATGCCCAGCACCGATCCTTCGCGTCCCAGTCCGGACTCTTTCACGCCGCCAAACGGCGCCAGCTCGGTCGAGACCGCGCACTCGTTGATGCCAATCATGCCGGCTTCCAGCGCCGCCGAAACGCGGAACACGCGCTGCAGATTCTGCGTATAGAAGTAAGCCGCCAGACCGTAGGGCGTGTTGTTGGCGCGCTGGATGACTTCATCTTCATCGAGGTGAAAGCGGAAACAGGCCGCAACCGGACCAAACGTCTCTTCCTCTGCCAGCTTCATGCCTTCATGGCAGTCGCCCAGCACGGTTGGCATCCAGAAATTGCCGCCCAGCGGATGGGGTTTACCGCCCGCCAGCACGGTTTCCCGCCTTTGCTCAGCGCATCTTCCACATGCTCACGCCACTTTCTCGACGGCGGCCGGCTCAATCAGCGGCCCGACTACCACGCCCGCCTCCACGACCATTTCCCACTTTCAGTTTGCCCACCGCCTCAGCCAGCTTATTCACAAACTTGTCGTAGACGGTTTCCTGAATATAGAAGCGGTTCACGCTGACGCAGACCTGGCCGGCATTGCGGAACTTGTTGGCGATAGCGCCCTGCACCGCTGCGTCAATGTCGGCATCCTCAAAAACGATATACGGGGCATTTCCCCCCAGCTCCATCGAGACTTTTTTCATGGTTTCCGCGGCGTTACGCACCAGCGTTTTGCCGACGGAGGTCGAACCGGTAAAGGAGATTTTACGCACCTCGTGGCTGGCCATAATCGCATCGCTGATCTCATGCGTATTTCCGGCCACCGCGTTGAGCACGCCATCCGGCACGCCCGCCTGTTTTGCCAGCGTCAGCAGCGCAAAGGCGCTGAGCGGGGTGTTATTGGCCGGTTTGATGACGCCGGTACAGCCGGCCGCCAGCGCCGGGCCTAGTTTGCGGGTGAGCATCGCCATCGGGAAGTTCCACGGCGTGATGGCCGCGACCACGCCAATGGGCTCACGGGTCGCCAGAATGCGCGACCCCGGCTTGATCGGCGGAATAATTTCACCGTTGGCGCGTTTGGCCTCTTCGGCAAACCACTGAATAAAGCTGGCGGCGTACTCCACTTCCCCCTCGGCTTCTTTCAGGGGTTTGCCCTGCTCGGTGGTCATTAACCGCCCGAGCCAGCTTTTATTCTCAATGATCAGTTCGTACCAGCGATAAAGGATGTCGCAGACGCTCTTTCGCGGTTTTGGCACGCCATGCCGGGAAGGCTTCGGTGGCCGCAGCAATCGCTTCTTCGGTTTCCGCTTTACCCGCTTTCGCCACTTTAGCGATGACCTCACCGGTCGCCGGGTTCAGCACATCAAAGGTTGTGTCCAGCGTTTTCCAGAGGCCGTTAACCAGATAGCCGGTCTGAAAAAGGGTGTTGTCCTGAAGCGCCTGGAATGGTGGTCATCGTGTATGTCCCTTCCTGTCGTTGTATGTATCCTGTCAGGAAAGTATAGATGGCAATAATCGGGCAATGAGGGTCAGCGTGGCATCAGGCCAGCCGCTGCGCCAGGCAGCGGCCAGTTTCAGATTTGGATGAGGGCGTTCTGGTAGCGATGCAGCATAAACACCAGCCGTCCTACCGGCTCTGTCACCTGTGGCGGCGGCTGCCAGTGTTTGAGCTTCTCCTGATAAATATCCAGCTCTTCCAGCAGTTGCTTAAAGTAGCGGCGGCGTTTGTCATCGCTGCTGGCGGAAAGCACATGGTCGGCGGTGCGGCGCAGCTGGCGGTGGAAGGCCGACAGATCGTCGTTGATCGGCACCGGCGCGTTGCGCAGACGCTGGTGCGCAATGATCATCGTTAACGCCAGGCGGAACTTCGCGATATCGCCCGGGAACTTGTTCAGCAGTAAAAACAGCTGCTGATAGAGCGCGGGCAGATGGTTCTCTTTACGGCGCGCGGTATTGGTGGTCATCGACGACACCGCAGCCGACACAAACTGGTTCAACAGCACGCGCCCCGTCCGGGCCTGCGAGTTATCCCGCACCAGCAGAATCACCATCATCGCCAGGAAACAGCCAACCAGCTGACCTAACGCGCTGTCGAGGAACTGGCTGAAATGGAAGGTCATCGGGTTATCCAGCACCATGATGTTAATGGTACTCGGCCAGCGCCCCCAGCGATCCCAGTCGCCGCTTTTGTACCTCAATGCCGCCGATAAAGCGCGAGTACCGCCATCATCGCTAGATACAGAGCAGCAGCATGCTCTGCTGCGTCGACGGGATGATACCCAGATGAAGTAGAGCGCGCCTATCGGCAGGGCGGCAATGGTGCCGTAGAGGAAATCAATGGCGACCATGCGCGGGTTGGGCAGACGCATCGCCAGCGCGGTCACGACAGCAATCATCACCATCGCGCCGCTGCCGGACGTCCAGCCGGTCCACAGCCAGAACAGCGTACCGAGCATACAGGCAAGCGTGGTACGCCAGAAGTTGACCATCGCGTGATGCCGCTCGGCGGATTCCGCCTTGATCACCACTTCGCCCTGCAGCACCTCTTCTTCCGCCGCGCTGATTTTGGTGTTACTATTTCACGCCGCGTTTCAGCAGCAGATAGCGCGTCGCGGCGCCGACCCAGGTGTAGATGGTCACCGGCGTGTCACGCTCCCCGGTCCAGGCAATCACCCGGCGCATGCGCTTAAGCTGCTTATGCACGTCCTGTACGGTGTCTACCGGCTCGGCAAACAGTTCGCGGAACGGTATCGGTAACCGCTTCCGGGCGCGTGTTCTGAATGAGGTAGGTTTCGCACGCCTGGGTAATCAGCGTCAGAGAGACGGTGTTGATCGCTTTGAGTCGGCGGTTGGCGCGTGCCCAGCGCGACGACTCCATATTGAGGTTGCTGCGCATCCCTTCCAGCGCCTGCGTACGGCGCACCAGCCCGCTCCACGCTTTATCCACCTCTTCGCTGTCGCCGTGCTTAATGCACAGCTGCATCAGCTGGTACTGGGCAACGATCAGCGCGTCCAGCTCGCGATCCACTCTCTTTCTTGATCGAGCGCGGGGAGAACAGCAGGTCAGCGACAATCGCGCAGACAATACCAATCACAATTTCGCTGCAGCGCTCCACGGCAAACTGCGGCGCCAGCGGCAGGCCGCGGACTGGAATCGTGATGACAATGATTAGCGCGGTATAGCCCGCCAGCCCCCAGGCGTAGGAGTTCTCCACTTTTACCAGCGAGGAGAGCCAGGTGCAGAAACCCGCCCAGATACAGCACACCATCAGCATCAGCAGCGGCGTGCGGATCATCAGAATAATGATGGTCAGCGCCGCGATACAGCCGATAAAGGTCCCGATGATACGCAGCATCCCGCGATAGCGGATCGCGCCAGAGTAGGGCTCGCCGCCCGCGGCAAAGGCCGGGCCAGCCGCAACAATCGCGGCGGTCAGCACCGCCCAGCGCGGGGTTTCCAGCTGGAAGTGAAAGCCGACAAACAGCGCCAGCACCATGGCGCAGGCCAGCTTCACCGGGAAAGCGCAAATGCTGGCTGGCGATGGAAGATACCCATGGCGATTAACCAAACTCGCGCAGGCGGTGGGCAATTTTACGGAAGAGCGAATCCTGGCTGGCATCCCGATCTTTTTCACCGGTGATCACCACCGTCGCGGTGGTGCCCGCAGGCCACAGGTTGCCCTGCTGTTCGTCCAGATGAATACGTACCGGCACGCGCTGGGCCAGACGCACCCACTCCAGGTTGGAGTCCACGGTCGCCATCCCTTTGCTGTCGTTGCTGCTGCTGGAGTTGGTCACCCCAGCGGCAACACTGTCGACGGTGCCTTTAAAGACGCGGTTGCTGCCAAGCGGCGTGATTTCTGCCCGGTAGCCCGGACGAACGCCTTCCAGCTTGGTCTCTTCCATATAGGCCAGCACGTAGAAGGAGTTCTGCTTCACCAGCGCCACGGCGGTTGAGCCGCGGGTAATGAACTCCCCGGCATAAACGTTGAGGTTGGTGACCCAGCCATCGGCCGGCGCGCGGATCACGGTGCGCTCCAGGTCGAGCTTCGCCAGATCGCGCGTCGCCTGCGCTTTCGCCAGCTGATGCAGCACGGTTTGCAGCACGTTGTTGGACTGGTCAATCTCTTCGCGGGACATGGCCTGTACGCCCAGCTGGTTACGGCGGCCCGCCTCGCGGCGTTTCTCAGCGGCCAGCGCCTGGTAATAGGCCACGTCCGCTTCCGCTTCCTCCAGCGCTTTCTGGTAGCGAGGCTGGTCGATGGTGAACAGGACCTGATCTTTTTTCACCAGCTGGTTATCGTGAACGTTGACCGCGGTGATAAGACCGGCCACGTCAGGGGCGATCGCCACCACGTCGGCGCTGAAGCGCGCATCACGCGTCCACGGTGATTCGGTGTAGTAGACCCAGGCGCGGAAAATAGCGATGAACGGCGAGGATAACCAGCGCCATGGTGATGGCAGTGCGGGAGATTTTTCTTGTTAGCGTTTTCACATCAACCTCAGACAAACATGCGCGATATCAGGTAAAACAGGCAGCAATACAGCGCGGTATTGAACAATGCAGGGTGCCAGACGAAATCGTAGATCCCGGTAGGGACCAGCACCTTGCGCACCAGCCAGAAGATCGCCAGTGATAAAAGAAGCTCGAAAAATATCGGTGGGAACGACAGACCGAACACCACGATTACGGGAAACAGACTCATGTTGACCTTGATTCGAGCGTGCCGGATTGCACCGATACCTGCCCTCATGCCCTCTGGCACGTCGGGTTGATGATAGTGGGGTGACGGATAATCTGATGACAACATTCAGGCCGCGTTGAGCTAATTATAGCGCACGTCACCGCAGGGCAAGACACTGCCGTGTTCAGGTGCGGTGAAGAGACCCAGCGTTTGAGTATATTAACGTAACTGTTATGCTGTTATCTATAATATGTGATCTAAATCACTTTTAAGCCAGAGTGAACAATGGAACGTTTAAAACGCATGTCGGTCTTTGCCAAAGTGGTTGAACTGGGCTCATTTACCGCCGCCGCACGCCAGCTTCAGATGAGCGTCTCGTCCATCAGCCAGACGGTGGCCAAACTGGAAGATGAGCTTCAGGTGAAGCTGCTCAACCGCAGCACCCGCAGCCTGGGGCTGACGGAAGCGGGTAAAATTTACTATCAGGGCTGCCGCCGCATGCTGCATGAAGTGCAGGATGTTCACGAGCAGCTCTACGCCTTCAACAACACCCCCATCGGCACGCTGCGCATCGGGTGTTCTTCAACTATGGCACAAAATGTTCTCGCTGCCATGACGGCAGAGATGCTGAAGGAGTATCCGGGATTAACCGTTAATCTGGTGACGGGCATTCCCGCGCCGGACCTGATTGCCGACGGGCTGGACGTGGTGATCCGCGTCGGCGCGCTGCAGGATTCCAGCCTGTTCTCGCGCCGGCTGGGCGGCATGCCGATGGTGGTCTGCGCCTCGAAAAGCTATCTGGCCCAGTACGGCGTGCCGGAGAAACCCGCCGATCTCGCCAACCACTCGTGGCTGGAGTACAGCGTGCGCCCCGATAATGAATTTGAGCTGATTGCCCCGGAAGGGATCTCTACCCGACTGCTGCCGGAAGGACGGTTTGTCACCAATGATCCGATGACGATTTCGCGCTGGCTGGTGGCGGGCTGCCGGGATCGCCTACGTGCCGCTGATGTGGGTGATCGATGAGATCAACAGCGGCGAGCTGGAGATCCTCTTCCCGCGCTACCAGTCCGATCCGCGCCCGGTGTATGCCCTGTATACCGAAAAAGATAAGCTCCCGCTCAAGGTGCAGGTGTGTATTAACTATCTGACCGAGTATTTTGTGGACGTGGCGGAGCTGTTTCAGGGGAGCAGGGCAGAAAGTTAGCCGGGGTGGCGCGCGGGTATGGCCGGCCTTGAGGGCGCAGACGGGAAAGTGCTGTTCAGTGATGCATGGCAGGTCACCACGAAGGGTGACCCTGCAGGAAGAGTGGCGCGGTTTTGACAGGGTGCGCACTGATGCGCACCAGCATGAACCTTAAGCCGTGCCGCCCACCGTCAGGTTATCCACTTTCAGCGTCGGCTGGCCCACGCCAACCGGCAGGCTCTGGCCCTCTTTACCGCAGACGCCCACGCCGTTATCCAGCTTCAGATCGTTACCGACCATGGAGATCTGCTGCATGGCTTCAATGCCGGAGCCAATCAGCGTCGCGCCTTTCACCGCTTTGGTCACTTTGCCTTTCTCGATCAGATACGCTTCTGACGTGGAGAAAACAAACTTACCGGAAGTGATGTCCACCTGGCCGCCGCCAAAGTTTGGCGCAAAGATACCGTAATCTACGGATTCGATGATCTCCTGCGGCGTAGATTTGCCCGGCAGCATATAGGTGTTGGTCATACGTGGCATCGGCAGGTGCGCATAGGATTCACGACGGCCGTTACCGGTTGGCGCTACGCCCATCAGGCGCGCGTTCAGTTTGTCCTGCATGTAACCTTTCAGGACACCGTTTTCGATCAGCACGTTGTACTGGCCGGGTGTGCCTTCATCATCGATGGAGATAGAGCCACGACGGTCAGGCATGGTACCGTCATCCACCACGGTGCATAGCTCAGAGGAGACAAGCTGCCCCATCTGACCGCTGAATACGGACGTACCGCGCCGGTTAAAGTCCCCTTCCAGACCGTGTCCTACCGCTTCGTGCAACAGCACGCCTGGCCAGCCGGCACCCAGCACCACCGGGAATGACCCCGCCGGTGCCGCCACGGCAGAAAGATTCACCAGCGCCATGCGCACGGCTTCTTTTGCCCACGCGTCAGCGCGCGCTTCGCCGTCAACGTCGCCCAGGAACCAGTCATAGCCGAAACGACCGCCGCCGCCGCTTGAGCCGCGCTCGCGTTTGCCGTTGTCATCGACCTGCACGCTGATGGAGAGACGCACCAGCGGACGCACATCGGCCGCCAGCGTACCGTCCGTTGCCGCCACCAGAATCAGTTCATACACACCGCTCAGGCTGGCGGAGACTTCCTGAACACGTTTGTCGGCGGCGCGGGCCACTTTGTCCACGCGGCGCAGAATGTCCAGCTTCTCTTCACGGCTCATGCTCTGCAGCGGATCGATGCTGGTATAGAGCGCAGAGTGCTGCACTTCTCCCAGCGTTTTCACACGTCCATCACCGGTATCACGCACAATGGTGCGCGCCGCCTGCGCGCTCTGCTCAAGTGCGGCGAGGCTAATCTGATCCGCATAGGCAAAACCGGTTTTCTCGCCGCTGACGGCGCGGACGCCGACGCCCTGGTCAATGTTGTAAGAGCCATCTTTGATGATGCTGTCTTCTAAAACCCAGGATTCGTGATAGCTCGACTGGAAATAGAGATCGCCGTAGTCGAGACGGCGTTCGGTCAGTTGACCAAGAATGGAGAACAGGTCCTGATGGCTCAGGCCGTTCGCTGCGAGCAAATGTTCACTTACCAGGTTCAGACTCATCGTATTGCTACTCGTTCGTTGCCGCCCGTGGCGGTATAAAGATCGTATTTATTGAGAGTGAGGCAATTACCTGCCCACGTCAAATCATTGCTGTGCATCTTTGCGCGGCTGGCGCAGCACTTCGTTAATCTGCGGTTTATCGACCGGACCGGTAATGCGGTAGCGCAGAATGGAGACCTTATTCCACAGCGGCCCCAGCACTTTACTGGCGGCAAACACCGCCGCCCCGACAATCGGGTTCACCACAAAGGCGGCCGCCACGCCAACCGGGCGCCGAAATTTCCGGTGCCACCACCGCTTCCATATCCAGCTCGCGACGCACCAGATTGACCGAGCCCTTCATGGCGATATCCGCTTCCAGGCCATCCACCAGCGTGTCGTCGGTGTGCAGAACGCCGTCTTTGATCCACGCCGTACTGCTGATCGAATCGTACCAGAACCCTTCGCTGAAGGTATCGCTAAAATCGAAGCGCAGCTTGCGCAGCAGCGCATCAAAGCTCAGCAGGCGCAGGATCTGTCCGGCGCGCCCCGTGCTCACGTCGGCGATCTCCCCTTTGCCGAAGTGGGTTTTCAGAATGCCGTTCAGCGACGCTTCGTCCGGCTTCCACGGGGCGTCACGCCAGTGAAGATCGTAATTGATGTTAAATGACGAACCGCGCAGCGGCGTGCTGATGCCAAAGAAGTTGGCTGCCGCATCCATTGATCTTTTTGCCGTTAAGGCCGCCTTTCAGCGAGGTGCGCTGCTCGCCCGGTTTATTCACCCATTCCCACCCGCGACATTGAGCTTCGAGCTGCCGGTATCGACGCTGCCGTTAGTGAGTGCTAACGTCTCTCCCTGCGGCTGGAGCCTGGCCTGGATGTGGCCGAACTTTTGCCCCCACAGCCAGCACTCAGCACAGCGGAGCTGCAGCGCTGGCCAGCTGCGGAAATCAATGCCGCTGTCACCGCTGAACGGCGAGGAGGCCTTGCCCGCTTCGTCGTCACTCCATTGCGGATTGTAATAAAGATAGCTCAGGTCGATTTGCCACGGCGCGTGTTGTGCGGTTCGCAGGCTGCCGCGCGCTTCGCGGCTCTCCAGCTGCAGCTGCGTGCTGCCGCCCGCGCCCTGGGTCACCGTGGCATTAACATCGTGCCACTGCTGGCCGCCGAGCGTCAGGGCCGGAGTGCGCAACGTCACATCGCCCGGCAGCAGTGCGCCGCCGATGTCCGTCTCGCCCTGCGCATTGCGTGAACCCGTCGTGCCGGTCATCAGCCCCAGCCAGGCTTCGCCGTCCAGCGCCGGCAGATTAAGCACCATCCCGCGCCGATCCGGTAGCGCCGGCGTGCTTTTGGCATTATTCAGCCAGATACCGCGATCGACGCGCAGCTGCGGCTCCAGCAGCCAGCGGCTGTTAAAGCGATGGTGCTCACGTACGCTACCGCTGAGGTTAAAACTGTGCAAATCGCCGCTGGCATTAATGGCGATGGGCAGTGCCTCACCGGCTTCTTTATCCAGTGGTGGAGGTAAGTGACTGCTCACTGTCTTGCCGTCACCGTTAATATCAACCTTGTAGCGCGCCCCACCCTGATGCGGCAGCGTGATGTCGACATTGCCCTGCCACGCCAGACTGCCGCCCAGCTTACTGCTTATACTGGCAGGCAGCATGGCCAGTTTTGCCGGCTGCCAGTCGCCCAGCAGTTTGACGTTAACGCCAAAATCATCGGGATTTTCCGTGGTGGTGAAACGCACGCCGGTGGGCTGACCGAACCAGTTGGCCTGCAGCTCTTCACTCTCCAGGTTTCCGTTGTTGTAGCGGAAACGTCCGCTCAGGTTTTTCAGCGTGCTGTTGAGCGGCTTAATGTACAGGCTGTTGTTATTCAGCACCACGTTACCGCTGGCGTGCACCAGTTCCCCATCCAGCGGAATATCCAGGTTGAGCGAACCACGCACGTTGCCGCCAATCTGCAGCTGCTCCAGCGCCGCACCCAGCGTGGATTTGAGCGGCGTGCGGGCGAAATAGTCGGCGATATCTTTACCTTCGCCGCTCAAATCACCGTCAATGATCAGCTTCTCTTTCAGGTAATCCGGGATTACCGCACTGACGTTGCGCGCGCCCACCGCACCCAGCCGGGTTTGCGCCGCCTTCATCCACAGACCGTCGTTGAGAAAATCGAGCTCGATATCGAGGTTTTGCAGCGCCGGCCAGCCCGGCTGGAACGGGAAGGTCGCATTACGCAGCGGCACCACCACTTCAAACATGCCTTCGTTGTGTTTATACGGGAAAAGATGCGGATCGCCGCCAAACACCAGCGTGGCATTCTCCACCTGGCCGCCTTTGACCGCTTCGCTGAGATACTGCGTCAGGTCGTGGCCCATCAGGGTTTCCGGGAAGTAGCGCCAGGCCTCAGAGCCGGCGTCGGTGACGCGGATCCCGGCCAGAATGCCCAGCCGCGGCGCTTCACCGTCATTTTGCTGATAGCGGAAATCGCCGCGCGCCCATAGCGAACCGCTTTGGCCTGCACATCCATATGGTGGCCATCAAGCTGGAGGCCGTTGCCATCGCGCAGCCAGTTAACTCTGCCGGTGACCTGCTGAATCTGTAACGGCGCCTGGAACATATCGCCGTACGGCACTTCGGCCTGGCCCATCTGCACATCCAGCTGGCCGTGGTTCAGACTGCCGCTGGCGCTGCCGCTCAGATTGCTGATGCCCGGCAAAAGCTGCCAGTGCTGCCACGCCAGATCGCGCCAGCGCGCCTGCAAACGCGTCTGCTCCGGCTGCGCCAGCGGAATATCCAGCGCCAGCGCGTCGATATAGCCGCGCGGCTGCAGCGCCCGCCAGTTGTCCAGCAGCGTGGGCGAGAGCGGCGCAAACAGCGGCACCAGCGGTGCCAGACGCTGCAGATCGAGCCGGGTGGCGCGCACCCGCACTTCCGCTGCACTGTTCGCGCCGATCATCTGTTTATCTTCCGGCTTCCACAGCAGGGCGATATGGCCGGCATCCCAGGCCACGCCGTCAGTCATCAGCCGGGTTTGCGGCACCGTCAGGCTCCAGCCATTCTGGTAGCGCGCCAGATGCGCGGTCAGGCCATCCACCTGCAGTTGATGATCACCCTGCTCGCCGCGCCAGCGTGCGCCGCCTTTGCTCAGCAGCAGATCGCCCGCGTACACCTCACCGTCGCGCAGATTGACCCACGCGGCCAGGCTGAAACGGGCGCTTTCCAGGCTGCGTATTTTCCTGCAGCCAGTCGCCGAGCCACGGGCTTCACGTCCACGTCGTCGGCCTGCAGCCAGACGCGGCCGTTGTTGAGCAACCCGTTAGTATCGTCCCGAAGATCCATCCGCACCTGCATCACGCCGTGCTGGCCGGTCAGGCTGGACAGGTTCACTTCCCCCTCGGCGCGGTGGCGGTTGTCCTCGTTGAGCCAGGTAAGCTGGGGGATCGCCAGTTCGGCGCGCTGGCCGGAAAGCGTAATAAAGCTGACTGCTGCTGTCACGCAGATCGAAATGATCGAACTGGCGTAGGAAGAGATCGCTGATTTGGGCCGGTTTGAAGCTGTTTTTTTGCTCGTCGCTGGTGAGCAACGGACGGTTGGTTGCCAACTGCAGTTGATAAAAGGTGAGATCGCGGAACTGCCAGCGCAGATGCAGCAGGCTTTGCCAGACATCCAGCGCCAGGGTCACGCGTTTGATTTTCAGATAGCCGCCATCTTTCGTTGCATGTCGATACGCAGATCCCGGACCTCCAGCGTCGGGCCAAAATTCTCCCATTTTCCCTGAACTTCACTGGCATCGATGGTGACGCCGCTGACGCGCGAAAGGGTTTTCGCCAGCAACTGCGGACGCCAGCTGTCCAGATGCGGTAAAACGAGGCGTAGCCCGCTCACGAGCAACGCGACAATCACGACCAGCGTTGCCCCTGAAGCAGTAATAAAATCCCCGGCAATCGCCTCACGCATCTCTCCTTGTCAGCTTTGGTCACGCAGCGAACTGCGTCTTACATCATGACGACGTCAAACTGCTCCTGGTTATAGAGCGGTTCAATTTGTACTTTTACCTGTTTGCCGACAAAGATTTCCACTTCCGCCAGCGCGTGCGACTCTTCGCCTTTCAGCGCTTCAGCCACCGCAGGGGAAGCATAGACCAGAAAACGATCGGAGTCGTAGGCATGATGCACGCGGACGATTTCACGCATGATCTCATAGCAGACGGTCTCCACCGTCTTTACCGTTCCGCGTCCATGGCAGGTTGGGCATTCATTACACAGCACATGCTCCACGCTTTCGCGGGTCCGTTTGCGCGTCATTTCCACCAGCCCCAGCTGGGAGAAGCCGTTGATGCTGGTTTTCACGCGATCTTTACTCAGCGCCTGCTCCAGCGAGTGCAGCACGCGGCGGCGATGGTCTTCATTATTCATATCGATAAAGTCGATGATGATAATGCCGCCGAGGTTGCGCAGCCGAAGCTGGCGCGCAATCGCCTGCGTGGCTTCGATGTTGGTGTTGAAGATGGTGTCATCCAGGTTGCGATGGCCGACAAACGCACCGGTGTTGATATCCACGGTGGTCATCGCTTCGGTCTGATCGATGATCAGATAGCCGCCGGACTTCAGTTCGACCTTGCGCTCCAGCGCGCGCTGGATCTCGTTCTCGACATCATAGAGATCGAAGATCGGCTGACGCCCGGTGTAATGCTCCAGCAGGCCCGGCATCTCCGGAATGTATTCAGCGGTAAACTCCAGCAGCGCTTCATACGTCAGGCGCGAGTCCACGCGGATGCGGTCGAGCTGCGCATCGGCAAAATCGCGCAGCACGCGCTGCGCCAGCGCCAGCTCACCGTAGAGCTGGTAGCGGGTCTGGTTGCGTTTTTTACGCTCCATCACTTTGGTCCAGACGCGCTTCAGATAAGCCGCATCCGACGCCAGGTCTTCTTCGCTGATCCCTTCTGCGGCGGTACGGATAATAAACCCGCCCTGTTCATCGCAGTAGGCGCTGACCACTTTCTTTCAGACGCTCACGCTCGGCTTCGCTTTCAATACGCTGGGAAACGCCCACGTGCGACGCGCCCGGCATAAAGACCAGATAGCGGGAAGGTAGCGTGATGTCGGTGGTCAGACGGGCGCCTTTGGTACCGAGGGGATCTTTCACCACCTGCACCATCAGATCCTGTCCCTGACGCACCAGTTCAGAAATATCGCGCACGGCAAACTGCTTCTGCTCTTCGCCCGCGACGCACTCGGTGTGCGGCATGATGTCGGAGGCATGTAAAAATGCCGCCTTATCCAGTCCAATATCTACAAAAGCCGCCTGCATACCCGGCAGTACACGACTGACACGACCTTTGTAGATATTGCCTACTATTCCGCGCCGCGCTTCACGCTCAATATGAATTTCCTGAAGAATGCCACCATCAATATAGGCCACACGGGTTTCCGATGGCGTTACGTTTACCAACAATTCAGCCGTCATAATTATCCCTTCCCTCACGCAGTGAGTTAAAATTACTCAGCAACTCATACGTTTCCACCAGCGGTAAGCCGACTACGGCGTGATAGCTGCCATTAATCTTCCTGACAAAACAGCCACCCAGCCCCTGAATACCGTATGCACCTGCTTTATCCATCGGTTCACCGCTGGCGATATAAGCGGCGATCTCGTCGTCGGTTAGCACTCTGAACGTGACATCCGTAACCACCAGGCAATCCAGCACGTGCTGGCTGTCCGCCAGCGCGACGGCTGTCATCACCTGATGCGTTTGTCCGGACATTTTGCGCAGCATGCGCGCCGCATCGGCTGCGTCATGCGGTTTCTCAAGGACTTCACCGTTAAGGATAACGATGGTATCTGCTCCCAGCACGGGCAGATCGCGCGGCACACAGGCCACGCCCGCCTGCGCTTTCTCGCGTGCCAGGCGAGACACGTACTGCTGAGCACTTTCGCCCTCAGCACGTTTTTCTTCAATGCCGGTCACGATGCGTTCAAAAGAGACCCCTAACTGCGTCAGGAGTTCCTGACGGCGCGGGGAGCCGGAAGCAAGATACAGAGAAGTCATAGAAACCTTTTATTGCACAGCAAACTGCTGGCGAACCTTACGCATCAGCAGGAATAGCCACGGCCAGAGCACACCGTTTACTACACTACTCCAGAACACTTCCGGTCGGAAAGAGACGTTGATCACTAAAAACTCTGCCCAGAAAACAACGATATCCGCAGCAAGTGACAACAACATCACCACCAGCGCCTGTTGCCAGAGCGCGAGGTTACGAAAGAGCTGGAATTTGAGTGCGACGAGGTACGCAATAATGCTCATGGACAAGGCGCGTACGCCAAGCGTTGAGCCGCTAATGAGATCCAGTATGGCACCCATCACAAAACCTGTGCCAACATTTACGCGGTGCGGCAGGGCCAGGATCCAGTAGAGCAAAATGAGCAATACCCAGTTTGGCCGGAAAACGAGAATGTCATCCGGCCAGGGCATAATTTGCAGCAACAGTGCAATGAGGAACGAGAGCCAGATAACCCAGCGCCCCTGGCTACGATAACTTGCCACTACTGCCCTCCCGAAGAGAGTTCGCCGGATTACCCTGCGAACGGCTGCTGGCGGCGGGCTGCGGCGGCCCCATCTGCTGATTTTGCTGCATCATGGCGGGTGCAGGCGGCCCCATTGCGTCCGCTGGCGGGAGAACCTGCGGCATCATCTGCATCAGGCGCTCGTTCGCCACGCGATGCACCTCTTCAGGCGTCATCGGGTTGGCGCCGTTACGATCGGCGCCCCACAGCAGCAGCAGGTAGCGCAGACGCTGTAAACCGGCGGTTGGACGCGCCTGAATCACGGTGTAGGCACGCTGCGTATCCAGCTTCACCGAAGAGACCACCGCAACCGGATACCCTTCAGGGAAGCGTCCACCCAGACCGGACGTCACCAGCACGTCGCCCACGCGGATGTCCGTGTTGGCCGGCAGGTGTTCCAGCTGCAGATCGTCCGTGCAGCCGTTACCGGCCGCAATCACGCGGATATCGTTACGCAGCACCTGAATCGGCAGCGCGTGCGTGGCATCGCAAATCAGCAGCACGCGGCTGGTCAGTTTGGCGACGGCCACCACCTGGCCGACTACGCCTTTATCACTGATCACGGGCTGACCTTCATACACCCCGTTCACGCTCCCTTTGTCGATCACCACCTGATCGCTGTAAGGGTCGTTCACGGTGGAGATCACCTGGGTCACCATCTTCTGCTCATCCTGACGCAGCGGCGAGCCGAGCAGTTCACGCAGACGCGCGTTTTCCTGCTTGTATTGCCCCAGCATCAGCAGTTCGCTGTTTTTCAGCAGCAGTTCCTGGCGCAATGCCCGGTTTTCAAGTTCGAGCTGGTCGCGTGAAGACAGCGTTTGAGAAACGGAGTCGAGCAGTTCACGGGGACCATTGGATATAAAGTAGAAAGGACTGACGGCGGTATCCATGTACGTTCGGATCTGGCTGAACGTACCGAGGCGGCTATCGGCAATAATGACGCCAAGCGCAACCAGAACCGCCAGAATGAGGCGAAACTGTAGCGATGGGCCACGGCTAAAAATTGGCTTCATAGGCTATGCGTATTCTCGCGTCAGAGAGAAAGGGTAGCAATGCGCTACCCTTTCACAATGACTACTCTTCGCTGAACAAGTCGCCGCCGTGCATGTCGATCATTTCCAGCGCCTTGCCACCACCACGGGCGACGCAAGTCAGTGGATCTTCTGCAACTACGACAGGAATACCTGTCTCTTCCATTAACAGGCGGTCGAGGTTACGCAGCAGCGCACCACCACCGGTCAGAACCATACCGCGCTCGGAGATATCGGACGCCAGCTCCGGTGGGCACTGTTCCAGCGCAACCATCACCGCGCTCACGATACCGGTCAGTGGTTCCTGCAGCGCTTCCAGGATTTCGTTGGAGTTCAGGGTAAAGCCGCGTGGCACGCCTTCCGCCAGGTTACGACCACGCACTTCGATCTCACGCACTTCATCGCCCGGATAAGCAGAGCCGATTTCGTGTTTGATACGCTCTGCGGTGGCTTCACCGATCAGAGAGCCGTAGTTACGGCGCACATAATTAATGATGGCTTCGTCGAAGCGGTCACCACCGATACGCACGGAAGAGGAGTACACCACGCCGTTCAGGGAGATAACGGCCACTTCAGTGGTACCACCACCGATATCCACCACCATAGAACCGGTCGCTTCAGAAACAGGCAGGCCTGCACCGATTGCCGCAGCCATTGGCTCTTCAATCAGGAACACTTCACGCGCACCTGCGCCCTGGGCAGATTCACGGATTGCGCGACGTTCTACCTGGGTCGCGCCAACCGGCACACACACCAGAACACGCGGGCTTGGACGCATGAAGCTGTTGCTGTGAACCTGCTTGATGAAGTGCTGAAGCATTTTTTCAGTCACGAAGAAGTCAGCGATAACGCCGTCTTTCATTGGGCGAATCGCGGCGATGTTGCCCGGGGTACGACCCAGCATCTGCTTCGCGTCATGACCCACTGCGGCCACGCTTTTCGGCGAGCCGGCACGATCCTGACGAATGGCCACAACAGAAGGCTCATTCAATACGATGCCTTGTCCTTTTACATAAATAAGGGTATTCGCGGTACCCAGGTCAATGGACAGGTCATTGGAAAACATGCCACGAAATTTTTTCAACATACTAAGGGATAATCCTGAAAGCTGGGGCGGAAAACAAAATCCGCTTACTTTACCAACCACACGCAGCAGCGACAAGGCGCAAAAATCATCTGCTACGGTGAAAAACCAGGCTGAATAATTTTTCGCGGCGGTGCTGCCGTCCGACACCGGCGTTAAACGGCGCTAAGCTGCCGCTCTAAACGCAAATTCACCCGCCGGTCGCGGGTGAATTCCGACATAAAATCTAACATTTCCCGCCGCCGATCGCGCCGGCTGCGCACGGCATAAAGGCGAAAAATAGCCGCCTGCTGCCGTATCTGTGGCTGACGCGCTAAATCCGGTAACGTTGCGAGTGTTTCTTCACGTTACTGTTCACCGGCAGCGAAGGAGCAAAAAAGTCGCCCTGGCCGCCCGCGACGCCCAGCCCGGCCAGCGTTTGCCACTCCGCGCGCGTGCGTACACCGGCGGCAAAGACTTTGGTGGGCGTGGATTTACACACTTCCAGCAAACTTTGCACGAACAGCTGATTTTCTGTACGGCGCTCAATGTTGCGAATCAGACCCGGATCGAGCTTGATCAGCTCAATCGGGAACTGCTTGATGTAAGCGCTACTCACCACCGTTAATCCGGCCTGATCTACCGCAATCCGACAGCCAAACGCGGTCAGCATACGGAAAACCGGCACTAAACGATTGATGTGTTGACAAACATCCGCCTCAGCAAGTTCAAATAAAAATCGTTTTCTTTGCGATTTACTGCACTGCAGCAGCAATTTTTGCAGCCAGCGCTGGAACGGCCGTTGCAGCAGCGAATCGATATTCACCGGCAGCGCCAGCGTTTCATCCGGCCAGACCTCCGACAGCGCCGCAATACGCATGACCAGCTGACGATCCCAGCTGTCGGCCATGCCAAGCTGCAGCACCAGCGGCATGAACTCTGCCGACACCACCTCTTTATCGCCGTCGAACACGCGCGCCAGCATTTCACGGTGATGCACTTTGCCGTCCAGCAGCACCGCCGGTTTCTGGTACAGACGCGGGCCGCCGCGGTTTACGGTGTTTTCCAGCAGGGTGCGCCAGCGCACGCTGCCGCGCCCCATCTCCAGCGTATTGCCCTCGCCTACCGACCAGTTGTTGCCGCCCTGCAGCGCCGCCCGGCGCGTGGCCAGTTCGACATTCTCCATCACCTGCGACACCGACTCGCCGCTGCGCCAGGCGCTGATGCCAATGTGGATTAGGTCATCACGATCCACCATGCGCATCGGCGGCAGTGAATCCACCGCGTTGATCAGCTGGTCGGCAATGCTGTTGGCCTCTTTCAAAGTGCGGTGCGGCAGCAGTACGGCAAAGTCGCTGCGGAAATAGCGCGCCAGCAGCGCACCCGGATAGCGCAGCACGAAGGTGGAGAGCATGTTCACTAGGTCGAACAGGTATTCATCAACCAGCGTCGGTCCGAGGGTTTCATGCAGGGTGTCGAGGTCCGGCAGCCGCACCATCATCACCACACCGTGCGTGCCAACGTCTTCCTGGTCTTCCAGCAACGTGGCCAGCTGGTTATCGAAAAACAGGCGATTATTCAGGCCGGTGCGCGAATCCTGCGCGGCAAAGGTGCGGATTAAGGTGTCGATACGCAGACGCTGCTCGCCGGCCTCCTGTAAATCCCCCAGCAGCAGATCGATAGCGCGGCTGGCTTTCGGCGGCCATTCGGCGATGGTATCGCTGCGCGGCGCGCGCTCGCCAGCCAGAATGCGCTCCGCGCGCGCCTCCAGCCGCTCCATATGCTGCCAGCGGCGGTTAAGCCAGCGGTGCGTCATCACCAGCAGCGCCGACATGATCGCCACCACCGTCAGCAGGATAATCAGCGTGTAGGCACCGGTGAACGAGCGGAACCAGGTTTTGGCGGGATCGAGCACCACCACGCGCAGCGCCATGCCCGGCGCGTGCACCAGCGGCACATCCAGTTGAATGAAACGGTTGGGCTCGTCTTCCAGCATCGGATTTTCATGACGCGCGAGGCGGAACAGCACGGTATCATCGTGATGCAGTTCCAGCTGCTCGGCATTGATGACGGGCATCAGGCGCGTCAGCCACTGCGTCAGTTCCTGCGGTGACTGGCTGGCCAGCGCTTTATCGACTTCCGTCGCCAGCGTCTGCACACGGTTCTCTACGCGCTGCTGCGACAGCCAGATAAAACTAAAAGCGCAGCCTACCAGCATCAGTAACATCGCCAGTAAGCTTAATAAAGTAATAAACGCAGAAAACTTGGTTGTTAATCGCATCCCTGTGCCTGTATCACTGCGGTTTATGAACGCCAGCCAACGGTTCGCGCCAGCCGCGCTGGTGCAAACCTGAGCAAATTATCACAATTACCGATCCAAATCAGCGCCCGCCCGGCGCCGGGTTTCGCCACCCTGCGGCGCGAGTATAACGTCAAAGTGTGAAGCGCTGGCTTCCGGGGCGGCTTTTTCGTCCTATTCTCAACAGAACGCACCGGCCAGGAAATTTCACATTTTGCCAGCGAAAGTGGCGCGCCGGGCAGCGTTTGATCATGCTAGCTGCAGTTAATCGATTTGCCGGAGAACGCCATGAAGCGCACGCACATCCTTACCGAAGCCGATGTTACGCCGGAAAGCATTTTTAATCTGCGCCGCCGCCAGGTGCTGAAAGCGCTGGGGCTTGGCGCTGCCGCAGCCAGTCTGCCCGGCGGCGCACAGGCCGATGTGCTGAGCTGGTTTAAGGGCAATGACAGGCCGCCAGCGCCTGCCGGACGCGATCTGCAGTTCAGTAAACCGGCCCAGTGGCAGGCGGACCTGCCGCTGACGCCGGAAGATAAAGTCACTGGCTACAACAACTTCTACGAATTTGGTCTGGATAAAGCCGATCCTGCCGCCAATGCCGGCAGCATGAAAACCGATCCGTGGACGTTGAAAATTGACGGCGAAGTGGCAAAACCCCTGACGCTGGATCATCACGATCTGACCACACGTTTCCCGCTGGAGGAGCGTATCTATCGCATGCGCTGCGTGGAGGCCTGGTCGATGGTGGTGCCGTGGGTAGGCTTTTCCCCCTGCATAAGCTGCTGGCGCTGGTTGAACCCACCAGCAACGCCAAATATGTCGCCTTCCAGACGCGCTACGCGCCGGACGAGATGCCGGGCCAAAAAGACCGGTTTATCGGCGGCGGGCTGGAGTATCCTTATGTAGAAGGGTTACGCCTCGACGAAGCCATGCATCCGCTTACCCTGCTGACCGTCGGCGTTTACGGCAAAGCGCTGCCGCCGCAAAACGGCGCGCCCATCCGTTTAACCGTGCCGTGGAAATACGGTTTTAAAGGGATTAAATCGATCGTCAGCATTAAGCTGACCCGCGAACGTCCGCCAACCACATGGAACCGGCGGCGCCGGACGAATACGGCTTCTTCGCCAACGTGAACCCGCATGTGGATCACCCCCGCTGGTCGCAGGCGACGGAGCGCTTTATCGGTTCCGGCGGCGCGCTGGATGTGAAACGCCAGCCCACGCTGCTGTTTAACGGCTATGCGGATGAAGTGGCCTCGCTGTACCGTGGCCTCGATTTACGGGAGAACTTCTGAGTGCGTTTAACGGCAAAACAGTTACCCTGGCTGAAAGTGCTGCTGCATCTGGCCGGGTTACTTCCTTTTATATGGCTGTTCTGGGCGGCCAGCCAGGGCTGCTTTTAGCGCCGATCCGGCGAAAGATATCCAGCATTTTACCGGTCGGATGGCTCTGAAATTTTTGCTGGCCACCTTGCTGGTCTCGCCGCTGGCGCGCTACGCTAAACAGCCACTATTGATACGCACCCGTCGGCTTTTAGGGCTATGGTGTTTTGCCTGGGCCACGCTGCACCTCACCAGCTATGCCTTGCTGGAACTGGGAATTAACAATCTGACACTGCTTGGCCGCGAACTGGTCACGCGCCCTTATCTGACGCTGGGCATTGTGAGCTGGCTGATTTTACTGGCGTTAGCGCTGACCTCCACGCAATATGCGCAGCGAAAACTGGGCACGTCGCTGGCAACTGCTGCACAACTTCGTCTATCTTGTCGCGATCCTCGCCCCCATTCATTATCTGTGGTCGGTGAAGATCCTCTCTCCGCAGCCGGTCATTTACGCGCTGCTGCGCGCTGGCGCTTTTAGCATGGCGTTACAAGAAGTTCCGCCAGTGGTTGCGATAGTTCGCGAAACTGTGCGTTTTCCCGCAGATTACCTCTCAACCGCAAATCTTTTTTGGATAGCGGTTGATAATCTTCCCTGATAAGACCAGTATTTAGCTGCCAAATGCTACGAAATCGTTATAATGTGCGACCTTGGTTCGCCTGACAGCGGAGTTGTTTTTCGGACTCTGAAGAGGTGACACCCACCCATGAAGGTATATCGACGGTATATTTTGTTTTTTACCCGAGATTGCAGGAGATAGCGGCACAATGACGGATAAATTCCATATCTTAGTTTTGAACGGACCGAACCTGAACATGCTCGGAACCCGTGAGCCAGAGAAGTACGGCACGCTGACATTGAGCGAAATTGTTAACCGTCTGGGACGGAAGCAGCGTCACTGAATGTGGATTTGGATCATTTTCAGTCAAACGCGGAGTACGCACTCATCGACCGTATTCATCAGGCTAAAGACAATGTGGACTATATCCTGATCAATCCGGCCGCGTTTACGCACACCAGTGTTGCTATCCGCGACGCACTGCTGGCGGTGAGTATCCCGTTTATCGAGATCCACCTGAGTAACGTGCACGCCCGAGAGCCGTTCCGCCACCATTCGTATCTGTCGGATATCGCTGCTGGCGTTATCTGCGGACTGGGCGCCGACGGCTATTCATACGCTTTACAGACAGCGGTAAAACGCCTGTCACAATCACACTAAACAAGAGTACGGAACCCACTCATGGATATTCGTAAGATTAAAAAACTGATCGAGCTGGTTGAAGAATCAGGCATCTCCGAACTGGAAATTTCTGAAGGCGAAGAGTCTGTACGCATCAGCCGTGCAGCCCCCGCCAATGCCGGCTACCCGGTGATGCAGCAGGCTTATGCTGCGCCGGTCCAGCAGCCTGCGCTGGCCGCAGCCGTTGCACCAGCAGCTGCGCCTGTCGCTGCAGCAGCCGGCTGCAGCAGAAATCAGTGGTCACATCGTACGTTCCCCGATGGTTGGTACCTTCTACCGCACCCCGAGCCCGGACGCGAAGGCGTTCATCGAAGTGGGTCAGAAAGTCAACGTAGGCGACACCCTGTGCATCGTTGAAGCCATGAAAATGATGAACCAGATCGAAGCAGACAAATCAGGCACTGTGAAAGCGATTCTGGTGGAAAGTGGCCAGCCGGTTGAATTTGACGAGCCGCTGGTCGTCATCGAGTAACGAGGCGAACATGCTGGATAAAATTGTTATCGCCAACCGCGGCGAGATCGCACTGCGTATTCTTCGTGCCTGTAAAGAACTGGGCATCAAGACTGTCGCCGTGCACTCCACCGCGGATCGCGATTTAAAACACGTATTGCTGGCGGACGAGACGGTCTGTATCGGCCCGGCTCCGTCCGTAAAAAGCTATCTGAACATCCCGGCGATCATCACCGCCGCCGAAATCACCGGCGCGGTGGCGATTCACCCGGGTTACGGCTTCCTCTCTGAGAACGCCAACTTTGCTGAGCAGGTTGAACGCTCTGGCTTTATCTTCATCGGCCCGAAAGCCGACACCATCCGCCTGATGGGCGACAAAGTGTCTGCGATCACCGCGATGAAAAAAGCCGGCGTTCCGACCGTACCGGGCTCTGACGGCCCGCTGACCGACGACATGGATGCAAACCGTGCGCATGCTAAGCGCATCGGCTACCCGGTGATCATCAAGGCCTCCGGCGGCGGCGGCGGTCGCGGTATGCGCGTTGTGCGCAGCGACGCTGAACTGGCGCAGTCCATCTCCATGACCAAAGCGGAAGCGAAAGCGGCTTTCAGCAACGACATGGTGTACATGGAAAAATACCTGGAAAACCCACGCCACATCGAAATTCAGGTGCTGGCCGACGGTCAGGGCAACGCCATCTATCTGGCCGAACGTGACTGCTCCATGCAGCGCCGTCACCAGAAAGTGGTCGAAGAAGCGCCAGCGCCGGGCATTACGCCGGAACTGCGTCGCTACATCGGCGAGCGCTGCGCCAAAGCCTGCGTCGATATCGGCTATCGCGGGGCGGGTACCTTCGAGTTCCTGTTCGAAAACGGCGAGTTCTACTTCATCGAGATGAACACCCGTATTCAGGTGGAGCACCCGGTTACCGAGATGATCACCGGCGTTGACCTGATCAAAGAGCAGCTGCGTATCGCTGCCGGCCAGCCGCTGTCCATCAAGCAGGAAGAAGTGGTGGTCAGAGGCCATGCGGTGGAGTGCCGTATCAACGCCGAAGACCCGAACACCTTCCTGCCAAGCCCGGGCAAAATCACGCGTTTCCACGCGCCGGGTGGCTTTGGCGTGCGCTGGGAATCGCACATCTACGCCGGTTACACCGTACCGCCGTACTACGACTCAATGATCGGCAAGCTGATCTGCTACGGCGAAAACCGTGACGTGGCGATTGCCCGCATGAAGAACGCCCTGCAGGAGCTGATCATCGACGGTATCAAAACCAACGTTGATCTGCAGATGCGTATCATGAGCGACGAGCACTTCCAGAATGGTGGGACCAACATCCACTACCTGGAGAAAAAACTCGGCCTGAACGAGAAGTAAGAGAGCAATGCAAAAGGCCGGATTATCCGGCCTTTTTTATTTCTGGGGATCTGCCTTTGAAATCCGGTTTCATCCTAATTCCCTTTTTTTACAAGGGAAAAAAAATGGAAAAAAAATGGACAAACGTTTTGTTCAGGCCCATAAAGAAGCGCGCTGGGCGCTGTGGCTGACCCTTCTCTATCTTGCCGCATGGTTAGTGTCCGCTATGGCTCGTGTCGGCTCACATAGCGGTTTCACCGGCCCTGCCGCACTGGTTTGAAATGGCCTGCCTGCTGGTGCCGCTGGTGTTTATCCTGCTGTGCTGGGCGATGGTGAAATTCATCTATCGCGATATTCCGCTGGAGGACGACGATGCAGCTTGAAGTCATTCTGCCGCTTGTCGCATACCTGCTGGTCGTGTTTGGCGGTTTATCCGTGTATGCCATGCGCAAAAGAGCGCACCGGCACCTTCCTGAATGAATATTTCCTCGGCAGCCGTTCGATGGGCGGCTTTGTGCTGGCGATGACGCTGACCGCCACCTACATCAGCGCCAGTTCATTTATTGGCGGCCCGGGCGCGGCCTATAAATACGGGTTAGGCTGGGTATTGCTGGCGATGATCCAGCTGCCTGCCGTCTGGCTCTCGCTGGGCATACTGGGCAAAAAATTCGCTATTCTGGCGCGCCGTTATAATGCCGTGACGCTCAACGACATGCTGTATGCCCGCTACCGCAGCCGCTTGCTGGTGTGGCTGGCCAGTTTGAGCCTGCTGGTGGCCTTTATCGGTGCCATGACCGTGCAGTTTATCGGCGGCGCGCGCCTGCTGGAAACGGCCGCCGGGATCCCTTACGAGACCGGCCTGCTGATCTTTGGGGTCAGCATCGCGCTGTATACCGCGTTTGGCGGATTCCGCGCCAGCGTGCTGAACGATACGCTGCAAGGCATGGTGATGCTCATCGGCACCATCGTGCTGCTGGTGGGCGTCATCCATGCCGGCGGGCGGCCTGGCACCACTGCGGTGGAGACCAAACGCTGCGCAGCGATCGATCCGAAACTGGTCTCGCCGCAGGGCGCCGGCGATGTCATCTTTCGGCCGACCTTTATGCCTCACTTCTTTCTGGGTGCTGGTCTGCTTTGGAGTGATTGGTCTGCCGCATACCGCCGTGCGCTGTATCTCCTATAAAGACAGCAAAGCGGTTCACCGCGGCATCATTATCGGCACCATTGTGGTCGCGATCCTGATGTTGGGTATGCATCTGGCGGGCGCATTAGGCCGCGCGGTGATCCCCGATCTTACCGTGCCGGATCTGGTGATCCCGACCCTGATGGTCAAAGTGCTGCCCCCGTTTGCTGCCGGGATTTTCCTTGCCGCACCAATGGCCGCCATCATGTCGACCATCAACGCCCAGTTGCTGCAAAGTTCCGCTACGATCATCAAAGATCTCTATCTGCGTATCGCGCCGCAGCACAGCGAGAACGAGGCGCGTCTGCGGCTGCTCTCCGGCACCATCACCTTTGTGCTCGGCCTACTGCTGATGCTGGCCGCATGGCGTCCGCCGGAGATGATCATCTGGCTGAACCTGCTGGCGTTTGGCGGTCTGGAAGCGGTATTCCTGTGGCCGCTGGTGTTGGGGCTCTACTGGGAGCGCGCGAATGCTGCAGGCGCGCTGAGCGCCATGATTGTCGGCGGCGTGCTGTACGCCGTGCTTGCCACGCTTTAAGATTCAGTACCTGGGCTTCCATCCGATTGTGCCTTCGTTACTGTTAAGTTTACTGGCGTTTGTGGTGGGGAACCGTTTCGGTCAGCCCGTCCCACAACCCGCTATGATTTCTACTGATAAATAAAGAGTTTTGCCATGCCGTGGATCCAACTAAAACTGAACACCACCGGCGCGAACGCCGAAGAGCTGAGCGATGCGCTGATGGAGGCCGGTGCGGTCTCCATCACCTTCCAGGACACGCACGACACGCCGGTCTTTGAACCGCTGCCGGGCGAAACCCGCCTGTGGGGCGATACCGACGTGATTGGCCTGTTCGATGCCGAAACCGACATGAAAGAGGTGGTCGCCGATTCTGGAACACCATCCGCTGCTGGGTGCGGGTTTCCTCCATAAAATCGAACAGCTGGAAGACAAAGACTGGGAACGCGAATGGATGGATAACTTCCACCCGATGCACTTCGGCAAACGTCTGTGGATCTGCCCAAGCTGGCGCGAGGTGCCGGATGCGAAAACGCGGTCAACGTGATGCTCGATCCGGGCCTGGCGTTTGGTACCGGCACCCATCCAACCACGTCGCTGTGCCTGCAGTGGCTGGATGGTCTCGATCTGGAGCGGCAAGACGGTGATCGACTTCGGCTGTGGTTCCGGGATCCTCGCGATTGCCGCCCTGAAACTGGGCGCCGCAAAAGCCATCGGGATCGATATCGATCCGCAGGCGATTCAGGCCAGCCGCGATAACGCCGAGCGTAACGGCGTCTCCGATCGCCTGGAGCTGTATCTGCCGGACGAGCAGCCAGAAGCCATGAAAGCCGATGTGGTGGTCGCTAACATCCTGGCGGGCCCGCTGCGCGAACTGGCGCCGTTAATCAGCGTGCTGCCCGTAGAGGGCGGCCTGCTGGGGCTTTCCGGTATCCTGGCCAGCCAGGCGGAAAGCGTTTGCGAAGCCTACGCCGATCTCTTCACGCTCGACCCGGTGGTGGAAAAAGAGGAGTGGTGCCGTATCACTGGCGTGCGCCGCTAACCGACGCATGGGCCAGCGACTGCTGGCCCGATTTTCCCCGCCTGAGACCTGTCTCAAATCCCCGCCAGCCCCGTTTTCCTGCCGTTTCTTTACATTGAAATCAGTAGACTGCTGCACCAGGCGATAGCGCTATCCCTGTTAACCGTGCCGTGCGCGGCACATAACATTGATATATCGCTTAGTGAATAAATGATGATGAAAAGCAAACACACACTGATCGCTCTGCTGCTGGCAGCAGCGCCTTTTGCTCACGTTCAGGCTGCCGCCTGGGATTATGCTCAGCCACAGCAGTGGGGCGACCTGTCCCCTGATTTTCACGTCTGCAAGCAGGGCGTGAATCAGTCGCCGATTGATATTCGCCAGGCGCTGCATGCCAGTCTGCCGGCGCTGACGCTGGAACTGCAGGCGCGCCGGGCCGCGATTGTTAACAACGGCCACACCGTGCAGATCAACCTGCAGCAGGGCGATACGCTGACGCTGGACGGCGAGACCTTCACACTAAAGCAGTTCCACTTCCACACCCCGAGCGAAAACCTGATCGACGGCAAACGCTATCCGCTTGAGGGCCACTTTGTATTCAGTGACGAGCAGCAGCAGCTGGCGGTGATCGGGGTGATGTTCGAAGCCGGTGCGGCAAATCCGGTGCTGACGACGCTGCTGGATACGCTGCCGGCGCAGGTCAATCAGCCGGCTACGCTGCAGCAGGATGTCGATATTACGCCACTGCTGCCCGCCGATCGCCGTTACTACCGCTTCAGCGGTTCACTCACCACGCCACCGTGCAGTGAAGGCGTGCGCTGGCTGGTGATGAAGCAACCGGTAACGGCTTCTGCACAGCAGCTGCAGGCCTTTAGCGCGGTGCTGGGTGAACACGGTAACAGCCGCCCGGTGCAGCCGCTCAATGGCCGGCTGGTGGTTGAGTAACGAAATACTCACCAAACGTAAATAAACCGTTCACTTTTCAATCAAATCACCGCCATTTCTCTTGCCGATTCGCGGAAGTGGCGGTTTTTATGTTGTGATTCAGCGCATATTTTTGGAAAAACTTTTGCTCACAATTTCAGCGCATTTTTGTAATGCACTGAATATAAACAAGTAATGATGAATACCCCACTGCTGGGCGCC
>JBCNOW010000011.1:0-20915 GCA_039593635.1 Enterobacterales bacterium
GCGTTCTGGTTCCTTGCTGCGATAACGCCAGCCTTTGGGCTGGCGTTTTTGTTTGTATTTCCCGCCTGTTAACACCGTGTGAAACGATTATCGTCAAAATGGTAACGATAGTTGCAATCGCCGGCGTGATAGCTTATCTCTCTCAGGGCCGCTGCCCTGCCCTGTTTTTGCGCAGAAAAAATCCTTCTGATCGCCCCTCAGCCCGCTTTGTTTGTGATCCTGAACCGCTTCAGCGGTAATTCCACTTTGCCGTACACCTGTTCATGAGCGTTAGCTCACACTGCTTCCATATAGTGAAACTTTTTGCACTATTTGTGATCGTGGCGACTCGTCATGCTGCCTTTTGGTGCGCGATAGTAGCGACAACTTTCCGGATACGTCCGTTTATTAAAAGATCTTTCCAGTGAATTCAGGATTCTGCAAACCTGGCATCAGCTTTGCAGTGTCGTGGATGGCTAAACGCCACAGAAAGAAATAAGCGCACAGTAAAGTGCGCGCAAACATAACAACACACGATCTCGCCACACAGGATGCATTATGAAAAAGACGATGATAGCCAGCCTGGCCGCTGCAGGCATGTTGTTTGCCGTAGCCGGTCAGGCCCATGCGGGCACGACGCTGGATGCCGTTAAAAAGAAAGGTTTTGTTCAATGCGGTATCAGCGACGGTTTGCCTGGCTTCTCTTATGCCGATGCGAACGGCAAATTTACCGGTATCGATGTTGACGTCTGCCGTGGCGTCGCCGCTGCCGTTTTTGGTGATGACAGCAAAGTAAAATACACCCCGCTGACGGCGAAAGAACGCTTTACGGCGCTGCAGTCCGGCGAAGTTGACATGCTCTCCCGTAATACCACCTGGACCTCTTCCCGCGACGGCGGCATGGGGCTGTCGTTCACCGGCGTGACCTATTACGACGGCATCGGCTTCCTGACCCACAACAAAGCGGGCCTGAAAAGCGCCAAAGAGCTGGATGGCGCCACCGTGTGTATTCAGGCGGGTACCGATACCGAGCTGAACGTCGCGGATTATTTCAAAGCCAACAACATGAAATACACCCCGGTGACCTTCGACCGCTCTGATGAGTCAGCCAAAGCGCTGGAATCCGGCCGTTGCGATACGCTGGCCTCTGACCAGTCACAGCTGTATGCGCTGCGCATCAAGCTGAGCAACCCGGCTGAGTGGATCGTCCTGCCTGAAGTGATCTCCAAAGAGCCTCTGGGCCCGGTCGTTCGCCGTGGCGATGAAGACTGGTTCTCCATCGTGCGCTGGACGCTGTTTGCCATGCTGAACGCCGAAGAGATGGGCATCAACTCGAAGAACGTCGATGAGAAAGCGGCGAATCCATCCACCCCGGATATGGCGCACCTGCTGGGCAAAGAAGGTGATTTCGGCAAGGACCTGAAGCTGGATAACAAGTGGGCTTACAACATCATCAAACAGGTGGGTAACTACTCCTGAGATCTTTGAGCGTAACGTAGGTTCGGAAAGCCCGCTGAAGATCAAACGCGGCCAGAACAATCTCTGGAATAACGGCGGTATTCAGTACGCCCCACCAGTACGTTAAGTCATAGCTGTAACGGGCACTGCTCGGGCAGTGCCCACTCCAGAGTCATGGTTACTGAGGTTTCTTTATGTCCCATCGCCGCTCAGCCGTAAAAGGATCGCTATCCTTTTCTCATCCCGCGGTCCGCGCCTGGCTATTCCAGATTATTGCTATTGTTGCGGTTGTTCTTATCGCCGTGTATCTCATCCATAACACCGTCACCAACCTGAATAATCGCGGTATCACCTCCGGTTTTGCCTTTCTGGATCGCAGCGCGGGTTTTGGCATTGTTCAGCACCTTATTGACTATCAGGAAGGTGACACGTACGGACGCGTGTTCGTGGTCGGTTTACTGAATACGCTGCTGGTATCGGCACTGTGTATTGTCTTCGCCTCCATCCTGGGCTTCTTCATTGGTCTGGCGCGCCTTTCGGAAAACTGGCTGCTGCGGAAGCTGTCGACCATTTATATCGAGACGTTCCGCAATATCCCGCCGCTGCTGCAGATCTTCTTCTGGTATTTCGCCGTGCTGCGTAACCTTCCTGGCCCCCGCCAGGCGGTCGATGCGTTTGAGCTGTTTTTTCTCAGTAACCGTGGGTTCTATATCCCTTCGCCGGAGTATGCAGCCGGCGACCTGGCCTTTCCTTGATCGTCGCGTGGCGATTGTCATCGCACTCGCCATTTCTGTCGGGCTGTTCCGCTTTAACCGCAAGCATCAGATCAAAACCGGTCAGCTGCGTCGAACCTGGCCCGCTGCGGCCGGTTTAATTGTGCTGCTGCCGCTGATCGCCCACTGGCTGTTTGGTGCCGCCTTGCACTGGGATGTTCCCCATCTGCGCGGGTTCAACTTCCAGGGGGGATGGTGTTAATTCCTGAACTGGCGGCACTGACGCTGGCGCTTTCGATTTATACCTCCGCCTTTATCGCTGAGATTATTCGTGCCGGGATTCAGGCCGTTCCGCATGGTCAGCACGAGGCGGCACGCTCACTGGGGTTGCCGAATCCGGTGACGCTGCGCCAGGTCATCATTCCGCAGGCGTTACGGGTGATTATTCCGCCGCTGACCAGCCAGTACCTCAACATTGTCAAAAACTCCTCGCTGGCGGCCGCTATTGGCTATCCGGATATGGTGTCACTGTTCGCCGGAACCGTGCTTAACCAGACCGGACAGGCCATTGAAACCATCGCCATCACCATGTCTGTCTATCTGATCATCAGCCTGGTGATTTCACTGCTGATGAACCTTTATAACCGTCGTATAGCACTGGTCGAGCGCTAAGAGATGTACGGAAGCCATTATGTCTGTGACCACACACGAAACGCCGCCGGTGTCGGGCAATCCGCTGGGCGTGGCCGCCTGGACGTTTCTCTGGGCGCGTAAGAATCTGTTCTCCAGCTGGAGCAACAGCCTGCTGACGATTGTCTGCCTGTGGCTTATGTGGGAATTGATTCCTCCCCTGCTGAACTGGGCGTTTTTACAGGCCAACTGGGTCGGCTCAACCCGAGCTGACTGTACAAAAGCGGGCGCCTGCTGGGTGTTTATTCATGAGCGTTTTGGTCAGTTCATGTATGGGTTGTATCCCCATGAACAGCGCTGGCGGATTAATCTGGCGCTGGTCATTGGCCTGCTCTCGATTGTCGCCGTCATGTTCTGGAAAGCGCTGCCTCATCGTGGACGCTATATTGCCTGCTGGGCGGTGGTTTATCCGATTATTGTCTGGGTGCTGCTGTATGGCGGTTTTCCTGGGGCTGGAACGCGTTGAAACCCGCCAGTGGGGCGGTCTGACGCTGACGCTGATTATCGCTTCTGTGGGGATTGCCGGCGCGCTGCCGCTGGGCATTTTACTGGCCCTGGGGCGTCGTTCAAAAATGCCGGTCGTGCGCGTGCTCTCCGTTATCTTCATTGAGTTCTGGCGCGGTGTACCGCTGATCACCGTTCTGTTTATGTCGTCGGTCATGCTGCCGCTGTTTATGGCGGAAGGTACCACGATAGACAAACTGATCCGTGCCCTGGTCGGGGTGATTCTGTTCCAGTCTGCCTATGTCGCGGAAGTGGTGCGCGGTGGTCTGCAGGCGTTGCCCAAAGGCCAGTACGAAGCGGCGGAATCGCTGGCGCTCGGCTACTGGAAAACGCAGGGGCTGGTGATCCTGCCGCAGGCGCTCAAGCTGGTGATCCCGGGGCTGGTCAACACCATCATTGCGCTCTTTAAAGATACCAGCCTGGTGATCATCATCGGCTTGTTCGATCTCTTCAGCAGCGTGCAGCAGGCAACCGTTGACCCTGCCTGGCTGGGCATGTCCACCGAAGGCTATGTCTTTGCTGCTCTGATCTACTGGATTTTCTGTTTTAGCATGTCGCGCTACAGCCAGCATCTGGAAAAGCGCTTTAACACCGGGCGTACACCGCACTGAGGAAATTATGAGCCAAATAACTATGACACCCGCCGACGCGATGATTACGCTGGAAAACGTGAACAAATGGTACGGACAGTTCCATGTCCTGAAAGACATCAATCTGAAGGTCAAGCAGGGCGAACGCATCGTCCTTTGCGGCCCTTCCGGTTCAGGTAAATCCACAACCATTCGCTGCATCAACCATCTGGAAGAACATCAGCAGGGACGCATTGTTGTTGATGGCATCGAGCTGAATGAAGATATCCGCAATATCGAACGCGTGCGCCAGGAAGTGGGCATGGTGTTCCAGCACTTCAATCTGTTCCCGCACCTGACCGTTCTGCAGAACTGTACGCTGGCACCGATTTGGGTGCGCAAAATGCCGAAGAAGGAAGCCGAAGCGCTGGCGATGCACTACCTGGAGCGCGTGCGTATCGCGGAGCATGCCAATAAGTTTCCCGGCCAGATCTCGGGCGGCCAGCAGCAGCGTGTGGCGATCGCCCGTTCGCTGTGCATGAAGCCGAAAATCATGCTGTTTGATGAACCGACATCAGCGCTGGATCCGGAAATGGTGAAAGAGGTGCTGGATACCATGATTGGGCTGGCGCAATCCGGTATGACGATGCTGTGCGTAACCCATGAGATGGGCTTTGCCCGAACCGTGGCTGACCGGGTGATCTTTATGGATCGCGGTGAGATTGTTGAGCAGGCGCCGCCGGAAGAGTTCTTTGCGCATCCGAAGTCAGAACGTACGCGCGCATTCCTGTCGCAGGTGATTCATTAATCGCGATTATCGCCGTATCTTCAGCTCTGGCCAGCCTGGCAGGGGCTTTTTTATGTCTGTGGATTTTATCGAGCGTTTTTATTGCGATAAAGGTCACCGCGGAAAACAAAAAAGCCCCATCCTTTCGGAGGGCTTTCTCGTTTTGTTTGATGTCTGGCAGTTCCCTACTCTCACATGGGGAGACCCCACACTACCATCGGCGCTACGGCGTTTCACTTCTGAGTTCGGCATGGGGTCAGGTGGGACCACCGCGCTAAAGCCGCCAGACAAATTCTTTTACTTCTTGCCGAACTTTAACCTAAGTATAAAGTGGTGCTGATACCCAGAGTCGAACTGGGGACCTCACCCTTACCAAGGGTGCGCTCTACCAACTGAGCCATATCAGCACACTAAATTTGATGCCTGGCAGTTCCCTACTCTCACATGGGGAGACCCCACACTACCATCGGCGCTACGGCGTTTCACTTCTGAGTTCGGCATGGGGTCAGGTGGGACCACCGCGCTAAAGCCGCCAGGCAAATTCTTGTCGCCGCCGCCTCGGCCCGGGGCGTGAATCTTTATCTGTATCAAGGCTGAAAATTCTTTCCGTCTCTTCCGGCCAAAACACCTTCGGCGTTATATGGTCAAGCCTCACGGGCAATTAGTACCGGTTAGCTCAACGCCTCACAGCGCTTACACACCCGGCCTATCAACGTCGTAGTCTTCGACGGCCCTTCAGGGGAATCAAGTTCCCAGTGAGATCTCATCTTGAGGCAAGTTTCCCGCTTAGATGCTTTCAGCGGTTATCTCTTCCGAACATAGCTACCCGGCAATGCCACTGGCGTGACAACCGGAACACCAGAGGTTCGTCCACTCCGGTCCTCTCGTACTAGGAGCAGCCCCTCTCAAATCTCCAACGCCCACGGCAGATAGGGACCGAACTGTCTCACGACGTTCTAAACCCAGCTCGCGTACCACTTTAAATGGCGAACAGCCATACCCTTGGGACCGGCTTCAGCCCCAGGATGTGATGAGCCGACATCGAGGTGCCAAACACCGCCGTCGATATGAACTCTTGGGCGGTATCAGCCTGTTATCCCCGGAGTACCTTTTATCCGTTGAGCGATGGCCCTTCCATACAGAACCACCGGATCACTAAGACCTACTTTCGTACCTGCTCGACGTGTCTGTCTCGCAGTCAAGCGCGCTTATGCCTTTGCACTATGCGCCCGATTTCCGACCGGTCTGAGCGCACCTTCGTACTCCTCCGTTACTCTTTGGGAGGAGACCGCCCCAGTCAAACTGCCCACCATACACTGTCCTCGACCCGGATCACGGGCCAGAGTTAGAACCTCAAGCATGCCAGGGTGGTATTTCAAGGATGGCTCCACGCAGACTGGCGTCCACGCTTCAAAGCCTCCCACCTATCCTACACAAGCAGGCTCAAAGTCCAGTGCAAAGCTACAGTAAAGGTTCACGGGGTCTTTCCGTCTAGCCGCGGGTACACTGCATCTTCACAGCGATTTCAATTTCACTGAGTCTCGGGTGGAGACAGCGCCGCCATCGTTACGCCATTCGTGCAGGTCGGAACTTACCCGACAAGGAATTTCGCTACCTTAGGACCGTTATAGTTACGGCCGCCGTTTACCGGGGCTTCGATCAAGAGCTTCGCCTTGCGGCTAACCCCATCAATTAACCTTCCGGCACCGGGCAGGCGTCACACCCTATACGTCCACTTTCGTGTTTGCAGAGTGCTGTGTTTTTAATAAACAGTCGCAGCGGCCTGGTATCTTCGACCGGCCTGAGCTTACGGAGTAAATCCTTCACCCTAGCCGGCGCACCTTCTCCCGAAGTTACGGTGCCATTTTGCCTAGTTCCTTCACCCGAGTTCTCTCAAGCGCCTTGGTATTCTCTACCCGACCACCTGTGTCGGTTTGGGGTACGGTTCCTGGTTACCTGAAGCTTAGAAGCTTTTCCTGGAAGCATGGCATCAACCACTTCATCATCTAAAAGACGACTCGTCATCAGCTCTCGGCCTTAAAACCCCGGATTTACCTAAGATCTTCAGCCTACCACCTTAAACTTGGACAACCAACGCCAAGCTGGCCTAGCCTTCTCCGTCCCTCCATCGCAGTAACCAGAAGTACAGGAATATTAACCTGTTTCCCATCGACTACGCTTTTCAGCCTCGCCTTAGGGGCCGACTCACCCTGCGCCGATTAACGTTGCGCAGGAACCCTTGGTCTTTCGGCGTGGGGGTTTTTCACCCCCATTGTCGTTACTCATGTCAGCATTCGCACTTCTGATACCTCCAGCAAGCTTCTCAACTCACCTTCACAGGCTTACAGAACGCTCCTCTACCGCATCACTTACGTGACGCCCGCAGCTTCGGTGTATGGTTTGAGCCCCGTTACATCTTCCGCGCAGGCCGACTCGACTAGTGAGCTATTACGCTTTCTTTAAAGGATGGCTGCTTCTAAGCCAACCTCCTAGCTGTCTAAGCCTTCCCACATCGTTTCCCACTTAACCATAACTTTGGGACCTTAGCTGGCGGTCTGGGTTGTTTCCCTTTTCACGACGGACGTTAGCACCCGCCGTGTGTCTCCCATGCTCGGCACTTCTGGGTATTCGGAGTTTGCATCGGTTTGGTAAGTCGGGATGACCCCCTAGCCGAAACAGTGCTCTACCCCCGGAGTGATACATGAGGCGCTACCTAAATAGCTTTCGAGGAGAACCAGCTATCTCCGAGCTTGATTAGCCTTTCACTCCGATCCACAAGTCATCCCCTACCTTTTCAACGGGAGTGGGTTCGGTCCTCCAGTCAGTGTTACCTAACCTTCAACCTGCTCATGGATAGATCGCCCGGTTTCGGGTCTATACCCAGCGACTTAACGCCCTATTAAGACTCGCTTTCGCTACGCCTACCCTATACGGTTAAGCTTGCCACTGAATATAAGTCGCTGACCCATTATACAAAAGGTACGCAGTCACCTAACAAGAAGGTGCTCCCACTGCTTGTACGCACACGGTTTCAGGTTCTATTTCACTCCCCTCTCCGGGGTTCTTTTCGCCTTTCCCTCACGGTACTGGTTCACTATCGGTCAGTCAGTAGTATTTAGCCTTGGAGGATGGTCCCCCCATATTCAGACAGGGTTTCACGTGCCCCGTCCTACTCGATTTCACTTCAAAGATCCTTTCGCGTACGGGGCTATCACCCACTATGGCCGCACTTTCCAGAGCGTTCCGCTAAAATCAATGAAGCTTAAGGGCTAATCCCCGTTCGCTCGCCACTACTAAGGGAATCTCGGTTGATTTCTTTTCCTCAGGGTACTTAGATGTTTCAGTTCCCCTGGTTCGCCTCTTACACCTATGTATTCAGTACAAGATACCTAGGTTATCCTAGCTGGGTTTCCCCATTCAGAGATCTCCGGATCAAAGTCTGTTTGCCGACTCCCCGAAGCTTTTCGCAGGCTACCACGTCCTTCATCGCCTCTGACTGCCAAGGCATCCACCGTATGCGCTTCTTCACTTGACCATATAACCCCAAACAATGGTTTTCAACGTGAAGACTGCAAACATTTGAGAACTTGAACTCGTAAATTTCATCTTGATAGAATGAATACAGAGTCGTTTCAAATTTTCACTATCCAAATTTTTAAAGAGCAATACAACACCGTCAGTAACTCGAGTTTCGAGAAGGTGGAGCGGGGATCGAATGACTCCTGCAAAGCAGGCGCTCTCCCAGCTGAGCTATGGCCCCGTATCGGATCAGCAGCACACCAACAATTGGTGGGTCTGGGCAGATTCGAACTGCCGACCTCACCCTTATCAGGGGTGCGCTCTAACCAACTGAGCTACAGACCCAATCGTCTAACCAGTGAATCAAGCAATTCGTGTGGGAGCTTATGAAGAAGCTGAGATCTTCGATTAAGGAGGTGATCCAGCCGCAGGTTCCCCTACGGCTACCTTGTTACGACTTCACCCCAGTCATGAATCACTCCGTGGTAACCGTCCTCCTTGCGGTTAGACTAGCTACTTCTGGTGCAACCCACTCCCATGGTGTGACGGGCGGTGTGTACAAGGCCCGGGAACGTATTCACCGTGACATTCTGATTCACGATTACTAGCGATTCCGACTTCACGCAGTCGAGTTGCAGACTGCGATCCGGACTACGATCGGTTTTATGGGATTAGCTCCACCTCGCGGGTTGGCAACCCTTTGTACCGACCATTGTAGCACGTGTGTAGCCCTGGCCGTAAGGGCCATGATGACTTGACGTCATCCCCACCTTCCTCCGGTTTGTCACCGGCAGTCTCCTTAGAGTGCCCACCCGAGCTGCTGGCAACTAAGGACAAGGGTTGCGCTCGTTGCGGGACTTAACCCAACATCTCACGACACGAGCTGACGACAGCCATGCAGCACCTGTGTCTGAGTTCCCGAAGGCACCAATCCATCTCTGGAAAGTTCTCAGCATGTCAAGGCCAGGTAAGGTTCTTCGCGTTGCTTCGAATTAAACCACATGCTCCACCGCTTGTGCGGGCCCCCGTCAATTCATTTGAGTTTTAACCTTGCGGCCGTACTCCCCAGGCGGTCGACTTATCGCGTTAGCTGCGCCACTAAGATCTCAAGGATCCCAACGGCTAGTCGACATCGTTTACGGCGTGGACTACCAGGGTATCTAATCCTGTTTGCTCCCCACGCTTTCGCACCTCAGTGTCAGTATCAGTCCAGGTGGTCGCCTTCGCCACTGGTGTTCCTTCCTATATCTACGCATTTCACCGCTACACAGGAAATTCCACCACCCTCTACCGTACTCTAGCTCAGGCAGTTTTGGATGCAGTTCCCAGGTTGAGCCCGGGGATTTCACATCCGACTTAACAGACCACCTACGCGCGCTTTACGCCCAGTAATTCCGATTAACGCTTGCACCCTTCGTATTACCGCGGCTGCTGGCACGAAGTTAGCCGGTGCTTATTCTGTTGGTAACGTCAAAACAGCAAGGTATTAACTTACTGCCCTTCCTCCCAACTTAAAGTGCTTTACAATCCGAAGACCTTCTTCACACACGCGGCATGGCTGGATCAGGCTTTCGCCCATTGTCCAATATTCCCCACTGCTGCCTCCCGTAGGAGTCTGGACCGTGTCTCAGTTCCAGTGTGACTGATCATCCTCTCAGACCAGTTACGGATCGTCGCCTTGGTAGGCCTTTACCCCACCAACTAGCTAATCCGACCTAGGCTCATCTGATAGCGTGAGGCCCGAAGGTCCCCCACTTTCTCCCTTAGGACGTATGCGGTATTAGCGCCCGTTTCCGGACGTTATCCCCCACTACCAGGCAGATTCCTAGGCATTACTCACCCGTCCGCCGCTGAATCCGGGAGCAAGCTCCCTCATCCGCTCGACTTGCATGTGTTAGGCCTGCCGCCAGCGTTCAATCTGAGCCATGATCAAACTCTTCAATTTAAAGTTTGATGCTCGTGAATTAAACTTCGTAATGAATTACGTATGTTCACTCAGTGAGACTTGGTATTCATTTTTCGTCCGGAGACGTTAAGAATCCATGTCACTTTGAGTGCCCACACAGATTGTCTGATAAATTGTTAAAGAGCAGGTGCGACGCGGCTTTCGCTCACCGTCGCGAGGTGGCGTATATTACGCTTTCCTCTTTCAGAGTCAAACCGTTATTTCAGGATTTTTTCTCCCCGGCGGGTTGTTTGTGAAGCGCTTCACGCCCTGCTGAGCCGCTGGTTCCGCGCTGCCGTGTCGATGGAGGCGCATTATAGGGATCCCAATTTTTAGCACAAGTATTTTTTAGATCTTTTTTTCCGACTGCTGATTTTCCGCGCTTTTCGCTGAAATCCCGCCCGATCTGCTTAAATATTGACGCGACGCTTGCTTTGCCTCGCACCAATAATATGATGAAGTCTTCCGCAGTCTAGCGGGACTGCATCAGTAGAGTTTGATGAGGTAGTTATGTCTGCAGTATTACGTCCTTATAAAGATCTGTTCCCCCAAAAAGGCGATCGCGTGATGATCGATGCCAGCAGCGTGGTCATTGGTGATGTCCGAATGGCCGATGATGTCAGCATCTGGCCACTCGTTGCGATCAGGGGAGACGTTAACTATGTGGCGATTGGTGCCCGCACCAATATTCAGGACGGTAGCGTTCTGCATGTCACCCACAAATCCTCCTATAACCCCGAGGGCAATCCACTCATCATCGGAGAGGATGTTACCGTCGGCCATAAAGTGATGCTTCACGGCTGCACTATCGGTAATCGGGTGCTGGTTGGCATGGGATCGATTTTGCTGGATGGCGTCATAGTAGAAGATGACGTGATGATTGGCGCCGGCAGCCTGGTCCCGCAGAACAAACGGCTGGAGAGCGGCTATCTCTATCTGGGAAGCCCGGTAAAACAGATCCGCCCCCTGAAGGAAGCGGAAATAGAAGGACTGAAGTACTCAGCGAACAACTACGTGAAATGGAAAGATGAGTATCTGGATCAGGACAACCAAACCCAGCCCTGATCGTCTTCCTGCTGATCGCGGATTAAATCGCTGGCTTCCTCTTCCAGATCCCAGCGATTTTCGCAAAATATGTCTATAGGATCTGAACCGCCAAAGCGACGCAACAGCGTTTCCCCATGATATGGCGCAGGTCAGTTGCATACCCTGCACCAGCACCGGGAAACAGACCGCTTGCTTTACTCTCATCCCAGTTCTCTCCGATCGGGAAACTGGATAGCCTGATTCACGCCGAAAGCTCCTGTTTAAGTTTTTCAATGACCGGTTCGACTGCAGGCAACACGCCATGCCAGAGCAGCACCGCATGCGCAGCCTGCCCCACCAGCATCCCCAGTCCATCAGCCAGCTGTTTCGCGCCGTGTTGTTCACACCAGTTCAGGAAGGGCGTCTTCCCTTTCTGATAAAACATGTCGTAGCAGTAAAGCCTGGGCATCAACCAGCGAAACGCGGGATCGCCGGGATGTCTCCCCCAATGCCGCTGGAGGTGGCATTAATGATCAGATCAAATCACGTTCGCCGGCCAGTTGATCAAAACTCATCGCGCTGCAGCGCTCCCACTATGCTGCAAACAGCCGCCGCCAGCTCTTCCGCGCGTTCTGCCCGGGAGTTCGGTTGGTAATTAGTCACCAGCGCACAGCCCGTAGAAAGCAGAGGCAACAGTACTCCCCGCGATGCGCCACCCGCACCAATCAGCAGGACCCGGAAACCGGGTTTAATAAACGACAGTCGTTCCAGATCGCTCAGCAAACCGATTCCGTCGGTGTTGTCACCCAGAAGGCGTCCATCTTCAAGCCGTTTAGGGTATTTACTGCACCAGCCAGCGAAGCGCGTTCGGTCAGCTCATCCGCACGTTCGAAGGCTTCTTCTTTAAAAGGGACCGTCACATTAGCGCCTTTACCGCCGGCGGCGAAAAAGGCCTCCAGCGTTGGAATAAAGGCATCCACCGGTGCCAGTACGCGACCATAGGGATGATCAATCTGCAGCTGCTCCGCAAATTGCTGATGGATCAACGGTGACTTGCTGTGTGCAATCGGATTACCAAAAACAGCATAGGTTTCCATGAGATTACCCCTGGCGAAAACGTTCGCCGGTCAAAGCGTCGCGAATTTCAGACGGATTCAGGCGCCCTCCCGTTTCGCCGCCTGCAATACCGGGAAGTGCGTTCCCCGAACTGCTCTGCCAGCCTTCTTCGGCTGCTGTGCGGCAAGGCGGCTGCCCGGTTAGGTTGGCGCTGGTTGAGACCAGCGGTTTACCAAATGCCAGACAAAGCTCCACCACCAGCGGATGATCGGTGACGCGAACGGCAAGGGAATCAAAGCGTCCGGTTAACCAGCGCGGCGTTGTCGGCTGTGCCGGGAAAACAAAGGTCACCGGCCCGGGCCATGCATTGGAAAACGGATACGTCTCGCGCTGCAGCACGGGTGAGTTCGCATAGAGTCATCAATATAGGGCTTAAGCTGCTCGTAATTCGCAGCGATCAAAATCAGCCCTTTCTCGACGGGTCTTTGTTTCAGGGCAAGCAGACGGCTCACAGCCGTCTCGCTGTCAGGATCGCAACCGACCCCAAAAACAGCTTCAGTTGGATAGGCGATGACTTCTTCATTTTTCAGTACGTCCACTGCATGCGCAATGGAGCCTGATGGCAGGTTATTATTCACTAGTTTTGATCCGCCGTAACCGGCTTTCCACATTGTTTACTGGCGCAGAAGCGTTTCATACCTTGCGCGGTTTTCTTTTCGATAAGTAGCGGGTAGTGGCAATGAGGGCAGACACCCGCCACCGGCTTGAAATTGATAACGAACTGGCATTCAGGGTAGCGATCGCAGGAATGGAAGGTCTTGCCATAACGGGAACGGCGCTGTACCAGCTGGCCGCGCTGACACTGGGGGCAGGCAATTGCCGTTTCATCAGGCTTATCAATTTGTTCCGTATGCTCACATTCCGGATAGCGGCTACAGCCAATAAACATACCGAAACGCCCCTGGCGTAGCGCTAATTCACCACCACAAAGAGGACATAGCTGTCCTTCCAGAATTTTGACGATATGTCCATCCGCCTGGCTTTTCAGGGGACGGACATAATCACATTCCGGATAGTGTGAACAACCGAGAAACGGGCCGTGTTTCCCGGAACGAATAACAAGTTCAGCCCCGCACTGCTGGGCAGGGCTCGTTTTTATGCACCGTGAATAGTGCTGATTTGGCCATAACAACTCTTGGTGCTGCACATTGAATTAGTGCAGCATACCTTCATTCACTTCAAAGAGTAATTCTTCCATTTGCTGATAGGCATTTTCACAGCCCGGGATATTAAACAGAACCATCAGGATCACCCATTTGAGATCTTCCAGTTCAAATTCTGCCGTATCCAGCGCCATGACGCGCTCTATCACCATTTCTCGCGTTTCGAGGTTTAGCACCTGAATCTGCTCAAGGAATAAGATGAATCCCCGGCAGCTGGCATCCAGCCTTTCACACTCTTCAGCGGTATAGATGCGCACAGACAATGGGTCAGAAGCAAGCTGCATCGGTTCGGCGAGGCCTTCCTGATAATCAGCCAGCTTTTCCAGCCACATCAACGCGTTGTAGATATCTTCCCGCTCAAACCCCGCATCGGTAAGATCCTGTGTCAATTTGTCCTGATCCACTCGCATTTCTGCTTCGTTATGGATGTAAGTCTCAAACAAATACATCAGTACGTCGAACATGGCATGCCCTCCTTAATCGGACATAGCCGCCGGGTACAGCTGCGATCCACCCTGCTAACTCCAGTTCGAGTAGCTGTGCTACCGTTACTGGCACAGGTTGGCCGGCACGTTCAGCGACAACGTCAACAGGTGTTACCTCATCTCCTACGTTAGCCAGGAGCTTGGGAAATGGCAATGCCACCTTTTCCTGATCTGATGAATAATGTCGCTTTTCGGGATCTTCCTGCAGCCATTGCAGGCCATATTGCAAATTTTCAAGAATGTCCCCGACTCCGTTACCGGCGTTGCCCCCTGCTTGATCAGCCAGTGCGGCCCCTCGCACCCGGGGTTACCTATCGGGCCGGGCAGGCGAAAACCTCCCGGCCCTGTTCGAGCGCGCACCGTGCCGTGACCAGCGAACCGCTTCGCAGTGCCGCTTCAACCACCAGCACGCCCTGGCTAAGGCCGCTGATGATTCGATTACGACGCGGAAAATTTGCCGGTCGGGGCTGCGCCGAAAGGGGAAACTCAGACACTATCGCCCCGTCCGCTTGGCGATAATTGCATAGCCAGCGCCTGGTGCCGACGGGGATAAATGCTAAACAGGCCGTTCCCCAGTACGGCCACGCTACGCCCTTTTGCTGATAGCGCTGCACTATGGGCAACACCGTCAATACCGCAGGCCAGCCCGCTGGTGATCGTGAAACCACTTTGCGAAAGTTGTTCGCACAGAATTTTTCCCCATCGCTCTCCATACCATGACGGTGCACGGCTGCCTACTACCGCCAGTTGAACAGTGTTTAGAGTTGCAGAGAGGTTGCCCTTTACGTATAAAGGGCAATCCCGGATAATTCAGGCGATTGCGCGCAGTAAGGGGCGGGATAATGTGCATCGGTGCAGGCAATCAGATGATGTTGCGCCTGTTGCAGCCAGCGCTGCGTTTTTTCCAGCTCGCTTTCATCAGAGGGCAAAGAAACGTGCTGCCTGCTGCGCTGTCGTCCAGCCCGTGCTGCTGCAGCCACGGCGTCGCTCAACTTGCTGCTGCAGCGGCCAGCATTCCAGCGCCATGATGAACTGATGGGCGCGCTCACCGCTTAAACCCCAGACGTAAGTCAGCCTGATAATCCTTTCACTGCGTTCCATGCTGCGCTCCCTGTCAGCCTTGCGATTGGTCACTGATGCTGTCAATCGATGGGGGATTTGTCTAGAATAGAGGTAATATTCTCATCAACTCCTGAACACGACTCTGGAAATTTATGGCAGTTTTGCAAGTGTTACATATTCCGGACGAGCGCCTTCGCATCGTCGCTGAACCGGTTAAAGAAGTGAATGCAGAAATTCAGCGTATCGTTGATGATATGTTCGATACCATGTACGCCGAAGAAGGCATTGGTCTGGCGGCGACGCAGGTGGACATTCACAAGCGTATTATCGTGATCGACGTTTCTGAAAATCGCGATGAGCGTCTGGTGCTGATCAACCCTGAACTGCTTGAAAAGAGCGGTGAAACAGGCATCGAGGAAGGCTGTCTGTCCATTCCTGAACAGCGTGCTTTAGTGCCGCGTGCCGAAAAAGTGAAAATCCGCGCTCTGGATCGTGACGGTAACCCGTTCGAACTGGAAGCAGATGACCTGCTGGCAATTTGTATTCAGCATGAGATGGATCATCTGGTCGGTAAACTGTTTATCGATTACCTCTCGCCGCTGAAGCAGCAGCGTATTCGTCAGAAAGTAGAGAAACTGGATCGTTTGCGCTCTCGCGCATAACGTCCCCCCGGATACAAGGATCATCGTGTCTAAAACACTACGTATTATCTTCGCGGGAACCCCTGATTTTGCAGCGCGTCATCTTGACGCGCTGTTATCTTCTGGTCACCAGGTTGTTGGCGTCTTTACCCAGCCGGACCGTCCGGCTGGCCGCGGTAAAAAACTGATGCCCAGCCCGGTAAAAGTGCTGGCAGAAGAGCATGGGCTTCCCGTTTTTCAGCCAGCATCCCTGACGCCCCCAGGAAAATCAGCAGCTGGTTGCTGACCTGAATGCCGATGTCATGGTGGTAGTGGCTTATGGTTTAATTCTGCCGAAAGCCGTGCTTGGATATGCCTCGCCTGGGTTGTATCAACGTGCATGGCTCTCTGCTCCCACGCTGGCGTGGTGCGGCGCCGATCCAGCGCTCGCTGTGGGCGGGGGATGCTGAAACCGGCGTCACCATCATGAAGATGGACGTAGGTTTAGACACCGGCGACATGCTGCATAAACTGGCCTGCCCTATTACTGCAGACGATACCAGCGCCACGCTGTATGACAAACTGGCGGACCTTGGCCCGCAGGGGCTGCTGCGACGCTGCAGCAGCTTGCTGACGGCAACGCGCAACCTGAGGTTCAGGATGAGGCGCTGGTAACCTACGCCGAAAAACTGAGCAAAGAAGAGGCGCGTATCGACTGGTCCCTCTCTGCCGCTCAGCTTGAACGCTGCATCCGCGCCTTTAATCCGTGGCCGATGAGCTGGTTGATGATTGATGAGCAGCCGGTGAAAGTCTGGAAAGCCTGTCAGTCATTAACGGCAACACAGCTGCTGAGCCGGGACGCAATTATCGAAGCCAGCAAGAACGGTATCCAGGTGGCAACCGCGGAAGGGATTCTGAATCTGGAATCGCTGCAGCCGGCCGGGAAAAAAGCCATGAGCGCTCAGGATCTGTTAAATTCCCGTCGTGAATGGTTTATCCCGGGCAATCGCCTTGCCTGAACAAATATATTCTTAAGGCCCGGTGTTTCCGGGCATTTTTATTTTTACGGTTATGAAAAAACAAAATCTACGCAGTATGGCGGCTCAGGCCGTTGAGCAGGTTATCGAGCAGGGCCAGTCACTGAGTAACGTCCTGCCTCCCCTGCAGCAAAAAGTGTCAGACAAAGACAAAGCCCTGCTCCAGGAGCTCTGCTTTGGCGTTCTGCGCACCCTTTCTCAGCTTGAGTGGCTGATTAATAAGCTGATGTCGCGCCCAATGACCGGCAAGCAGCGCACCGTTCATTATTTGATCATGGTGGGTTTTTATCAGCTTCTTCATACCCGCATTCCACCTCATGCCGCGCTGGCTGAAACGGTGGAAGGCGCCGTTGCGATTAAACGTCCTCAGCTGAAAGGATTGATCAACGGCGTACTGCGTCAGTTCCAGCGTCAGCAGGATGAACTTCTGGCGGAATTTGCTCAATCAGGGCCCGCAGCGCGTTTACTGCCATCCGGACTGGCTGCTGAATCGTCTTAAAAAAGCGTATCCGCAGCAGTGGCAGCAGATTGCCGAAGCCAATAATCAACGCCCGCCAATGTGGTTACGCGTGAATCGCAATCACCACACCCGTGACGCCTGGCTGGCTGCTGGATTAACCCGGAAGAAGCTGGAATGGTGGTTGCAGGCGCATGACGCCTATGATCCCGGATGCCGTGCGTTTAGCCTCCGCTGCACCGGTACATGCTTTACCTGGTTTTGATGAAGGCTGGGTGACCGTGCAGGATGCCTCTGCTCAGGGTTGTATGACCTGGCTTGAACCCAAAAATGGTGAACAGATCCTCGATCTGTGCGCGGCGCCTGGCGGCAAAACGACGCATATTCTTGAAGTGGCTCCGCAGGCCAGCGTGATGGCAGTGGATGTTGATGAGCAGCGTCTTTCGCGCGTCTACGACAACCTCAAGCGTCTGGGCATGAAGGCACAGGTTAAACAAGGCGATGGACGCAAGCCTGCGGAATGGTGTGGTGAGACGCAGTTCGACCGCATTTTGCTGGATGCTCCCTGCTCTGCAACAGGCGTTATTCGTCGTCATCCGGACATCAAGTGGCTGCGTCGCGATCGTGATATTAAGGAACTTGCCCAGCTGCAATCCGACATACTTGATGCCATCTGGCCACATCTGAAACCCGGCGGTACGCTGGTTTATGCCACCTGCTCCATACTGCCAGAAGAAAACAGCCAGCAAATCGCAGCCTTCCTTAAGCGTACCCCGGACGCTACGCTGCGCGACGGGCACTGCCACAGGGGCAACTGAACGGCTGGCAGGTTTTCCCTGCCAGCGGAAGAGGGTGATGGCTTCTTTTACGCTAAGCTAATCAAAGAGTGATGTTGAGAACAGGTCACGAGATATGAAGATTATCATTCTGGGCGCAGGACAGGTGGGCGGAACGCTGGCGGAAAACCTGGTTGGCGAAAACAACGACATCACAATCGTTGATACCAACGGCGATCGTCTGCGCGTTCTGCAGGACAAATTTGACCTTCGCGTTGTGCAGGGGCATGGTTCGCACCCGCGCGTGCTCCGTGAAGCCGGCGCCGACGATGCCGATATGCTGGTTGCGGTGACCAGTTCTGACGAAACCAATATGGTGGCCTGTCAGGTGGCCTACTCGCTTTTCAACACGCCAAACCGAATCGCGCGTATCCGTTCTCCGGACTATGTTCGCGATGCGGAAAAACTGTTTAATTCAGAAGCGGTACCCATTGACCATCTCATCGCGCCAGAACAGCTGGTTATCGACAATATCTATCGTCTGATCGAATATCCGGGCGCACTGCAGGTGGTGAACTTTGCCGAAGGGAAAGTCAGTCTGGCCGTCGTTAAGGCCTATTACGGCGGTCCGTTGATCGGCAATGCGTTGTCCACCATGCGCGAACACATGCCGCATATTGATACCCGCGTCGCCGCCATTTTCCGCCACGACAGCCCTATCCGCCCGCAGGGCTCCACCATTGTCGAAGCAGGAGATGAGGTCTTCTTTATTGCGGCCTCTCAGCATATTCGTGCGGTAATGAGCGAACTGCAGCGTCTCGAAAAGCCCTATAAACGCATTATGCTGGTCGGCGGCGGCAATATCGGCGCAGGTCTGGCGCGCCGGCTGGAAAAAGACTACAGCGTGAAATTGATCGAGCGCGATCAGCAGCGTGCCTCTGAACTGGCGGAAAAACTGCAAAATACGATCGTATTTTATGGCGATGCGTCGGATCAGGAATTACTGGCCGAAGAGCATATCGATCAAGTTGATCTGTTTATTGCCGTCACCAACGATGACGAAGCGAATATTATGTCCGCCATGCTCGCCAAACGTATGGGGGCAAAAAAGGTCATGGTGCTTATCCAGCGTCGGGCGTATGTCGACCTGGTTCAGGGCAGCGTGATTGATATTGCGATTTCACCGCAGCAGGCGACCATTTCCGCTCTGCTGAGCCATGTACGTAAAGCCGATATTGTCGGCGTGTCATCACTGCGCCGCGGTGTGGCGGAAGCCATTGAAGCCGTGGCCCACGGTGATGAAACCACCTCTCGCGTGGTGGGCCGCCTGATTGATGAAATTAAGCTGCCGCCGGGCACAATTATCGGCGCCGTAGTGCGTGGAAATGATGTCATGATCGCCAATGATAATTTGCGTATTGAGCAAGGCGATCACGTAATTATGTTCCTTACCGATAAAAAATTTATTACCGACGTCGAACGTTTATTCCAGCCAAGCCCATTCTTCCTTTAATGTGTCGGGTGCTCTCAATAGAGCACCTGCACTTTACCCCCTTGATTGCTGTGCCTTTTATTTTCATAACGTTTAATTATCCCGAATGGCAATTAGGCTAATCATTTGTTAAACTTATAGTCGTCAGCTGGCACAAGGAGAACATAATGAGTTTTATTAAAGAATTTCGCGAATTTGCGATGCGCGGGAACGTGGTGGATTTGGCAGTGGGTGTCATTATTGGTGCGGCATTCGGCAAGATCGTTTCATCATTAGTTGCCGACATCATCATGCCACCTTTAGGGCTGCTAATTGGGGGCATTGATTTCAAACAGTTCGCATTCACGCTGCGTGAAGCACAGGGTGATATCCCGGCAGTAGTAATGCACTACGGCGTGTTTATTCAGAACGTATTTGATTTCGTGATCGTGGCGTTTGCCATTTTTATGGCCATCAAGCTGATCAACAGGCTAAACTGTACCGTAAAAAGAAAGAAGCTGCGCAGCACCAGCGCCTGCACCAACCAAAGAAGAAGTGTTGCTGACCGAAATTCGCGATCTGCTAAAAGAGCAGAATAATAAAGTGTGATTAATAAAAGCCGCCGTTTCAGGCGGCTTTTGTAAACAAAAGCAGGAAGGCCAGTGGTAAATAAGCGATTTGCTTGCTTGCCACTGGCCTCCTAATTACCCCGTTTTGCATGTTTGTCTTTACGCAGATAACTTCCTTTCCCTTTTTTATTCTTCTCAACTCGCTGTCGAAAAAGCGGGTCGTGAAGTAATGCCTCAATGGCATTATCTTTAATTTGTCCCTTCGTATGCTGATAGCGGCTCATAATTTCTCCTGAGCATGGTTTATGACGACGGAAGTCTAGTCCCTGCGCGCCAGAATTCAATCCTTGCTACAACAAATTTCAGGATGCGGTTCTCCACTGGCCCCTTGTTCAAGGGCTTCCAGAATTGAGCAATAAATACTGCTGTGGAGCCGTTCCACAACAGGCATCATTCAGCCTTTGCAGGGAACGCTGCATGGTTTGCAGTTCCTGCATACGGGCTTCAACTTCATCCAGCCGGGCCTGCACGATGCTTTTGGATTCCTGGCAGGTGTGATGTTCAGGATCGATGCGGATCGACAGTAACTCGCGGATCGAATCCAGCGTGAAGCCAAGCTGCCGCGCATAGCGAATAAATCGCAGACGCTGCAGATCGTTATCGGTATAAAGACGAAAGCCACCTTCGGTGCGTACCTCATGATCGATCATCTGCTGCTTTTCGTAATATCGGATGGTATCCGGCGTCACGTTAGCGAGCTTTGCAAGTTCACCGATACGATACATCGCTATTCCTCATTTATCTTCTTCAGCAATCTTTCACTGTATTCCCCATGCAGAAAGTCAGTGTTCATTCCTGCCTGGCGCAGCTTGAGCTCAAGCAGCGTCACGGCGTTCGGCTCAGTTCTGCGCGCCTTGCATCGTCCTGACGGATCCTTTTCGCGATTTAGCAGATCGCCCAGTGCCAGCG
>JBCNOW010000012.1:0-207602 GCA_039593635.1 Enterobacterales bacterium
CGGCTATATTCCTTACTATAGTGCTCTCCCCTCTGTGATGAAGGCATCAGTTCACAATTTTTAATCCTGTAGGCTTATTTACCACGGGCTTCAATAACGGCCTGAGCAACGTTGTTCGGCGCATCATCATACTTCAGGAATTCCATGGTGTATGATGCACGACCTTTGGTCAGAGAACGCAGCTGAGTTGCATATCCGAACATTTCAGACAGCGGAACTTCAGCGTGGATCTTAACGCCAGTTACTTCGGATTCCTGACCGCGCAGCATACCGCGACGACGGCTCAAGTCACCGATAACGTCACCGGTGTTCTCTTCAGGAGTTTCTACTTCAACCTTCATGATTGGCTCAAGCAGAACTGGTTTTGCTTTCTTAAAGCCTTCTTTAAAGGCAATAGACGCAGCCAGTTTAAACGCCAGTTCAGAGGAGTCAACGTCGTGGTAAGAACCGAAGTGCAGACGGACACCCATGTCAACAACCGGATAGCCAGCCAGAGGGCCCGCCTTCAGCTGTTCCTGGATGCCTTTATCAACGGCTGGGATGTATTCGCCAGGAATTACACCACCTTTGATGTCGTTGATGAACTCGTAACCTTTCGGGTTAGAGCCCGGCTCCAGTGGGTACATGTCGATCACAACGTGACCGTACTGACCGCGACCACCAGACTGCTTAGCGTGTTTACCTTCGATATCGGTAACTTTCGCGCGAATCGCTTCGCGGTAAGCAACCTGAGGTTTACCCACGTTCGCTTCAACGTTGAATTCACGCTTCATACGGTCAACGATGATGTCCAGGTGCAGCTCACCCATACCAGCGATGATGGTCTGGTTAGATTCTTCGTCAGTCCATACGCGGAATGACGGGTCTTCTTTCGCCAGACGGCCCAGAGCCAGACCCATTTTTTCCTGGTCAGCTTTGGTTTTCGGTTCAACTGCGATGGAGATTACCGGCTCCGGGAATTCCATACGCTCCAGAATGATCGGGTGATCCGGGTCACACAGGGTGTCACCAGTGGTCACGTCTTTCAGACCGATAGCTGCAGCGATGTCGCCCGCACGAACTTCTTTGATCTCTTCACGTTTGTTAGCGTGCATCTGTACGATACGGCCAAAACGTTCACGTGCCGCTTTCACGGAGTTCAGGATGGTGTCACCGGAGTTAACCACACCAGAGTAAACGCGGAAGAAGGTCAGGTTACCCACGAACGGGTCGGTAGCAATTTTGAACGCCAGTGCAGAGAACGGCTCGTCGTCACTTGCGTGACGCTCAGCCGGAGTATCTTTACCGTCGTCCAGGATGCCGTTGATCGCAGGAACGTCAGCCGGGGATGGCAGGTAGTCAACTACCGCATCCAGCATCGCCTGAACACCTTTGTTCTTGAACGCAGAACCACAGGTTACCAGGATGATTTCGTTGTTCAGAACGCGCTGACGCAGAGCTTTTTTGATCTCTTCTTCAGTCAGTTCTTCACCACCCAGGTATTTCTCCATCAGCTCTTCAGAAGCTTCAGCAGCGGATTCGATCAGGTTCTGGTGCCATTCGTCAGCCAGGTCCTGCATCTCAGCCGGGATATCTTCGTATTCGAAGGTAACGCCCTGGTCTGCATCGTTCCAGTTGATGGCTTTCATTTTCACCAGGTCGATAACGCCGGTGAAGCCTTCTTCAGCACCAATTGCCAGCTGCAGCGGAACCGGGTTCGCGCCCAGACGGGTTTTGATCTGACCAACAACTTTCAGGAAGTTGGCACCCATACGGTCCATTTTGTTAACGAACGCGATGCGTGGAACTTTATATTTGTTCGCCTGACGCCATACGGTTTCAGACTGCGGCTGAACACCACCAACTGCGCAGTAAACCATTACCGCGCCGTCAAGAACACGCATGGAACGTTCTACTTCGATGGTGAAGTCAACGTGCCCCGGGGTGTCGATGATGTTTACGCGATGCGGTTCGTACTGCTTCGCCATACCTGACCAGAATGCAGTAGTCGCTGCGGAGGTGATGGTAATACCACGCTCCTGCTCCTGTTCCATCCAGTCCATGGTGGCTGCGCCGTCATGAACTTCACCGATTTTGTGGTTTACACCGGTGTAGAACAGAATACGTTCGGTAGTAGTGGTTTTACCGGCGTCGATGTGCGCACTGATACCGATGTTACGGTAGCGTGCGATGGGTGTTGTACGAGCCATTTGATTCCTCGTTTGTTTCTTTAGGCGTTCAGTTAAGTTGACCCAGAGCGGGCGGCTTCTCTGAAGCGCCCGCCTGGTGACTAATACTCCGAAGGGATTACCAACGGTAGTGTGCGAACGCCTTGTTGGCTTCTGCCATACGGTGAACGTCTTCACGTTTCTTAACTGCAGTACCTTTGTTTTCTGCAGCATCAGAAAGTTCGTTCGCCAGACGCAGAGCCATGGATTTATCACCGCGTTTACGAGCAGCTTCAACGATCCAACGCATTGCCAGGGCATTACGACGAACCGGACGAACTTCAACTGGAACCTGATAAGTAGAACCACCAACGCGGCGGGACTTAACTTCGACAGTTGGGCGAACGTTGTCGAGAGCGACTTCGAAAGCTTCCAGTTCATTTTTACCAGAACGCTGAGCCAGGGTCTCCAGCGCGCTGTATACGATTGCTTCTGCAGTAGATTTTTTACCATCTACCATCAGGATATTTACAAATTTTGCCAGCAGTTCTGATCCGAACTTCGGATCTGGAAGAATTTTACGCTGACCAATGACGCGACGACGTGGCATGGGAATACTCCGTTGTTAATTCAGGATTGTCCAAAACTCTACGAGTTTAGTTTGACATTAAAGATAAATCAGTTTGGCCTTACTTAACGGAGAACCATTAAGCCTTAGGACGCTTCACGCCGTACTTGGAGCGAGCCTGCTTACGGTCTTTAACACCTGAGCAGTCCAGCGCACCACGAACGGTGTGGTAACGAACACCCGGAAGGTCTTTAACACGACCGCCACGGATCAGGATCACGGAGTGCTCCTGCAGGTTGTGACCTTCACCACCGATGTAGGAAGTCACTTCGAAACCGTTAGTCAAACGCACACGGCATACTTTACGCAGTGCGGAGTTTGGTTTTTTAGGAGTGGTGGTATATACACGAGTACATACGCCACGTTTCTGCGGGCAGGCTTCCAGCGCAGGCACGTTGCTTTTTGCAACTTTGCGTGCACGTGGTTTGCGTACCAGCTGGTTAACTGTTGCCATTAAATAGCTCCTGGTTTTAGCTTTTGCTTCGTAAACACGTAATAAAACGACCTCATACAATATGAGGACGCGAAATTTTAGGGCTACGTCGAAAAGGTGTCAAGAAATATACAGCGATCTCAAATCACCAGTTCATTTGACTGGCGTGCGTCACAGTAAGATTGACGAAATCAGTATAGCCAACCACGTCAATTTTGGCTGAAATTTGACCAGAAAGACCCCGCGCCATCCGACGTCCTTCTTCTAAGACGCACAGTCGTTATGGGGGGCATTCGAGCAGATGCTGCAACGTAACGACTGCCTTCCAGCGCGGCCGTCACGCCATCCTGAATCAGCAGCAGATCATCACCTTCGCGCAGCATGCTCAGCAACGTGTCGATATCACATTGCCATGGTGAGTGGCTGCAGAGTATGGAGCATGGTGGCCTCAGAAAGTCAGAATGGTGTCGTAGTGGGAAAGCTGTTCACGCAGTGCTGCGGCAGGTTCCAGCAGGTCGCGCATCCAGCACAAGCGCGCTGCCTTATCGCTTAAACCGCGTACCGTTAGAGAGTCGGCACAGACATAGCAGGTTTCAATATCGTAAAGCGGCAGCACTTTGAAGGTGGCGATGTAGTCGCGCGCCAGAATGGCCTGCGGCTGTTGCCCCGCCAAAAGCTGAAACACGCCGTCCCCCATAAAGAAGACGCCGATATCTTCTGTCAATGCCGATGTCGCAAGCAGCGCATCCAGTCCTTCGCGGCCGAGAAGCGCTGCCGTGCGGCGCAGAAGTAAAAACAAATGCCACACGCTTCATCAGAACTGCACCACTCTGTCGCAGGTTAACGCCGCCTGGGCCAGCGCGCCCAGGCCACTCAACGAAAAACCAGGCTGCAGGTTAGCGCCCGGCAACCCCAGGCGCTCGGCTTCGGCTGCATCCGTCACGCCGCGACGCAGCGCCGCCGCCACGCAGATATGCAGCTCTACGCCCTGCTTTTCGTTTAACGCCTGCCAGGCGCGCACCAGGTCAAACTCATCGCTCGCCGGTGACGTAAACTGGTTCGCGTTATACACCCCTTCCCGATAGAAGAAGACGCTCGCCAGTTGATGTCCGGCTGCCAGCAGCGCATGCGCAAACTGCAGCGCGCTGCTGGCCTGCTGAGTCCCATACGCCGGGCCTGTCACCATTAACGCAAAACGCATTACTTATCTTGCCCCAGGAAATCGCCGCTTTTGAACTGGCGGATGTAGAGGTAAACCGTATGCTTGGAGATGTTCAGACGATCGGCCACCTGGTTAATGGCGTCTTTAATATCAAAAATCCCTTTCTCATAGAGATTCAGCACTATCTGGCGATTCTTGGCGTTGTTCGATACGTTGCGGTCGGCGTTCACCTCTTCAATAGTGAACTCAAGCGTCTGAGTTACAAGATCTTCAACAGAAGATGCAAAGTTAACAGAAGAGCCAACATCTGGCGTTTCTGGTGGAATAAAGGTGCTCATGATTTGCGAGAATGGCACATCAAGGTTCATGTTGATGCACAGCAGTCCAATCACACGGTGCTCGCGGTTTCGAATAGCAATGGTTTCTGATTTCATCAGCACGCCGCTTTTGGCGCGAGTGAAATAACATTTGGAGACGCTGCTGTCCGCGCCGGTCATGTCATGCAACATACGCAATGCAAGGTCGGTGATTGGCGAACCAATTTTACGGCCAGTATGCTCACCATTAGCAATGCGGATGGCGGAACACTTCAGATCTTGCAGGGAGTGCAATACGATTTCGCAGTGGGACCCAATGAGCATCGCTAACCCGTCCACCACCGCTTCGTAGGATTTCAGAATATCGAAGTCGGTCTGGTCGAAAGGACGTTGATCCAGCAAATCAAGTTCACTGGTTTCGTTGGTTAAAAGCGACCTGGACATGAAAAAAACACTCCTTTTCAGGAGCCTGTCGTTAGGTTTTCAGGGCAGGCTCATCTTATTACAGGATACATTAATACAGGCACTATTGCCAAATTAGTCGCCGTTTTTAGCCAGTGTTTAATTATATCTGCCCCACAATAAAAAACCGCCGCCTTAAAAGGCGGCGGTTTGCATCAGATTACTTCTTCGCGTCTGCGGCAGCTTTCTGATCTGCCTGCGCTTCCGGTTTCGCATCCGCTTTCGGTGCCGGTTTGATGTCCAGCAGCTCTACGTCAAACACCAGCGTGGAGTTGGCCGGGATACCCGGAACGCCGGTTTTGCCATAGGCCAGATCCGGTGGGATAACCAGCTTGATTTTGCCGCCTTTCTTGATGTTTTTCAGGCCTTCAGTCCAGCCCGGGATCACACCGTCCAGACGGAAGGAGAGCGGCTCACCACGGGTGTAAGAGTTATCGAACTCTTTACCGTCGATCAGCGTACCTTTGTAGTTCACCACGACAGTATCGCTGTCTTTCGGTGCGTCACCGGTACCTTCTTTCTCAACTTTGTATACCAGACCGGTAGAAGAGGTTTTTACGCCCTTCTCTTTAGCAAAGGTATCGCGGTAGGCTTTGCCTTTCGCTTCGTTGTCTTTAGCGTCCGCTTCCATCTTGGTCTGAGCGGCACCCTTCACGCGCGCTTCGAACGCCTGCAGAGTCTGTTCGATTTCCTGGTCAGACAGTTTGCTCTTATCTGCAAACGCATCCTGAACACCCGCGATCAGCTGAGCTTTATCCAGTTTGATGCCCAGTTTCTCTTGTTCTTTCAGAGAGTTTTCCATGTAACGGCCCAGAGATGCGCCCAGTGCGTAGGCGGATTTCTGGTCGTCATTTTTGAACGCCGCTTTGCTGTCTGCAGTGGCAGCAGGCTTCGCAGCAGTATCAGCAGCGAATGACAGCGGCGCGTTCAGCGCAACAGCCATCGTCGTCGCCAGCAGCGTTACTTTAAACAGTGATTTCATCCATATCTCCAGGGGGCCTGGGGACTCTCACCCCAGCGTTAAACGTCATTAAGCGGACAGTGGCCCACACTATAACTAACGTTGCAGTGGAGAACACTACAGACAGACACTGTAATTACCCGGTCCACTTTTCAGACTATTTTTGTTTAAATAAGTTTCTTGCCAGAGGTATTGGCGCAACGCGGGAATTCAATGCATACGCCAGACCGAAGGTGAAATATCAGGTGATTCTGACACGAAAGACCGTAGAATCACGCCCGACAATATCAACGCGCAGCACCGTGACAGGAGGAGTGATGATGCAACAACCAGAATGCGAGAATGGCTGAGCTGGAAAGCCGCCTGGCTTTTCAGGACATCACCATCGAAGAGCTTAACCAGACCGTGACCGCGCACGAACTTGAAATGGCGAAACTGCGGGATCATATGCGCCTGCTGACGGAAAAGCTGAAGGCAACGACGCAGCCGTCAAACATCGCCTCGCAGTCGGAAGAGACGCCACCGCCTCATTATTGATATGGCGTATAAAAAGCGGCATTATCCCGCCTTTTTATTTTCCGCATGACGGAATTAGTGGCAGCCGCAGCCGCCGTTGCCGCAACCACCTTTACCGTGGTCATGACCATGGTCGTGGCCGTGACCACCGCAGCAGCCGTCGTGGCCGTGATCGTGATCATGGTCGTGACCGTGCGCACCGTGAACGTGGCCATGAGCCAGCTCTTCTTCGGTCGCTTCACGGATCGCAACAACTTCTACGTTGAACTTCAGGTTCTGGCCAGCCAGCATGTGGTTGCCGTCAACCACAACGTGGTCGTCTTCAACTTCAGTGATTTCAACCGGCACCGGGCCCTGGTCGGTTTCCGCCAGGAAGCGCATGCCAACCTGCAGTTCGTCAACGCCCATGAACACGTCTTTAGGAACGCGCTGAACCAGGTTGTCGTCATACTGACCGTAAGCGTCGTTCGCGCCTACAGCAACGTCAAATTTGTCGCCAACTTCATGACCTTCCAGCGCGTTTTCCAGGCCGGAAATCAGGGAACCGTGACCATGCAGGTAGTCCAGCGGCGCACTCACCGGAGACTCATCAACCAACACACCGTCTTCTGTACGTACCTGATAGGCCAGGCTGACCACCAGGTCTTTTGCTACTTTCATGATATCTCCTGAGCGTGGGAAAATTGCTGGCGCAGATTGTAGCGGAAATCTGCACCCGTGTACCCTTTAGCTTAAAAAAACTCAGGGCATATCGCTAGTCCGGATGAAAAATGCCGATCACTTGCTCTTCTTTGCGAACGTGATCGCGTGCTTCTTTGTCGGCCTCACGCATCTGGTGACCGCACTTAACACACTCAACAACATCAATATTATTTTCCCGCCACATCGCCAGGGTATCTTGCGCCTGGCAGGATGGGCACTTTGCACCCGCGATAAAGCGTTTACGTACAGCCATCTTTCGTTACCCTTTATTCAAATTCATCCCAGCCATCAAGCTGGCGTCGTTCCAGTTGCATCTCTCGCTGGAAAATCTCCTCCAGCTCGCGACGCGCTTCCCGCACGCGGGAGATCTGCGCCGTATCGGTGTGTACCGGCATCAGCTCGCGCAGCATTCGCATATCCAGCCGGCGGAAGTGCATCTGGGCGCGCTGCGCCTGATGAGGATGCATCCCCAGCGAAATCAGCGCCTTGCGCCCCAGCTCCAGCGCACTGGAGAACGTCTCGCGGGAGAAGTGTTTCACACCCGCCTGCAACAGTTCGTGCGCTTCAACACGTCCCCGCGCACGCGCCAGAATATGCAGATGCGGGAAATGCTGCTGACACAGTTCCACCAGCTTCATCGTATCTTCCGGATCGTTGCAGGTGATGACGATGGACTCTGCGCGCTTCCGCCCCGGCCGAGCGCAGCAGCTCGAGCTGCGTCGCATCGCCGTAATAAACCTTATAGCCATATTTGCGCATCAGGTTAACCGCGCTGATATCCCGCTCCAGCACCGTAATGCGCATTTTGTTCGCCATCAGCAGGCGGCCAATCACCTGCCCAAAGCGGCCAAAGCCCACCACAATCACCTGCGGCTTATCGTCTTCCACCCACGGCGCTTCATCTTCATCGTCTGCCGGATTCAAGCGCCGCGACAGCAGTTTATCCACCAGCTTCATCAGCAGCGGCGTGGTCATCATCGACAGCGTGACCGTCACCAGCAGCAGCGCCATCTGATCGTCTTTGAACAGCTTCTGGGACGAGGCCGTAGAGAACAGCACAAACGCGAACTCTCCTCCCTGGCTCAGCACGCTGGCAAACTGCATGCGTTCCGAACTGCGCAGCCCGTAGATACGCGCCATGACGTACAGCACCAGCGTTTTCACCGCCACCAGCAGCGGCCACGCTCACCACAATAACCCACAGCAGATGGGTATAGAGCACGCCAAGATTGAGCGCCATGCCCACCGAAATAAAGAACAGCCCTAACAGCAGCCCTTTAAAGGGATCGATGGCAATTTCCAGTTCGTGGCGATATTCACTCTCCGCCAGCAGCACCCCGGCGATAAAGGTCCCCAGCGCCATCGACAGCCCCAGCGCATCCATAAACAGCGCCGAGCCGAGCACCAGCAGCAGCGTCGCGGCGGTAAACACCTCGCGCACGCCCGACGCGGCGATAAAGCGGAACACCGGGCGCAGCAGGAAACGTCCGCCAATCAGCATGCCCGCGAAGGCCAGCACCTTCATGGCGACTTTCGCCCAGTCGAAGTGATCGTCACCGTCGCCATTGCCCGCCAGCAGCGGCACCAGCGCCAGCGCCGGGATCACCGCCAAATCCTGAAACAGCAGCACCGAAAAGCCCAGCTGCCCGGCTTCGCTGCGGTTCATGCCCTTGTCGCGCATCAGCTGCAGCGCCATCGCCGTCGACGACATCGCAAGGCCTATCCCGCCGATCACCGCCGCCTGCCAGGAGAAATGGGTCAGCAACATCAGCAATCCGCCCAGAATCGCGGCGCTGAAAGCAGCACCTGCGCGGCACCCACGCCAAAGATAGAGCGCCGCAGCTCCCACAGCTTGGACGGGTTCAGCTCCAGGCCGATGATGAACATCAGGAACACCACGCCCAGCTCGGAGAAATGGAGAATTTCATCCACGTCGCTGATGAATCCCAGCCCCCAGGGGCCAATGGCGATCCCCGCCAGCAAATACCCCAGCACCGCCCCAATGCCGATCCGTGCGGCAAGCGGCACCGCCACAACGGCCGCAAACAAAAACAGCACCCCGGCGAGGAGTAAATTCGATCCTTCCATTAACGTCCTCCTGCCGGAATCGGTGACGCCAGCCATTCGCCGTAGGCTCTGGCGTGGCTTGCCAGTTCTTTCGGATCCTGACGCCGCGCCCAGTAGACAATAATCGGGCTCATCCAGTGCATACGGCACATCGCCGCCGTCAGCTCGAAAGGCCGCAGAATATCGCTCATCGGATAGCGGTTCAGCCCGTCGTGGCGGTAAGCGCTCTCCGGCTCACCGGTGGTGATCACGCTACGCCAGTACTTTCCCGCCAGTTGGTTGCCCCCCACCCCGCTGGAAAAACCCCGGCTCAGCACGCGATCCAGCCACTCTTTCAGCAGCGCCGGGCAGCTATAGGTATAAAGCGGATGCTGGAACACGATCACGTCATGCTGACGCAGCAGTTCCTGCTCGTAAGGAATATCAATAAAGAAATCAGGATAGTGCGCGTAGAGATCGTGCACCGTCACATTACTGAGCTGTGTGGCCGGCTTAAGCAGCACCCGGTTTGCCACCGAGTCCTGAGATTCCGGATGGGCATACAGCAGCAGCACTTTTGCTGTCTGAGACATCATTCCCCTCCCGGTCTTGTTTCTGTTTTTGTGTATCGTCGTTGTTTTGGGCTACCATGGCGGCCCGGTGCGGAAAACGGCCCACACCTTACATTATCATAATGACAAATTAACATAGTCGGAACATACGGCGCTTCTATGATTGTTTTCTCCTCGTTACAAATTCGTCGCGGCGTGCGCGTCCTGCTGGATAACGCCACGGCCACCATTAACCCGGGCCAGAAAGTGGGTCTGGTCGGCAAAAACGGCTGCGGTAAATCCACGCTGCTGGCGCTGCTGAAAAACGAGATTAGCGCGGATGGCGGCAACTTCACCTTTCCGGGAAACTGGCAGCTCGCCTGGGTGAACCAGGAGACGCCGGCCCTGAGCGAACCGGCGCTCGACTATGTTATCGACGGCGACCGTGAATACCGTAAGCTCGAAGCGGAACTCAACGCCGCGAACGAGCGCAACGACGGTCACGCCATCGCTACCGTTCACGGCAAGCTGGACGCCATCGACGCGTGGACCATTCGCTCCCGCGCCTCCAGCCTGCTGCACGGCCTGGGCTTCAGCAATGAACAGCTGGAACGCCCGGTCAGCTACTTCTCCGGCGGCTGGCGTATGCGCCTCAACCTGGCGCAGGCGCTGATCTGCCGCTCTGACCTGCTGCTGCTCGATGAACCCACTAACCACCTCGATCTCGATGCGGTTATTTGGCTGGAGAAGTGGCTCAAGAGCTATCAGGGCACTCTGATTCTGATCTCCCACGACCGCGACTTCCTCGACCCGGTGGTGGATAAAATCATTCATATCGAACAGCAAACGATGTTCGAGTACACCGGCAACTACAGCTCCTTTGAGCGCCAGCGCGCGACGCGCCTTGCCCAGCAGCAGTCAATGTATGAAAGCCAGCAGCAGCGCGTGGCGCATCTGCAGAGCTTTGTGGATCGCTTCAAGGCCAAAGCCTCAAAAGCCAAGCAGGCCCAGAGCCGCATCAAGATGCTGGAACGCATGGAGATGATTGCCCCGGCACACGTGGATAACCCGTTCCACTTCAGCTTCCGCGCGCCGGAAAGCCTGCCGAACCCGCTGCTGAAAATGGAAAAGGTGAGCGCGGGTTATGGCGAGCGCACCATTCTCGACTCCATCAAACTCAACCTGGTGCCGGGTTCGCGCATTGGCCTGCTGGGGCGCAACGGCGCCGGTAAATCAACGCTGATCAAACTGCTGGCCGGGCGAGCTGAACCCGCTCAGCGGTGAAATCGGCCTGGCGAAAGGCATCAAGCTGGGTTACTTCGCCCAGCATCAGCTGGAATTTTTACGCGCGGATGAATCGCCGATGCAGCACCTGGCGCGCCTGGCGCCGCAGGAGATGGAGCAGAAGCTGCGCGATTACCTCGGCGGCTTCGGCTTCCAGGGCGATAAGGTCACCGAAAACACCGAGCGTTTCTCCGGCGGCGAAAAAGCCCGTCTGGTGCTGGCGCTGATCGTCTGGCAGCGCCCGAACCTGCTGCTGCTCGATGAACCGACCAACCACCTGGATCTCGACATGCGCCAGGCGCTGACCGAAGCGCTGATCGAGTTCGAAGGCGCGCTGGTTGTGGTCTCGCACGACCGTCACCTGATCCGCTCCACCACGGACGATCTTTACCTGGTACACGACGGCAAAGTCGAACCGTTCGACGGCGATCTGGAAGACTACCAGCAGTGGCTGACGGACGTGCAGAAGCAGGAAAACCAGCCGGAAGAGTCAGCCAAAGACAACGCCAACAGCGCGCAGGCGCGTAAAGATCAGAAGCGCCGCGAAGCGGAGCTGCGCACGCAGACCCAGCCGCTGCGTAAAGAGATCGCCCGGCTGGAAAAAGAGATGGAAAAATGCGCAGAGCGCCACGCTGCTGCGCAAGCCGGAAGAAAAGCTGGGCGACAGCGGTCTGTACGACCAGAGCCGTAAAGCCGAACTGACCGCCTGCCTGCAACCCCAGGCGAAGACCAAATCCGGCGCTGGAAGAGTGTCGAAATGGCGTGGCTGGATGCGCAGGAGCAGCTGGAAGCGATGCTCGCGGGGTAAAGGTGCGCGATGATGTCATAGAGGGTGCGCGATGATGCTCTCACCCTGACCCTCTCCCATAGGGAGAGGGAACAAACCTTAGTCCGCCTTACCTGCTACGCACCGTCGGCCCCCTCTCCCGCTGGCGGGAGAGGGTTGGGGTGAGGGCAATCAACGCTCCGAGATCACATCGGCACATCCCCTAACACCGTCGCCCGATGCATAATCCTGCGCCGCGGCGGATAATAATCCGCATTGGCATAGTGCTGCGTCACGCGGTTATCCCAGATCGCCAGATCGTTCTCCTGCCAGCGCCAGCGCACCTGAAACTCCGGTTTGGTGATATGCGCAAACAGGAAACCTAACAGCGCCTCGCTCTCTTTTTCCGTCACGTCCACAATGCGCGTCGTAAATCCTTCGTTCACAAACAGCGCCTGCTTTGCCGTCACCGGATGGGTGCGCACCACCGGATGCAGCAGCGGCGGATGCTTCGCCACGGCCTCCTGCCAGCGCTGATGCTCCTCTTCCGTTTTACGGTACTTGTACTCCGGGAACGATTTTTTGAAGTCGTGCTCCGCCCGCAGCCCGCTCAGCAGCGTCCGGAACGGTGCGGACAGCGCCTCATACGCCGCAATCCCGCTGGCCCACAGCGTATCGCCGCCCGTCTCCGGCAGCAGCTTCGCCGCCAGAATCGCCCCGGCGGGGCGTCTCGATAAAGGTCACATCGGTGTGCCAGTTGTCGTTATCCGGCGGGTTATCGTTGTGGGTGTCCAGCACGATAATCTCCTCCACCCCTTCCGCATGCGGATAGACCGGGTGGATATGCAGATCGCCAAAGCGCAGGGCCAGCGCGCGCTGCTGCTGCGGGGTGATTGCCTGCTCGCGCAGGAACACCACCTGATGGCGCAGCACCGCGTGGTACAGCTGCTCAAACTGGTTATCGCTCAGCGGACGGGTCACATCCAGGCCCGACACCTGCGCGCCAATGTACGGCCCCAGCGGGGTAATGGTCAGACGTTCACTCATTGTATTTCTCCATGCCAGGGCGTCAGGCGGCGCTGTAGCGCGCGCAGCCCCAGTTCTAATCCAAAGGCGATCGCGGCGATCACCGCAATCCCTGCCAGCACCACGTCAGTCGCCAGAAACTCCCCCGCCGACTGCACCATAAACCCTAATCCTCGCGTGGCGGCGATCAGCTCTGCCGCCACCAGCGTGGACCAGCCCACGCCAAGGCCGATGCGTAGCCCGGTTAAAATCTCCGGCAGTGCGCCCGGTAAAATCACGAAAAGCAGCACCTGCCTGCGGCTGGCCCCCAGCGACTGCGCCGCGCGGATCCGCACCTGCTGGGCGCTCTTCACGCCCGCCAGCGCCGACATAGCAACCGGGGCGAAAATCGCCAGATAAATCAGCAGGATTTTTGACGTTTCACCGATGCCGAACCAGATCACCATCAGCGGCAGATAGGCCAGCGGCGGCACCGGACGGTAAAGCTCAATCAGCGGGTCGAGGATCCCGCGCACCGTCGGGCTTAGCCCCATCGCGATCCCGACCGGAATGCCGATAATCACCGCCGCCAGCAGCGCCACCAGAATGCGCGCCAGGCTTGCACCTAAGTGCTGCCAGAGCGTGGCATCCATAAAGCCCTGCGGCCCGGCGATGGTGATGAGTTTGTGCCAGCACCTGCCCCGGCGGCGGCAGAAACAGCGGGCTCAATCAGCCCCAGCGCGGTCACGCCCCACCACAGCAGCAGCAGCACGGCCACGCTCAGCAGGCTCAGCGTGATTTGGCGCGAGAAAGGCCAGCGCAGCGCCAGACGCGTGCGGCGCGTTTTTTCACTGAAAACGATGCTCATGAGAACGCCTCCCGCTGCTCAAACACGCGGCTTAAGACATATTCACGCTGTTCGATAAACCGCGGATCGGATTTGATGCTGCGCACGGGCTCCCCCGCGACGTAGCGGCGGGCCAAACTCCAGCGGCAGGCGCTCCAGCACGCGCCCCGGCCCCGGCGAGAGCAGCACCAGCTCGGTCGCCATAAACACCGCCTCTTCGATATCGTGGGTGATCAGCAGCACCTGCTTGCCCGTCTCATGCCACAGGCGCAGCAGCAGGGTTTGCATCTGCTCGCGGGTGAAGGCATCCAGCGCCCCGAACGGCTCATCCAGCAGCAACAGCTGCGGATTGGCCGCCAGCGCGCGGGCAATGCCGACGCGCTGGCGCTGACCGCCGGAAAGCTGCCAGATAAAGCGTTTTTCCGCCCCTTCCAGCCCGACCTTTTTCAGCATCACCCGCGCCGTTTCCAGCCGCTGTTCGCGGTTAATGCCCGCCAGCTGCAGCCCAAACGCCACGTTTTCCTGCACGTTGCGCCAGGGAAGTAGCCCTTCGTTCTGAAAGACCACGCCGCGCTCGGCGCCCGGGCCTTCCACCTTTTTGCCTTCCAGCTTGAATGGTGCCGTGCTGATACGGTACAAACCCGGCGATCAGATTCAGCAGCGTGGTTTTCCCGCACCCGGACGGCCCCAGCACCACCAGCAGTTCACCGCTGTCCAGCGTCAGGTTGATGTCCTCCAGCGCGGGTTTCCCACCGTAATCGGCGTACAGATTTGTAATATTCAGCATGGCGGACTCCTTATTTCACAAAGCGAGTCGGTCACGTACTGGCTGTAGTCTGCCGCCACCGCGGGCACTTTGCCCTGCTCTTTCAGGAAGGTGGCGGTATCAACAATCGCTTTGTTCACCGGCCCGGTCAGCTGTTGCACCTGCTGCGCGGGGGTCAGATAGGTATTGCCCTTCACCAGCCCCGGCACGTCCGCTTCCGGCACGCCGCTCAGGCGGGACAGTTTTTCCAGGTTGGCGGGCTGCTTCAGCCATTCATCCGGGTTGCTGATGTAGGGCTGCTGGGCGTCAATCGCGCTTTTGGCGAAGGCTTTCACCACCTCAGGATGCTTCTCGGCAAAGTCTTTGCGCACCACCCACACGTCGAGCGTCGGCGCGCCCCACTGGCCCACTTTTTCGGAGTCGGTCAGCACGGTGCCGTCTTTTTCCAGTTCGTTGACGGCCGGTGCCCAGACGTAGGCCCCGTCAATATCGCCGCGCTGCCAGGCGGCGATAATCGCCGGCGGCTGCAGGTTGATGATTTGCACCTGGCCCGGCTTGATGCCCCAGTGTTTCAGCGCCGCCAGCAGGCTGTAGTGGGTGGTGGAGATAAACGGCACGGCGATGCGTTTGCCGATCAGATCTTCCGGTTTGGTGATGTTTTTCTTCACCACCAGCGCTTCAGAGTTACCCAGCTGCGAGGCGAGCAGGAAAACCTCAATCGGCACCTGCTGGCTGGCCGCGACCGCCAGCGGGCTGGAACCGATATTGCCGATCTGCACGTCGCCGGAGGCTAACGCACGCACGACGGACGCGCCGCTGTCGAACTTGCGCCAGTCGACTTTCGCGCCGCTCTCTTTGGCAAAGGTGTTGTCCGCCTGCGCGACTTTCGCCGGTTCCGCAGAGGTTTGATACGCGACGGTGACGTCCACCGCCTGCGCCTGAAATGCCCACAGCGCCAGCGCGGCTGCTACCGCGCTTATTGTTTTGGTTACTGCCATCATCATGCACCCCAATGTTGAGTCGTGACGGCAGTGTCGCCAGCAGCAATGATTTCATAAAGGAATTAAAAATTATCCCTAATAAAAATCGGTTCTTAGATCAACATCGGGTAACGCTATGCAAAAAGTGCAAATACAAAACCGCTGGTGTGGAAGAAATATGTCAGGCGCTCACATGCCGACTGTGGTATTGATCTCGTCTTGATTTTTTCCCCCTTTTACAGCGGTACTGGCCTCCATGTCGATTGAGAAAGTTGCGCGCCTCGCGGGCGTGTCGAAAGCCACGGTTTCACGGGTGTTAAACCAGCATCCTGGCGTCCGGCCAGATACGCGTAAACGGGTGCTGGCCGCAATTAATGTGTGCGAATACCAGCCCAACCTGCTGGCGCGCCAGCTGCGTACCGCGCAAAGCAACATGTTGCTGGTGCTGATTTCCGATATCACCAATCCGTTCTGTTCACGGGTGGTGCAGGGCATCGAGGCGGAGGCCGAAGCGCATGGCTATCACATCCTGTTATGTAATTCCGCCTCACAGCTGCGGCGGGAAACCGCCTATCTGGCGCTGCTGGCCGGCAAAGTGGTGGATGGGGTGATCACCATGGACGCCGCGGCCTGCTTGCAGGGACTGAAAGAGTTAATTGGTGATGCGCCGTGGGTGCAGTGTGCGGAGTACGATCCCTCGGTGAACGCCTCAAGCGTCACCATTGACAACCGTCAGGCGGCCTATGACACGGTGCATTATCTGGCCGGCAAAGGGCGTCAGCGCATTGCGCTGGTCAACTGTGATATGCGCTATCTCTATTCGCACCAGCGCGAAAGCGGCTATCGCGATGCCATCACGCAGCTGGGGCTTGACTGGCACGGCGTCGCTTACGCCAGCGACATCTCCTGCGAAGCGGGCAGCGCGGCGCTGCGCGAACTGCTAACGCAGCCAGAGCGGCCGGATGCGGTGTTTGCGGTATCAGACGTGCTGGCGGTTGGCGTGATTCACGCTGCTCTGGAGGCCGGACTGCGCGTGCCAGAGGATCTGGCGGTGGTCGGCTTTGACGGCATTCCGTTCACCAGCAGCATCAACCCGCCGCTGACCACCATCGCCCAGCCGATGAACCAGATGGGTGCCCGCAGCGTGCAGCTGCTGCTGGCACGCATCCGCCAGCGTCAGGCGGCCGTGGTGCATGAAGTGCTGCCGTGGACGCGCATTGAGCGCGCCTCCAGCTGACTCAGTGCCAGATCAACAGCACGCAGGCTGCGGTCAGCGCACCCATGGCGAGGTTGAAGATTTTCCACGCGCGCGGGCTGCGCAGCAGGCGGCCAATCAGCGAGCCGAAACCCATCCAGATCACGCCGGAAACCACGTTCACCAGCGCCATGCCAATGCTGATCGCCACCACGGAATGCAGATAGGCGCTGCCGGCAAGGCTGAAACTGGCGACCGCACCCAGCGCCATCAGCCAGGCTTTCGGGTTGATCAGTTGCAGTAACCCGCCCTGCCAGAAAGGCATCTGCTTCACGCTGGCATCGTCGGTCTCCAGCGTTTCGTATTCGGCGGTGGCAATTTTCCACGCCAGCCACAGCAGATAGAGGCTACCGGCCACTTTCAGTACCAGATGCAGTGAGGGATAGAGCAGAATCAGGCTGCCGATGCCAAACGCCACCATCAGCAACATCACCTGCATGCCAATCATGATACCAATCAGCAGTGGAAAGGTGCGCAGGAAGCCAAAATTAGCACCTGAGGCGGTAAGTAACATATTATTGGGCCCTGGCGTGATGGCCGCGACCCAGAGAAAGCCCAGCATTGATAAAAAAAGACTCAGTTCCATGTATATTCGGGTGCTCCTCACCCAGAAAAGCGAACAACCCATCGAAGCTATCAGCGAGTTATGCATCAGACAAGTACTATCCCAGGCTATTTTGATCGCCCGAGCGGCGAGCGCTTTACCCCGCTGCGCGGCGTTTGGCAATGCGCATCTGCAAACGCTGCTGCCGCGCCTGCTGCGCCGGCGCGTCACGCTGCGCCCGCACTGGCAGCGGCTGGATCTGCCGGACGGTGACTTCCTGGATCTCGCCTGGAGCGAAGCGCCGGAACAGGCGCGTCACAAGCCGCGTCTGGTGGTGTTTCACGGTCTGGAAGGCAGCCTGCACAGCCCGTATGCACATGGGTTAATTCAGGCGGCAAAAGCGCGCGGCTGGCTGGGCGTGGTGATGCATTTTCGCGGCTGCAGCGGCGAGCCGAACCGCCAGAAACGCATCTATCACTCCGGTGAAACCGAAGATGGCACCTGGTTTTTGCACTGGCTGCGGGGCAAATCCTTCGGCACCGTGCCGACCGCGGCGGTGGGCTATTCGCTGGGCGGCAATATGCTGGCCTGTCTGCTGGGCAAAGGGGCGACGGCGTCCCGCTGGATGCTGCGGTGATTGTCTCCGCGCCGTTTATGCTGGAGCAGTGCAGCTACCATATGGATAAAGGCTTTTCCCGCGTCTATCAGCGCTACCTGCTCAACCTGCTGAAGGCCAACGCGGCGCGCAAGCTGAAGGCCTACCCGGACACCCTGCCGGTAAGCCTGCGCCAGCTGAAAAAGGTGCGCCGTATTCGTGAGTTCGACGATCTGATCACCGCCAAAATCCACGGCTTCGCCGATGCGATTGACTATTATCGTCAGTGCAGCGCCATGCCGCTGCTCAGCAAAATCACGCAGCCGACGCTGATCATTCACGCCAAAGATGACCCGTTTATGGACCACTCGATCCCCGCGCAGGAATTTCTGCCCGACAACGTTCACTATCAGCTGACCGAGCACGGCGGCCACGTCGGGTTTGTCGGCGGCACGCTGCGCCGCCCGAAAATGTGGCTGGAGACGCGCATTCCTGACTGGCTCTCCCCTTACCTGGACGGTGCAACATGATTATTCCCTGGCAAGATCTGGCTCCCGAAACGCTCGATAATCTGATTGAAAGCTTTGTCTTGCGCGAAGGCACCGATTATGGTGAACATGAACGTTCGCTTGAGCAAAAGGTCAACGATGTTAAACGCCAGCTGAAAAGCGGCGACGTGGTGCTGGTGTGGTCAGAACTGCATGAGACGGTCAATATCATGCCCCGCAACGCGTTTCACGGCTGATGCTTCCAACCTTTTCAGTCAGGGAGTTGCTATGTCTGCCAGACATCCGGTTATTGCCGTTACGGGGTCGAGTGGTGCGGGAACCACCACCACCAGCCTCGCTTTTCGCAAGATTTTCGCCCAGCTGAATCTCCGTGCGGCGGAGGTCGAAGGCGACAGCTTTCACCGCTATACGCGTCCGGAGATGGACATGGCGATCCGCAAGGCGCGCGATCTCGGGCGTCACATCAGCTACTTTGGCCCGGAAGCCAATGACTTCGGCCTGCTGGAGCAAACCTTCCGCGAATACGGCCAGAGCGGTACCGGGCAGTCCCGCAAATATCTGCACACCTACGATGAAGCCGTGCCCTGGAATCAGGTGCCGGGCACCTTTACCCCCTGGCAACCGCTGCCGGAACCCACCGACGTGCTGTTTTACGAAGGATTGCACGGCGGCGTGGTGACGCCGCAGCACGACGTGGCGCGCCACGTGGATCTGCTGGTTGGCGTGGTGCCGATCGTTAACCTGGAGTGGATCCAGAAGCTGACGCGCGACATCAGCGAGCGCGGCCATTCGCGCGAGGCGGTGATGGATTCGGTGGTGCGCTCCATGGAAGATTACATCAACTACCTCACGCCGCAGTTTTCCCGCACCCACATCAACTTCCAGCGCGTGCCGACGGTGGACACCTCCAACCCGTTCGCGGCGCAAAAGCATCCCGTCGCTGGATGAGAGCTTTGTGGTGATCCATTTCCGCAATCTCGAAGGCATTGATTACCCCTGGCTGCTGGCGATGCTGCAGGGCTCGTTTATTTCCCACATGAATACGTTGGTGGTGCCGGGCGGAAAAATGGGGCTGGCGATGGAGTTGATCATGACGCCGCTGGTGCAGCGGTTGATGGAAGGAAAACGCATTGAATAGCGCAGGCTAACGCGCCAGTTTCGCCGGGAGGAACTGAGATCGGGAGCGCAGGGCCGCGCTCCCGGCTGGATCACACCTCGATCACTTCATACGAATGGGTAATTTTTACCCCTTTCTCCAGCATTAACGCCACAGAGCAGTACTTCTCCGCAGACAGATCCACCGCGCGTGAAACCGCCGCGTCTTTCAGCGCTTTCCCGGTGACAATAAAGTGCAGATTGATGTGGGTGAACAGGCGTGGCGCCTCTTCGCGACGTTCTGAGGTCAGTTTCACTTCGCAATCGGTCACATCGTGGCGCCCTTTTTGCAGAATCGACACCACGTCAATCGCGCTGCATCCGCCAGCCGCCATCAGCACCATCTCCATTGGGCTGGGCGCTTTATCGCCGGAGTTACCGTCCATCAAAATCTGGTGTCCTGACGCGGACTCGCCCAGGAACGTTAAACCTTCAACCCATTTCACGCGCGCTTGCATATTCATTAACTCCAACGTTGCATTTTTGGTGACAGATTACGCGTGCGTTACATTTCTCGCAATGGAAGGCGACCTGCATCATGCTGAAGCGAGACACCAGGAGACACGCGGCGAAAGCTATGCTAAAACACTCAGGATGCTACAGTAATACATTGACGTTACACATGTATGCAGAGGACATCAAACTTTACTGGCTGCGAAACGTTACGACAGCCGACTTCCCAGGGTATGGGTAAGAATTCGATTGCAACCCCAGAGTCCGGATGCATCTGATGACTCTGGTGACAGCTTATAACAGAGGATAACAGCGCATGGTGCTTGGCAAACCGCAAACAGACCCGACTCTCGAATGGTTCTTGTCTCATTGCCACATTCATAAGTACCCATCGAAGAGCACGCTGATTCACCAGGGTGAAAAAGCGGAAACGTTGTATTACATCGTCAAAGGCTCGGTGGCAGTGCTGATCAAAGATGAGGAAGGGAAAGAGATGATCCTTTCTTATCTGAACCAGGGCGATTTTATCGGTGAACTGGGCCTGTTTGAAGAAGGCCAGGAACGTAGCGCCTGGGTTCGTGCAAAGACAGCATGTGAAGTGGCTGAAATTTCCTACAAGAAATTCCGTCAGCTGATTCAGGTTAACCCTGACATCCTGATGCGTCTTTCTTCCCAGATGGCGCGCCGTCTGCAGGTGACGTCAGAGAAAGTGGGTAACCTCGCCTTCCTGGACGTGACCGGCCGTATCGCGCAAACGCTGCTGAACCTGGCGAAACAGCCAGACGCCATGACCCACCCTGACGGCATGCAAATTAAAATTACCCGCCAGGAAATTGGTCAGATCGTCGGTTGCTCCCGTGAAACAGTGGGCCGTATCCTGAAAATGCTGGAAGACCAGAACCTGATCTCCGCCCACGGTAAAACCATCGTGGTTTACGGAACGCGTTAATTCCGCTCAAACGGCGTGCCATCGCAAGGTGTCACGCCGTTTTTGTCTCTACTCCCCATGTGGCGCAGGCTGATCTATCACCCGGAAGTTAACTACGCACTGCGACAAACGCTGGTGTTGTGTCTTCCTGTGGCCGTGGGCCTGCTCCTTGGCCATCTTCAACAAGGCCTGCTGTTCTCCCTCGTGCCCGCCTGCTGCAACATCGCCGGTCTGGACACGCCGCATAAGCGTTTTTTCAAACGCCTGATTATCGGCGGCTGCCTGTTTGCCGGCTGTAGCCTTGCTGGTGCAGCTGTTACTGGCTCGCGATATTCCGCTGCCGCTGATCCCTGCTGGTGCTACCGCTGCTGCCGATGACCTGGCGTCACGGCCGAAATCAGCTCGCTGCACGCTCGCTTGCTGCCCGCCTCGCTCATTGCGGCCATCTTTACCCTGAGCCTCGCCGGGAATATGCCGGTGTGGGAGCCGCTGCTGATCTACGCCCTCGGGACGCTGTGGTACGGGCTGTTTAACTGGTTCTGGTTCTGGCTGTGGCGGGAGCAGCCGCTGCGCGAATCCCTGAGCCTGCTCTACGTGCAGCTGGCGGATTACTGCGAAGCCAAATACACCCTGCTGACCCAGCATACCGATCCGGAAAAATCCCTGCCGCCGCTGCTGACGCGCCAGCAGAAAGTGGTGGATCTGATAAGCCAGTGCTATCAGCAGCTGCATATGCTGGCGGCCAATCAAGAACCACGAATACAAACGGCTGCTGCGCACCTTCCAGGTGGGGCTGGATCTGCAGGAGCATATCTCCGTTAGCCTGCACCACCCGGAGGAGGTGCAAAAGCTGGTTGAGCACAGCCATGCCGAAGCGGTGATCCGCTGGAACGCGCAGACCGTCTCCGCGCGTCTGCGGGTGCTGGCCGACGATATTCTTTATCACCGCTACCCCACGCGCTTTAACATGGACAAACAGCTCGGCGCGCTGGAGAAAATCGCCCGTCAGCACCCGGATAATCCGGTCGGCCAGTTTGCCGCCTGGCACTTCAGCCGCATCGCCCGCGTGCTGCGCACCCAGCGCCCGCTTTATCCCCGCGACCTGATGGCGGATAAGCAAAAACGCCTGCCGCTGCTGCCGGCGCTCAAAAGCTATCTGTCGCTTAAATCGTCCGCCCTGCGCAACGCCGCGCGAATTAGCGTGATGCTCAGTATCGCCAGCCTGATGGGCATGGCGCTGCATCTGCCGAAACCCTACTGGATCTTAATGACCGTGCTGTTTGTCACCCAGAACGGCTATGGCGCCACGCGGGTGCGCATTCTGCACCGGGCGGGCGGCACCATGGCGGGGTTGATTATCGCGTGCAGGCGTGACGCTGCACTTTCACGTGCCGGAAGGGCTATACCCTGGCCGGGCATGCTGGCGATCACCCTGGTGAGCTATCTGATCATCCGCAAAAACTACGGCTGGGCGATGGTGGGCTTTACGGTAACGGCGGTGTATACCCTGCAGCTGCTTACGCTTAACGGCGAACAGTTCATCGTTGCCCGCCTGATCGATACCCTGATTGGCTGCCTGATCGCCTTTGGCGGTATGGTCTGGCTGTGGCCACAGTGGCAGAGCGGGCTGCTGAGCCAGAACGCCCACGACGCGCTGGAGGCCGACCAGCAGGCCATTCGCCTGATCCTGAGCGACGATCCGCAGCCCTCCCCGCTGGCGTATCAGCGCATGAAGGTCAACCAGGCGCATAACGCCCTGTTTAACTCGCTCAATCAGGCGATGCAGGAGCCGGGCTTTAACTCCTCATTATCTGGCGGATATGAAGCTGTGGGTGACGCACAGCCAGTTTATCGTCGAGCATATCAACGCCATGACCACGCTGGCGCGCGAGCACACGATGCTGACGCCGGAGCTGGCGCAGCGCTATTTGCAGTCGTGTGAAATTGCGCTGCAGCGGTGTCAGCAGCGTCTGGAGTATGACGCGCCGGGCGAATCGGGCGGGGGACTCGAACATTCTGGAAGCGCCGGAGACGCGTGAACCCACGGGCCGATGAGCACCCTGGAGCAGCATTTGCAGCGTGTTCTGGGGCATCTGAACACCATGCACACCATTTCGTCGGTGGCATGGCGTCAGCGCCCGCATCACGGCATTTGGTTAACGCGCCGGCGGTTAAAGCGAACCGAGTATTAGCCTTTAACGATCTTCGCGACCGCCGCGGCAAAGCGGGTTAACCCGTCTTCAATATCTGTTCTCTTCCACCACCAGCGACGGCGCAAAGCGCATCACGTCCGGCGGCCGGCGTTGAGCACCATCACGCCTTCATGCGCGGCAGCGTGCAGGAAATCGCGCGCGCGGCCTTTGTACTGCGGCTTCAGCTCGGCGCCAATCAGCAGCCCCATGCCGCGGATCTCGCTGAACACGTCGTACTGTTCATCAATCTTTTTCAGGTGTTTCACAAACAGCTCGCGTTTCGCGCTAACGCCGTTCAGCACTTCCGGCGTGTTGATGATGTCGAACGCGGCTCCCGCCACCGCGCAGGCCAGCGGGTTGCCGCCGTAGGTGGAGCCGTGAGAACCGACGTGGAACGCGGAGGCGATCTCCTGGGTGGTCAGCACCGCGCTCACCGGGAAACCGCCGCCGAGCGCTTTGGCGCTGGTCAGAATATCCGGCGTCACGCCGTAGTGCATGTAGGCAAACAGGTCGCCGGTACGCCCCATGCCGCACTGCACCTCATCAAACACCAGCAGCGCCTTGTGCTCGTCGCACAGCGCGCGCAGCCCTTTCAGGAACTCCGGCGTTGCCGCCGTCACGCCGCCTTCACCCTGAATCGGCTCCACCACCACCGCGCAGGTGTGGTCGTCCATCACCGCTTTCACCGCGTGCAGATCGTTAAACGGCACGTGGACGATATCGGCCGGTTTCGGGCCAAAGCCGTCGGAATACTTCGGCTGGCCGCCAACGGAGACGGTAAACAGCGAGCGCCCGTGGAAGGCGTTGTGGAAGGCGATGATTTTGGTTTTGTACGGGCTGTGGCGTTTTGCAGGCGTAGTAGCGCGCCAGCTTGAAGGCGGTTTCGTTGGCTTCGGTGCCGGAGTTCATAAACAGCACGCGCTCGGCAAAGGTGGCGTCAATCAGCTTACGGCCCAGGCGCAGCGCCGGTTCGTTGGTGAACACGTTGCTGGTGTGCCACAGGGTTTCGCCCTGGGTTTTCAGCGCCTCCACCAGCGCAGGATGGCAGTGACCCAGCGCCGTGACCGCAATACCGCCCGCGAAATCCACATACTCTTTGCCCTGCTGATCCCAGACGCGGCTGCCTTTCCCCTTCACCGGGATAAACTCAGCCGGTGCATAAATCGGCAGAATCACTTCATCGAATGTCGCGCGGGTAATTGCTGGTTGTTCAGTTGCCATGTCATGACCCATCCATTTTATGTCACATTGATTGTGAAAATATAATCACAAAATATGCATAAAAAATCACAGCAAGGCAACAGATATTCAGCGATTGAGGAAATTTGCCAGCAGCTGATGCCCCTGCTCGCTGAGAATACTTTCCGGGTGGAACTGTACGCCTTCGAGATCCCACTCGCGGTGGCGAATCCCCATGATCTCCTGCGTATCGCTCCAGGCGGTCACGTCAAAGCAGTCGGGCAGCGTCGGCGGGTCAATCACCAGCGAGTGGTAGCGCGTCACGGTTAACGGGTTATTAAGCCCCTGCTGAATACGCCCGTGCCGGTGTGGGTAACCGGAGAGGTTTTTCCGTGCATCACTTTTGCGCGCACGCACGATGGTAGCACCAAATACCTGGGCAATCGCCTGATGGCCAAGACAGACGCCCAGGATCGGCAGCCTGCCGGCATAGTGGCGAATAACGTCCAGAGAAATGCCCGATTCCGATGGCGTACACGGCCCCGGCGAAATGACGATTTTCTGCGGAGCCAGCGACTCGATATCGGCCAGGCTGAGCTCGTCGTTGCGGCGGACAACCACCTCTGCACCCAGTTCGCAAAAATACTGGTAAAGGTTCCAGGTGAAGGAATCGTAGTTATCAATCAGCAGAATCATGGCGGCTCCCGAAAAAAATGCCGCCCTATTCTACTCAGATTCCCGCGCTTCGCTCACTACTTTGGCAAAGATAGCGCTCAGTGCGCTCAAATCGCCCATGGCGCCGCTTCGGTTCGCCGCTACCCACTGCTCAGGATCGATATCCCGCCAGTTCAGCGGGTAACCCGCATGGATCGCCAGCTGTTCAAAGAAGACGCGCTGCGCAATGCCATTACCGCGGATAAAGGGATGCAGCATGTTGATTTCACAGTAGTAGTGACTCACTTTGTCAACAAACGCCGCTTTTTCCAGACCCACAAGATACTTTTCGCTTTCCAGCGCCGCCATCAGCTCATTGCCCATCTTCTCGATGTACTCGAAATGGCAAAAGGGAATGTCACCCTTAAAAATATCGTCGGTACGGAATTCGCCTGCCCGGCTCATCTCTCTGATACAGATGACGGTGAATAAGGCACAGATGCGGCAACCCGGGCGCGGAAGGCCCAAGCTCCAGCGTCTCAATGCCGCGCCGCGCTGAATGCCAGTTCGGCTTTACGCAGGCGCCCGTCGTGAATCCGCGGTTCGCACGCACGGGCCACAGTAGGATCGCGCACCGCCGCTTATCCGCCAATGCCTCCCAGCGTGCCAGCGATCGTCCGCCTGGGCGCTCTCGACGGCAGGTTCATTCAGCGTATAACCGGCAGGACAACTGGCCTGAAAATTGACGTTACGCTGCTGCTCCCAGAGACGGGATTTTTGCTTGTCGGTGAGTTTTTTCACTTAACGCCTCCCTGAATAGTCCGTTTGCCACAAGTATAAGCAGCAAAACGCGCTTTCGCAGGGAGGGCGGCAGCACGGGCGAGGCCACCCGGGGTGGCGCGCAGAGGGATTACGGCAGAACTTTCGCGGAGAGGATCACGACCGGTTTTGACGGCACATTCTGGTACGGGCCAACGTCGTGGGTCGGTACCTGCGAAATCTTGTCCGCCACGTCCATCCCTTTCACAATTTTACCGAAGACCGCATAGCCGAAGTCGCGCTGGCCGTGGTCGAGGAAGGCGTTATCCGCCACGTTCAGGAAGAACTGGCTGGTGGCGCTGTCTTTATCCGCAGTACGCGCCATGGAGATGGTGCCGCGCTTGTTCAGCAGGCCGTTGTCCGCTTCGTTTTTGATAGGCGGGTTCGGCTGTTTCTGCTGCATCTGCTCGTTGAAGCCGCCGCCCTGAATCATGAAGCCAGGGATCACGCGGTGGAAGGTGGTGTTGTTGTAGAAACCGCTGTTCACGTAGTCGAGGAAGTTTTTCACAGAAACCGGGGCTTTCTGGCTATTCAGTTCCAGCTCAATATTCCCGGCAGAGGTGGTCAGCAGAACGTGAGGGTCCCCTTTTGCTGCCAGCGCAGCAGGGGAAACGGCAGAAAGAGCAAACACAGCTGCGACAGCCGCCAGTGTTGATTTGAGCATGAGAATTCCTTAACAAAGCGCAGTATAAAAAGCGAATGGCTTGATTCTAAAGAGCAGTATGAACGTAGACCAGCCTTTTACCTAATTTTACGAAATTGAAACAATTATTACTGCGCAAACGATTGGTTAGACCGTCACTTAATGTGATTTAGATCACATTAAAACCTGCAATGACATAATCATTACCCTTAAAAGATAGGAATGGATCACTTTAGCGACTAAAATCTGCCCGCTCTCAGCGCCCCTTCGGCGCTTTTCTTTTTCTGAACAGGCCAGACATGACTAACAGCAATCGCATCAAGCTCACATGGATCAGCTTCTTCTCCTACGCCCTGACCGGCGCGTTGGTGATCGTCACCGGGATGGTGATGGGAAATATCGCAGACTACTTCCAGCTGCCCGTTTCCAGCATGAGTAACACCTTCACCTTCCTCAACGCGGGGATCCTGATCTCTATCTTCCTGAATGCCTGGCTGATGGAAATTGTGCCACTGAAAACCCAGCTGCGCTTTGGTTTTGTACTGATGGTCGCCGCCGTGGCGGGCCTGATGCTGAGCCACAGCATCGCGCTGTTCTCCGCCGCCATGTTCGTGCTCGGTCTGGTCAGCGGGATCACCATGTCGATTGGTACCTTCCTGATTACCCATATGTATGAAGGCCGTCAGCGCGGCGCGCGCCTGCTGTTTACCGACTCCTTCTTCAGCATGGCCGGGATGATTTTCCCGATGGTCGCCGCCGTTCTGCTGGCGCGCAGCATTGAGTGGTACTGGGTATACGCCTGCATCGGCCTCGTCTACGTGGCGATCTTTATCCTGACCTTCGGCTGTGAGTTCCCGGTGCTGGGCAAGAAAGCGCAAACTACTGCAGAGCCCGTCGCGAAAGAGAAATGGGGCATCGGCGTGCTGTTCCTCTCCATCGCCGCCCTGTGCTACATCCTGGGCCAGCTGGGCTTTATCTCCTGGGTACCGGAATACGCCAAAGGCCTGGGCATGAGCCTGAACGATGCGGGTAAACTGGTGAGCGATTTCTGGATGTCTTACATGTTCGGCATGTGGGCGTTTAGCTTCATCCTGCGCTTCTTCGACCTGCAGCGCATTCTGACCGTGCTCGCAGGCCTGGCGACCGTGCTGATGTACCTGTTCATCAACGGTTCACCGGAGCATATGCCGTGGTTCATTCTGACCCTGGGCTTCTTCTCCAGCGCGATCTACACCTCGATCATCACCCTGGGCTCTCTGCAGACCAAAGTGGCCTCGCCGAAGCTGGTTAACTTCGTTCTGACCTGCGGCACCATCGGCACCATGCTGACCTTCGTGGTGACGGGCCCGATCGTTGCCCACAGCGGCCCGCTGGCGGCGCTGCACACCGCTAACGGTCTGTACGCCGTGGTGTTCATCATGTGCTTCATTCTGGGCTTTGTGACCCGCCACCGCCAGCACGCCACCAGACGGCCGATCCCCAAGCGGCCGCGAAGCCTCGCTAAGCCGCTATTCCCCTTTGCGCTCGGCCTTAACGGTGCCGGCAAAGCTCACCTCTTCTCCCCCGATATCCATCTGGATCCACGTCTGCGCCAGCTGCGTGGTGGCAATCACCCGCCCCTGACGGATCGACCAGCGCACCGGCACCTGACAGCGCACCGCTTCAAACCCGCTCTCCGCAGGCAGAATAATCAGGTTCGCCGGATTTCCCGTCTCAATACCGTAGTCGCTCAGGCCAAAGGTGCGGGCGCTGTTGTGGGTGATCAGGTTCAGGCCGCTGTCGATCTGCGGATAGCCCATCATCTGGCACACGTGCAGCCCCATATGCAGCACCTGCAGCATGTTGCCGGTGCCGAGCGGGTACCAGGGGTCGAACACATCGTCATGGCCGAAGCAGACGTTGATCCCCGCCTCCTGCAGCTCTTTCACCCGGGTGATGCCGCGGCGCTTCGGATAGTCGTCAAAGCGCCCCTGCAGGTGGATATTCACCAGCGGGTTGGCCACGAAGTTAATCCCCGACATCTTCAGCAGGCGGAACAGCCGCGAGGTGTACGCGCCGTTGTAGGAGTGCATGGCGGTGGTGTGGCTGGCGGTCACCCGCGCGCCGATGCCGGCCTCGCGATGGGCCAGCGTGGCCACCGTCTCGACAAAGCGCGACTGCTCGTCGTCGATCTCATCGCAGTGGATATCCAGCGGGCGGTCATATTTCTTCGCCAGGTCGAAGGCGATGTGCAGCGACTCGACGCCATACTCGCGGGTGAATTCGAAATGCGGGATCGCCCCCACCACGTCGGCGCCCAGGCGTAGCGCCTCTTCCAGCAGCGCCGCGGCCGTTGGGGTAAGAGAGAATGCCTTCCTGCGGGAACGCGACGATTTGCAGCGTCGACCCACGGCGCCACCCTCCTGCTTTCACCTCCAGCATCGCCTTCAGGGCGGTGAGCGTCGGGTCGGAGACATCCACGTGGGTGCGCACAAACTGGATGCCGTTGGCAATTTGCCACTTCAGCGTTTTCCAGGCGCGCGCTTTCACATCCTCATGGCTGAGCAGCGCCTTGCGCTCGGCCCAGCGCTCAATGCCTTCAAACAGCGTGCCGGACTGGTTCCAGTTCGGCTCGCCCGCGGTCTGGGTGGTATCAAGATGGATATGCGGCTCGATAAACGGCGGGCTCGCCAGACCACCCGGCGGCATCCAGCGCATCCGGCTGGGCGGCCGCGTGCGGCGGCTGCGGAATAATGGCGCTGATGTTGCCGTGGCGAATTTCGATCTGCCATAAACCCGGTTGGCCTGCCAAGAACGCACATTGTTGAACAAGCCCAAAGCGGGTGTTGTAGACATATCCTTCTCCGCTGATAAACGCATCGTTGTTTACGCGTATTTGCATCGTTTAAAAACGGCCGCGCCGCTGGCAACTTTTCTGCCGCCATTGGGTAATTTTCAACCAAATAAAAGACTTAGATAAAAATCCTGACAAATCAGCCACATACCCCTAAGGGGGTAGGCGAAGACGTATTTGATTTACATCAATAAGCGCCCCTGCTGAATCGTTAAGGTAGGCAGTAATAGAAAAGAAATCGAGGCAAAAATGAGCAAAGTCAGACTCGCTATCATCGGTAACGGCATGGTCGGCCACCGCTTTATTGAGGATCTTCTCGATAAAGCCGATGCTGAGCAGTTCGATATTACCGTGTTCTGTGAAGAACCCCGCAAGGCGTACGACCGTGTGCACCTGTCTTCCTACTTCTCCCATCATACCGCCGAAGAGCTCTCTCTGGTGCGCGAAGGTTTCTACGAGAAGCATGGCGTAAAAGTGCTGGTGGGCGAACGCGCCATCACCATCAACCGTCAGGAAAAAGTGATCCACTCCAGCGCCGGGCGTACGGTTTTTTACGACAAGCTGATCATGGCGACGGGCTCGTATCCGTGGATCCCGCCGATCAAAGGCTCGGAAACGCAGGATTGCTTCGTTTATCGCACCATTGAAGATCTCAACGCCATCGAATCCTGCGCGCGCCGAAGCAAACGCGGCGCGGTGGTCGGCGGCGGCCTGCTGGGTCTGGAAGCGGCTGGCGCGCTCAAAAACCTCGGGGTTGAAACCCACGTTATCGAATTTGCGCCAATGCTGATGGCCGAACAGCTGGACCACATGGGTGGCGACCAGCTTAAGCGTAAAATTGAAAGCATGGGCGTGAAGGTTCACACCAGCAAGAACACCAAAGAGATCGTTCAGGAAGGGACTGAAGCGCGCAAAACCATGCGCTTTGCCGACGGCAGCGAGCTGGAGGTGGACTTCATCGTCTTCTCCACCGGCATCCGCCCGCGCGACAAGCTGGCAACCCAGTGCGGCCTGGCCGTCGCGCAGCGCGGCGGGATCATGATTAACGACACCTGCCAGACCTCCGATCCGGATATCTACGCCATCGGCGAATGCGCCAGCTGGAACAACCGCGTATACGGTCTGGTCGCGCCAGGGTACAAAATGGCCCAGGTCGCCGTGGATCATATCCTCGGCAGCGAAAACGCCTTTACCGGCGCAGACATGAGCGCCAAGCTGAAGCTGCTGGGCGTCGACGTGGGCGGTATCGGCGATGCGCACGGCCGCACCCCGAACTCCCGCAGCTACGTTTACCTCGACGAAAGCAAAGAGGTCTACAAGCGTCTCATCGTCAGCCAGGACAACAAAACCCTGCTCGGCGCGGTGCTGGTGGGCGACACCAGCGACTTCGGCAACCTGCTGCAGCTGGTGCTGAACGCCATCGAGCTGCCGGAAAACCCGGACGCGCTGATCCTCCCGGCGCACGCCTCCAGCGGCAAGCCGTCTATCGGCGTGGATAAACTGCCGGACAGCGCGCAGATCTGCTCCTGCTTCGACGTCACCAAAGGCATGCTGATCTCCGCCATCAACAAGGGCTGCCACACCGTTGCGGCGCTGAAAGCCGAAACCAAAGCCGGTACCGGCTGCGGCGGCTGTATTCCGCTGGTCACTCAGGTGCTGAACGCCGAGCTGGCGAAACAGGGCATCGAAGTGAACAACAACCTGTGCGAGCACTTCGCGTATTCTCGCCAGGAGCTGTACCACCTGATCCGCGTGGAGGGCATCAAATCCTTCGACGAACTGCTGGCGAAGCACGGCCAGGGCTACGGCTGTGAAGTGTGTAAACCGACCGTCGGCTCGCTGCTGGCCTCCTGCTGGAACGAGTACATCCTCAAACCGGAACACACGCCGCTGCAGGACACCAACGATAACTTCCTCGGCGAACATCCAGAAAGACGGTACCTATTCCGTGATTCCGCGCTCCGCCGGCGGCGAAATCACGCCGGAAGGGCTGGTCGGCCGTGGGCCGTATCGCCCGTGAATTTAACCTCTACACCAAAATCACCGGCTCCCAGCGTATCGGCCTGTTTGGCGCGCAGAAGGACGACCTGCCGGAAATCTGGCGTCAGCTGATTGAAGCCGGCTTCGAAACCGGCCACGCGTACGCCAAAGCGCTGCGCATGGCGAAAACCTGCGTGGGCAGCACCTGGTGCCGCTACGGCGTCGGCGACAGCGTGGGCTTCGGCGTTGAGCTGGAAAACCGCTACAAAGGCATCCGTACCCCGCACAAAATGAAGTTCGGCGTCTCCGGCTGTACCCGCGAATGTGCGGAAGCGCAGGGTAAAGACGTGGGGATCATCGCCACCGAGAAAGGCTGGAACCTGTACGTGTGCGGCAACGGCGGGATGAAACCACGCCACGCGGACCTGCTGGCGGCGGATCTCGACCGCGACACGCTGATCCAGTATCTCGACCGCTTCATGATGTTCTACATCCGTACCGCCGACAAGCTGACCCGTACCGCTTCCTGGCTGGATAACCTGGAAGGCGGCATCGACTACCTGAAATCGAAGTCCGTCATCATCGACGACAAGCTGGGCCTGAACGAACAGCTGGAAGCCGAGATGGCGCGCCTGCGCGAGGCGGTGATCTGCGAGTGGACCGAAACCGTCAACACCCCGGCGGCGCAGACGCGCTTCAAACACTTTATCAACAGCACCCAGCGCGACCCGAACGTACAGGTTGTACCGGAGCGCGAACAGCATCGTCCGGCGACACCGTATGAACGTATTCCGGTGACGCTGGTGGAGGAAAACGCATGAGCCAGTGGGTAAACATCTGCGATATTAACGACATTCTGCCCGCCACCGGCGTGTGCGCTGCTGGGCAACGAGCAGGTCGCCATTTTCCGCCCTCGCCACGATGAACAGGTTTTTGCCATCAGCAATATCGACCCGTTCTTCTGAGGCCAGCGTGCTCTCCCGCGGACTGATTGCCGAACATCAGGGTGAGCTGTGGGTCGCCAGCCCGCTGAAAAAGCAGCGTTTCCGCTTAAGCGACGGACGTTCTGCATGGAAGATGAAAGCCGCTCGGTGGCGAGCTATGCGGTGCGCGTCAGCAACGGCCAGGTCGAAGTCTGCGCCTGACAGAATTCCTTCACTTTATGAGACGTCACTATGTTTTCTGACACCCTGAACACCTGCGCCGCCAATGCGGCGCGCATTGTACGCACCGCGCAGCACAGCCCGCTGGCCTTCTGGATTGGATCGGCGATGGCCGGCGCTTACGTTGGCCTGGCGATCATCCTGATCTTCACCCTCGGTAATCTGGCGGACCCGGCATATCGTCCACTGCTGATGGGCGCCACCTTCGGTATTGCCCTGACGCTGGTGATCATCGCCGGTTCCGAGCTGTTTACCGGTCATACCATGTTCCTCACCGTGGGCGTCAAAGCCGGCACCATCAGCCACGGCCAGATGTGGTGCGTGCTGCCGCAAACCTGGCTGGGTAACCTGATCGGCTCGGTGTTTGTCGCCCTGCTCTACTACTACGCCGCTGGTGCGCTGCTGCCGAACGCCGGCTCGCTGATCCACAGCGTAGCGCTGGCGAAAACCACGCAGACGGCGATGGCACTGTTCTTTAAAGGCGCGCTGTGCAACTGGCTGGTGTGTCTGGCGATCTGGATGGCAGTGCGCAGCGAAGGGGCCGCGAAGTTCATCGCTATCTGGTGGTGCCTGCTGGCGTTTATCGCCTCCGGTTACGAGCACTCCATCGCCAACATGACGGTATTTGCGCTGTCGTGGTTTGGCCAGCACAGCGCCGACCTGACGCTGCGCGGCATCGGTCACAACCTGCTGTGGGTGACGCTCGGCAATATGTTCTCCGGCATGGTGCTGATGGGTCTCGGCTACTGGTATGCCACGCCGCAGGCGCAGCGCCCGCAGACGCAAGCCCAGGCTTCGCCGCTGAAATCGGTATAATCCCTTCCACAGCCCGCACCGTGCGGGCTTTTTTTTCAGGATTCGCTATGGATTACTTTCCGCTGTTTTGTCGGCTGCAAGGCAGGCGTTGTTTACTGGTTGGCGCAGGCGATGTGGCTGAACGTAAAGCGCGTTTGCTGCTGGAGGCCGGCGCAGAGCTCTACGTCGGCGCGCGGGATTTTTCCCCGGCGTTTCAGCTGTGGGCTCAACAGGGAACAGTGACGTTACTGCACGGCGCCTTTGCCGATAACTGGCTGGATGAATGCTGGCTGGCGATTGCGGCCACCAGCGATGATGCCGTCAATCAGCAGGTGGCTGACGCCGCCGAACAGCGCCGCCTCTTCTGTAACCTGGTGGATGCGCCGCAGCAGGCCAGCGCCATTATGCCGTCGATCGTCGACCGCTCACCGCTGATGATCGCCGTCTCTTCCGGTGGCCGCGCGCCGGTGCTGGCGCGTCTGCTGCGCGAGAAGCTGGAGGCGATGCTGCCCCAGCATCTCGGCGAACTGGCTGCGCTGGCGGGCTCACTGCGCGAGCGCGTGAAGCAGCATTTTAGCGCCATGGCGCCACGCCGCGCCTTCTGGGAGCGCTTCTTTGCCAGCGATCGGCTGGCCCAGACGCTGGCCAACGGCGATCGGGCACGCGCTGCCGCACAGGTCGATGCCTTGTTTGCGGCGCCGCTGACGCAGCAGGGCGAAGTGGTGCTGGTCGGCGCCGGGCCGGGCGATGCCGGTCTGCTGACGCTGAAAGGGTTGCAGGCTATCCAGCAGGCTGATGTGGTGGTGTATGACCGGCTGGTGTCGGAGCCGATTCTTAACCTGGTGCGGCGCGATGCCGAACGCCTCTTCGTGGGTAAGCAGGCGGGCCATCACTGCGTGCCGCAGGAACAAATCAACCAGCTGCTGCTGGAGCAGGCGCAGCGCGGCAAACGTGTGGTGCGCCTTAAAGGCGGCGATCCCTTTATTTTTGGCCGCGGCGGCGAAGAGCTGGAGGTGCTGGCGCAGCATAACATCCCGTTCAGCGTAGTGCCGGGCATCACCGCCGCCTCCGGCTGTGCCGCCTACAGCGGTATTCCCCTCACCCACCGCGACCATGCTCAGAGCGTGCGCTTCGTCACCGGCCATCTGCAGCAGCACGGCGAAATGGAGTGGGGCAAACTGGCGGCGGAGCAGCAGACGCTGGTGTTTTATATGGGCCTCAGCCAGGCGGCCGACATTCAGCAGCAGCTGTTACGGCACGGGATGGACGCAGCGATGCCGGTGGCTATCGTGCAGCACGGTACCACGCCGCAGCAGCGCGTCGCCTGCGCCACGCTGCAGGAGCTGGCGACGCTGGCACAGCAGTTTGCCAGTCCGGCGCTGATCATTGTGGGCCGCGTGGTCAGCCTGCGCACGCAGCTGCGCTGGTTCTGATGCGGTAAAACACTGTACAGCGCTGCGCTTTGCCGCCAGACTGAGCAACCAAATCAATCACAAGGAGTTTCCATGCGCATTATTTCTCTGGCCGCGGCGCTGCTGATGCCGCTGAGCGTGGCGGTGAGTGCCGCCCCGGTGACGTGGTCAACGGTCACGGGCGAATGGCAGGTGGTTGCCGTGACGCCGAAAAAGGAGAACGGCCAGATTTACATCAAAAACGATCCGCAGTTTATGGGCGCGCGCGTGGCGTTTAAACCCAATGCGATTAGCTGGACGCGCGGTACTGCCGAACGCGGCATCAATCCGGCGACCGACAATTGCCAGGGAAAACCGCGCCTGAGCGCCGCCAGCGGGGCCGGACAGGATCGTGATTTCAGCTTTCGCTATGGCTTCAACGTGCACTGTGGCAATCAGGCGTGGGGACCGGCACCGGGCGCGGTACTGAGCGTGCTGGCCGACGGCAATGCGCGGCTATTCTGGGATGGCGCAGAGCTGACGCTGCATCGGGTGAAGTAAAGCCTGCGGGGCGCGTTGTGCTGCGCCCCGGCAAACCGGCTTATGGCTGCGCCACGAAGCCTACGGCGTCATACACTTTCTTCAGCGTTTCCTGGGCGCGCGCGCTGGCTTTCTCCGCGCCCTCTTTCATCACCTGCTGCAGGAAGGCTTCGTCGTTGCGGTAGCGGTGATAACGCTCCTGCAGCTCGGTCAGCATGCCGGAAACGGCATCTGCCACTTCGCCTTTCAGGTGGCCATACATTTTGCCTTCGAAGTGCTGTTCCAGCTCCGGAATGCTCTGGCCGGTCACGCCGGAGAGGATATCCAGCAGGTTGGAGACGCCCGCTTTGTTCTGCACGTCGTAGCGCACAACCGGCGGCTCGTCGGAATCGGTCACTGCGCGCTTGAGCTTTTTCACCACCGATTTCGGATCTTCCAGCAGGCCGATAACGTTGTTGCGGTTATCGTCAGACTTGGACATCTTCTTGGTCGGCTCCAGCAGCGACATCACGCGCGCGCCGGATTTCGGAATAAACGGCTCAGGCACTTTAAACACGTCGCCGTAAAGCGCGTTAAAGCGCTGGGCGATATCGCGGCTCAGCTCCAGGTGCTGCTTCTGGTCTTCACCCACCGGCACCTGGTTAGTCTGATACAGCAGAATGTCAGCCGCCATCAGCACCGGATAGTCAAACAGACCGGCGTTGATGTTTTCAGCGTAGCGCGCGGATTTGTCCTTGAACTGCGTCATGCGGCTCAGCTCGCCGAAGTAGGTGTAGCAGTTCAGCGCCCAGCCCAGCTGCGCGTGCTCCGGCACGTGCGACTGAACGAAGATGGTGCTCTTTTCCGGATCGATACCGCAGGCCAGGTACAGCGCCAGCGTGTCCAGCGTGGCTTTGCGCAGCTTCTCAGGATCCTGACGGGCGGTAATCGCATGCAGATCGACGATGCAGTAAATGCAATGGTAGTCATCCTGCATGCTGCACCCACTGACGTAACGCACCCATGTAGTTACCAATGGTCAATTCACCTGAAGGCTGTGCGCCACTAAAAACGATGGGCTTAGTCATTATTCAATTCCTGATGTTCACTGTGCGAAAGCCCGAGTGCGGGCAACAAATCTTTGAAGTGATCGAACACAACATCCGGCTCACTCAGCGTGATGGCTTCACCGTAGTTGTAGCCATAGGTTAACCCCACGGAGGGACACGCCCGCCGCCCGGGCAGCCAGAATATCATTGCGTGAATCACCGACAAAGAGCAGCTCCGCAGGCGTTAAGGATAATTTTCCTGCCACCAGCAACAGCGGTTCCGGATGCGGCTTTTTGTTCTGCACGTCATCGCCGCCCACGATCACGGAGAAGTATTTCGCGATATCGAGCGCCTCCAGCAGCGGCGCAACAAACGGCGTCGGTTTGTTGGTCACCAGCCCCAGCGGCAGGCCTTTGGCATGCAGCGCGCTCAGCGTTTCCGGCACGTCCGGGAACAGGAAGCTGCCCTCTTCCACCGTTTCTTCGTAATGTTTGTCGAACAGCTGCGAACGCAGCGATCCGGCGCTGCTCGACGCTCGGTTTACCCTGCGCGGCACGCTGCGACGCGCGTTCCTGACGAGCCCAGGTCAGCGCGCGCTCCATCAGGACATCGGCGCCGTTGCCAATCCACGTCACGACGCGCTCTTCGCCCGCGACGGGCAGTTCAAGGGCGTACAGCGCCTGGTCGACGGCGCTCGTTAAGCCCGGCGCGCTGTCGACCAGCGTGCCATCGAGGTCGAATGCCACACCCCGGATTGCCTGCAATTTATCCATGACTTACCTTCGCCAGCTCGCGGCGCATTTCATCGATGACTTTTTTGTAATCCGGTTGGTCGAAAATCGCCGAACCGGCAACAAACATATCCGCGCCCGCTGCCGCAATTTCGCCAATGTTATTCACCTTCACGCCGCCATCCACTTCCAGACGAATATCGTAGCCGGACTCGTCAATGCGACGGCGCACTTCGCGCAGTTTATCCAGCGTGTGAGGGATGAAGGACTGGCCGCCAAAGCCCGGGTTAACGGACATCAGCAGAATCACGTCCAGCTTGTCCATCACGTAGTCGAGATAGCTCAGCGGCGTTGCCGGGTTAAACACCAGCCCCGCTTTACAGCCGTTCTCTTTGATCAGCTGCAGCGTGCGGTCAACGTGCTCGGAGGCTTCCGGATGGAAGGTGATGATGCTGGCACCCGCTGCGGCGAAATCCGGCACGATGCGATCGACCGGTTTCACCATCAGATGCACGTCGATGGGCGCGGTAATGCCGTAGTTGCGCAGCGCCTTGAGCACCATCGGACCGATGGTCAGATTGGGAACGTAGTGGTTATCCATCACGTCGAAATGGACGACATCGCCACCAGCGGCCAGCGCTTTAGCGGTGTCTTCACCCAGGCGGGCAAAATCGGCCGACAGAATTGAGGGGGCAATCAAAAACTGTTTCATCCGCATCTCCTTGAAATGTGTTTACCGGCGGGCAAAACGGCTCAGGGGCGATAAAGAGCCAGGAGTTCGTCCACCTTTTTACGTGTGCCGCCGTTGCTGCTAATGCTACGCCGCACTTTGACCTGAAAATGCTTCGCGGCTTTGTACCATTCGCGCGTATCAGGGGTATCGTGATTTGAAATTAACACCGGAATTCTTTTGCTGACCAGTTTTTCCGCCATCTCCGCCAGGCGGGCCTGTTCGGCCGGGCTGAAGCTATTGGTGTGGTAGGCGGTGAAGTTCGCCGTCGCAGACAGCGGCGCATAAGGCGGATCGCAGTAAACCACCGAGTTTACGCCTGCCAGTTCCATGCACTCTTCATAGGAGAGGCAGTGGAACTCTGCATTCTGCGCTTTCTTCGCAAAATGATACAGCTCGTCCTGCGGGAAGTACGGGCGCTTATAACGACCAAACGGCACGTTAAATTCGCCGCGCAAATTATACCGGCACAGGCCGTTGTAACCATGACGGTTGAGGTAAAGGAACAGCAGCGCGCGGCGGAACGGATCCTGGCTCTGATTAAACTCCGTGCGGAACTGGTAGTAGACGTCAGGGTTGTTGTTCTCTGGGGTAAACAGCTTGCGCGCCTCTTCCACATACTCATCGGTACGCAGCTTAACAATGTTATAGAGGCTGATAAGGTCGCTGTTGATATCCGCCAGGATATAACGAGAAAAATCGGTGTTCAGGAACACCGATCCTGCGCCCACAAAGGGCTCGATAAGACACTCGCCTTTTGGCAGGTGCTTTTTAATATCATCGAGCAGGGGGTATTTCCCCCCTGCCCATTTCAGAAAAGCGCGATTTTTTTTCATGCTGACTAACTGATTACACCTTCTCCGGCTGTGGAGAAAGCTCCGACAGCATCCTGCGCTTAGAACGGGGCCGCAGCAACGCGGCCCCACATCACTTACTGGCTCTCTTTCTTCACCTGGCTGAGCGGCTTCGCCCACGGGTTCTCCGCCTGAACTTCAGCCGGCAGCGAAGCTACTGCACGTTTGGCTTCATCCGGTGTGGAGCATAAACGCCGCTCACCAGCACATACCACGGCTGGCCGTTACGCGTCGTCTGATAAACCACGTAGATAACCGTTCAGATTCTGTTTCTTCGCCCAGGCGTTCAGGTTCGCTTCTTTCGACGAACTGCTCAGCTGCAGCGTGTAGTTGCTGGTGGCGCCCGATGGCAGCGACTTGCTGGCACCGCCACTGCTGGCCGGTGCGCTGTTGTGCGCGGTGGTGGTGTGCGTTTTGTTCTCTTTCACTGCAGCCGGTTTGCTGGCAGCCGGGGTTTTGTGGCTGCTGCTGCTGGCACCGAGGCTGCGCGGTGGCGTCTCAGCGCGTACCGCCGGCGGCGTGACCGCTTTACCGGCGCTGCCGCTGACCGTTGCCGGTGCGGTAGGCAGCGAACTGTTGCCCTGTGCGCCCTGCGCCGCGGCATCAACGGAACCCTGCTGATTGTTCAGCGCGGTATTGAGATCGCCCGGCAGCGTTACGCGCTGCTGGTTGGCCGGTGTGTCAACCGGTGCTGCCTGAGTCGGCGTGGAGGAGACAGACGGCATGGAGATTGACTGGCCGTCACTGCCAGCGGGTGCGGCGTTACCGGCGGTATTCTGCGGCGCACTGCCCTCAGCCGACGGCGTGGCATTCTGCTGGCCGCTCATGGCGGTTGAACCTGACAGGTCGATATTCTTTTCACTGCCGCCGCCAGCCGGTGCCGCGCTACCGGTGCTGGCGCTGTTGCTGGCCTGTTTTTTCTCGTCCGGGCCGGTCAGCGCGGAGCCAATGCCCAGCACCAGAATCAGCAGCACCAGAACGCCGATGCCCATCATCATGTACTGACGGGAAGCCGGTCTTTGCGCAGCGGCTTTTTTACGTTTGCGCAGAAGACGATCTTCTGGCTCTTGGTCATTTCTTCTTTTTTGTTCTGCTTCTCTTTTTCTTTTTTTTTATCGGGGTTGCGAGGCCGCGTCTTGATTTCTTCGGTTTTTTTTTTGGGGAGTACGACGATCGCTGGGATCGGGTTTCAGCTCGTCTTCTGGTTTGAATTCATCCATTTAACACCCCTCCGTAAAACGGCACGCTTCCCACGTGCCGCATCACTGCTCACTGTTCCCCCGCCGGACGGCAGCCCGACGTAGTCCGGGGATAATCAAGATACTTTGCAATCGTTAATCGCAGCCAAGCACGACATCGTGCGCCACGCCGCCGCGCACTTCACTCTTCCCTATTGCAAGCGGGAGTACCAGACGCATCTCACCTGCCAGCACTTTTTTATCGCGCATCATGTGGGGCAGATAGGCTTCCGCCGTCATCGCTGGCCGGCCCGTTAACCGGCAGGCCAGCACGTTCCAGCAGCGCAATGATACGGGCCGTTTCTTCCGGTTTGAACTGCCCCAGACGTTCAGAGGTGCGGGCCGCCATCACCATGCCAGCCGCGACGGCTTCACCGTGCAGCCAGTTGCCGTAACCCATTTCGGCTTCAATCGCATGGCCAAAGGTATGCCCAAGATTCAGTAAAGCACGTAAGCCGGTTTCACGCTCGTCGGCGGCAACAACTTCGGCTTTCAGCTCACAACAACGGCGAATGCAGTATGCCAGTGGCGGGGTCATCCAGGCGCAGCAGCGCATCCATATTCTGTTCCAGCCAGTTAAAAAACTCACCGTCCAGAATAATGCCGTATTTGATCACTTCCGCCAGACCGGAGGCCAGCTCGCGCGGCGGCAGGGTTTTCAGGCAGTCGAGATCCACCACCACCGACGCGGGCTGGTAGAACGCGCCGATCATGTTTTTGCCGAGGGGATGGTTCACCGCCGTTTTGCCGCCGACGGAGGAGTCAACCTGAGACAGCAACGTGGTCGGAACCTGAATAAAGCGTACGCCGCGCTGGTAGCTGGCGGCCGCAAAACCGGTCAGATCGCCCATAACGCCGCCGCCCAGGGCAAGCAGCGTCGTGTCGCGACCGTGCGGTTTTTGCAGCAATGCGGTAAAGACGGTATCCATCACCGCCAGGCTTTTGTACTGCTCGCCGTCGGGCAGAATCACACTGTCGACTTTCACGCCTGCCTGCTCAAGCAGGTGGCGTCGCGGTCGAGATAGAGCGGAGCCAGCGTTTCATTGGTGACCAGCATGGCCTGATCACCCGCTTTCAGTGGCAAAAAGGAAGCTGGATCGTTAAACAAACCAGCCGCGATGGTGATAGGGTAACTACGTTCCCCGAGAGTGACTGTAATCCTCTCCATGACGCGACATCCACCTTTAATGCTTTTACCCGCAGGCGAGTGTATATAAAGCCAGAATCAGTTGCTTTCCAGCATATGGATAATCTGGTTTGCGACCACTTTAGCGCTCTGATCGTCAGTGCGAATGGTCACATCGGCAATCTCTTCATACAGCGGATTGCGTTCGTCGGCCAGCGCTTCCAGTACTTCGCGCGGCGGCGTTTCAACCTGCAGCAGCGGGCGCTTTTTATCGCGCTGCGTGCGTGCCAGTTGTTTTTCGATGGTGGTTTCGAGATAGACCACTACGCCACGGGCGGAGAGACGGTTGCGGGTTTCGCGAGATTTCACAGAGCCGCCGCCAGTCGCCAGAACGATGCCCTGTTTTTCCGTCAGCTCGTTGATGATTTTTTCTTCTCGATCGCGGAAACCTTCTTCGCCTTCTACATCGAAGACCCAGCCCACATCAGCTCCGGTTCGTTTCTCAATCTCTTGATCAGAATCGTAAAATTCCATATTGAGTTGTTGAGCTAACTGACGCCCAATAGTGCTTTTGCCGGCACCCATAGGCCCAACCAGAAAGATATTGCGTTTCTCTGCCATTTTTTCGGTACTACTAAGACTATTCGTTGATGATAATCCCCGCTTCGCAGACACCCGGCGTAGCAGGACATGAACTGAAACCTCATATGCGATAGAGCGAGAGTCAGACTGAAAATTATCTCAATACTCCGGCTTGTTTGGCAACTGATTAAATTGCCCCCGGCGACCTTCAAACAGGACCGGTCTGTGGTTCGCGAGACGGTAACGCTCTTCCTTTTTTGCCATCCTTGTGCGCGCTACAGGTGCGCTGGCTGGGCCTGTCGCTCCCGACAGCTTACCTGCGTAAACTGTGGAATAGGTGCCGTTGCTGACGTCCTGTACCACCCAAAATTCGGGCATATTTCTTTCGATGCCAGTATCGCTTGTCACTGACACCCGCCGGAAGGTTATCCTGCCGCGTTCCGTTACACCGTTTTAAAATCGCTAAACCTTGTATGCTAATTCCTGCCCTGCGTCAACGCAGTTGGTCATATGGAGCGAATTTTCCGCTTTATCCGGCGGTAAGCGCTGCTTCCCTGACCAGTCGCGGCGTGATGAAGATCACCAGCTCACGTTTTTTGCGCTCGTCGGTCTGCTGACGAAACAGACTGCCGAGCAGCGGCACCTCGCCCAGCCACGGCACGCGCTTTTCGCCCTGGGTGCGCTGCTGCTGGAAAATACCGCCCAGCGCCAGCGTTTCACCGTCGCGCAGCGTCACCTGAGTGGCGATTTCCTGCTTATCGATGCTCAGCACCTGACTTTCCCCCATCGTCAGGCTGCGACCCGGCATGTTCTGGCTCAGCCGCAGCGTGAGCTGAATACGCCCGTTGCCCAATACTACTGGCGTCACCTCCATGCCCAGCACCGCCTCTTTGAACTCAATCGCCGTCGCACCGCTGTTACCGGATTTCACCTCGTAGGGAATTTCGGTGCCCTGCTTGATGGTGGCGGTCTGCTGGTGTGAGGTAAACAGCCGCGGGCTGGCGATGATTTCGATCTGGTTCTCCTGCTCCAGCGCGCTCAGCTCCAGGTTAAGCAGTTCGCCACTCATCGGTCCGAGCGTGATGCCGGCGCGTATCGCCGGATTGCTCACCGTCAGCGGCACCAGCAGCTGCGGATTGCGCAGCGCCCCGGTGACGACATCGCCGGGTGTGGTGCTCCAGCTGACGCCGAGCTCGCGCAGATGCTCTTCATTGATGGTGACAATGTGCGCTGACAGCTCAACCTGCTCCAGCGGCAGATCCAGCGCCTGCAGCCAGCGCTCGGTGTCGCGCAGCGCCTGCGCGCTGTCCCGCAGCAACAGGCTGTTGGTACGGCTATCCACCGTCACGCTGCCGCGCGGCGTCATCAGCGAGCGTTCCGCCTGCAGGCTGCGGTAGACATCGCTGGCGCTGGCGTAGTGCAGCGTGACGGTGCGCTGCTCAAGCGGCGCCTGCAGCTGCTTCTCTTCACGCTCCGCCTGTGCCTGCTGTGCCTGTCGCTGCTGCCAGCTCTCCGGATAGACCAGCAGCACGCCCTCCTCCTGGATCACCGTGAGTTTCGCCAGCCGCGTGACCAGCGCCAGTGCGCGCTCCCAACCGACGTTATCGAGTCGCAGCGACAGCCGCCCCTCCACGCCCGGCGCGATCAGCAGGTTGGTTTGCTGATAGTCAGCCAGCGCCTGCAAAATGCGCTCGACCGGCGCATCATCAAATACCAGGCTCAGGGGCTGATCAGCGGCGTGCAGCGGACTGCTCAGCGCCAGCCACAGCAGCAGCATCATCCTTTTCATAAAATCCTCCTTTTATTACCCATGTGATGTGCTGCGGCGGACAGCTTTGCGTGGCGCTCAGTACCAGCGTATGTGCACTGAGCTGGGTTACCTGCCACGGTGCCACCGGAAAAGCAGCCGGTGCACTCAGCCGCTGACGTTTGCCCTGCGGTGAAACCAGCCAGGCCACAAAGTGCGGCGCGCGACCAATGATGCCCTGTAATCGCCAGCCCTGCGGTACGGCAGCGGGCGCCTGACACTGGCTGGCAGCCAGCGGCTGGAACGGATCGCGCGCCAGCGCCCAGCTGCTGCACAGCAGTAACACCAGTGCGCTACTCCGCATCGTCACTCTCCAGCCAGAACTCGCTGTGTAACACGCCCTGATCCGCCTGCAGCTGAAAACGCTGTGGCACCGCTAACGCCGTCGCAGCCAGCCCGCTGAACAGCGGCAGAAACTGCGGCCAGCTCAGGCGCAGCGCCAGCTGCTGTGGCTGGCTGTCCGGATGCCAGGCCTCGAGCTGATTGCCGCGCGCCGCCACCAGTTGCTCTAACGATACGGACGCCGCCGTTGCCGCTGGCTGCAGCGTTGCGATCTCCGCCTGGAGCTGTCCGATGGCCGGTCGCTCGTCCAGCTGCTGCTGACGTTGCTGGTGCTGCTGCGCCAGTTGTGACAGCTGCTGTTGCAGCGTGCTGAATTGCTGCTGTTGCGGACGCAGCAGCAGTAGCCACGCCAGCCCGAGTAGCAGCAGCGCCAGCAGTTGCAGGCTGGCTATTCGCCACGTCAGTGCCAGCTGCAGCCAGCGCTGGATGAGTTCATTCATCGGTCGCCTCCTGCAGCCGGGCGCGCAGCGCGAAGCGGTAATCCCCCTGCGCCTGACGCTGTACGCTGCCCTGCTTTACCGCCGCAAAAAGCGGTTGCGTCTGCAGCTGATGGCGGAACGCACTGACATCAGCCAGGCTCTGCGCCAGACCGTCCAGCACCAGTTGCCCCTGTCGCCGCTCCACGCGACTCAGCCACAGCGTCTCCGGCATCAGTGCGGGCAGTTGCTGCCAGAACTGCTGCCAGCGTTGATGCTGCAGCAGCCGCTGTTGCTGCGCCTGCTGCCTGCGTAACAGATCATCCCGCTGCGCCATCAGCGTTTGCTGTTGCGCCAGCCGCTGCTGTATCTGCTGGAGCTGCATGGTCATATCGGCCTGCTGCCGGGCTGCCTGCTGGAGCCGCTGTTCAGCGCGCCACCACAGCAGCAGCGTGAGTAACAGCGTTACCAGCAGCACGACAACCAGCAACGCCACGCTGTGCTGGCGGCGTAGCAGCAACTGCTGTGCCCGCCACGGGAGCAAATTGACCGCCAGCATCAGTAATCCTCCGGACGTAGCGCCAGGCCTAGCGCAATCGCCAGCGCGCCCGCCTCTTCCGGTAGCGGCGGTTGCAGATAGTGCAGCAGCGCCAGCGGCTTGCAGCGCTGCACTTCCGCCTCTGGCAACGCCTGCGGTGAGGTGCAGAAGACCGTTTGTGCCTGGGGAAAGGTGTCACGCAGATGGGCGAGCGTCAGGGGTTCGTTCGCCGCGCCGCAGGCGCTATTTTCGCCGGCCAGCGTCCACAGCCAGTGGTCGCTGAGCGGATGGATCAGCAGCTGATGCGGGCGCAGCGGAACGCGCATGGCGATCTGCGTCAGCGCCAGACTGCTCAGCTCAAACACGTCGGGGCGCAGTCCGGCCTGCTGCAGCGGCGCCAGCCACTGGGCGATGACGTCGCGGCGCGCGGCGGTGACGTGCAGCTGGCTGGCACTGCCGCCCAGCCGGTAATCCAGCGACAGCGAGGCGGCTTCGACCGGGAACAGGCGTGATGCGGACGCGTTAACGTAGCGGCTGAGCGCCGGCTCGCGCAGTGAGGTTTGCGGCAACGGCAGCGTACGCTGCAGCACCAGCTGCGGCGGCAGGCCAACGCGCAGTGAGTAGCGCCTGGGTAAATGACGCTGCCAGCGCACCAACATCTCCTGTAACACTGGCGAGGTTTGCAACACGCCGTTGCGTAACGTATCGTGCGGCAGCGGCTGCTGCCACCAGTGTCGCAGCTGCCATCCGTGACGGCGTCGTTCAATGCCAAGGGCGCAGAGTTGCCCGTTCTGGATGTCCAGTCCAATTTGCCAGCGCTGAAAAGCCATGCGCGCGATCTCCTTATCGTTATAGGAAAAAGGATGATTACCCGCGTTGCATGAAGAATGACGGCTATATCAATGAATCAGGCTTGCCTTTATACTACCGCGCGATTGTTTAGAAACTGCCCAAGTGACAACAGATGGGAAATCTCCGGTGAAGTTCGTAAAGTATTTATTCATCCTTGCAGTCTGTTGCATTCTGCTGGGAGCAGGCTCGATTTACGGTTTGTACAAATATATTGAGCCACAGCTACCTGATGTCGCCACGCTTCGCGATGTGCGCCTCCAGATCCCGATGCAGGTCTATAGCGCCGATGGCGAGCTGATGGCGCAGTATGGCGAAAAGCGCCGTATCCCGCTGACCCTGAACCAAATCCCCCCCGAGCTGGTGAAAGCGTTTATCGCCACTGAGGACAGCCGTTTTTACGAGCACCACGGTGTCGATCCGGTGGGGATTTTCCGTGCCGCCAGCATTGCGCTGTTCTCCGGCCATGCCTCCCAGGGGGCCAGTACCATTACGCAGCAGCTGGCGCGTAACTTCTTCCTCAGCCCTGAAAGGACGCTGACGCGTAAGATCAAAGAGGTGTTCCTGGCGATCCGCATTGAGCAGCTGCTGAGCAAGGACGAGATCCTTGAGCTGTACCTCAACAAAATCTATCTCGGCTATCGCGCCTATGGCGTGGGGGCGGCGGCGCAGGTGTACTTCGGTAAGCCGGTTGAGCAGCTCACCCTAAGCGAAATGGCGACCATTGCCGGTCTGCCGAAAGCGCCGTCCACGTTTAACCCGCTCTACTCGCTCGACCGCGCCCTCGCACGTCGTAACGTCGTCCTGTCACGTATGCTGAGCGAAGGCTACATCAGCCAGAGCGAGTATGACCAGGCGCGCAACGACGTCATTGACGCCAACTACCACGCCCCGGAGATCGCCTTCTCTGCCCCTTATCTGACCGAAATGGTGCGCCAGGAGATGGTGAGTCGTTATGGCGACAAGGCCTATGAAGATGGCTATCGCGTGTACACCACCGTCACCCGTAAAGTGCAGCAGGCGGCACAGGACGCGGTGCGCAACAACGTGATGGACTACGATATGCGTCACGGCTATCGCGGCCCGTCCAACGTGCTCTGGAAAGTGGGTGAAGCGCCTGGGACAGCAAAAAAATCACCAGTACGCTGAAAGCGCTGCCAACCTACGGTCCGCTCCTTCCAGCCGTGGTCACTCAGCGCCGAGCGCCGACGAAGCCATTGCGATGCTGGCGGACGGCACGCAGCGTTTCGCTGCCCTTGGACGGTATCCGCTGGGCGCGTCCGTACCGCTCTGACACCCTGCAGGGCCCAACGCCGCGCAAAGTGACCGACGTGGTACAGACCGGGCAGCAGATCTGGGTGCGTAAGGTCGGCGATGCCTGGTGGCTGGCGCAGGTGCCGGATGTGAACTCGGCGCTGGTTTCTATTAATCCGCAAAACGGTGCGGTACTGGCGCTGGTCGGCGGGTTTGATTTCAACCAGAGCAAATTTAACCGCGCCACCCAGGCGCTGCGTCAGGTCGGCTCGAACATCAAACCGTTCCTCTACACGGCCGCGATGGATAAAGGCCTGACGCTGGCCAGCATCCTCAACGACGTGCCGATCTCCCGCTGGGATGCCGGTGCCGGTTCCGACTGGCGGCCGAAGAACTCCCCGCGGAGTATGCCGGTCCAATTCGTCTTCGTCAGGGTCTGGGGCAGTCGAAAAACGTGGTGATGGTGCGTGCGATGCGCGCGATGGGCGTCGACTATGCCGCAGAGTATCTGCAGCGCTTTGGCTTCCCGGCGCAGAACATCGTTCGTACCGAGTCGCTGGCGTTGGGCTCAGCCTCCTTTACGCCGCTGCAGGTGGCGCGCGGCTATTCGGTGATGGCCAACGGCGGCTTCCTGGTTGACCCGTACTTCATCAGTAAAATCGAGAACGACCAGGGCGGCGTGCTGTTCGAGGCGAAGCCGAAAATCGCCTGCCCGGAGTGCGATATTCCGGTCATTTACGGCGATACGCCGAAATCCGAGGTGCTCGAAAACAAGGACATGGAAGACGTTGCCGTGTCGCAGGAGCAGCAGAATCAGACCGTGCCGCAGCCCCAGCTGGAGCAGGCTTACCAGGCGCTGGTAGGCGCAGCCGGCCGGCGCGCAGGAGTACGCCCCGCACGTGATCAACACGCCGCTGGCGTTCCTGATTAAGAGCGCGCTGAACACCAACATCTTCGGTGAACCGGGCTGGCAGGGTACCGGCTGGCGTGCAGGGCGCGATCTGCAGCGCCACGATATCGGCGGTAAAACCGGGACCACCAACAGCTCGAAAGATGCCTGGTTCTCCGGTTACGGTCCGGGCGTGGTGACGTCGGTCTGGATCGGCTTCGACGATCATCGCTCGCGATTTGGGCCGCACCACGGCATCCGGCGCGATTAAAGATCAGATTTCCGGCTACGAAGGCGGCGCGAAGAGCGCGCAGCCGGCCTGGGATGCCTACATGAAAGCGGTGCTGGAAGGCGTGCCGGAGCAGCCGCTGACGCCGCCGCCGGGCGTGGTGACGGTCAATATTGACCGCAGCACCGGCCAGCTGGCCAACGGTGGCGGCAATAGCCGCCAGGAGTATTTCATCGAGGGCACGCAGCCAACCACGCAGGCGGTGCATGAGGTGGGAACGACCATTATTGATAACGGCGAAACGCACGAGCTGTTCTGATCAACAAAGCAAAACGGCAACCTCGGGTTGCCATTTTTGTGTTTACTCCCTCCCCGTGCGACTTTCCGCGCCTTTTATTGCGCCGCAAGGTGTCCTCAATAACTCAACCGCCCCTGCTTCATCAGCCACTCCCGTACCAGGAACAGCGCGCTCACGTTGCGCGCCTCGTTAAAGTCAGGGTCTTCCAGCAAATCCATCAGGTGCGCCAGCGGCCAGCGAACCTGCGGCAGCGGCTCCGGCTCATCCCCTTCCAGCGATTCAGGATAGAGATCTTCAGCCACCACGATATTCATTTTGCTGGAAAAATAGGACGGCGCCATGCTCAGTTTTTTCAGGAACGACAGCTCGTTCGCGCCAAAGCCCACCTCTTCTTTCAGCTCGCGGTTGGCCGCTTCAAAGACCGCTTTCACCCGGATCGATAAGCCCTTTCGAGAACCCCAGCTCGTAAGATTCCGTCCCCACGGCGTATTCGCGGATCAAAATCAGATGATCGTCGACGATCGGCACAATCATCACCGCTTCGCGAGCGAGAGGGCCGCATACGCTCATAAACGCGACGCACACCGTTGCTGAACGCGAGATCAACCGCTTCGATGGTAAACAGACGGGAGCGGGCCACCGCTTCCACGTTGAGGATGTCAGGTTTTTTCAGGGGAGTGGTCATATCAGCCTCAAACTTAGCACAGCCTTGTGAAACGCGATGACGTCAGCATACCGAAGCCCGCGGCATTGTGCGACACGCAGCGCGGGTCAATCATGGTGACATACATTTGCCCGCTGCCGCTAACAACTTCTTGTTATCTGCACAGTAAGATTTTCACAATAAGTCAACGGGGTAGCAGCAAATTCGGATAATACCGATGTTTAATTGAGGGGCTTGTGAGTACCATCCCGTTAAGGAATAATCTAACAAATTTATAATGCAATGATTTTGCGCGGTATTTTGTTTCATTTGCCTCTTGTCAGAATGACTTCTGCTCGCCAAAATTGACTCGTATTGCAGGTTTTACCGGGAGCACATCGTAAACGTGACGGCAGTTTTTTGGCTGGATTGAGCAAAGCATGAGCACTCTTATCGTCATTCTGGCTGTCATGCTGGCCTGTTCGTTAGTGGCCGGAATCGGCTACTGGTACGCTATGCGGCATCGTCCGCCGTTGGCGAAACCACTGCCGTTTATCAGTCCGCCCTGCCGTAAACTCACCGATGAAGAACGCGCTGCCGTTGAGAAGTATATTGCGTCGCTGGGTAAAGCACGTCAGCACAGCGGCGGGCGATCGACCCGATCGTCACGGGAACCCGAAGCGCTGGCGCTGACCGCACAGAGCAATAATGTTTATCCCGTTACCCGCTCCATCACCCGTTACGGCCTCTCCACTGACGATCCCCACAAATGGCGCTACTACCTGGATGAAGTCGAGGTGCATCTGCCGCCGCTGTGGGAGCAGTACATCGCTGAAGAAAACTACGTCGAGCTGATCCGTACCCAGACCCTGCCGCTGGTGATCTCGCTCAACGGCCACTCGCTGGTGAACTATGCGGTAGAACAACCGGCGCTACCGCCGCTGGTGCGGCCGATGTCGACCAACGCTTCGATTCGTAAAGAGGAGAGCGAAAACGTCGAGCTGCTGCAGGTGCGCAAAGAGTCGCCGGAAGAGTATCAGCTGTCGCGCGCCGACGGCACGCGTGAAGCGAGCGCCATTTGCTGCGCCTTCCTGCTGTTTTTCCTCAGCCTGGTGCTGCCCGGCAGCCTGATGCTGTGGATTGCGCTGCCCGCCGGCGCGATCGTTGCTGTCAGCCTGTGGTTTATGTATCGATTCCCCGGTGAAAAAGGGCTGCGCGATGTGCACTGTCTGCGCGGCGCACCGAAGCGCTGGGGCCTGTTTGGCGAATCCAATCAGGAGCAGAGCAACATCTCGCTCGGCATCATCGACTTAATCTATCCGGCACACTGGCAGCCTTATGTGGCGCACGACCTGGGCCAGGTGACGGATGTGGATATCTACCTGAATCGCCAGGTGGTACGCCAGGGGCGCTTCCTGTCGCTGCAGGATGAAGTCCGCAACTTCCCGGTACAGCGCTGGCGTAAAAACCTGGTGCTGGCGTGCGGTTCGCTGCTGGTGCTGGTGATGCTGGTGAGCTGGATTCCGCTCAGCATGCCGATCAAACTCAGCCTCGCCTGGCTGAAAGGCACCGAAAGCGTGGAAGTGAACAGCGTCGATAAACTCACTGCCCTGCCGCTGCACATTGGCGATAGCCTGAAAGTGAGCGGCACCGGCATGTGCTCGGTTCCGGGCAATTACCAGAGCAACCGCAGCTACGGCTACATGCCGTTCGACTGCTCGGCGATTTACTGGAACAACGCTGCGCCGCTGCCGCTGCCGCAGTCCGACATCATCGACAAAGCCGCCGCGCTGCTGGAGACCACCACGCAGCAGCTGCATCCGGAAACCAACACCGACCCGAAACTTAACCCGCAGCTGGCGTCGGCGATTCAGAAATCAGGCATGATCCTGCTGGATGATTTCTCCGACCTGGTGCTGAAAACCCAGCAGCTGTGCAGCCAGCCGCAGGACTGCGTGCGCCTGAAAAATGCGCTGGTCAACCTCGGTAACGCCAAAGACTGGGATACGCTGATTCACCGTGCGGATTCCGGCAAGCTCAACGGCATGAACGTGCTGCTGCGTCCGGTTAGCGCCGAAGCGCTGGAGAATCTGGTGAATACCGCCACCTCGACCTTCTTCTCGCGGGAGACGCGTCGCGCGGCGGAAACCCTTAACAGCCCGCCGCCGGGCGGATTCCTGATCATTAGCGATGAAGGCCGGCAGATGGTGAACCAGCCGCAGCCGTCGGTGGCGCTGTTCGATCTCGACGCCCCTTCACAATGGCACGAACTGCAGCGCCTGTCCGGCATGCTGCTGCACACGCCGTTTGCCGCCAGCGGTATCATTACCAGCATTACCACCGATGCCAACGGCACGCGCCATATCGCCCTGCACAACGAGCCCGACGCCATGGCGCAGTGGCGCTATCTGGGCACCGCGCTGCTGATGCTGGTGCTGATTGTCAGCGCCGTCAGCAACGGCCTCCTGGCGCTGCGCCGTATCCACCGCAACCGCCTGCGTATGGCGCAGATTCAGCAGTATTACGACAAGTGCTTTAACCACAACCTCAGCACTATGCAGAGCGTGCGCTCGCTGTTCTGACCCTCCGCCTTCTGTGCTACCCTGTCGCCCTGTTTTTCAGGGCGGAAAACAAAATGCCGATTACGCTTAAGGGATTGGCGATGGATCGGCAGCCCGCAACGGCACCTCGCCCTTGATTTATCACGTTGTACCCATACCTTTGGGTATCCGGCACCGGCCCGGTCCATCTTTCCGGCGTCATGCGACCGTGTGCGACCGATCGCCACACGGCGCGACGCAGCGTAACAGCAGGAGACGCCATGAAAGAGAAAACCAGTGATGGGGTAAGACTGGATAAATGGCTGTGGGCAGCGCGTTTTTATAAAACCCGCGCCCTTGCCCGCGAGATGATTGACGGCGGCAAAGTGCATTACAACGGCCAGCGCAGCAAGCCGAGCAAGCTGGTCGAGCTGAATGCCACCTTAACGCTGCGCCAGGGCAACGACGAACGTACGGTGGTGATTAAAGCCATTACCGAACAGCGACGGCCCGCAGCGGAAGCCGTACAGCTTTACGAAGAAACGGCTGAAAGCATTGAAAAGCGCGAGAAGACCGCGCTGGCGCGCAAAATGAATGCGCTGACCATGCCCCACCCGGACCGGCGACCGGATAAAAAAGAGCGCCGCGATCTGATGAAATTTAAACACGGTGAGAGCGAGTAACCCTCACCCGCACGAGAGATGAATTATGGCCCAACACGACCAATTACACCGCTATCTGTTTGAACAATTCGCCGTGCGCGGCGAGCTGGTCACCGTATCCGAAACCTGGAAACAGATTCTGGAAAACCACAACTACCCGCTGCCGGTGAAAACCCTGTTGGGCGAACTGCTGGTTGCCACCAGCCTGCTGACCGCGACGCTGAAATTTGCCGGCGATATCACCGTGCAGCTGCAGGGTGACGGCCCGATGACGCTGGCGGTGATCAACGGCAATAACCAGCAGCAGATGCGCGGCGTAGCGCGCGTTCAGGGCGACGTGCCTGACAATGCAGACCTGAAAACGCTGGTGGGTAATGGCTACCTGGTGATCACCATCTCCCCGGAGGAAGGTGAGCGCTATCAGGGCGTGGTCGGTCTGGAAGGCGATACCCTGGCAGCCTGCCTGGAAGATTACTTCATGCGTTCCGAACAGCTGCCAACCCGTCTGTTCATCCGCACCGGTGAAGTGGACGGCCAGCCTGCTGCGGGCGGCATGCTGCTGCAGGTTCTGCCTGCGCAGGACGCGCAGACCAATGACTTTGAGCATCTGGCGACGCTGACCGAAACCATCAAGAGCGGAAGAGCTGTTCAACCTGTCGGCGACCGACGTGCTGTGGCGTCTGTATCATGAAGAAGAAGTGACGGTGTACGATCCCGCAGTCCGTGGAGTTTAAGTGCACCTGCTCACGCGAGCGCTGCGCTGGCGCACTGAAAACCCTGCCGGATGAAGAGATCGACAGCATTATGGCGGAAGACGGCGAAATCGATATGCACTGTGACTACTGCGGTACGCACTACGTGTTCAATTCGATGGATATCGCTGAGATCCGCAATAACGCCTCCCTCCGGCGGATCCACAGGTTCATTAAACCTCTTCCCCCTCACCAAACGGGCGGCTGACGCCGCCCGTACTTTTCCGCCGGGGTAGCGCTATGATTTTTCACGGAAATTAACTATTTACGCTAACTTTAGTTTCATAAGTGGCAGATTTCTCTACTTGTCACGTTCCAGCTCGCATCTTTAACCTTTTCGGAACATTTTCCACCTCGCTCAGACGTGTACACTGCGCGCGATCTGCCCTGTGCGGGGTTGGAGGTTTTGCTATGCGCAGCCGGTCGCGGTTAACAACCTCAGAAAAACCCTACAATTTCAGGCAGTACATATTGGCTAAGGAGCAGTGATATGCGTGTTACTGGTTTAACCCCGCAAGATCTCAAGGCTTATGGTATTCACGACGTCCAGGAAGTCGTCTACAACCCCGATTACGATACGCTGTATCAGGAAGAGCTCAATCCAGCACTGGAAGGATACGAGCGCGGTGTGTTGACGAACCTTGGTGCTATCGCCGTCGATACCGGTATCTTTACCGGTCGTTCGCCGAAAGATAAGTATATCGTCCGAGACGAAACCACCCGCGACACGCTGTGGTGGGCTGATAAAGGCAAAGGGAAGAACGACAACAAACCGCTCTCCCCGGAAACCTGGCAGCACCTGAAAGGGCTCGTCACCCATCAACTTTCCGGCAAGCGTCTGTTTATTGTCGACGCTTTCTGCGGCGCTAACGCCGACACCCGCCTCTCCGTGCGTTTCATCACCGAAGTGGCCTGGCAGGCGCATTTCGTCAAAAACATGTTTATTCGTCCGACCGACGAAGAGCTGGCGGACTTCACACCTGACTTCATCGTGATGAACGGTGCGAAATGCACCAACCCACAGTGGCAAGAGCAGGGCCTGAACTCCGAGAACTTCGTTGCCTTCAACCTGACCGAGCGTATCCAGCTGATTGGCGGTACCTGGTACGGCGGCGAAATGAAGAAAGGGATGTTCTCGGTCATGAACTACCTGCTGCCGCTGCGGGGTATCGCCTCCATGCACTGCTCGGCGAACGTCGGCGAGAAAGGCGACGTGGCGGTGTTCTTCGGCCTGTCCGGCACCGGGAAAACCACGCTCTCCACCGATCCAAAACGCCGTCTGATTGGCGATGACGAGCACGGCTGGGACGACGACGGCGTGTTTAACTTCGAAGGCGGCTGCTACGCGAAGACCATTCGCCTGTCTGAAGAGGCCGAGCCGGATATCTTCCACGCGATCCGCCGCGATGCGCTGCTGGAAAACGTCACCGTGCGTGCCGACGGCTCTATCGACTTCGACGATGCGTCGAAAACGGAAAACACCCGCGTCTCTTACCCGATCTACCACATCGACAACATCGTGAAGCCGGTGTCGAAAGCGGGCCATGCCACGAAGGTGATTTTCCTGACGGCGGATGCGTTCGGCGTGCTGCCGCCGGTTTCCCGCCTGACCGGCCAGCCAGACGCAGTACCACTTCCTCTCTGGCTTTACCGCCAAACTGGCGGGTACCGAGCGCGGCGTGACGGAGCCAACCCCAACCTTCTCCGCCTGCTTCGGCGCGGCATTCCTGTCGCTGCACCCGACGCAGTACGCTGAAGTGCTGGTGAAACGCATGCAGGCATCCGGCGCGCAGGCCTACCTGGTGAACACCGGCTGGAACGGTACCGGCAAGCGTATCTCCATCAAAGATACCCGCGCCATTATCGACGCCATTCTGGATGGTTCGCTGGATAATGCCGAAACCTTCACGCTGCCGATGTTTGATCTGGCCAGGTGCCGACGGACGCTGGCACGGGTGGACGATGCGCATTCCTCGACCCGCGCAATACGTACCTAGGCCTGACGCCGAACAGCAGTGGCGGAGAAGGCAGCGGAATCGCTGGCGAAGCTGTTTATTGAGAACTTCGAGAAGTATACCGATACCCCAGCCGGTGCTGCGCTGGTGAGTGCGGGACCGAAGCTGTGAAGTAGCCCAGCCGCCACAACGGCGGCTTAGCGATGGCACATTTCGTCGCGGCGCGATTTATCGCGCATGCCTGCAGCGGCAATATCGCTGATGGATGCGCAATAGATTACGCCGCGACGGTTGGTGCGGAATTTTAACTCTCTTTCACCTGCCCCCGCGTCACCGGTACCGGTAACCAGGCGCGAATGCTCAACCCACCCCGCTCGCTGGTACCAATCTCCAGCAATCCGTTATGGTTATCGATAATACGCTGCACAATCGCCAGGCCTAAACCGGTACCGCTGGTGCTGCGCGCGCTGTCGCCGCGCACAAACGGCTGGAACAGATGCTTACGCTGCTCGGGCTTGATGCCTGGGCCATCGTCTTCCACCTGGAACCAGGCGCGGTTGAGTTCAGACCCGCTGCTGACCTTAATCCAGCCGTTACCGTAACGCGCCGCATTGACCACCATGTTAGCCACCGCACGCTTAATGGAGAGCGGGTGCATACGAACCTGAATTTCACCGTCCTGAAGGTCAGTGTCAATTTCACGTTCATAACCACTTTCTGCGGCCACCACTTCGCCCAGCACCGCGTTCAGATCGGCCATTTCCATTGGCATTTCCTGGCCGGTGCGCAGGTAGTCGATGAACTGCTCGATGATGGCGTTACACTCTTCGATGTCCTTGTTAATGGACTCGGCGAGATAACCGTCCTCTTCCCCCATCATCTCCGTCGCCAGACGGATACGCGTCAGCGGCGTGCGTAGATCATGGCTGACGCCGGCCATCAGCAGCGTACGGTCATCCGCCAGCTGCTTCACGCCTGCCGCCATATGGTTAAACGCGCGCGTCACCGAACGCACTTCCGAGGCGCCATATTCGCGCAGCGGCGGAGGAATAATGCCTTTACCGACCTGCAGCGCCGCGTGTTCCAGGTCGACCAGCGGTCGGTTCTGTATACGGATAAACAGCCAGGCGCCGCCTATCGCCAGCAGCATAATGGCCAGGGTGTAGCGGAACAGCGGCGAGAAGTCGCCCTGATGGATTTCGGTCAGCGGAACGCGCACCCAGATGTTGGGTGACAGCCAGGTTTTCAGCCAGACGACGGGCGAGCTTTTGTTGACCTCAACGCGCACTTCCGTCGGGCCACCCAGCTGCTGCGCCATCTGCTGGCTGAGGAATTCGTAGTGCTGCGCCCAGCGCAGGCCCGCGTCTTCCGCCGCTTCATTGGAGTAGAGCGAAATGCCCAGCTCACGGTAAATTTCACGGCGAAACGCCGGGGGAACCACCAGCTGCGTACCGTCCTCCAGCTGCAGCTTATCGGTCATCAGCATACGCACTTCGTAGGCCAGGACCTTATTAAACTGCTGGAGGCTCGGCAGGATCGCAAAGTTCAGCACCACCAGGTAGGTCGTCACCAGGCTGACGAACAGCAGGGTGACGATCAGCAGCAGGGTGCGGGCAAACGAGCTTCGCGGCGAGAAGCGCATTCGCCTCATGCTTTAGAGCCGTCCGGGACAAATACGTAGCCCAGACCCCACACGGTCTGAATATAACGAGGATGCGCCGGATCTTCTTCCACCATGCGGCGCAGGCGAGAGATCTGCACGTCGATGGAGCGTTCCATTGCGGAGTATTCGCGACCGCGCGCCAGGTTCATCAGCTTGTCACGGGAAAGCGGCTCGCGCGGGTGGCTGACCAGCGCTTTCAGTACGGCAAACTCACCGCTGGTGAGCGGCATCGGCTCATCTTCACGGAACATCTCGCGCGTGCCGAGGTTCAGCTTGAACTTGCCGAAGGCAATCACCGCTTCTTCCTGCGACGGCGCGCCCGGCAGTTCGTTCGCCTGACGACGCAGCACGGCGCGAATACGCGCCAGCAGTTCACGCGGGTTAAACGGTTTTGGAATGTAGTCGTCGGCGCCGATTTCGAGGCCCACAATACGGTCAACCTCTTCCCCCTTCGCCGTCACCATAATGATTGGCATCGGGTTGCTCTGGCTGCGCAGACGGCGGCAAATAGAGAGCCCATCTTCGCCCGGCAGCATCAGGTCGAGCACCATCAGGTGGAAAGATTCACGGGTCAGCAGACGATCCATCTGCTCAGCGTTCGCGACGCTACGAACCTGGAAGCCCTGCTCGGTCAGATAACGCTCCAGCAGCGCGCGCAGGCGCATGTCGTCATCCACGACCAGAATTTTGTAGTTCTCTTGCATTGTGTGTACTCCCAAAGGTTCGGATAGTCTTTGTAACAGCGTATTCTAAAAAAGTGCACGTATTCGACCAGTTAATTCTGGTATAAATTCTAGTCGAAATTGTTACAAAGCATATTTAACAGCAGCTTATCTGTTCATTTTAACCGCGAACTGCGGCTTCGCTCGCGCTTTTCTGACTGATTTTGACGCCGTTTAGCGCTTGTCTGAAAATCAGCGCCGTTTTCTGCCGGCGAGTGGTCCAGCCGGGCCGTCCCGCTTCCGCCGTCAGGCAGGGCGCGCCATTTGGCTTAAGTTTCGCCTGCAGGATAAGCCAGCGGCCGCGCTCAGTAGCATAAAATATCGCGTTTTCACCGCTGACTGCGTATCCGCGCTAGGAACAGTGCCAGTGCGCGCGTAAAATAAGGCCAGCGTTAAATAAAGTGATTTAAATCAGTCAGTAAACTCCCCTTTCCTCTGCGCAAATGATCTCCGACACTGCATCGGTACCTGCTTACTGAGTTCATGTGGAGAAGAAAGATGAAAAAAACCGTTGTTCTGCTGAGCGCTCTGGTACTCACCAGCCTCACACAGGTTCAGGCCGCTACGCCAGCGGGCGAAGCCGCCGGCGCACAAGCGTCGACCACGGCCAAAGGTAATTCCGATGCTATCGGCATCGGTGCGGTGGGAGCCCTGCTCGGCGTCGCGCTGGCCACCATGGGCGGCGGCGATCACGGCGGTAGCAGCACCTCAACGACCACGGCGACCACGCCGGGCAAATAACGCTTATCTGGCGCGGCAAGGCTGCGGCGCTTCCCCCTCTTATACTGCCAGCCCTTTCGCCAGCGGAGAATAAGTTGCGCCCCGGCTTGTTTCACCAGGCCATTACTCTCCGCCTCTTTTTTCCTCACTTTCCGTGACGTACTCAATGCGGTTCACAAACCACACCTTCTGTCCTTCCGGCGTGTTCACCGTCACCTCGTCATCCACCTCTTTTTTGATCAGCGCGCGCGCCATCGGCGAGTCGATGGAGATGTACTCTTTCACCGTATCGCCATAGATCTCGTCCGGTCCGACGATGCGAAAACGCTTCACGTCGCCCTGCTCATTCTCCACTTCCACCCAGGCACCGAAGAACACTTTGCCCTCCTGCTGCGGCGCATAATCAACAATTTTCAGCTCGGCGAGGCATTTACGCAGATAGCGCACGCGCCGATCGATCTGGCGCAGCAGGCGCTTGTTATAGGTGTAATCGGCGTTTTCAGAGCGATCGCCCAGACTGGCGGCCCAGGAGACAATGCGGGTGATTTCCGGCCGCTTCTCATTCCACAGATGGTCGTGCTCAGCACGCAGCTTGTTATAGCCTTCGCGGGTAATCAGTTGGGTTTTCATCGCTTCACTCGTGGTTACAGCCCTGTTCACTGCACAGAGGCTATCACAAAGCCTTACCTGCCCGGACAGGCACCCAGTGTCTTTTTCATCAGGCGCACATAATCGGCGACCAGGCCGGGCGTCCAGGTCATGATTTCTGCCCGTTCGCGCAGCACGCAGGCGCCCCAGAATGCCGGCTGCAGCAGCAGCGCAAACACCTGCTGCAGCCGCTGGCCGTAATAGCCTTCAAACGCCACGTCCAGCGCATCCACCACGGTGGTCGAACAGTTTTTTGCCGTCAGATTATACAGGCTGTCACCACGGTTGGCCTGCCAGTAGCTGGCGAGCGCCTGCCCGTTGTAGTGCTGAAAACTGAAGGTTAAATCCGGGCTGCGCCAGTCGGCAATCTCTGCCGCCAGCGAGGGGAGAAAACGGCCGGGGCGATCGTTAATCTGTCCGGCCAGCAGCAGACGCGGCAGCTCGTGCGGTTGCGGATCGATCTCCTGCTGCGGATAAAGGCTGATGTAGCCGCGCTCGCCAAAGCTCAGTGCCGCGTGGCCGGTACAAAAGTGCCCTTCACCATTAATCACGCCGATGTAACGGTCAATCACATAGCGCTTCGGCTGTTGACTGACTTCAGACTGCGCCTGCCAGACGTGGACACAGAGAGGAAATGCCGCGGCGACCGGCGGAAAGCGGGCCTGCTGCCACGGCCGGAGCCGCGCGATATGACGATGGCCGCGACAAAACCACGGCAGCAGCGTAACGGACTGACCCGCCGGCAGGCGCTGCCACTGGCGCCAGACGCGCCACACCGTCAGGCTGAACGACAGCAGCAACAGCACCAGCCAGCTGCCCAGCAACAGGCAGGTATGCAGGTTGTCATTGAAAAACAGCACCACGCTGAGCACCATCTCGCCGCAGCCCAGCATAAAATGTCGCACCCAGCGCTGGCGCCGAATCAGCGCCGCGCTCAGGCAGCGAAACAGGCCGTTAAACAACAGGCAGATTTCCATCACCGTCAGCAGCAGTTTCTTCAGTTGCCTTTCGTCACCGTGCCACAGCGCGCCAGCCAGCAGCGTGCCGACAAAAATCAGGGAAAACAGCAGATTGAGCCAGCGCTGCAGCGACACCTCGCCGCTCAGCAGGTTAAACAGCAGCGACAGCGACAGTAAGAGCGCCAGCACCTGTAGCGACAGATTGATATGCCCATCGACCAGCACGTCCGCCACGATCATGCCGGCCAGCAGCACGCCGCACAGCGCCAGGCCATAAATCAGCAGACGATAACGCACCAGCAGCTCGCGTCCGGCCAGCAGCAGCAGTAATTTGATCATTGCTTCACCCTCCTTCCGTGGTTTGCCGCGGATTATAGGGCAGAGACGGGGCGAGCCTGGCAGCAACCGGCACGCCATTGCGCTGGGGTTTAACACATAGGTGGCTAAGTTTCTCTGAGTTGCGCGCTGCATTCAGAAAAAGACGGATTCACCGGTCAGCGGCTGGCAATTTGCGGCCTCAGTCCGTATAACTGTCCCCTATTTCTAACCCTGTGTAAGCAAGACCGTTACTGATGATGAAAGATTCGCTGAGCCAGATTATCGCAGGTGAGCTGAAGGCACGCGCCGACCAGGTTGACGCCGCCATTCGCTTGCTGGACGAAGGGAACACCGTGCCGTTTATCGCACGTTACCGTAAGGAAGTGACCGGCGGGCTGGATGATACCCAGCTGCGTACGCTGGAGAGCCGTCTCGGCTATCTGCGTGAGCTGGAGGAACGCCGCCAGTCGATTCTGAAATCCATTGATGACCAGGGCAAACTGACACCGGAATTAGCCACTGCCATCAACGGCACGCTGAACAAAACCGAGCTGGAAGATCTCTATCTGCCTTATAAGCAGAAGCGCCGCACGCGCGGGCAGATCGCTATCGAAGCCGGGCTGGAACCGCTGGCAGAGACGCTGTGGAACGACGCGTCTCAGGATCCCGAGCAGCTGGCAGCGCGTTATGTCGACGCGGACAAAGGCGTCGCCGATGTGCGTGCCGCGCTGGATGGCGCACGCTATATCCTGATGGAGCGCTTCGCCGAAGACGCCACGCTGCTGGCGAAAGTACGTGAATACCTGTGGAAGAACGCCCATCTGGTTGCGCGGGTGGTGGAAGGCAAAGAGGAAGAAGGCGCTAAATTCCGCGACTACTTCGATCACCACGAAGCGCTGAGCAGCGTGCCGTCGCACCGCGCGCTGGCCATGTTCCGTGGCCGTAACGAAGGCATTTTACAGCTGTCGCTCAACGCCGATCCGCAGTTCGACGAGGCACCGCGCGAAAGCTACGGCGAAACGCTGATCGCCGACCACCTTGGCCTGCGCCTGAACAACGCACCGGCCGACAGCTGGCGCAAAGCCGTGGTCAGCTGGACCTGGCGCATCAAGGTCCTGCTGCACCTCGAAACCGAACTGATGGGCACCATCCGCGAACGGGCGGAAGACGAAGCGATCAACGTGTTTGCCCGTAATCTGCACGATCTGCTGATGGCGGCACCCGCCGGCATGCGCGCCACCATGGGCCTCGATCCTGGCCTGCGCACCGGGGTCAAAGTGGCGGTGGTCGATGCCACCGGCAAGCTGGTCGCGACCGATACCATCTATCCGCATACCGGCCAGGCGGCCAAAGCCGCAACCTCGGTGGCGGCACTGTGCGCGAAACATCAGGTTGAACTGGTGGCGATCGGCAACGGCACCGCTTCACGTGAAACCGAGCGTTTCTTCCTCGACGTACAGAAGCAGTTCCCGCAAATCAAAGCGCAAAAAGTGATTGTCAGTGAGGCCGGAGCATCGGTCTATTCCGCTTCCGAACTGGCGGCGCAGGAGTTCCCCGATCTCGACGTTTCGCTGCGCGGTGCGGTGTCTATCGCCCGTCGTCTGCAGGATCCGCTGGCAGAGCTGGTCAAAATTGACCCGAAATCGATTGGCGTTGGCCAGTATCAGCACGATGTCAGCCAGAGCCAGCTGGCGAAAAAACTCGATGCGGTGGTGGAAGACTGCGTGAACGCCGTGGGCGTCGATCTGAATACCGCTTCGGTGGCGCTGCTGACACGCGTCGCCGGCCTGACGCGCATGATGGCGCAGAACATTGTCAGCTGGCGTGACGAAAACGGCCGTTTCCAGAATCGTCAGCAGCTGCTGAAGGTGAGCCGCCTTGGGCCGAAAGCCTTTGAACAGTGCGCCGGCTTCCTGCGCATCAACCACGGCGATAATCCGCTGGATGCCTCAACGGTGCATCCGGAAGCCTATCCGCTGGTAGAGCGCATTCTCGCCGCTACGGAACAGGCGCTGAATGAACTGATGGGCAATCCGGGTAGCCTGCGCGACCTGAATGCGCGCGACTTCACCGATGAGCGTTTCGGGCTGCCGACCGTCACCGATATCATCAAAGAGCTGGAGAAACCGGGCCGCGATCCGCGTCCGGAGTTCAAAACCGCGCAGTTTGCCGAAGGCGTGGAGACGCTCAACGACCTGCTGCCGGGCATGGTGCTGGAAGGTGCGGTGACCAACGTGACCAACTTCGGCGCGTTCGTCGATATCGGCGTGCATCAGGACGGCCTGGTGCATATCTCTTCGCTGTCGGACAAATTCGTAGACGATCCGCATCAGGTGGTGAAAGCCGGCGATATCGTCAAAGTGAAGGTGATGGAAGTCGATCTGCAGCGTAAGCGTATCGCGCTGACCATGCGTCTGGATGAGCAGCCGGGTGAAAGCAACACGCGCAGCGGCGGCAACCGTGGCGCAGGCAAAGAGGCCGCGCGGCCGGCCGCCGGTGCCAAAGGCCGCGGCAAACCTGCCAGCGCCAGCGTCGGTAACAGTGCGATGGGCGATGCGCTGGCGGCCGCGTTTGGGAAGAAACGCTAAGCGGCGCGCGAGTACAGGAGGTTGATAAATTGTCCTGGCGGACTACGCTGAAAAAACCGTGTGAAAAAATGACCTTCCGCGTAACCCGGCGATCCGATGGACATTATCAACTTCCTGCTCGATGAGATTTATGAAGGTAGCTTCCCCGTCGTGGCGCGCGAGCGCCTGCTTTCGCACATCCGCGCGGCGCGCGACACGGCAAAACTGCCGCGTAAAGCGCACTGGGATGAAAAAGACGTGGTGCTGATCAGTTACGCCGACCAGTTCCGCGAACCCGAGCAGCCCACGCTCGCCAGCTTTACGCGCTTTTATCAGCAGCATCTGCAGTCCACCTTCAGCCTGGTGCATCTGCTGCCATTTTTCCCCTATTCATCCGACGATGGCTTCTCGGTTATCGATTATCACCAGGTAAATCCTATCTGCGGTGACTGGCGGCACATCACGGCGCTGCACAGCGAAACCCGGCTGATGTTCGATTTCGTCTGTAACCACATGTCGGCGCACAGCGCGTGGTTTCGCCACTTTCTGGCGCAGGATGCCGGCTGGGACGACTTCTTTATCAGCATGCCGCCCGCCACCGATCTCAGTGCCGTGACGCGCCCGCGCACCTCACCGCTGCTGACGCCGTTTACCCTCGCTAACGGCGACACGCGCTTTATCTGGACCACCTTCAGCGCCGACCAAATCGATCTCAACTTCGCCAATCCGCAGGTGCTGATCCGCATGGTGGGCGTGCTGCTGGATTATCTCAACAAAGGCGCGGATTACGTGCGGCTGGACGCGGTGGGCTACATGTGGAAAACGCCGGGCACACGCTGTATCCATCTGACCAAAACCCATCAGCTGGTGAAGCTGTTTCGCGCCATCGCCAACGAAGTCGCGCCAGGTACGGTGATCGTGACCGAAACCAACGTGCCGCATCAGGATAACATCAGCTATTTCGGCAACGGCCACGACGAAGCGCAGATGGTCTACCAGTTTTCACTGCCACCGCTGGTGCTGCACGCCATTCACTCCGGCTCGGCACGCGCGCTGCGCCAGTGGGCCAGCACGCTTGAGCCCGGGAATGGCGGCACCACCTTCTTCAATTTTCTCGCCTCGCACGACGGCATTGGCCTCAATCCGGCACGCGGCATTTTGTCGGAAGTCGAGATTGTGGCGCTGGTGCGTGAACTGGCGCTGGAGGGCGCGCTGGTGTCCTATAAAAACAACCCGGACGGCAGCACCAGCCCGTATGAAATCAACGTAACGTATCTGGATGCGCTCAATCACCAGACCGACGATGACGACACGCGCCTGCGCCGTTTCCTGCTGGCGCACGCGATTCTGCTGGCCTTTCCCGGCGTGCCCGCCATCTATATTCAAAGTATTCTCGGCTCGCGCAATGACAACGAAGGCGTGCGCGCTGCCGGGCACAACCGCGCCATCAACCGTGAGAAGTTCAGCCTGCGCGATATCGAACAGCAAATCAGCGGCGGCAACCCGCTGCGTCAGCAGGTGTTTGAGCGGCTTAGCGCGCTGATTCAGCTGCGCACCCGGCAGCCGGCGTTCCATCCGGACAATCCGATGACGCTGCTGGAGAGCGACAACGCGGTGCTGCTGCTGCGCCGTCACGCCGCGGACAGCGACGAAGGGTTACTGTGCGTGTTCAATCTCAGCAGCCGCGAGATCAGCACCACGCTGCCGCAGGCGCGCCCTTTTCAGGATGTGATCAGCGGGCAGCGCGTGGATGGCAGCCAGCCGCTGGTGCTGGCCGCCTGGCAGTTTATGTGGCTGCGTGGATGAACTGCTGCACCTGCTGGCAGAACGCCTCCGGGTGCGAAATAAACGGCGCGTGCGCGGCCTTCGCGATGACAACCGACTGCGAATGTGGCCAGCGCGCATCCAGCTGCGGCGCAATGCGGCGCGGCACCAGGCCATCCAGCGCGCCATAGATACGCAGGAACGGCAGCGTCAGCCCATCCAGTGCGCTGCGTAAATCATCGTGGCGCAGAATGTTCAATCCCCCTTCCAGTACCGCCACCGACGGCATCGGCTGCGACAGCACCACCTCTTTCAGCTGGCGCGCATCCTGACGCGCATTTTCCGTCCCCATGGTTTGCAGCGCGAGAAAACGCTCCACCGTGCGCTGGAAATCGCTGCTCAATTGCTGCTGGAACGTCGCCAGCGTCTCAGGCTGAATGCCGGGCCATTCATCCCGGGCGGTAAAGCACGGCGACGACGCCACGCTAATCAATGCCGCCACGCGATCGGGCTGGCTCAGCGCCAGCTGGCTGGCCACTAAACCGCCCAGCGACCAGCCGAGCAGCACGGCGCGCGCTGGCAACTGTGGTAATAGCTGCTGCGCCATCTGCGCCAGGCTCAGCGGCCCAAATCCCTGGCTGCGGCCAAATCCCGGCAGGTCCACCAGGTGCAGACGAAAATGCGGGCTGAGTCGCGGAACAATGTGTTGCCACACTTCGGCGTTCAGTCCCCAGCCGTGCAGCAGCACAAGATCGCGATCGCCTGTGCCTGTGGTGTGCCAGTAAAGCGAACTCATCGGTTACACTCCCGAAAAGTGAAAAGGAGGTCGCTATGCTAGCAATCCCGGCCCTGTGTTGGCTATGCCGTCTGCCGCTGCGTATCGCCCGGCACGGCCTGTGCAGCGTATGTCTGCGCCAGCTACCGGCGCTGCCGGCGCTCTGTCCCTGCTGCGGACTGCCGGCCAGCGGCGATCAAGCGTGCGGACGCTGCCTGCGCCGGCCGCCGCCGTGGCAGGCGCTCACTTGCGTGAGTGATTATGTGCCGCCGCTGAGCGAATGGGTGCAGCGGCTCAAATTCTCGCGCGCAACCGCACTCAGGGTGATGCTGGCGCGGCTGCTTTTGTTAAAATTATTAACAAAGCGCCGCCAGCAGCCGTTGCCGCGTATCGATTTGGTGCTGAGCGTGCCGCTGCATCGCCGCCGCGCGTGGCAGCGCGGTTATAATCAGGCCGCGCTGCTGGCTAAACCGCTGGCGCGCTGGCTCGGCTGTGAATACCGCGAAGGGCTGCGCCGGGTGCGTCACGGTGCGGTGCAGCATGCGCTCAGCGCCCGCGCCCGGAAAAGCAATCTGCGTGGCGCGTTTCGCCTTGAAATGGCGGTGCGCGGACGCCACATCCTGCTTATCGATGATGTGGTGACCACCGGCAGCACGGTGGGGGAAATCAGCCGCTTATTACTGGCGCAGGGCGCGGCCAGCGTACACATAGGATGCCTGTGCCGTACCTTGTAGAGCGTCGGCGTTGGGCGTATTATAACCAGGTATTTTAGTCAACTATTGAGCAATCGCCATGATCCGTATTACTGATACTGCGCAAGAGCACTTCGCAAAACTGCTGTCAAAACAGGAAGATGGCACCCAGATTCGCGTATTCGTTATTAACCCGGGTACGCCAACCGCCGAGTGCGGCGTTTCCTACTGCCCGCCGGACGCGGTCGAAGCCACCGATACCGAACTGAAGTTCGACAAGCTGTCTGCGTATGTCGATGAGCTGAGCGCGCCGTACCTCGAAGATGCGGAGATCGACTTCGTGACTGATAACCTCGGTTCACAGCTGACGCTGAAAGCGCCGAACGCCAAGATGCGTAAAGTGTCGGACGATGCGCCGATGGTTGAGCGCGTGGAGTATCTGCTGCAGTCGCAGATCAACCCGCAGCTGGCCGGCCACGGCGGTCGCGTTTCGCTGATGGAGATCACCGACGAGGGCTATGCCATTCTGCAGTTCGGCGGCGGCTGTAACGGTTGCTCCATGGTCGACGTGACGCTGAAAGAAGGGATCGAGAAAGAGCTGCTGGCCGCATTCCCGGAACTGAAAGGCGTGCGCGATCTCACCGAGCACCAGCGCGGCGAGCACTCCTACTACTGATAGAAGATGCGGCAGCCACCCCGGCTGCCGCGTGTTTTACGGCTTCTTACGCCCTTCATTGACGATCGCCAGCAGCTGCTGCACTTTCCGGTAACTAAACAACTTCTCCAATGGTACGCGCAGTTTGCGCCGCCAGTTGGGGTATTCGGCTACCGTGCCCGGCACGTTGACCGGCGTCTCCATTCCCAGCCAGTCCTCCGGCTGCAGCCCCAGCAGGGCGCTGTCGGTGTACGCCAGAAAGCGGTGCACGCCCTGATTCAGCGCAGGCGTCAGACGCTGGCCGGCGCGGTTTTTGCTGCGCGTATCAATGGCTTGCGCCTCGCTCAGGGCGTTCAGCAACGCGGTTCTCTGCCCATCGCGTTCCGCGATGGCCGCCTTCAGCATGCTGCGTTTAGTAAACAGCCCCAGCTGCTCGCGCAACTGCAGATCGGCGGCATGCCAGAATCCGCTCAGCGTCGGCAAATCATGGGTACTGGCGCTGGCAATCGACTGGCGCGGATAGGCTGCCGGTGGCCGGAACTGCCCGTCCTCCCCGCACTCGAACATCAGCACCTTCCACGAAAAAATGCCGCGGTCGCGCAGCAGGCTGACGATCTCTTGCGGCACGGTGCCGAGATCTTCACCGATCACCATACAGCGCTGACGCTGACTCTCCAGCGCAAGGATCGCCAGCAGGTCGTGCACCGGATAGGCGACATACGCGCCTTTATCGGCACCTTCGCCATAGGGAATCCACCACAAACGCAGTAGCGCCATCACGTGATCGATACGCAGCGCCCCGCAATCGCGCATATTGGCGCGCAGCAGATCGATAAACGGCTGATAGCCCCGCGCGCGCAGTACATGTGGATCGAGCGGCGGCAGCGCCCAGTTCTGCCCGAGCGGGCCAAGCGGATCCGGCGGTGCACCCACCGACGCGCCCAGCTTATACAGCTGCGGATCCTGCCAGGTTTCCGCGCTGTGCTGTGCCACGCCAACCGCCAAATCGCGATATAACCCGACCGCCATCCCCAGCTGCTGGCTACGCTGCCAGCAGGCGGCGAACTGCTGCTGCGCCAGCCACTGCAGCCAGCTCCAGAACAGAATGTCGTCCTCATGCTGCGCGCACCATTGCTGCACCTCCGGCTGCTGCGCCTGCTGCCAGCCTGACGGCCACTTTTCCCAGCCCCACTCATCGGGATGCTGCTGGCTGCGCGCCGCTACGATGGCGTCAAACGCCGCTTGATAACGCAGCGCATCGCCGCCTTCAGCCAGAAACTGCTGAAACGCCGGCTGCCGGGTCAGCTGCGGCTGTGCGTGCTGCCAGGCAAAACGCAGCGCAGTCAGCTTGAGCGTCGTCACCGCGCGATAATCGACAAACGCTGCGCTGCGCGCCTGTTTTAGCGCTTTGCGCGTTGGCGCGCTGTGCCACCAGCGCTGGGCGGCGTCACTTTGGGTGAATTCGTCGATTTGATTGATGTCGATGTACAGCACGTTGAGCCAGCGGCGCGAGCTCGGGCTGTACGGGCTGACGTGATCCGGCTGCGCCGGATAGAGCGCATGCAGCGGGTTGAGACCGATGAAATCTCCGCCGTGAGCGGCGACCTGCTCCAGCATCTGCATCAGATCGCCAAAGTCGCCGATGCCCCAGTTACGCGCCGAGCGCAGCGTATAGAGCTGCACCAGCGCGCCCCAGCGCTTCTCCCCCTGCGCCAGCGCTGGCGGCAGATAACAGCGCGCCGGTGCGATGATAATGCGCGTCTGCCACTGCTGGCGTGAAGTGCTCAGCGTGAGCTGATGGTAGCCCTCGGGCAGTTCTGCCGGCAGCGCCAGGCTTTCTCCCGCGCTCAGCGTGCCGTCATAGTGCTGCCCCTGCTCGCTCACCAGCTGCCAGCGGTAGTCGTCGCTGCCCTGCGGCGTCAGTTCAGGCAGTCCGGGCGGCGTTAACACCAGCACCGGCGGCAGCGGTGGCGCGCTGCCCGTCGGGGCGTCCATCAGCGCCATCAGCGCGCGTTTGGTGTCGTCGCTGATGGTCTGTGACTCACCTTTATTGTTGATAAAACTCAGTGCGATACCGGCATCCCGTGCAGCCTGATCCAGTTTCTTCATGGCCATGTTGTCTCCTTCGTTGCCGTGCGCACATTACGCATGCAGCGTCATTTTCCGGCGGCTCAGCGCGCCGCCTGCCAGATACGCTGTTGATAATCGCGAATCGAACGATCGGCACTGAAGCGGCCGGTATGCGCCGTGTTGAGAATCGCCGCTTTGGTCCACGCTTCCGGATCGCGCCACAGCGCTTCGACGCGCTGCTGCGCCGCGATATAAGCGGCGAAATCGGCCAGCACCAGCCACGGATCGCCCTGTTTGCTCAGGCTCTCCAGCAGCGGCGCAAATACCTGCCGGTCGCCGTCGCTGAATTTGCCCTTTTCCAGCTCCTTCAGCAAACCGTCGAGATAGCGATCGTGCTTGCGCAGTTTCTTCGGACTGTAACCGTCGGCCTTCAGTGCTTTTACCTCATCCACCGTGTTGCCGAAGATAAAGATATTTTTCTCACCGACCGCCTCGGCAATCTCCACGTTAGCCCCGTCCAGCGTGCCAATGGTCAGCGCGCCGTTGAGCGCCAGCTTCATGTTGCCGGTACCGGAGGCTTCGTAACCGGCCGTGGAGATCTGCTCCGAGAGATCGGCTGCCGGAATCATCAGCTCGGCGGCGGTAATCCGGTAATCCGGCACAAACACGACTTTCAGGCGATCACCCACCAGCGGGTCGTTATTGATCACCTCCGCGACTTTATTGATGGCACAGATAATGTTTTTTGCCAGCAAATAGCCGGGCGCCGCCTTAGCGCCAAACAGAAAGACGCGCGGCACGAAGTCGGGATTGTCCGGGTTATCGCGCAGCTGGCGATAACAGTGCAGGATGTGCAGCAGACTGAGATGCTGGCGTTTGTATTCGTGCAGGCGCTTGATCTGCAGATCAAACAGCGCGTCAGGATTGATATCGATGCCGGTCACGCGTTTGATGTACACCGTCAGCCGCAGTTTGTTTTGCTGCTTGATGGTGCGGAACTGCTGGCGAAAGCTTTTCTTCTTCGCCAGCGGCGCCAGCCATTCCAGCGCGTCGAGATCGTTGGCCCACTCCACCTGCAGGCTGTCGTCAATCAGCGCGGACAGCAGGGGGTTGCACTGCTTCAGCCAGCGGCGCGGCGTAATGCCGTTGGTGACGTTATGAAACTTGTGTGGCCACAGCTGGTGATATTCCGGGAACAGATCGTTAACCACCAGCTGCGAGTGCAGCGCTGCCACACCGTTGACGGCGAAACAGCTCACCACGCACAGATTGGCCATGCGCACTTCGCCTTCGCTCACCACCGCCAGCTTGTGCCAGAGGGCACTGTCGTTCGGCCAGCGCTGTTTGACCTGCTGCTTCAGCTGGCGATTGATCTGTTTGATGATTTGCAGATGGCGCGGCAGCAGTTCGCGCAGCAGGCTCGCCGGCCAGCGCTCCAGCGCCTCCGGCATCAGCGTATGGTTGGTATACGCAAAGGTGCGGCTGGTAATGTGCCAGGCGTCGTCCCAGCTCAGGCCATGCTCATCCAGCAGCAGACGCAGCAGCTCCGGAATAGCGATGGTGGGATGGGTATCGTTGAGCTGAATCACTTCGAAATCCGGCAGCGTATGCAGCGCACGGCCCGCCAGCCGGTGACGACGCAGTATGTCGCTCACCGCGCAGGCGCACTGGAAATACTGCTGCATCAGCCGCAGACGTTTACCTGGCGCATGGTTGTCATTGGGATAGAGCACTTTGGTCAGCTTGTCGGCTTCAATGCCCGGCTGCTCCGCCTGCAGGAACTTCCCGGCGTTAAACAGCGTCAGGTCAAACGGCTGCGCGCTGGTGGCCTGCCACAGGCGCAGCGGCAGCGTGATGCCGTTGCGATAGCCGATTACCGGCAGATCCCAGGCCTGGCCGATCAGCTGCTGTGCCGGACGCCACTCGACGCTGCCATCGTCGCGCTTTTTAACCTTACCGCCCAGCCCCACCGGCACATCCAGCGCCGCGTTGTGGCGGAACCACGGATAGCGATCGCGCTGCCAGTCATCCGGCGCTTCGTGCTGCTGTCCGGCCACAAACGACTGACGAAACAGGCCGTACTGATAGTTGAGGCCGTGCCCCATCGCCGGCTGGCCGACCGTCGCCATCGCATCCATGTAGCAGGCCGCGAGCCGTCCCAGTCCGCCGTTGCCCAGCGCCGGATCGACTTCCTCCTCCAGCAGTTCATTCAGCTCAACCTGGTGCTCTGCCAGCGCGGCGGCCACCTCGTTATACCAGCCGAGATTGAGCAGGTTATTACCGGTCAGCCGGCCGGGCAGAAACTCCATTGAGAGATAATTAACGTGGCGCTGAGCACTTTTCGGCGGCACGGGCGGCTGTGCGGCGAGCAGTTCCATCAGCGCCCGGCTGAGCGCCTGCCACCACTGATGCGGCGTCATCTGCCGGGCGGAAGTCAGTCCGAGCTGCTGCCACTGGCGGGTCAGTGCGGCGTCAAAGCGGGTTTTATTGAATTTTAGCGGCGACATAGTGCATCCCTTTGCATCCGAAACGGTAAACACGGGCAAGCGCAAATCTGAAAGAGTAAGTTAAGCCGCGGACGCTGAAAAAAGCGACAGGGAAATGAAGAAGCAGTGAAAAAAGGCGTGCCGCTGCGGCCTGGTCGCCATCAATGGCGACCCTACAATACGGCACAATGCACTAAGGGTGCGGTTTGGTAAGCATGGCCTGCTGCATCACAGGGTGCGCATTGATGCGCACCTGGGAAATCAGCACAGCTCCAGATGCACTTCGTGCTGTTCAATCACCTTCAGTACGCTTAATGGCGGGGTTTGATCGGTATACAGGTAATCAATCAGGCTCATGTTGCCAAGGTTAACCATGGCGTTACGGCCAAACTTCGAGTGATCCACCACCAGCATCACGTGGCGCGAGTTTTCAATAATCGCGCGTTTGGTGCGCACTTCGTGATAGTCGAACTCCAGCAGCGAACCGTCCGTATCAATGCCGCTGATCCCGAGAATGCCGAAATCGAGGCGGAACTGAGAGATAAAATCGAGCGTGGCTTCGCCAATAATCCCGCCGTCGCGGCTGCGCAGTTCGCCGCCGGCGAGGATCACGCGGAAATCCGTCTTTCTGCATCAGAGTATTCGCCACGTTCAGGTTGTTGGTCACAATGCGCAGATTGTTGTGATCCAGCAGCGCATGGGCGACCGCTTCCGGCGTGGTGCCGATATCAATAAACAGCGTCGCACCGTTCGGGATCTGGCTCGCCACTTTGCGCTCGGCGATGCGTGCCTTTTCCGCCGTCCGCGTCGTTTTGCGATCCTGCCACGAGGTGTTGACCGAGCTGGAAGGCAGCGCCGCGCCGCCGTGGTGACGCAGAATTTTGTTTTGATCGGCCAGATCGTTCAGATCGCGACGGATGGTCTGCGGGCTGACGGCAAACTGCTCCACCAGCTCTTCGGTACTGACATATCCCTGTTGTTTGACCAGTTCGATAATGGCGTCATGACGTTGTGTTTGTTTCATCATCTCTCTCCTCGGCTCAAGGCCGTGTTCTTTTTATCCTGCTACTAGCGACGTGCGCGTTTGCGCGTATCAACGAACGCCATTGCCAGCCCCACCAGCAAACCGGTGACGTGCGCACCGTTGGCGATCGACAGGCCAAAGGCGCCGTACCAGCCAATCACCAGCCATACAATAGCGAAGCCAATCAGGCCGCGCTCGAGATAAATGCCACTTTCGGGATCGCGCTCGCCGCGCAGCCAGCAGTAGCCCATCAGCGCATAGACCACGCCGGACAGCCCGCCAAACAGCACGCCGCTGAACTTCGCCTGCATCCAGCCGCTCAGCAGGGCGCTGAAATCAGCGTGATAACGATCAGCTTGCCGCTGCCGAGCCGCTTCTCAACCGCACCGCCGAGATACCACCACCACATCAGGTTGAAGAGAATATGCAGCAGCGAGAAGTGCATCAGCGCGTGGCTGAACCAGCGCCAGACCTCAAAATATTGTGATGAATCTGCCGGCCAGGCCAGCCAGCCGAGCACCACATCGTCGCCGACGATCTGCATCAGGATAAACACCGCCACGCAGGCGATCATGATGGTCAGCGTGAGCGGGCCCGCGCGTTCGCGAATGTTTGCCCAGATATTGCCACGCTCATAACGCAGACCGCTGTCGGTGGTACCGCTGTGCCAGCTCGCCGCCTGATAGCGTGGATGGTTGGGATCGCGCACGAACTGCGCGAGTTCGTTTTCGACCATCTCCAGCTTGCTGTCGTCATCCAGCACAATGACATAGTGGCTTTCGCGCTCAATACGCAGCGTGACGCCCCGCGTCGCCATATAATCGACAAACGCCTGGGCGACGCGCGGCTGGTTAAACTGGGTGATGCGCATCATGCGGTGCTCTCCTTCCTTTAATCGGTCAATCAGAGGCTGCCGATGGCGACCTGCGTCGGAAACGCCGCGCGCCAGGCATCGAAACCGCCGTCGACGCTGTAGACCCGTCGCTAAAGCCCTGGCTGAACAGGAACTGCGCCGCGCCTTTGCTGCTGTTGCCGTGATAGCACATCACCATCACCGGCTGGTCGATGCCGTTGTCGCGCATAAACGCGCCCAGGGTGTCGTTGGTCAGATGTTGGGCACCGGTGGCGTGGCCCATCGCGAAGCTTTGCGGATCGCGGATGTCCACCAGCTGCGCTTTTCCCTGTGCCAGATGCTCGTTAGCCTGCAGGACGTTAATACACTCGAAGGTTTCCATGGGTCTCTCATTACCTCGTCATCAATTGGCGTTAGTTTACCCTGATAAGCCGCCGCCATAACCTGACAAATACTGTGGATATGTGATTTTTTTCGTCCTGGCGGCGGGTAAACGCCATTATGTTATCCATATCACTCTAAATTGTTTTTTTGATGTTACCAAAAGCGCTGGCGTCAATGTTGGTTTCCGATTATTATTACGCTCGAAAACGAACATTTTAGAACTATTCCGAACATCGGAGGAGATGACGTGGAAACCAAAGATCTGATTGTGATAGGCGGTGGCATCAACGGTGCCGGCATTGCGGTAGATGCCGCAGGACGCGGTTTATCCGTGCTGATGCTGGAAGCGCAGGATCTGGCCTGCGCGACCTCCTCCGCCAGCTCCAAGCTGATTCACGGTGGCCTGCGCTACCTGGAACACTACGAATTCCGCCTGGTGAGCGAAGCGCTGGCCGAACGTGAAGTGCTGCTGAAAATGGCACCGCACATCGCCTTCCCGATGCGTTTCCGTCTGCCCCACCGCCCGCATCTGCGTCCGGCGTGGATGATCCGCATTGGCCTGTTTATGTACGATCACCTGGGTAAACGCACCAGCCTGCCGGGTCAGTAAAGGTTTGCGTTTTGGCTCAGAATCGGTCCTGAAGCCTGAAATCGTGCGCGGTTTCGAATATTCCGACTGCTGGGTGGACGATGCGCGCCTGGTGGTGCCGAACGCGCAGGAAGTGGTGAAACAGGGCGGCGAAGTGCAAACCCGCACCCGCGCGACCCGCGCCCGCCGTGAAAACGGCCTGTGGATTGTGGAAGCGGAAGACGTCGATACCGGCGAGAAGTTCAGCTGGAAAGCGCGCGGCCTGGTGAACGCCACCGGCCCGTGGGTGAAACAGTTCTTTGACGAGGGCATGCATCTGCCTTCGCCGTACGGTATTCGCCTGATCAAAGGCAGCCATATTGTGGTGCCGCGCGTGCACACCCAGAAGCAGGCCTACATTCTGCAGAACGAAGACAAGCGCATCGTGTTTGTGATCCCGTGGATGGACGAGTTCTCGATCATCGGTACCACCGACGTGGAGTACAAAGGCGATCCGAAAAACGTCGAGATCGATGAGAACGAAATCAGCTACCTGCTGAAGGTGTATAACGCGCACTTTAAAAAACAGCTGTCCCGCGACGATATCGTCTGGACCTACTCCGGCGTGCGTCCGCTGTGCGATGACGAATCTGATTCACCGCAGGCGATCACCCGCGACTACACGCTGGATATTCACGACGAGAACGGCCAGGCACCGCTGCTGTCCGTGTTCGGCGGCAAGCTGACCACCTACCGCAAGCTGGCGGAGCATGCGCTGGAAAAACTGGCGCCGTACTACAAAGGCATTGGCCCGGCGTGGACCAAAAACGCCGTACTGCCAGGCGGTGATATCGCCGGTACGCGCGATGATTACGCTGCGAAGCTGCGCCGTCGCTATCCGTTCATCAGCGAAGGCATGGCGCGCCACTTTGCCCGCACCTACGGCAGCCATACCGAAGTGCTGCTGGGAGGCGCGAAGAGCCTTGAAGATCTGGGTGAACACTTTGGCCACGAGTTGTATGAAGCCGAACTGCGTTATCTGGTGGAACACGAGTGGGTGCGCGGGCTGGACGATGCCATCTGGCGTCGTACCAAACAGGGTATGTGGCTGAGCGAAGCCGAACAGGCGCGCATCCGCGACTGGCTGGCGGAAAACGGCCAGAAACCGGCGCTGTCGCTGGCTTCGTAATCGCCTTAAGCATTGTCCTCAACCCCGCCACCGCGCGGGGTTTTTGTTTTTTCTCTTTTTGTGTTGGCGAGAGGTTATTCACACAAGGTACTGCACCAGATCAATTCTCACCGCTCCGCTTACTGACTAAATAATCCGCGACCGGATTAACGGACTCGTCAGTAACAGGGAGCATCACGCATGGCTTTAGCCACTTTTCCGCTCAATATCTTCACCACACAGCGCATGTTTAATGACTATGGCGCTGACGATATGCGCTACGGCGATATCTGTGAACGCCGGATGAAAAACGAATTCGGCCTCACCCACATTTCCAATGTGGTCGACCCGTGGAGCATGACGCGGCTGCATCCCTTCCATAATCCCCAGTCGCGCTTTGCTGGTGCTTATGCGAAACCTGGCGAAAAGCTTTCACCGCTGGAGTGCGCCAGGCTGCTGTTTGCTGAGATGCAAACCACGTCATTACCCTTCGCGCTTGTTGGCCCGCAACGTTTCCTGATAAATAAGATGCTGGAGCATTTTATGCGCTCCAGCGGCCTGCCGTTTCGGGATTTGTCGCTGGATATGGCATATCGGGACAAAATTATGAACGACAGAAGCATAAACAGTACACACAAAGCCATAATTGATACGCTCAATGTTAATATTGATTATGGTATCAAAGGCCTGCCATTGAAAAATATAGGTGATATTAATTCTGCCATTAATAACTCGATCCTGCCAAAGTTCCATTCATTAATTATGGATAAAATAAATGGTTTAGGCATTACTGTTCATGATGTTTATGCTACCAAAATTGACATATTAAGTCTTGACGTTAATGGTGCGCGCTGGAGGGCAAAAATGCGCTTCAGCGGACAGGATCATTTCGGTCTGGATACGCATGATATTCACAAGCATAAATTCAGACAATTTCAGTTTTTTAAGATAAGGTTCACCTTACAACGTTATGATAAATTTGGCTTTCGTCCTTTTCTGACGAACATGGATGCTGTGATAGATATTGAAGGCGGCCGTTAATGAACAGGAAGACATGGGCAGGATTAATTCTGCTTGTTGCATTAGCCAGTGGCATATACTGCTACCTGAACTTCAGGGAAGTTAACGTTATTGACGTTCACCAGGATTACTATTCTGCATCAATTATCGTCGATCACCTGCCTTATTCTGACGACGAAAAAATAAGGTGGTGGTTGAGTCACCAGCAGCAAATAACATTAAAATACAATATTAAAGCCTTTAATGAAAATGGCTCCATTACCTATTATTTTTATGCATTAGGTGAGGGATATCAGCCATTAGAAAAAAAGGACCGCATTTGCTTTAAGCAAATGCAACCCCCTGCTAATTGCCTTGATAAAAATTTACTGATGAAAATTCAGCGGACGCAGGATGGTGGCGTGATGTTCTCACTGGATTCAGGAAATTACACAGTGAATAAAGACAACGAAATGAGTCAATTGCAGAGGAGCAATTGATACATAGCGCGATAAATCGCGCCGCTACAGTGTGTGCGGTCGATAATGACGAAAGTCACTGCCGCATTTACCGTAGCGGCGCAATTCATTGCGCTAATTAACACGCTAACTTACAGCCCGGCATTGTCACGAATATATTTACGGGCTTTCACTGCATATTCGAATGGGTTAGCGATGGCCGGATCCTGTTCCGCTTCGACCACCATCCAGCCTTTATAGCCGTAATCATCGAGGATTTTGAATACCGGTTTGAAATCGATAACGCCATCGCCTGGTACGGTGAAGGTGCCTTTCTTCACTCCGTCGAGGAACGACAGCGAGTTTGCGCGCACCTCTGCCACCACGCTGTCACGCACATCCTTCAGATGCACGTGGAAAATACGCGGCAGATGCTGGGTCAGCACATCCAGCATCACCTGCTGTGATCCTTCGGAGTAGTAAATGTGGCCGGTGTCGTACAGCAGACCGACGTTATCGTTGGTCATTGCCATAAAACGGTCGATTTCGGCTGGCGTCTGAATGCCGGTGCCCATGTGATGATGCAGCGTCACGCGCATCCCTTTCTGCGCCGCGATCGCCGCCAGTTCGTTGTAACCTTCTGCCGTCAGGCGCCACTCTTCGTCCGTGAAAACCGGCTTCTGCTCCAGCACCGGCAGCGACGTGCCCTGAATGCTTTTGCTCTGTTCCGAGCAGCCAATCACGCGCGCGCCCATGGCGTGCAGGAAATTCATGTGATTGATGAACTGATCGATGGTTTTCGCTTTGTCACCGTTGGCAAAAAAGGTACTAAACCAGGCGTTACAAATCTGAATACCGCGGATATCCAGCATCGGCTTCAGCACCGCCGGATCGCGCGGATACTTGCTGCCCACTTCGCTGCCGGTGAAACCCGCCAGCGCCATTTCGCTGACCGTTTGCTGGAAAGTATTTTCGCTGCCGAGTTCCGGCATGTCGTCGTTGGTCCAGCCAATCGGCGCAATCGCCAGTTTGACGTTCTCTTGGTTCATTTTCAGCTCCCTGATACAGAGAGGCAGCGGTAATCCGCTGCCGTGGATAGGTTTAGCGCACGCGCCTGATTATTTCTGGTAAAACGCCGGACGCGGCGGCATGGCAACGGGCTCAATCGCGCCGCTGGTTTGCGCCTTCAGGCAGGCATCAGCAGCCACCGAGGCGGCAAAGCCATCCCAGGCGGAAGGCCCGCTCAGCTGGCCTGCTTTCACATCATTGATAAACGCCTGCAGCTCAACGTCGTAGGCGTCGATAAAGCGATCTTTCCAGTCGGTCAGCAGCGCGTTGCCAAGGCGGGCATCTTTGCGCATCTGAATCGCCGACGGCTCCGGCAGTCTGGCGATGCCCTCCTCGCCCACCACTTCACACTGAATGTCATAGCCATACGCGCAGTTCACAAAGATCTCCACATCGATGCGGATGCCCTTCTGCGTTTCAAACAGCACGATTTGCGGATCTTTCAGCTTCGCGTGTGACTTTGAGGTCGTGCGCGGGAACACCACCTGCACGCTTTTGTAATCGTCCTCGGTCAGCCAGCGCAGGACATCCAGCTCGTGTATCAGGGTGTTGGTAATAGCCATGTCGGTGGTGTAATTCTCGCCGACGCTCTGATTACGGTGCGCGCAGTGCAGCATCAGCGGCTCGCCGATGTCACCATCGGTGATCACCTTTTTCAGCGCGCGATAGCCGGCATCATACGGGCGCATAAAGCCCACCTGCACCAGACGCTTGCCGTGCGCAATCTCGGCGTCGACAATGCGACGGCAGCCCTCCGCGCTCAGTGCCAGCGGCTTCTCGCAGAACACCGGTTTCCCGGCGGCAATCGCGGCCAGCGTGAACTCTTCATGCGTCGGGTCCCACGAGGTCACCAGCACGGCATCCACTTCCGGCGAGTTAATCACCTGATGGCCATCCTGATACACTTCGGCCTGGATATTCAGCCGCTGCAGCGCCGCGCGTGCACCTTCCACATTGATGTCTGAAACCGCCACCACTTTTGCGCCCTGCAGCACGTTGTTGCAGCGACGAATATGTTCCTGACCAATTGCGCCGGTACCGATTACACCGAGTTTGAGCGTCATAATTACACCTGTAGAGTCGGATAAGTAGGGTAAAACGGGCCGGGCAGCGCCGGCCTGAAAAGGGTTAGTACTTACGCGCCTGTTGAATATGCTGATTGAGCTTGTCGGCCACCTGCTGCGTCCGCTCTGAGGTGGAAGCCTGCGCCACGCCGACGTGCCACCAGCTGAAGTATTTGTGCACCATGGTTTTTGGCAGCACTTTGATGTCAATCAGGGTCGAAACCGTCTGCTGCTGCGCATCTTCCAGCGCCGCCTTCAGCTGCTCCAGCGTGGTGACACGGTAGGTTTTACAGCCGTAGCCGGCGGCTATCGCCGCGAAATCAACCGGCACGAAGCCGCCATCCAGCTTGCCGCCCTGCGGATTACGGAAGCGGAACTCGGTGTTGAAACTGTCCATGCCGTGTTCCATCTGCAGGTTGTTGATGCAGCCATTGGTCATGTTATCCAGCAGGATGACGTTGATTTTCGCCCCTTCCTGAATCGAGGTGACCAGCTCGGAGTGCAGCATCATGAACGAGCCGTCACCCACCATGGCGTAGACTTCGCGCTGCGGCTGTGCCAGCTTCACGCCCAGCGCGGCATTCACTTCGTAACCCATGCACGAGTAGCCGTACTCAACGTGATACGCGTTGTAATCTTTGGTGCGCCATACGCGCTGCAGGTCACCCGGCAGACTGCCGGCGGCGGCGACAATCACCGCATCCTTTGGCAGCTGTTCGTTTAAGGTGCCCAGCACGCTGCTCTGCGTCAGCACCGACTTTGTCAAACGCTCAAACTCGGCGAACAGCGCGGTGCGATCGATGTGGTCAGCGATTTCCGGAATAAAGTCATCGGTGTTGAAAGTGGCGGCGTACACGCGCTGCGTCTCTTTCAGCAGCTTGCTCTGCGCCTGTTCAATCTGGCCACCCCAGTGATTCTCAAAGCCGTTCAGTCCGGCTTCCAGCGCGGTTAATCCTTCGCGTGCATCCGCCAGCAGCTGCACGCCATCCAGCTTGTAGCTGTCGAAGTTGTTGACGTTAATGTTGAGGTAGCTGATTTCCGGATGCTGGAAGATCCATTTTGAAGCCGTAGTGAAATCGGTATAGCGCGTACCAATACCGATCACCAGATCGGCCTCTTTGGCCAGCAGGTTCGCCGCCAGACAGCCGGTTTCACCCACGCCGCCCACATTCAGCGGATGGTCGGAAACGATGGTGCCTTTGCCGGCCTGCGTTTCGGCAAATGGAATATTGAAACGCTCGGCAAAGCTCAGCAGCGCCTGACCGGCATCGGAGTATTTCACGCCGCCACCCACTACAATCAGCGGCTTGCGCTTACGCGCAATCAATGCCAGCGCCGCGTCCAGCTGGGCCGCCGTCGGCAGACGCCGGTCAAGCAAATGCACGCGTTTCTGGAAGAAGTATTCCGGGAAATCCCAGGCTTCGCCCTGCACATCCTGCGGCAGCGCCAGCGTTACCGCCCCGGTTTCCGCCGGATCGGTCAGCACGCGCAGCGCATTGATACAGGCGGTCATCAGCTGTTCCGGACGGCTCACGCGGTCCCAGTATTTACTCACTGCGCGGAAGGCATCGTTGGTGCTGATGCTGAGATCGTGACTCTGCTCGATCTGCTGCAGCACCGGGTCCGGCTGGCGCGTGGCGAACACATCGCCCGGCAGCAGCAGCAGTGGAATCCGGTTGGCTGTTGCCGTGGCTGCCGCGGTAATCATGTTGGCGGCACCCGGTCCGACGGAAGAGGTACAGGCAATGATTTGACGGCGCAGCGACTGCCGGGCAAAACCGATGGCAGCGTGCGCCATACCCTGCTCGTTACGGCCCTGATACACCTGTAAATCGCCGCTGTCCTGCTCCAGCGCCTGGCCGAGGCCGAGCACATTGCCGTGGCCGAAAATAGCAAAGATGCCGTGCACGAATTTGGTTTCAACGCCGTCAACGTTCAGGTACTGGTTATCCAGAAATTTCACCAGCGCCTGTGCGGTAGTCAGTCTGATAGTGCCCATATGCTTCTTCCTTTACATGTGGTACCCGCTCAGGGGGTACGACGCGATTCGGGTCGGCGGTGAAAACGCGCCCGACGCTAAGTGAAACGTGTGGCGATTATAAACAAATGTTTTTTCCATTAAACCTGATTACAGAAGAAACATTTCATTTTGCGATGAAGATCAAATTCGGCGCTGAAACGCGGGCGATGACGGGACGGGATGACAGCAAAGTGAAACAGCCTGCTATGCCTCAGTCATCATAACGAAATTTCATTTCACGTCAGCAGCTTCCTCTCATCCGTCATCATTTCCTGCGAGCTGGCTCACAAGCCAGAGCACCCGCGAAACGGGCAAGCCGTAAAGGGCGGGAAAGGTAGCGGCACCAGAGTTTTACCTGGCTCACAAAATCGCGATGGATGTTTCATTTCATATTGTGTTTGGAATTTTTATTCCTCATACTGCCCACATAGCCAGTCAGGCACCCTGAGACCCCGGAAGCATTGCGCTTGATAGTGGGCGGCAGCGCCCGCCGTGTCTGCTTATCACAGAAGGAAACCATCAGTATGAGTACACAACAGAAGCGGCTTGATGTGATTTGTATTGGACGCATCGCCGTCGATCTTTACGGCCAGCAAATTGGCTCGCGCCTGGAAGATATGACCAGCTTTAACAAATACCTCGGCGGCTCTTCCGGCAACGTAGCCTATGGCACCGCGATCCAGGGGCTGAAGTCGGCGATGCTGGCGCGCGTCGGTGACGAACACAATGGCCGCTTCCTGCGTGAAGAGCTGCAGCGCGTGGGCTGCAATACTGACGGGCTGATCACCGATAAGCAGCGCCTGACCGGGCTGGTGATTCTCGGCATCAAAGACGAAGAGACCTTTCCGCTGATTTTCTATCGCGACAACTGTGCGGATATGGGGCTGGTTCCCGAGGACATTCGCGAAGAGTTCATTACCTCGTCCCGCGCCGTGGCGGTAACCGGCACCCACCTGTCGCATCCGGACACGCGGGCGGCGGTGCTGAAAGCGCTGGATATCGCCCGGCGCAACGGCCTGCGCACCGCGCTGGATATCGATTATCGCCCGGTGCTATGGGGTCTTACGTCACTGGGTGACGGTGAAACGCGTTTCATCGAATCCGGCCAGGTGACGCAGCAGCTGCAGGAAGTAGTGCACTATTTCGATCTGATCGTCGGAACGGAAGAAGAGTTCCATATCGCCGGTGGCAGTACCGATACGCTGACCGCGCTGAAAAATGTACGTAAGGCCAGCAGCGCCACGCTGGTCTGCAAACGCGGGCCGCTGGGTTGTGTGGTGTTTGAGGGCGAGATTCCCGATAGCTGGGAACAGACGCGCCTGCACAGCGGCGTGCGCGTTGAGGTGCTCAACGTGCTGGGCGCCGGCGATGCGTTTATGTCGGGCCTGCTGCGCGGCTGGCTCAACGATGAGAGCTGGGAGCAGGCGTGCCGCTACGCCAACGCCTGTGGCGCGCTGGTGGTATCCCGTCACGGCTGTGCGCCGGCGATGCCAACGAAAGAAGAGCTGGACGATTTCCTCAGCCGCGATAACGCGGTGAAACGCCCGGATCTGGACGCGCGCCTCAATCATCTGCATCGCGTTACCACGCGTAAGCAGCAGTGGCCGGAGCTGAATGTGTTCGCCTTTGACCACCGTAAACAGCTGGCCGATATGGCGCGCGAAGCGGGCGTCAGCGAGGAGCGCATTCCGCAGCTGAAGCTGCTGCTGCTGCAGGCGGCACAGGAGGCGGCTAACGAAGCCGGTCTCAATGAGAAGAGTGGCATCCTGGCGGATACCACGTACGGCCAGAAAGCGCTCAACGCCATCACCGGCAAGCACTGGTGGATTGGGCGGCCCATCGAGCTGCCGAGCTCACGACCACTGCGTCTTGAGCACGGCAATATTGGCTCTCAGCTAGTGGACTGGCCGGCCGAACACGTCGTCAAGTGCCTGGTGTTTTATCATCCCCATGACAGTGCTGAACTGCGTAAAGAGCAGGACGAGCTGGTTCTTGACGTGTGGCGCAGCTGTAACAAAAGCGGGCACGAGCTGCTGCTGGAAGTGATTCTGCCGGAGAGCAACCCGGACCGTAACGAGTCCTACTATTACGACATGCTGAGCCACTTCTATAGCCTGGGCGTGCAGCCGGACTGGTGGAAGTTACCACCGCTGACGGCGGAGAGCTGGCAGGCGATCGGCGAGCTGATTGAGCAGCAGGATCCGCACTGTCGCGGCATTCTGTTACTCGGCCTTGATGCGCCGGAAGAGAAGCTGAAAGCCGGCTTCGCCGCCGCCGCGCAGGCGACGTGGGTGAAAGGTTTTGCCGTCGGTCGCACCATTTTTGGCCAGCCGTCACGCCAGTGGCTGAACGGTGAGCTGGATGATAAGGCGCTGATTGAGACCGTGAAAGGCAATTATCTGCGCCTGATTGGCTACTGGCGCGCCGCGCGCGGCTGACGGATTTGAAGAGGATGTACTGAGAAGCGGCCTGACGGGCCGCTTTTTAGTGTGTTGCGAGCGGATGCCCTCACCCCAGCCCTCTCCCACCGGGAGAGGGAGCCGTTCAGGCAGGTCGTTAAGCATTGTACCAGCCCTGTCAGACCGATCAGACCGCTCCGGACTGTTCCCTCTCCCGCCTGCGGGAGAGGGTTAGGGTGAGGGCAAGCCCTCAACCCCCTGAGTTTTGTGAGGCAATTCATAAACCGATGAAATAGCCTTCACGATAGCGTCAAACAAATGAAATTTTCCATCCATCTGGTACTATAGCGCTCATTATCCAGCCATATTTCCTTTTCTGACGGGCCGAAGTAATGACCAATAACCCAACGCAATTAACCTTGTTACAGGACGATATCCGTCGTCGCTACGAGACGCTGAGTAAACGCCTGAAGCAGGTGGCTCGTTATATCCTTGATAACAGCAACAGCATCGCGTTTGATACCGTCGCCTCTATCGCCCAGCAGGCGGATGTTCCGCCCTCCACGCTGATCCGCTTCGCCAACGCATTCGGCTTTAGCGGCTTCAACGAAATGAAACAGGTCTTTCGTCAGCACCTGATGGAAGAGACCGTGAACTATACCGAACGGGCGCGCCTGTTCCGCCAGACGGCCACCGACGACAGCGCCAGCTCACCGGAGAGCCCGGTGGAGATCCTCAACGTCTTTACCATGGTCAACAGCCAGGCGCTGCAGCAGCTGGCGATGCAGGCGAATCCCGACCAGCTGAACAAAGCGGTGAAGATGCTCAACGAGGCGGAGAACATCTACATCATCGGTCTGCGCCGCTCGTTCAGCGTGGCCTCGTATCTGGTGTATGCGCTGCGCCATCTGGAGCGTCGCGCTTTTCTGATTGATGGCCTGGGCGGCATGTTCACTGAACAGCTCAGCATGGTGAATCCGAAAGACGTGGTCATCGCTATCAGCTACTCGCCGTATGCGCGCGAAGCGGTGGAACTGGTGGAGCTGGGCGCTAAACGTGGCGCGCATCAGATCGCCATCACCGACAGCCAGGTCAGCCCGCTGGCAGCGTTCAGCGATGTCTGTTTTGTGGTGCGCGAAGCGCAGGTGGATGGCTTCCGCTCGCAGGTGGCCTCGCTGTGCCTGGCGCAAACCCTGGCGGTGTCGCTGGCGCTGAATAACAGCAGCAGCGAATAAACCCCGGGTACCGAATGGAACAAAGGCAGCCATCTGGCTGCCTTTTTTATCTGTGCGCATCAGTGAATGCGTGTGCCGTTTAACCTGGTGCGCATTTCCGGCGACCGCGCGGAGACCCGATTAACGGCGCGGATACTGCTCACTGTTCACCCAGGCGTGATCCTTTTCCCAGGTAAATTTCCACAGCCGTACCGGCCCGGCCATCACGTTCAAATAATAGTTATCGTAACCGGCCAGAGTCGCCACCGGATGATACCCGCGCGGCACCGTTACCACATCGCGGTTATACGGGGCCATACACTCGTCGAGCGAACGGTCGTCGGTGTAGACGCGCTGCATGGCGAAACCGGGCTCAGGATCGAAACGGTGATAATAGGTCTCTTCCAGATAGGTTTCGTCCGGGCTGTCCTTCTCATCGTGCTTGTGGCTGGGGTACGAACTGGTCGCGCCCTCGTCGGTATACACCTCGACCACCAGCAGGCTGTCGGCCGGTTGATTATCCGGCAGAATGTTATGCACCAGGCGCTGGTTGCGCCCTTTGCCACGGTGCTCCACGCCTACATCCTGCGGTGCAATCAGCCGCGCCGGCAGATTGCCACTGCCCGGCGCACTGCATACCGCCAGTTCCAGATCGCTGTCGGCAGTGACTTCAACCTCATCATGATGCGGCACGTAAACCGAGTAAGGCGGCGTGCGCTCAAACGGCGACAGGCGCTTACCGATGCCAGGGAATTCTGCGTCGCGGGTTTTCACCGACGCCAGACCGGCCACCAGCACCAGGCACAGCTCTCTCTCGCCGCTGCTTAACCGCAGCGTCTGGCCCTTTTTCAGCAGATAAGCGTCAAAGCCCACATATTCCCAGCCGGCGCTCTCGGGCGTCACGTGCTGGATACGCCCGTGGCTGTCCGGCTGCTGCACTTTTGAAATCAGTGACATCCTGTTTCTCCTGTTGCGCGACATTAACCCAGCGTTGGCATACTGAATTCAGAAACGGTCTGCTGACCGCTCGGCCAGCGCACGGTCGCCGTTTTCATGCGGGTGTAGAAACGCACCCCGTCCGGACCGTGCACGTTGAGCGCACCAAACACTGAACGCTTCCAGCCGCCAAAGCTGTGGAACGCCATCGGCACGGGCACCGGCACATTGACGCCCACCATGCCCGCTTCCACGTTGTGCACAAATTCACGGGCAGTATGGCCGTTGCTGGTGAAGATGGCGCTGCCGTTACCAAATTCGTGGCTATTCACCAGCTGCAGCGCGCTGTCGAAGTCGCTGGCGCGCATGATGCTCAGCACCGGTCCGAAAATCTCTTCGCGCCAAATCACCATCTCCGGCGTGACGTTATCGAACAGCGTACCGCCAACGTAGTAGCCCTCTTCATGGCCCGCGACTTTCACGCCGCGTCCATCAACCACCAGCGTCGCGCCTTCCTGCTCACCTTTGTCGATGTAGCCCAGCACTTTCTTCTGGTGCGCAGCGGATACCACTGGCCCCATTTCATTCTCTTCGGCACCCTGCTGCATGCCCGGCCCCACGCGCAGCGCTTTGATCAGCGGCGTCAGGCGCGAAATCAGTTTATCGGCTGTATCGTCGCCAACCGCCACCACCACCGGCAGCGCCATGCAGCGTTCCCCGGCAGAACCGAAAGCACCGCCCATGATGGCGTTCACAGTGGCATCCAGATCGGCATCCGGCATCACAATGGCGTGGTTTTTCGCGGCGCCGAAGGCCTGCACGCGTTTGCCATGCGCGCTGGCGGTTTTGTAGATGTGCTCGGCCACGCCGGACGAGCCAACGAAGCTGACCGCCGCGATGCGAGGATCTTTATACAGCTGCTCGGCGTCTTCGTTTGAGGAGTGCACCACGTTGAACACACCATCCGGCAGCCCCGCTTCTTTCAGCAGTTCAGCCATGCGTACCGAGGCAGAAGGATCGAGCGCCGGCGGCTTCAGCACAAAGGTATTACCGCACGCCAGCGCGATGGGGAACATCCACAGCGGCACCATCGCCGGGAAGTTGAACGGCGTAATGCCCGCGACCACGCCCACCGGCTGCATCAGCGAATAGCTGTCAACGCCGGAACCGACGTTCGGTGAGTTTTCCCCTTTGATCAGGTGCGGAATGCCGCAGGCAAATTCGATCACCTCGATGCCGCGCGTCAGCTCACCCAGCGCATCGGACCAGACTTTACCGTGCTCAGAAACAATCAGCGCCGCCAGTTCATCGCGATGTTTTTCCATCAGCGCTTTGAAGTTGAACATGACGCGGGCACGACGCAGCGGCGCCGTTTTCGACCATTCCGGAAACGCCGCATGGGCGACCTCAATGGCCTGCGCCACTTCTGCCGCCGTGCTTTGCGTCAGTTCGCGGATCACTTTGCCGGTCGCCGGATCGTAGACCGGAATGGTTTCGTTGCTGGCGCTGTGCGTGATTTTGCCGCCGATAAAGTTTCCTACGATAGTCATGTCGTTGCCTCTTTGATGTGTAAGGTCCCTGCAGGCCGCGGGTCAGTCTGGGTCGCGCCCGATCAGGCAATACGGAAAGCGTGCTATGAAGCTATTACAGTGAAATAAATTTTTCAAATAGTTCTTTTTGGAAAATTTACTTTTAGCGGCCTGGATCGCATTTTTCCGCCAGCGTTAGCGGACTGGTGTAAAGTGCGGGCCTGATGACAATGCCGATGCTGCCTGCACCCGTAATCAGCAGCAGGGAGATTGGCAGGACGATCAGTCAGCGAGAGGGTCAGCGCCGGAGCGTAGCTGGATGAAACGAAATATGAAATTTTTGCGAGGCAGATCCAATATCCGTTATTTCATAATTCAACTAAAACGAAATAAATGTTTTCTTTGCAGCATCTGCAGACAATGCGATGTGAAACGAACCCTTATCTGTGTCTTAGCGACACGCTTTTGTTAGTGTTGGCCTCGGTCGGAGGCCTTTTTTTCACCTGTTCCCCCACCCCATGCGTGATTGCAGCAGCGGATTACTCGGTGCGCATCAATGCGCGCTCTGTCATGCTGTAGGGGCGCCATTTATGGCGACCTGGACGCAGCGTCCTCGGCTGGCATCCCAGCCTGACGCTTGATCATCCGCAGGGTACAAAGCAGCGCAAATCCCACCAGCAGCGCAGTCAGCAGATACACCAGCTGTACGCCGGCGAAGCTCATGATAAAACCCGCGATCGGACCGGTGATGCCGAGCGACAGATCCATAAACGCAGTGTAGGTGGCCAGCGCGCTGCCCTGGTTCTGCTGCGGTACCACTTTGACTGCGACCACACCAATCGCCGGAAAAACCAGCGAGAAACCGGCGCCGGTGAGAAAAGCGCCGAACTTCGCCATCCACGGATCGAACGCGCCCGCCACCAGCAGCAGGCCAATCGCCTCGACGGCAAAACACAGGCTGGCGACGCGCAGCCCGCCGAGCTTATTAATGGCATTGGGAAACAGCAGGCGCATGCCGACGAACGCAGCGCTGAACAGCGTCAGCGCGAAGGCGGCACCGTCCCAGCCCTGCTCCTGATAAAACAGGGTGATAAAAGTGGCGATCACGCCAAAGCCCGCCGAGCCCATCGCCAGCAGCAGGCCAAAACCGTACACCTTACCGAGCACCGCGCGGAACGGCAGCGGTTTGGCCTTGCTGCCTTTCACCGGTGCACGGGGCAGCGCCAGCACTATCGCCAGCACGCTGATGGCGATAATCACGCTGGAGAGCAGCAGCAGGCCGCCGCTGCGAAAGATCATCACCCCAAGCGGTGCGCCAATCGCCATCGCGCCATAGGTGACAATGCCGTTCCAGGAGATCACCCGGCCAATATGCAGCGAGCCGACTTTCGCCACGCCCCACAGCGAGGTGCCGGTGCCGCAGAAACTCTGCCCGACGCCCAGCAGCACGCGCCCGAGGCATAGCAGCGCGAGGCTGAGCACTTCCTGCTCCTCTATCAGCGCCGACAGCAAAATACACAGTCCGCTCACCAGGCTGCCAAACAGCCCAAGCACCACCACTTTTTTGGGTCCCCAGCTGTCGGCATAGCGACCGGCATGCGGACGGCTCAGCAGCGTGGCGACATATTGCAGGCTGATCACCACGCCGGCCCAGAAAGCGCTGTAGCCCAGGCCGTCATGGACAAAGCCCGGCAGCACCGCCAGCGGCAGGCCAATGGTCAGATAGGTGGCGAAGTTGAACTTCACGATGGAGAGAATCTGTAAATTCAGACGAAAACGGCTGTATTCGGCCGCGGCGGGCTGGTCAGGCATGAGTGATTGCGCTCGTGTTTGACGGAATTTTTATAGCTGAAGCTTTACTATACGCCTTTTCTCGCCGTGCGCACCGTCGATTAGCGGCGGGCTGATGGCGGTATCTCCGGCGGTGCTTATCGGGTTCGCTTCGCTTACTCCTAAACAAACAATTACTTACTGGCGTTCAACTACACTTTCCACAGCGAACCACCATTCAGGAGAGGGAATGAACGAAAAGCCACAGGAGAAAATTGGCCAGAACATCCTGGTCAAGCTGGCGATGTTAGTGATTATTCTGGCGGGCATTCGTGCCGCGTCAGATATTCTGGTGCCCTTCTTACTCGCCAGCTTCCTGGCGATTGTGCTTAATCCGCTGGTGACCCTGCTGATGCGCCGGGGTCTGCGGCGCGGCGTGGCGATCTCGCTGGTGATCACGGTGATCTTCATTGTGATGCTGCTGCTGGTCGGGGTGCTGGCCAGTTCGGTAAGCGAGTTCAGCGATACCTATCCGCAAATCCGCAGCCTGCTGGAACAGAAGCTGACGGTGCTGCAGCATTTCGCCGCGCAGTTTCATATCAATATCTCCACCAGCGCACTGGCGGCACGGCTCGATCCCAATGTGATTATGAACATGGCTACCACGCTGCTGGCGCAGTTCTCGGGTGCCATGACCAATGTGGTGCTGTTGATTCTGACCGTGGTGTTCATGCTGTTTGAGGTGCACCATCTGCCGTACAAACTGCGCAATGCGATGATGAATCCGCAGATCCGCATCGCCGGATTGCACAAAGCGCTGAAGGGCGTCACGCACTATCTGGCACTGAAAACGCTAGTCAGCCTGATTACCGGGCTGGCGGTGTGGCTGGTGCTGATGCTGCTGGACGTCAAATTTGCGCTGTTCTGGGGCGTTGTCGCCTTTATCCTCAATTTTATCCCCAATATCGGCCCGATTATCGCCGGTGTGCCGCCGTTTATTCAGGCGCTGGTGCTGAATGATGTGTATGACGCCGTGCTGGTGGCGGCGCTGTTCAGTGCCATTCACATGGTGTTTGGCAATATGCTGGAACCGCGCCTGATGGGACGCGGGCTGGGACTGTCAACGCTGGTGGTGTTTCTGTCGCTGATTTTCTGGGGCTGGCTGCTCGGTCCGGTCGGGATGCTGCTGTCGGTGCCGCTGACCAGCGTCACCAAAATCCTGATGGAAACCACGCCGGGCGGCAGCCGGTTGGCGATAATGCTGGGTAATGGCCGCCCCAAACCGCGCCTGCGCGTCAAAGCTAACCGGCCCGCGCCGCGCCCGTAACGTCTTATCACGCCACGATGCCAGACGATCCGTTTTTGCCGATCGTCTGGCAACTTCCCTGCGCAGTGACGCTGCCGCCGTATGGCGTCAGCGCGCATCGCCATGCCTGATGATTCTGGCGCAACATTCTTACTCATCCCGTGCCACAGGCTTTTTCCTGCCGGGAAATGCCAGTAACGGCAAAACATTGTCAATAAACGCAAAGCGCGAACCATAATTGACTTGTATCAGATTGGTGGAAAATCAAAACGCTAACATGCACGGCCGCGGGAAAGTGTTATGCTGCTGACGCCGTAACGCGCTCCCTGAATGCTGCTTAAACCGACCGAGGAAAGTCTGGTGCCTCTGCAAAAACGACAACGCGATTTTGGCTGGCTGTTGATTGTCTGTGCCGGGTTATTACCGCTGGTGCTGGGCATATTTTGCACAGCCATTGAGGCGCGCCATACGGTCAGCCAGCAGCAAATTGCCACCGCCAATGCCCTGCTGACGCAGGCAGAAAAGATGAGCGACAGCGCCTGGGACATGGTGACCCGCCTGCGTCAGTACCAGAATCGTCGCTGCGCCGATATTGATGAAGATTTGCAGCGCGCCGGCACCCTTAACGCCTACTTCCGCTCGATTGGTACCCTGCAGGGCAGCGAAATCACCTGCTCGTCGGCTTACGGGCTTCAGCACGACACGCTGGCCGGGATGATGATGCAGTCGCCGCCGGTGACCGGCAAAGCCTGGTGGAGCCTGTCGATTCGCGGCACCTCCGGCGTACCGGATCGCCCGGCGGTGATTTTCGTGCGTCACCTGCCGGACAGCAGCGGTTTCTGGGCGGTGATTGATGGTCAGTATCTGATGGACTTCATGCGCGCCATCGGCGAGTCGAACCGTTATCAGATGAGTCTGCGCTTCAACGGCGGCAGCCCCATCGCCAGCGGTCCGGACGACCAGCCAGAGCTGCTGTACCTCAGCAGCGCCAACTATCAGGCGGAGTCCAGCCGCTATCCAATCAGCGTCAGCGTGACGGTACCCGCCGCCGAGCTGATCAAAGCCTGGCGTCAGGCGCTGCTTATTTTCCTGCCAATGGCCGCCATCTTTTCGATTTTGCTGATGGTGCTGACCGCCAACTGGCTGCGCCGCCGCCTCTCATGGGCGGATGAAATTCGCCGGGCGATACGCAACCGTGAGTTCACGGTGCACTATCAGCCGGTGTACAGCACCGGGATTCAGCGCTGCACCGGTGCGGAAGCGCTGATGCGCTGGCAGCGGCCCAACGGCGAAATGATCCGCCCGGATATCTTCATCAGCCATGCCGAAGCGGAAGGCATGATTGTCCCGCTGACCCAGCATTTGCTGGCGATGATGGCGGAAGATATCCAGAGCTGGCAGGTTGAACCGGGCTTCCACATTGGCTTTAACCTCGCGGCTGAGCATCTGCAACACCCCGATTTTGTGCAGGACATGATGCGTTTTGCCCGCAACATCCGTGACAAACAGATGCTGATCACGCTGGAGCTTACCGAGCGCAGCCTGATTGAGGACGGCGACGCGGTGTCGCGCAAGCTGCGCTATCTGCAGTCGCACGGCATGAAGGTGGCGATTGACGACTTCGGCACCGGCCACTGCGCGCTCTCCTATCTGATGACCTTCCCGCTCGATTACCTGAAGATTGACCGCGGCTTTATCAACGCCATTGAAGGACTGGAGATCGAAACCCCGGTGCTGGATGCCATCATCAATCTGTGCCACAAGCTGCAGCTCGAGGTACTGGGTGAAGGGGTAGAAACCGCGTTGCAATTTCAGTATCTGCAGCAGCGTGGCGTGGTGTTTATTCAGGGCTATTATTACGCCCGTCCGATGGACAATAACCAGCTTCGCGCCTGGCTTAATCAGCAGGGGCGCCAACCGCTTCCCGTTGAGGACCACCATGAGCCTGAACTGCATCATTCTTGATGATTATCAAAATGTTGCCCTGTCGCTGGCCGACTGGGCATCGCTGCAACCGCAGGTAAAAACTACCGCGCTGCACCGCCACTACGCCGACGAAGATGAACTGGTCGCTCACATCGCGCACGCCGACATTCTGGTGGTGATGCGCGAACGCACCCCGCTCAGCGCCCGGCTGATAGGCCGCCTGCCCAATCTGAAGCTGATTGTCACCTCCGGCATGCGCAATGCCTCAATCGATCTGCACGCCTGTGCCGAACGGCTGATTGCGGTGTGCGGCACCGCCAGTAGCAGCGCGGCGCCGCTGGAACTGAGCTGGGGGCTGCTGCTCGGTCTGGCACGCCATATTCCGGCGGAGAGCCAGGCGCTGCGCAGCAACGGTGCGTGGCAGCATACGCTGGGCATGGCGCTGCATGGCAAAACCCTCGGCCTGCTTGGGCTGGGCAAGATTGGTGGTGAGATGGCTAACGTGGCGCGCGCCTTTGGCATGCGCGTGTGCGCCTGGAGCCAGAACCTGAGCGAAGCACGCGCAGCGGCGTGCGGCGTAGAGAAGATGGCTTCGCTGCCGGCGCTGCTCAGGGCGAGCGATGTGGTATCGATTCATCTGGTGCTGAGTGAGCGCACCCGTCATCTGCTGGACGGCGCGGCGCTGGCGCACATGAAGCCGGGCGCGCTACTGATTAACACCTCGCGCGCCGGGATTGTCGATCAGCAGGCGATGATCAGCGCGCTGCAGTCTGGTCAGCTGGCGGGCGCCGGGCTGGATGTCTTTGAACAGGAGCCGCTACCGGCCGATCATCCGCTGCGTCAGTTGCCGAACGTGCTGGCAACACCGCATCTGGGCTACGTCGCCGACACCAATTACCGCACCTACTTCAGCGAGGCGGTGGAAGATATTGCTGGCTGGCTGCACGGCGCGCCGCTGCGCTCGCTGCTTTAAGCCCCCGGCGCGTCGACAGCACCAGGGTTAGCTGTGGCAGTACAGGCGCGGCAGCCCGGCATAATTAATCATCTGGTCGCCATTGGGCAGCTGGTACATCTGGTAATAATCGTTATTGCCCTCGCGCGCTGGCGAAAACACGATCTGCGCCGCCAGCGCGGGCGGTACGGTGTCGTCTGCCAGGATACGTACGTTGCGCGTGGTGCTGAGCATGAAATCGCCCTGGCGGCGCCAGGTGGTATCGGATACGCGATGCAGGCGATAGTGGCGATCGCGTACCGTGACGGTGCCGGTCAGCGTTGAGCTGCCGCTGCCGTCCGCCTTAAAGCGCGTGCGAATAGTGGCATCAATCGCGCCAGCCGGCGCGCCTTCATGATCAATACGATACGGTACTTCACACCACTCCGGTACCGGTTCTGCCGGCCGCAGCAGCAGCGCCAGCGCCCACGGCAGCACAAAGGCCAGCACCACCGCCGTGGTGATTATCGCTTTACGCATCGGGTATCTCCTGCGCGGACACCATCCATGAAATACATTCGTTGTCCTTCTGCGCGATCGGTTTGGCGCACAGGAAGGTGCTGGAAAAGAGTCGGGTGCGCACCGGGTTGATGTACACCATCGGCGGCGCTGAGCCATCCGGCAGACGCGGTTGCCACTGCCGATAGCGACGCAGCGCGTCCTGCACCACCCACGAATCGGCTTTCAGGTGGCTGGGGATAAACACCTGGCTGTTCTGAATGCGCAGCAGCGGCCGGAAATCCAGCGCATCGTGCTGCACCGGCGCAAACATCTGGCGTGCCAGCAGCGCCAGCGCGACATTCACCAGCAGCAGCGCAACGATTACCCAGCGCAGCACAGGCCGCTTTTTCTTTACGCTGGCCGGCGCGGGCGCAGGTTGCGGACTGACCACCGCTGCCGCTGGCGCAGCCACCGGCTCATCGCTCAGCGGCGCCACATCGACCTGATCGGCCAGCACGCAGCCAATCAGCGGTACCTGATGCACCAGCGGCCCCGGCGCGTGTGCCAGCTGCGCCTGCTGATTGATGGCGGCAATGGTGGCCGTCAGGCGTTCGGCGAACGGTGTGTCGCTGGGGACGCGCTGGAACAGCGCATGCAGGGTCTGGTTGCGCACCAGTTTGCCATCCGCATCAATCACGCGCCGCAGAATAGCGGTTTGCAGCGGCGTCAGTGCCACGCGGTGCGCGGGCGACTGCACCGGGAAGAGGACCTGCTGGTCAACGTCAAAACAGAGACTTTTTGCAAATAAAACAAAGCGTGCCATGCGGCGCCCGATCTCCGGCAGAGAAACTGGCGCAAGTATAGATATTTTCGCTCGCCCGCGCATCTACGCTGCGGCCTGCGTCGCGATTCAGACAATTTTTTTGCCGCGATTGTGGACCAAAACGGCCATAGTTTTAGCCAAAAAATAGCCAGTTATTGGCGGAAACATGACAAATATCACATTTAAACGGTATACTCTGTCGCGGGATGCAATAATTACCTGAGTAATAATTGCTTTGGCAGGCCAGGGAAAAAACCACTTTCACGGCTATGCTTTAATTTTCTCAACGCCGCGGACTGAACGCTCCACCGAGTCCGCAGCGTTGAGGACTTTTTGAATTCCAATACAGGGTAACCTCATGAAATTACGTAGGAAGCGTGTAAAACCTATTGGGCTGGATGACGTCACGATTATCGATGACGCTCGTTTACGTAAAGCCATTACCGCCGCCTCACTCGGTAATGCGATGGAATGGTTCGATTTCGGTGTCTATGGCTTTGTGGCCTACGCGCTAGGTAAAGTGTTCTTCCCGGACGCCTGCCCCCAGCGTGCAGATGATTGCCGCACTCGGGACGTTCTCCGTTCCCTTCCTGATTCGCCCGCTGGGCGGTCTGTTCTTCGGTATGCTGGGCGATAAATACGGTCGCCAGAAAATCCTCGCCATCACCATTGTCATCATGTCGATCAGTACGTTCTGTATCGGCCTGATCCCGTCCTACGCCACGATAGGCATCTGGGCACCGATTCTGCTGCTGCTGTGTAAGATGGCGCAGGGCTTCTCCGTGGGCGGGGAGTATACCGGTGCGTCGATCTTCGTTGCCGAGTATTCCCCGGACCGTAAGCGCGGCTTCATGGGAAGCTGGCTGGACTTTGGTTCGATTGCCGGTTTTGTGCTGGGCGCGGGCGTGGTGGTGCTGATCTCAACCGTGGTGGGCGAGGAGAACTTCCTCGACTGGGGCTGGCGTATTCCGTTCTTCCTGGCGCTGCCGCTGGGCATTATCGGCCTCTATCTGCGTCACGCGCTGGAAGAGACGCCGGCGTTCCAGCAGCATGTTGATAAGCTGGAGCAGGGCGATCGCGAAGGTCTGCAGGAGGGCCCGAAAGTCTCGTTTAAAGAGATTGCCACCAAACACTGGCGCAGCCTGCTGACCTGTATTGGTCTGGTGATTTCCACCAACGTGACCTATTACATGCTGCTGACCTACATGCCGAGCTATCTGTCGCATAACCTGCACTACTCGGAAGATCACGGCGTGCTGATCATCATCGCCATCATGATGGGTATGCTGTTTGTGCAGCCGGTGATGGGTCTGCTGAGTGACCGCTTTGGCCGCCGCCCGTTCGTGATCCTGGGCAGTGTGGCGCTGTTTTCTGTCGCGATTCCGGCCTTTATTCTGATCAACAGCAACGTGCTGGGCCTGATTTTCGCGGGTCTGCTGATGCTGGCGGTGATCCTCAACTGCTTTACCGGCGTGATGGCCTCTACGCTGCCCGCGATGTTCCCGACGCACATTCGTTACAGTGCGCTGGCCAGCGCCTTTAACATCTCGATTCTGATTGCCGGTCTGACGCCGACCCTGACCGCCTGGCTGGTGGAAGCTCAGCAAGAATCTGTATATGCCGGCTTACTACCTGATGGTGGTGGCGGTGGTCGGTCTGGTGACCGGCCTGACGATGAAAGAGACCGCGAACCGCCCGCTGAAAGGCGCGACGCCCGCGGCATCGGATATCCAGGAAGCGAAAGAGATCCTGCGGGAGCATCACGACAACATCGAGCAGAAGATTGAAGATATTGACGCAGAGATCGCCCGCCTTGAGGCGAAGCGGAAAAACCTGGTGCAGCAGCACCCGGACATCAACGAGTAATCTGCCCTTTCACTCCCGCCACCCGGCGGGAGTTTTGTTTTGCGGTTGCCGGGTGCGTGAGAATGTGTGCTGCGGTGATGCTTCCAGGTGCGCATGAATGCGCACCCTTACGGGTAACGGCGGGTTGGGATTCGGCGGTTGCCGGGTGCGCTGTAGGGGCGGCATTCATGCCGACGAGCAACGACGCCCGGCCCGCACCGCACACAATCCTTCATGCTACCCGGCGAAAAGGGGTAAACTGTCGCCACTTTTTTCACCAGCATGAGTTAATCGAGCATGTCTGATTTCAATCTCATTCAGCGCCCAAGAAGACTGCGCAAAAGCGCGTCGATGCGCGAACTGTTCCAGGAATCCCACCTCAGCCTGAACGATCTGGTGTTGCCGATCTTTGTTGAAGAAGAGGTCGATGATTACAAAGCCATCGAGGCCATGCCGGGCGTGATGCGCATTCCGGAAAAATATCTGGCGCGCGAAATCGAACGTATCGCCAAAGCCGGTATCCGCTCGGTGATGACCTTCGGCATCTCCCACCACACTGATGCGACCGGCAGCGATGCGTGGAACGAAGACGGCCTCGTGGCGCGCATGTCGCGCATCTGCAAAGAGACGGTGCCGGAAATGATCGTCATGTCCGATACCTGTTTCTGCGAATACACCTCCCACGGCCACTGCGGCGTGCTGTGCGATCACGGCGTCGATAACGATGCCCGACCCTGATTAACCTCGGCAAACAGGCGGTGCGTCGCTGCCGCAGGCCGGTGCGGATTTCATCGCGCCTTCCGCAGCAATGGACGGCCAGGTGCAGGCGATTCGCCAGGCGCTGGATGCGGCCGGCTTTACCGATACCGCCATCATGTCCTACTCCACCAAATTCGCCTCTTCGTTCTACGGCCCGTTCCGTGAAGCGGCGGGCACGGCGCTGAAAGGCGATCGCAAAACCTATCAGATGAACCCGATGAACCGCCGCGAAGCGATTCGTGAATCGCTGATCGATGAAGCCGAAGGCGCAGACTGCCTGATGGTGAAACCGGCTGGCGCGTACCTCGATATCCTGCGCGATATCCGCGAGCGCACCGAGCTGCCGCTGGGGGCATACCAGGTGAGCGGTGAGTACGCGATGATCAAATTCGCCGCGCTGGCGGGCGCCATTGATGAAGACAAAGTGGTGCTGGAAAGCCTGGGCGCGATCAAACGCGCGGGCGCAGATCTGATCTTCAGCTACTTCGCCCTGGATCTGGCCGAGCAAAAAGTGCTCTGATCCTCTCGTTACGCTAAACAATCGCGGATTGCCGCGGTTGTTTAGTGCTCTCTGCCCCTGCGCGGGCACGACATCCGGTTTGCTGTAACACATCCATCATTAACAAGAGTTACGCGATGAAAGCACCTGCACTGCCTGCGGACGAATCACAGCGTCTGACCCAGTTACGTGCGCTCAACATTCTGCACACACCCACAGAAGAGCGTTTTGACCGTTTAACCCGCCTTGCCCGACGTCTGTTTGACGTTCCGGTCGCGATGGTCAGTCTGCTGGAGAATGACTATCAATGGTTTAAATCCAGCGACGGTTTTGATCGGCCAACCACCGCGCGTAACATCTCTTTTTGCGGCCACACCATCCTGCAGGATGAGGTGATGGTGGTTGAGGACGCGCTGGCCGACACGCGCTTCAGCGATAATCCGCTGGTTACCGATGCAGACAATCCGGTGCGTTTCTACGCGGGCTATCCGCTGCGCACGCCGTCCGGTGCCAAAGTCGGTACGCTGTGCATCATCGATAATCATGCGCGCCAGTTCAACGCGGAGGATCTGCACGCGCTGCGCGATCTAGCGGCCATGGCCGAAGCCGAGCTGGTAGCGTTTCAGACCGCGACGTCCGATGAGCTGACGCAAATCACCAACCGGCGCGGCTTTATGACGCTGGGTCAGATGGCGCTGAATGAGTGCCTGCTGAGACAGTTGCCCGCCAGCCTGACGTTTCTCGATCTCGACGGTTTTAAGGCCATCAATGACCGGCATGGCCACCGCGAGGGCGACCGCGCGCTGATGGACTTTGCCGATGCCATGAAGGTGAGTTTTCGCCATGCCGATATCTTTGCCCGGCTCGGCGGCGATGAGTTTGTGGTGCTGCTGAACGGCATTCGTCAGGACGAGGCGGAAGCGACGCTGGCGCGCTTCGCCCACTATCTGCATAAACAGATGCAGGATCTGGAGCGGCGTTACACGCTGCAGTTTTCATCGGGCATCGTGGAATTTGATCCGCAGCAGCCGCAATCGCTGGAGCAGCTGCTGGAAAGCAGCGACGCACGCATGTACGCCGCCAAGTACCAGAAAAGGCAGCCGCGCAGATAGCCGCTCCTTAATGCGCCAGGTCGTCAATCAGCGTCTGATTAAACTTCGCTGGCGCTTCCATCTGTGGCGCGTGCCCCATGCCGGGGAACTCAATCAGCCGCGCGCCAGGAATCAGCTGTGCCACCTGTTTGCCCAGCACGTTGTAATGGCCGAGCTGCGCTTTCACCGCTGGTGAAGCGATATCGCTGCCAATCGCGGTGGTATCGGCCGTGCCGATCATCAGCGTGGTCGGCACCTTCAGGTCTTTAAACTCGTAATAGACCGGCTGGGTGAAAATCATGTCGTAGATCAGCGCCGAGTTCCACGCCACTTTCTCATGCCCCGGTCCTTTATTCAGCCCGGCCAGCATCTGCACCCATTTGTCATATTCCGGCTTCCACTGGCCGCTGTAATAAGTGTGCTGCTCATATTTCTTAATGCCCGCCGCGTCGAGCTTCAGCTCGCGCTGATACCATTGATCCACCGAGCGCCACGGCGCGCCCTTCGCCTTCCAGTCCTCAAGGCCAATCGGATTGACCAGCACCAGCTTCTGCGTCTGCTGCGGATACATCAGTGCGTAACGCGTCGCCAGCATACCGCCGGTGGAGTGGCCAACGATCACCGCTTTCTCAACGCCGAGCTGCGCTAACAGCTGATGGGTGTTTTGCGCCAGCTGCTGGAAGCTGTACTGATAGCGGGCGGGTTTGGTGGAGGTGCAGAAACCAATCTGATCCGGCGCAATCACGCGATAGCCCTGCTGGCTCAGCGCGTTGATGGTGTCTTCCCAGGTAGCAGCGCAGAAGTTTTTACCGTGCATCAGCACCACTGTCTGACCATTGGCCTGCTGCGCCGGCTTCACGTCCATATAGCCCATGCTGAGCGACTGCTGCTGGGAGGAGAAGGTAAAATGCTGCAACGGATAAGGATAGTGAAATCCCTCCAGCTGCTCGCCATACACGGCCTCTGCGGCCTGCGCGCTGAGCGTGCCGCACAGCATCGCTGACGCCAGCGCTACGCTCAGTAACGGTTTTAATCGAAAACGAAACGTCATGTGACCTCTTCTGTACAGGGGAAAAACCCTCAGTCTGGCACGAAAACCGCCGGTTGATATTGTTGCGCCGTGCCACCGCCAGTCACACCTTTGACTGTTAAGCCGCGCAAAGCGATAACCCATTTGCGTTAATAATAACGGCCGTAATTACGGCAACTATTCAACATCATCACAACATGTCGGTGATTAATTTCACGACAAACAAGACCAGTCTTGATGACAATTAATAAAAAAGCCATTTCCTGATAAAACTTTACGTTACGTCAGTGCTTAAAAAGTTTAATTTAATTACACTGTGTCGAGTTATTGGAGGACCATAATGATGCAGCAAAAATACAACCAAGGGGTGATTGATTCGGTGACCGAATGGATTATGGCCAACCTGGATCAACGTTTGAGCATTGATGATATTGCACTGAAATCTGGCTATTCCAAATGGTATTTACAGAAACTGTTTGCCCGTTACCATAACGAAACGCTGGCGCGTTATATTCGCAAAAAGAAACTGATTTGTTGCGTGAACGAGCTGAAATTCAGCCGCACGCCGATTATCAGTCTGGCGGTTAAATACCATTTCGAAAGTCAGCAATCCTTTACCCGCTCGTTTAAACAGGTGATGGGCTGCACGCCGCTATTCTGCCGCAAACGTCAGCTGAGCGATGCTGCCGAAGCCCTGTTGCGCAGCAGTGACGATCCCTGCGCGCTGTGTCGCAAAGTCGGGTTTAATCGCAGCGAGCAGGAAAAACCGGTTGTTAATCCGGTCAGCGAAAATAATGGGAAGTTTCCAGCGCGTATTAGCTGCGCGGTACGTTAATCACGTCTGATATTTCGGGAAAATATTTATAACCGCGTGAGTAGAAGCGGCGAGATTTATTGCGCTGATGCACAGGTGCACCGTGCCCATCCGGGCGGTGCGCATAAATGCGCACCCTACAAAACCGTGCAATTACCTTGTTACGGTGCGCATAAATGCGCACCCTACAACCGTGCAATTATCCTGACACGGTGCGCATAAATGCGCACCCTACAAACCGTGCAATTACCTTGTTACGGTGCGCATAAATGCGCACCCTACAACCGTGCAATTATCCTGTCGCGGTGCGCATAAATGCGCACCCTACAACCGTGCAATTATCCTGACACGGTGCGGATAAATGCGCACCTGACAAAACCGTGCAACGTTCCTGTAGGGTCGCCATTTATGGCGACCTTTCGGCATTGCAAACAGAAACACCCCCGGTTGTTTTCCGGCCGGTAAAACACTTTTATTTCTCAGCGCACCGGCTGGCCCGGCAGCAGCTTATCTGACATCAACTGGCGGCAGACAAACGCGTCCTGCCGTGCCTGCTGCTGCTGTTGCGGTGACAAATCCTGCCACACCGTTTGCAGATGCTCCGCCAGCCCGGACTGGAAATGAATCTTCTGCAGCGCATAATCCGAATTACCGCCTTCAATAATCTGCTGCATCGCCTGTGCGCTGTTATCGCGCCCGTCATGGGTCAGCGTACAAAAGGTCGCGATGTAGTAAGCCTTGTCCTCATCGCTGTAATGCGGCATCAGCCACCAGATCAGCGCACTGATAATCAGCAGCAGCGGCAGCAGGAATTTGATTTTTAACATGGATTTATTGGCCAGCTGAAAAAGAAAACGCCGCAATCTTAACAGATTCACCGCGCCATGCCGCACGCCATTTTCAGGCTTTTCTCCGGCAGATTGAGACGAGGCTTAACGGGGAATGCACCGATGTGCTTATAAAGTAGCCCGCTCAATTTTCCTCGTCATTCAGGGAATGAACATCATGAAAAAAAGCCAGCTGGCGCTGCTGATTAGTACCTTGTGCCTTAGCGGTTCACCCTATGCCGGGATTATGCGTCATGACATTGACGTGCAGGAATACCGCGATTTTGCCGAAAACCGGGGCAAATATGCTATCGGTGCCACCGATATTCCCCTCTATCGCAAAGACGGCAGCTTTGAAGGCTATGTACTGGACGTGCCGATGCCGGACTTTAGCATGGTCAGCGACGAGGGTTTCAGCTCATTTATCGCGCCATCTTTTGTCACAGGTGCCAAACATGTTCGATATGTTCTGTCGCTGAATTTAGGCAAAAAAGCCAAATTTTCGCCGACTTACCGTGGCATTAACTACAATAATGATCCCACGCGAGACTTTCATTTACCGCGGGTTAATAAGGTGGTCGTCGAAAGCGCGCCTTCGCCTTACATCGGCGGTGAAGAATTATTAGCGAATCGCAGTCGCTATACCGTATTTGCCCGCCTGGGTGCGGGTTATCAGCAAATCGACGATCCAGAAAGCGGTAAATTGATACCTATCGATGGCGCCTACGTCTATAACACCGGTGGAACCTTTAAACCCGGCGCCATTACGAATTTTTATAAGGACTACATTAAGTGGAGAATTTTTTCACCTGATCACCCCTCATTTTCCCTGTTAAGTATTGGTACCCGTGGAGGTGATAGCGGTAGCCCGGTGTTTGCCTGGGACAGTGTAGAAAAACGCTGGGTACAGTTCGCTGTCCATTCTGGTGGCTATGGGGGGACTACCTACAATTATTCCTTTGCCAGTGAATTAATTAATGGAAAGCATGTGCAGGAGGTACTGGATTCCGTCAGGGATGCTGATGTTAAAGACAGCGGCAGCAGTACCCTCGAATGGCGCGGTGACAGCATTACGCAGGATGGCAAAAGCTGGCAATGGCACGGGCTCGATGACAGCCTGGCAGAAACCGCACCCGCCAATGCCAGTAATGAACAGCTCGACGCCACCAAAGATCTGCGCTTCAACGGCGACGGCGGCATCATCGAGCTGGCGCAGTCAGTCAATCTGGGTGCCGGCCGCCTGCATTTTTCCAATGACTACATCCTGCGCGGCGCAGGCGACAGCAACTTCAGCTGGGCTGGCGGCGGCGTAGAGGTCGACAAGGACAAAACCGTGCTGTGGCAGGTTAACGGCCTGCAGGACGATGCGCTGCACAAAATCGGCGCCGGCACGCTGCACGTTAACGCCAGCGGCATCAATCCCGGCGCGCTTAACGTTGGCGACGGCACAGTCATCCTTGACCAGCAGGCCGACGCGCAGGGACGTAAACAGGCCTTCTCTACCGTCACCCTGTTCAGCGGCCGCCCGACCGTGGTGCTCAACAGCGCCGATCAGTTAAGCACTGACAACATCCGCTTCGGCTATCGCGGCGGTACGCTGGACGTTAACGGTCACGATTTGACCTTCGACGATATCCTGCACAATGACAGCGGCGCGCGCATCGTTAACAGCAGTCAGACGCTGGCGCATCTCGATCTCACCGGCGATAACCGCCTGTTCCTCGGCGAGCTGGGCGAAGCGGACTCACGCGATAACCTCAACGTGACCACCCATCAGCGCTGGCAGCTGGCCGGCGGCGCGCAGCTTAATCAGCTGGCGGTGGCCGACGGTGTGCTGACGCTGAGCGGCGAACAGGTGGAACACGCCGGGAAGGTGTTCTTTGCCAATGACTGGCAGGACAAAACGTATCACATCAACCAGCTGCAGGTGGCTCAGGACGCCGCGCTAACCGTCGCTGAGCACGCCCACGTTACCGGCGATATCACGCTGGCCGATGAGGCTTCGCTTAACGTGTTGGGCCGATCCACGCTGGCCGGCGACATCAACCTGAGCGGCACCGCTTCCAGCCTGATTGCTGACATCGCGCAGTACGTCAGCACGCTGGGCGAGCTGGCTTCCACCATCAGCGCCAATATCAGTGGCCAGGGCCGCGTGATTAAAAGCGGTGACGGCCGGCTGACGCTGAGCGGTGACGTCAGCAACCAGCAGGGCGTTGAGGTGCAGCAGGGCGAGCTGGAAGTGAGCGGCAAGCTGCACACGCCGCTGAACATGGCCGCCGGCACGCTGCTCTCCGGCGGCGGCGTCATCAATCACGCCAGCCTCGCCGATAACGTCACGCTGGCACCGGGCTGGAACAATGCGCCGGACAGCTGGTCGGCCATGCGCCTTGGCGATCTGCGTCACGGGCGCGACACGGCGCTGGTGCTGAACTCCGCGTTCCGCAATAACGCCAGCGATCGCCTGCTGATCGATGGCGATCTACAACAGCCGGACGATGCGCCGCTGTGGCTGACGGTAAAACCGCAGGCCAGCTGGATCGATAGCGATCGCAACCACAACGGCGCAGCGGATAACAATGAAGGTGTGTCGCTGGTGCAGGTCGGTGGCCAGGCGCACGCCGACAGCGTCCAGCTGGCCGGCAGCTATGTGGCGCGCGGCGCCTGGGCTTACGGTCTGTACGCCTTTGCACCGGGCCGCGCCAGTGGCGATGAGCGTCTGATGGCGGGCGAAGGGGATCAGTTCTGGGATTACCGCCTGCAAAACATTCTGCTGGCGGAAGGGGATAACCGCGAACCTTACCTGCCGGAGCCGGAGCCTGAACCGCAGCCCGAGCCTGAACCGCAACCCGAGCCTGAACCGCAGCCGGAACCGGAAAATCCGCAGGTGCCGCAGCCAGAGCCAAAACCGGAGCCAGGTAAGGTGCGCGCGGCGGTGATTCCGCAGGTGCCGGCCTACATCTCGCTGCCTGCCGCCTTCCACAGCGTGACGCATAACCTGCAAGCGCTGTTCAGCAGCAGCGCACAGCAGGCGAGCGCAGAGGGCCGTCCGGATCTGTTTGTGTCCGGCTACACCGGCGACGACCGCTATCACAGCGCGGGCGGCTTTATGGATTACGGCTACGATTTTCACAGCCGCTATCAGGGCTGGATGATTGGCAGCCGCTTCCCGCTGCAGTCCGCGCTGGCGCTGAGTGTCGGCGTCAATAAAGGCAATCTGAGCATCACACCGGAAGCGCGCGACGGCAACAGTCACGCCCGCATTGATACGCTGGGCGCCAGTGCGCTACTGAGCTGGCAGCCCGATCAGGGCCTACAGCTGGCCGTGCCAGCTGGCGTGATGCAGTACCGCGGCAGCGTCAGCACTGACCTGCGCGGTAACGTGACGCAGCTGAAAGCGCGCGGCGTGAACCTCGGGCTCGACAGCGGCTGGCGCTGGCAGTCCGGCGCGCATGCGCTAACGCCGGTGGCCGGTGTGAATGCGCAGTGGCTCGATATCAATGATTTCACCGACAGCGACGGCGCACAGGTGAGCTACGATAATCCGCTGCAATGGCAGCTCTCCGGCGGCGTAAAATACGACTTCCGCCTCAACGAGAAGCTGAAGCTGGGCGCGGAAACGCGCTACGTGCAGCGCATCAGCCAGCGCGATCGGGTGGCGATTGGTGACGGCCAGCAGGCGGCGCACTTCGCCACCGGACGCGGCGGCAATAGCCTGCAGTACAGCGGTTACGCCGGCTGGCAGGTACTGGACAATCTGGAGCTTAACACCCAGCTTCAGGGCCAGCAGCGCCTGACGCAGGAAGGCATCAGCGACTGGAATCTGCAGGCCGGTGTGAAAATCAGTTTTTAATCGCGGCTCTCATCACGCATCAGCCCGGGACATGTCTTACCGGGCTTTTTTATGCTTTTCTGAAAAAAAACCAGACAAAACTTAATTGCCACGTTAGTCGGTCGCTTTAGGTTTGCGATTCTCGCTATTTTCATCCATGGAAGAGAATATGAAACTTACCCCGCTGACGCTGGTGATCAGTACGTTCTGTTATAGCCTTCCTGCATTCGCTGATGAGCGCTACCCTGCATTTTCACCCTTACAAAATAATAACGTTAACGCTGCGAATATTCCGCATCCACCGGAATCCTTTCATGGTCCATCAACCCAGGAAATCCCTGAGCTGCCGCTGCTTGCGCAGGCCAGCCGCCAGACCGGCGAAGGGATTAAACAGCTTGGGAAAATGATCGCCCGCGGCTCGTGGTTTGATGAGATCAATCCGGCAACCTCGGGCCTGGTGAGAAGCAGCGTGCTGGCCGGCAATAACAGCCATCACTTGTGGTATTACCGGTTACAGACCATGGTCCTGACCGGGGAGAAAGATGAAGGATTGCCGAATATCAATAATCCTGGCATCGTGGCTCCGATACCCGATCCCGATCGTGGCGAAGCTGTCATAATACCGCCGCCTCCACCGCCTGAGCCGGAACCGCCACAGCTTACACCCGCACCACAAATCCCGACCTATCTCGCCCTGCCCAACATGCTGTATGCCCTCAACGACACCATGCAAACCCGCTTCCACTTCGCTGCCCGGCAGATGAGCCTGGATGATCATCACAACCTGTTTGTGTATGGCTATAGCGGCGGCGAGCGCTATCGCAGTGCGCAGGGCGATAGCGATGCCACCAGCCGCTATCAGGGCTGGATGCTGGGTGCGCGCTGGACGCCGGAAGCGGAACAGAGCCCGCTGGCCTTCAATGCGGGCGTGCATAAAGGCGTGATGACTATGCTGTCGGATACGCCGGCGGGGCGCAGCCAGCTGCGTATGCAAACCCAGGGCATTAATGCGCTGATTGGCATTCAGCCGCCTGAGGGCTGGCAGCTGGAGGTACCGCTGGGGCTGACGCATTATCGCGGCACCTTACGCCATGAAACCCAGGGTGAAGTGGCGCGGATCAGCGCCGTTAGCGGCAATATCGGCGCAGAAGCCGGCTGGCGCTGGCAGCAGGATGCGCATAGCCTGATGCCGCTGGCCGCAGCCGGTGTGCAGTGGTTGCATATTGCGGATTTTACCGAGCAACAGGGTGCGCAGGTGAACTATCAGCTGGCGCCGCAGTTCAGCCTGGCTGGCGGTGTTAAGTATGATTATCAGCCGCTGTCGTCAGTGAAGCTTGGGCTGGATGCGCGTTATGTCTGGCACAGCGGCAGGCAGAATACGCTGGATGCCGGCGATATGCGCGGATTACCGATTGAGCGCGCCCGCCACAGCGCCCAGCTGGGCGGTTACGTCAGCTGGCAGCTGCATGAAAACGTGGAGATCGGCACGCAGTTGCAGGTGCAGCAGCGGCTGGATCGCCCCGGCGTGAGCGACTGGAATGTACTGAGCGGCGTGAAAGTGGCGTTTTAAACCAGTAGAAGGACGCAGATTGTTGTAGCGGCACGATTTATCGCGCAATTTCAATTACCGCACCGCGGCGGAATGCGCAATAAATTACGCCGCTACCATCCGTGCGGTTATCTGCGGCATCACATGGAAGGGATATCTGCACGATACGTCGCGCCATCATGATTTATTGCGGATGAGATATCTGCATTATCCCGCCGCACAAACCGTAGCGGCGCGATTCATCGCGCATTTCAATTACCGCACCGCGGCAGAATGCGCAATAAATTGCGCCGCTACCACTCGTGCGGTTATCTGCGGCATCACATGGAAGGGATATCTGCACAACAAGTCGCGCCATCATGATTTATTGCGGATGCGATTTCTGCATTATCCAGTCGCACAAACCGTAGCGGCGCGATTCATCGCGCATTTCAATTACCGCACTACTCCATCACGATGCCTGCAAATAATGCACTACCGACTGGTTCAGCGTATCCAGTTTCTCTTCCAGCAGGAGAAGCCCTTCGCGGATGACCTCCTGATCTTCAGCGCTTTGGCAGGCGCGCTCGATCTGCCCGCACAGATCATCGATCTCGCCGGCATAAATGATCTGCGCCGATCCGCCCAGTCGGTGCAGCAATGAAGCCAGCGCCGGCCAGTCCTGCGCATCAAAATGGCGCCAGCACTGCTGCATATCGTTGCGGCTCTCCTCGCCGACCTTCGCCAGCATCTTCGCCACCATCGCATCGTCGTGATACACCATGGCGCGCAGCGATTCGAGCGACAGCAGCGAATCCAGCGCCGGCACTTCGGCGGCTGGCTCGTTGCTGCTCAGCAGCTCGGCCAGCTTGTCAATTTTCAGCGGCTTAAACAGGCAGGCGTTCATGCCCGCTTCCAGACAGCGCACGCGCACGTCCGATTGCGCATTGGCCGTCAGACCAAAAATTTTCACCGCGTTGCCGCTGCGGCGCAGGGTCTGCGTCAGTTCGATGCCGCTCATGCCCGGCATATTGCAGTCGGTAATGATCAGATCAAACGACTGATGCGCCAGCAGCGCCAGCGCCTCTTCGCCGCTGCTGGCTTCGCTGATCTGCTGGCCCAGCTCGCTGAGCTGGCTTCGCAGCAGCAGGCGGTTGGCCGGATGGTCGTCGACCACCAGAATATTCAGCTGCGGCAGCGCACGGCTGCGCGCCACGCGGGTTTTTTCCAGCAGCTTACGCGCCCGGCGTGCCGGCATCATCACGTTAAGCTGAATCAGCGTGCCGCGTCCCGGCTGGCTGTTGAGGTTCATGGTGCCCTGCATCTTCTCCAGCAGCTGGGCGCTAATCACCAGGCCAAGACCGGTGCCGGTCTGCTTGCGGCCCTCTTCGGTCTGGGCAAACGGCTGAAACAGTTTGGCCTGGTCGGCAGCGCTGATGCCCACGCCGCTGTCTTCGATCTCAATTTCCAGCTCCAGCGAACCGTCTTCCCACTCATGGCCGATCACCCGCACTTCCACGCCGCCTTCGTGGGTAAACTTGATGGCGTTATTGATGTAATTGGCGATCACCTGGCGGAAGCGCGCGGCATCGATAAACACTTCCAGCCCCGGCGGCGTGTCGCTGTGATAGTGCAGCGTCAGATTTTTGCCGCTGGCCATGCCGTCAAATAACCGCACCACCGGCAGCACCAGCTGCTCGGTGCTGACCCACTCCGGCATCAGCTCCAGCTGACCGCTCTCAATCTTGGCCATGTCGAGGATATCGCCAATCAGCCCCAGCAGCGTATTGGCCGACTCGTAGGCGATTTGAATGGCTTCGTTGTCGCGCTGTTTACGCCCTTCCAGTTCCAGCAGGCCGATGATGGCGCTGATCGGCGTGCGGATCTCATGGCTCATGGTGGCGAGGAACGAACTCTTGGCGCGGTTGGCCTCATCCGCCACCTTTTTCTCCGCCTGCAGCGCCAGCATCAGCAGTTCGTAGGCGGTAACATCCTGCCAGCCGCAGATCAGCCCGGTAATATTGCCCTGCGCATCGCGCTGCTCCTGCGCCCAGTGGTGCACCATACGCGCTTCGCTGCCGTTCTCGATCTCAATTTCCAGATCCTGGGCGGTATCGCCCCACAGACTGTTATGCGCCAGCGCCACCAGTTCCGGATCGTTGACCGCTTCCGGGCTCATCAGCGGATAGAGTTTGCTGATGAGCGGCGACAGCGGATGGCGCTGATCGTAAAGCGAAAAACTCAGGCGCTGTGCGTCGACGCCGGCAAAAAAGCGCTGAAACGCACCGTTAGCACTGACCACGTTCCAGTTGCGATCCAGCACATAGACCGGCGTTGGCAGGCCATTCAGCAGCGCATCGCGAAAACGTAGTTCAGCCTGCAGGTCAGCTTCAGCGCGACGGCGATGCTTCACCTCTTTGCCGCGATAGTAAACCCACGCCAGACAGGCGATCAGCAGCAGCGCGGTCAGCAGAGAGATGGCGTAAAACTGCGCGCGGTATAGCTGCCAGGTGGTGCGCGTGGTCTGCGGTGTGCCCTGCCAGCGGCTGGCAATCAGTGAGATTTCGCTCGGCTGAATGTCGGCCAGCGCCTTATCAATAATGCTCAGCAGCTCCGGCTGATCGCGGCTGACGGCAAAGCTCAGCTCCACCGGCGGCAGCGCCAGACGCGACACGATCTTCAGCGGCTGCTGCGCGTAGCGCGCCAGTAATGTGTTCACGCTCAGCTGGTTATCGATCAGCCCGGCGACCTTGCCCTCCTGCAATAGCTGCAGCGCCAGGCTGGCGTTATCCACTTCAGACAGCTGCAGCGTGGGGAAACGATCCAGCAGCGCCTGACGCGCCGGATTGCCTTTGACGATACTGAGCTTCATGCCGGGATAGAGAGCCTGCGGCGCATCAGGCTGGTCCGGCACCAGCAGCACCAGCGACACCTTCAGGTAAGGTCGGGTAAAGCGCACTGCCTCCTGATGGCCGCCATCCTGCGCCACCGCCGCCAGCATCGCTACCTGATGCTGCTCCAGCTGCTGTACGCCGTCACGCCACGAATACGCCGGCACCGGGCTGAAAAACAGTCCGGTGCGCAGCTGGATCAGATGCAGCAGATCGGCGCTAATGCCCTGAAATTCACCCTGCTCATCCAGCAGCGCCAGCGGTGCAGAGAACGGATTGAACGCCACTTTCACCTGCGCATGCTGCTGCAGCCACTGCTGCTCGCGCGGCGTCAGGCTGAGCGGCTCCTGCAGGCGCCAGACGTCCGGCCGCTGCGTCCACTGCCGCGAAATCAGCCGCTGCTGTTCGCCGGGAATGGCGGCGATGGCGGCATTCAGTGCTTGCAACAACGGCTGATTATCGGCTTTCACCACCAGACGGCTGCCATAGAGGGCGTCCTGCGGCAAAATCGCGGCCAGCGCCAGCTGATTGACATAGCTGCGCTCAATCAGAAATGCTGCCGCCAGCAGGCTGCCGAGCGCATAGTCCGCTTCGCCACTGGCCACTGCCGCCAGCGCCGCCTGGCTGGAGGGATAACGCACTATACTGGCCTGCGGAAAACGCTGTTTGATTTGAGCATCGGTAAGAGAGCCTTCGCGCATGGCGAGGCGCAGCGGCGCATCGTAGGGCACCGGCTGTGAGGCCTGCTTCTCCGCAGCAATCACCACCGGACGATTGATGAGAAAACTGTCTGTCGCCCTGAAGGCCGCCGCATCGTGCAGTTCGCGCCCCGGCGAGCTAAACAAGGCGTCCGCCGCGCCGCTTTTCACCGCTGCCTGCGCCGCCGTCTGACTGGGATAACGCACCATCACCGCCTGCACGCCAAGATTACGCGCCAGCAGTTGCAGATAATCGGCGTAGATCCCTTCCACGCTGTTGCCGCTGCCCGCTGCCTCCTGAAAGATCAGATAAGGCGGCAGCTCCGGTGCCCACACCGCGATGCGCAGCTCATGTTTAATGCGCAGCCAGCGCCACTCGTCACCGCTCAACTCAATATGCATCGGTGCCAGCTTTTCACGGCTGAACAACTGAAATATCTCGGGCTGCGGCTGGGCGGCTAACAGCGGGCTCAACAGCAGCAGAAGCAGAGTGACCAGGCGCAGCATCGCTACTCCATATGATTACGATTGGCAAAGGCAAAGAGATCGCGCAGGCTCTGACAATGCAACTTATCCAGCAGACGGCTTTTATAAGTAGAAACGGTTTTATTGCTAAGATTCATGCGGTTAGCAATGCGCATGTTATCCAGCCCCTTCAACAGGTAGTTAAATACCTGAAACTCCTGCGGCGAAAGCGACTCCAGTAGCCGGATATCGGGATGAGTGCTGCTCTGTTCCGGGGGTGCATTAATACCGGCTAACGGAAAGTAGCCATAACCATTTTGTGCCGCCCGAATTGCGGTGATGATTTCCGGCAAATTGTCTTTTTTACTGATAAAACCATTTGCGCCACAGCGAATACTCTGTATTGCATAGAAACTCTGATTCTTACCTGAGACGATAATAATAATACCCGGAAAACTCCTGGCGCGCAGAGTTTTTACGACTTCAATACCATTTATCGAGTGAATATCAATATCCATTACGACGATTTCCGGGTAATGCTGATCAACCAGCTCGAGTGCTTCGCGACCATCATCAGTTTCGGCAATTAAGGTATGCCCTTCTTTTTCAAGTAAAAAAGTTACAGCCATACGCGCCATGGGATGATCGTCGACGACGATAAAGTTCGCCATGATTCATTTCCTGTCAGTAGCCAAATATAAACTTCCTCTATCCAACTATTAGACTAATAAATTCAACAAATAATCAATAATAATCAAATAACAAAACGTAGGCCACGTCCTACACGGCACCGATGAACAATCCCATATCTTTGTAAGAACATTAATCGTATGATCTTCATGTCGCAATTAATCACCCTGTAAACAATTTCACAAACCGTCATAAAATAAGAGCACAAAAATGGGAATGGATATTCTGTTCAACACTGGTGACGATAATAAACCAAAAAAAATCATTATTGCGCTAAGCTGCAATTTTGCACTGACGGGGTTACACGAGCTTTGCCGTTCACTCCCGGGATGTGAAGTGCAAACGATACTGGGTGCGCCAGAAGCGATATCAGATGAGCTCATGTTTAGTTATGCCGATTTAGTGATTACCGACCTGCCTCGTGATGCAGCAGGTCTGGCAGAATTACTTCTCATCCCTGAGTGGTTCAAAGGCAATACGTTGATTTTATTGGATGAAGAGACTACAGCGATGCGTCGCACGCTTCTGGACGCAGACTTCAGTGATGTAGTAATGAAAAAAGAAAATTTAACGACACTACGTCAGGTAATACATAATCTGTTGCAAGCTAAACCTGAATCGGTTGAAGAACAGTTAATCGGGAAAAACGCCCTCATACGTGAAAAACGCGTCATTTGCGCTTTATTACGCGGAGTGAAACCGTCTTTGATTGCCCGAGAGATGGGACTGCACCCACGTGAAATCAGTCGTAGCAAAATTAATTGCCTGGCAAGAAGCGGTTTTTCATCGCTTAATGCCATGCTGGCGTGCGCATCAAGGACATCACAATGATGTCACTTTCAGTTAATAAAATTTTCTTGCGTTAACAGCGCTCGATTTTTAACACGGAGGGAATAATCCGATAACAACAAAATGCTAACTTTAACAACGCGACACAATTTTGTTGAAGCAGTATCCTTCAGGCTTTAATTTCCCCTGCCATGGCCGTGTCCAAAACAAATCAGACGTTAAATACAACCTATCCATACATCGCCTGTCTGGTCGAAAAGGAAAAATTTCCCGGCTGCAGGGCTAATAACCAGCCTTAGCTTACACCTTTGCGGCTGCAGTTCCCCCAGCGCCAGCGTGCGCGCGTCATTGAAATCCGTCACCAGCGCCGGAAAATGCGCCATGCCGTTAATCTGCGCCCGGTACTCGCGCATCATGCCGCGTCGCAGGTGCTGCACATCGTTAGTGAGCCAGCGCGGCAGGCTGTTCGCCAGCTGATGCGCTGCCACCGGCCCGCCGGTGTAAGCCAGCAAACGCACGCGCGCCTGGCGCGGTGGCTGAATAAAGTGGTGAATGAACCAATCCATGTATGCGTCTTTCATCCCTGCGCTTCCCCTGTGCTGACCGGCTGGCCTCAGGCTATTTTAAGGACTGGCAGGTTTAAGGTTAATGAGACCAGGCCTACGCGCCGGTCAGTGCAGTCTGACAAATGGGGGAGATTCTTAGTCGTTTGGGTTTGGGTTTGCCCTCACCCCTGCCCTCTCCCGCAAGCGGGAGAGGGAGCGGTCCGCTGCGGGCGGGGAATGCCGTGCGTCACATGAGTTAACCAGGAAGGCGCTGCGGGTGAAAAGTGTGAAAGGTATGCACCGCCTAGTTTCCTCTCCCAACCGGCACCGGCCAGTTCCCTCTTCCGCTTGCGGGAGAGGGTTAGGGTGAGGGAAAAACCACTCTGAATTCAAACCATTAAACCGCCTGCGCGCACGCCCAGGCGCTGGAGCCCACGCCCACTGGAAATTATAGCCGCCGAGCCAGCCGGTCACGTCCATCACTTCGCCGATGAAGTAGAGCCCCGGCACGTTGCGCGCTTCCATGGTGCGTGAAGAGAGCTCATTCGTATCAACGCCGCCCAGCGTCACTTCCGCGGTGCGATACCCTTCGGTGCCGTTTGGCTGCACGCGCCAGTTGGTGCAGCGTGGTCACCAGCTCGCTCCTGCTCGCGGCTGTTGAGCTGCTTCAGCGTCACGTCCGGGATCTGCCCCAGCTCCTGCAAACACTTCCACCAGCCGTTTCGGCAGCTGCATCGCCAGGGTGTTTTTCAGGCTTTGATTCGGGTGCGCCGCGCGCTGCTCCTTAAGGAACGCGTCCAGATCGCGGTCTCCGGCAGCAGGTTCACGGTGACAAACTCGCCCGGCTGCCAGTAGCTGGAGATTTGCAGTACCGCCGGGCCGGAGAGGCCGCGGTGGGTAAAGAGCAGGTTTTCGCGGAACACCGTCCCGTCTTCAGCGGTAATGACGGAAGGAACAGCGACACGCCGGAAAGCGTCTGCAGCTGCTCCAGCAGCGGCTTATGCAGCGTAAACGGCACCAGCCCGGCGCGCGTTGGCAGCACCTTCAGGCCAAACTGTTCGGCGATTTTATAGCCGAACGGTGACGCGCCCAGCCCCGGCATCGACAGGCCGCCGCTGGCGATCACCAGATTATCGGCGCTGACGCTGTCGCCATTCAGCTGCAGCGTGTAACCCTGCTCGTCGCGCGCCACGCTCCAGCACTTCGCTGCGCAGGCGCAGCGTCACCTCGCCGCCCTTTTCGCACTCGGCCACCAGCATATCGACAATCTGCTGCGCCGAATCGTCGCAGAACAGCTGTCCCAGCGTTTTCTCATGCCAGGCGATGCCGTGCTTACCCACCAGATCGATAAAATCCCACTGGGTGTAACGCGCCAGCGCAGATTTACAAAAATGGGGGTTCTGGCTCAAATAGGCCGCGGGTTCGACATAAAGATTGGTGAAGTTGCAGCGCCCGCCGCCGGACATCAGGATTTTGCGCCCTGGCTTTTTGCCGTTGTCCAGCAACAGCACGCGACGACCCGCCTGCCCGGCCAGCGCCGCACAAAACATACCCGCCGCACCGGCGCCAATAACCACGGCATCAAACCTTTCCACGTCAAAACCCTCTTCGTTAACTGCCGCGGATTGTAAAGTTTCCTCTGTGGTCACACCAGCGTAAAAAGATATTACAAAGCCATTCCATTGAAATTTAACGATTATCCTTTCCGGCTCTTTTTGCCATTAATTACCTGCCGGATGACAAATTTAATGTCAAAAAAAGTCTATATTTCACTTTGCCCGTTGCGCATTTGTCCCGGATAATGCGCCGCGTTCATGTCCTCAAAATGGCGTAACGTCCTATGCTACATTTGTTTGCTGGCCTGGATCTACATACCGGGCTTTTATTATTGCTTGCTCTGGTTTTTGTACTGTTTTACGAAGCAATCAACGGCTTCCACGACACTGCAAACGCAGTAGCAACGGTTATTTACACTCGCGCAATGCGATCGCAGCTGGCGGTTGTGATGGCGGCGGTGTTTAACTTCTTTGGTGTCCTGCTGGGCGGATTGAGCGTTGCCTATGCCATCGTGCATATGCTGCCAACCGATCTGCTGCTGAATGTCAGTTCCGCGCATGGCCTTGCCATGGTGTTCTCAATGCTGCTGGCGGCGATTATCTGGAACCTCGGTACCTGGTATCTCGGCCTGCCGGCATCCAGTTCTCACACCCTGATCGGCGCCATTATCGGTATTGGTTTAACCAATGCGCTGATGACCGGCACGTCGGTGGTGGATGCGCTGAACCTGCCTAAAGTCCTGGATATTTTCCTCTCCCTGATCCTCTCGCCGATTGTGGGTCTGGTGATTGCGGGTGGCCTGATTTTCATCCTGCGTCGCTACTGGAGCAACACCAAAAAACGCGCGCGTATCCACCTGACGCCAGCTGAGCGCGAGAAGATCGACGGCAAGAAAAAGCCGCCGTTCTGGACGCGTATCGCCCTGATTATCTCCGCCATCGGCGTGAGCTTCTCTCACGGCGCGAACGACGGTCAGAAAGGCATCGGCCTGATGATGCTGGTTCTGATCGGCGTCGCGCCGGCGGGCTTCGTGGTGAATATGAACGCCTCCGGTTACGACATCACCCGTACCCGTGATGCGGTCAACCATCTGGAACAGTATTACCAGCAGCACGGCCAGTCGCTGACGCACATCGTGCAGATGGCGCCACCGGCAGTGCCGACGCCGGAAGAGTCGCTCGGCGGCCCGCAGGAGTTCCATTGTGATAGCTCCCGTGCGCTTGATGCGATTAACCGTGCGCAGGGTCTGCTGGGTAATCTGCAGAGCTACAGCGATCTCACACCTGACCAGCGTGGTCAGCTGCGTCGTATGCTGCTCTGCATCTCCGACGTGACCGACAAAGTCGCGAAGCTGCCGGAGACCAGCGCGGACGACAAGCGTCTCCTGAAGAAACTGAAAGGCGATATGCTCAGCACCATCGAGTATGCGCCAATCTGGATCATCATGGCCGTCGCGCTGGCGCTGGGTATCGGTACGATGATTGGCTGGCGCCGCGTGGCGACCACCATCGGCGAGAAGATCGGTAAGAAAGGCATGACCTATGCGCAGGGCATGTCCGCGCAGATGACGGCGGCGGTATCTATCGGTCTGGCGAGCTACACCGGGATGCCGGTTTCCACCACGCACGTACTCTCCTCGTCCGTGGCCGGTACCATGATTGTTGACGGCGGCGGGCTGCAAAGCCGCACCATCAAAAATATCGTGATGGCCTGGGTATTCACCCTGCCAGCGTCTATTTTGCTGTCTGGCGCGCTGTACTGGATTTCGCTGAAGCTGATTTAACGCTTCAGCGTTGCAGGGTTCTGTCGTGGTGCGTTGCGAATACAACACAGCGCGCCGCGACAGAACCCGCTCCCCTTCTCAGTGCCAAATCATTAAGGCAATCAGGCTGACCACCACCAGACCACACAGCGCGCTGGTCAAAATAAACTGACGACGCACACGCTCGCAGCGACGGATAAATTCTTCATCGTGATGATCGCGGTAGCGTTGCTAGCAGATATACCCCACCAGACGCATCTGCTTGCTGGGCTGACCGTGCGAGGTAAAGAAACCGCCACCATCCACATACTGATACAGCAACGGATCGCACCCACGCAGCACCACCAGCAGCGAGCGCAACGATGAGAAGTAACGCGCCATATTCACCAGACAAACCACACACAGAGCCCAAAAAAGCGCGATAGTGCTGATCATGTTCCCCTCCCGGCTGGAGCCGCAATGACGTTACGTGCAGCGGGGAAAAGCTGCAGACGCCCCACGGGAAATAAGCCAGCCACAGATGAATCGAATTGCATTGTTGTTATGCGGACCTGAGCGCGCTACCCGGACGGGAGTGGCCCTCATTTTCAGTGTAGGAGATCTGTTTAAATTTTTTCCAGCGATGATTTTCGTTCAGCGCGAGCGAAAAAAGCGATAACCCATGATCTGACTCACAGCCGGGCTTCGGTTTGCAGCATTTGCTACCCACTCTGGCTATACTCGGGATATAACAATTATTCGCCTGCGTGGCTGACATTATGGTTGGTGGCGCTTCATCGCCGTTACGCGCAAAGGATTACGCCAGCCGAACGGCAGAAATTCGGGTTGCCCCAGAATCTTGAGAAAGGAGTTTTATCATGGCTTATAAACACATCCTGATTGCAGTAGACCTTTCCCCGGAAAGCCAGTTACTGGTTGATAAAGCGGTATCACTGGCCCGTCCTTATGATGCAAAAATCTCGCTGATTCACGTTGATGTGAACTATTCAGATCTCTACACCGGGCTGATTGACGTCAACCTCGGCGACATGCAGAAGCGTATTTCGGAAGAGACACACACCGCGCTGCGTGAGCTTTCCACCAATGCCGGTTATCCGATTAGCGAAACCCTGAGCGGCAGCGGCGATCTCGGCCAGGTGCTGGTGGACGCGATTAAAAAATACGATGTCGATTTGGTGGTGTGCGGCCATCATCAGGATTTCTGGAGCAAGCTGATGTCGTCAGCGCGCCAGCTGATCAATACCGTGCATATCGATATGCTGATTGTGCCGCTGCGCGATGAGGAAGAGGAATAATCAGTAAAAAAAGCCCCTCGCACCGAGGGGCAAAAGACTGCAATAACAGAACAACTACAACATGGCTTAGGGAAATGAGTGACGCTTACGGCTGTTGGTTCAGCGCCAGCCGTACGACGACCCGGCGATTCGGCGCGTTACAGGCAATCTGTGCGGCGCGCGATCCTTCACAATACTCCACCACCGGTTCACTGCTGCCCGCGCTGCTGGCGCGGATCACCGTGGCCGGCAGGCCGCCGTCAATCAGCATCTGGCGTACCGTAGCAGCGCGCTGCTGGCCGAGCTGGCGGTTGGCGCTGGCGTTACCAATCGGGTCGGTGTGACCAATCACTTCGAGGCTTTTCAGCTCGGCGCGATCGCGCTGCAGCTCGGCAATCAGCGCACCGACCGCGCGGCGGCCGGCGGCGGAGATATCGCCAATGGACGATTTGCCAAAGTTAAACAGCACGTCACCGGCCAGCACGTAGTCTTTGTAGCTGCGCGGCGCCAGGTTGTCGCACTTCACGACCGATGACGCACGCGACAGCGCGTGGATCTGCTGCTGCGCCCCGTTGAGTTCCCGCTCCGCCTGCTGGCGGCTGACTACCTGCGGCTGGCCGGTAGTGACGTTGCCGAGGCGCACAAAGTAGGTGGTGCCGCCGGCAAAGTTGTCGCGCCACGCCTGGGCGCGCTTACCGCTGTAGCGCGGCGCGTCTTTCATGTAGTTATCCAGCGAGTAGCTGCCCGGTTTGAGGCAGAAGACGCTGAAACCGCCCGGCAGCAGCGCGGTCTGGAATTCGCCGTCGACATAGACGTGCGCCGCATCGTTGCCCGACTGCGCCAGTGTGCGGTAATAAACCACCTGAGTCTGCGATGCCGGTACGCCGCTTACCGGCTGATACAGTTCGCCGAACGGTTTTGCCGCCAGCGCGCTGTGGCTGAGGGTGACTGAACCGGCCAGCAGTGCGGCCAGCAGGGTAAGGCTGAAAGTTTTCATAACTCCTCCACGGGTGCCCAAAAGGGCACCCGATTAGTATTGATGGTTAACAGATTAAAAAAGCCACGGCTGATTAATGATTATCCAGTTCGACTTTTACCCCCTGCTGCACCAGCAATTCACCTTCCACTCCACTGTGACGATAAACGTCGTACACCTGACCGCCCTGGGTAATCGTGCCCGCCACCTGCAACCAGTCGCCGAGATCGGTGCCGTCTTTGAGAAGATCAGATAGGACAATTTCCTTATTTTCGGCATCATTAATGATTAACCGGGAATCCGTGTTTAAAGTTATGTCATCTTCAATAATTTTTATAAAATCAGAGAGATCGATGTTACCTAAGTTTTGTTGGATAATAAGTTCATTCTCATCGTTAGCGATTGGATGATCTTCTGACTCTTCCACTGCATAAGCGTCATCAACAACAGGGGCAATTTCATTATTTGAAATAGATGACGTATGAGTAGTTATATTTTTCCCCCAACTAAGGTCATCCAATCCTAAACTAGACGGATCTTTGCTTGTTAACGTAACTTCTCCAATGAACGTTCCTGCAGGAGCAACGTAATCAAAGTATACTTTCCCTCTGTAATCATACGATTGTATTCTTGTGTCTTTTATTAAATTTCCTTGAGTGTCATAAATTTTTATGATGGCGGGTGCAGAATCATAACCTGCAAAAGTTCCCCACCCCGACACAACAAAATGGACATCCGTTGTTGCGCCAAATTTTAAAGTCAATAAATCATCATTTACCTGTAAAGAATTGCTCGAAAAAGCGTTCCCCCCCCCACCTGCAGCAATGACTACTACGTCCCATTTCCTGGTAACAATCAGCCCATTGCCGAAGTCATGAGATTTTCCGTGCCTTCCAGCGGAAATGCTATTAAAGTTTTCAAAGCCTTGCGTAAGAATTACATCAGGTCCAATCTCAATCTCCCTGCTTACCGATTTTGCGGCATTACCCGCCTTATCTGCTGCCTGTACATAGAAACTGTGCGCACCATTACTTAACGCCGGTGACGGCGTAAAGGTCCACTTACCATCCGCCCCCGCCGTCACCGAGCCCAGTTTGGTACTACCATCATAAATGGTCACCACACTGTTGGCTTCCGCTTTGCCTGACAGGGTTGGCGTGGTGTCATCGGTTTTACCGCCGTTAGCCACGTTACCGGTTTTGCTGCCGGCGTTGTCATACACCGTATCGATGGTCGGGGTGCTGATGACCGTATCAACGGTAATATCCCACGCCACAGCCTCGCCGCTGCTGTTGCCGGCGCTTTCGCTGGCTTTGGCGCTGATGTGGTGCAGTCCGTCCGACAAGTCACTGAGCGGGACGAAACTCCAGTTGCCGCTGCCATTGGCGCGGGTGCTGCCCACCGCTATACCATCAATATAAATCGTCACCAGGCTGTTAGCCTCGGCGGTGCCGTTGAGGGTCGGCCGCTTGTCGTCAGTGAAGCCATTTTTATCGATGTTGCCCTTAATGCTGCCGACATCATCTTCAATGGTGACAATGACCGGTGCGTTCGGTGCCACGGTGTCTACGGTAATGTTCCACGCCGCGGTCTGGCCGCTGGTGTTGCCCGCGGTATCGGTGGCGGTGGCGGTAATGCGGTGCAGGCCATCGGTCAGATCGCTGCCCGGGGTAAAGCTCCAGTTACCGCTGCCATCGGTGCGTACGGTACCGGCAGGCGTACCGTCGATGTATACGGTAACGGTGCTGTTGGCCTCGGCGGTGCCGCTGATGGTCGGCCGCTTATCATCGGTAATGCCGTTGTTCAGCACATCACCGGTGATGCTGCCGGCGTCATCGTAGACGCGTACAATCGCTGGCAGGTTCGGCGCCACGGTATCAACGGTTATCGCCCACGGCTGGGTTGGGTAGCTGGTGTTACCGGCCGCGTCGGTGGCAGTGACGGTGAACTCATAGCGTCCGTCAGCCAGATCGCTGCCCGGCGTAAAGCTCCAGTTGCCGCTGGCATCCGCTTTCACCGAGCCTACTGCAACTTCACCAATGTAAATGGTCACCAGGCTATTGGCCTCGGCGGTGCCATTCAGCGTTGGTCGCTTATCATCGGTCGTGCCGTCGCGCTGAATCGGGCCGGTCACGCTGCCAACGTTATCCATAATGCTGGTGAGCACTACCGGATTCGGTGCCTGGGTATCGACAATCACCGGCCAGACGTCAGACGGTGCCGAGCTGTTGCCCACCGGATCGGTCATCACCACGGTGAAGTTGTGCGTACCATCGTTAAGCGGCGTAGTCGGGGTAAAGCTCCAGCGCCCGTCGTTACCAACGGTGACCTCACCAATCGGCGTACCGTTATCGATGATGGTGACCTTATCATTTGGCGTACCGCGGCCAGACAGGGTTGGCGTGGTGTCATCGGTGTAGCCGCCTTTGCCAATTGGTCCCTGAACCGTGCCGACGTCGTCGCTGACGGAGTCAATCACGCCCTTGTTCGGCGCGGTGATGTCAATCAGCAGATCGAACTGGCTGGTTGGCTCACTTTCGCCGTGTGCTTCAGTGGTCGCCGTCACGGTCAGGGCGTGCGAACCTTCGCTGAGCGCTGTACCCGGCGTGAAGTTCCACTGGCCCTGCGCGTTAGCGCTTACCTGACCAATCAGCTTGCCGTTGTCATAAATTTTCACCAGCGCGTTCGGCGTCGCGGTGCCATACAGCGTTGGCGTGGTGTCATCGGTGGCCTGGCCGGAACTCAGATCGCCTTTGACACTGCCGGCGTTGTCTTCCACGCGAGTCAGCGCTACCACCACCGCAGAAGTATCGACGGTAAAGTCAATCGCCCCGCCAATTGGGCCCTGATTACCGGCGAGATCGACCGGCTGCGCGGTGAAGCTGTGCTTGCCATCTGTCAGCGGCGTGCCCGGGGTAAACGTCCAGTTACCGCTGTCATCGGCGACCGCTCTGCCCAACTCTTTGCCGTTGTCGCGCACAATTACTGTAGCGCCCGGCTCAGTTTTACCGCTAAAGGTCGGCGTGGCATCGTCGGTGGTCTCGCCGCTGCGAATCGGCCCCTGTACCTGGCCGACATCATCCGTCAGTACCGGATTGATGATGTTGCCTGGCGCCGTGGTATCCACTTCAATCGGATAGACGCCGGTTTCCGGGCTGACGTTGCCGGCAGCATTGGTGGAAGTCGCGCTGATGTTATGCACGCCGTCACGCAGATCGCTGGCTGGCGTATAGCTCCAGTTACCGTTGGCGTCTGCCGTTACCGTGCCCAGCTTAATGCCGTCTGCATAAAGCGTAACGAGGCTGTTCGGCTGTGCGGTACCGTTAATGGTTGGTCGTGCATCGTCGGTGACGCTTCCCTTCTGCACCAGGCCCTGAATGTCTCCTACGTTATCCATTACGCTGGTAATCGCCGGCGCATTCGGCACACCGCCGCTGATCAGGCCAAACTCAAACTTGTCTGACGACTCGCTGACGTTACCAGCGGCATCTACCGCTTCCGCTGTCAGCGCATGGGCACCGTTGGCCAGCGGTAACGGTGGCTCGAAGCTCCAGTTGCCTTTGCCGTCAGTGCGGGTTGAGCCTATCAGCACGCCATTGTCATAAATATTCACCAGACTGTCGGCTTCAGCGGTACCGCGTACCGTCGGTGTCGCATCATCAGTGGTGTCGCCTGCAGCGATTGGTCCACGGCGATCGCCCTGATCGTCATACACTTCAGTGATCGCTGGCTTATTCGGTGCCTGCGTATCCACATTCACTACATAAGGATCCGACGGCTTACTGCTGTTGCCCGCCGGGTCGGTGATCACGGTTTCAAATTTGTGCTCACCGTCGTTGAGCGGAGTTTCCGGCGTGAAGGTCCACTTGCCATTCTCGCCAATTACCGCGCTGCCGATGGTTTCACCGTTATCGATAATGGTTACCACGTCGCCCGGCTTACCGCCGCCAGTCAGCGTTGGCGTGGTATCGTCAGTCGCGCCGCCGTTGTCCACGGTGCCCTGCTCTGTACCCACGTCATCACGGACATCCTCAATACCCGCGTTGTTTGGCGCCGTGATATCAATAGTGATATCGAAGGCGGCTGTGGCCTCACTCTCGCCGTGTGCCGGCGTGGTGGCGGTCGCCGTCAGGCTGTGCGGCCCTTCGCTCAGCGCAACGCCAGGCGTAAAGCTCCAGCTGCCGTCTTTGGCTGCCACCGTGCTGCCAATCAGCTGGCCATTGTCGTAAATTTTCACCAGCGCGTTGCCGGTTGCGGTGCCTTTCAGGGTCGGCGTGGTGTCATCTGTCACCTGACCGGACGTGAGATTACCGGTAATGCTGCCCGCATCGTCATACACCTGAGTGATAGCAATCACCACTTTGGAGGTGTCTACGGTGAAGTCAATGGCGTCAGTTTCCGGCCCTTTGTTACCGGCCTTATCCACCGGCTGAACGGTAAAGCTGTGGTCGCCATCCGCCAGCGGCTGATCCGGCGTGAAGCTCCAGTTACCGTCTTTATCAGCTACCGCGCGACCCAGTTCATTACCGTTATCGCGCACGATTACCGTGGCGCCCGGCTCGGTTTTACCTTTAAAGGTGGGCGTCGCGTCATCGGTGATGTCGCCGCTGTTAATCGGACCCTGCACCAGGCCAACGTCGTCAATCAGCTGATTACCTTTGCTGGCTTCTGGCGCGGAGGTATCGATATCAATTGGATACGCCCCGGTTTCCGGACTGATATTACCGGCCGCGTTAGTGGCGGTAGCGGTGATGTTGCGCACACCATCCGCCAAATCGCTGTCCGGCGTAAATGACCAGTTCCCGGCGCCATCGGCCTGGGTGCTGCCCACAGCTTTGCCATCAACCAGCAGCGTAACGATGCTCCCCGGCTGGGCGGTACCGTTGATGGTCGGACGCGCGTCGTCGGTCAGACCGCCTTTCTGGATTGCACCCTGAATGTCACCTACGTTGTCCATCACGCCAGTGATAGCCGGTGCCGTTGGCTTACCGCCGGCTGCCAGCGAGAAGTCAAACTTCTCTGATGGCTCGCTAGCGTTGCCCGCCGCGTCGATCGCTTCCACGGTCAGCGAGTGTGCGCCATTGACCAGCGGTTTGCCCGGTTCGAAGCGCCAGTTGCCCTGCCCGTCAGCGCGCACGCTACCGATCAGTTCACCGTTGTCATAAATCTTCACCAGGCTGTTGGCTTCCGCAGTGCCCTTCACGGTAGGAATGCTGTCATCGGTGGTATCACCGGATTTCAGCGCACCGGTGCGATCGCCCTGGTCATCAAACACTTCGGTAATCGCTGGCTTGTTCGGCGCCTGCGTATCAACAGTCACAATGTACGGATCGGACGGCTGGCTGCTGTTGCCGGCCGGATCGGTGATCACGGTTTCAAATTTATGCTCGCCGTCGTTGAGCGGGGTTTCCGGCGTGAAGGTCCACTTGCCATTCTCGCCAATTACCGCGCTGCCGATGGTTTCACCATTGTCGATAATGGTCACCACATCGCCCGGCACGCCTTCACCTACCAGCGTTGGCGTGGTGTCGTCAGTAATGCCACCGTTGTCGACCGGGCCCTGCACCGTGCCCACGTCATCCAGGACGCTATCAATACCGCCCACGACTGGCGGGGTCAGATCGATGGTGAGGTCAAAAGGTGACGACTCGGCGCTGGTTCCGGCGGCGTTTGTCGCCGTAGCCGTAAAGTGATGTTCACCTTCCGCCAGCGCAACATCTGGCGTAAAGCTCCACTCGCCTTTGTAGTTGGCTTTTGCGGAACCGATGAGCGTGCCGTTGTTATAGATGTGAATCAGCGCGTCTGGCGTCGCCGAACCGTTGAGGGTTGGCGTGGTGTCATCGCTGACCGCACCGCTGGTCAGGTTGCCCGTGACAGAACCCGCATCGTCATAAACGCTATTGATGGTCACCAGCACCGCAGAGGTATCGACAATGAAGTCAACTGGCTGGCTTTCCGTACCTTTATTACCGGCTTTATCAACTGGCTGCGCAGTGAAGCTGTGATCGCCATCCGCCAGCGGCTGGTCCGGCGTAAAGCGCCAGTTGCCGTCTTTACCGGCGACCGCGCTGCCAATCGGCTGGCCGTTGTCGCGGATAATAATGGTCGCACCCGGCTCGGTCACACCGCTGAAGGTTGGTTGCGCGTCATCCGTAGTGTCGCCGCTATTAATCGGCCCCTGAATGTCGCCAACGTCATCCGTCAGCTGATTATCGCTGCTGGCATCAGGCGCGGTGGTGTCAATCACAATCGGGTAGAGTCCGGTTGACGGGCTGATATTACCGGCCGCGTTGGTCGCGGTAGCACTCAGATTACGCAGCCCTTCGGCCAGGTCACTATCTGGCGTGAATGACCATTTGCCTGCGGCATCGGTCAGGACGGTCCCCAGCACTTTGCCATCGGCATACACGGTGACTACGCTGTCTGGCTGCGCGGTACCGTTAATGCCAGGGCGGACATCATCGGTCACGCCGCCTTTTTCAATTGCGCCCTGCACATCTCCGACGTTGTCCACTACGCCAGTGATCGCCGGTGCGGTCGGCGCGCCGCCGGCCTCCAGCATGAAGTCAAAGCTGTCGGACGGTTCGCTAATGTTACCGGCCGCATCAACTGCTTCCACAGTGAGTGAATGCGCGCCGTTCAGCAGCGGTCGGGTTGGCGTGAATTCCCATTGGCCTTCAGCATTCGTGACAGCTGAACCCACCAGTTGGCCATTGTCATACAGGTTGACCAGGCTACCCGGCTCCGCTTCGCCGCGCACGGTCGGCTGGGCGTCATCCGTCACCTCACCCGGATTGAGTGCACCCTGCTTATCACCTTGATTATCATATACTTCTTTAATTACAGGTTTTTCTGGCGCCTGCGTATCCACGATAATGGTGTAATCGTCAGACGGTGAGGATTCATTACCTGCCGGATCGGTCACGATGATGCCGATATTGTGTTCGCCGTCTTCCAGCGGCTCTTCCGGGGTAAATTCCCACTTGCCATCGTCACCGATCACGGTGCTGCCGATTGGATTACCGTTGTCGATGATAGTCACTACGTCACCCGGTGTGCCGCCACCGCCGATGGTCGGCTGCGTGTCGTCGGTTGATTCGCCGTTTTCGATAGGCCCGGTTTCGTTACCGACATCGTCAATGATATCGCCGATTTCCGGTTTCGCGGGTGGGGTGGTATCCACGATGACAGTGTAAGGATCGGACGGTTCGCTGGTGTTACCCGCCGGATCGGTGATTACGGTTTCAAACTTGTGTTCACCGTCGTTGAGTGGCGTTTCTGGCGTGAATTCCCACTTGCCGTCATCACCGATGACGGTACTACCGATGGTTTCGCCGTTATCAATAATGGTCACCACGTCACCCGGCGTGCCGCCACCAACCAGCGTTGGCGTGCTGTCATCAGTCACCTCGCCGCTTTCGACGGGTCCCTGAACGCTACCTACGTCATCCTGCACCTCGTCAATGCCGTCGTTGCCCGGGGCAGTGATATCAATGATCAGATCAAACGGTGCGGTCGGTGCGCTGACGCCATTGGCTTCGGTCGTCGCCGTGGCGGTAAAGCTGTGTTCGCCTTCATTCAGCGGCTCCGCTGGTGTAAATGACCATTCGCCCTTGTAATTTGCCAGCGCGGAGCCAATCAGCTCACCGTTGTCATAAATATGGATCAGCGCACCTGGCGTCGCTGAACCATTGATGGTCGGCGTGGCATCGTTAGTCACGCCACCTTTTTGCACGTAGCCAGCTTCGCCTGCGTCGTCATAGACGTTGATAATCGTCACTTCAACACCAGAGGTATCGACGATGAAGTCGACTGGCGCGCTTTCTTCACCTTTGTTACCGGCGTTATCTACCGGTTGCGCAGAAAAGCTGTGATCGCCTTCGGCCAGCGGTTGTTCCGGGGTGAATGTCCAGTTACCGTCTTTGTCCGCGACAACGCGGCCAATTTCTTCACCGTTATCACGGATAATCACCACAGCGCCCGGCTCAGTTTTACCGTCAAAGGTAGGTGTGGCATCATCAGTGGTATCGCCACTGTTAATCGGGCCCTGAATCGCGCCGACATCATCAGTCAGGGTGTTGTCGCCGCTATTTTCTGGCGGGGTAGTGTCAATGATAATCGGATACACGCCGGTCTGCGGACTGATGTTGCCCGCCGCATCGGTAGCAGTAGCGGACAGCTGATGTTCACCTTCAGCCAGGTCCACTTCCGGTGTAAAGCGCCAGCGGCTGTTTTCATCAGCGGTGGTGGTGCCCAGCAGCACATCACCGTCATAAACGGAAACGATATAGCCTGGCTGCGCCGTGCCATGCACGGTTGGGCGGGTGTCATCGGTGACACCGTTTTTCGCGACGTTGCCCTGAATATCACCCACATCGTCCAGCACACCAATAATCGCCGGCGCGCTTGGCACACCACCGGTGATCAGGGTGAAATCAAAGCTGTCAGACGTTTCGCTGACGTTACCCGCCGCGTCAGTTGCTTCTGCCGTGAGAGAGTGTCCGCCATTGCTGAGCGGTTTGTTCGGAGTAAATTCCCAGTTGCCTGCGGCGTCTGCACGCGCGGAGCCAATCAGCACGCCATTGTCATACAGGTTAACAATGCTGCCAGCTTCAGCCTCGCCTTTTATGGTCGGGAGCGCATCATCGGTCGTATCGCCCGGCTGCAGTTCACCCTGCTGTTCACCCTGATTGTCGATAACCGCAACAATGCGCGGCTTATCCGGTGCCTGGGTATCGACAATAATGGTGTAATCATCTGAAGGTGCAGACTCGTTGCCGACCGGATCGGTGATGATGATACCGATGTTGTGCTCACCATCTTCCAGGGGTTGTTCCGGCGTAAACTCCCACTTGCCGTCATCACCCACGACAGTACTGCCAATCGGCTTGCCGTCATCAATAATGGTTACCACGTCGCCAGGCGTGCCGCCGCCGCCGATGGTAGGAGTCCTGTCGTCGGTGCTGCCGCCGTTGTCTACCGGTCCGACAATGCTACCCACGTTGTCAGTGACTTCACCAATGCCCGGATTTACCGGTGCCTGCGTATCAATAGTGATGATGTGAGGAGCAGAGGGCAGGCCGATATTACCGGCACGGTCGGCAGCTACCACGGTGAATGCGTGCTCACCATCAGCCAGTGCCGTTGCAGGGGTGAAGGTCCAGTTGCCGTTGGCATCAGTCAGTGCTTCACCGATTTTTTCACCGTTGTCGTAGATCGATACGGTACTGTACGGTTCCGCTTTGCCGGAAAGGGTCGGCGTATTGTCATCGGTGGCCTCGCCGTTGGCAATCAACCCGGTGAGCGAACCGTGATCGTCGAATACGCTGTCCAGCGTAGCCTGTGCTGGCGCTTTGAGATCGATAATTAGCTCAAACGGTTCGGAAGGCTGGCTGGTGTTACCCTTACCGTCGCGTTCAATCACCGTAAAGCTATGGTCGCCTTCAGCCAGCGCCGTGCCTGGCGTAAATGTCCAGTTACCGTCCTGATCGACAATGGCTTCACCAATTTTTGTGCCGTTATCCCAGATCTCAACAGTATTACCAGGATTGGTGCCGGTGCCGCTCAGAGTTGGCGTCGCGTCATCGGTATAGTCGCCGCTGGCCAGCGGTCCCTGAATGGCGCCCACGTTATCCGTCACCGCATCAATGGTTGCGCCTCGCGTGAATACCGGATCAGGCAGATTCCCGCCTTCACCCTCACCTGACTTACCGTGATCTTTTTTGTGATTGTGATAAATGATGCCTGCCGCTGCACCAATCGCGCTCAGTAAACCCAGACCCAACAGCATCGGGTTAATCAGACCATTTTCGGCAATCAGCAGATTATCCAGCCCCGGGACGGATTCTGACCCGAGCACCAGCGCCGAATAATCGCCATCAGCAAGCGCTGCAGCTTCGTGATCATCACGCGCATCAGAGGCGATGTATTCATGGAAAGCGTTATCTTCTGCTTTACCAACCAGCTGACCAGGGTAGACAAAAAAATCCTCAATGATGAGATCGGGTTTATCCAGATCGCCATCCTCCAGGATAACCCAGAGACTTTTGCCTACGCGCTTGACGGTGATGTTTTCAGGTGCAACACCCTTCTCACCTTCAGCAAGGATATATTTCCCATTGGCAATGGCTTTGATTTTTACTGGTTTTCCATTTTTACCGTTGCGAAGCACCTGCGCTTCGACAACCGTTTTTTTGTCTACAACGGCGACATTAACGGGGATGGCGTTCATAATTTATTTAGTCCATGTATTTTAATAGTCACGCTAAACAACCAGGTTAGCGTTGAGAAATTTCCCGGATGAGAGAGCACAATGAAAGCTCCATCCTTAACGCGGAAATAATATCAACAAGGACCGCACTTTCTTATTGAGACATGTCGCAAAACAAATCCAGATAAAAAATACAGATAATTAATTTTATCAATGACTTAAATAAATATTAAGATTAATCTCTCAGGGGAAAAATCTTATATAGCCGGATGTTTATCAGTAATTTCACCCTTAAAAACAAAAAACATAAAAATAGCAACACCGATATCAAAAAAAATAACGGAAATATACTTGATGGGTTAGCATAAGTCTGGAAGGAGTGAATTTCCGGGCGGAAGACAGTAAAGATATGAGTTTTAACCAGTTAACTTATGGCTATGCACAATCCACGTTATGCATCGTCATGATATGAAATTATATGGCTTGCAGCGACGCGATGATTCACGCCGCTAAGCCATAGTGACTGCTTACGACAACGGCGGATAAATATCAAACCGGTGCCTTTGTGGTCACCACATTGGTCGTGGCAACGTCCGCCAGCGGCGGCGCGTAGTCCGGGCGCTTCACCACCACCCGCTTCGTCGCGAGCTGGCGAGCCGGCTCCAGCAGGCCATCTGCATCTACAATCCGGCCCCACCAGCGACTGAAACACCCGCATCTCCTTCTTCACCAGCGCGCTTTTCTGCTTATGCGGGAACATCGGGTCGAGATAGACCACCTGCGGGCGCGGGGTGATATCGGTCAGCGCCGTCAGGCTGAGGCGTGGATCAGCTGCAAGCGCTCCTGCAGCCACGGGCCGATTTCCGGGTCTGCATAGCCACGGCGCAGACCGTCGTCCAGCAGCGCGGCCACCACCGGATTGCGCTCCAGCATCCGCACGCGACAGCCCACCGAGGCCAGCACAAAGGCATCGCGCCCCAGCCCCGCCGTGGCATCCACCACGTCCGGAAGATAGCTGTCCCTTTGATGCCGACCGCTTTGGCCACCGCTTCGCCGCGACCGCCGCCAAACTTGCGCCGGTGCGCCATCGCGCCGCCAACAAAATCGACAAAAATCCCGCCGAGCTTCGGTTCGTCGCGCTTACGTAGTTCCAGATGCTCCGGCGTCATCACCAGCGCCATCAGGTTCTCTTCATCGTGCTCCAGCCCCCAGCGGGCCGCCAGAACAGATAAGGCGCCGTCTCCGGCGCCTGTTTCATCCACTAAGCAGATCTTCACGTAACAATCAGCCTTTGATCCCGTAATGCTCAAGCATCGCATCCAGCTGCGGCTCGCGGCCGCGGAAGCGTTTGAACAGCTCCATCGGCTCTTCAGAACCGCCGCGGGTCAGGATGTTGTCGAGGAACGACTGGCCGGTTTCGCGGTTGAAGATCCCCTCTTCTTCGAAGCGAGAGAAGGCATCCGCCGCCAGCACGTCGGCCCACAGGTAGCTGTAGTAACCCGCCGCGTAGCCGCCCGCGAAGATGTGGCTGAACGCGTGCGGGAAGCGGCCCCAGGTCGGCCCCGGAATAACGGCAACCTGCTTTTTAATCTCGGCCAGGGTTTCGAGGATTTTCGCGCCCTGCTCCGGGCTAAACTCGGCGTGCAGGCGGAAGTCGAACAGGCCGAACTCCAGCTGGCGCAGGATAAACATTGCCGCCTGGTAGTTTTTCGCCGCCAGCATTTTATCCAGCAGCTCTTTCGGCAGCGGTTCGCCGGTTTCATAGTGACCGGAGATAAACGCCAGCGCGTCCGGCTCCCAGCACCAGTTTTCCATAAACTGGCTCGGCAGCTCGACCGCATCCCACGGCACACCGCTGATGCCGGCCACGCCCGGCGGTTTCGATGCGGGTCAGCATATGGTGCAGACCGTGACCGAACTCGTGGAACAGGGTGATCACTTCGTCGTGAGTGAACAGCGCAGGTTTGCCGTTCACCGGGCGGTTGAAGTTACAGGTCAGGTAGGCGACCGGCTTCTGCAGGGAGCCGTCGGCTTTACGCATCTGGCCCACGCAGTCATCCATCCACGCCCCGCCGCGCTTGTTTTCACGCGCGTAGAGGTCGAGGTAGAAGCTGCCGCGCAGCTCGTTTTTCTCGTCATACAGCTCGAAGAAGCGCACGTCCGGATGCCAGACGTCGATATCGGTACGCTCTTTGGCGGTGATGCCATAGATGCGTTTCACCACTTCAAACAGGCCGTTAACGGCTTTGTTTTCCGGGAAGTACGGACGCAGCTGCTCGTCGCTGATGCTGTAGAGGTGCTGCTTCTGTTTTTCGCTGTAGTAAGCGATATCCCACGGCTGCAGCTCATCCACGCCAAACTCCGCTTTGGCGAAGGCGCGCAGCTGGGCCAGCTCTTTTTCACCCTGAGGACGGGCGCGTTTCGCCAGATCGGTCAGGAAGTCGAGCACCTGCTGCGGGTTTTCCGCCATTTTGGTGGCGAGGGATTTATCGGCGTAGCTGTCAAAGCCGAGCAGCTGGGCCAGCTCGTGGCGCAGCGCGAGGATCTTCCGCCATCACCGGGCTGTTGTCCCACTTACCGGCATTCGGCCCCTGATCGGAGGCGCGGGTGCTGTAGGCGCGATACATCTCTTCACGCAGCGCCTGGTTGTCGCAGTAGGTCATCACCGGCAGATAGCTCGGGATATCCAGCGTTAGCAGGAAGCCTTCCTGCTCTTTCGCTTCGGCCTGCGCTTTTGCCGCCGCCAGGGCGCTTTCCGGCATGCCGGCCAGTTCGGATTCGTCGGTGATCAGCTTGCTCCAGCCCATGGTGGCGTCGAGCACGTTGTTGCTGTACTGGTTGCCCAGCTCGGACAGGCGCGCGGCGATTTCGCCATAGCGGGTCTGCTTCTCTTTTGGCAGGCCGATCCCGGACAGCTCAAAGTCACGCAGGGCGTTATCGACCGATTTTTTCTGCGCGGTGTTCAGTTCGGCATAGTGGTCGCCGTCGCGCAGGTCGCGATAGGCTTTGTACAGCCCTTCGTGCTGGCCGACCCAGGTGCTGTACTCAGAGAGCAGCGGCAGGGTTTGTTCGTAGGCTTCGCGCAGTTCCGGGCTGTTTTTTACCGAGTTCAGGTGGCTCACCGGGGAGAAGATGCGCCCCAGCACGTCGTCCACTTCGGCCAGCGGCTGACACAGATTTTCCCAGGTGTACGGCCCGCCCTGCGCAACCACGCTTTCTACCGCCGCGCGGCAGTTGTCCAGCGCTTGGGTAACGGCTGGAACCACATGCTCAGGAGGATTTTAGAAAACGGCGGCAACGAAAAAGGCGTCAGTAATGGATTGGTCATAAACGCTGTCCTTTCATCATGGAGTGGGGCCGCGCGCAGGGGCGCGGCGCAATTTTACTAACATGCGGCCAGACGAGGGGAAAATCAATGCCACCCGCAAGGGCAGAGAGAAAAACGCGCGATGAATCGCGCCGCTACAATAAGTGCACGTATCAGTAGCGGCGCGATCTAGCGCGCAATGTTGAAAAAAAAAGCCCGCCAGACGGCGGGCCAGAGGTTATTTGATGGTCAGCTGATAATGGATCACATCATACGGCGCGACCCACGGTGGCAGCGGCTCGCGCTCATAAATATCTTTCGCCAGCGCCCAGCCTTCCACTGCGCCGCCTTTACCGGTCAGCGACATGCCTTCCTGCAACAGCGGCGGCAGGCTGTCGTTGAACGGCACCTGATCGTGCGAAAAATCGTTGATTACCTTGCCGCTCAGAGTGGTGACGCGGACGCTGACCGCCGCCTGCTGGTCCGGCAGCAGTTTGCCTTTCACGCTTTTCACCGCAAACCACTGCATGCCGAGATCTTTCTTCAGCGCTTTACGCTTCGCCACTTTCTTGTCCAGCTGCGCGTAACCTTTTTCAATCAGTGCGTTTAGTCCTTTGCCAATGGAAGCCTGCATGGTGGCGTAACGGCGCGCCATCTCTTCGCCATCGAGCAGCGAATCACCGCTTTGCAGCTGGGTGGTTAAGCCGGCAATCAGCTGATCCATACTAATGCTGAGGCCGATGTCTTTGACCATCTGCAGCTGCACCACCGCATTGCTGGCAATGAACTGACCCAGCGTGTAGCCATCGCGTTCGGCATCGCTTTTCGGGGCAGAAAGTTTCGGCGCGGCGGCCGGTTGCTGCTTCGCCGCCTCCAGTTCCCGCGTCAGCTGCGCCAGGTTGTGTGCCTGCTGCTGTTTGTCACTGTCCAGCGCGGCGAGTTGTTTTTCACGCTCGGCCTGCTGCGTCTGCAGCGCGGCCAGTTTTTGGGCGCTCTCAGCCTGTTGTGCGCTGAGCTGCTGCTTGCTTTCAGCCTGTAATGCCGCCAGCTTTTTGTCGCTCTCCGCCTGCTGGGCGCTGAGCTGCTTTTTGCTCTCTGCCTGCAGCGCCGCCAGTGCCTTGTCGTTTTCCGCTTTCAGCGCTTTAAGCGCATCGGCGCTCTGGGTGGCCGCCGCGCGCGCGTCGCTGAGCTGCTTCGTCAACTGGGCGATGCCGGCACTTTGCTGCTGCTGTGCCTCTTTCAGCGCCTGCTGCAGCGTGGCGATGTTTTTCTCCTGCTGCTGCTTCTCCGCGCTGAGCGCTGCCAGTTTTTTATCGTTCCCGGCCTGCTGGGCGCTGAGCTGCTTTTTGCTCTCAGCCTGCAACGCCGCCAGCGCCTTGTCGTTTTCCGCTTTCAGCGCTTTAAGCGCGTCGGCGCTCTGGGTGGCCGCTGCGCGCGCGTCGCTGAGCTGTTTCGTCAGCTGGGCGCTGCCGGCGCTTTGCTGCTGCTGTGCCTCTTTCAGCGCCTGCTGCAGCGTGGCGATGTTTTTCTCCTGCTGCTGCTTCTCCGCGCTGAGCGCCGCCAGTTTTTTGTCGCTGGCAGCCAGCTGCGCCTTTAACGCATCATCCGCTTTCACCGCAGGTGCCGCAGAAAGCTTTTCCAGCTCCGCCACGCGCGCGCGCAGACGCGTCAGTTCCGCACTGTGATCGGGCGCTGTTGCGGCTTTTTTCTCTGCCCTGCTGACGGTTTTCGCCGCCGGTTTTGCGGCCGGTTTTGCAGGTGGCTGTGGTTTTGCTGCCGGTGCCGGCGGCAGGGTGCGCGCTGCTTCGCTGAACGCGCGCAGCATGTCATCATCAGCCGCTGACGCGGCCTGTCCGGGTAGCAGTAAGGCCGCGCTAATCAGCACCGCCAGCAGATGACGCTGTGTCATCAAAACCTCCAGTCGCGGCTCCTTGCCGCTAAGAAAACAAAAGGCCTCATCTCAATATGTTAATTGAGATGAAGCCATCCACCGCGCGAGGTTGTCGCACTGTTAAAAAAGGGGTCGGCTTACGCCGTTATTGTTAACCGGCCTGGCGAATAATCAGCTGTGACAGACGGGTTTTAATGCGGAAGCACAGTTCACGGATCTGGAACTGATAGCGCGGCATGACTAAATCGTTAATATCCGCGCCGATCGAATCTTTAATCTGCAGATATTTGTTGGTCTGCGCGCCAATTTTCTGGAACTCCGCCTGGTAGCTGTCATAAGACGCCTGGCTGTAGAGGCGCATCGCATCCAGCTCTTTACGGCACTGCTGAATGTTGCTGGCGCGATCGTCAGCGAACGAGGCAGCGGCCGGCTGGGCTGGCGCTTCGGTTACAAACGGCTGGCCGTCAGGCCGTGCAGCGGATTCAGCCATCGGCTGAGCGTCGGCGGCGGGCGGCGTTACCAGGCTATGAACAGGCTGTTGTTTCGCGCAACCAGCCAGTGCCAGCAGGCTTGCCACCGCGATACCAGTCATTTTTTTCATTATTGTCACCAGGAGTTATTAAGGATGCTTGAAGCAAAAAATTATACGGCCATGGCCGAAAAGTTTCCTTGCCAGAGACGCATTCCTGGCATTTCGCTCGCGACCGCTTCGTTTTCGGCTACTAACTTACTTAATCTGCGGTAAAATTTCGAGAGTCGAATTATCCCTAAGTGAAATTAGTTCTCTACCAGACCGGTCGCATTCCGCTAAAGCGACCCGGGCGCTGAAAACTTAAGCGGATGGTAAAACGTCAGCAATTTTTATGCGGCGCGGCTATAATCGCGCCACACACGATCTATTCGACTTCATTGATCCAACCGCGGACCCCTCTTTTTTATGCTGAGTTATCGCCACAGTTTTCATGCCGGCAACCACGCCGACGTGCTGAAACACACCGTTGAAAGCCTGATCCTCACCGCCCTGATGGAGAAGGAGAAACCTTTCCTCTATCTGGACACCCACGCCGGTGCCGGACGTTACCAGCTGAGCGGTGAGCACGCCGAACGTACCGGCGAATATCTGGAAGGCATTGCGCGTATCTGGCAGCAGCCGGACGCACCAGCGCTGCTGAAGCCCTATCTGGCGGCGATTCGCAACCTCAACCCAACCGGCACGCTGCGCTATTACCCTGGCTCGCCGCTGATCGCCCGCCATCTGCTGCGCGACGAGGACAAGCTGCAGCTCACCGAACTGCATCCGACCGATTACCCGCTGCTGCGCAGTGAGTTCAGTAAAGATGCGCGCGCCCGAGTTGAACGCGCGGATGGCTATCAGCAGCTGAAGGCCAAACTGCCGCCACCGACCCGTCGCGGCCTGATCCTTATCGACCCGCCGTACGAAATGAAAAGCGATTATCAGGATGTGGTGAAAGGCATTCAGGAAGGTCACAAACGTTTCGCCACCGGCGTCTATGCGCTGTGGTATCCGGTGGTGTTGCGCCAGCAGATCAAGCACATGCTGAAAGATCTGGAAGCCACCGGTATCCGCAATATTCTGCAGATCGAGCTGGCGGTGCGTCCGGACAGCGATCAGCGCGGCATGACCGCGTCCGGGATGATTGTCATCAACCCGCCGTGGAAGCTGAAAGCGCAGATGGAAGAGCTACTGCCGTGGCTGCACCAGAAACTGGTGCCCGCCGGCACCGGTCACTACAGCGTGACGCAAATCGTGCCGGAATAAGCGCTACACCTCAAATATCGCAAAATCATGCGCCAGTTCGGTGGCCGGAAACACCGACTGGCACTCTGCCAGTAGCCTTTCCCGATCCTGTGACAAATAGCGCGAGCTAAAGTGCGTAGCGATCATGCGTTTTGCGCCAGCGCGCTGTGCCACGCTGGCCGCCTGCACCGTAGTGGAGTGGCCGCGCCCGTTGGCTTTTTCCGCCATCGCCGCTTCCAGCGTGGTTTCATGCACCATCACATCGGCGTTCGCCGCCAGCTGCAACGCCACCTCGGTGGGGCCGGTATCGCCGAAGATCGCCAGCACTTTGCCTTTGGTGGCCGGGCCAAGATAGTCGGCGCCGTTGATCTCGCGGCCATCTTCCAGCGTGATGCGTTTGCCCTGTTTCAGATCCTGATACCACGGGCCGCGCGGCACGCCTTCCGCCTTCAGGCGCGGTGCGTCAAGGAAGCCCGGCTTATCATGCTGTTCGATGCGGTAGCCATAGCACTCGACCACGTGGTTTAGCGCATAAGCAGTGACGCGAAACTCACCGTTATCCAGCACCGGACCGGCTTCGATCTCGACAATCTCCAGCGGATAGCCGGTATAAGAGCCACTCAGGCTGAGCGCGGTCTCGACAAACTGGCGCAATCCTTTCGGACCGTACAGCGTCATCGGCTCGGTCAGGCCCGCCATCGAACGGCTGGTGAGCAGCCCTGGCAGGCCAAAGATGTGATCGCCATGCAAATGGGTAATAAAGATTTTTTCCAGCTTGCCGGGCTTAAGCGCCGATCGCATAAACTGATGCTGCGTCGCTTCGCCACAGTCGAACAGCCAGGTCTCGCCGCGTTTCGACAGCGTCAGCGCAATGGCGGTGACGTTGCGCTGCAGGCTGGGCGCGCCCGCGCCGGTACCAAGAAATGTCAGGTGCATGATAAGTTCCTTTAAGCCAACCCCTTGCCGGCATTCAACCCTATTACATACATAGGTGCAAACTTTGCGCCGGTAACTGAAGCGGCGTTACACTCTATGCCAGTTTTCCTCCAACAGATGGACACAACGGATGACCAGACATTATGACTACATCGCCATTGGCGGCGGCAGCGGCGGTATCGCCTCCATCAACCGTGCGGCCATGTATGGCCAGAAGTGCGCGCTGATTGAAGCCAAAGAGCTGGGCGGCACCTGCGTCAACGTGGGTTGTGTACCGAAGAAAGTGATGTGGCATGCGGCACAAATCGCTGAAGCCATTCACCTGTACGGCCCGGACTACGGCTTTGACACCACCGTCAACCACTTCGACTGGGACAAGCTGATCGCAGCCGCGCCTACATCGACCGTATCCACACCTCATACGACAACGTGCTGGGTAAAAACAACGTCGACGTGATCCACGGCTTCGCCCGCTTTGTGGATGCCAAAACGGTGGAAGTGAACGGCGAGACGATCACCGCCGATCATATCCTGATCGCCACCGGCGGCCGTCCGAGCCACCCGAACATTCCGGGCGCGGAATACGGCATCGACTCCGACGGTTTCTTCGAGCTGCCTGCGCTGCCAAAACGCGTTGCCGTGGTTGGCGCAGGCTATATCGCGGTGGAGCTGGCCGGCGTGGTGAACGGCCTGGGCGCAGAAACGCACCTGTTCGTGCGTAAGCATGCGCCGCTGCGCAGCTTCGACCCGCTGATTGTTGATACGCTGGTCGAAGTGATGAAGGCGGAAGGCCCGACGCTGCACACCGAATGCGATTCCGAAAGCGGTGGTGAAAAATGCTGACGGCAGCCTGACGCTGCAGCTGGAAGATGGCCGCAGCCAGACCGTTGATTGCCTGATCTGGGCGATTGGCCGTGAACCGGCGACCGATAACTTCAACCTGGCGGTGACCGGCGTGAAAAGCGCTGAATGACAAAGGCTACATCGTCGTCGATAAGTTCCAGAACACCAGCGTGCCGGGCATTTACGCGGTGGGCGATAACACCGGTGCGGTTGAGCTGACGCCGGTGGCCGTTGCGGCAGGCCGTCGCCTCTCCGAACGCCTGTTTAACAACAAGCCGGACGAGCATCTGGACTACAGCAACATTCCGACCGTGGTCTTCAGCCACCCGCCGATTGGCACCGTCGGTTTAACCGAACCGCAGGCGCGCGAGCAGTATGGCGACGACCAGGTGAAAGTGTATAAATCGTCGTTCACCGCGATGTATACCGCGGTGACCTCGCACCGCCAGCCGTGCCGCATGAAGCTGGTCTGCGTGGGCCCGGAAGAGAAGATTGTCGGTATCCACGGCATCGGCTTCGGCATGGACGAGATCCTGCAGGGCTTTGCGGTGGCGCTGAAGATGGGCGCCACCAAAAAAGACTTCGACAACACCGTGGCGATCCACCCGACGGCGGCGGAAGAGTTTGTCACGATGCGCTAACACCGCCTCCGCGCCATCATCGCAGCCCCCGCCTGGGGGCTTTTTTGTTTGCTGACTACTCAACAGCGCGCATACCCGCTATGATTTTTGCTTTGCTGGCGCGGCGGCCAGCGTTTTGCGGTAACGGGACGACGTCAGCACGTGAATATCATCAGCATAATTATGGAGTCGGGCAAAGCTGCGGTCGACGTCGCGCTTTACACTCTGATTCCCATCATGGTGGTGATGCTATTCATCATGAAATACCTCGAAGTGAAAGGCGTGCTGGATTTTGTCGTGCGCCACGCCACGCCGTTACTGAAGCCGCTGGGGATTACCGGCCTGGCGCTGTTCGCACTCATCCAGTTGAATTTTGTCAGTTTTGCCGCACCGCTCGCCGCGCTGGCGATCATGGAGAAGCGCGGCACTTCAGACCGCCATATGGCGGCCACGCTGGCGATGCTGTTTGCGATGGGCCAGGCCAACGCCTTTTATCCGCTGATTCCTGACGGGCTCAACTGGAGCGCCGCGCTGCTGTTCTCCATCAGCGGCGGCGTGCTGGCGGCCGCCTCAACCTATCATTTTTTTGCCCGCAAACTTTCCGACGTCGCGCTGCGCGATGAAGACCAGGGCGTGGAGAACAGCGACACGAAGCCGGGACTGATCGCCATCATCAACACCTCGGGTGCCGACGCCATTCGCCTCGCGCTCGGTTCGCTGCCGATGCTGATCCTTTCCTTGTCGGTAGTGGGCATCCTGAAGAGTGCCGGCGCCATTGAGCTGCTGACGCAGCTGCTGGCACCGCTGTTACAGAAACTGCATATCGCCGAGGTGTATGTGCTGCCTGCCCTGACCAAATGCCTGGCTGGCGGCACCGCCTATTACGGCGTGGTTGCCGGTCTGGTCGAACAGGGGCAGTACAGTGCGCACAACATCAACGCCTCGGCAGGCCTGCTGATTCAGACCTTCGACCTGCCCGGCATCGGCATTTTCCTCGGTCTCTCCAGCCGTTTTCCGCGCCTGTTCCGCTTCGCCGTGCCCGGCATTTTGCTCGGCATTGCGCTGCGCGCCACGGCGCACAGCCTGCTGTTCTGACGCCCAACGCTTAATATTGACGTGATTCAGGCCGCTTTGAAAGCGGCCATCCCGACTCACGTAGCGAAAAATGACAATATTACATCCAGAGCAGCTCAGGCTTATTGAAGGTAACAAATTTCTCGGTAAAGAGCCGACACTCATCAATAGCCAGATTAATTTTCATGGTAAGAACAATATTCTGATATGTGAGGAGGGCGTAGTCCTGCAGGATTCCGTAGTGGATTTTCGGGCGGATAATTCAATCATTTATTTGAGCCAAAGTGCGATACCCTATATCGTCAAAATAATTGCATTCTCAAATTCAGTCTGCTTCATTGGCAGACATAATTACTTCAATGAAAAGTTAACGCTGATTCTCTCAGAAGAAAAAAATATCATCATTGGCAATCATTGTTGTCTCTCCTTTGGTATCTGGATGCGAACCGCCGATCCTCATCTGATATATAACATTGCGGATAATCAGCGCATCAATCATTCCCGTAGCATTTATATCGGCGATCACGTGTGGATCGGACAAAACGCGATGGTTTTAAAAGGTTCATCGATCCACTCCGGCAGCGTAATTGGTGCCATGAGTCTGGTGGCGGGGAAAACGATACACTCCAATAGCTGCTGGGGCGGGAACCCAGTGAGAATGCTTAAAGAGAATATTGCCTGGTCCGGAGAAAGCGTTCATCACTGGACAGAAGCGACAACGCGTGACTGGAACATGTGCGATACCGAACCAATGCAGTTTAACCATGACGACCATGCATTAAATATTGCCGTAATTGAACAGGGATTCAAAGATGCCCACAATGTTGTTGATAAATGCCAATATCTGTTGAAGCATATCGTTAAAAACGAAAATAAAAATCGTTTTTATGGTTAAGGTAAATAAAAGGGCCAACGATGTCAGCCAGTCCGTGTTAACCAGCCGCAGACCGCCATTAATAACGGTCTGCGCAACCAGGTGACACGGCAAAGTTACGCATCCGCGCCAAACGCCAGTGCTTTCTGCGTTCGCAGTTCTGCCAGCCGGGCTTCCAGCGCGGCTTCGATGTGCTGATAGGCCGTGCTGCCCAGCGCCAGCCGCAGCGGCATCGTTTCCTGATCCAGCGTCGCCAGCGTGGCCGCCACGCATTTTCCGGCATCACCCAATATAGCAAAGTCACCCGCTTCAATCGCCCGACGCAACTGACCGGATGCGTTGTCACGATAGGCGTCGAGCGGCGCGGCGATATCCAGCCCGCTGGCGAAGTTGGTGACGGTCGGGCCCGGCTCTACCAGCAGCAGCTCGATGCCAAAGCTGGCCACTTCCTGGCGCACCGCTTCGACAAAACCTTCAATGCCCCATTTGCTGGCGTGATACAAGCTGAAATTGGGATACGCCACCTGGCCGCCCTCGGAAGAGATCTGCGCAATGCGGCCCCCGCCCTGCTGGCGCAAATGCGGGATGACGGCGCGAATCAGCTGGATCGATCCGGTGAGATTGGTGGCGATCTGGCGTGCAATCTGCGCGTCGCTGAGCTCTTCCGCCGCGCCAAACAGACCGTAAGCGGCGTTGCTTACCACCACATCAATACGCCCGACGCGGGCAAAGGCGCTGGCGATGGCCGGTGCGATACTGGCCGTTTCGGCCAGATCCAGCCGCATCACCAGCAGCCGATCGCCATATTGCTGCTGCAAATCTTCCAGCGCCTGCTCGCGGCGCACCGTTGCCACCACGCGATCGCCGCGCTCAAGTAAACGTTCACTCATCAGTCGGCCCAGTCCGCTGCTGGCACCGGTAATTAACCAGGTTTTCATTTTGCGCTCCTCATGTTGAAAACCTGATGATAGATCGCTTTACTGGTGGTCATAATCTCCCCAATCGCACATGACCTGGTGAGGAAATACCACCAATGAAACGCCCTTCATGGCACGAACTGCAGGCGATCAAAACGCTGGGCGAGCAGCGCAGCTTCCGGCGCGCTGCCGAGCTGCTTGGCCTGAAGCGATCTTCGCTCAGCCACCTGGTGAAAACGCTGGAGCACAACCTCGGCGTGCAGCTGTTTCAGCGCACCACACGCAGCGTGTCGCTGACCGACGCCGGTGAGCAGCTATTACAGCGTCTCGCGCCGCTGCTCAATCAGATGGATGAGGTGCTGCACGACGTCAGCCTGAGCCGCCAGCAGCAGTACGGTACGCTGCGCATCAGCGCCAGCGATGTGGTGATTGGCCTGCTGCTGGATCAGGTAGTGCCCGGGTTCAGCGCGCGCTATCCCGGTATTCAGCTTGATTTCTCCGCCCAGGGCGCGCTGGTGGATATCACCGCCGCCGGGTTTGATGCCGGCATCCGGCTGATTGAAGATGTGCCGCAGGATATGGTGGCTATTGCGCTCGGCGGCCCGCTAACCTTCGTTACCGTGGCCTCGCCCGACTATCTGGCGGCGCACGCGCCGGTGCGTCAGCCGCAGGATTTACTGCAGCAGCAGTGTATTCGTCATCGCCTGCCCGGGGGCAAACGCTATCGCTGGGAGTATCAGAGTGCGGAAGAAAGTCTGGAGATTGACGTGCCGGGTACGCTGACGTTAGACAATAACGCGCTGATGGCGCGCGCGGCCATCAACGGTTCAGGGATTGCGTTCGTGCCTTCACTGTACGTTAGCGAGGCACTGCAGCAGGGGAAATTAGTGGAGCTGCTGGCCGACTGGCGCATTCAGTCGGCGGGAATCGCGCTGTGGTTCCCGCCGAACCGGCATCAGTCGATGGCGCTGCGACTGTTTATCGACGCATTAAAAACCCGCCTGCCGCATCACCGCTGAATCAGCCCTGACGCTGCGGCGCTTTGTGCACCATGGTGTAGGCGTAGTCGACGCCCATGCCGTAGGCACCGCTGTGCTCACGCACCAGATCCATCACTGCATCGTAGGTCTCTTTGCGTGACCAGTCGCGCTGGTACTCCAGCAGCACCTGCTGCCAGGTCACCGGCACCGCACCCGCCTGCACCATGCGCTGCACGGAACGTTCGTGCGCATCAACACTGGTGCCGCCGGAGGTATCGGTCACCACATACACTTCGTAACCGGCTTTCAGCGCCATCAGAGCCGGGAAAGTCAGGCACACTTCGGTCCACAGCGCCGAGATGATCAGTTTTTTGCGGCCGGTTTTCTCTACCGCCTCGACAAATTTCGCGTCTTCCCAGGAGTTCATGGAGGTACGCTCAATCGGCTTCGATTCCGGGTGCACCGCCAGCAGTTCTGGCCAGATGTAGCCGCTGAAGCTTTCCGTTTCTACCGAGGTGTAAATCACCGGCACGTCGAAAATTTTCCCCGCTTTCGCCAGGGCGACGGTGTTATTTTTGAGCTGCTGGCGGTCAATATTGGCGACACCAAACGCCATCTGTGGCTGGTGGTCGATGAAGATCAGGGTTGAGTTCTGTGGGTCAAGCAGGTCGAGTTTAGACATGATAGTTTCCTCTAAAGTGGTTTTAAATTTGTGTGTTGTGCTGCTGGAATAAACTTTAGAGAAAGCGCGGACAAAGAGATAACGCAAAGAATTTTACAACTTGTTCAAAGCGTTTTTAGAAGATTGATTTAAATGGATTAATTCACTCAAACGCAGCATTTTTGCTGGTAAAACAGCGGCTCACCGGCGTTGATTCTGCGCCTGCGACGGGCGTAATCTGTGGCGACAAAATCATAAAAAACACCATCGCAAAATGATCGTACGTCCTCATCAACACTGGTTTCTCCGGTTGTTTGACTGGCACGGCTCAGTGCTGTCTCGCATTGCGTTCCGCCTGTCGCTTAACCTGCTGATGTCAGTGATCGCCATTCTGGGTTATCCCTGGTATTCCACGCTCGGCATTCACCTGACCACCGCACCGTTCAGCCTGATTGGCGTGTCGATCGCCATCTTTCTTGGCTTTCGCAATAACGCCAGCTACGCGCGCTTTATTGAGGCGCGCACGCTGTGGGGCAATATGCACATCACTCAGCGCTCGCTGCTGCGCCAGGTGAAAACGCTGCGCGGACTGCGTGTGGAACAGGTGCAGGAGTTTATTGGGCTGCAACTGGCATTTAGCTGGAGCCTGAAACACCGGCTGCGTAAAACCGATGCGCAAGCCGATCTGCAGCGGCTGTTGCCGCCCGCATGGCACGCCACGGTGCTCGGCCATCCGATGCCGACCTCGCAAATCATGTTATGCATGGGCGAATGGCTGGCGCAGCGGCGTGATGAGGGATTAGTGACGGATATCGTCTGGCAGAGTATTGATGACAACCTTAACCATTTGTCGGCGTATCTGGGTGGCTGCGACCGGCTGGCCAGCACACCGATTCCCTTCGCCTACAGCCTGATTCTGCACCGCACGGTGTATCTGTTCTGCACCCTGCTGCCGTTTGCGCTGGTGGCGGATTTGCACCTGATGACGCCGCTGGTGTCGGTGTTTATTTCGTATACCTTTTTGTCGCTGGAGTCGCTGGCGGAGGAGCTGGAAGATCCGTTCGGCACCGCGCCCAATCATCTGCCGCTGGACGCGCTGTGCGTGAATATCGAACGCAATCTGAAAGCGATGAACAACGATTTCCCGCTGCCGGCAGCGAGCCAGCCGGACCGGTATTTTAATCTGACGTGAACCAGGTGCGCATGAATGCGCACCCTACAAAACAGCGCATCATGCTGCTGCAAGGGCGCCATTCATGGCGACCAAAAAACGGTGACCTGGCGAGCATCCAGGTGCGCATGAATGCGCCCCCTACAAAATAGCGCATCATACTGCTGCAGGGGCGCCATTCATGGCGACCCAAAAAACGGTGACCTGGCGAATATCCAGGTGCGCATGAATGCGCACCCTATAAAACAGCGCGTCACGCTGCTGTAGGGTCGCCATTCATGGCGACCGCAGCCCATCACACCTTATCCCAGCTTATCCAGCCAGCGGACATACGCCTGGTCCCACAGCGCGGCGGGGGTGCCGGCTTTACCGAGGCCAAAGCCGTGGCCGCCGCTGCTCAGCTCAATCAGCTCAACCGGCACGCGCATAAGGCGGCAGGCGTCGCGCATCAGCTCGGTGTTATGAGGGTTGGAGGTATGATCGTCCTCCGCCTGCGCCAGAAAGGTTGGCGGGTAGGCGCGGGTGACGTAATTTTGCACTGACCAGTTGGCTTCCTGGGTCGGCGTGGCGTCATTGCCCACGATCATCTGGTGAGTACGGGTGTGCTGATACGGCGCTTCAAGGGTGATAACCGGGTAAATCAGCCCGACGCTGTCTGCGGTTGGCCGGATGTCATCCAGCGAATCCTGCGGTGAATAGGTAACGAAGTCAGGCCGCGCTGCCGCCATGCCGAGCAGATGGCCGCCGGCCGAAAAGCCCAGCAGGTGCACCTTGTTTTCCATCGCGCGCACCATGCGAATCGCGCGCTGCGCATCCTGCAGCGGCGCCAGTCTGCCGGCCTGCCACTTTTCACCCGGCAGACGATAGCTCAGCACGTAGGCGGTATACCCGTTGGCATTAAGCCAGCGCGCGACCGGCCAGGCTTCGCGCCCCATGCCGATAAAACGGTAGCCACCACCAGCCGCAACGATCACCGCTTCGCCGTTGGGATTCTCCGGACGAAAGCGCTGAATGGCGGGAGAGACGATATTGGTCCACGAACCGTTAGCGCTGACTTTCAGTAAGCCAGACGGACCGCCGCCGCCCGGTGGGTCGTCCGGCCAGAGCGGAATAATGTCATCCCGGGCAAACAGTTTGCCCGCCGTCATGGAGAGTACGGTTGCTCCGCTAGCCAACAGAAAACGACGCCGTGTAATCATCTTGCCCAGTAGCCGGTATGGAAAATGCGCCAGCCCGAAGGCGGCGTCTCATTATGTGATGCAGGTCCTGTTTCAATCTGGCGATAATGTACGCATTTCGTACAAAAAAGCCATAAAAAAACGCGCCAGAAAAGGCGCGTATTCACGAAGAGAAGGGAAAATTAATCCTGCTGCTGGAATTGAGTCATCACCGTCTGCTCACACTGCTGCTGATCGTGGCGCAGCTTCGCCCGCTCTTCTTCGCCCAGCTCCAGCCAGCCGTTGACCACTTCCTGCGCGGTTTCCTCGTTGAAGGAAGGCTTGTTCATGGCCGACGGTGACTGGCTGGCCGCCAGCTGTGACTTCATTTTCTCAGTGTAGCTCTGCATGTCACCGGTTTTCTGCTCCCCGCTAACAATGTGGCACAGCTGGCTGGCATAGATATTCTCCTGCGCGTCGGCATCCGTATCATCCGCCAGCGCGCTGGCGGACAGCGACAGCCCTACCAGGGCGATAAGCAATGCTTTCATAATAAGCTCCCGTTATTTCCAGAAAATCACGTTTCATCTTGCTGCGTGCGTGCCGCCTGCCGGGCAGCACGCCAGTTCAGTAGCGGCGTCACCGTGATGCCGTGCAGCACAATGCTGCACACCACCAGCGTCAGCGCCATGTCCATCATCTGTTCCGCCTGCGGGCCCTGCAGGCCATGCACCCAGGCATAAGCAATATAATTGATACTGCCGATGCCGCGAATCCCCAGCCAGCCAATCAGCATCCGCCGCATAAACGGCATTTCGCAGCGCCAGGTGGTCAGCCATACCGCCAGCGGCCGCACTACCACAAACAGCAGCAGCGCCAGGCCGATGCCGGTGAGATTCCAGTGATGCGCCAGCGTAATGCCCAGCACCACCATCATCGCTGCCGCCAGCAGGCGTTCGATAGTATCACCAAACGACAGCGCATCGCCGACCACCAGGCCGACCGATTTTACCGGGCTGCCGCCCCCCTGTTTCAGGCGCTGGTTAGGATTGACCAGCACCTCTGCCGGCAGGTAGCGCTTCTCTTCCGGTAAATCTTCCAGTGGAAAGCGTTTAGTCACGCGCAGCTCGGCGCGGCGTAAGCCGACGCCTGCCGCAAAGGTGGCAAGGAAGCCAGACGCATCCACCGACTGCGCCGCCGCGTAGCTCAGGGCGATCAGTGCCAGCGCGAGAAAATCATTGGGGGCCACGTCGTGATGCGCGCTGCGCAGATGGGTGGCCAGCTGGCCGATCAGCCGGCCGAGCAGGTAACCAATCGCCAGCCCGCCGCCAATCGCCCACAGCACATCGCGCGCTGCCCAGCCGCCCAGCAGCTCCAGACTGAAGGCGCCCGGATGCATCAGCAGCAGCGCCAGCATCAGCAGCGGCAGCGCTGAACCATCGTTCATGCCGGCCTCGCTGGAGAGCGCCACGCGCAGCGCATCGTCATCGCGCGCATCGTTAACGGAGATCAGGCTGGCGAGCACCGGGTCGGTCGGGGCCACAATGGCACCAAACGCCAGCGACAGCGGCCAGCCAAAGCCGGTAATCCAGTGAATCAGACAGGCCATGCCGCCGACGGTCAGCAGCATCGCCGGGAATGCCAGCCGCAGCCCGACGCGCCACGCGTGCGCGCTCATCGGCAGACGCAGCTTGAGCCCGGTGATAAACAGCGAGGCGGCCATGGTGATTTCGGTGATATGGGCGGCGAGCTCGGCGTGGCCGATAATGTCGATTTGCAGCAGATTAAGCATCCACGGGCCGCACAGAATGCCCGCGAACAGGTAGAGACCAAACGACGTCACCGGCCCCCGGTGAATCCAGCCGGAAGCCAGTGACATCAAAAGTAGCAGACCGCCAGTAAGGGCGGTCCAGGCCAGGAAGTTCATAACGCTCCGTTTTTAAATAACATTCTCCTTTAAGCCTGGCACAGGATCGTGAATTAGTTTTGCAGATGGCGACTGGCGAGGCGAATCAGTAGCGCAAGCACAGCGGCAGCCGTCGCAAGGCTGACCACGCCATTCCAGCCGAAATGGGCCAGCGCCAGGCTGCCGAGCGCCGCGCCGGTCGCCATACCGATAAACACCACGGTGAACATCAGCGCATTGAGGCGGCTGCGCGCTTCCGGCGCCAGGCTGTAGACCAGCGTCTGATGCGCCACCAGCGTGGCCTGCACGCCAAGGTCAAAGCCGATGGTGCTGAGGATAATCAGGCCAAGCTGCGCCGGCACCGGCAGTACCGGCAGCAGGAACATCAGGGCAAATGACACCATCACCAGCGTGGCGCCATACTGGGTGACACGCGCCGGGCCGATGCGGTCGGCAAAACTGCCCGCCAGCGGCGCGGCCAGCGCACCGGCGGCACCGGCCAGACCGAAGGCCCCTGCCACGGCGCTGTCGAGATGGAAGCGATCGCTCAGCATCAGCGCCAGGGTAGACCAGAAGGCGCTAAAACTTACCGACAGCAGGCCCTGCGCCAGCGCCGCGCGGCGCAGCGTCTGGTGATGTTGCCACAGATGCGCCAGCGACAGCAGCAGACGCGGATAGCTCACCGTGGTGCCCGGCGTAAAGCGTGGCAGCGCGCGCCACAGCGCCAGGCTGCTCAGCAGCACCGCCGCCGCCGCCATCATGTACATGGTGCGCCAGCCCAGATACTCCGCCACCACGCCGCTCACCACGCGCGACAGCAGAATGCCGACCAGCAGCCCGGTCATCACCGTGCCGACGGTTTTGCCACGGCTGCGCTCCGGTGCCAGCGCTGCTGATGCCGGCACAATGTCCTGCGCCACGGTAGCGGTTAATCCGGTAACAAAGCTGGCGATCAGCAACGCATTGATGCCGCCGGAAAAGCCGCACAGCAGCAGCGCGGCGACCAGCAGCAAGCCTTTAACCAGAATGATGGTGCGGCGATCGTGGCGGTCACCGAGCGGGGCCAGCAGCAGAATCCCCAGCGCGTAACCGGCCTGGGTCAGCATCGGTACCATACCAACGCTGCCGATGCCCACATTGAACTGCTTGCTGATGATATCCAGCATCGGCTGGCTGTAGTAAATCGATGCCACGCTGAGACCGGCACCGGCCGCCAGCGTAAACACCAGCGGCGCCGGCAACTTTTCAGCAGGCATGGCAGAAGATTGAGACATGGCAGACATAATGGTTTTCCCCCGTGATGATGCGCTTATTAAAGCGCGTTGCGGCCATACGCGGTAGACTGCTATGACACAGAACTGTTATGCATGGGACGTATGAGCACACTCACCAGCGTTGACCGCATCGAACTGATGCAGACGTTTATCCGCATTGTTGAAAGCGGCTCGCTATCGGCGGCCGCGGCGCAGCTCGGCACCACCCAGCCCACCGTGAGTCGCCGTCTGCAGGCGCTGGAACAGCGGCTCGGCCTGAAACTGATTTTACGCACCACCCATGCGCTGAAACTCACCGACGACGGGGAACGCTGCTATGCCCAGGCGCGGCAGCTGGTGGCGACCTGGCACGCGCTGGAAGATGAGTTAACCGGCGCGAATGACGACCCGATCGGCACGCTGCGCGTGCGTGCGCCGCATGCGTTTGGTCAGGATCAGTTGATTGCACCGCTGATGGATTATCTGCAGCGCTATCCGCGCCTGGCAGTGGAGTGGATGCTCAATGACCGCACGCCGGACTTTGTCAGTGAAAACGTTGACTGCGCCATTCAGGTCGGCGCGCCCACCGATCCGTCGGTGGTGGCGGTGCTGCTGGCGGAAGTGCCGCGCTTTGTCGTCGCGGCACCGGCGCTGCTGGCGGCTCATGCGCCGGTGAAAGAGGTTACCCAGCTGACGCAGCTGCCGTGGCTGGCGCTGACCAGTTTTTATCGTAATGAAATTGCGCTGCAGCGTCTCAGCGACGGCCAGCCGATCAACCTGGCGATTGCCCCGCGCCTCGCCAGCGATAGCCTGTACGCGGTGCGCAAAGCCGCGCTGGCGGGCATGGGCGCCGCGATTGTGTCGTCATGGGTGGTGCAGGAGGATTTAGCCAGCGGCGCGCTGGTGCAGCTGGTGCCGGACTGGCAGGCGCCGCCGCTGCCGGTGTGGCTGACCTACCCGTGGGCCAGTTATTATCCGGCCCGCCTGCAGCATTTTTTCGCGATGATCAGGGACGTGATGCCGCAGCTGACCGGCACGCAGCCGGTGCGGTAAGGGGCCAGGTCGCCATTCGGGTTTTTGTAGGGTGCGCATTCATGCGCACCTGGTACGACTGGTCAGGTCGCCATGAATGGCGACCCTACGGGCATTGCGGTTTTTACAGGGTGCGCATTGATGCGCACCTGGTGCAATAGGTCAGCTCGTGCGTGAAGGTCAAGATTTCTTCTCAACCTTCGACATATTATCCAGCCAGCCCATCACAAAGGCCGACAGCACGAAGGTCAGATGGATGATCACGTACCACATCAGCTTTTCGTTGGCGACGTTGCGCGCATCCATAAAAATACGCAGCAGGTGGATGGAGGAGATCGCCACAATCGAAGCTGCCACTTTGTTTTTCAGCGAGCCGGAATCCATCTTGCCGAGCCAGCTCAGCTTCTCTTTGCTTTCATCGATATCCAGCTTGGAGACAAAGTTCTCATAGCCGGACAACATCACCATGACCAGCAGGCCACCAACCAGCGTCATATCCACCAGCGACAGCAGCAGCAGAATCAGATCGTTTTCCGCGATGCTGAGAATGTTGGGCAGCAGGTGAAAAATTTCCTGAAAAAATTTAACCGTCAGCGCCAGCAGCCCCAGCGAAAGTCCAATGTAAACCGGTGCCAGCAGCCAGCGCGATGCATACATCAGGTTTTCGGTAAAACGTTCCATAAGTTCCCATTTATCAACAGACAAGCCACCGAGTATAACCGAACTTATGTGAAGTTATTTCAGTGCTTCTTCAGAAATTTCAGGCGCGACTGGCAGCGGCAGCGATAGGCGAAACACCGCCCCGCCCTGCGGCCGGTTTTCCGCCCAGATGCGACCGCGATGTGACTCAATAATGGTTTTGCTGATGGCCAGCCCCAGCCCGACGCCCGGCACGGCCGACTCCTTGTCGCCGCGGGCAAACTTGTCAAAAATGCGCGTCAGATTCTCCGGCGCAATGCCCGGTCCGTTATCCCAGACAGCGATCTCCAGCCGGGTTTTATCGCGCCAGGCGCGAATGCCGTGCTGCGCGGCATTGCCGGCATACTTCAGGCTGTTTTCGATCAGGTTAGTAAACACCCGCTCCAGCATCGCGCTGTCGCCTTTGATCAGCACCAGCTCCGGCGGTAAATCCAGCGTAAAGTCGTGCCCTTTCAGCGACGGTCCCATGCTGCTTAGCGCGCTGCCCACCACCTCGTCCAGCGTGAGCCACTCTTTGCGCAGGTTGAACCCGCCGGACTGAATGCGCGCCATATCGAGCAGGTTATTCACCAGCCGCGTGGTATTCAGCACATGCTGGCGGATCTCGCTGGCCTGAAGGGCATGTTTCGAGCCTGCTCGCTGGCCAGGTCCAGCGTCAGAATTTCTGACTGGCCAAACAGCACGGTAAGCGGCGTGCGCAGATCGTGGGACAGCGCCGCCAGCAGCGAGTTACGAATGCTTTCGCGCTCGCTGGCCAGCCGTGGCGCGGTTCTTCGCTGGCGGTGAGCGCCAGGCGTTCCAGCGCGCTGGCAACCAGCAGCGTAAAGGTCTCCAGCAGCCGCTGCTGTTCGGGGATCATCAGCTGGCGCAGGTTGGAGGGCTCAACGATCACCAGCCCCTGATTTTTATCGGCACTGCGCAGCGGCAGAATTTGATAGGGCACGCCGGGCAGGGTGTCAGTCCCTGCGCCGGCCGGTAGCCCTTTATCGAAGCTCCAGCGCGCGATGGCTTCGTCCCAGGGCGTCATGCCCGAGGCCGACGTCAGCGGGCGCAGCTTACCGTGTTCGTCAGGGAGTAAAATCAGGTTGCTGGCATGAAACGTCGAGCGAATAAACTGCTCGCTGGTCTGCACGATATCCAGCGGCGTACGGCCCACCGCCAGCGATTTCGACATCTCATACAGATGGCGCGTGCGCTGTTCGCGATAGCGGGCGATACGCGCCTGATAGCGCACGCCGGCCGTCAGATTCCCGATCACCAGCCCGACGGTGAGCATCACGGCAAAGGTGAGGATGTATTGCACATCCGAAACCGCCAGCGTCCCGCGAGGAGCAATAAAGAACAGATCGAAGCTGATGACGTTGATCACCGTCGCCAGTACCGACGGCCAGCGCCCGTAAAAGAGCGCCACCACCACCACGCCAAGCAGGTAGATCATCACCAGGTTGGCCGCGTCAAAGGCAATCAGCCACTTGCTGGCAATCATGGTGATCAGGGCGCAGAGCACGACGGCGATCAGACAGCCGCGAAGCTGAATGCGCCATTTATCACCGAAGGCACGGCTGTCCGGGGCGCGGCTGGGTCACGGCGTGGGCTTGTCATCCAGCGCCACGATCACCAGGTCCAGATCCGGCGCGCGGCGGGCCAGCTTGTCGGCAAAGGATTCGCGGCTAAACCAGCGGCGATGCTGGCGGCGGCCAATGACAATTTTGCCCAGGTTATGCTCGCGCGCGTAGCGCAGAATGGCTTTATCTTCCTGCGGATCGGAGAGCGTGGCGGTTTCCGCGCCCAGCTCCTGCGCCAGGCGCAGCGAACTCAGGATCGCGCGACGCTGGTTTTCGGGCAGGCGTGAAGCTGCGGCGTTTCGACATACACCGCATGCCAGACGCTGCCAAATTTGGCCGCCAGGCGCGCGGCGGTGCGGACCAGCTTTTCATTGCCGCTGCCGTGCCCGACGCACAGCAGGATGGCATCCCGCGTATGCCAGACTTTCTCTTGCCCCTGCAGATCGCGCCAGGCGCGCATCTGATCGTCCACACGGTCGGCGGTGCGGCGCAGCGCCAGCTCGCGCAGGGCAATCAGGTTGCCTTTGCGGAAGAAATGTTCGATGGCGCGCTCGGCCTGGCCGGCGATGTAGACTTTGCCTTCGTGCAGGCGCTGGCGCAGATCGTCGGGCGGCAGGTCGACCAGCACCACTTCGTCGGCGGAATCAAAGAAGGGATCGGGCACCGTTTCGCGCACCTGAATGCCGGTCACGCCGCTGACCACGTCGTTCAGGCTTTCCAGATGCTGAACGTTAACCGTGGTGAAAACATCGATGCCGGCTTCCAGCAGCTCTTCAACATCCTGCCAGCGTTTGGGATGGCGCGAGCCCGGCGCGTTGCTGTGCGCCAGTTCGTCCATCAGGATCAGCGCCGGACGGCGGGCGAGGGCGGCGTCGAGATCGAACTCCGCATGGCGCGACCGACCACGGTGGCTGATGCGGCGGGGCGGCTGGGTCGCCAGCCCCTTCAGCAGCGCGGCGGTCTCTTTACGTCCGTGGGTTTCCACCACGCCGATCAGAATATCGAGCCCCTGCGCCCGAAGCCGCTGGGCTTCCGGCAGCATGGCGAAGGTTTTCCCGACGCCCGCGCAGGCGCCGAAGAAGATTTTCAGTTTGCCGCGATGGGCTTCAGCTGTTTGTTCGAGCAGCCTGTCCGGATCCGGGCGCATGGGCTCGTCGGTCATGTGAGGTCCATTTCCTTAGCGCGTGCCCAGGGCATTGCGCTTGCGCCGCCGGTAGTGCGAGCGGCGCGATTCTTCGCGCGGTTTGAAACTATCCCTGCAGCGCATCCAGCGCCAGATTCAGCTCAACAATATTCACCACGGGCATGCCGATGAAGCTGACCAGCGGTTTTGCGCTGGGTGTTGCGCTGCAACCAGCTTGCCTCGACCTCTGTTCGAGGGTCATGTTGACGGGCGGCGGCAACGCGCGGGATTTGCCAGGCCACTGCTGCCGGCGTCAGGCTGTAGTCCAGCCCGCTGGCCGAGGCGGTTACCAGCTCCACCGGCACCTGCCGGCTGGCCTGCGGATTGGCGGCGCGCAGGGCTGCCACGCGCTCCGCAACGGCTTTATCCAGCTCCGGGTTGCTGCCCGCCAGGTTGCTGCCGCCGGATGCCATCGGATTATACGGGCTTTCGGCGGTGGCGGAAGGGCGTCCCTGGAAGTAACGGCATCCGGCGGGCTGAAGTTTCTGACCAATCAGCTCGAGCCGCGCACCGCGTTTCCCGTTGCGCTCAATCAGCGAGCCGTTGGCCTGCTCCTTAAACCACCACTGGCCCAGCGCGGTGGTCACCAGCGGGTACAGCCCGCCGGTAATCAGAGACAGCAGAATAAACAGAAGTATAGCGGGACGTAACCATTGTCATTTGATTCACCTTTTAAACCAGCCCGAACAGCGGTCAACAGCAGGTCGATCGCCTTGATACCGATGAACGGCACCACCAGCCCGCCCAGGCCGTAAATCCACAGGTTGCGGCGCAGCATGGCGGCCGCGCTCAGCGGCCTATAGCTCACGCCCTTCAGCGCCAGCGGGATCAGGAAGACAATGATCAGCGCGTTGAAGATCACCGCCGACAGAATGGCCGAGGCCGGGGAGTGCAGGTGCATCACGTTCAGCGCGTTCAGCTGCGGATAGGTCGCGGCAAACGCCGCCGGAATGATGGCGAAGTACTTCGCCACGTCGTTGGCGATGCTGAAGGTGGTCAGCGAGCCGCGCGTCATCAGCATCTGCTTGCCGATCTGCACCACCTCAATCAGCTTGGTCGGGTTAGAGTCGAGGTCGACCATGTTGCCCGCCTCTTTGGCGGCCTGGGTGCCGGAGTTCATCGCCACCGCCACGTCGGCCTGCGCCAGCGCGGGCGCATCGTTGGTGCCGTCGCCGGTCATCGCCACCAGGCGGCCTTCCGCCTGATACTGGCGGATCAGCGCCAGCTTGGCTTCCGGCGTGGCTTCCGAGAGGAAGTCGTCGACGCCCGCTTCGGCGGCAATCGCCGCGGCGGTAAGACCGGTTATCGCCGGTGATCATCACCGTTTTGATGCCCATCTTGCGCAGCTGGGCGAAGCGCTCCTTGATGCCGCCTTTGACGATGTCCTTCAGCGCGATCACGCCCAGCACGTGCGCGCCTTCGGCCACCACCAGCGGCGTGGACCGCCGGCGCGCGCCACCTCTTCCACCCGGGCATTAACCTCAGCCGGGAAGCTGCCGTGGCTGGCTTCGATATGGCGGCGGATGGCGTCGACCGCGCCTTTGCGGATCATGCGATCCTGCATGTTGACGCCGCTCATGCGGGTCTGCGCGGTGAAGGGCACGAAGGTGGCGTGCAGGCTGCTGACGATCGCGCTGGCGCAGGTTAAAGCGCTGCTTCGCCAGCACCACGATGCTGCGGCCTTCCGGCGTTTCGTCGGCCAGCGAGGCGAGCTGCGCGGCGTCGGCCAGCGTTTTTTCATCCACGCCCGGCGCGGGCAGGAACTCCGACGCCTGGCGGTTGCCGAGGGTGATGGTGCCGGTTTTGTCCAGCAGCAGCACATCGACGTCACCGGCGGCCTCCACCGCGCGGCCCGCTGGTGGCGATCACGTTGGCGCCCAGCATGCGGCTCATGCCGGCCACGCCGATGGCCGACAGCAGGCCGCCGATGGTGGTGGGGATCAGGCACACCAGCAGCGCCACCAGCACCGTGACGCTGACCGGCGTGCCGCCGCCAGGCGGAGAACGGCCACAGCGTGGCGGTCGCCAGCAGGAAGACGATGGTCAGGGCCACCAGCAGGATGGTCAGCGCGATTTCGTTGGGCGTTTTCCGGCGCTTGGCGCCTTCCACCATGGCGATCATGCGGTCGAGGAAGGTTTCGCCCGGGTTGACGCTGCACTGGATCACCAGCCAGTCGGAAAGAATGCGCGTCCCGCCGGTCACCGAGGCGAAATCGCCGCCGGATTCGCGGATCACCGGCGCGGATTCGCCGGTGATGGCGCTCTCGTCGACCGACGCGCCGCCCTCGATGACTTCGCCGTCGCACGGGATGATGTCGCCGGCTTCCACCAGCACCACATCGCCTTTGCGCAGCTCATCGGCCGCCACGTGGCGGCCATCTGCGCACCGTGTTTCGGTTCACGCCAGTTTCTTCGCAACGCTGTGCTTTTTCACCCCTTTCAGGCTGTTGGCCTGCGCCTTGCTGCGGCCTTCCGCCAGCGCTTCGGCGAAGTTGGCGAACAGCACGGTAAACCACAGCCACATGGCTGATCGCCGCGGTAAAGCCGGCGCTGCCGTTCAGCTGACCCGCCGCCATACCGATGGCCAGCAGCGGTGGTCAGCACGCTGCCGACCCAGACCAGAAACATCACCGGGTTGCGCCACTGCACGCGCGGGCTCGAGTTTTTCACCGCATCCATCAGCGCGGTGACGCGTCAGCGCCGGTTCGAACAGGGCCAGTTGTTTACGACTCATGATTCCGTTATCCGCAGAATCAGCGTATGCAGAGTGTTCCGCGACCGGGCCTAGCGCGAGGGCGGGGACAAAGGTCAGGGCGCCGACCAGCAGCACGGTGCCCATCAGCAGGCCGATAAACAGCGGGCCGTGGGTCGGCAGCGTGCCGGTGCTGGCCGGCTGAATTTTCTTGGCCGCCAGCGATCCGGCGATCGCCAGCACCGGCACGATGACGCCGAAGCGGCCGACCAACATGCAGAAGGCCAGCAGACAGTTCCAGAACGGGGTGTTGGCGCTTAAGCCGGCAAAGGCGCTGCCGTTGTTGTTGGCCGCCGAGGAGACGGCGTACAGCACTTCACTAAAGCCGTGAATGCCGGGGTTAAACATGCCGCCGCGTCCGGCCTCGGTCATCAGCGCCAGCGCGGTGCCGAGCAGCACCAGCGCCGGGGTGACCAGGATCGCCAGCGCGGTCATTTTCATCTCGCGGACGTCGATTTTTTTGCCGAGGTACTCCGGCGTGCGGCCAATCATCAGCCCGGCGATAAACACCGCCAGCAGCACGAACAGCAGCATGCCGTAAAGACCGGAGCCGACGCCGCCGAACACCACTTCGCCAATCTGCATCAGCCACATCGGGATCATGCCGCCCAGCGCGGTGAAGGAGTCGTGCATGGCGTTCACCGCCCCGCACGAGGCCGCCGTGGTGACCACCGCAAACAGGCTGGTGGCGAGAATGCCGAAGCGGCTCTCCTTGCCTTCCATGTTGATCGCGCTATCGGCGCCCAGGGTCAGAAAGTGCGGATTGCCGCGCAGCTCAGCCCACATCACCGCGACCACCGCCAACACAAACATGATGCTCATCGCCCACAGCAGCATATGGCCCTGACGGCGATCGCCCAGCTGCTGGCCAAAGGCAAAGCACAGCGCGGCGGGGATCAGGAAGATCGCCAGCATCTGCACAAAGTTGGTCAGGGCGGTCGGGTTTTCAAACGGATGCGACGAGTTGGCGTTGAAGAAGCCGCCGCCGTTGGTGCCGAGCATCTTGATCGCTTCCTGCGAGGCCACCGGCCCCATCGGCAGGAGCTGTTTTGCGCCTTCAAGCGAGGTATAAGGCGTGTAAGGCAGCAGGTTTTGCAGGCTGCCCTGCTGAATAAAGAACAGCGCGATCAGCAGTGCAATCGGCAGCAGGACCCACAGCGTAATGCGCGTGAGATCTACCCAGGCGTTGCCGAGCGTTTCCATGCTGCGGCGCGCAAAGGCGCGCGTCAGCGCGAAGATCACCGCAATACCGGTGGCCGCAGAGAGGAAGTTTTGCACGGTTAAGCCCGCCATCTGGCTGAAGTAGCTCAGCGTGGTTTCGCCGGCATAGGACTGCCAGTTGGTGTTGGTGACAAAGCTGACCGCCGTATTCAGCGCCAGATGCCAGGACAGGCCCGGCAACTGTTGCGGATTCAGCGGCAGGATGCCCTGCAACATCAGCATGGCCAACAGCAGCACAAAGCCGAGCACGTTGAGCAGCAGGATGGCCAGCAGATAGTGCCGCCAGTTCATCGCCGCGCCATCAACGCCGGCCAGACGCCACAGCACGCGTTCGCTGCGCGCCAGCAGGGGTTTATCCGCCACCATCAGCGCCAGCAAGCGGCCCAGCGGCTGCGCCAGCACGAACAGCACCAGCAGAAAGCTGGCAATCAGCAAAAACGCCTGAGCAGCCATCAGAATGCCTCCGCATTAATCAGGGCATAAACCAGGTAGCCCAATAACAGGAACACCAGCACGATGCCGGCTATCACGCCTGCACTCACAGCAACCTCCAGAGGATTTGGTAGTGCAGCAAGCATGCGCGGCGCGGCATAAAGAAGGGGTAAAAAGGCGCAGAGCGGGCGTAAAGAAAGTATAAAAACGCGGGCAGATCAGGCGCTTTCCAGCGCCCAGATGCGGTTTAGGTCAACGTTGTGCCACAAGCCGCTGTCCTCAGCGCCGGTGATGGTATCGGTGCAGAAGCTGTCGCCGAGGTCCAGCGCTTCCGGTTTGACCTCGCGCTGCGAATGCAGCGACCAGAACACATGCACTTTGGGCTTCAGCAGCGATTTTTCCCCGGCCTGCACCACCAGCGCCACGCGCCCGGAAGCCAGCCGTACCAGCGAGCCCACCGGATAAATACCGATGGTGCGCACAAACGCGTGCAGCAGCGCACTGTCAAAGTGGCCGCGCCAGCTCAGCATATTGTGCATCGCCTCAGCCGGCGTCCAGCCTTTGCGATACGGGCGATCGGAGGTCACCGCGTCGTAGACGTCACACACCGCCGCCATGCGTGCGTAGAGCGAGATCTCTTCGCCCTGCAGCCGATGCGGATAGCCGCTGCCATCGAATTTTTCATGGTGATGCAGCGCAATATCCAGCAAATCTTCATCCGCATGGGCTTCCATCAGCATTTGCGCACCGACGATTGGATGCTGGCGCATAATCGTAAACTCTTCGTCGGTGAGCTTATCCGGCTTGTTGAGGATGGTCAGCGGCACCGCGGCTTTACCGACGTCATGCAGCAATCCGCCCATGCCCACGCGACGCAGCTGCTGCTCATCCAGCCCCATTTTCTTGCCCAGCGAAATCATCAGACCGCACACCGCCATGGAGTGCAGGTAAGTGTAATCGTCATGATTTTTCAGCCGCGCCACGCTGAGCAGCGCGGTTGGCTCGCGGGTAATCGATCCGGCAATTTCATCGACCAGCTCAAGGGTAAAGGCAAGATCGAGGCCCTGCCCCATGCGCGCTTCGTTGAACATCGCCAGCACCTGCGGCTTGCCCTGGTTGAAGATGCACTGCGCCTGATCCATCTCGCGGAAAAACGGCGTCTGTGGAATGTCTTTTTTCGGCTGCGGCGTGGCAGGCGCGCGCACCGACCGCTCGGGATCGATCCATACCTGCTGGATCCCCTCGTTACGGATCAGGGCGATCTGACGCTTATCGGTGATCAGCATCTGGTTGCGAATGCGTTTGTCCTTGATCCACCAGACCTCAAGCTTGTGGATAAACATGCCTGGCCGCAGCTCGTCAACGGTAATCAGCTTTATCACGATATCGCTCCTTAATATCAGTGGATGGTAAGGAGTGATATCGGCAGCTGAGCAAAAAATCTTCAGGGCGGCGTGACTGGTCGGGTCAGGCAGGAACGTTTATGCATAGCGCAATAAATTGCGCCGCTACCGCGCAGTGCATTAAGCCACTTTAATGCCAGCCTTTTGCGCCGTTTTCTCTTCTGTTGCAGCGGCAGCGTTGTGCCGATCGCCTACGCGTTCAATCGGGCCCATCACCAGCAGGAACAGCAGTGCCGCGACGACACAGTGCGCGCCGACGAACACCAGGCCAATGCTGTAGCTGCCGGTCAGGCCAACGATCACGCCAAACAACAGCGGCGTAATAAATCCTGCCATGTTGCCGATGCCGTTGAAGATCGCGCCGGCGAGGCCAACCGCCTCTTTGGGGGCCGTATCGCTGACCACGGTCCAGGTGCCCGCGCCCGCCGCCACGCCTTTGCCGAAGAAGGCAAACGACATGATGGCGATAATGCCGGCGTTGGAAGGGATCACCGCCGCCAGAATCAGCGAGGCGGCCATCAGCATGCCAACGATATACGGCATTTTGCGCGCCCACGACAGGCTCCAGCCGCGCGCCAGCAGCTTATCTGAGATGTAGCCACCGCAGATGCCACCCAGAAAGCCAAACAGCGCCGGAGCAATGGTGGCGAAACCGGCATCGAGAATGTTCATGCCGCGCGCCTGCACCAGATAGATCGGGAACCAGGTAATGAAGAAGTAGCTAAGCGCGATGGTGCAATACTGGCCGAGGTAGGCGCACCACAGCATGCGATTGGTGAGCAATGTTTTGAACATCGCTTTGCTGACCGGTGGCCGTGCGCGCAGCGTTTGCGCGGCGTCGATATCCACCAGCGCGCCGCCCTGTTCAATGTAATGCAACTCGCTGGCGGAAACGTGCGGATGCTGACGCGGGCTGCGCATATAGCCCGCCCAGACAAACACCGCCAGCACGCCGATGCCGCCGAGCACAAAGAATGGCCATTCCCAGCCATAACGCGACACCAGCCAGCCGGAGAGCGGCGAGAATATCGCCACAGCAAAGTATTGTGCCGAGGCAAACAGCGACGATGCGCGGCCGCGTTCTGCGCCCGGGAACCACATGATGACTGCGCGGGCGTTGGCGGGAAAGCTCGGCGCCTCAATCAGGCCCAGCGCGAAGCGCAGCGCAAACATCAGCGTCAGCGCCATGGTCATGCCACTGGAAAACTCCCCGACAAATCCCATCAGCAGGGTCGAAACCGACCACAGCGCCAGCGTCACGCCGTAGACCTTTTTGGTGCCGAAGCGATCGAGGATCAATCCGCCAGGGATCTGGCCGATGACATACGCCCAGCTGAAGGCCGAAAGGATCAGGCCGAGCTGGATCGCCGACAGGCCAAACTCCTGTTTGATCGCCGAGCCGGAGATCGACAGGATCGAGCGATCGGCATAAGCGACCACTGACAGGAACAGAATCAGGCAAAGGATCCAGATACGCACATGGCTGTTCTGGCTGCGGTTTTTGCGTTGCAACATAGGCTGAATTCCTTGATGGAGGAGCATCCTGCCCCGAAGCGATGATGGTCAGGAATACCGCGCAGATTTCCCTGTTCAGCAACTATAGGAAGCCAGTGTTGCTCTGGTCATTGTGCGAATGAAGGAATCCGCGCGGCGAAACGGCGCGGGTTTTGGTCGCTGACACAAAGCCGGGTGCGGTAGCGCACAAAATCTTTAATCCGTGCTGGCTTTCGCCGCGGAATGTGCGCCAGCGCTGAGAAAAGAGTTTGCGCGATCACTATGAGCAGGCAAAGCATCCATGCGCGTCGGGCAAATTGTGCGCTGCACAGCAAATTACTACGCAGCAGATTGCCAGCTCTGCTGCCGGCTCGTAGGCTGAAAATGATTTCATTGAGCCATTTTCAACACCAATGAAAAATTTATTCTAATAAACAGCTTACTCTGGAGTCTGCGATGAAAACCCTCAAGGCGATACTGTTACTTGGCCTGCTGACCAGTTCAGCCTCCGCGCTGGCGGAGAAGATTGGCGTGTCGATGGCCTATTTTGACCAGAACTTCCTTACCATTATTCGTCATGCCATCGATAAAGAAGCCAAAGCGCGCGGACTGGATGCCCAGTTTGAAGATGCGCGCGGCGACGTCGGCCGCCAGACCGACCAGGTGCAGAGTTTTATCAGCGCCGGCGTGGATGCCATCATCGTCGATCCGGTGGATTCTGCCAGCACACCACAGCTGACCAGACTGGCGCAGCAGGCGAAAATTCCGCTGGTGTACGTTAACCGCACACCAGGCGATAAAACTCTGCCGCCCGGCGTGGTGTTTGTCGGTTCGGACGAACGCGAATCCGGCACGCTGCAAATGGAGGCGCTGGCTAAGCTGGCGAATTATAAAGGTAACGTGGCGATCATGATCGGCAACCTGACCGATGCCGGCGCGCTGCAGCGCACCAAAGATGTCGAGCAGGTGGTGGCGAAATACCCGGGCATGAAAGTGGTACAGAAGCAGCCAGCAAATTATGCGCGCAACGAAGGCATGGATCTGATGCTCAACTGGATTGGCAACGGGGAAGCGATCGATATCGTCGCGGCCAATAACGATGAGATGGCGATTGGTGCGGCAATGGCGCTGGCAAAGAGCAATAAAAAGATTCTGGTGGGCGGCATCGACGCTACGCCGGACGGCCTGAAGGCTCTGGCGCAGGATAAGATGCAGGTGACAGTGTTTCAGGACGCCATCGGTCAGGGCAAAACCTCGGTAGACGTGGCGCAGAAGCTGATTAAAGGCGAGAAAGTGGCTTCACACGTGTGGATCCCGTTCGAGCTGGTGACCAAAGAGAATATGCAAAAATACGTCGAGCGCAGCCAGTAGCCGACGGACACTGCCGGGGCGCGATTGTGGCGAGCTGAGTTGCCTGGTGCGCATGAATGCGCACCCTACGGGCTACCTGTAGGGTCGCTATTTATGGCGACCTGGGTTGCCTGGTGCGCATGAATGCGCACCCTACAGATATTCTGCGAACACTGTAGGGGCACCATTTATGGCGACCTGGTTCCTGGTGCGCATGAATGCGCACCCTACAGATATTCTGTGAACACTGTAGGGGCGCTATTTATGGCGACCTGATTCCTGGTGCGCATGAATGCGCACCCTACAGGTAGTCTGTGAAATTGTAGGGGCGCCATTTATGGCGACCTGGTTACCGGGCGCCCTGGTTCCAGGCCGACGCAACCATCACTCGCGCAGTATCGCCATGACGATGATGTCGTGGTACTCGCCCTCGCGCAGGCAGGCTTTGCGCTTCACGCCTTCCTGCTCAAAGCCCAGGCGCTGATACAGACGCAGCGCGCGCTGGTTGTCGTGAAACACTTCCAGCTCAACGCGGATCACGCCCAGCCAGTTAAAGGCATAGTCGATACCGGTGCGGATCAGCCGCTCACCGATGCCACGACCGCTAAACGCCGGATCGACGCCAATACCAAAACTGATGCTGTGACGCGTACGCGGCCGCTGTTCGGTAAACAGCGTCAGCTCGCCCACCATCTGCCCGTCGATTTCCGCCACAAAGCCGATATAGCCTTCGCTGTCCATACGCTCGAATTTTTTCTGCCAGGTGGCGACGCTGGGAAACGGCAGCTGCGAGGTCCAGCGATACACCTCGGGATGACTGTATAAACGTTGATAGGCGGCGGCATCGCCCGGTTCGCGTCCGCGAATCTGCAAATCCATGTCGATAATCCCTGTTCAGTTGCACTAAGCTGTTAACTCTCACCGATCGGAAAGAGTGGCCTTATGTTGTATCGTCGTTTTGAACGTTTTATCAATATTTTTCAGGATGCCCCCACCGATTCCCCACCCGCCAGCGTGTGGCCGTTTTACCTCTATTATCTGCGCCAGGTCTGGCCAGGTTTTCTCGCCCTGCTGATTGTCGGCCTGATCGTCAGGCGCTGATCGAAGTGGCGCTGTTCAGCTACCTCGGCCGCATCGTCGATCTCGCCCAGAGCACGCCCAGCGCGGAGTTCTTCCGCGTGCACGCCAACGAACTGATCTGGATGGCGGTGGTGGCGCTGATCCTGCGCCCGGTGTTCAACGCCCTGCACGACATGCTGGTGCACCAGAGCATCAACCCCAGCATGACCAACCTGATCCGCTGGCAGAACCACCGCTACGTGCTCAAGCAGAGCCTCGGTTTCTTCCAGAACGATTTCGCCGGGCGCATCGCCCAGCGCATCATGCAGACCGGCAACTCGCTGCGCGATTCGGCGGTGCAGGTGGTGGATGCCCTCTGGCACGTGGTGATCTACACCGTCAGCGCCCTGGTGCTGTTCGCCGAGGCCGACTGGCGCCTGATGATCCCGCTGCTCGTCTGGTGCTGTGGGCGTTCGCCTACGTCGGCGCCCTCGCCTACTTCGTTCCCCAGGTCAAGCACCGCTCGGTGGTGGCCTCGGATTCGCGCTCGAAGCTGATGGGCCGGATCGTCGACGGCTACACCAACATCACCACCCTGAAGCTGTTCGCCCACACCCGCCAGGAAGAGGACTACGCCCGCGAAGCCATCGGCGACCAGACCCTCAAGTCCCAGCACGCCGGGCGCGTGGTGACCTCCATGGACGTGACCATCACGCGTCATCAACGGCCTGCTGATCGCCGGCACCACCGGCCTGGCCCTGTGGCTGTGGAGCCAGTCGCTGATCTCGGTGGGCGCCATCGCCCTGGCCACCGGGCTGGTGATCCGCATCAACAACATGTCCGGCTGGATCATGTGGGTGGTCGGCGGCATCTTCGAGAACATCGGCCAGGTGCAGGATGGCATGCAGACCATCGCCCCCAGCCGCGCAGCGTGGGGCGAGGACCGCGCCGCAGGCGAAAAGCTTGCGGGTAGAGGCGTGGCGAGGTGCGCTTCGAGCATGTCGCGCTTCCACTACGGCAAGGGCGGCGGCGTGATCAAGGGTCTGGACCTGAAGGTCCGGCCCCGGCGAGAAGATCGGCCTGGTCGGACCTTCCGGCGCCGGCAAGTCGACCCTGGTCAACCTGCTGCTGCGCCTGTACGACCTGGAGGGCGGGCGCATCCTGATCGACGGCCAGGACATCGCCCAGGTGACCCAGGAAAGCCTGCGCGCGCAGATCGGCATGGTCACCCAGGACACCTCGCTGCTGCACCGCTCGATCCGCGACAACCTGCTCTACGGCCGCCCGGATGCCAGCGAGGCGGAGCTCATGGAAGCGGTGCGCAAGGCTCGCGCCGACGAGTTCATCCCGCTGCTCAGCGACGCCGAGGGCCGCCGCGGCTCGACGCCCACGTCGGCGAGCGCGGCGTGAAGCTCTCCGGCGGCCAGCGCCAGCGCATCGCCATCGCCCGCGTGCTGCTCAAGGACGCGCCGATCCTGATCCTCGACGAAGCCACCTCGGCGCTGGACTCGGAAGTCGAAGCGGCGATCCAGGAAAGCCTGGAGACCCTGATGCAGGGCAAGACGGTGATCGCCATCGCCCACCGCCTGTCGACCATCGCGCGCATGGACCGGCTGGTGGTGCTGGAGAACGGCCGCATCGTCGAGAGCGGCACCCATGCCGAGTTGCTCGCCCATGGCGGCCTCTACGCGCGCCTGTGGCAGCACCAGACCGGCGGCTTCGTCGGCGTCGATTAATCGCCGCGCCGGTAAGGCAGGGCGTCGCGCGCTTCCTGTGCCCAGGCGCGTACCCCTGCCCGCTCCTGCTGCAGAAAATCCCCGACCGCGTCACGCAGCCCCGGATGGCACAGATAGTGCCAGGAGTGGGTGAGTTGCGGTTCAAAGCCGCGCACCAGCTTGTGCTCGCCCTGCGCACCGGCATCAAAGCGCTGCAGCCCTTCGGCGATGGCGAAATCCATGCCCTGGTAGAAACAGGTCTCGAAGTGCAGCCGGTCAAACTCCGCCAGACAGCCCCAGTAGCGGCCATACAGCGTGTCGTCATCCACCAGACAGAAGGCCATGGCCGCGGGCTGCTGCTGTAGCGTGGCGATCACCACGCGAATCGCCTGCGGCATCCGCTCCGCCAGCAGGCTGAAGAAGGAGCGCGTCAGATAGGGATGCTGGCCGCGCACCGCGTAGGTGTTGGCGTAGCAGGTATACACAAAATCCCACTGATCTTCACGCAGCTCATCGCCGCGATACCAGTTAAACGCAAAGCCGCTGCTGGCCACCTGTTCGCGCTCTTTGCGCAGCTGCTTGCGTTTGCGCGACATCAGCGTGTCGAGAAAGTCGTGAAAATCGCGGTAGCCGCGATTGTGCCAGTGATACTGCACGCCGAGGCGCGCCAGCCAGTCCGGCTGGGTTGCCAGCAGCGCGTTGGCGTGCGGCGTGGTGAAGTTGATATGCGCCCCGCTTAAGCCGTGCCGCTGCAACGCATCGGGCAGCGCTTCCAGCATCGGGATGATGGCCGTCTCGTCGCCCAGCAGACGCGCACCGGTCACCGGGCTGAACGGAATGGCGCCGAGCCATTTGGGGTAATAGGCGATGCCGGCACGCTGGCAGGCATCGGCCCATGCGTGATCGAACACATATTCGCCCCACGAGTTGCGTTTACGGTAGCCCGGCAGCGCCGCCCGCAGCCTGCCGTCTTCGCGCCACAGCAGATGATCCGGCTGCCAGCCGTTTTCCGCGCGCACGCTGCCACTCTCTTCCAGCGCGAGCAGGAAGGCGTGACGCAAAAAAGGTTGATTGTCAGGTAACAGCGCATCCCATTCGGCAGCGGTGATCTCCGCCAGCGATGACAGGTGAAGCAAAGGCATTGGTGGCTCCCGGCCAGCTTAAGGCGAATGCCTAGTTCAGCAGGTTTTGCCGCCGTGCGAAAGGTGCGGCGCACTGAATGTAAAGCGGATCGTTGCGCCATGCTGCGCACATTGCTGTCGCGGCCCGTGCCACGATTTTTCACTTCGCCTGTGTATACTCACCCTTTTCCCTTGCAGGAAATACCATGGATCGTCTTGATTGTGATCGCATGTTTGTCGCCGTACTCGAAGTCGGCAGTTTTGCGGGTGCCGCCGCCCGGCTCGGCACCAGCAGCGGCCAGGCGTCAAAGCTGGTGTCGCGTCTGGAGCAGCAGCTTGGCGTGCAGCTGTTCAAGCGCAGCACACGGGCGCTGTCGCCCACCGAGATCGGCCGCGCCTATTACGAGCGGGTGAAAACCCTGCTGGAGGCGTTCGACGCGCTGGATGCCACGGTGCAGGAGAATGCCCGCTCGCCCACCGGCCGCCTGAAGATTAGCGCACCCGGCACCTTCGGCACCGCGGTGCTGGCCAGCGTGCTGGTGGCGTTCGCGCGTCACTATCCGCTGATTGAGCTGGACGTCAACTTCTCCGACCGCGCCGTGAATATCGTCGATGAAGGCTTCGATATGGCGATCCGCATCGGCAAGCTGGACGACAGCAGCCTGATTGCGCGCCGTCTGGGCGAGGTGCCGATTCGCCTCGCCGCCGCGCCCGGCTATCTGCTGCAGCACGGCACGCCGCAGCACTGGCGCGATCTGGCGACGCATCAGTGCATCAGCGACACCAACTTTCGCGATCCCTGGCACTGGCCGTTCGTTACGCCGTGTGGCGACAGCGTCAGCATGCCGATTCGCGGCCGCCTGTGCTTCTCCAACACCGAAGCCTGCCTGCAGGCGGCGCTGGCCGGCCTCGGCATTGCGCGTCTGCCCGGTTTTATCGCTGCACCGGCGCTGCAGCGGGGCGAAATCGTCACGCTGCTGGAGGACTTTGCGCCGCCAGCCATGGGCCTGTTTGCTCTGTATCCGCCCGCGCGCCATCTGGCGCAGAAAACCCGCCTGCTGATCGACTTTCTGGCCGAGCACTTCCGCCTGCATCCGCCCGGCTGATTCCTTCCATTATGGAAACAATAAAAGCCGTTTTGCCCGGATTATCAGCATAACGGCAGCACGGTAAGCTGCTGACATCACTTCAGAGGAGCAGAGCGATGTTGGTAAACGGTAAGTGGAGCGCAGAGTGGCATCCGGTTCAGGCCACCGATAAACAGGGTGGCTTTGTACGCCAGACTTCCAGCTTTCGTCACTGGATTAGCGCCGATGGCAGCAGCGAATTTGCCGCCGAGCCGGATCGCTATCATCTGTATGTCGCGCTGATCTGCCCATGGGCCTCGCGCACGCTCATTGCGCGCAGCCTGAAAGGGCTGGAGCAGATTGTCAGCGTGTCGGTGGTTGAGCCGCAGCTTGGCGCGCAGGGCTGGCGCTTCGGCGATTATCCCGGTGCCGATCGCGACCCGCTGAACAACGCTGAGTATCTCCACCAGCTGTATACCCGCGCCGACGCCGACTTTACCGGGCGCGCGACCGTGCCGGTGCTGTGGGATAAAAAAACCCAGACCATCGTTAACAATGAGTCGTCGGATATTCTGCGCATGTTCAACAGCGGCTTTGGCGATCTGGCAGACAACCGGCTCGATCTCTACCCTGAGGATCTGCGCCCGGAGATCGACGCGCTGAACGCAACGATCTACCCGCGTCTCAATAACGGCGTTTATCGCACCGGTTTCGCTACCACCCAGGTAAGCTATCAGCAGGCGTTTAATGAGGTATTCGAGCAGCTGGATGAGCTGGAGCAACGGCTGAAAGATGGCCGCACTTTTTTGCTGGGTGAACGACTGACCGAAGCCGATATCCGCCTGTTCGTGACCCTGATACGCTTTGACGTCGCCTATCACGGCCTGTTCAAATGCAACCTGCGCCGCCTGCGCGATTACCCGCTGCTCGATCGTTATCTGAAGAGTGTGCTGGCGGTCTCCGGCGTGCGGCAAACGGTGAACATCGACCACATCAAACAGGGCTATTATTCGATTAAAGCGCTGAATCCCAACGGCATCGTGCCAGCGGGACCGGATATGGCGGACTACGGTTTTTAAGGAGCAGGGCAATGGCAAAAGCGTTAGTGGTGTTTTTACATGGCGTCGGCAGTAATGGCGCGGATTTGGCGGTGCTGGGGCAACACTGGTCAGCGCTGCTGCCCGACGTGGCATTTGCCACGCCCGATGCGCCCTTTCCCTTTGAGCACGCCATGGGCTATCAGTGGTTCAGCCTGACCGGCATCACGCCGGAAAACCGTCCGGCACGCGTACGGGCTGCGCGCGACGCCTTTGACGCCACGCTGCAGCAGCTGATGGCGCAGCACGCGATGGCCGGCGCGTGGCAGAAGGTGATTCTGGTGGGATTCTCGCAGGGCTCGATCATGGCGCTGGATGCGCTGGCCTCCGGACGCTATCCGCTGGCTGGTGTGGTGGCCTTCTCCGGTCGCCTGGCCTTTGACGAGGCGCTCACGCCGCCGCCGCATGCCTCCGCGCTGCTGATTCACGGCAAAGCCGATGAGGTCATCCCGTTCAGCGAAACCGTCTCCGCCGCGCAGCGCCTGCAGAGCGCGGGCGTCGCGGTCACCGCACAGTATGAACCCACCACCGGTCACACCATTTCCAGCCACGGCGCGATGCAGGCAGCGGCCTACATCGCCCAGTGCCTGCAGGATTAAGGCCAGTAGCGCTGCAGCGCCTGCCACGCCTGACGCGCGACCGCTTCCGGCGGCTGTGCTTTGAGGCGATCGTTAAACACTTCGATGCCCACCGGACCGCGATAGCCTGCGCTTTTCAGCTTATCGACAAAGCGTTCCACTTCAATGATGCCGTCGCCGGGCAGTAAGCGCTGATGGCGCGCATAGTCGCTCAGCGCCTGCTTTTCCTGCGGTGGCATCTGCGCCATATCGCACAGCTGCACTTCATAAATGCGGTCGGCCGGAATGCCGTCGAGCTGAGAGGCATCGCCACCGCGTGCGCAGATGTGGAACAGATCGACCACCAGCCCGATATTGGGCTGATCCAGCCGCTGCAAACGCTGCCACGCCAGCGGCAGCGTATTGTCGACGCTGCACCACGCCATCGGTTCATACATGATGCGCATGTTATAGCGCGCGGCTTCCGAGGCCAGCCAGCGCAGATCTTCATCAATGCGCTCCGCAACGCAGTCTTCGCGCGTGGTTGCCGGCGCCTGAATGGTATCGCAGCCCAGCGATTGCGCGACGCGAATGAAATCACGCAGTTCGGCGCGCTTTTGCAGCCGTTCGCTGTCCGGCGCGCCGGTAAAGTCACGCAGCACCTGCAGATTGGTAAAGCCCAGGTTTAGCTGCGCGGCCAGCGCCGCCGTATGCTCAGTAACCTCTTCCCGCCACATTTCAACCTGATCGAACCCGGCGGCACGCGCCGCCTGCAGCTTATGCGCCGATTCACCGTTTAACAGCACCAGGTTAAGGAATTTCGGGTTTGCAGACATCAACAGCTCCTTAATCGTCCGGATAAAGCGGTGACAGAGGCTGTGCGCCACCCGCACAGCATCCTGATCAGTATCCCCCTCTCAAGGGTGATTTCAAGCGTGTCGTTTAGCCCAGCAGGTTCACCACGGCGAAACCGGCAAAGGTCATCAGCAATGAACCGATGACATGCACCATCACGCTCGACATTGCCCACAGGTATTTTCCTGATTGTAGCAACACCACGATCTCGGCCGAGAAGGTCGAAAACGTCGTCAGCCCGCCGCACAGGCCGGTGACGATCAGCAGTTTCCATACGGGATCGATGTGCGGATTGCGCACAAACCACGCCATTGCCGCACCAATAATAAAGCCACCGACCAGATTAACGATCAGCGTACCTGGCGGCAGGTTGGGGAATAACGTATTGAAACGCAAAGAGATAAGCCAGCGCAGCGTGCAACCGATGGCACCACCGATCATGACCGCGAACAGCGACTTCAGCATAGTCTGGAGCTCCTGAATTGAGATACGCGCAGGGCCGCGGCAGGACAGAAACTACACCTGACACACCGCCGTCTCCCGCGCAGGGATAAGCAAGTTGTCAGGCGTCATCAGCCGTCTGTAACCAGAGGGCGGTTGGGTAAGGTGGCACGCCATCACCTCAGAGGCACGATAATACGCTGGCGCGCCGAAGGTGACAATATTCACCTGCCGTCAGCGTATCGTCGGGGACGATTATGTTTTACCGTGGCAGACATCATCAGCGAGGAGATTCCGATGCGTACCCTGATTTTTGACACTGATATCGGCGTGGATGACGCCTTTGCGCTGGCGTATGCGGCGCGCACGCAGCAGCTGCTGGGCATCACCACGGTGTTTGGCAATGTCGCGGTTGGCCAGGCGGTAAAAAACGCCCGGCTGTTCTGTGCAAAGATGAACATCAGCGCGCCGGTGTATCGCGGCTGTTCGCGTCCGCTGGCGCTGGCCCCTTCCGCACCGGCTACCCTGCACGGCGCAGATGGTCTCGGCGATGCCTTCGATAACCCGTATAGCGATGCCGCCGACAGCGCGGTGCAGTTCATCATCGACAGCGTACGCGCGCAGCCGCACGCGATTACCCTGGTGGCAATCGGGCCGCTGACCAACATCGCCTGTGCCATCAACCAGGCGCCAGACATCATTCCGCTGGTGAAGGAGCTGGTGATCATGGGCGGCGCGTTTGGCACCGACGGCCACGCCGGTAACGTGACGCCGTTCGCCGAGTTCAATATCTGGAAAGATCCGCATGCCGCCGATCAGGTGCTGGCCTCGGCGCTGCCGGTGGTGATGCTGCCGCTGGATGTGACGCACAAGGTGCTGATCAGTGGAGAGGAAGTGCGCCAGCTGAATCAGCCGGTGTTGAGTGCCATCTGCCGGCCTTATCTGGCTTATAGCCTGCAAAAAGAAGGATTTGATGGCATGGCGCTGCACGATACCCTGACGCTGTCGTGGCTGGCGCTGCCGCAGGCGTTCAGCGTGACGACAGCGCCGGTGCGCGTGGTGACCGAAGGCATCAGCCGCGGCCAGACGCTGCAGCGCGTGAGCACCCTCGCCTCGCGCGACGATCCGTTCGCCGGCCTGCGCGCCCAGCGGTTGTGTCTGGGCGTCGACGCCGAGGCGGTACGGCAACATTTTTTTGCCACGCTGCGCGCCTGACACTCGCTCTAGCGGGCGAAATGGATGACGCCTTTGATCAGCTCAGGGTTGTTGATCACCCCGGGCTCAAAAGTCTCGGCCAGCGTCGAGAAGTCGTAATGGCGGTTGAGCATCATATCGGCCCGCAGCTGACCGCTGGCCATCAGGGCGCGCACTTTGTCGAAGTCTTCCCGCGTGGCGTTGCGGCTGCCCAGCAGCGTGGTCTCCTTTTTGTGAAACTCGGTGTCGGGGATCACCAGATCGCCTTTGTGCAGGCCGACAAACACGATGGTGCCGCCGTGACGAATCAGCTGCACGGCGCTGTTCATCGCCGCCGGACTGCCGGTGGCGTCAATCACTTTAGCGGCCAGCCGCCCACCAAACTCTGCGCGCAGCGCGGCGATAAAATCATCGGCCAGCGGATCGATCGTCGCCAGCTGCAACTGCTGCGCAACGTGCGCGCGCCGCTGAGCGCTGGTATCGGCCACCACCACCTGTGCACCGGCTGCGGCGGCAATCGCCGCGACGCCCAGGCCAATCGGTCCGGCCCCGACCACCAGCACCTGCTCATCGGCGACCAGCGCCGCGCGTCGCACCGCATGGGCGCTGATGGCAAAAGGCTCGATCAGTGCCGCTGCTTCAGGCGCCACATCGTCAACCGCCAGCAAATTAGTGTCCGGCACGCTGAGAAACTCGCAAAAGCCCCCGTCCTGATGCACGCCAATCACTGAAATCTGTTCACAGCAGTTGGTTTTGCCGCTTAAGCAGGCATCGCAACGCTGACAGGCCACGTAAGGAATCAGCGCCACGCGCTGCCCTGGCTGAAACCCCTGCGCCGCCGCGCCCAGCGCCACTACTTCACCGCACAGCTCATGACCGAGCACGCGCGGATAGGAGAAAAACGGCTGATTGCCGGCCCAGGCGTGAATATCGGTGCCGCAAATGCCGGCGGCAATTGGTTTAATCAGGACTTCGTGCGCGGCAGGCGTCGGTACGCTGCGCTGCTGCCACACCATGCTGCGCGGTTCGGCGACCACCAGCGTTTTCATGTTCTTCATCGTTTCCTCCTGGGCTGTTCACGCAGTTATGGCGAAAATCGACCGCGGCGGGAGGTTGCGCTGTACGAAGTGTGAGTCAGCGCGATTTTTTTGGGCTTTGTGTGGTTTTTAATGCATAAAAAACCGGAGGGCCGTATGAGCCGAAGCCAGAATCTGCGCCAGAATGTCATCAATCAAATGCTGGAAGCTATTGCCCGCCGCCATTTGCGCTCGCCGCTGCCTCCGCAGGCGGCGCTGGCCGAGATGTTTAATATCAGCCGCACCACGGTGCGACACACGCTGCAGCATCTGCATCAGCGCGGCGTGCTGGAAAAAGTGGCTGAGACCTACGTGATCGTGCGCGATCCCTGCGAGGAGGATGGGTTTAGCGTACTCAGCCCACCGATCGACCAACAGGCGGTGCACTTTGAGCAGGCGTTTTTTAACCTGATTAACCAGCGTTTGCTGATGCCAGGCGACAGTTTTACCGAGCTGCAGCTGGCGCAGCAGGTGCGGGTCAGCCCGGTGGTGGTGCGCGAGTTCCTGCTGCGCTTTATGCGCTATAACCTGCTGGAACCGGTTAAGCGCGGCCACTGGCGGATGAAGAAATTCGATCAGGAGTACGCCGAAAAGCTGTTTGAACTGCGCGAAATGCTGGAAACGCACGCGCTGACCCGCTTTCTTAATCTCGCCGCCGGTGATGAACGCTGGGTGCAGGCGCGCGATCTGCTGGATCGTCATCGCGCGCTGCGCGACACCATCGCCAGCAACTACCGCCAGTTTGCCGCGCTGGATAAAGAGATGCATACGCTGATTCTCTCCGCCGCCAACAACCCGTTTTTCAATCAGTCACTGGAAATTATCTCTGTGATTTTTCACTCGCATTATCAATGGGATGAAAGCGACCTGAAACAACGCAACATTATCGCGCTGGAGGAGCATATGGCGATTCTTACCGCGCTCATCAGCCGCCAGGATGTGGACGCGCTGTGCGCGCTGCATGCGCATCTCAGAACCGCCAAACACTCGATGATCCGCTCTATCCGGCAGTACAATTAAAAACCGATTAAAAACCACAAAGCATAAGCGCCCGCACGAATCAGAAACATGTTTGCAACATCTCCCGCGGTTTACTTCTAGTCTCGAAGGCAGCCCCTTAGGGCAGCCCGTTTCGCTGCCGCAGGAACCCCAAGACTGATAACGATAAGTACCCGAACCTGGGAGGTTGCAATGGAAAATACATCAACGCGCGGCGGCACCACCGCGCCAGCACCCGAGCACGCCGGGCAGGATTATGTGCCGGCGCGCGCCGATGTGGTGCGCTCTCCGCGCATCCGTAAGATTCAAATCACCGCCATGCTGTTGCTGCTGTTCGCCGCCATCATCAACTACCTTGACCGCAGCTCGCTGTCGGTGGCCAACATGACCATCCGCGAGGAGCTGGGCTTATCGGCCACCGAGATTGGCGTGCTGCTGTCGGCGTTTTCGCTGGCCTACGGTTTAGCCCAGCTGCCGTGCGGCGCGCTGCTCGATCGCAAAGGCCCGCGCATTATGCTGGCCATCGGCATGTTCTTCTGGTCACTGTTTCAGGCGGCGGCCGGGCTGGTGCATAACTTCACGCAGTTTGTGCTGGTGCGCATCGGGCTGGGCATTGGCGAAGCGCCGATGAACCCGTGCGGCGTGAAGGTAATCAACGACTGGTTCAACATCAAAGATCGCGGTATGCCGATGGGGATGTTTAACGCGGCGTCGATGATTGGTCTCTCGGTGGCACCGCCAATTCTGGCGGCGATGATGCTGGTGATGGGCTGGCGCGGCATGTTTGTCACCATCGGCGTGCTGGGTATGTTTCTCGCCATTGGCTGGTATCTCACCTATCGCGACCGGGATAACAACAAACTGAGCGGTGAAGAGATCCACTATCTGCAGGCGGGCAGCGTGGCATCAAGCAAAGAGCCGCTGAGTTTCGCCGAGTGGCGGGGGCTGTTTAAGCAGCGCACCATGTGGGGCATGATGATTGGCTTCAGCGGCATCAACTATACCGCGTGGCTGTACATCGCCTGGCTGCCGGGCTATCTGCAGTCGACCTATCATCTGGATCTGAAAAGCACCGGCCTGCTGGCCGCCATTCCTTTCCTGTTCGGCGCGGCAGGCATGCTGCTCAACGGTTACGTGGTGGATACGCTGGTGCGTCGCGGTTTTGACGCGGTGAAAGTACGCAAGGTGTCGATTGTCAGCGGCATGCTGCTCTCCGCGGCCTTTACCACCTTTGTGACGCGCGCCACCGACACCACCAGCGCGGTAACGCTGATTGGTATGGCGCTATTCTGCATTCACTTTGCCGGTACCTCATGCTGGGGCCTGATCCACGCTAACGTCACGGCGCGCATGACGGCGTCAGTGGGCAGTATCCAGAACTTTGCCAGCTTCGTTTTCGCCTCTTTTGCGCCAGTAATTACCGGCTGGGTGCTGGATACCACCAAATCGTTCAGCCTCGCGCTGATGATATGTGCGGGCGTCACGGTGGTCGGCGCGCTGGCTTACCTGCTGCTGGTCAGAAAACCGATCACCGATGGGGTGTAACGCCAGGGTTTCTGCTTAATGCTCTTCTCCGGGTGCGCAGGTTATGCGCACCCTTTCTTCATCCGCCCGCCACACCTATTCCAGCCGCCGCGTTATCGCCTGATTCTGCATCTGATCAGATAAATTAAACTGCATGATGGCAATTACTATCCAGCACTATTAAGCCCAAAATAAGGAAAATATACCGCTAAACACGCCGGTAATAGTTATTATTTTAAGACAAAACTCAAAGACGAATATTATAAATCACCATCCTCAGTGCATTATTATCCATTAATGCATTAACGAAGGTGAATTAATTAGATACAGTAAACTTTTGTGGATTGGATCAAAGTTTGACCGCATAATTTAACTTACCGTTCAGTCACTATTAATGTTCAGGTATGAGCGTGGTGACCAAATGGATTTACAACGCAGGGCCCTTTTTATCTCTTTTGATGCCGTGGCATTATCGGGTATTACGGTAGAAGCTACTAAAATTGCCGTTCGTTTACGCGAGCAGGGAATCACCTCCTTTCTTGATATCGGCTACGACATAAAAATTGATAAGGGAAACTTCGGACGTCCCTATTCCGAAAATGAAATTAATTCGCTAAAGCATCATTTTACATTAGTCCGGCACGATGAGATTCGTCAGGTGGAAGGTTATAACCCGGCCTTTCTGCAATATATTCATGACGTACTGATTAATCATAGCCAGACGCTGGATGCCGCCGCAGAAAAAATCCTGGTGCAGCAGACGGAAAAGATGGCACAGGCGGTGGCAAACGCGCTGTGCGCAAAATGGCAGGCGCTGGATATCAATTATTTAATTATTGAGAACGGGACGCTGCCGGATAATATTATTTTTACCCGCGCGCTCTATCTGGCGATTGCGCAATACGGCGCCGCAAAACAGCTCGGCCGGTTTGTGTTGTGGCGCGACCACGACCTGATGTGGAACAGCGAATCCACCTCATCGCGTTACGGCAGCGCGCCCTGGCCACATGCCGTCAGGCCGCAGCCCTCGCCGCATATTACCTATGTCACGCTGAACCAGGCACTGGCCTCACAGCTGGCGGCCTGGTGCGAACATCAGGTCGAAATCGAGGTGATGCGTAATACCTATCCTTTTGACCCGAGCCATCCGCGCAAAGATTTACGCCGCCAGTTTGGGTTGCTGGCGCAGGACAAGGTGATTGCCCGCACCACGCGAATTATTCCGGCTAAGCGACTCGATCGGGATATTCACCTGTTGCATGCGCTGAACAGTGAACTTATCGCGCAGCATCAGCCACAGCGCGTTTATTTAATGGTCGCCGGCGATCCGCTGGAAGACAGCGTACATTATCACGCATTAAAGCAGTTAATTAGCCGGTTCCAGCTGGAGCGTTACGTCATCTTTTTTGGCGCGTTAAATCACGACTTCATGGAGCGTAATCCACAGGCCACCACCATTCAGGATCTTTATCACGCCTGCGATGTGGTGTCGTTTTTAACCGCATGGGATTACGACAGCTACGGTAATCCGATTGGCGAGGCGATCAGCCATCAGCGCTGTTATATCGCCACCCGCTATGAATATTATCACGAGGTGTATGGCCAGTACGGTTTTGAAGGCGAACTGATGGAAATTTCCGCCAGCCATGATGGCCTGCCGGATGCCGATTTTATTAAGCGCGTCAGTGCCTTGTTACAGGATGACGCACGCCGCGACGCCATCGCCACGCGCAATTATCAGAAAGGAAAATCCCTGTTGTCGGATCATATCTTCCGGCAGATATTTAATGTGTAGTTAAGGAGTGACTATGGATAACCGTTGTTTTATTTCTGTCGTGCTGCCGGTTTATAACGAGGCAGCACGTATTAACGCGGTGCTGGAATCAATATTGCAGCAGCGTTCACCCGGCGGATTGTTTAATTTTGATAATCTGGAAGTGATCATGGTGGATAATAATTCCACCGATAACTCGGTCGCGCTGATTGAAGCCTTTGCCGCGCAGCATCCGCAGCTGACGATTCATCAGCTGCAGGAGACGGTGCAGGGCGTCTCTTCGGCGCGGAAAAAAGGCATGGATTTCGCCTCACAGCGCGCCGGTCTGCGCGACGAGGCCAGCGGCTTTCAGCGCAAGCACTACATTCTTTCGGCCGATGCGGACTGCACCGTTGATGCACTGTGGATCGACGAACTGGTCGGCACCATGATTGCGCAAAACGGCGATCTGGGCACCTGTAACTACTACTACGAAACCGCGGATTTCCACGAGCGCCCGCGGCTGTATGCGGAGATTGATAAAACGCTGCGCTGCCGCCACGCTTCCTTCTCCCTGTTTGGCGGCTTTCCGGACGGCAAAGGCTTTGGCGTCGAAAAGCAGCTGTACGATGAAGTGGGCGGCATCGAGATTTTTTACCAGCTGAAAAACGGTGAGTTTGTTGAACATCTGTCAGACGACTGGGATTTTGGCATCAAGGTGATCGCCGCCGGCGGCAAACCGGTGTATGCGCCCAATTCCCGCGTGCAGATCAACAGCCGCCGGGTGGATAACCTGCTGCACGAAGTGATTGAAGGCGTGGCCTACGGCCATAACGGCACCATCATCATGAAAGATGTGCGACCCGCGCTCACCGCACTGACGCCGTTCACCGATGTCAGCGCAGAGCAGGCGCAGCAGGCGTGGCACTACTCGATTAAAGATTACGTGCCAAAAAATCTGGTGCTGCCGGTGTTGCTGAATCCGTCGCTGCTGCGCGACGATGCCGCGGTGATTGATTTCTTCACGCCAGACGTGGCTGAACGCCTGTTCGCCCGCATTCACAGCATGATGCAGGAGATGAGCGTGACCGATTTCCTGCCGATCCACAGCTACAAAACCCCGGCGTTTCGCCTCTATTTTGTATTCCGCCATGAGCTGTTTGCCGCGCTGCGTCGTGCCGTCGGCGCAGAGATTGGCGAGCCACCGCCGCTGCCGCTGCCGGCCTGCTTTGCCCGGGTGACGGAAAATGATTTCGCCCGCTTTGTCTGGTATTACTGCGAAGATCGCGAATCCGGTGAGGCGCATAACTACTTTGCAAACGGCGGGGTGTTCTGATGCGTGCTGCCTGGCTGCAATCCCTGCAGGATATCGATCGTCACTATCCTCGCCCGGCCATATGCGAGGTGCTTAGCCGGCCGGAAAACGCCGATTTGCTGGAATACGTGGTGCATGATCCTTTTGGCTGCCATGTGTTTCCCGGTGATATCGACGATTTTCCGCTGCCGAATTTTTTCCGCGCCATGCAGCACAGCCTGAGCCATGCGCCGCAAATTCATCTGTGGGCGTATATCCCCACCTGCCGCTACAAGTGCCATTTCTGCCAGTTTCCTACGGTGATTGTAAATCCGCAGTCGCCGCGCGCGCCTGCGCTGTTCCGCGATATCGTCGATCGCAACATTCAGGAGGCGAAACTGTGGCTGGCGCAGCTGCCGGCACTGGGTGAAGTGCCGGTGGGTGAGTTCAACCTGTTCGGCGGCACGCCCTCGCTGCTGCCACCGGATGAGCTGCGGCGCTTAATGGATTTTTACCGCAACCATTTCAACTTCCGCGAGGCCACGCTGCGCTTTGAAGGCGAGCCCGGCACGCTGACGCGCGAATTCCTCGCGCAGCTGCGCGAACTGGGCTTCAGCAAACTGTCGTTTGGCGCGCAGTCATTCTCAGATCGCCTGATCAAAGGCTGTGGTCGCCTGCACAGCGCGGATGCCTGCTACAAGGTGATTCGTGATGCGCGCGAGCTGGGCTTCGCCCTGGTCAGCGTCGACCTGATGTACGGCCTGCTGGGACAAACGGTGGACGACGTGCGTGACGATCTGCAGCAGGCGCGCGCGCTTGACCTGTCGCATCTGGTGTTCACCAAGCTGCACATGAAGCCGTTCGCCGAGAGCCGCACCGGCGTGTCGGCGGAGGGAGAAAATGCCTGGCAGCGTAAGAATGCGGCGATGCCCAGTCTGGGTCAGCAGTATCAGATGCGCGCGCTGGCCGAGCAGTGGCTGGATGGCGATTACCTTGAACATCCCACCATGTATTTCCACCATCGCAGCGCACCGCCGGAGAAGTGGAAAGCGATCATTACCGATCTCGACCAGCAGGCGCCGGAAGTGGCGATTGGCCTTGGCGGCAGCTCCAAATGTGCCGGCGCGGAGCTGATTAACCTGACCGACTACGCCGATTATCAGCGCGCACTGGATAACGGTGAGCTGCCGATCGCTTCGGTGCGCGGCATGTCGCCGGATCAGCAGGCCATCAACGGCTGCAAGATGGCGCTGTCAACGCTGATTCCGCTCGACGATGTGCTGTTTCAGCAGAAGTTTGGCGTCAGCCTGTTTGCCCAGCCGACCATCGCCCGTGCGCTGCGTGAGTTGCAGCAGCGCGAGTTAGTGCACAGCGATGGCCGCTACGTCACGCTCACCCCCGCCGGCCGCGTGCTGGTAGAAGCCATCATCAACACCCAGTTCGACTAAACCGCCCTTACCTCTCAACGGCACGCGACGGCGTGCCTGGAGCCTGTTATGTCCCAGTCTGTTTATAGCTTTTTTTATATCGCCATCGACACCGAAGCGGGCGTCACCGCAGAACAGTTTGAAACCTTCGTGCGCGAAAAAGGCGTGCATCTGCCGTGCTATCCCGGCTGGCGCTGGACGCTGTTTCGCGGTCTGCGCGGCGAGCGCGTCGATCAATACCTGATGCTGTTTGAAATGAAAGATGCGGCACAGCGCGCGCGCTTTATGCAGGATGACGGTGAACTTACCGCCGAGGCAGAGCACTTCTGGCACCTGCATCCCGACGCGGACGCGCTGCTCAGCGAGTGGCGCCAGCTGGCGACCTTCGCGCGGCGCCCGACAATTTTCACCCATTTCGATCTGCTGGCAGAGAATCCTCACAGTACGCTGCCGGGTGGCCCGCGATTTGATGCCCGCAGCGGCACCGCGCGCATTCTCGGTACCCACTATCTGGCGCTGCGACCGGGCGTGCAGCCGCAGGAATTTGAGCAATTCATCGCGCAGAATGCCGCGCGTATCGTTGATTATCCCGGCTGGAAGTTTCATCTGCTGAAAGGTCACAGCGGCAACCGGCTGGACGGCTATGTGGTGATGATGGAGATTGAGAGTGAAGCGGCGCTGAATGTGTTTTATCCGCAGCCTGATATCGCCACCGCCAGCGCGGCTGACTTTGCGCGCGCGCACCGGGATACCAAACAGATGTATGAAGAGTGGAAGCAACTGGCGTCCTTTTCCGGTTCGCCGCAGCTGTATACCGATTATCTCGCCGTGGCGGAATGCGGCACGCTGAAGTGAGTGCAGGCGGCGCGTTCTGCTCATTGCTGAAACGCGCCGCCGGTTTTCTCCGTTACGACTGGTAATAATACACCGCTTCAAAAGGCCGCAGGTACGTCAATGCCCCAGGCGGCGATGCCTCATTGTAATTACTCATCAGCACCTGCCAGTTGCCTTCAACTTCCGGCAGCAGCAAGGGCTGCGCGCTGTGACTCAGGTTCGCCACCACCAGCAGGCTTTCACGCGGCGAATTGCGACGATAACACCAGATGTGTGACGCTTGCGGTGCCAGATCCTGATAATCGCCCTCGGTGAAGATAGCGTAACGCTTACGCAGCCGAATCAGCGTTTGGTAGCCATAGAACACCGAGTTGCTGTCGAGCAGCGCGTTAGCCGCGTTGATCAGCGTATAGTTATCCGCCACGCCTATCCACGGCTCACCCCGCGTGAAGCCGGCATTGGCGCTGCTGTCCCACTGCATCGGCGTGCGGCTGTTATCGCGGGATTTGCTGGCCAGAATCGCCAGGATTGCCGCCTCCGGCTTGCCCTGCGCCAGCCACGCAGCGTGGATGTTGTGGCTCTCAATGTCCTGATACTGCTCAATGCGGGTAAAGTGCGGGTTGGTCATCCCCAGCTCTTCGCCCTGATAGATATAGGGCGTGCCCTGCATGCCGTGCAGCACCATGCCGAGCATCTTTGCCGAGGCGATGCGCAGCGCCCCTTCATCACCAAAGCGCGTGACGATGCGCGGCTGATCGTGGTTACACCAGAACAGCGCATTCCACGCCATGTTGTGCATCCCCTGCTGCCAGTGGCGGAAAAGGGTTTTCAGCGCCACGAAGTCCGGTTTCGCCAGCGTCCATTTTTCGCCGCCGGGGTAGTCCACCTTCAGATGGTGGAAGTTAAAGGTCATCGACAGCTCGCGCCCGTCGAGCGACGCATACTGCTGGCAGTTCTCCAGCGAGGTCGAGGACATCTCGCCCACCGTCATCAGGTTGCGCGGCGTGAAGACGTCGCGGCTCATCTCCTGCAGATATTCGTGGATGCGCGGCCCGTCGGTGTAGAAGCGGCGGCCGTCGCCGAGGCTGATCGTCCGGGAAATCCTGATCTTTCGAGATGAGGTTAATCACATCCAGGCGCAAGCCGTCCACGCCGCGATCCGCCCAGAACTCGCACACCTTTTTTAACGCGTCGCGCACCGCCGGGTTTTCCCAGTTGAGATCCGCCTGCTCCGGGGCGAACAGGTGCAGATAGTACTGCTCGCTCTCGGCGTGCCAGCGCCAGGCGTTGCCGCCAAACTTGGAGCGCCAGTTGTTGGGAAGCTGCTCCGGCGTGCCGTCGCGCCAGATGTAGAACTGGCGGTACGGCTCGCTTTGTTCAGCGGCTCGCTGGAACCAGGCGTGCTGGGTGGAGGTGTGGTTAAACACCATATCCAGCACGATGCGAATGCCGCGTTCGTGCGCCTCGGCAACCAGCTCGTCAAAGTCATCCAGCGTGCCGTAGGACGGGTCGATGGCGGTGTAATTCGCCACGTCGTAGCCGTTATCCACCTGCGGGGAGATATAAAACGGCGTCAGCCAGATGGCGTCGATGCCGAGGGTTTTCAGGTAATCCAGCCGCTGCGTCACGCCGCGCAGATCGCCGGTGCCGCTGCCGGTGGTATCCTGAAAACTCTTTGGGTAAATCTGGTAGATGACGCCGTTCTGCCACCAGTGAGGAAGGGTATTCATAGTGCGTTCCTGCAAATGCGAAGGGGCGCAACTGCGCCCCGAAAGATGAAGTTAAACAATCTGCAGCGCGCCCTGACGGAACTTACGCTGGTAAACCACGGTGGTGAGCGCCATAGGGACGATGATCGCGATGGCCATCGCCAGGGCAAACACCTGCCAGAAAGTAGGCTGAATGGAGAGAATACCCGGCAGGCCACCGACGCCGATGCCGTTCGCCATCACGCCGTTGAGACCACACACCAGACCCGCCAGACCCGAGCCGATCATGGCGCAGAGCATCGGGAAGCGGTATTTCAGGTTGATACCGTACATCGCCGGTTCGGTGACGCCGAGGTAGGCGGAGATGGCGGCCGGAACGGTGAGATCGCGTTCAGCACGATCTTTGTGCTTACGGCTGACGATGATGATGCCGGTCACCGCCGACGCCCTGCGCAATGTTAGACAGCGCGATAATCGGCCAGACCGGCGTGCCGCCCAGGCTCTGGATCATCTGCATATCAATCGCCAGCGTGGTCTGGTGCACGCCGGTGATCACCAGCGGGGCATACAGGAAGCCAAACAGCGCGGCACCAATCGGCGCGAAGCTGCCGGTCATCAGGTGACGCACCGCAAAGGCCACGCCGTCGCCGATCATGCGGCCAAACGGACCGATAAAGGCGTGCGCCAGGAACACCGCCAGAATCAGCGAGCAGACCGGCACCACCACCAGATAGAGGTAATCCGGCACGATGCGTTTCAGGCGCGTTTCAATAAAGCCCAGCGCCAGACCGGCCAGCAGCGCCGGGATGACCTGCGCCTGATAGCCGACTTTGGCGATGGTAAACAGGCCGAAGTTCCACACTTCCGGCACCTGCTGACCAAGTAAGTAAGCGTTCATTAACTGCGGAGAGACCAGCGTGACGCCCAGCACGATACCGAGGATCGGCGTACCGCCCATCTTGCGCACCGCGGACCAGCAAATCCCCACCGGCAGATAGAAGAAGATCGCTTCGCCAATCAGCCACAGGAAGTCGTAGATGGTTTTCAGCGCCGGGATACATCTGCGCCAGGGTTTTGCCGTCGCTCATCGGCACATCGCCGATGACGTTACGGAAGCCGAGAATTAAGCCCCCGCTGATCAGCGCCGGTAGCAGCGGGAAGAAGATCTCCGCGAAGTGGGAAATCAGCTGCTCGTGCCATTTCATATTCTGGCGCGCGCCGCAGATTTAATCTGCTCCTTTGAGGTCTCACTAATATTTAGTGCTTCAACTAACGCTTTATAATAAGTGTCAACTTCGGTTCCAATAATTACCTGAAACTGTCCGGCAGAATTAAAGCATCCTTTAACGCCGGGCGTGGCGCGGATGGCCTCTGGATCGGCCTTGTCGACATCCTGCAGCACAAAGCGCAGGCGGGTAATACAGTGCGAAAGTGACAGAATATTTTCCCGACCGCCCACGCGGTCAATGAGATCGTTAATGATCTCGCGACTGATGGTTTTCATTATCATCCCTTATTTCCATGCCGGAATCGGCAGTGGACGATAATACGCCGCTGCTTTTAATTTTAACTATAGCAAAGCGAGGGAATTAGTTGGCGATCACAAAAATATTTACGCAATACATCGCAGGAAAATTAACTTAACAATAATTATTTAACCTGATAACTAAATCTGCGCCATTTAAATATAAATTCGGGACATTTCGTATTGTTGAATAATTATTTAAGCGGTAGCGCGGTGGCAGTGCAACGTTCGCCACCGCGCAGCAAAACGTCAGACGATGCGGTGGCGCAGACGACCAATCTTCTCAATTTCCACTTCGATCTCATCGCCAGGGAACATAAACAGCGGTGGCGTACGCTTTTTCCCCACGCCGCCCGGTGAGCCGGTGATGATGACATCGCCCGGTGACAGCGGACTAAACGCCGAGATGTATTCAATGATCTTCGCCACCGGATGCACCATGCTGGCCGTGGTATCGTTCTGCACTTCGCGCTGATTCAGCCAGGTTTTGATCGCCAGCTGCTGCGGGTCCGGGATGTCGTCGGCGGTGGTCATCCACGGGCCAAAGCCGCCGGTTTGCTGCCAGTTTTTGCCTGCGGTAAACCAGGTGAACTGCATGTCGCGCACCGTGGCATCCATAAAGCAGCTGTAGCCCGCTACATGCTGTAGCGCATCGGCGGCTTTTACCTGATAAGCAGCCTTGCCGATGATCACCGCCAGCTCGCCTTCGTAATCAAATTCAGCCGTGGTCGCCGGTTTCAGCAGGGGCTGCTCGTGTGCTGCCAGCGAATCGGCAAAGCGTACGAACAGCGTCGGCGCGTCGAGCGTGGCGGCAAACTCCTGGCGCTTGTCGGCATAGTTCATACCAACGCAGAAGACTTTGCCTGGGTTTTCCACCACCGGCAGGAAGCGAATCGCGCTGAAGGCATAGTCCACCGGCTCGCTCAGGTACACCTGCAGGTCACTCAGGCCACCGCGCTGCAGCAGAGTTTTCAAATCCGGACAGCTGTCGCCCAGCCGCGCACCGAGATCGATCACGCCGTCGGGTTGCACGATGCCATAACTTTTTCTTGCCTGGTCAATAAGAGAAAAACTGCACAGCTGCATGATGGCCTCAATGTTATAGAGAATTTGCGCGCAGGTTATCAAAAGCCAGACGGAAAAGCGGTATGACCTGAGGGTAAAGTAATTAATGTTTGTGAGTTTTGGTGACAGAGATGCGCAGAGGGGAACGGCGCCGGGTGATAACCACAGGTCGATCCCTGACCGCGATTATCGAGGGTTTCTGGCGGAGCGCTTAGTTTAAGGCGCCCGGCGGTACGTGTTTGAAGGTCTCAACATAAGAGCGAAACACGGAGCGGAAAAAACGTTTCATGGTGCACCTGATACAAAAATTGTTGAAGAATTACGCGAAAATTATAACGCCCGCGCATTTTTCACGCAATTATTTTTGAACCAGATCACAAAAATGCGCCCACCTCAGGGTGCCAGACGTTAACGGAACAGCCCTAAGTGCTCAATCAGGATGGTGCAGCCAATACTGATCAGTACCACGCCGCCCAGCACTTCCGCCCATTTGCCCATTACCGGACCGATAAAGCGGCCGACCAGCACACCGGTGGTCGCCATGATAGTGGTAGCCGCACCGATGGTGAGCGCGGTGAGCACAATGTTAACCTGCAGGAACGCGAGGCCAACCCCCACCGCCAGCGCATCAAGGCTGGTCGCAACCGCCGTCAGTGCCAGTACCATAAAGCCGTGGCGCTGCGGCGCTTCGCACGGCTCATCGGCCGTCTGACGGAAACCTTCCATGATCATTCGTCCGCCAAGAATGCCCAGCAGACCAAATGCCACCCAGTGATCCCACGCCATAATGTAGTGGCTGGCGGCCAGCCCGATGGCCCAGCCCACCAGCGGCGTCAGCATTTCAATGACGCCAAAAATCAGCCCTGTGCGTAATGCTTCTTTGAAGCCCGGACGATACAGCGACGCGCCTTTGCCCAGTGCTGCAGCGAAAGCGTCCATCGACATACCAAAGGCCAGAATCAGGGTTGCGATAAATGTCATGGTTTTCAGTCAATGCGGTGAAATAAGACGATTAAGCCTGCACTTTGTCCGCATATCGGGTTCAGTAATGAAAAAGTGCGCGCAGTCTAGCACGCCAACCCGCCAAAAAAAAGACAACAAAATCATGGGTTTAAGTATAGCAAAGGCTATAACTCTTAACTGCCGCTATTTCTGCAGCTAAGTGGATGGAATAGAAGAAATTTCTTAGCGCGCGCTGCTGCGGGGATTGCACCGCGCCGCGGTTTTATGCGCTAATGCCCGCGCTAACTGATTTGGAATGATGCGATGAAAAACCCATTTGAAACGCTGATCATCCCGGGCGGCATTCTGCTGCTGGGCTTTCTTTCGGCGCTACTGCTGCCCGCCCCTTCGTTTGGCGTGGCGCTGGCAAAACAGCTGCAGCAGGCTCTGCATCTGCAGGATGTGAATCAGCTGTACACCATGGTGTTCTGCGTCTGGTTTTTGCTGCTGGGTACCGTTGAGTTTTTCATTATCCGCTTCGTCTGGCGCCGCTGGTTCCAGCTGCGCTGAACGGTGCACGTGATGCATTTTTCTTCTGACGGGCGCCTGACACGGTGCCTAAATCAAAAGTCACACAAATGTAACATTATTTTTACACAATCTGGCGAAACATCAGGCAACATAAAATCCGCATAAAAAATCAATTTCTCTAAAACCTATCTTTTTCAACGCGTTAACTTGTGATCCAGCTCACCGTGTGAAATCAACCCTCTCCATTTCCCTCACACTGCCGCAACAACTACGTTACTATAACTGCCTGATTAGGGGATAAAAATCCCTTATGACAGCGTCGTCGGGCTGATTAATTCTTATGCTGAATCATTTCTGCATTTAAAAAATAAACAAACGTTTAATTCCGATACGAGAATGTTATATTCGAATGCATATGCATAACGTGCAGTTAACCGTTATCACACCTATGGCTTAAACCTGAGTCTTAACCTTTGAGAAATAGCGCAACGCGCTTGCAAAAAGCGTGGCTGTTTCGCCTGCGAACCTGTTGAGCTTCAGGGCAACAGAGAGGAGATGTCGCCTCATGAGCAACACTGCGGTAAATCTGGCGCTAGCCGCCGCTGGCATGGAAAGCACACACCTTCAGGAACGAAAAGACGTAGATGTCCTGCTGATCGGCGCAGGCGTGATGAGTGCTACCTTAGGCACCTGGCTGCAGGATCTCGAGCCAGACTGGTCGATTGAGATGGTCGAGCGGCTGGATGATGTCGCGGTCGAATCCTCTAATGGCTGGAACAATGCCGGCACCGGCCACGCGGCGCTGGCCGAGCTGAACTATACGCCCGAAAGAGCGGATGGCAGCATCGACATTGCCAAAGCGGTGGCGATTAACGAATCCTTCCAGATTTCCCGCCAGTTCTGGGCATATCACGTACAGAAAGGCAACCTGACTAATCCACAAAGCTTTATTCACAGCACGCCGCACATGAGTTTTGTCTGGGGCGAGGCCAACGTGGCTTTCCTGCGTAAGCGCTTCCAGGCGCTGCAGAAAAGCACCCTGTTCCGCGGCATGAACTATTCCGAAGATCGTGACCAGATCGCTGAGTGGATTCCGCTGGTGATGAACGGGCGCGACCGCAAGCAGAAAGTGGCGGCCACCTGGACCGACATGGGCACCGACGTTAACTTCGGTGAAGTGACGCGCCAGCTGATTGCTGCGCTGGAGAAGAAAGAGAATTTCCGCCTGCGTCTGCGTCAGGAAGTGCGCGATATCAAGCGCCTGAGCGATGGGCGCTGGCAGGTAAGCCTGCACAACCTCGCCAGCGGTGAGCCGCGTGTGCTGACCGCGCGCCAGCTGTTTATCGGTGCCGGCGGTGCGGCGCTGCCGCTGCTGCAAAAAACCGGCATCCCGGAAGTAAAAGGCTACGCCGGTTTCCCGGTGGGCGGCTCGTTCCTCGTCACGGAAAACCCGGACGTAGTGGCGCAGCACATGGCGAAGGTGTACGGCAAAGCCAGCGTGGGCGCACCGCCGATGTCGGTACCGCACGTTGATACCCGCGTGCTGGATGGCAAGCAGGTGCTGCTGTTTGGCCCGTTTGCGACCTTCTCCACCAAATTCCTCAAGCAGGGCTCGCTGCTGGATATGTTCGGCGCGATGAACAGCAGTAACCTGCTGCCGATGATGCAGGTTGGGCTGAAAAGCTTCGATCTGGTGAAATATCTGGTCGATCAGGTGCTGCAGAGCGATGACGATCGTATGGAAGCGCTGCGCGCTTATGTGCCGCAGGCAAAACAGGAAGACTGGAAGCTGGTCACGGCCGGTCAGCGCGTACAAATCATCAAAAATGATGAAAAAGAGGGCGGCGTGCTGCGTCTCGGTACCGAAGTGGTCACCTCGGCCGACGGCTCGATCTCTGCGCTGCTGGGCGCGTCACCGGGTGCCTCCACCGCAGCACCGATTATGCTGGAGCTGATGGCGAAAGTGTTCCCGGAGCAAATGCGCTCGCCCGAGTGGCAAACCAAAATCCGCGCGGTAATCCCGTCATGGGGCCGCAAGCTGAACGGTGACGTGGCGCTGACCGAGAAGGTGCTGGCCGAAACCAGTCGCGTGCTGCAGCTGGATTACGCACCGGTCATCACGCCGGAAGCCGCCAACGACGAAGGCCGTGAAACCGCCCATGTGGTGGGCAAGTAAGCGGCGACGCCTGTCCCTTCAACCGGTAAATACAGACCTGACTGAGGCCGCAATCGCGGCCTCTTTTTTTGATTACGGTGTCGCCCTTTGGATGACGCAATCCCTGACGGTTCAGCCTGGGATTTATTCACCAGGAAGCGCGCGTTTGTTAGCGGCACAATACATTGCACATTGCGCGATAAATCGCGCCGCTACATCAGGGTGCGTCGTACGGCTTCGTTAACTGACCAGCCCCCATATTGTGCCCCTGCTTACCGCGCCATCCAACGCCGTGGCATCAGCTGAATAGCAGCGCGTCATACAGCATCCAGCCGGTGGTCGCCACCAGCGACAGCGCCATTAGCGTGTTGAACGCCTGACGTTTCCACGCAATCTGCAGGTGATGGCGCAGCCGGTCGCCCAGCGCTGCCCAGATTAAAATGCACGGCAGGTTGAGGGCGGCAAAGCCGAGCAGCACCGCCAGCACACCGTTGCTGTTGGCGTACATCAGCGCCACGTTGGTGACCATCAGCCAGGCTTTGGGATTCACCGCCTGGAAACACACGCCGCCCAGCAGGGTCATCGGACGCGGACGTTCGCGCAGCTGCGGCGCACCGGCGCGGAAGATTTTCCACGACAGCCACAGCAGATAGCAGCATCCCACCACCGTCAGCGGCAACCGCACCGACGCCATCCAGTGCAATAGCAGCTCCAGCGCCACGCTCGCCAGCAGCATCTGTAACGCACAGCCGAGCAGGATGCCAAACAGCATCGGCAGCGTGCGTCGGAAGCCAAAATTGACGCCGGACGTGGCCAGTAACAGATTGTTCGGACCCGGTGTAATCGACATCACCGTAACGTAGCTAAAGAAGGATGGATCGAGCATGGTGCGTTTCCCTGAGAATCAACGAAACACCATGCTAATGCGCAAATTACAATGGCAACAGAGACACAAAATCACTATTGTGATGAATACAGTTAAGGCAATTTTAAATTGTACCTATCGCGCGCGGAGGCTTTTGTGTCCCTTCCTCTCTCATCCGGCCAGACGCTGTACCAGCAGCTGGCAGACAGTTTTGCCGAATCTATCCATCAGGGCACGCTGAAGCCGGGTAAGCGCCTGCCGGCCATCCGGCGCGTGGCACAGTCGCACCAGGTCAGCATCAATACCGTGTTAAGTGCCTGGCATATTCTTGAAGATCGCGGCCTGATAGAAGCCCGTCCGCAGTCGGGCTACTACGTGCGTGGCGTGCTGCCCGCGGTGACGCGACCGCTCAGGCCAATGAGCGCCAGCGTTAATGACCCCAGCACGCAAAAACTGGAACTGATCGAGCAGGTGTTCGCCGCGCAGAATCACCCGGACTACACCAATATTTCGCTGGCCTGCCCGCAGGATAGTGAGCTGTTTCCGGCGGCGAAACTGGGACGCATTACCGCCTCCCTTATTCGCCGCGATAACGACATCATTGGTCGTTATGCGCTTCCGCCGGGTAGTGAGCGCTTACGGGAGGAGATTGCGCGCCGTAGCCTGCACACCGGCCTGAATCTCACTGTCGCGGACATCACCCTGACCCACGGCTGCATGGAAGCGCTGCAGCTGGCGCTGCGTGCGGTGACGAAGCCGGGCGACTGCGTCGGGCTGGAATCGCCGACCTACTTCTTTTTGTTCCCGCTGCTGGCCTCACTCGGGCTGAAGGCGCTGGAAATCCCCACCGATCCGCAAAACGGCCTGTCGCTGGACGCGCTGGAGATGCTGCTGCAGGAGCAGCGCATTCAGGCGCTGATCGCTATGCCGGGCGCGCAGAATCCGCTGGGCTACGTGATGCCGCTGGAGAATAAAAAGCGTCTCGCGAAGTTAGTGAACACTTACCACATTCCGCTGCTGGAGGATGGGCTGTATGACGAATTGCAGTTTGACTGGCCGCTGTCGCCGCCGGTCAAAGCCTTTGACCGCGACGGCTGGGTGATTTACTGCACCAGCTTCACCAAAACCGTCGCGCCCGATTTTCGCGTGGGCTGGACGGCTGCCGGCCGCTTCCACCCGGCGATTGCGCGGCTGAAAGCGGTATCGTCGATGACCGAATCAAAACTGCTGAGCGAAACGCTGGCCGAATTCCTCGCCAGCGGCGGTTATGATCACCATCTGCGTTCGCTGCGGCGTCGCTACGCCGCCAATCTGGATGCGGCGCGCGGCATCATTGCCCGTCACTTCCCGCAGGGCACGCGCGCTACCCTGCCGCGCGGCGGCTTTGTGTTTTGGGTCGAGCTGCCGGGCAAAGTTGACACGGTGGAGATGTTCCATCGCCTGTTGCAGGAGCAGATTTGCGTCACGCCGGGCGCGCTCTATTCACTGAGCGATCGCTATCGCCATGCGCTGCGTCTCTCCTGCTGCTATCCGTTTGATGAGCGTTACACCTGGGCACTGAAACGCACCGGCGCGCTGGCCTGTGAAATCACCGGTCTCGCGCCGGGTCAGGATCAGGGCTTACCGTTGCGGCCCCAGGTGGTGTAACCCTCGCGTTCCGTCAGGCGCTCGTAATAGGTTTGCACGGCAGGAAAGTCCGGATGGTCGAGCGGGGTTTCAAACCAGCGGTTCACCGCCAGGCCAACCGGGATATCGGCCAGGGTAAAGTTACGGCCCGCGACGTAGCGCCCGGTTTTTTCCAGCTGCTGATTAAGAATACCCATGGTGTGGCTCCAGCCTTTGACGGCGGCAGCCAGCAGGCGCGGATCCTGATGGGCTGGCGAATTGCGCACCAGCGACATAAAAGCATAGCGCCATGAGGTGTTGAGCTCGGTGGCCTGCCAGTCCATCCACTGATCGACCGGCGCACGCGCGCGCGGATTATCCGGGTAGAGCCATTCACCGCCGTTGCTGTTGGCGAGATAGCGCAGAATCGCGTTGGACTCCCACATCACGAAGTCATCTTCGATGATCACCGGCACCATGGCGTTGGGATTGAGCGCCATAAACTGCGGTGAGTGCAACGACTGCGGGTCTTCGCCCCACGGCTCGTGCTCCCAGGCAATATCCAGCTCTGAACAGAGCCACAGCACTTTACGAACGTTGATTGACGAGTTACGGCCCAGAATTTTTAACATAGCGGACTCCGCTGGCAGAATTGTTAATCTATTCATAGTCCTGTTAGACGCCTTAAGCAATCAGCAGGATGTAAATCCGGATTTCAGACAACCTCAATGAGGAAAGGAGCGAACATGCAGGTGGCGTTTAAACAAGTGGATGTGTTCTCCACAGGCGCGTTCAGCGGCAATCCGCTGGCGGTGATTATGGATGCCCGGGGTCTGAGCGACGCACAGCTGGCGGCCATCGCACGCTGGACCAATCTGTCGGAAACCACCTTCGTGCTGCCACCACAGGATGCCACAGCCGACTATCGTGTGCGCATTTTTACGCCCGGCGGCGAACTGCCGTTTGCCGGACACCCCACGCTTGGCACCGCGCATGCCTTGCTGGAAGCCGGCTGGCCCCTGAAAACAGCGGGTAAGATTGTGCAGGAGTGCGGCGTGGGCCTGGTTGAGGTGCAGATTGGCGCTGACGGTACGCTGGCCTTTGCCGCGCCGGACGCCAGCCTGACGCCATTCAGCGATGCGCTGATGAGCAGCGCGCTGCACAGTGACGCGTTCGATCTCAGCCAGACGCCAGCCGTGGCGGATATGGGGATTCGCTGGCTGTTGATTCCGATGAGCAGCGCGCAGGCGGTGCTGGAGGTGGTCACCCAGGCGGACGATTTACTGCGGCTGCAGCAGCATGCGGGCGTGAACGGCATCGCCCTGTTTGGCCCGCTGCCGCAGGACGCAGAGGCGCAGTACGAGGTGCGCGCGCTGCTGGTCGAGAACGGTAGCCTGGTCGAAGATCCGGTCACCGGCAGCGCCAACGCCTGTCTGGCACGCTATCTGGCGGCGCAGGGCCAGCGGCAGGATTACTGCGCACGTCAGGGCAGCGCCATCCAGCGTGCCGGTCGTATTGTGGTGCGTTTTGCCGGTGAGACAATCTGGATCGGCGGGCAAACCCTCACCCTGATTGATGGCACGATTGAGGTGTAAAACGGGCGCTGCTCCGTTCTTTTACACGATCCGGTCGCAGCGCGATGTTTTTACAGTGCCTGACCGCCGGAGGCCTCGATACGCTGGGCGGTAATCCAGCCGGTTTCGTCGCTCAGGATCGCGCTGATGGCATCACCGATATCATCCGGCAGACCAACGCGGCCCAGCGCGGTCACTGAAGCAATATGCGCGTTCAGATCTTTCGTGTCGCGCACGCGACCGCCGCCAAAGTCGGTTTCAATCGCCCCTGGCGCCAGAATGTTGACGCGAATGCGGCGCTCGCCCAGCTCCTTCGCCTGATAGCGCGTCAGCACTTCCATCGCCCCTTTCATGGCGGCGTAAGTACCTGAACCCGGCAGCGTCATGCGCGTCAGGCCACTGGAAATGTTCAGGATGCGTCCACCATCGGCGATCAGCGGCAGCAGTTTCTGCGTCAGGAAATACGGCCCTTTAAAATGCACATTCACCAGCGCATCAAACTCCTCTTCACTGGTTTCGGCCACAGCTTGTAATGACCGTGGCCAGCGTTGTTCACTAAATAATCAAAGCTATCGCGCTGCCAGGTCTCGTTCAGCGTTGCTTTGACCCGCGCCGCAAAGTCATCAAACTGTTTACTGTCGCCCACATCCAGCTGCAGCGCCACCGCACGCGCGCCCAGCGCCTCAATCTCCTTCACGACCGCCTGCGCTTCTTCAGCATGACCGCGCCAGGTAAACAGAATATCGACGCCCTTAGCGGCCAGTTTTAGCGCGCCATTCTTGCCCAGACCGCGGTTACCGCCGGTAATCAATGCAATTTTATGAGACATGTTTCGCTCCGGTTGGAAAATTGAACACGGATTAAGGATATTCGCGAATAATTGATCTATAAACGCAGGGGAATACACAGCACTGTTTCACTAACAACAACAATCGGTGAACAACATGGATAAAATTCACGCAATGCAGGTGTTTGTGCGGGTGGCAGAAATGGGCAGTTTTACCCGCGCGGCTGAGAGTCTGGGTTTACCCAAGGGCAGCGTGTCCCGCCAGCTGCAGGCGCTGGAAAACCAGATGGGCACTCGCCTGCTGCACCGTACCACGCGCCGTGTGCATCTCACCCAGGATGGGCTGGTGTATTACGATCGCTGCCTGGATTTGCTGTCGATGCTGGATGATATGGACAGCCTGTTCCAGCACGATCCTGCCACGCTGAGCGGCAAGCTGCGCGTCGATATGTCGGTGGCAATGGCGACCGGTTTTATCCTGCCGCGCCTGCCGGAGTTTTTGCAGCACTATCCGGGCGTGGAGATTGAACTGAGCAGCAGCGATCGCCAGGTTGATGTGATTCGCGAGGGCTTTGACTGCGTGTTGCGCGTTGGCGAACTGAAAGATTCCGGCCTGATTGCGCGAAAAATTGGCTCGCACGCCTTGATCAACTGCGCCAGCCCTGGCTACCTTTCCCGCTTCGGCATGCCGGTGCGGCTGGACGATCTCGGCCAGCACGCCATGGTGCACTATACCCAACAGCTGGGGCAGCCCTCGCCGGGCTTTGAGTACTTTGATGGCAAACAGTGCCACTACGTGCAGACCGGCGGCGTGGTGACGGTAAACAGCACTGAGACCTATCGCGCCGCCTGTATTGCCGGGCTGGGCATTATTCAGGTACCGGCGATTGGCGTGCAGCCGCTGCTGGAATCCGGCCAGCTGGTCGAAGTGCTGCACCACTTCCCGGCCAAACCGATGCCGATTTCCCTGCTCTATCCTCACCGTCGCAACGTGGCGCGCCGCGTGCGGGTGTTTATGGAGTGGCTGAGTCAGGTGCTGCAGGAATACGTGACCTGAACGGGCAGGCTATAATTTTATTTTCGCTGTGAACAGGATGCAGAAGGTCTATGACGGACAAAACCACAAAAGCCTCAGCGGCTGAAGCTAAGCCGCTGATTGATATCAAAACCGGGAACAAAACCGTAGATGGCTCAATCAGGCGCGTCTCACGCTTTGCCGCCTGGTTCCAGGCGATCCCGGCGGTGGCGCACTTTCTGCGCGCCGCTGGAACGTTTTAACGACCGCATGGGGAACCAGTTTGGTGCCGCGATCACCTATTTTTCGTTCCTGTCGATGATCCCGATCCTGATGGTCTCGTTTGCGGCGGCCGGTTTTGTGCTCGCGTCGCACCCGACGCTGCTGCAGGATATCTTCAATAAGATCCTGAATAACGTCAGTGACCCGACCCTCGCCACCACGCTGAAAAGCACCATCAATACCGCCGTTCAGCAGCGCACTACCGTGGGCATCGTCGGTTTGCTGATCGCCCTCTATTCCGGCGTTAACTGGATGGGCAACCTGCGCGAGGCCATTCGCGCCCAGTCGCGCGACGTGTGGGAGCGCACGCCTCAGGATCAGGAGAAAATTTGGATTAAGTATTTCCGCGATTTTGTTTCGCTGATTGGTCTGCTGGTGGCGCTGGTCGTCACGCTCTCGATCACCTCGGTTGCCGGTTCAGCGCAGCAGATGATTATCTCTGCGCTCTATCTTGATTACATCGAATGGCTGAAGCCCGCGCTGGCGCGGCATCGGGCTGGCGATCTCCATCTTCGCCAACTACCTGCTGTTCTTCTGGATTTTCTGGCGCTTGCCGCGCCATCGTCCGCGCAAGAAAGCGCTGCTCCGCGGAACACTGCTCGCGGCGATTGGCTTTGAGGTGATTAAGATCGTGATGACCTACACCCTGCCGTCGCTGGTGAAATCCCCCTCCGGCGCGGCGTTTGGCTCGGTGCTCGGACTGATGGCCTTCTTCTACTTCTTCGCCCGCCTGACCCTGTTCTGCGCGGCGTGGATTGCCACCGCCGAGTACAAAGGCGACACGCGAATGCCAGGAAAAACACACCGCTAACTCCGCTCTCGGGCTGATATTTCAGCCCGACTCATCATTTCAGCATATAAATCCAGTCCGTAACTTTTATTTAACCGAAAACCAGTTTTAATGACTGATATTTAAAATCTGTGAAGCATTTCATAGACGTGTTTTGGCTGGCCTGAAAATTATCCGCTTTTTGTTGCTTTTATCACCAGGCCGCGGCTTTGTTACAGATTGAAATGTCGCTTTTGCTGTGCGTAATATGGCCTTTCGTTCGACAAAAAATAAGAAAATATTATGCAAGCAACCGCCACAACACTCGATTCCGGGAGCGAAAACGTTCCGGTCAACTCACGCAATAAAGTCGTCGTCGCCTCGCTGATTGGCACCGCCATCGAGTTCTTCGACTTTTACATTTACGCCACCGCGGCGGTCATCGTTTTCCCGCATATCTTCTTCCCGCAGGGCGACCCGACGGCGGCCACGCTGCAGTCTCTGGCGACCTTTGCTATCGCCTTTGTCGCGCGTCCGATTGGCTCTGCGCTGTTTGGTCATTTTGGCGACCGCATTGGCCGTAAAGTGACGCTGGTGGCCTCGCTGCTGACGATGGGCATCTCCACCGTGGCGATCGGCCTGCTGCCGACCTACGAGACCATCGGCATTCTGGCGCCGGTGCTGCTGGCGCTGGCGCGTTTTGGTCAGGGTCTGGGGCTGGGCGGCGAATGGGGCGGCGCGGCGCTGCTGGCCACCGAGAACGCCCCGGCGCGTAAACGCGCGCTGTACGGTTCATTCCCGCAGCTGGGCGCGCCGATTGGCTTCTTCTTTGCCAACGGCACCTTCCTGCTGCTCTCCTGGCTGCTGACGGACGAACAGTTCATGAGCTGGGGCTGGCGTATTCCGTTTGTCTTCTCTGCGGTACTGGTGCTGATTGGCCTGTACGTGCGCGTTTCGCTGCATGAGACCCCGGTGTTTGCGAAAGTGGCGGCGGCGAAAAAACAGGTAAAAGTGCCGCTGGGTACGCTGCTGACCAAACACGTCCGCGTGACCGTGCTGGGCACGTTTATCATGCTGGCGACCTACACGCTGTTCTACATCATGACGGTCTACTCCATGACCTACAGCACCGCCGCCGCGCCGGTGGGGCTGGGCCTGCCGCGTAATGAAGTGCTGTGGATGCTGATGATGGCGGTGATTGGGTTTGGCGTGATGGTGCCGATTGCCGGCCTGCTGGCGGATTAATTTTGGCCGTCGCAAAACGATGATCACCATTACGCTGATCATCATCTGTGTTTGCGCTGTTTCGTCTTCCCGCCGCTGCTGGGTTCCGGTAACCCGGCGCTGGTGATGGCGTACCTGCTGATTGGCCTGAGCCTGATGGGGCTGACCTTCGGCCCGATGGGCGCGCTGCTGCCGGAGCTGTTCCCGACGGAAGTGCGTTATACCGGCGCGTCGTTCTCCTATAACGTCTCGTCCATTCTGGGCGCCTCCGTGGCGCCGTATATCGCCACCTGGCTGCAGGCAAATTATGGTCTGTTCTACGTGGGCGTGTATCTGGCGGCCATGGCGGCGCTGACGCTGATTGCGCTGATCGCCTGTAAAGAGACACGCCATCAGACGCTGTACGAAGCGGTGTGATTGATTGCGTGTTGACAGAACCCGGCTCCGGCCGGGTTTTTTATTGGCGGTGTGGGGATGGTGCGGTGTGTCCCCTCACCCTGGCCCTCACCCCGGCCCTCTCCCGTAAACGGGAGAGGGAGTATCCGCGCGGTGTTGATGGATAAGTGCAGAAACATCAGCCCGCACCGAACGGTTCCCTCTCCCGCCAGCGGGAGAGGGCCAGGGTGAGGGTGAAAAAACCCTTCTGCCCCCAGACATAAGGTATAAAAAAACCCCGGCAAGCCGGGGTTTGATTGGGCTGAAAACTGTGTCTCGCGTGCCTTAACCCGCTACCGCGATACGTTTCATATCGGTCATGTAGCCACGCAGTTTGTGGCCCACTTTCTCGATCTGGTGGCTGCGAATCGCTTCGTTCACGTCACGCAGCTGCGCGTTGTCTACCGCACCTTCCGCAATCGCTTTGCCCAGATCGCCCGTCTGCAGGGTGGTCATGAACTCTTTCAGCAGCGGTACGCAGGCGTAAGAGAACAGGTAGTTACCGTATTCTGCGGTATCGGAGATAACCACGTTCATTTCGTACAGACGCTTACGGGCGATGGTGTTCGCAATCAGCGGCAGCTCGTGCAGAGATTCATAGTACGCAGACTCTTCGATGATGCCGGAATCCACCATGGTTTCGAACGCCAGCTCAACGCCCGCTTTCACCATCGCGATCATCAGTACGCCTTTATCGAAGTACTCCTGCTCGCCGATTTTACCTTCATACTGCGGCGCGGTTTCGAACGCGGTTTTACCGGTCTCTTCACGCCAGGTCAGCAGTTTTTTATCGTCGTTCGCCCAGTCAGCCATCATGCCGGAAGAGAACTCGCCGGAGATGATGTCATCCATGTGTTTCTGGAACAGCGGCGCCATGATGGTTTTCAGCTGTTCAGACAGCGCGTAAGCACGCAGTTTCGCCGGGTTGGACAGACGATCCATCATCAGCGTGATGCCGCCCTGCTTCAGCGCTTCGGTGATGGTTTCCCAGCCGAACTGAATCAGTTTTTCCGCGTAGGCCGGGTCGGTACCTTCTTCCACCAGCTTGTCGAAGCACAGCAGAGAACCGGCCTGCAGCATGCCGCACAGAATGGTCTGCTCGCCCATCAGGTCAGATTTCACTTCGGCAACGAAGGAGGATTCCAGAACGCCCGCACGGTGGCCGCCGGTCGCCGCAGCCCACGCTTTGGCAATCGCCATGCCTTCGCCTTTCGGATCGTTTTCCGGGTGAACCGCGATAAGCGTCGGTACGCCGAAGCCACGCTTGTACTCTTCGCGCACTTCGGTACCCGGGCACTTCGGCGCCACCATCACTACGGTGATGTCTTTACGGATCTGCTCGCCCACTTCAACGATGTTGAAGCCGTGGGAGTAACCCAGCGCGGCGCCGTCTTTCATCAGCGGCTGTACGGAGCGCACAACGTCAGAGTGCTGCTTGTCTGGCGTCAGGTTAACCACCAGATCCGCCTGCGGGATCAGCTCTTCGTAGGTACCCACTTTGAAGCCGTTTTCGGTCGCTTTACGCCAGGAAGCGCGCTTCTCGGCAATCGCTTCTTTACGCAGGGCGTAAGAGATATCCAGACCGGAGTCACGCATGTTCAGGCCCTGGTTCAGGCCCTGTGCGCCACAGCCGACGATGACCACTTTTTTACCCTGAAGGTAGCTCGCGCCATCGGCAAATTCGTCGCGCGCCATGAAGCGGCATTTGCCCAGCTGCGCCAGCTGCTGGCGCAAGTTCAGTGTATTAAAGTAGTTAGCCATGGGTGATACCTCGTGATGTTGTGTGTCTTATAGTTCGGTTCGCGTTTCAGCGAGAATGTACCCACATTACAACAGGAAATTTATTGCGGAAATTGATATATTCACAACGTCACATTGCAATTTTTGCAATGTAAAAAGAGGGAGTGGAATCGGTGGATTTACGCGATCTAAAAATGTTCCTGCACCTGGCGGAAAGCCGCCATTTTGGCCGCAGCGCGCGGGCGATGCACGTCAGCCCCTCCACGCTTTCACGCCAGATCCAGCGCCTTGAAGAAGACCTCGGCCAGCCGCTGTTCGTGCGCGATAACCGTACCGTCACCCTCACGGAAGCGGGAGAAGAGCTGCGCATTTTTGCCCAGCAGACGCTGTTGCAGTACCAGCAGCTGCGGCACTCTATCGATCAGCAGGGGCCGTCACTCTCCGGTGAACTGCATATTTTTTGCTCCGTGACCGCCGCCTACAGCCATCTGCCGCCCATCCTTGACCGCTTCCGCGCGGCGCATCCGTCGGTTGAAATAAAGCTCACCACCGGCGACGCCGCCGACGCAATGGAAAAAGTGGTGACGGGCGAAGCGGATCTCGCCATTGCCGGGAAGCCGGAAACCCTGCCGGGCGCGGTAGCGTTCTCGATGCTGGAGAATCTGGCGGTGGTGCTGATTGCCCCGGCCCTGCCCTGCCCGGTGCGTAATCAGGTATCGGTAGAAAAAACGGACTGGTCGACGGTGCCGTTTATCATGGCCGATCAGGGGCCGGTGCGCCGCCGCATCGAGCTGTGGTTCCGCCGTCAGAAAATCAGCAATCCGTCGATTTACGCCACCGTTAGCGGTCATGAGGCGATGGTGTCGATGGTGGCGCTCGGCTGCGGCGTGGCGCTGCTGCCGGAAGTGGTGCTGGAAAACAGCCCGGAACCGGTGCGCAATCGCGTGATGATTCTGGAACGCAGCGATGAAAAAACGCCGTTCGAGCTTGGCGTGTGCGCACAAAAAAAGCGGCTGCATGAGCCGCTTATTGATGCGTTCTGGAAGATATTGCCGAACCACTAGCCCGCCAGGAAGAAGCGGAACGCCGGGTTGTGGGTTTCGTCGTGGCACTCATAGCCCAGCTCGTTCAGCCGCGTTTCGAAATCCGGCTCGTGCTCGCCCAGTTCAAACGCCGCCAGCACGCGACCGTAATCGGTGCCGTGGCTGCGGTAGTGGAACAGCGAGATGTTCCAGTGCGTGCCCAGCGTGTGCAGGAACTTCAGCAGCGCGCCCGGCGATTCCGGGAACTCGAAGCTGAACAGGCGTTCCTGCAGCGGCTTCGACGGACGCCCGCCGACCATGTAGCGCACGTGCAGCTTCGCCATCTCATCGTCAGAGAGATCGACCACGCTGTAGCCGCCGTCATGCAGCAGGCTGAGGATCTCTTTGCGCTCCTCCAGGCCGCGGCTCAGACGCACGCCGACAAAAATGCAGGCGTTTTTGGCATCGGCAAAACGGTAGTTGAACTCCGTCACCGAACGACCGCCCAGCAACTGGCAGAACTTCAGGAAGCTGCCCTTCTCTTCCGGAATGGTCACCGCCAGCAGCGCTTCACGCTGTTCGCCCAGCTCGCAGCGTTCGGAAACGTAGCGCAGGCCGTGGAAGTTCACGTTCGCACCCGACAGCACGTGCGCCAGCCGCTCGCCGCGAATGTTGTGCTGCGCGATGTATTTTTTCATCCCCGCCAGCGCCAGCGCGCCGGACGGTTCCGCCACCGCACGCACATCCTCGAACAGATCCTTCATCGCCGCGCAGATCGCATCGCTGTCGACGGTGACGATATCGTCGAGATATTCCTGGCACAGGCGGAAGGTTTCGTCGCCAATACGCTTCACCGCCACGCCTTCGGCAAACAGCCCGACGCGCGGCAGGTCGACCGGATGGCCGGCATCCAGCGCCGCCTTCAGGCAGGCAGAGTCTTCCGCTTCAACGGCGATGACTTTGATCTGCGGCATCAGCTGTTTGATCAGCACCGCCACGCCCGCGGCTAACCCGCCGCCGCCAACCGGGACAAATACGCGGTCGAGATGCGCATCCTGCTGCAGCAGTTCCAGCGCCAGCGTGCCCTGCCCGGCAATCACCATCGGGTGATCGAACGGCGGCACCCAGGTGAAACCCTGCTGCTGCGCCAGCTCGATCGCTTTGGCTTTCGCTTCGTCAAAGTTGGCGCCGTGGAGCAGGTAAGCTTCCCCGCCGAAACCGCGCACCGCATCGACTTTGATGTCTGCGGTAGCCACCGGCATCACGATCAGCGACCTGATGCCGAGGCGTAAGCGGGCCGAGAACGCCACGCCCTGCGCGTGGTTGCCCGCCGAGGCGGTAATCACGCCGCGCGCTTTCTGCTCGTCGGTCAGCCCGGCCATCATCGCGTAGGCGCCGCGCAGCTTGAAGCTGTGCACCGGCTGACGGTCTTCGCGCTTCACCAGAATAACGTTGTCGAGGCGCGAAGAGAGTTTTTCCATTTTCTGCAGGGGCGTGACCTGCACGGCTTCATAGACCGGCGCGCGTAGCACCGCTCTCAGATATTCCGCCCCCTCGGGGGCGGCGGATAAGGGTTGAGACTCGGCCATCATTAGCCCCCAAGTTTAGATTTATCGCGCACCGCGCCTTTGTCTGCACTGGTGGCAAGGCTCGCGTAAGCGCGCAGGGCGAAGGAGACTTCACGCTGGCGGTCTTTCGGCGTCCAGGCTTTGTCGCCGCGCGCTTCCTGTGCTTCACGGCGGGCCGCAATTCCTGATCGCTCAGCTTGAGCTGAATGCCGCGATTCGGAATATCGATTTCGATCAGGTCGCCGTCTTCGATGATGGCGATGTTGCCGCCGCTTGCCGCTTCCGGCGAGGCGTGGCCGATGGAGAGGCCCGAGGTGCCGCCGGAGAAGCGCCCGTCGGTGATCAGCGCACACGCCTTTGCCCAGGCCCATCGATTTCAGGTAGGTGGTCGGGTAGAGCATCTCCTGCATGCCCGGCCCGCCTTTCGGCCCTTCGTAGCGGATGACCACCACGTCGCCGGCCACCACTTTGCCGCCGAGGATGGCTTCCACCGCTTCGTCCTGGCTTTCGTACACTTTCGCCGGACCGGTGAATTTCAGGATGCTGTCGTCCACGCCGGCGGTTTTCACGATGCAGCCGTTTTCCGCAATGTTGCCGTACAGCACGGCCAGGCCGCCGTCCTTGGAGTAGGCATGCTCGACGCGTGCGGATGCAGCCTTCGGCGCGGTCGTCGTCCAGCGTGTCCCAGCGGCAATCCTGTGAGAACGCCTGGGTGGTGCGAATACCGGCCGGGCCGGCGCGGAACATCTTTTTCACCGCTTCGTCTTTGGTCAGCATGACGTCGTACTGGTCCAGCGTTTCCGGCAGCGTCAGGCCGAGCACGTTTTTCACGTCGGTGTGCAGCAGGCCGGCGCGATCCAGCTCGCCGAGGATACCGATGACGCCGCCGGCGCGGTGCACGTCTTCCATGTGGTACTTCTGGGTGCTCGGCGCGACCTTGCACAGCTGCGGCACTTTGCGCGACAGGCGGTCGATGTCGCTCATGGTGAAGTCGATCTCGGCTTCCTGCGCGGCGGCCAGCAGGTGCAGAACGGTGTTGGTGGAACCGCCCATGGCGATGTCCAGCGTCATGGCGTTCTCGAACGCGGCTTTGCTGGCGATGTTGCGCGGCAGCACGCTGGCGTCGTCCTGCTCGTAGTAGCGTTTGGTCAGCTCAACGATGCGCTTGCCGGCGTTGAGGAACAGCTCCTTGCGGTCGGCGTGGGTGGCCAGCAGCGAGCCGTTGCCCGGCTGCGACAGGCCCAGCGCTTCGGTCAGGCAGTTCATCGAGTTGGCGGTGAACATGCCGGAACAGGAGCCGCAGGTCGGGCAGGCGGAGCGCTCGTAATCTGTTCGCTGTCGGCATCGGAGACGTTCGGGTCCGCACCCTGAATCATCGCATCGACCAGGTCCAGCTTGATGATTTTGTCGGACAGCTTGGTCTTGCCGGCTTCCATCGGGCCGCCGGAGACGAACATCACCGGAATGTTCAGGCGCAGGGAGGCCATCAGCATGCCCGGGGTGATTTTGTCGCAGTTGGAGATGCAGACCATGGCATCGGCGCAGTGGGCGTTGACCATGTATTCCACCGAGTCGGCGATCAGCTCGCGCGACGGCAGTGAATAGAGCATGCCGCCGTGGCCCATGGCGATACCGTCATCCACCGCAATGGTGTTGAACTCTTTGGCCACGCCGCCGGCGGCTTCGATTTGCTCGGCAACCAGTTTGCCGAGATCGCGCAGGTGCACGTGGCCCGGCACGAACTGGGTGAAGGAGTTCACCACGGCGATAATCGGCTTGCCGAAATCGGCGTCCGTCATCCCGGTGGCGCGCCACAGGGCGCGGGCACCGGCCATGTTGCGGCCGTGGGTGGTGGTGGCGGAACGGTACTTAGGCATGCTTTATTTACTCCCGTCTGTCTTGTAGATGGGGTGGTGCGTGCATATATTTTTTTATATAGTAAATGACTGGGGACGGTGCGTGCCGTCCCACGTTACTGTCGGGTTAGTTATTGATTAACCTGATCCAACCAGCCGTATTTATCTTCTGTTTCGCCGGTGAAGAGGCCAAAGAACGCTTGCTGAATGCGTTTGGTGACCGGGCCACAGCGGCCTTCGCCCACCTGGATACCGTCTACGCTGCGCACCGGCGTGATTTCAGCTGCGGTACCGGACATGAACACTTCATCGGCCAGATACAGGGATTCGCGGGACAGCACCTGCTCGCGAACTTCAATACCCAGATCTTTCGCCAGCTTGATGATGGCGTCACGGGTGATGCCCGGCAGCGCGGAAGAGGTGAACGGCGGGGTGAACAGGATGCCGTCTTTCACTTCAAACAGGTTTTCGCCCGCACCTTCAGAGATGTAACCGTTCACAGTCCAGCGCGATACCTTCCTGATAGCCGTGGCGGCGCGCTTCGCTGCCAACCAGCAGGGAGGAGAGGTAGTTACCGCCCGCTTTCGCGGCGGTCGGGATGGTGTTTGGCGCCACGCGGTTCCAGGAAGAAACCATTGCGTCGATCCCCTGATCCAGCGCTTCTGCGCCCAGGTAGGCGCCCCACGGGAACGCGGCAATGATCACATCGGTGGTGTAGCCGGCTGGCGGGTTCACGCCCATACCCACGTCGCCCACGAAGACCAGCGGACGAATATAGGCGCTGGTCAGTTTGTTCTTGCGGATCACTTCGCGGCAGGCTTCCATCAGCTCATCAACGCTTTGAGAAACCGGGAAACGATAAATTTTGGCTGAGTCATGCAGACGCTGCATGTGTTCACGATGGCGGAACACCACTGGCCCTTTGTGAGAGTCGTAGCAGCGGATGCCTTCAAACACAGAGGTACCGTAGTGCAGCGCGTGGGACATCACGTGGACCTTCGCGTCCTCCCAGCGAACCATCTCACCATTGAACCAAATGTAATCAGCTTTTTTTGTCGTCATTTTTTCGTCCTGTCACGCTCAAGCGCGGATTTGTTGTGATGTGGTTGTGCTCTGGCAGATGGCAACATGGGCAACGTCTACCAGCTTTGATAACTGACTAAACAGTAAGTCGACCGGCCGCGGGCTGGCAACGGTTAATTCGATACTGATGTTTTGCGCATCGGTGGCGGTCTCCATATTCATAGAGCAAATCTGAAAACCACGGTGACGCACCACGCGCAAAACGCGCTCTAAGGTTTCCGGGTTGAAGCGAGCCTGAACGGCGACCTGATGTTGCATCATGATAATTTCTCCAGCATTTGTGAGTTACTGGCACCGGGCGGTACCAACGGCCAGACGTTCTCAAGCTCGTCGATTGAGACATGAAGCAGGTATGGCCCTTCGCTGGACAGCATGGTGTCGAGTGCCGCTTCAACCTGGTCTTTACGGGTGATGTGCTGGCCAGGAATGCCAAAGGCGCTGGCCAGCGTGAGGAAATCGGGGTTATCGGTCAGGGTGGTTTCGCTGTAACGCTCCTGGAAGAACAGCTGCTGCCACTGGCGAACCATCCCTAAACGCTGGTTATCGAGCAAGACGATCTTCAGCGGTAACTGCTTGCGCTTCACGGTGCCCAACTCCTGAACGTTCATCATGAAGGAGCCGTCACCGGAGATACAGATAACGGTATCGTTCGGGCGGGCAACCTGTGCGCCAACGGCGGCTGGCAGACCGAAGCCCATCGTCCCTAACCCGCTGGACGTGATGAAATTCTCCGGACGGGTGTAGGTCATGTGCTGCGCTGACCACATCTGGTGCTGGCCGACATCGGTCGTCACCACGCTGTTTGCCGGTTTACGGTCGGACAACTGCTTCAACAGCAACGGCGCGTAGATGGCCTCGCCCGGGTGATCGTAACGCCAGGCGTGTTCAGCGCGCATATCGGCGGTGTGCTGACGCCATGCGTTGATATCCAGCGGCTGCTGCAATGCCGGTAACAGCGCGTTGAGATCGCCCTGCAGCGCGACGTGCGCCTGACGCAGCTTGTTCATCTCCGCCGGGTCGATATCCATATGGATGACTTTGGCGTTCGGCGCAAAGGTATTCAGCTTGCCGGTGACGCGGTCGTCAAAACGGGCACCTACGGCGATGAGCAGATCGCACTCCTGCACCGCCAGGTTTGCCGCTTTGGTGCCGTGCATCCCCAGCATGCCGAGGTAGTACGGATCGCTGCTGGCTTCGGCGCTGCCCAGCCCTTTCAGCGTGCAGCAGGCATCGGCCATTTGCCGGTCTCCTGCGCCATAAATTCGCGCAGGGCGGGAACGGCCTGCGCCATGCCTACGCCGCCGCCGACATACAGCATCGGCTGTTTCGCCTGCGCCATCATCTGACGCGCCTCTTCAACGTCTGCATGCGGGAATGGCTTCGTTGCTTTCAACGGTAGAGAAGTGCGGCTCCAGATCGCCGAGTGCAACCTGGATATCTTTCGGGATATCCACCAGAACCGGGCCAGGACGGCCAGAGCTGGCAACCTCGAACGCTTCCGCCATCACGCGACGGCAGCTCTTCGAGGGATTGAACGAGGAAGCTGTGTTTGGTGCAGGCCAGCGACAAGCCGAGCACATCCACTTCCTGAAAGGCATCGGTACCGATGAACGGAGAGGCCACCTGGCCGGTAATTGCCACAACGGGAACGGAATCGAGCAGCGCATCAGCCAGGCCGGTGATCAGGTTCGTTGCGCCCGGACCGGAGGTCGCCATGCACACGCCTGTTTTACCGGTCGCACGGGCATAGCCAATGGCTGCCATCGCTGCGCCCTGCTCGTGTCGGCACAAGAGGTGTTCCACGCCGCCGTCATACAGTGCATCGTAAATCGGCATAATTGCGCCACCCGGATAACCGAATACGGTTTCGACTCCCTGCGCGCGCAACGCATGTACTACCCATTGTGCCCCATTCATAGTTAGTTCCCCGTCATAAATCTGGAGAAACAGAATTTTATGCTAGTCGTCATGTTCTGCTCCTCGTTTACGTTTTTTAGTCATTAAAAAAACCCCCGGACCTTTCGGTGCGGGGGTCTTAGTTCGTTAAGGCTTGATTTCTAAGCCTTTCCTCGTCCAAGTGCAGCCCCGCACGGTGGGATAATAATCACCACCACGCTAATCACGACCAGGCTAATCACTCGTAGAAGGGCTGTCATGTTTCAGTTGTTTTTGCATCTTGTTCGAAGGAATACCTAAAGAGTTATCACAGTTATCAGGGGATTTACAAGATTTATTTATGACGGAAAATTTTATGACGCGCGCAGCTGACGTGCGTTATCGCTTTGTAAGTAAAAGGTTATTCGCATTTGTGATAATTATTCATTACGCCCGCGACGCAACCGTTATTTTGCTTTTGCGATCTGGCTGCGAAAATTAATGAACAGGATGAAAAGCGCAGCGATTTTCCTGAATACCGCTTCGAAATGATAGATTCAACGAATCGCCATACAAGGATAATATCAGCGAACGGATAAAGGCACGGACACAGGAGGCGTAGTAATATGTCACTGTCAGTTGTTTATACGCGAGCGGCTCTCGGGGTAAAGGCTCCGCTTATTTCCGTAGAGGTTCATTTGAGTAATGGCCTCCCCGGACTCACGCTTGTCGGGTTACCAGAAACCACGGTCAAAGAGGCCAGGGATCGCGTTCGCAGCGCAATTATCAATAGCGGTTATACCTTCCCCGCAAAGAAGATCACCATCAATCTTGCTCCCGCCGATCTGCCTAAAGAGGGGGGACGATACGATTTACCTATCGCTATTGCGCTTCTCGCGGCCTCTGAGCAGCTTACGCCAGCGAGGCTAGGCTCGTACGAGTTCGTGGGTGAACTGGCGCTTACAGGCGCGTTGAGAGGCGTTCCTGGCGCCATCTCTGGTGCGCTGGAAGCCATTCATGCCGGGCGTCAAATCGTTTTAGCCAATGCAAAATGCAACAGGAAGTCAGCCTGATTGCGGACAAAAGGGTGCTACCGCTGGTGGGGCGGGCATCTGCAGGAGGTCTGCGCTTTCCTGCATAACCAGACGGCGCTGACGGTCGCCCATTACCAGCCTTTGAAGGGGACGGTGCCGCACGAGGGCAAGTGGAGGACCTCAGCGAGATTATGGGACAGGAGCAAGGGAAACGGGCGCTGGAGATTACGGCAGCGGGTGGACACAATCTTCTGCTGATTGGCCCGCCGGGTACGGGCAAAACCATGCTGGCAAGCAGGCTGAGCGGGATTGTTCCCGCCGCTTAATAATCATGAAGCGCTGGAAAGCGCTGCCATATTATAGCCTTATCAGTTCAGCGTCGTTGCATAAACAGTGGCGCCGCCGTCCTTTTCGTTCACCGCATCATAGCGCTTCGCTGACGGCAATGGTCGGCGGTGGGTCTATTCCGGGGCCGGGTGAGATCTCGCTGGCGCACAATGGCATTCTGTTTCTTGATGAGCTGCCTGAGTTTGAGCGCCGCGTGCTGGATGCACTGCGGGAACCCATTGAATCCGGTGAGATCCATATCTCCCGCACGCGCGCCAAAATAAGCTTTCCCGGCACGGTTTCAGCTGGTTGCAGCCATGAATCCCAGCCCGACGGGCCACTATCAGGGGAATCATAATCGCTGCACGCCTGAGCAGACGCTGCGCTATCTGGGAAAGCTTTCAGGCCCGTTCCTCGATCGTTTCGATTTATCACTGGAAATCCCCCCCTTCCGCCGCCGGGCGGCTTGCTAAGCCAGACGCAGCAGCACGGGGTGAAAGGCAGCGCGCAGGTACGCGCGCGGGTATTATCGCCGCCCAGGCGGACAGCATGGCACGCGCGGACAAAAAGCCTGAATGCACGGCTGGATAATGCCGGGATTCGACAGTTTTGTTCTCTTAACGCTGAAGATGCGGGATGGCTGGAAGAGACGCTGACGCGCTTTGGGCTTTCCATACGTGCGTGGCAGCGCTTGTTAAAAGTGGCCAGAACCATTGCTGACGTGGAGGGCTGTACTGACATTGAGAGGAAACATTTGCAGGAAGCGCTGAGCTATCGCGCTATCGATCGTTTGCTGCTTTGCATCTGCAAAAGTTGCTGGCATAAAAAAAGGGGCCGTAGCCCCTTCATCTTAATCGTCAGACTCGGTGTAGTCTTCTGCACCTTCCATCTGCGGTTTACCGCCAGACAGCGTATGGAAACGTTTTGGACGCTTAATGCGTGCCATGTACTTGATCCATACACGTTCTGCTTCAGACTGCGGCTCACGCTCACCACGGCACACAGAAACAAACTGTTTTTCGTCTTCGGTCGCAGGCTCACGTTTACCCAGATCCAGCTCGTTAAAGGCATAACCATGACGCTCAAGCAGTTGCGCCTCTTTGATGGTGAAATCGCCGTGACGAGAGAACCCGCGCGGATAATGTTTATTGTCGAAAAAACGATTAGTCGTCGTAAAGCTTTCCGCCATCCTACACGCTCCTAATTCTTTGGCCGAGCTATTTATGGCGCGGAGTATTAGTTACGCTTGACAGAGTGTAAAACAAAACATTTAAATCATAACGACAAATATTTTTTGCGGAGAAAGATGTGGATACGGAATTGCTAAAAACTTTCCTTGAAGTGAGCAGAACGCGCCACTTCGGGCGAGCAGCTGAAGCCCTTTACCTGACGCAGTCAGCAGTCAGTTTTCGTATTCGACAGCTGGAAAATCAACTGGGTGTGAATCTTTTTACCCGTCACCGCAACAACATCCGTTTAACGCCCGCCGGTGAGAAACTGCTTCTGCCCTATGCAGAAACGCTGATGAATACCTGGCAGGCAGCACGCAAAGAGGTTGCCCATACGTCGAGGCACAATGAGTTCTCTATAGGGGCCAGCGCGTCACTGTGGGAATGTATGCTCAGTCAGTGGCTTACCCGGCTATATCACTCCCATAGCCATTTGCAATTTGAAGCCCGAATTGCGCAACGTCAGTCGCTGGTTAAGCAACTTCATGAGCGCCAGCTTGATCTTCTGATCACAACCGAAGCCCCCAAGATGGACGAATTTAGCAGCCAGCAGATGGGTGCATTTTTCAGCCTGGCGCTCTATCTCTGTGCCACGCAAAGATGAAGAGCAGACGTGAAAGATATGATTACTTCCACTGGAGTGGGGGGCAGATTTTCAGCAGCATGAGGGGCAGACGGGATTGATTGCTCCTGATGATGTTCCACAGTTAACAACCAGTTCTGCGGAGATGTGACCCGCGAATTGCTGCAGTTACCACGGTTGAGGCTTGCGCCTGGTTACCTGTTTTCGTTGGGGCGCACAGGCATTTACAGTGCATACCTCTGATGGTTATTCCAGACACACCTGTCGCAGTGCGACCGCTATATGCGATTTGGCTGCAAAACAGTGATAAACAGGCACACATTCGTCAGCTGCTTAAAGATCATTGTAATGATTCATTGAAGCAATAATTGAGGGAGTTTGAGTGGAAGAAATGAAACTCAGGCTCTTGCCTGCGCCGAATTTCAGGCAAAAAAAAATCCTTTGCCGAAGCAAAGGATTATTATATGGCAGGGGCGGAGAGACTCGAACTCGCGACACCCGGTTTTGGAGACCGGTGCTCTACCAACTGAGCTACGCCCCTAAAGTTTTTTGCCATTAAGCCTGCCGTCGAGGCAGGCTTAATGT
>JBCNOW010000013.1:0-130749 GCA_039593635.1 Enterobacterales bacterium
CTCAGACGTTGACAACCCCTTAAAAAAAAACTTTCAACCGTCTCTTTTTTGCTCAAAACCGTGCTACAGCGCCAGTTTTTCGAGCGTTTCAAAGCCATAACGGCGTAAAACGGGTAAAAGTTGCTCAGTCTCTTTCGTAATGGCCATACAAAACGCGATATTCGCATCGGTAGATTTCGCATCCGGCGCTTCATGCTCCAGCAACCAGGCCGTACGACGGGCAATAGCCGCACCGGAATCCACCAGCCGCGTCCCCTCCGGCAGCACCTTCTAACAGCTCTTCCTGCAATAGCGGGAAGTGGGTGCAGCCCAGCACAACGGTATCCGGAGGTTCGGGCATACGCAGCCACGGACGAAGAATACGACGCAGCTCTTCAAGCGACACCGTCTCGCCGTGCAGTTTCGCTTCCGCCATCTCCACCAGCTCTGCCGAGCCAAGCATTGCAATCTGGCATTCGTTAGCAAAACGGTCGATCAGCTCGCGGGTATAAGGACGCTTCACCGTGCCACGCGTGGCCAGCAACCCCACAATGCCGTTACGCGTCAGGCGCGCGGCAGGCTTTATGGCAGGAACAACGCCCACAACCGGGAACTGGAATTTTTTTCTCACGCAGGGCGGGAAGAGAAACGGTGCTCGCCGTATTACAGGCGATGACCGCCAGCGCCAGGGGAATGCGCGCTGCACGATAGCGTCGACCACAGCCACGACACGCTCAACAATAAAGTCTTCGCTTTTTTCCCCGTACGGGAAAGCGACGTTATCGAAGGCGTAGATGTAATGGAGATCCGGCAGGAGATGCCGAATCTCATCATAGACCGAAAGCCCACCGACGCCGGAATCAAACACCAGCACGGTGGGACGCGGATTAGAAGGTGTAGCTGCCAGACAAGGTGTATTCCCGTCCTGCAGTTTGGTAGCCATAAACTGTCTCGTAATCTTTATCGAACAGGTTGGCTATTTTACCACGAACTGTGAGGTGTGAGGTGACCGGATATGAAACTGCGACATCCCACAGGCTCACACCGCCCATTTTCACTTTTTCTGACGGATAAGAACCAAAATCAGTGTCGTAACGCGTGCCGAGATAGTGATACGTCAGGCTCCAGTCGAAATCATAGATCTGCGTATCGAGCTGATATTTCACCTGCTGCTTAGCACGACGGTCCAGAAGTTCGTTGGTCGCTGCGTTGCGGGCATCCACATAGTCGTAGCCAACGGTATGCGTCAACGGACCCGTATCAAATGAAGCTGTCGCCTCCACACCCTTAATGCGTGCTTTGCCGACGTTGTAATATTGCTGAAGGTTATTATTGAAGTCGATGAGATTTTCAACGTCATTACGATAGCCGGACACGCGCCAGCTCACGCCTGCCGTCAGGCCTTCAAACGCCCCTTCCCACTGCTTGCTCTCTTCTGGATCAAGATGGTCATTGCCATAGAAGCCATAGAGTTGCCCCAGATTCGGTGCTTTATAGGCCGTGCCATAAGAAGCAATGAAGCGGTAACCGTCCACGAACTCCCACGCCGCACTGCTTTGCCAGGTGCCGTGGCGACCAAACTGAGAGTTGTCATCGCTGCGAACCGCCCCTTCCAGGGTGAAGTCACCCAGCTGCTGCAGCCCGGTCAGGTAGACGCCGGTGTTACGCAGGTCGTAGCCGTTGGTCACGTAGTTTGTACCCGGCTCGGTGCTCTGCTTCTGCCAGTCAACGCCCGCGCCAATGTTCCCGTGCCCCACATCAACAGGAGTTGAGCCACTGAACGTTGTACTGTTTGATTTCATCCAGCGTGGCCGTTGAATCGTAACGGCCCAAATGTGGATCGTAGTTATAGTCCTTGCTGTGGCTGTAGCTGGTGAGCAGCTGTGAATGGAAGATGTCACCGTTGAAGCGCAATCCTGCGTCCCAGGTCTGGCTATAGAGCTGGCGGGTATCGTTTAATCCATTGATGTTGAAACTGTTATCGTAACTGTAGTAACCGTCGTAGGCCGTACGGTTGCTGTAGCCAAAGCCGCGAACAAATCCGCTCCACTGCTCTGAGAATGCGTGATCCAGTGCGCCGTAGAGCGTTTTATTCATAAAGCCGTCGCGATCGGTCTGGGCAAGGCCGCCATTGTTGCCGTCCGCCACCACATCAAAACCTTTGGTATAGGTGTAATCACCCGCCAGCGTGACGCGCGTGCTGTCGCCCAGCGTTTGCTGGGTACTGCCGCCATAATTTTGATAGCCGTGCGAGCCTACGCCGGCATTCAGCGTCGTACCGTCCTTGGCGCGGGTGGTAATAATGTTGACTACGCCGCCAATCGCGTCGGAGCCATATACCGCCGAACGCGGTCCACGAACATATTCGATACGCTGCACCAGGAGATAGGGAACTGGCTGAGATCGGACGACCCCGTGACGCCCGCCTGGTTAAGGCGGATCCCGTCAACGAGGATCAGCACGTGGCTGGAGTTGGTGCCACGAATAAAGAGAGAAGAGAGTTGCCCCATCCCGCCATTTTGCGCCGTATCCACGCCTGGCAGGCGACGCATAACGTCCAGCACCGAGGTTGACTGCCAGCGGTCAATATCGGCACGCGTCACCACCGAGGTTGCTGCCAGAATAGTTTTTTCAGGTTGTTCAAAACGATTTGCCGTCACCACCAACGAGTCAGCGCTATCCTGCGCCCAGCCCGAAAATGCCGTGACGGACAACGCCGTCAACAGCGATACTTTTTTAATCATTGTTAAAGCATCCACAATATAAGAAGGATGCCGCAGGCCTCATCTATAGCACGCGATGATGAAACCAAATGCGACGTGATCCCGGCAGGTCTTCGGGCTAGGTGGCTATATAAGGATGAAGACTTCCCATTTTCACAGTGTCTACAACGCTCATCCCGCCAGTCTTTACCGCTGCGCGTCAGCTCCAGATTTACACTGGATTCCCTTTTCACTCTCAGGAGACCGGAAACAGAATGCTACAATTAGACAGTATAGATGTCCAGACAGCTATTGGCCATTAAATCTGGACATCCACTGCACAATCCCTACAATCCCCGCGTAATTCTTTATCACTCAGGACGCATCATGACCCCCGAACACCTCCCGACAGAACAGTACGACGCGCAGCTGGCAGAGAAAGTTGTCCGCCTGCAAAGTATGATGACGCCTTTCAACGCGCCCGTTCCCGAGGTGTTCCGCTCCCCTGTCAGCCACTACCGCATGCGCGCCGAGTTCCGCATCTGGCATGACGGCGACGACCTGTACCACATCATTTTCGATCAGCAGACCAAATCACGCATTCGCGTGGACAGCTTCCCGGCAGCGAGCGAGCTTATCAACCAGCTGATGACGCTGATCATTGAAGGCGTGCGCAACAATCCGGTGCTGCGCCACAAGCTGTTCCAGATTGACTATCTGACCACGCAAAGCAATCAGGCGATTGTCTCTCTGCTGTACCACAAAGCATTGACCGACGAATGGCGCGAGCAGGCAGAAGCCCTGCGCGATGCGCTGCGCGCGCAGAACATCAACGTGCACCTGATTGGCCGCGCGACCAAAACCAAAATCATGCTGGATCAAGATTACGTCGACGAACGCCTGCCGGTGGCGGGTAAAGAGATGATTTACCGTCAGGTGGAGAACAGCTTCACCCAGCCGAACGCGGCGATGAACGTGCAAATGCTGGAGTGGGCGCTGAAGGCGACGGAAGGGTCAAAGGGCGATCTGCTTGAGCTGTACTGCGGTAACGGCAACTTCTCGCTGGCGCTGGCGCGTAACTTCGATCGCGTGCTGGCAACGGAAATCGCCAAACCGTCGGTGGCCGCCGCGCAGTACAACATTGCCGCCAACCATATCGACAACGTGCAAATCATTCGTATGGCCGCAGAAGAGTTCACGCAGGCCATGAACGGCGTGCGGCGAGTTTAACCGTCTGGAAGGGATCGATCTCAAGAGCTACCAGTGCGAGACGATTTTTGTCGACCCGCCGCGCAGCGGCCTGGACAGCGAAACCGAGAAGATGGTGCAGGCCTACCCGCGTATTCTGTACATCTCCTGCAACCCGGAGACGTTGTGCAAGAACCTCGAGGAAACATTAAGCCAGACGCACAAGGTTGAACGTCTGGCGCTGTTCGATCAGTTCCCGTACACGCACCATATGGAGTGCGGTGTACTGTTCACGGCAAAGTAATGTGGGCTGTGGGGGGGGCCTAAAAAAGCGGGAGACCCTGCGCTTTCCCGTGATTGACAATTTTCCGTGCACTTGTTCTTGCTGCGGCGGAAGCGCATGGCGATCCAGAACACCAGCGCCACAGACAGTACGGCCGGGAAGAAGTTAGAGCCGATATCCGGATACTCCGCGCGAACCACGGTGCTGTACAGCAACACGCCCAGAATAAAGCAGGCGGCGGCCAGCCCCGGCAACCCCACCGGCATGGTGCGGTTCAGGTAACGTTGATGCAGGCAGTAAACCGTCAGCACCAGCGCGATAAGCGGGAAAATCGAAAAGGGAACGATGGAGCTAAAAATAGCGGCAAACGTGCCATTAATGGATAAGCCAGCGATCAATGCCAGCAACAGCGTCCCTTTATCCTGACCTGACTGTTTCATTACTCACCTTCACTCTTCGGTTTGATGTGCCAGTTTCTCTTGTTCACGGCGATACCAGTAATACGCGCCTTTGGAGATCATCCGGAGCTGCAGTACCAGTCGCTCTTCGAGCTGCTTGCGTTGTTCAATGCTGACATCCAGCGCTTCGGCACCCGCGCTGAAAACAATCGTCACCATCGCTTCGGCCTGTGCTTCGGTAAACGCACGCGGCATATGGTTTTCGAGTTCAAGATAGTCGGCAAGTTCCGCGATGAAGTGCTGAATTTCCCGCGCGACGGCGGCACGAAACGCCGCCGACGTGCCCGAACGCTCGCGCAGCAAGCAGACGAAACGCGTTGGGGTTGTTGCCGATAAATTCCATAAAGGTCGACACGGAGGTGCGGATCACGCTGCCGCCTTTGGCGATACGCTGACGCGCCTGGCGCATCAGCTGGCGCAGCATCAGCCCGCTCTCGTCGACCATGGTCAGGCCCAGTTCATCCACATCACGAAAGTGACGGTAGAAGGACGTTGGCGCAATCCCGGCCTCGCGTGCGACTTCGCGCAGGCTCAAACTGGCAAAACTCCGCTCAGCACTCAGTTGACTGAATGCGGCTTCCACCAGCGAACGCCGGGTTTTCTCTTTTTGTTGTGCTCTTACGCCCATCACAATAGTTGAATCCTTCCAAAGGCCTGATGGCACTATACCAGAGAATAAAATTAATCTGTTTGCCTGGCTTTGTGAATGATTGTTTACGTGCGGTTTGTGCTCCACTGCCGGAAAAAAGCACAACGATAATTGGGTTACTCTGGCAATGATGTTATGATTCTGTTGCTTTTATGTATAAGAACAGGTAAGCCTTGCCATGCCACATTCCTACGATTACGACGCAATAGTTATTGGTTCCGGCCCCGGCGGCGAAGGTGCTGCTATGGGTCTGGTGAAACAGGGAGCCAGAGTAGCGGTCATTGAGCGCTACCATAATGTCGGCGGCGGTTGCACCCACTGGGGCACCATCCCTTCGAAAGCCCTCCGCCACGCCGTTAGCCGCATCATCGAATTTAACCAGAACCCTCTTTACAGCGACCACTCCCGACTTCTTCGTTCCTCCTTTGCCGACATCCTGAATCACGCGGATACCGTCATTAACCAGCAGACGCGCATGCGTCAGGGCTTTTATGAGCGTAACCACTGTGAAATTCTGCAGGGCAACGCGCATTTTGTGGATGAACATACCCTGGCACTCGAATGCCACGACGGATCGGTTGAGACAATCACCGCTGAAAAATTTGTTATCGCCTGTGGTTCACGCCCTTACCATCCGGCCGACGTCGACTTCTCGCACCCGCGCGTCTACGACAGCGACTCGATTCTGAGCCTGCACCATGAACCCCGCCACGTCATTATCTATGGCGCAGGGGTCATCGGCTGCGAATATGCGTCGATCTTCCGCGGAATGGATGTGAAAGTAGACCTGATCAACACCCGAGATCGCCTGCTGGCGTTCCTCGATCAGGAGATGTCGGACTCCCTCTCCTACCACTTCTGGAACAGCGGCGTGGTGATTCGCCACAACGAAGAGTACGAGAAGATCGAAGGCTGCGACGACGGTGTGATCATGCACCTGAAGTCCGGCAAAAAGCTGAAAGCCGACTGCCTGCTGTACGCCAACGGCCGTACCGGCAATACCGATTCACTGCGGCTGGAAAACATCGGGCTGGAAACCGACAGCCGCGGCCAGCTGAAGGTCAACAGCATGTACCAGACCGCGCTGCCGCACGTTTACGCGGTCGGCGACGTGATTGGCTACCCGAGCCTGGCATCCGCCGCTTACGATCAGGGCCGCATTGCCGCGCAGGCGCTGGTGAAAGGCGAAGCGACGGCGCACCTGATTGAAGATATCCCGACGGGGATCTACACCATTCCGGAAATCAGTTCCGTGGGGAAAACCGAGCAGCAGCTGACGTCAATGAAGGTGCCTTACGAGGTGGGTCGTGCGCAGTTTAAACATCTGGCGCGGGCGCAAATCGTGGGGATGAGCGTGGGTACGCTGAAGATTCTGTTCCATCGCGAGACGAAAGAGATCCTCGGGATTCACTGCTTTGGTGAACGCGCGGCGGAAATCATTCATATCGGCCAGGCGATAATGGAGCAGAAAGGCGGTGGTAACACCATCGAATACTTCGTTAACACCACCTTTAACTACCCGACCATGGCGGAAGCCTATCGGGTAGCCGCGCTGAACGGCTTAAACCGCCTGTTTTAACGCGCTGTCGAAATGGCCATCCATCGAACCACGGATGGCCTCTGCCAGCTGCTCATAGCGGCTGCGCAGCGGTGATCCCGGGCGATAAACCAGCCCAATGGTACGACGCGGCTCTGGCTTAATGCACGGCAGGTAAACCACACCGTCACGTTTACGCTCGCGCGGCACGGCCAGCGCAGGCAGCAACGTAATACCACTTCCCGCCGCCACCATATTGCGCAGCGTTTCCAGGCTGGTTGCGCGGAAATGGGTATCTTCATCCGCACCCGCTTCAAAGCAGAAGCCCATCGCCTGATCGCGCAGGCAGTGGCCATCTTCCAGCATCAGCAGCTTTTCACCGGCCAGATCGGCCATCGGCACGCGATCGCGGTTCGCCCACGGGTGATCTTCATAGATCGCCAGCATCATCGGCTCATCAAACAGCGGCACTTCGATAAAGGCTTCGCTCTCTTTTACCAGCGCCAGAATGGCGCAGTCGAGCTTGCCGCTGTCCAGCTGCGCCAGCAGCTGATGGGTTTGCGCTTCATGCAGATACATTTCGAGTTTCGGGAACGTCTGGTGCAGCATCGGAATGATGTGCGGCAACAGGTACGGGCCAACGGTTGGGATCAGGCCAATATGCAGCGGGCCGGACATGGCCTCCCCCTGCTGGCTTGCCATTTCCTTGAGCACTTTGACCTCGCGCAGCACGGTGCGCGCCTGATCCACCAGCAGCAGACCCGCCTGGGTGAACAGCACCTTACGGCTGGTGCGCTCCAGCAGCATCACGCCCAGCTCATCTTCCAGCTTGCGGATCTGGCCGCTCAGCGTCGGCTGGCTGACGTGGCAGGAATCTGCCGCGCGGCGAAAGTGACGATGCTCGGCTAACGCTACCAGGTATTCAAGATCACGAATATTCATTATTCATCCTCCGTCGCCACGATAGTTCATGGCGATAGATAGCATAGCAACGAACGATTATCCCTATCAAGCATTCTGTTGAATAATACCGACCACGATAGACCACGAGGCGGCACGCGCACGCCACACAACGGAGCAGCACCTGCAACCTGCTCACGAAATCACTGAGTTGGCCGGGAGTGCCAGCCCTTTGATGATGTGCCTATAACTATATGTAATTCCGAAGCTAGAGGTTGGCGGGCTACTTAAAGCCCGCTTTTTTTTGCCTTTGCATCACAGTGGTACATCACCCAGCAACTGCTGCAAATCCTGCTCCGTCAGCACCAGGAAGTGGCCAACGATACCGGACTGCGTCAGCTCCTGCTGCAGATCGTCATTATTCAGCACCAGCTCATACTGCTGCGTGGCCGGGTTAAGCTCCGCGTCCTGGAACAGGTTAACCGGCACGCTGGCCAGCAGGTCGTGCAGATGCAGGCCACGGGCCCCGGCGGGCCATCCCCGACATCCGCGACGATCAGGCTGACCGGCGCACTGACATTCCCTGCGCCGCATGTCACCACGATCGATGCTCGCCAGCGGCCAGCGCATGAGACGGCGTAAAGGTCCATTTGTGATCGCTATCGACCAGCGCACTGCCGAGCGGCTCATCGTTATCAAACAGCTCAACCCGGCTGCCGGGCTGGCCTTTACCGGAAAAGGTCGGCTGGGTTTGCGTAGTGCTCTCTTCCGGCCAGATAAACTGCGTGCCGCTGTGCATGGCGGTTAGCGTGACCGGTACAAAACCGGCACCTCACGATCGGGAAGGGGCGCTGCGCCCGCAGCCCCCCCCCGCGAGACCCGCCAGCCAGCGCGTCAGGCAACGTAAAACTGAAGTAGCCGGTCTGAGCATCGCTGAGCGTGCTGCCTACTAACTCGCCGTGATGGTAACACTCAAGCGTGACGCCCCGGCCGGCATAGCCGTTCAGCGCAGGGCGCGTATCGCGGGTGATTTCGCCATCGACAATAAAACCGCCGTCATTCACCGAGGCGGAACGAAGGACGGAACCGGTTTCAACGGCCGGCCGAGGAAGGGGGCCAAGTGGTGCCATTTATGTCCCAATCTGCGGCCACAGACTCTTCCGCAGCGAAATTGTCCTGCGAAGTTTCCTGGCGCGCATTACGCCAGGTTTAAGCGCTGCTTCGCATCCCCAATCGCCTGCGCCACCTGCTTCGGCGACACGCCGCCTTTCGCCGCACGCTTATCCAGGCAAGACTGCAGCGACAGAATCGGATACACATCATCCCCGATCACCGCGCTGAACTTCTGCAGATCGGCCAGCGCCAGATCTTCCAGCGGTTTACCCTGACGAATCGCTTCCACCACCGCTTCACCCACAATATGGTGCGCTTCACGGAACGGTACGCCTTTCGCGACCAGGTAATCCGCCAGTTCGGTCGAGTTGGCATAACCCTGCTGCGCCGCTTCCTGGCAGCGCGGACGTTTCACCTGAATGCCGTCCAGCACCAGCGCGCCCATATGCAGACAGTCCAGCCAGGTGTCGAGCGCGTCGAACAGCCCTTCTTTGTCTTCCTGCATATCTTTGTTGTACGCCAGCGGCAGCCCTTTCAGGGTCATCATCATGCCGGTCAGCGCGCCCTGCACGCGGCCACACTTGCCGCGGATCAGCTCCAGCGCGTCCGGGTTTTTCTTCTGCGGCATCAGGGATGAGCCTGAGGTCACGCGGTCGGACAGCTCAACAAAGCCCGCTTCGCCAGAGTTAAAGAAGATCAGGTCTTCGGCAAAGCGCGACAGGTGCACCATGCCGATAGAGGCATTAGAGAGCAGCTCCAGCACGTGGTCGCGGTCGGAGACGCTATCCAGGCTGTTACGGGTGGCGGAGGCAAAGCCCAGCCAGCCTGCCAGCTGCTCACGGTCGATTTCATACGCCGTACCGGCCAGCGCGCCGCTGCCCAGCGGGCTGACGTCCAGACGCTTCAGGGTATCCTGCAGACGGCTTTCGTCACGCGCCAGCATCTCAACGTAGGCCAGACACCAGTGCGCAAAAGTCACCGGCTGCGCGCGCTGCAGGTGGGTATAACCCGGCATCACCGCGTCCTGGTTGTTCTGCGCCGTTTCCACCAGCGCGCTCTGCAGCTGACGGTTAGCCGCCAGCAGTTCGCCAACGGTATCTTTACACCACAATTTCAGATCGGTGGCGACCTGATCGTTACGGCTACGGCCGGTATGCAGCTTTTTACCCAGCTGGCCGACTTTGTCGATGAGCTTCCCTTCCACCCAGCTGTGAATATCTTCGGCATCGCTCTGCAGGATTTGCTGCGGATCCAGACGCACCTCTTCCAGCAGGTTGTTCAGCGCCTCTTCCAGCTGCTGCTGCTCGTCTGCGGTCAGCACGCCAACGGTCACCAGCGCTTTGGACCAGGCCACAGAGCCGACGATATCCTGTTCGGCCAGGCGGTAGTCGAAGCGCAAAGAGTCGTTGAACTGTTTGAACCGCTGATCCGCTGCCTGTGTAAAACGCCCACCCCAAAGTGCCATAACATGTTTGCTCCTTAATCTGTTGAACAGGGCGGCCGGCCGCCCCGCAATTGTCGCCGCCGGGTTCTTCTTCTGCTCGTTCGCGCGGTGGTGGGGCGGCGCGGTGCCGCCCGCGGCGGGCGCTCGTCTCGCCGGGGGCCTCGGTCGGCTGTCGGTTTTCGGATCGCCGTGGCCGGCCTTATACAGCTGCAGTACCACTTCCCCGTTCACCAGCTCTGCCAGCGATGCGGCAGCGGCCTGGATTGACTGACGCAGCGGTGCAAACCAGCGGCCGCTACACCCGAAGACATCTCCTGCCCGCTGTCGTTGGCTGTGGTCGCGCTGTCCCGCCGCGGCGTGCCATTGGTGCGGTTCGTGCAGCGCGTGTTTCCGCGGTTTTCCCGTTCAACCGGCCCGCCGTGTTCGCCCCAGCGCATTGAGTTTTTCCAGACACTGGAACGGGCTCAGTTTCTCACCGTTCCCGCACACCGGCCTTCTCCCGCTGCGTGCGTTTTCTGGCTGATCCGGCGCTTCCAGCGGATCGGCGGTCCACACCCAGCAATCTTTGTTTGGCGCGTTCCCGGTCCCACGCCCTTCGGCGGTGTGCCGCGTCTCATCCGGCGTAGATTTTCCGGCGCGGTGGCGGTTGGCCTTCGGCCGCAGCGTCACGCGACGCGGTTCCCCACGCCAGGCGCCACCACTTTAAGCTGCGGTGCCAGCGCGGTATAGGTGGTTTCGAAACGCACCTGATCGTTGCCTTTACCGGTTGCGCCGTGGCACAGCGCGTCTGCGCCCACTTTCAGCGCCAGTTCAACCTGCGCTTTGGCGATGATAGGACGCGCCATTGAGGTGCCCAGCAGATAGGTGCCTTCGTACAGCGCACCGGTCTGCAGCACCGGGTAAACGTATTCGCTGTCTCTTCACGCGTCGACCACGTGGACTCGCGCGCCGCGCAGCGTTCTCTCACGCCTGATCGGCCGGCCGCCTGTGCGCGCCACCCTCACCCACCGAGTTCTCTTTCAGCGGGTGATGGCCGAGGTATCCGACCGCCCGGTGCCGGTTTTTTTGATGTTTTGCGTGCTCATGTCGTAATCCTTGATTACGCTAGAATACGCGTGCCAATCGGCGTGCCGTTAAACAGTGCCGGGAGCTGCTCCGCGTGACGCCAGGAGGCGATATCCACCGGGCGACCCAGCGTACGCGCCGCATCCAGCGCGGCATTCACTTTGACGATCATGCCGTCGGTAATAATGCCCTGCGCAATCAGCTGCTCGGCTTTGGCTGCCGTCATTTCCGCAATGCGCTGACCTTTACCGTCCAGAATACCGCTCACGTCGGAGAGCAGGATCAGATCCGCGCCCAGCGTTGCCGCCAGCGCGGTTGCCGCCTGGTCCGCGTTAACGTTCATCAGCTCGCCCTCTTCGGTCACGCCGATAGAGCTCACCACCGGCAGGAAACCCCCTTCCAGCAGCGTGTTAATCAGCTTTAGGCGAACCCGGCTGTGCGCCGTCCAACATGGCCGAGCTCTTCATCGAGCTGGGTCACTTTTACGCTGTCGCCATCGCCCAGATAGAGGCCCACGGACGGCAATGTGGTGTTTCTTCGCCCACGCCAGCAGCGTTTTGTTCGCCGTACCCGCCAGCGCGCCGGTGATGATGTCGATCTGATCGGCAGGCGTCACGCGCAGGCCGTTCTTCTTTTTCACCGGCAGGTTGAGTTCTTTCATCAGCTCATCCACCACGCAGCCGCCGCCGTGGACAATCACCAGCGGACGCTGATGGGATTCGCGATAGTTCACCAGCGCGGTAAACAGACGCTCCAGCGCTTCTTCGCTGTCCAGCAGTACACCACCGAGCTTAATAATTAATGGGTTCATCATCACACCTTAAATAAGAGCCTGCGTTTCAGGGAAGCCGAAACGAATATTTGCACACTGCATTGCCTGTGCGGCAGCGCCTTTCAGCAGGTTATCTTCTGCGGCGACCACGATCAGATGCTCGCCCTGCACGGCAAAGCCGATATCGCAGAACGGCAGACCAACCACGTTTTTCAGCGCCGGAACGCCTTTGTCGTACAGACGCACCAGCGGTTTATCCGCATACGCCTGGGTGAAGGCCTCGCTCACCTGCTCTTTGGTCACGCCAGGCTTCAGGCGGCAGGTGATGGTTTCGAGGATCCCGCGCGGGAAGCTGCCCAGATGCGGCGTGAAAATCACCCGCCGCGCCCAGATGGGTCGTGATTTCCGGGTGATGACGGTGATTAAACACGCCATACGGCTGCAGGCTCACTTCGCAGAAGCTGTTGGAGATCGCGGCCTTGCGCCCGGCACCGCTCACGCCGCTGGTGGCGTTGATCACCGGCCACTGGTTCAGATCCAGCAGACCCGCGTCGATCAGCGGCTTCAGGGAAAGCTGCGCCGCCGTCGGGTAGCAGCCCGGCACGGCAATCAGGTCCGCTTCTTTCAGCTTGTCTGCGCTCCACTCCGCCAGGCCGTACACCGCTTTTTCAAGCAGATCCGGATGCTGATGGGTGAAACCGTAATATTTTTCGTAGAACGCACCGTCGTTAACGCGGAACGCGCCGGAGAGGTCGAAGACCACGCAGCCGACCGCCAGGAACTGCGGTGCCAGGTCGTGGCTGACCTCGTGCGCGGTGGCTAAAAACACCACGTCGACGCCGTCGGTAAACTCGCTGATGTCAGACATGGGCTGCAGCGGCAGATCGACCATGCCCTTAAGCTGCGGATGCAAATCGGAAATTAACTTTCCTGCATCATTGCTTTGCGCTGACACGGTCAAAGCGGTTATGGTCATATGTGGATGGCGATTCACGTAGCTTACAAGCTCTGCGCCCGCATAACCGCTAGCGCCTACAATCAGCGTATTCAACATCGGGTTCCTTTATGCTCAACGTTAATGTATTTTTATTCACATTTATTGCATGAATATTGATACTATCACGACCTAAGGTGTGTCAACAATGAAAATGAACTTACCGCCATTTATCGAGATCTACCGCGCCCTGATTGCCACTCCGTCCATCAGCGCAACGGAAGAAGCGCTGGATCAGAGCAATGAGTCTTTAATCAATCTGCTGGCGGGTTGGTTTAGCGATCTTGGGTTTAACGTTGAGGTTCAGCCCGTCCCCGGAACACGCCACAAATTTAACCTGCTCGCCAGCACCGGAAACGGCGCGGGCGGCCTGCTGCTGGCCGGTCATACCGACACCGTGCCGTTTGACGATGGCCGCTGGACGCGCGACCCCTTCACCCTGACCGAGCACGACAACAAGCTCTACGGCCTGGGCACCGCCGACATGAAAGGCTTCTTCGCCTTTATCCTTGACGCGCTGCGTGACGTGGACGTGACGAAGCTGAAAAAACCGCTCTACATTCTGGCGACCGCCGATGAAGAGACCAGCATGGCGGGCGCGCGCTACTTCTCTGAAAACACCCCGCTTCGCCCGGATTGCGCCATCATCGGCGAGCCAACCTCTCTGCAACCGATCCGCGCGCACAAAGGCCATATCTCTAACGCCGTGCGCGTGCTGGGCCAGTCCGGCCACTCCAGCGATCCGGCGCGCGGCGTGAACGCCATTGAGCTGATGCATGATGCCATCGGCCGCATCATGACCCTGCGCGACGATCTGAAAGAGCGTTATCACTACGACGGCGTTCACCGTGCCGTACCCGACCCTGAACCTGGGCAGTCTGCACGGCGGCGATGCCTCGAACCGTATCTGCGCCTGCTGCGAACTGCATATGGACATCCGCCCGCTGCCGGGCATGACGCTGAGCGATCTCGACGGCTTGCTGAATGAAGCGCTGGCTCCGGTAAGCGCGCGCTGGCCGGGCCGTCTGACGGTCTCTGAACTGCATCCGCCGATCCCGGGTTACGAATGCCCGCCGGATCATCAGCTGGTTGAAGTGGTGGAAAAGCTGCTCGGCGAGAAAACCGACGTGGTGAACTACTGCACCGAAGCGCCGTTTATTCAGACGCTGTGCCCGACGCTGGTGCTTGGCCCTGGCTCCATCAACCAGGCGCACCAGCCGGATGAATATCTGGAAACTCGCTTTATCAAGCCAACCCGCGAACTTATTACCCAGGTTGTGCATCACTTCTGCTGGCATTGATGCCATTAAAACCGCACCACGGATGGGGCATTTCAGCGTTGCGAAAGGGTTAGGGTGAGGGCAGCAAATTGCCCCGTCATTATCTCGGTCAGATTTGATCATAAGCATCTCTTATCTGACGCAATGCGAATTAAATTTCGTAAATTGCCCGCATTTATTCGTTTGCTGAACCGTTTTCGCAGCAATTGACGACGGGGGTTTTACGTGGCTTTATAAAGGGAGATGACAAAATTATAATGTCCAGAAGATTTTCGCCTGGGCATAAACAAAAATGATGGGGTGACTGGGTTTTTATGAACGAACAATATTCCGCGTTGCGTAGTAATGTCAGTATGCTCGGCAAAGTGCTTGGAGATACCATCAAAGATGCGTTGGGGGAGAACATCCTCGACCGCGTTGAAACCATCCGCAAGCTGTCTAAATCTTCCCGTGCCGGTAACGAGGCCAGTCGTCAGGAGCTGCTCACCACCTTGCAGAACCTCTCTAACGATGAGCTGCTGCCCGTTGCACGCGCATTCAGCCAGTTCCTGAACCTGGCCAACACCGCTGAGCAATACCACAGCATTTCGCCAAACGGCGAAGCGGCCAGCAACCCGGAAGTCATTGCCCGCACCCTTCGTAAACTGAAAGACCAGCCCGACCTCAACGAAGCCACCATCAAAAAAGCGGTGGAGTCGCTTTCGCTGGAGCTGGTGCTGACCGCCCACCCAACCGAAATCACCCGTCGTACGCTGATCCACAAAATGGTGGAAGTGAACAACTGCCTGAAGCAGCTGGATAACAAAGACATTGCCGACTACGAACGCAACCAGCTGATGCGCCGTCTGCGCCAGCTGATTGCTCAGTCCTGGCACACCGATGAAATTCGTAAGCATCGCCCAAGCCCGGTCGACGAAGCCAAATGGGGCTTTGCGGTGGTGGAGAACAGCCTGTGGGAAGGCGTGCCGAACTACCTGCGCGAGCTGAACGAACAGCTGGAAGCAGACCTTCGGCTACCGCCTGCCGGTCGATTTTGTTCCGGTGCGCTTTACCTCCTGGATGGGCGGCGACCGCGACGGTAACCCGAACGTGACCGCGAGAAATCACCCGCCACGTGCTGCTGCTGAGCCGCTGGAAAGCGACCGACCTGTTCCTGAAAGACATTCAGGTGCTGATCTCCGAGCTGTCGATGGTGGAAGCGACGCCGGAACTGCGCGCGCTGGCCGGCGAAGAAGGCGCCAGCGAGCCGTACCGTTTCGTGATTCCTGAGAAATTGCGAATGCGTGGCCAGCTGATGGCGACCCAGGCCTGGCTGGAAGCGCGCCTGAAAGGCCAGCGCCTGCCGAAGCCGGAAGGTCTGCTGAGCCAGAACGAGCAGCTCTGGGAGCCGCTCTACGCCTGTTATAAATCGCTGCAGGCCTGCGGGATGGGCATCATCGCCAACGGCGAACTGCTCGACACCCTGCGCCGCGTGAAGTGTTTCGGCGTGCCGCTGGTGCGTATCGACGTGCGTCAGGAGAGTACCCGCCATACCGAAGCGCTGGGCGAACTGACCCGCTATCTCGGCATCGGCGACTATGAAAGCTGGTCGGAAGCCGACAAACAGGCCTTCCTGATCCGCGAGCTGAACTCCAAGCGCCCTCTGCTGCCGCGCAGCTGGGAGCCAAGCAACGACACCCGCGAAGTGCTCAACACCTGCAAAGCGATCGTTGATGCGCCGAAAGGATCGGTGGCCGCCTATGTGATCTCCATGGCGAAAACCCCGTCCGACGTGCTGGGCGTTCACCTTCTGCTGAAAGAAGCCGGTATCGACTACGCCCTGCCGGTCGCCCCACTGTTTGAGACCCTCGACGACCTGAACAACGCCAACGACGTGATGACCCAGTTGCTGAATATCGACTGGTATCGCGGCTTTATCCAGGGCAAACAGATGGTGATGATTGGCTATTCCGACTCCGCAAAAGATGCGGGCGTGATGGCGGCCTCCTGGGCGCAGTATCAGGCGCAGGACGCGCTGATCAAAACCTGCGAGAAAGCCGGTATTGAGCTGACCCTGTTCCACGGACGCGGCGGCTCCATTGGCCGCGGCGGCGCGCCTGCGCACGCGGCACTGCTGTCACAGCCGCCGGGAAGCCTGAAAGGCGGCCTGCGCGTCACCGAACAGGGCGAGATGATCCGCTTCAAATACGGCCTGCCGGAAGTGACCATCAGCAGCCTGTCGCTTTACACCAGCGCGATTCTGGAAGCCAACCTGCTGCCGCCGCCGGAGCCAAAAGCGTCCTGGTGCCATATCATGGACGAGCTGTCGGCTATCTCCTGCGATCTGTACCGCGGCTACGTGCGTGAAAACAAAGATTTCGTGCCTTACTTCCGCTCGGCCACGCCTGAGCAGGAGCTGGGTAAACTGCCGCTGGGCTCGCGTCCGGCGAAGCGTCGTCCGACCGGCGGCGTCGAGTCTCTGCGCGCCATTCCGTGGATCTTCGCCTGGACGCAGAACCGCCTGATGCTGCCCGCCTGGCTGGGTGCCGGTGCCGCGCTGCAAAAAGTGGTGGAAGACGGCAAACAGAACGAACTGGAAACCATGTGCCGCGACTGGCCGTTCTTCTCTACCCGTCTGGGCATGCTGGAGATGGTCTTCTCGAAAGCGGACCTGTGGCTGGCGGAATACTACGACCAGCGTCTGGTGAAACCGGAACTGTGGGCGCTGGGTAAAGAGCTGCGCGAGCTGCTGGAAGGCGACATCAAAGTGGTGCTGGATATCGCCAACGACTCGCATCTGATGGCGGACCTGCCGTGGATTGCCGAGTCTATTCAGCTGCGTAACATCTACACCGACCCGCTGAACGTTCTGCAGGCAGAGCTGCTGCACCGTTCGCGTCTGGCGGAAGAAGAAGGTAAAGAGCCGGATCCGCGCGTTGAACAGGCGTTGATGGTGACGATTGCGGGCGTTGCGGCAGGTATGCGTAACACCGGCTAACGGCGCGTCACGTATCGCACAGCAAGAAGGGGGCCCTGAGGCCCCCTTCTCTTTTTTATCCTTTCACGCTTATGCCACCAGCGTCGGGCGAACGCCCAGCGTGTGGCAAATGGCGTAGCTCATCTCCGCGCGGTTCAGCGTGTAGAAGTGGAAATCCTTCACCCCTTCGCGACTTAAAATCTTCACCATGTCCATCGCGATGTTGGCCCCCACCAGCTTGCGGGTTTCCGGGTCATCATCCAGCCCGTCGTACATTTTGGACATCCACAGCGGAATGCGCACGTTGGTCATATCGGCGAATTTCTTCGCCTGTTTGAAGTTAGAGACCGGCAGAATGCCCGGAATGATTTCCACGTCGATACCGGCCGCCACGCAGCGGTCGCGGAAGCGCAGATAGCTTTCCACATCAAAGAAGAACTGGGTGATGGCGCGGTTGGCGCCGGCATCCACTTTACGCTTCAGGTTAAGCAGATCCGCCTGGGCGCTTTTCGCTTCCGGATGAACTTCAGGGTAGGCGGCCACGGAGATATCGAAATCGGCCACCTCTTTCAGCAGCGCCACCAGATCGGCGCCGCATACATCTCTGGCTTGCCGCTGCCCGGCGGTAGATCGCCGCGCAGGGCCACGATATGGCGAATGCCGTTATTCCAGTAGTCCCGGGCAATGGCGCGCAGTTCATCGCGGGTGGCGTCGATACAGGTCAGATGCGGTGCCGCTTCCAGACCGGTGCGCTCTTTGATGCCTTTGATTATGCTGTGCGTACGGTCACGCTCGCCGGAGTTCGCACCGTAAGTCACGGAGACAAACTTTGGTTTCAGGCTGCTCAGGCGATCGATAGAGCTCCACAGGGTTTGCTCCATTTCACTGGTGCGCGGCGGGAAAAATTCAAAAGAGACGTTAATCTGGCCGTTTACTTCGGCCAGGCTCTGATTCAGGGCTTCCCGCTGGTTGGCGTGAAAAAAGCTCATACCTTACCTCTATCTTTCGCGTGTCGTTGTCTGTTGTGTTGTGAACTTCTATACGTTTAGACGTCCAGATGTAAAAATGACGGAAAAGCGGAGGGACGTCAACAGAAATAATCAACAATAACGGTGAGGAATGCTCAGGGAAGATGAAGAAAATTCATGATGGGGGGGGGTGAGTGCGGTCTGATGCCCTCACCCTAACCCTCTCCCACAGGGAGAGGGAAATTCACTTTTTACAGCAGCTTAGCCAGACGGTTAATATCGGACTGGATAGCCCCAGCGGTGACATCGCGCCCCGCGCCCGGGCCGCGGATCACCAGCGGGTTATCGCGGTACCAGCGGCTTTCAATGGCGAAGACGTTATCGCACGGCAGCAGCGCCGCCAGCGGATGCTCAGGACGCACCGCTTCCACGCCCACGCGCGCTTTACCGTTCGCCTCGAAACGCGCCACGTAGCGCAGCACCAGCCCCATCTCGTTTGCCGCTTCCAGACGCTGCACCATCTGCTCATTCAGCTCGTCACCGTTTTCGAAGAAGTGGTCAACGGACCCTTCTTCGCAGCCCGCCGGCACCAGCGACTCGACGCGTACCTGATCCGGTTCGATGTCATAACCGGCTTCGCGCGCCAGGATCACCAGCTTGCGCATCACGTCTTTACCGGAGAGATCAACGCGCGGATCGGGCTCGGTTAAGCCCTGCTGCCACGCCTGATCCACCAGGTCGGTGAACGGCACAGTGCCGTCAAACTGCAGGAACAGCCAGGAGAGCGTGCCGGAGAAGATACCGCTCAGCGCCAGAATGCTGTCGCCGCTTTCAATCAGGTCGCGCACGGTGTGGTTAACCGGCAGGCCGGCGCCCACGGTGGCGTTATACAGCCAGTGACGGCCCGTTTTTTCAAACGCGTCGTGGATCTGGCGGTATTTATCGGTGCTGCTTGCCCCCGCCAGTTTGTTGGCGCTGATGACGTGGAAACCGTGGCTGGCGAAATCCAGATACTGATCGGCAAGCTGTTCGCTGGCGGTAACGTCCAGCACCACCAGATCGTCATACGGGTGCGCGCGCATCCACAGGAACAGCGACTCTTCATCCTGCTCGACGGCTTCATCATTAAAGAAGGCAAGCGCGCGGCTGGCATCCAGCCCTTCGTAGTTCAGCAGGCTGCGGCGGCTGTCCACCACGCCCGCCAGAATAAATTCAAACCCGGTACGCGCCGAGAGCGTCACCTGCTCGCGGGCGAACAGCTCCAGCCAGCGGGAGCCGATGTTGCCTTTGCCGAACAGCACCAGGCCGATGCGTTTTTCCGCGCGGAACAGGGAGGGGTGCAGGCCCTGAATCAGGCTCTCGGTTGGCCCTTCGCGCAGGACGGCGACCAGGCTGATGCCCTCTTCCGACTGCCAGGTGAACTCCACCGGCTGGCCTTTCAGCTGCTGCCAGAAGCGGTGGCAGTGCAGCGGGTTACGGGTGACGCCCGCGCCCACCATCGCCACCAGCGCCAGCCCCTGACGCAGGCGAAGCTCGCCCGGCAGGCCCGCTTCATCCAGAATTTTCAGCGCGCTGTCCGCCACTTCGGCGGTATAGCAGAACTGCAGCAGCTGACGGTCGTTGTGACACGCCAACGGCCAGCGGACGCACCTGGGCGCGTTTCAGGATCGTGTCGATATCTTTATGCTGCCAGTTTGAAATCCTGGCCGGCAGGGACCTGGAACTCAATCAGGCAGATGTCGTCGTGGCTGGTGACAATACGCGCGCCCGTGCCGGACGCCAGCACGCGCTCAATGCGCGTGGAGCCCTGATCCGGCGTATAGCTGCAGCGCAGCTGCAGATCGATATCGCTGCCGGAAACCGGCTGCAGCGTGCGCGCGTGCAGTACCGGCGCGGCCAGACGTGCCAGCTCGCTGGCTTCATCCAGACGCAGCAGCGGCAGCAGACAGGCATCTTTCACCTTGCGCGGGTCCGCGCTGTAAACACCGGCCACGTCGCTCCAGATGGTGACGCGGGACACGCCCGCCAGGGCACCAATCTGCGTTGCCGAGTAGTCAGAGCCGTTACGGCCCAGCAGCACGGTTTCGCCCGCGTTGCTGCGGCTGATAAAGCCGGTCACGACGATACGTTTGCCCGGATGCTGCACCAGCAGCTGTTGCAGCAGCGGGTAGGACAAGCCTTCATCCACCTGAGGCTGCGCGGCGCGTTCGGCACGCAGGAAATCACGCGCGTCGAGCCAGGCCGCCTCCACGCCCAGGTGTTGCAGCACGGCGGCCATCAGGCGCGCGGACCACACTTCACCGTGGCCCACCACTTCGGCATACACCGCGTCGGTAATCCCGCTGTCCAGCAGAGCAGCCAGACGCTCAAGGTCATGCGTGAAGGCGCTGATCAGCCCGTCCGCTACGTCCGCAGGCAGCAAGCCAGCAATCAGCTCGCTCTGGTAACGACGTAAGGACTGTTGCACCTGATGCGCAGAAAGGCGATCGGTCTGGCTCAGTTTCAGCCAGCTAATCAACTGGTTGGTGGTGCTGCCCGCCGCCGAGACAACCATCATGTCACCCGGCTGTGAATACTCGGTCATGATCCCTGCGACGCGCAGGTAACACTTCACATCAGCAAGACTACTACCACCAAACTTGTGCAGCTTGACGACCCTTCGCCCCTGCCTGCGCTATCACACTCATGATTACCCCTTGGCTGCGATCCGGAAGCCATTTTCCAGATCGGCAATTAAATCTTCAGAATCTTCAATACCGGTTGAGATACGCAGCAGCGTCTCGGAAATCCCGGCGGCGGCACGTGCTTCCGGTGCCATACCTGCGTGCGTCATGGTCGCGGCGTGGGAGATCAAACTTTCAACCCCACCTAAGGATTCCGCCAGCGTAAACAATGACAGCCCGCTCAGGAAGCGACGCAGCGTTTGCTCGTCACCGTCCAGTTCAAAACTTAACATCGCGCCAAATCCTTTTTGCTGACGCGCGGCAATCTCGTGCCCCTGGTTTTCCGGCAGCGACGGGTGATAAAGCTTCTTCACCAGCGGCTGGGTTTTCAGGAAATCGACAATCGCCTGGGCATTACGCTGCGCCACGTCCATGCGCGGCGACAGCGTGCGGATGCCGCGCAACAGCAGATAGCTGTCGAACGCGCCCGCCGGTGACGCCAATGTTATTGGCCCACCATGCCAGTTCGGTGACAACGTCCGGATCTTTGGCAATCACCACGCCCGCCACCACGTCAGAATGACCGTTCAGATATTTAGTGCATGAATGCAATACCAGATCGGCACCCAGCGCCAGCGGGTTCTGAAGCGCCGGACTGAGGAAGGTATTATCCACTACACTTATCGCTCCCGCATCCCTTGCGAGCTGACAAATTTTCGCAATATCGACAACGCGCAACAATGGGTTGCTTGGACTTTCCACCAGCACCAGCTTTGGTTTCTCTGCCAGCGCCTGTTTCAGCGCCTGTTCGTCGTTTTGATCGACAAACAGCACGCGGTAGCAGCCGCGTTTTCGCCAGGCTATCAAACAGGCGATAGCTGCCGCCGTAGCAGTCGTGCGGCGCAACCAGCAGATCGCCCGGTTTCAGGAACACCGTCGTCACCAGATGAATGGCCGACATCCCGGTATTGGTTAATACCGCCCCTGCGCCACCTTCCAGCTCGGCCAGCGCGCGCTGGGTCACATCGCGCGTAGGGTTGCCACGACGCGAGTAGTCATGCGCGCGGGGTTCATTAAATCCGGTGAAATTGTAGGTACTGGAAAGATGAATGGGCGGGACAACGCAGCCGTACTGCTCGTCATCATTCAATCCGCTACGCACTGCGATGGTGGCCTGTTTACGCGTCATGGTGAGGGCTTCCGGCTTCCTGGCGAATGAGGTGAAAAGTCAGGCACCAGAGTAAACATTGAAAGTATGGACGTCAATACATCTGGACATCTAAACTTCTTTGCGTATAGATTGAGCAATGCGCAAATAGCCGTTAAAATTATATGCTTTAGTGCACGCTGCAGCGGCAATATCCGTGCCACGGTATCGATCCCTCTACGCGTAAACTACGCGGCAAGGTTTAGCGGTCGGCTCGAAAATCGGGCTAGTCACCGGTTTTGCACCTTTAGATTAATGACTGAGAGGATTAAAGGTATCTCATGGCTGAATGGAGCGGCGAATATATCAGCCCATACGCTGAGCACGGTAAGAAGAGTGAGCAAGTAAAGAAAATTACGGTTTCCATTCCTCTGAAGGTGTTGAAGATCCTCACCGATGAACGTACGCGTCGTCAGGTGAACAACCTGCGCCACGCAACCAACAGCGAACTGCTGTGCGAAGCGTTTCTGCATGCGTTTACCGGCCAACCGTTGCCGAACGATGACGACCTGCGCAAAGAGCGTAGCGACGAAATCCCGGAAGAGGCGAAGGTGATCATGCGTGAACTGGGTATTGACCCGGAGACGTGGGAATACTGAGAAGCGGATACAAAAAAGGCACCTTGCGGTGCCTTTTTTTCGGGAAACTTATTTAGCGCCCGGGATGCTGAAACGCTTGTTGAAGCGGTCAACACGGCCACCGGTTGCAACATCACGCTGCTTACCAGTGTAGAACGGGTGGCATTTGCCGCACACGTCCAGGTTCAGATCGTGACCCACGGTAGAGCGGATCTGGATAGAGTTACCGCAAGAGCAGTTTGCAGTAATCATTTCGTATTTCGGGTGAATATCTTTTTTCATGGGAGAACCTCAGTTAAGGCCGCGTCGCTCTTCCAGCCCTAACGCCAGACACCACGCGATGTTGAATGTAAGTTCTTTGGCGTAAAGTACACCAAAGGCGGCGAATCATACAGAATTTATTGAGCGCATTGATGCAAACTGATCCGCGCAATGCGCCGCTTTTAGCTAATGTGTATACTAACGCCGCAGCCAGCGCCGCGCGCGCGGTTGACGGGTGACCAGTGTGTATACTAACGCGCCACTTTTCAAGTCAGGAAGATTCGATGCCCGTCGCTCACGTTGCCCTGCCCGTTCCGCTTCCCCGCACCTTTGACTACCTGCTGCCCGACAGCATGCGCCAAAGCGGGCTGTCGCGTGACCGTGCCGTTTGGCAAACAGCAGCGCGTGGGGATCGTCGTCTCCGTCAGCGATAAAAGCGAATTGCCCCTCAATGAACTGAAGTCGGTCGTTGAGGTGCTGGACAGCGACCCGGTTTTCTCCACCAGCACCTGGCGACTGCTGCTGTGGGCGGCGGATTATTATCACTCATCCGATTGGCGACGTCCTCTTCCACGCCCTGCCGATTCTGCTGCGCCAGGGCAAAGGCGCCAGCCACGCCCCGATGTGGTACTGGTTTGCCACCGAAGCAGGGCGCGCTGTGGACATTAACAGCCTGAAGCGCTCGCAGAAACAGCAGCAGGCGCTGGCGGCGCTGCGTCAGGGGAAAATCTGGCGGCATCAGGTCGACGAGCTTGAGGTTAGCGAAACCGCGCTACAGGCATTACGAAAGAAAGGGCTGAGCGAGCTGGCCAGCGAAGCGCCTGCCCTTCACGACTGGCGCGACAGTTTCTCCGTCTCAGGCGATCGCCTGCGTCTGAATACCGAGCAGGCCACCGCGGTGGGCGCCATTCACAGCGCCTCCGACCATTTCTCCGCCTGGCTGCTGGCGGGCGTCACGGGCTCCGGCAAAACCGAAGTCTATCTGAGCGTACTGGAAAACGTGCTGGCGCAGGGCAAACAGGCGCTGGTGATGGTGCCGGAAATTGGCCTGACGCCGCAAACCATCGCCCGCTTCCGCGAGCGCTTTAACGCGCCGGTTGAGGTGCTGCACTCGGGGCTTAACGACAGCGAGCGCCTTAGCGCCTGGCTGAAAGCGAAAAACGGCGAAGCGGCGATTGTGATCGGCACCCGCTCGTCGCTGTTTACGCCGTTTAAAAACCTTGGCGTTATCGTGATCGATGAAGAGCACGACAGCTCCTATAAACAGCAGGAAGGCTGGCGCTACCATGCCCGCGATCTGGCGGTCTACCGCGCGCACAGCGAGCAAATTCCCATTATTCTCGGCTCCGCCACGCCTGCGCTCGAAACGCTGCACAACGTGCGCCAGCGGAAATACCATATGCTGCGCCTGACGCGCCGCGCGGGTAATGCCCGTCCGGCGATTCAGCACGTGCTGGATCTGAAAGGTCAGCAGGTTCAGGCCGGGCTCGCGCCCGCATTGATAACCCGAATGCGACAGCATTTGCAGGCGGGCAACCAGGTGATCCTGTTCCTTAACCGACGCGGCTTCGCGCCCGCCCTGCTGTGCCACGACTGCGGCTGGATTGCCGAGTGCCCGCGCTGCGACCACTACTACACCTTCCATCAGGCCCAGCGCCATTTGCGCTGCCACCACTGCGACAGCCAACGCCCGGTGCCGCGTCAGTGCCCGTCGTGCGGGTCAACGCATATTGTGCCGGTTGGTCTGGGCACTGAACAGCTGGAACAGGCCCTGGAACCGTTCTTCCCGGACGTGCCCATTTCCCGAATCGACAGGGACACCACCAGCCGTAAAGGGGCGCTGGAACAGCAGCTGGCAGAAGTGCATCGCGGTGGCGCGCGCATCCTGATTGGCACCCAGATGCTGGCCAAAGGCCACCACTTCCCGGACGTGACGCTGGTCGCCCTGCTGGATGTCGATGGCGCGCTGTTCTCGGCCGATTTCCGCTCCGCCGAGCGCTTCGCCCAGCTTTATACCCAGGTGGCCGGGCGCGCGGGACGTGCCGGAAAGCAGGGCGAAGTGGTACTGCAAACGCACCACCCTGAGCATCCGCTGCTGCAAACCCTGCTGCATAAAGGCTATGACGCCTTTGCCGAGCAGGCGCTGGCCGAACGCCAGACCATGCAGCTGCCGCCGTGGACCAGCCACGTCATCATCCGCGCGGAAGATCATAACAACCAGCAGGCGCCGCTTTTCCTGCAACAGCTGAGAAACCTCCTGCAGGCCAGCCCGCTGGTGGATAACCAGCTGTGGATCCTGGGCCCGGTGCCGGCGCTGGCGCCGAAGCGCGGCGGACGTTTTCGCTGGCAAATTTTGCTCCAGCACCCCTCGCGCATTCGCCTGCAGCACATCGTCAGCGGCACGCTGGCGCTGATTAACACCCTGCCGGAAGCGCGAAAAGTGAAGTGGGTGCTGGACGTCGATCCCATCGAAGGCTGAAGACGGATCGAAAAATTTAACGCGCCTCACACTTTTTATGAAAATTCTGTAACCGATTCCATTAACTATCTGTAAAAATGGTGGTGTCCGCAGTTCGGTGTTCAGGCGAGGAGAAGACGTTGAAGTCCAGGAAAGAGGTTGCCACGGCGACCATGAAAGACGTTGCCGAGAAAGCACAAGTCTCAACGGCAACCGTGTCCCGCGCATTAATGAACCCGGATAAAGTCTCCCAGGCGACCCGTAACAAGGTTGAACAGGCGGCGCTGGAAGTGGGTTACTTCCCTCAGGCCATGGGGCGGAACGTCAAGCGCAATGAATCGCGGACCATCCTGGTGATAGTGCCGGACATCTGCGATCCCTTCTTTAGCGAGATCATTCGCGGCATCGAAGTGACGGCTGCGGAGCAGGGCTATTTGGTGCTGATTGGCGACTGCGCCCACCAGAACCAGCAGGAAAAAACCTTTATCGACCTCATTATTACCAAGCAGATTGACGGCATGCTGCTGCTTGGCTCGCGCCTGCCGTTTGATGCCAGCATCGAAGAGCAGCGCAATTTACCGCCGATGGTGATGGCCAACGAGTTTGCGCCCGAGCTGGAGCTGCCGACGGTTCATATCGATAACCTGACCGCCGCGTTCAACGCGGTGAACTATCTTCAGGAACTGGGGCATAAGCGGATTGGCTGCATTGCCGGGCCGGAAGAGATGCCGCTCTGCCACTATCGCCTGCAGGGCTATGTTCAGGCACTGCGCCGCACCGGTGCGATCGTCGATCCGCACTACATTGCGCGCGGTGATTTTACCTTTGAAGCCGGCGGGACAGGCGCTGGAGAAACTGCTGGCGCTGCCGGAGCCGCCAACAGCGGTGTTCTGCCACAGCGACGTGATGGCGCTGGGCGCGCTGATCCACGCGCCAAACGCCGTGGCTTGCGCGTGCCGAAAGATCTGTCGATTATCGGTTTCGATAATATTTCGCTTTCAGAGTTTTGCGATCCGCCGCTCTCCACCGTGTCACAACCGCGCTATGACATTGGCCGTGAAGCGATGCTGCTTCTGCTGGATCAGCTGCAGGGTCAAACAGTTAGCAGCGGCTCACGGTTGCTGGACTGCGAGCTGATCGTTCGCGGCAGTACTGCACCGGCAGCAAAACGCGAAAAATGAATGCGGGAACCCTGCTTTTCGCGATTCTGAAGGCACCCTTATCTGGTCAAAGCCCCGCCGCTTAAGTAACATGGCGGAGGCTGACGAACGAATAAATACAGCGAAACGATAGTGGCACAACGAGATTATGTACGTCGCGGCCAGCCGGCACCTTCGCGACGCAAAAAGAGTAGTTCAAAAAGCAAGCAGCGTAATCCGCCTGCCGTCTCGCCAGCAATGGTCGCTATTGCTGCGGCGGTACTGGTGGCCTTTATTGGTGGCCTGTACTTCATCACGCACCATAAAAAAGAAGAGTCCGAGGCGCTTCAGGGCAACAAAGTGGCCGGAAATGGCCTGCCGCCGAAGCCTGAAGAGCGCTGGCGCTATATTAAAGAGCTGGAAAGCCGTCAGCCTGGCGTGCGTGCGCCTACCGAGCCTTCTGCCGGTGGCGAAGTGAAAAATGCCAACCGATCAGCTGACGGACGAACAGCGCCAGCTGCTGGCACAGATGCAGGCCGATATGCGCCAGCAGCCAACGCAGCTGAATGAAGTGCCGTGGAATGAACAGACGCCGGCACAGCGTCAGCAAACCTGGCTGCAGCGTCAGCGGCAGGCACAAATTCAGCAGCAGCAACAACAGCAGTGGACGCAAACCCAGCCGGTGCAGCAGCCGAAAGCGCAGCCTTACCAGCACCGCGAGCAGCGTCAGCGAACAGTTGCAGCCAGCAACAGCGCAGCAGCGAATCGCAGCCGAGCAGGCGGCACAGCCGAGCAGGACAGCAACAGACGCCAGCGCCGATCACTCGCGAGCCGGCGAAGCCGCAGGAGAGCGCCAAAGCCAAAACGGCAGAGAAAAAGACGAGCACCCCGCTGGATGGTGCAGTGCGGTTCGTTTAAAGGCGCCGAGCAGGCAGAAACGGTGCGTGCTCAGCTGGCGTTTGAAGGATTTGATTCACGCATTACCACCAACAACGGCTGGAATCGCGTGGTGATTGGCCCGGTCAAAGGCAAAGAAAATGCCGATGGCACCATTTCGCGCCTGAAAGTGGCCGGTCACACAAACTGCATTCGACTCGCCTCCGGGGGTTGAAACCCCCAGAATCTCCCCCCATCTCTCTGATTGCATGATTCAGCCCTGAGCACAGGCTCAGGGCTTCTGTTTCCCGATTTTGTAACCAAGGGGTCTGCTCGTGACAACAATAGTAAGTGTACGCCGTAACGGCCATGTGGTAATCGCCGGTGATGGCCAGGCCACGCTGGGTAATACCGTCATGAAAGGCAACGTGAAGAAAGTCCGTCGTCTCTACAACGACAAAGTGATCGCCGGTTTTGCAGGCGGCACGGCGGATGCCTTCACGCTGTTTGAACTGTTTGAACGCAAACTGGAAATGCACCAGGGTCATCTGGTGAAAGCCGCCGTTGAGCTGGCGAAAGACTGGCGTACCGACCGCATGCTGCGCAAGCTCGAAGCGCTGCTGGCGGTGGCCGATGAAACCGCCTCGCTGATCATCACCGGGAACGGTGACGTGATTCAGCCGGAAAATGACCTGATTGCCATCGGCTCCGGCGGCCCGTACGCCCAGGCTGCAGCCCGCGCCCTGTTGGAAAACACCGACATGAACGCGCGCGATATCGCGGTGAAGGCGTTGGATATTGCAGGTGATATCTGCATTTATACCAACCACAACCACACCATCGAAGAATTGACCTCCAAAGCGTAAGGATCTCCCATGTCTGAAATGACCCCACGCGAAATTGTCAGCGAACTGAACAAACACATTATCGGCCAGGATAACGCCAAGCGTTCCGTGGCAATTGCCCTGCGTAACCGCTGGCGTCGTATGCAGCTTGACGAAGAGCTGCGCCACGAAGTTACGCCGAAAAACATTCTGATGATCGGCCCGACCGGCGTCGGTAAAACCGAAATCGCCCGTCGTCTGGCGAAGCTGGCGAACGCGCCGTTCATCAAAGTTGAAGCCACCAAGTTCACCGAAGTGGGCTATGTCGGTAAAGAAGTGGATTCCATCATCCGCGATCTGACCGACTCCGCGATCAAGATGGTGCGCGTCCAGGCGATCGAGAAAAACCGCTATCGCGCCGAAGAGATGGCCGAAGAGCGCATTCTCGACGTGCTGATCCCGCCGGCGAAAAACAACTGGGGCCAGCCGGAGCAGCAGCGCTGAGCCGTCAGCTGCGCGCCAGGCGTTCCGCAAAAAACTGCGCGAAGGCCAGCTGGACGACAAAGAGATTGAGATCGATCTCGCGGCTGCGCCGATGGGCGTGGAAATCATGGCGCCTCCGGGCATGGAAGAGATGACCAGCCAGCTGCAGTCCATGTTCCAGAACCTGGGCGGCCAGAAGCAGAAAGCGCGTAAGCTGAAAATCAAAGACGCGATGAAGCTGCTGATTGAAGAAGAAGCGGCGAAGCTGGTCAACCCGGAAGAGCTGAAGCAGGACGCTATCGACGCGGTTGAGCAGCACGGCATCGTGTTCATCGACGAAATCGACAAAATCTGTAAGCGCGGCGGCAACAGTCGTCCGGCCCGGACGTGTCCCGCGAAGGCGTACAGCGCGACCTGCTGCCGCTGGTTGAAGGCTGCACCGTCTCCACCAAGCACGGCATGGTGAAAACCGACCACATCCTGTTTATCGCCTCCGGTGCGTTCCAGGTGGCCAGCCCGTCGGATCTGATCCCGGAACTGCAGGGTCGTCTGCCGATCCGCGTTGAGCTGCAGGCGCTGACCACGAAGATTTCGAGCGCATCCTGACCGAGCCAAACGCCTCCGTGACCGTACAGTACAAAGCGCTGATGGCGACCGAAGGCGTGAACATCGAGTTCACCGAAGACGGCATCAAACGCATCGCCCAGGCCGCCTGGCAGGTCAACGAAACCACCGAGAACATCGGTGCGCGTCGTCTGCACACCGTGCTGGAACGCCTGGTGGAAGATATCTCCTACGACGCGAGCGACCTCAACGGTCAAACCATTACCATTGACGCAGAATATGTGGGTAAACATCTGGATGCGTTAGTGGCAGATGAAGATCTGAGCCGTTTTATCCTATAATTCCAGTCAATACCCAGCCTTGCGCTGGGTATTTTTTTGCCCGCCCGCCCGCTGCACCCGATTATCCCGTTGCCTCTGTTGTCGCTGCGCTGCAAAAGCGGGCGGATTTGATGTATCCTTTGCCTGTTTTCCTTAATGAGTTTTCCCAATGAAAGAACAAGAAAAAGCCGAGATTAAACGTCTCAGCGACCAACTGGACGCGCTGAATCGCAAAGAACCGCAGCTGCTGGAAGCGGGCGATGCCGAAAAGCTTGGCGCGCTGCTGAAAGAGAAAGAGACGCTGGTGCAGGAAATTGAGCGTCTGCGCAACGTGCGCGAAGAGAAGCTGAGCAAAGAAGCCCAGCAGCTGAAAAAGCTGCCGTTCAGCCGTGAAATCACCAAAAAAGAGCAGGCGAACATGGGCGCGCTGAAGAAAAGCGTGCGCGGCCTGGTGGTGGTACACCCGATGACCGCGCTGGGACGCGAGATGGGGCTGAAGGTGATGACCGGCTACGCCAAGCAGCCGTTCTGATTGCCGTTACGCGGCGTGGACCACGTCGCGTTCTGCCCCGGCAGCCTGCAGCACCTGCTGCGCCAGCGTATCCAGCAAGGCATAGCGGCGGCGATACTCCGCGCGCTTCTTGCTGGCAATCTCTTCCAGATCTTTACGTGCCATGCTCAGCGGCAGCGTAAACAGCTCATCACCCCGCATTTCCCCGCCCAGTGACAGCCAGAACTCGCTATAGCTGGCAAAGAATTTATCACCTTTGCTGTGACGGTAGCGCAGACTGCGGAAAACATGGGTGGTATCGCCAACCGCGGTAATGGCCTGTACGCCGCACTGTGCCGCCAGAATAAATACCGCTTCCATCAGCAGACGCTTAGGAAATACACCGTGCGCGGCTTTGGTGGCATCGCGAATAACGTCACTGGAAATATGTTTCCGCGGCCCCTGCAAGCCTCCAATTAATAGCGTGCGCTGCTGCTGTTCCTGAATAATAGAGAATGACAGCGAGGCCAGCGTCATGTCCTGATAATTAAGCAGCAGCGTAATTTCCCCTTCCCGGTCGTAATGGCCGGAGCAGCAATAAAGCGCAAACTGCTCCTCGTTTTTGCCGTCGAAACGGGCAAGGAGATTACCAGTCGGGCTCAGCAGCAACTGGCGCAGCTGATTATTCGCCAGCTTATCCATCAATTGATAATGATCGAGAATCGCCTGCGCACGCTGCGCCACGCTGAAACCAGCGCGCAAATAGGGACGATGCGGCTTAGCCGGCAGTAAGCCCTGGCTGCTTAACAGCTGCGGCAGAAAAGAGAGTTTGGCCAGCTGATGGAGATAATTAAAAGTGGTCAGTGGAAATACCGCTGACCTTAAGGCAAATTTCAGGCGAAATTGCTGGCTATTCCACAGCTTATTTGGCCGCAGCTTTCCACTGACTAAAGGTATAAACAGCGCGGCCGACGAAACGGAGTCCGGCTCAGAATGTGTAATAATAGACATGATTATTTTTACGTCGCGAGATAACTGAAGGCTACTGTATGCCCCAAATTATCAACGGCGCGTTAATAACCACTTTAGCCTGGTCATGACGTGGAGTTTGTTGAGCTGCGGTTTAGGATGGCGATAAAAAAACCGGTGCACGCAGGCACCGGTTATTCACATAGCGTAAGCCAGAACTTATTTTGCCGAGGCGAAACGTGCCGCTGCTTCGTCCCAGTTCACCACGTTCCAGAACGCTTTGATGTAGTCAGGGCGCCTGTTCTGATACTTCAGATAGTAAGCGTGCTCCCACACATCCAGACCGATGATTGGGAAACCAGACACGCCAGCGATGGCTTCGCCCATCAGTGGGTTGTCCTGGTTAGCGGTTGAAACGACCGCCAGCTTGTCGCCTTTTTTCACCAGCCACGCCCAGCCAGAGCCAAAACGGGTCGCGGCCGCTTTCTCGAACTCTTCCTGGAATTTCTCAACGCTACCGAAATCTTTTTCGATTGCCGCTTTCAGGTCGCCCTGCAGCGTGGTGCCGGTTTTCAGGCCTTTCCAGAACAGGCTGTGGTTAGCGTGGCCGCCAGCGTTGTTACGCAGTGGGCCTTTTTTGTCTGCTGGCAGCTGATCCAGTTTGGTGATCAGTTCATCAACCGGCAGGTTTGCGAATTCGGTACCTTCCAGCGCCGCGTTGGCGTTGTTAACGTAGGTCTGGTGATGTTTAGTGTGATGGATTTCCATCGTCTGCTTGTCGAAGTGCGGTTCCAGTGCGTCGTAGGCGTACGGCAGGGATGGCAGTGAATAACTCATGTTCTTCCTCTCCATTTAGTGTTTGGCAGCACAACCTTGCTGGTGTGCCGCATAAGCAGTCGGATCATTATAGTTAAAATCATGATCCGGAAAAGGGTTATCAATGCCTTAGTAATGATAAGGATTTGATCAATCTGGCAAAAGGTGCGCACACACGGCTACACCTTGTGCGTACTGGCGCGCAGCTTAAGCTGCACCGGCAACTCATTGATGGCAGGCGGTTCGTCGCCGTTGAGCGCCGCCAGCAGGCGTTTACCGGCCATGCGTCCCATCTCCTCGTACGGCAACACAATGCTGGTCAGCGGCGGCGAACATACCGCCGCCAGCGGGCCACCGCCGATGCTGGCAATCGCCAGCTGGCTGGGCACCGAGACGCCGGCTGCGTGACAGGCCATGATGGCGCCGCACGCCACTTCATCGCTGGTACAGATCAGGACGTCCAGCTCCGGCCAGGTAAGACGGATCTCTGCCAGCAGGCTGTGGCCGGCGGCAAAGGTGGGCATTTTCGGTGAGGTCACTACGCGGTGCGGTGCCAGATTCAGCGCCAGCATCCCGCTGTGCCAGCCATTTAGCAGCTGACGGAAAATAGTGCTGTGCGTTTGTGTGCACAGCAGGCCGGGATGGCGATAGCCGCGCTCCACCAGGCTGTTTACCAGCTGACGAATGGCTTTCGCATAGTCCACGCCGATGCTGATGCCGGCAGAATCCTGATGCACGCCGCCGATGTCCATCACCGGCAGGCCGGAGTTGCTCAGCAGGCGCTGCGCTTCGGCGGCATTATCGAAATTGAAGTGCACCATCGCGGCCGGGTTGTAGGAGAGCAGCATCTCGATCAGCTCGCTCTCCTCCGCCGCCGAGTGATTGGCTTCGGCCAGCATCATGTTATAGCCCTGCGGCCGCAGCACCTCCTGCAGCGCCTCTGACACAATCGCGCTGCCCGGCGTCGCAAAAGAAGGTACCACCATGGTGATCAGCCGCGACGAGGCCGACGCCAGGTTACGCGCCTGCACGTTGGGCACATAGGCCAGTTCCGCGACGGCCGCGTCGATCCTTGCGCGAATTTCGGGCGACACTTTCTCCGGCATACGCAAAGCGCGCGACGCCGTCATGGCGCTGACACCGACCAAACGGGCAACATCGGCCAGCGTGCTTTTGCCGGTACTGCGCCGTCGTTTTTCTGTCATGCGTTCTCCTGTCTCTACCCTGCTGGTTCCGGGTAGCGCTCGATTTATCCGCACGCAGCTTAAAACCAAAAGCAAATTGGTGCCATGTTAAAAACCACAGAATCGGGCATGTCTCATTGGCTGCGTGATTTTCGCTGGCCTGAGCATGTCACCCCGGTCTCAGCGTGACAAACCGCGCGCGCAAAAATGTTATCGCTAACACAGTTTTTAACATCATTCGTGTTAGCGCTAACTTTTGCGAGCAACATCACAGAACCCAGGCGATAAAATCACCTACAGTGCACCGCATCGACGAATAAACAGGAATTACTGATGCTCACTCAATGGCTGACACCGCAACATATCCGGGTAATAGACGACGTTAGCGACTGGCAGGAAGCAGTGCGTTTATCGGCCGAGCCGCTGCTGGCGGAGGGGGCAATTACCCCGGCTTATCTGGATGCAATCTTTACGTCGCACGCTGAGCTGGGGCCCTATTATGTGCTGGCGCCGGGTCTGGCGATGCCGCATGCGCGTCCGGAACAGGGTGCGCGCAAAAACGGCCTGTCGCTGCTGCACGTAAAACAAGGCGTGAATTTTGCCGCCGATGAAAACGACCCGGTGTTTGTCGTTATTATGCTGTGCGCCCTGTCTGGCGACGATCATATTCAGATGATCACCGCGCTGGCTGAGGTGTTCAGCGACGAATCCCGCCTGCAGCAGTTGCTGTCGGCATCGACCCTGCCAGCGATTGAAGCTGTCATTAAAGATTAATCACCAGAGAAACCTGAAAATGAAAAAAGTACTGATTGTGTGTGGAAACGGTTTAGGCAGCAGCTTCATTGTGGAAATGAACGTGAAGAAAATTATTAAGGAGCTGGGTAAAGAGGCTGAAGTGGGTCATACCGATTTAACCTCTGCCAAATCCGAGCAGGCCGATATTATCATCAGCGCTAAAGATATCGCTGACCAGCTGTCGAGCCACAGCGCACAGGTATTTGGCCTGAGCAATTTACTGGATAACGCCAGAATTAAAGAAATTCTCGCCGACAACCTGTAATTGACCCGACGAAATTTACTCACACGGAGTAATTTATGCTGCAGTTTATAATTAAGGATGTTCTTGGAACACCCGCTATACTTGTCGGCCTTTTTTCCCTGATTGGTTTATTACTGCAAAAGAAACCGGTGTCCGATGTGATTTCCGGTACGCTAAAAACCATCATGGGTTTTGTTATTCTTATCGCCGGGGCCAACTTAATTGCGGCCACCCTGACCATCTTCAGCCAGCTATTCGAGCACTCGTTCAATATTCAGGGCGTGGTGCCAAATACCGATGCGATGGCCGCGCTGGCTCAGAAAAACTACGGTACCGAAACCGCGATGATCATGGTGTTCGGTATGCTGGTGAATATTGTGCTGGCGCGCATCACGCCGCTGAAATACATCTTCCTGACCGGGCACCATACGCTGTATATGTCGGCCATGCTGGCGGTGATCCTGTCAGTGGGCGGCGTGCACGGCTTCTGGCTGGTGCTGATCGGTTCGCTGATTCTTGGCACCATGATGGTGGTATGCCCGGCGATTCTGCAGCCGTTCACCCGCAAAATCACCAACTCGGACGACCTGGCGCTGGGCCACTTTGGCTCCACCGGCTACCTGTTGTCGGCGCTGGTCGGCAAAGCGGTGGGCAAAGGCAGCCCGTCAATTGAAGAGCTGAAAGTACCGAAAACCCTCAACTTCCTGCGCGACTCGTCCGTGGCAATTTCGCTGACCATGATGATTCTGTTTGTCGCGCTGGTACTGGTCGCCGGTAAAGAGTTTACCGAAAGCCAGGTGAGCGGCGGCCAGAACTTCATCGTCTTTGCCATTATCCAGTCAATCACCTTTGCTGCAGGTGTTTACATCATTCTTGCCGGTGTACGCATGGTGATTGCCGAGATCGTCCCGGCGTTCAAAGGCATCGCCGATAAACTGGTGCCCAACGCAAAACCGGCGCTGGATTGCCCGACGGTCTTCCCGTTCGCGCCGAACGCCGTGATCATCGGCTTCCTGTGCAGCTTCGCCGCCGGGCTGATCAGCATGTTCCTGTGCCCGCTGTTCGGTCTGAGCGTGATTGTGCCGGGCCTGGTGCCGCACTTCTTCTGCGGCGCGACCGCTGGCGTCTACGGCAACATCACCGGCGGACGGCGCGGTGCCATCATCGGTTCCTTTGTCCAGGGGCTGCTGATCTCCTTCCTGCCCGCCATTCTGCTGCCGCTGATGGGTGACCTTGGCTTCGCGTCCACCACCTTTGGTGATGCGGACTTCGGTATCGTCGGCATTGTGCTCGGCCACATTATTTCGTTCTTCCATTGATGTCACAGACAGCGCCTGCGGGCGCTGTTTGCGTAATGAGGAAATCAGCATGAACGCCCGCTTTTCACCGTCCCTGATGTGCATGGATTTGACCCGCTTCCGCGAGCAGATCGAAGCGATGAACGCCAGCGCCTCGTTCTATCATGTCGATATTATGGATGGCAGCTATGTTAAGAATATTACGCTGTCGCCGTTCTTTATTGAGAACCTGCGTAAAATCACCGATGTGCCGATTGATGTGCATTTAATGGTGAACCACCCGGAAGATATTATTCCGATGTGCATTGACGCCGGCGCGGATATTATCAGTTTCCATCCGGAGACGGCAAATAACAAAATTTTTCGCCTGCTGACGCAAATTAAAGAGGCCGGCCGTCGCTGCGGCGTGGTGCTGAATCCGGCTACGCCAGCCGACAGCATTCGTGAATATGCGCATCTGCTGGATAAAGTGACGGTGATGTCAGTCGATCCTGGTTTCGCCGGGCAGAAATTTATTCCGGAAACGCTGAACAAAATTCGCCAGCTGATCGCCATGCGGGAAACGCACGGGTATCACTATCTGACCGAAATCGATGGGTCGTGCAATGCGCGCACCTTTAAGCAGATTGCCGCCTCGGGCGTCGACGTGTTTATTGTCGGCACCTCCGGCCTGTTCAATCTCGACGATGATGTGGCGCAGGCGTGGCAGAAGATGGAGCAGATTTTTGCGCAGGAAACTGCCGCGGCGTGATGTCTTTTCACGCCCTGCCAGATGCGCATCAACGCGCATCTGGCACATTGTGCTGATGGATTGCCAATCATGGCGACCTGATATCTGAGTAATTAACGCCCCAGCTCGGTCAGCGACTTATCCAGTGCTCCCACCAGCCAGTCGATATCACCGCTCTGGAACGCCAGCGGCGGACGCAGTTTCAGCACGTTGCCGTACGGCCCGGCCACCGACGTCAGCACATGGTGATCGCGCAGCTTCTCGATCAAATCCAGCGCCAGCGCTTTGTCCGGCATCTTACTGCTGCGATCCTGCACCAGCTCAAACCCGATAAACAGCCCGGCACCGCGCACATCACCAATGCAGTCATGGCGATCCATCAGCTTCTGCAGCTCCGCCAGCAACTGTGCGCCGACCACACGGCTATGCTCCTGCAGCCCCTCTTCCTGAATCACCGTCAGCACCGCCTGCGCAGCGGCCATCGCCACCGGGTTGCCGCCGAAAGTATTGAAATAAGGGATCTCGTCGCTGAACGCGGCCAGCACGTCGCTTTTCGCCAGCAGGCCGGAAACCGGAATACCGTTGCCCATCGGCTTACCGGTGGTGACCACATCCGGCACCACGCCGTGACGGGCAAAGCCCCAGAAGGCATCGCCGGTGCGGGCAAAGCCGGGCTGCACTTCATCAGCGATAAAAATGCCGCCGTTAGCATGCACCACATCCACCGCTTGCTGCAGGAATCCGCGCGGATTAGGCAGCACGCCGTCGGAGGAGAAGATCGAGTCGGCGAGGAAACCGGCGAATTTAATGCCGTGCGCTTTCATGTCATCAATCTGCTGCTGAATCTGATCGGCGAACCATGCCCCGAGGTCGGGCGCATCGACACGATAAGCATCCGGCGGTGGCACCAGGCGGGTGGTAGCGGCCAGCGGCTGACCGCTACCGAGTGCCGGTGACGCGCCAGAGGTCAAATCACTGGTTCCGTGGTACGCCTCCTGCGAGACAATAATACCGGTGCCACCGCTCCAGGCGCGCGCCACGCGAATCGCCAAATCATTGGCTTCTGAGCCGGTACACATATACATGGCGCGGTCGATGGCTTCCGGCGTGGTCGCCAGCAACGCTTCGCTGTAATCAAGAATGCGCTCGTGCAAATAACGCGTGTGCGTGTTCAGCATCTTCATCTGCTGATTCACCGCCTCAATGACCGCCGGATGGCAGTGGCCGATACTCGCCACATTGTTATACACATCCAGATATTTATTACCCGCCGCATCCCATAAATACTGCCCTTCGCCGCGCACCAGATGCACCGGCTTGCGATAAAACAGACGATACGATTCGCCCAGCACTTTGCTGCGCTTGTCCGTCAGAGTGCGGGTGGCCGGATCCAGCGCGTCGGCGTGTTCGGCGCGAAAACTGTTGGTATCCATGATGGTGGAACGTGTAACCATGGTAACTCCCGTTGCGAAGGTGAAAGGGGTGTTTGCAGCCTGATCTCTGCGAACATCATGCCTGCTTTAGTGAAAAATGCAACCAAATACACAAATACAACCAAATACACATGACGCCACGATGACACTCAGGTAAGCTTAGGCCCAGCTTCGCTCTGCCACAGGGAAACGTCATGCTGCAGGAAACCCGTTTACATCGCATCCGCGCGCTGCTGAGCACGCAACATCAGCTCAGCACTGAACGCATCATCAAAGAGCTGGGCATTTCACGGGAAACGGCACGGCGCGATATCATTTCGCTTGAGGCGCAGGGGCTGGCGCGCCGCGTACATGGCGGTCTGGTGGCGCTGGAGAGCCCGCCGGAGCCACCGCTGCAGGTGCGTCGTAACGCACAGGCCAGAGAGAAACGTGCGATTGCCGCCGCGGCGGTACAACATCTGCAGCCCGGCCAGACGCTGTTCCTCGATGCCGGCACCACCACCACGCTGCTGGCTGAAGAGCTGCGCACCATGTCCGGCCTGACCATCATCACCAACAGCCTGCAGGCGGCACTGGCGCTTAGCGCGGCCGAAGAGCATGAAACCCTGAATAACCAGGTGCTGCTGCTGGGCGGCATGATGATGGCCGGCGCGCAGCAGACGCGGGGAGAAATGACGGTGGGGGAAATTTATCGATATCGCGCCGACGTGGCGCTGCTGTCACCGGTCGGCATCGATGCCCGAAACGGCGCCAGCAGCTTCCATCCGCATGAAGCCGCCATCGCGCACGCCATGGTACAACAGGCCAGCCGCACCCTGCTGCTGGCGGATCACAGCAAACTCGGCGTGATCAGCCGTACCCAGTACGCCCCTGTCGGCGATATCGATCTGTTGATTTGCGACGGCGGCGCGGCAAAGCCTGGCGCACTCAGCGCTCTGCAGCAGGCGTTAGCGGTGCAGGTGGTGTAAGGAACTGCCCGATGCACGGTCACCGTACTGACGGCACAGTGACCTCATCGATTATGGCTGAACCAGCGTGTGGATTTTTTGGCTTATTTTCTCAACCAGCCGTCCGTCATTTTTAAAAACAAACTCATCGGAAAATATCTGATGGCCGTTACTGTAGCCAGGCGACCACAGCTGATTATTTTTCAGTGAGTCCTGATAGATGCTAACCAGGGCTTTGTTATAAGCCGCCGAGATATGCACCACGGCGGTATCGGGAGTAATCACGCAATCACTTTTCTTAACCGCAGCGAAAGCGTGATACAGCGAGGGAACGCGGTATAACTTCGCGGGGTGCAGCGACGCCTGTTCCAGCGCGCCTTTGTGATCGAGCACCACGATATTGGTGGCCGCATTGTGCCTGACAATCGCCCCGATTAGCTCATTCAGCTGCTGCTCAGAGAGGTCACGATCGGCATGACTGGCATAAATATTGATTAAAATATTGTGCTCATCAGCGGAAAACATGCCGGACTGGTGAATTTCGGCATCAATGCGCTCAGGGTAAAATATTTCATAATTCAGTCCACCAACCGTCTCAACCTGAAGATAGTCAAGAACCGCACGATAGATATTTTTAACGTGGTTATTAAGGTGATCGAACTGAATGTTGATATCGTAAGGTTTAAGCCAGCCAGGCTTGTTGAAACCCAGCGTCATTTTAGGATTGATATCAGCAATCATTTTGGGCATATACAGCGCGGTTTGCCAGATAGCCGTATCGATCAATAAATCGTAAGCATTGTCTCTCAGGAGGGTAACGACCTCACTCCCGATGGCGGTGTCATATTTATCGCGCTGATGACAATCGCTGAAACTCTCCGAGAGATAGATGTTGTGAATATACGGATTATGTCGGAAAAGGCTCTCATTCTCCTTTACCGCCAGAATATCTACACGATACCCGGCTTCAAACAGCGCTCTGAGAAAACACGTAGAAACGATGGCATCGCCGATTTTACCTTCATTGCGAACCAGCAGAATGGATTTGATATCCTGTCTATTCGGTTTGTGGCATGAAGACTTTTTCCATTTCCTTGCTGCAAAATAAAGATCAAGAGAGTATTTAATCTCTTTCTTTAAATAATTACGCCTGCGATTCAGCTGTCGCAGCTTTTTAATTAAAGCCATAATGAATATATTATTATTGATTGAGACGTTAATGATAGCGCATCAACTTCTTCATTCCTATCGAAAAGAATGTCACATTAAAAACTATTGCATGCATATTATTTAGCAGGCTAACCAGAAAAAGCGCAGCGTAATAAAAGATTGCCTGACACCTCCCGGTACGCCGCATGCCGCGAACGGTGAGATTCCCGGCATATATCGCACATCAACCGTTGATCAGACGCTGCGGATGGCTGTACACCGTGGCGCGTCCCGGTTTAGAAAAACCCACCAGCGTCAGGTTACAGCGCTCCGCCACCTCCACCGCCAGCGTGGTCGCCGCCGATACCGCAAACAGGATCTCTACGCCGCACATGGCCGATTTTTGCACCATCTCATAGCTGGCGCGGCTGGAAACCAGCACCGCGCCCTGCTGCCAGTGCTGCTGGCTGCGCTGACCCAGCAGCTTATCCAGCGCCACATGGCGCCCCACATCTTCGCAGCCGCCCGGCAGTTCGCCCGGCGGCAACATCCACGCGGCCGCGTGCGTACAGCCGGTTAATTGCCCGATGGGCTGAAAATCGGGTAGCTGTGCCAGCGCGTTATCCAGGCACGCCAGATCAAAGGTCTGCGTGAACGGCAGCGGCTGCTACCGGCTTGCCGATTTGGTCCAGCTGCTCCACCCCGCACACGCCGCAGCCGGTGCGCCCCGCCAGGGCGCGCCGCCGCGCCTTCAGCCCCATAAAACGGCGGCTGGAGAGTTCGATTTGCACTTCGAGCCCGTTGCAGGCCGGCACCACATCCATGCCGTAGATCTCCGCCGGGTTGCTCAATAATGCCTTCGGAGAGGGAAAAACCGAGCGCGAAAGCCATTCGAGATTTTCCGGCGTGGCCATCATCACCACATGGGAGATGCCGTTGTAGACCAGCGCCACCGGCACTTCTTCCGCCAGCAAGTCGCTTTCCGCTTCAGTAATCGCGTGGCGCTGCCATACGGTGGTCTGGCTCAGTCCTGCGATCTCATTCACATTCTGGTTACTTTTTTGCTGTTTCGCTTTCACTTCTCTCGTCTCGCATAACAACCACATTAAAGTAGTGGTAATATCAGGTCGCTTTTGACGCAATCCTGCGTGGAGCCATTCTGAACCCCGGCTCCATCCAGCGCAAAAAAAAATTATTACAGCAATGTCGAAACAAGGAGTGACCCATGCAGGTCAGCAGAAGGCAGTTCTTTAAGATCTGCGCTGGCGGTATGGCAGGAACCACGGCAGCGGCACTGGGCTTTGCGCCCGACGTAGCGCTGGCGGAAACGCGGCAGTATAAACTGCTGCGCACCCGCGAAACCCGTAACACCTGCACGTACTGCTCCGTCGGTTGTGGGCTGTTGATGTATAGCCTCGGCGATGGCGCGAAGAACGCCAAAGCGTCCATTTTCCATATCGAAGGCGACCCGGACCATCCGGTCAACCGCGGCGCGCTCTGCCCGAAAGGCGCGGGCCTGCTGGACTTTATCCACAGCGAAAGCCGCCTGAACTACCCGGAATACCGCGCGCCGGGCTCCGACAAATGGCAGCGCATCAGCTGGGATGAGGCCTTTGACGCGCATCGCCAAGCTGATGAAAGCCGACCGCGACGCCAACTTTATCGAGAAGAACGCCGAGGGCGTGACGGTCAACCGCTGGCTCTCCACCGGCATGCTGTGCGCTTCGGCCTCCAGCAACGAAACCGGCATACTTGACGCAAAAATTTACGCGCTCACTCGGCATGCTGGCGGTCGACAACCAGGCGCGTGTCTGACACGGACCAACGGTAGCAAGTCTTGCTCCAACATTTGGTCGCGGTGCGATGACCAACCACTGGGTCGACATCAAGAACGCCAACCTCGTTGTGGTGATGGGCGGTAACGCCGCTGAAGCCCACCCGGTCGGGTTCCGCTGGGCGATGGAAGCCAAAATCCACAACGATGCGAAGCTGATTGTGGTCGATCCGCGCTTTACGCGTACGGCATCGGTGGCGGATTTCTACGCGCCGATCCGCTCCGGTACTGACATCACCTTCCTGTCAGGCGTGCTGCTGTACCTGATGGAGAACGACAAAATACCACGCAGGAATATGTGCAGGCCTATACCAACGCCAGCCTGATCGTGCGGGAGGATTACCATTTCGAAGATGGCCTGTTCAGCGGCTACGACGCCGAAAAACGCAAGTACGACAAAACCAGCTGGAACTACGAGCTGGATGAGAACGGCTTTGCCAAGCGCGACACTGACACCCTGACCCACCCGCGCTGCGTGTGGAACCTGCTGAAACAGCACGTTTCCCGCTATACGCCGGACGTGGTCGAAAACATCTGCGGCACGCCGAAAGCGGACTTCCTGAAGGTCTGTGAGCTGATCGCCGAAACCAGCGCGCACGACAGAACCACCTCGTTCCTGTATGCGCTGGGCTGGACGCAGCACTCCGTCGGCGCGCAGAACATCCGCACCATGGCGATGATCCAGCTGCTGCTGGGCAACATGGGGATGGCAGGCGGCGGCGTGAACGCCCTGCGCGGCCACTCCAACATTCAGGGCCTGACCGACCTCGGCCTGCTGTCGCAAAGCCTGCCGGGCTACCTGACCCTGCCGTCGGAGAAACAGACCGATCTGCACCAGCTATCTGGCGGCCAACACGCCGAAGCCGCCGCTGCCGGGCCAGGTGAACTACTGGGGCAACTATCCGAAGTTCTTCGTCAGCCTGATGAAAGCCTTCTTCGGCGACAAAGCGCAGGCGGAGAACAGCTGGGGCTTTGACTGGCTGCCGAAGTGGGACAAAGGCTACGACGTTCTGCAGTATTTCGACATGATGTACCAGGGCAAGGTCAACGGCTATCTCTGCCAGGGCTTCAACCCGGTGGCCTCGTTCCCGAACAAGAACAAGGTTGTTGAGTCGCTGTCGAAGCTGAAGTTCCTGGTGACCATCGACCCGCTGGATACCGAGACCTCGACCTTCTGGCAGAACCACGGCGAGTCGAACGACGTCGATCCGGCGAAGATTCAGACCGAAGTGTTCCGTCTGCCGTCCACCTGCTTCGCCGAAGAGAACGGCTCGATCGTCAACTCCGGCCGCTGGCTGCAGTGGCACTGGAAAGGCCCGGACGCGCCGGGCGAAGCGCCATGAACGACGGCGAGATCCTGGCCGGTATCTTCTTGCGCCTGCGTAAGATGTATGCGCGCAGAAGGCGGTGCGAACCCGGAACCGGTGCTGAACATGACCTGGAACTACTTGACGCCCGACAATCCGGCCTCGGAAGAAGTGGCGATGGAGAGCAACGGTAAGGCGCTGGCGGACGTTATCTACGATGCCAACGGCACGCTGCTGGCGAAGAAAGGCCAGCAGCTCAGCACCTTTGCCCACCTGCGCGATGACGGCACCACCTCCAGCGGCTGCTGGATCTTCGCCGGTAGCTGGACGCCGGAGGGCAACCAGATGGCCCACCGCGACAACGCCGACCCGTCGGGCCTCGGCAATACGCTGGGCTGGGCATGGGCGTGGCCGCTGAACCGCCGCATCCTCTACAACCGCGCCTCCGCCGACCCGCAGGGCAACCCGTGGGATCCGAAGCGTCAGCTGCTGAAGTGGGACGGCGCGAAGTGGGGCGGCGTGGATATTCCGGACTACAGCACTGCCGCGCCGGGCAGCAACGTCGGGCCGTTTATCATGCAGCCGGAAGGGATGGGACGCCTGTTCGCCATCGACAAGATGGCGGAAGGGCCGTTCCCGGAACACTACGAGCCGTTTGAGACGCCGCTGGGCACCAACCCGCTGCACCCGAACGTGGTCTCCAACCCGGCAGCGCGCGTGTTCAAGGACGATCTGGCAGCGCTGGGCAAAGCGGACAAGTTCCCGTACGTCGGCACCACCTACCGTCTGACCGAGCACTTCCACTACTGGACCAAGCACGCGCTGCTCAACGCCATCGCGCAGCCGGAACAGTTTGTGGAGATCGGCGAGAAGCTGGCGAACAAGCTCGGCATCGCCCAGGGCGACACGGTGAAGGTCTCCTCCAACCGCGGCTATATCAAGGCCGTGGCGGTGGTGACCAAGCGCATTCGCCCGCTGAACGTTCACGGTCAGCAGGTGGATACCATCGGCATCCCGATTCACTGGGGCTATGAGGGCGTGGCGAAGAAAGGCTTCATCGCCAACACCCTGACGCCGTTCGTCGGCGATGCCAACACGCAGACGCCGGAGTTCAAGGCGTTCCTGGTCAACGTGGAAAAGGTGTAACGGAGACGACTTATGGCTTATCAATCGCAAGACATTATCCGTCGTTCCGCGACTAACGGTTTCACGCCCGCGCCTCAGGCGCGGGACCACCAGCAGGAAGTGGCGAAGCTTATCGACGTGACCACCTGCATCGGCTGTAAGGCCTGCCAGGTGGCCTGTTCAGAGTGGAACGACCTCCGCGACGAGGTGGGGCACAACGTCGGGGTCTACGACAACCCGGCGGACCTGACCGCCAAGTCCTGGACGGTGATGCGTTTCTCGGAAGTCGAGCAGAACGGCAAGCTGGAGTGGCTGATCCGCAAAGACGGCTGCATGCACTGCGCGGATCCGGGCTGCCTGAAGGCCTGTCCGTCGGAAGGGGCGATCATTCAGTACGCCAACGGCATCGTCGACTTCCAGTCGGAGCAGTGCATCGGCTGCGGCTACTGCATCGCGGGCTGCCCGTTCGACGTGCCGCGCCTGAATAAGGAAGACAACCGCGTCTACAAATGCACCCTGTGCGTTGACCGCGTCACCGTCGGCCAGGAGCCGGCCTGCGTGAAGACCTGCCCGACCGGCGCTATCCACTTCGGCACCAAGAGAGGATATGAAGGAGCTGGCGGCCGAGCGCGTCGGCGACCTGAAAACCCGCGGTTACGACAACGCCGGCCTGTACGACCCGGCGGGCGTGGGCGGCACGCACGTGATGTACGTGCTGCACCACGCCGACAAGCCGAATCTGTATCACGGCCTGCCGGAGAACCCGGAAATCAGCGCGACGGTGAAGTTCTGGAAAGGCATCTGGAAACCGCTGGCGGCGGTCGGCTTTGCTGCCACCTTCGCAGCGAGCATCTTCCACTACGTCGGCGTCGGTCCGAACCGCGCGGAAGAGGAAGACGACAACCTGCATGAAGAGAAAGACGAGGTGCGCAAATGATGAAAAAACGTGACACCATCGTGCGCTACACCGCGCCGGAACGCATCAACCACTGGGTCACCGCCTTCTGCTTCATGCTGGCGGCGATAAGCGGGCTGGGGTTCTTCTTCCCGTCCTTCAACTGGCTGATGCAGATCCTGGGGACACCACAGCTGGCGCGTATCCTGCACCCGTTTGTGGGCGTCATCATGTTCGCGTCGTTTATCATCATGTTTTTCCGCTACTGGCACCATAACCTAATCAATCGGGATGATATCTTTTGGGCGAAGAATATTCGTAAGATCGTCGTCAACGAGGAAGTGGGTGATACCGGGCGTTATAACTTCGGCCAGAAATGCGTATTCTGGGCGGCGATTATCTTCCTGGTCCTGTTGCTGGTGAGCGGCGTGATCATCTGGCGTCCGTACTTTGCGCCTGCTTTCTCAATCCCGGTGATCCGATTCGCGCTGATGCTGCATTCATTTGCCGCAGTGGCGTTAATTGTGGTTATCATGGTGCATATTTACGCCGCCCTCTGGGTGAAAGGCACCATTACCGCGATGGTGGAAGGATGGGTAACCAGTACGTGGGCGAAGAAACATCACCCGCGCTGGTACCGTGAAGTCCGCCAGAAACAGGAAAAGTCATCTGAATGAGTATTCGCATAATCCCGCAAGATGAGCTGGGGTCGAGCGAGAAACGCACGGCGGAGTATATTCCGCCGTTGTTATTCCCCAGACTCAAGAACCTCTACAACCGCCGCGCAGAGCGTCTGCGCGAGCTGGCAGAGAACAACCCGCTGGGCGATTTTCTGCGTTTTGCCGCGCTGGTCGCCCACGCGCAGGAAGTGGTGCTGTACGATCACCCTCTGCAAATGGATCTGACCGCGCGCATCAAAGAAGCCAACGCGCAGGGCAAGCCGCCGCTGGACATTCACGTCCTGCCGCGCGACAAGCACTGGCAAAAGCTGCTGCATTCGCTGATTGCCGAGCTGAAGCCGGAGATGAGCGGTACCGCGCTGGCGGTTATCGAGAATCTGGAAAAAGCCTCTGACCTGGAGCTGGAAGAGATGGCGAGCGCGCTGTTTGCCTCTGACTTCTCTCTGGTCAGCAGTGATAAAGCGCCGTTTATCTGGGCCGCGCTGTCGCTCTACTGGGCGCAAATGGCAAGCCTGATCCCGGGCAAAGCCCGCGCCGAATACGGTGAAGCGCGTCAGTTCTGTCCGGTCTGCGGCTCAATGCCGGTCTCCAGCATGGTGCAAATCGGTACCACTCAGGGGCTGCGCTACCTGCACTGCAACCTGTGTGAAACCGAGTGGCACGTGGTGCGCATCAAGTGCAGCAACTGCGAGCAGACCCGCGACCTGAACTACTGGTCGCTGGAAAATGAAGAAGCGGCGGTGAAAGCGGAAAGCTGCGGCGACTGCGGAACCTACCTGAAGATTCTGTATCAGGAAAAAGACCCGAAAGTCGAAGCGGTGGCCGACGATCTCGCCTCGCTGATTCTGGATGCCCGAATGGAGCAGGAAGGCTTCGCCCGCAGCAGCCTGAATCCGTTTATGTTTCCCGGGGATTGATGCCACGTGCGCATGATTGGACGCCGGACATGGTAGGGTCGCCATTCATGGCGACCAGGTTTATTCACCTGCGTCATCCCTGTTGCCTGAATTGATCATTCACACGGAGGCTTCGATGAAACTGATTGGCAGCTATACCAGCCCGTTTGTGCGCAAAATCTCAGTGATCCTGCTGGAAAAGGGCCTGGTGTTTGAATTCGTCAACCACTCTCCGTGGGAGCCTGACAGCCACGTCCCGCAGTACAATCCGCTGGGTAAAGTGCCGGCCTTCATAGATGACCAGCAGCTGACCTGGTTTGACTCCTCGATCATTGCTCAGGTGATTGAGCTGCGTGGCGATGCGCCTGCCCTGCTGCCCGACGACGCACTGCGCGCCCTGCAGATCCGCCAGCTGGAGAAGCTGGCCGACGGCATCAATGATGCGGCAGTGATGATCGTGCGCGAACAGATGCGTCCCGGCGATCGGCAATCGGAAGAGGTGCTGCTGCGTAATCGCGAGAAAATCGCGCGCGGCCTCGACGCGCTGGAAACCGCTGCCGCGCAGGGCGAGTTGCTCAACAGCGGCACGCTCAACCTCGCCGATATCGCCACCGGCTGCACCCTGGGCTATCTCAATTTTCGCCGCGTGCTGCCCAACTGGTGCGTCAATCGCCCGGCGCTGGTTAAACTGGCAGAAACGCTGTTCGAGCGGGAAAGCTTTGCCCGTACGGTTCCGCCCACCCACTAAGTGATGTGATGAAAGCCCTCTACAGTCAGCTCCCTGCCATCGACAGCCTGCTGCGCGATCCGGCGCTGCAGCCGCTGCTGGCACAATCCGGTACCGCCTTTATCACGCGTCAGCTGCGCGGCATGCAGCAGGAGGCGCGCGACCACATTCAGCAACATCAATCGTTACCACACTGGCACGCCAGCTGGCCGGATGAAGCGCTGCGCCGCGCGCAGCAGCAGCAGAAAAGCGCGCTGCGCCCGGTGTTTAACCTGACCGGCACCGTGCTGCACACCAATCTGGGGCGCGCGCAGCTCAGCGATCGCGCCATCGCGGCGGTCAGCGCCTGTCATGCGCCAGCCGGTGACGCTGGAGTATGATCTGGACGGCGCGGGGCGCGGGCATCGCGATCGCGCAGTCAGCGCAGCTGCTGTGCCAGCTAACCGGCGCGGAAGATGCCTGCATCGTCAATAACAACGCCGCGGCGGTGCTGCTGATGCTGGCGGCAGCCTGGCGAGCGGGTCGCGAGGTGGTTGTGTCGCGCGGCGAACTGGTGGAGATTGGCGGCGCGTTCCGCATCCCGGACGTGATGCGCCAGGCGGGCTGCCGATTGCTGGAGGTGGGCACCACCAACCGCACCCATGCGAAAGATTATCGCGCGGCGGTGAATGAAAATACCGCCCTGCTGATGAAGGTCCACACCAGCAATTACCATATTGAGGGCTTTACCAAAACCGTTGAAGAGGCCGAGCTGGTGCAGTTAGGCGACGCGCACGGCCTGACCGGTGATTGCCGATCTCGGCAGCGGTTCGCTGGTGGATCTGACGGCCTGTATGGGTTGCCGCCAGAGCCGATGCCGCAGGAGATGATTGCGGCGGGCGTGAGCCTGGTCAGTTTCTCCGGCGACAAACTGCTGGGCGGGCCGCAGGCCGGGATTATCGTCGGCAAGCGTGAGCTGATTGCCCAGCTGCAGCAGCATCCGCTGAAGCGCGCCCTGCGCGCCGATAAAATGACGCTGGCCGCGCTGGAAGCGACGCTGCGGCTCTATCTCCACCCGGAAACCCTGCACGAGGCGCTGCCGACACTGCGCCTGCTGACGCGCAGCGCGCACGAATTCTGCGAGCAGGCTGAACGTCTGATGCCGGCGCTGGAGCACGCCTTTAGCGCCGATTTTTCGCTGGCGATCGCCGCCTGTTCCAGTCGCAAATTGGCAGCGGTTCGCTGCCGGTGGAACGGCTGCCCAGCGTTGCGCTCACCTTCACGCCGCGCGACGGGCGCGGCAGCCAGCTCGAGGCGCTGTCGCAGCGCTGGCGCCGGCTGGCCGACGCCCGGTGATTGGGCGGATTTACGATGGCCGAATGTGGCTGGATTTACGCTGCCTTGAAGATGAAGCGCGATTTCTGGAGATGTTGTTGAAATGATTATTGCCACCGCCGGTCATGTCGACCACGGAAAAACCACGTTGTTGCAGGCCATCACCGGCATTAATGCCGATCGCCTGCCGGAAGAGAAAAAGCGCGGCATGACCATCGATCTGGGTTATGCCTACTGGCCGCAGCCCGATGGCCGCGTGCTGGGCTTTATTGATGTGCCGGGCCATGAAAAATTTCTCTCCAACATGCTGGCGGGCGTCGGCGGCATCGATCATGCGCTGCTGGTGGTGGCCTGTGACGACGGCGTGATGGCGCAAACGCGTGAGCATCTTACAGCTGCTGAGCCTCGCCGGACACCCGCCGCTGACCGTGGCGCTGACCAAAGCCGATCGCGTGGACGCCGCACGCATCGCAGAGGTGCAGCAGCAGGTCGCGCAGCTCACGCAGCAGCTCGGCTGGCCAGCGGCAGCGCAGTTTGTTACCAGCAGCCATACGCAGCAGGGCATTGAAACGCTGCGCCAGCACCTCTTCAGTCTGAACGCACCGGCGTTTGAGCCTGGCCGCCGTTTCCGGCTCGCCATCGACCGCGCTTTCACGCTGAAAGGCACCGGGCTGGTGGTCACCGGCACCGCGCTGAGCGGTGAAGTCAGGGTGGGCGACACGCTGTGGCTGAGCGGCGTGAACCAACCGATGCGCGTGCGGGCGCTGCATGCGCAGAACCAGCCGGTGACGCGCGCCCAGGCGGGCGAGCGCATCGCGCTGAATATCGTCGGTGACGTGGAGAAAGCACAGATTACGCGCGGCGACTGGCTGCTGGCGCAGCCGCGTCCCGCCGGCACGCAGCGGCTGATCGTCGCACTGCGCCTGCTGCAGCCGCTGAAAACGGCCTCGCAGCCGGTGCATCTGCATCACGCGGCCAGCCACGTCACCGGCCGCTTAACGCAGCTCACGGACGATGTGGCTGAACTGGTGCTCAGCCAGCCGCTGTGGCTGGCGGAAAACGATCGGATAATTATTCGCGACAGCAATGCGCAGCACACGCTGGGCGGCGGACGCGTACTGCTGTGCGACAGCAAAAAGCGCGGTAAACGCCAGCCGGACTACCTGCAGTGGCTACAGCAGCTGGCCGCGGCGCGCGATGACAGCGCCAGCCTGCAGGCGCATCTGGCGTATCAACCGGCCGCGTATGACGAGCTCGGCTGGGCGCGCCAGCTCACTGCGCCGGCGCTGGACGCGCTGCTGCTGCCGCTGAATCCGGTGCGGCTGGGGACCAGCCTGATGAGCGACACAATGGCCAGCGCCTGGCAGCAGCGTTTACGGGAAGCGCTGAGCGCCTTCCACCAGCAGCATCCGGAGCTGCCGGGCATCGGCCACGATCGCCTGCGCCGTGTGGCGCTGCCGCATGCGCCGGCACCGCTGGTGCCGGGATTAATCGATCAGATGCTGGCACATGGCGAGCTGCGGCAGAAACAGGGCTGGCTGCACCTGCCCGACTTCGCACCGCGCTTTAATCCACAGGAAGCCACGCTGTGGCAGCAGGTCGAGCCGCTGTTCAGCGACCAGCCACTGTGGGTGCGCGATATTGCCGATGCGCTGCAGCAGGATGAAGAGCAGATTCGTGGTTTGTTGCTCACCGCGGCGCGTCTCGGCCATATCACGGCGATCGTGCGCGATCGCTACTACCGCAGCGCGCAGATCCAGATCTTCGCCGATCTGATTCGTCAGCGCGCGGCCGCCGGAGGCAGCACCAGCGCCGCCGACTTCCGCAACCAGCTGGGTACCGGCCGCAAAGTCGCGGTGCAGATTCTGGAATTCTTTGACCGCAGCGGCTTTACCCGCCGTCGCGGTAACGATCACCTGCTGCGCGACGCGCGCCTGTTCACCCCTTCTGCCGCCTGAAACAAAAAAAGGGACGATTGCTCGTCCCTTCAGTTCACTTCTGCCCATCGCTTACTGCAGCAGCGAAATATCCGCTACGCGCAGGAACAGCTCGCGCAGTTTCTCGAGCATAGAGAGACGGTTAATACGCAGCTCTTTATCTTCTACGTTCACCATCACTTTCTCGAAGAAGGCGTCGATAACGTCACGCAGCTCCGCCAGCTCCACCAGCGCTTCCTGGTAGCGACCTTCCGCGAAGTACGGCTCCAGCTTGTCGCGCAGCACCACAACCTGCATCGCCGAGCGATCTCTTCCGGCTCTTTCAGCAGGTTGCGGCGTTCACGCGCTCGTTCAGCGTTTCGTCGGATTTCGCCAGAATGTTGGAGACACGCTTGTTGGCCGCCGCCAGGGCAGATGCCGCTTCCAGGGTACGGAAGTGGGAAACCGCCTTCATACGCGCATCGAAATCAGCCGGACGGGTCGGACGACGCGCCAGCACCGCCTGAATGGTGTCAACGGTGTAACCTTCGTCCTGATACCAGGCGCGGAAACGACCGAGCATAAAGTCGATCACGTCATCCACCACGTTCGCGTTGGTCAGCTTGTCGCCGTACAGACGCACCGCTTCTTCGGTCAGGGTCTGCAGATCGAGGTTCAGGTTCTTCTCAACGATGATACGCAGCACGCCCAGCGCAGCACGACGCAGCGCAAACGGATCTTTATCGCCTTTCGGATGCTGGCCGATACCGAAGATACCCGCCAGGGTGTCCATCTTATCGGCAATCGCCACGGCGCAGGCCACCGGGTTGGACGGCAGTTCGTCACCGGCAAAGCGCGGCTGATACTGCTCGTTCAGGGCCACGGCCACATCTTCCGCTTCGCCATCGTGACGCGCGTAGTGCATGCCCATCACGCCCTGGGTGTCGGTAAATTCGAACACCATGTTGGTCATCAGGTCGCACTTGGAGAGCAGGCCCGCACGCGTGGCGTGGTTGACGTCGGCACCAATCTCGCGGGCAATCCAGCCGGACAGCTCCGCAATACGGTCGGTTTTGTCGCGCAGCGTACCCAGCTGCTGCTGGAACAGCACGGTCTGCAGGCGCGGCAGGTTATCTTCCAGACGCTTTTTACGGTCGGTATTGAAGAAGAACTCGGCATCCGCCAGACGCGGGCGCACCACTTTCTCGTTACCGGAGATAATCTGCTGCGGATCTTTCGATTCGATGTTCGCCACGAAGATGAAGTTTGGCAGCAGCTTGCCGTCGTTGGCATAGACCGGGAAGTACTTCTGGTCACCCTTCATGGTGTACACCAGCGCTTCAGCCGGAACCGCGAGGAATTTCTCTTCGAACTTCGCGGTCAGCACCACCGGCCATTCCACCAGCGAGGTGACCTCTTCCAGCAGGCTGTCGCTCAGGTCGGCATTACCGCCAATCTTGCGCGCCGCTTCTTCCGCATCCGCTTTGATTTTGGCTTTACGCTGTTCGTAGTCGGCAATGACTTTACCGCGCTCCAGCAGGATTTGCGGATACTGGTCGGCATTGTCGATGGTGAACTCCGGCTCGCCCATAAAGCGGTGGCCGCGGATCACGCGATCGGACTGCCACGCCCAGAATGGTGGCCGGAATAACGGTGTCGCCCAGCAGCAGGGTCACGGTGTGCACCGGACGCACGAAGTGCACGTCGGACGCGCCCCAGCGCATCAGCTTAGGAATCGGCAGCTTAGCCAGCGAGGTGGCGATCATGTCCGGCAGCAGCGCTTCCGCGCTTTCGCCTTTTACGTGCGGCACGATACAGCAGCCACTCGCCTTTGTCGGTGGTCAGACGCTCGGCCTGATCAACGGTGATGCCGCAGCCACGCGCCCAGCCTTCAGCCGCTTTGCTCGGCTTGCCTTCGGCGTCGAACGCCTGGGCAATCGCCGGGCCACGTTTTTCGACTTCACGATCCGGCTGCGAGGCCGCCAGATTTGCCACTTTCAGCGCCAGACGGCGCGGTGCAGCAAACCACTCAATTTTACCGTGCGCCAGGCCAGCGTTATCCAGCTCGGCGGTCACGTTCGCAGCAAAAGATTCAGCCAGGCTGCGCAGGGCTTTTGGTGGCAGCTCTTCGGTGCCGATTTCCACCAGGAAAGTTTTCTCAGACATGGCCGCCTCTTATTTGTTTCGGTTGCACATCGGGAAGCCAAGGGCTTCACGGGACGCATAGTAAGCTTCTGCAACGGCTTTGGTCAGGGTACGGATACGCAGGATGTAGCGCTGACGTTCAGTCACGGAGATCGCTTTGCGCGCGTCCAGCAGGTTGAAGCTGTGGGCGGCCTTCAGAATGCGCTCGTAGGCAGGCAGCGGCAGCGGGGTCTCCAGCGCCAGCAGCTGCTGCGCTTCTTTTTCGTACTGCTCGAAGCAGCTGAACAGGAAGTCCACGTCCGCGTATTCGAAGTTGTAGGTGGATTGCTCCACTTCGTTCTGATGGAACACGTCGCCGTAGGTGGTTTTACCCAGCGGGCCGTCGCTCCAGACCAGGTCGTAAACGCTGTCCACGCCCTGAATGTACATGGCCAGACGTTCCAGACCGTAGGTGATCTCACCGGTGACCGGCTTGCACTCCAGGCCGCCGACCTGCTGGAAGTAGGTGAACTGCGTCACTTCCATGCCGTTCAGCCACACTTCCCAGCCGAGACCCCAGGCGCCCAGCGTTGGGTTTTCCCAGTTATCTTCCACGAAACGGATGTCGTGGAACGGTTGGATCCATACCCAGCTCTTTCAGCGACCCGAGGTACAGCTCCTGAATGTTGTCCGGGTGATGGGCTTAATCACCACCTGGAACTGGTAGTAGTGCTGCAGACGGTTCGGGTTTTCGCCGTAACGGCCATCGGTGGGACGGCGGGATGGCTGCACATACGCGGTCGCCATCGGCTCTGGCCCCAACGCGCGCAGGCTGGTCATCGGGTGTGAAGTGCCGGCGCCGACTTCCATGTCCAGAGGTTGAACAATGGTGCAGCCCTGACGAGCCCAGTAATCCTGTAAGGTCAGGATCAGGCCCTGGAAGGTCTTGGTATCAAACTTTTGCATAGTTATTTCGTGCTGGATACGTGTGGTTTTAAAGGGAGAGCGACCAGTATACCCTCTGACCGCGCATTGTGCAGCCGGAAATCCTGGCGCAGACGGCCACGGTTGTGCGGCGGTTAACAGAGAGCTCCGAAATCCAGGCTGCGGGGGTTGTTGGCCCGCTGTGCACTGGCTACCCTTCTTCGCACGGAGTACTGCCAGTATAAATAGCAGAAAGGGTGATCCCCCACGCTTCATCTTCTTTTTTTTTCCGGTCCTGGGGGGGGGGTGTTTTTTTTTGTTTTCACTTTTTTTTGGTTTTGGGGGGGGGGTTGGGGGGGGGGGGGGGGGCCGGGGGGGGCGGGCAGAAAAAAAAAGAATTTTTTAAAAAAAGAATTTTTGGAAAATGGGACGAGGAACTGATGTCGTAAAAAATTTACTGGATTGATAACCTGCGAGGAATAGCCTGTCTGATGGTGGTCATGATCCACACCACCACCTGGTACATCACCGGACCGATGGCAGTCACCGGCCCCGTTAGCTGGGATGTCGCCAATCTGCTCAACTCCGCGTCGCGCGTCAGCGTGCCGCTGTTCTTTATGATTTCCGGTTTTCTCTTTTTTGGCGAACGCAGCGCGCAGGGCCGCCATCTGCTGCGCATTGTGCTGTGCCTGCTGTTCTACAGCGCCGTCGCGCTGGCCTACATCACCTGGCTGACGCCGATCAGCGAAGGCCGATCGCTGCTGAAGCTGCTGCAAAAGCCGGTGTTCTACCACCTGTGGTTTTTCTTCGCCATTATCGTTATCTACCTGGTCTCTCCGCTGATTCAGGTGAAAAACGTGCCGCCGCGCTATGTGGCGCTGCTGGTGCTGGTCCTCGCGGTGATCGCCAACCCGAATACGGTCTCGCAGAAAATCGACGGTTTTGAATGGCTGCCGGTCAACCTCTATATCAGCGGCGACACGTTTTACTACGTGCTTTACGGCATGCTGGGACGCGCGATCGGCATGATGGATACCCAAAGGCGCGGCATCAACTGGCTGGCCGGGCTGAGTTTTATCGCCTGCGTCATCGGTGATTTCACGCTTGGCACGCTGACGATGCATGAAGCTTCAGTGGCGCGGCAATTTTGCTGACACCTGGTATCTTTACTGCGGCCCGCTGGTGTTTATCTGCGCCGATATGCCTGCTGATGCTGGTTAAAAATACCCTGAACGACCGGCCGCTGCCGGTGCTGGCGTCCATTTCACGCCACTCGCTGGGGATTTACGGTTTCCACGCGCTGGTGATCCACGCGCTGCGCACGCGCAGGCGTTACGAGCGATATGTCGCTGGCCGGTGCTGGATATCGTCTGGATTTTTGCCGCCACCCTGCTGGTCAGCCTGCTGCTGTCGATGCTGCTGAAACGCGTGGACAAGCATCATCTGGTGAGCTGATCGTCCCAGCGCTGCCGGGCGCGATGCAACTGGCGCGGCGAGGAGAACCCGGCGGCCAGCGCCGCCTGCTCCACGCCGCGCCCCTGCAACAGCCACTGCTCCGCAATCACCAGACGCAGCTGCTCCAGGTAATCGCGCACGCTGATCCCCAGATGCTGGCTGAAACAGGCGCGTCAGATGGCGCGGGCTGACGTGGGCGCGTTCGGCCATCTCGGCCAGCGACCACGCTTTTTGCGGCTCGGCGGTAAGCGCATCCTGCGCCCGATGGATCGCCGGGTGAAGATGATTGCGGTAGCGCAGCCACGGCGATAGCTGCGGATCGTCACCGGAACGGCGGAACCAGACCACCATCTCACGCGCCACCGCCAGCGCCCGTTTCCGGCGCCGCACAGGCGGTTGATCAGGTGCAGCGCCAGATCGATGCCGGAGGTGATCCCCGCGCTGGTCCAGATACCGTCATCCTCCACAAATATGCGGTTTTCTTTCACCAGCGCCGCCGGCGCGGCAGCTTTCAGGCGCGGCAATCACGTCATGGTGCGTGGTGCACTGCACGCCATTCAGCAGGCCCGCTTTCGCCGCCAGCACCGCGCCTGAACAGACGCACATCAGGGTAATGCTCCTGGTTGTGGATCTGCGGTTGCAGGCGCATCAGCCAGTGCGCTGAGCCTGCTCCGCCTGCCCCGGTATCGAACCAGATGCGGGAATCGCTCACGCCGGGCACAACCAGCAGACTGCTCTCAGGAAGCCTTTCCGGCAGCGGCTGGATACCGCTCATCGTCAGGCCTATCGACGTCGGAACCTCCGGCTGCGGGCCAATGTAATGCAGACGAAACGCGTCGCCTGCCAGCACAAAGGTCTCTGCCGGGCCGGTCATGTCGAGTGCCAGCACGCCGGGCAGGACATCAGAACACGCAGACGTGGCAGTGTCGGCATTACGTGCCCAGCGTCCCGTACGTTGGGGTGGTGTTCGCGGTATGTCAGTGCGATGAAGGGTAACGATGGGCGAAGATGCGCAGCCAAATCCGGCCACGTATCTTCATCGATTCTTCCCATCATACCCGACTCTGCTCACGCCTTACGACCTCATCCGGCCATGCGTCAGCCAAATCAGGACATCAGTGGCAACAGCTGCTGGTATAGCTGCGCAAAGCGCGCACGGCGCGGCTGATAGGCCTGATGCTGCGCGGCATCCGGCTGATGGCGCTGCACTAACGCCGGTGCCGGCAGCATTGCGCTGTGGGGTTTTTCGGGTTCATGGCGATCTGCGCCAGCCGCGCGGCACCCAGCGCCGGGCCAACATCGCCTCCGGTGACGGTAATCCAGCTGCAGCCCGCTGATATCCGCCAGCATCTGCCGCCAGTAAGCGCTGCGCGCGCCGCCGCCAATCAGGGTGACGCTCGTCGGCTTCACGCCGCAGTCATGCACCACATCCATCCCGTCCGCCAGCGCATACCCCACACCTTCCAGAACCGCGCGCGCCAGTTCCGCCGGGCCGTGCTGATGGGTTAGGCCAAAGAAAACCCCTTTCGCTTCCGGGTTGTTGTGCGGCGTGCGCTCGCCGGAAAGATACGGCAAAAACCAGGAGCTACCGGCGTGGCCTGCGCGCTGGCGCGTTCAGCTTCGGCCAGCAGGTGCGGCACATCATCACATGCCCGGTCAGCTTTGCGGCCCAGTCCAGGCAGGACGCCGCACTCAGCATCACCGACATCAGATGCCAGCGCTCCGGCAGCGCATGGCAGAAGCTGTGCACGGCGCTTTCCGGGTTGCTGCGATACCCGTCGCTGACCGCAAAATAGACGCCGGAGGTGCCCAGCGACAGCATCGCCTGCCCCGCCTCAACCATCCCGACGCCCACGGCGCCCGCCGCGTTATCGCCGCCGCCGGCCACCACCGGTACAGCAGGCATATTCCAGCGTTCCGCAACGTCCGGCAGCAGCGTGCCGGTCACCTCGCTGCCTTCAAACAGCGCGGGCATGTGTTCGCGGGTCAGCTGGCAGGCATCCAGCATCGCCTCGCTCCAGTCGCGTTTCGCCACGTCGAGCCACATCGTGCCGGCGGCATCGGACATATCGCTGGCGAAATCGCCCGTCATGCGAAAGCGCAGATAATCTTTCGGCAGCAGGACTTTCGCCACCTGACGGAAAATCGTCCGGCTCGTGGCGCTGCACCCACAGCAGTTTCGGCGCGGTGAAGCCCGGCATCATCAGGTTGCCGGTAATCTGACGCGACGACGGCACGCGCTGCTCCAGCTCGTGACACTGCGCGCTGCTGCGGCCGTCGTTCCAGAGGATCGCAGGGCGCAGCACGCGATGCCGGCTGTCCAGCAGCGTAGCGCCGTGCATCTGCCCGGCCAATGCCCATGGCGTTCACGTCACGCAAATCGTGCTGCTGCGCCTAGCGCCTGAATTGCACGATCCGTCGCCTGCCACCACTGTTCCGGATCCTGTTCCGACCATAGCGGATGCGGACGCGAAACCTGCAGCTTCTCAGTCTGCGTTGCTAACACCTCGCCCTGCTCGCTTAACAGGATGGCTTTCACACCCGATGTGCCCAGATCGATCCCGATATACATTGCGGTGACTCCTTTGACAGAAATGCCCGGTGGCGCTTCCGCTTACCGGGCCTGGATGCTGGTTTTTATCGAACAGGTAGTGATTGACCAGATTTTCCAGCAGCTCCTGGTGTCCGCTCTGGTGCTGCGGCGCCAGCTGATGTTGTTCAGCGTACTTCGCGATCTCCGCAAGCGATAACTGGCCTTTCAAAATTTGCTGGCCCAGCTCACCGTTCCAGCCGCTGTAGCGCTTCGCCACGCGTTTATCCAGCTCACCGTCTTCAACCATACGCGCCGCCACTTTCAGCGCCAGCGCCATGGTATCCATCGCGCCAATGTGGCCGTAGAACAGATCGTATTTGTCGGTGCTCTGGCGACGCACTTTGGCGTCAAAGTTCAGGCCGCCGGTGGTGAAGCCACCCGCTTTGATGATTTCGTACATCACCAGCGCATTCTCTTCCACGCTGTTCGGGAACTGGTCGGTATCCCAGCCGCAGCTGCGGGTCGCCGCGGTTCGCATCGACCGAGCCGAAGATGCCCAGCGCAATCGCAGACGCGATTTCGTGATGGAAAGAGTGGCCCGCCAGCGTGGCGTGGTTGGCTTCAATGTTCACTTTGATCTCTTTTTCCAGACCGAACTGCTTCAGGAAGCCATACACCGTCGCGACGTCGTAGTCGTACTGGTGCTTGGTCGGCTCCTGCGGCTTCGGCTCGATCAGCAGCGTGCCGCGGAAGCCGATTTTGTGCTTGTGCTCGACCACCATCTGCATAAAGCGGCCAATCTGCTCGCGCTCCTGGCGCAGGTCGGTGTTCAGCAGGGTTTCATAGCCTTCACGGCCGCCCCACAGCACATAGTTTTCGCCGCCCAGCTGATGCGTGGCATTCATTGCCGTCACCACCTGGGTGGCCGCCCAGCTAAACACTTCCGGATCCGGGTTGGTTGCCGCGCCCGCGCCATAGCGTGGGTTGGTGAAGCAGTTCGCCGTGCCCCACAGCAGCTTCACGCCGCTTTGCTGCTGTTTTTCCAGCCAGCACATCCACCATCTGCGCAAAGTTGTTCAGGTACTCTTTCAGCGATGCGCCTTCCGGCGACACATCGACATCATGGAAGCAGTAATACGGCACGTTCAGCTTGTGGAAGAACTCAAACGCCACATCGGCTTTGCGTTTCGCCAGCTCCATGGCCTCGCCGGGCTGCTGCCACGGGCGGTCAAAGGAACCCACGCCGAACATATCGGCGCCGTTCCAGCAGAAGGTATGCCAGTAACAGGCGGCAAAGCGCAGATGATCTTCCATGCGCTTACCCAGCACCAGCTCATCCGGGTTGTAGTGACGAAATGCTAAAGGATTGGTCGTTTTTGGGCCTTCGTAACGAACGCGATCGAGTTGGTCGAAATAAGCTTGCATATTGAGCTCCATAATCAGGGTATGCGGCGAGTCGTTGATACAGGAGTAATAGTGAATAGACATTTTGGGTTGCTCAATTACGTTATTTCACACTGCTATTGAGAGAATGCACAACTGTGCGCTGGCTCGCAAAATAATGCGCAGACAAACTATTTTTCGGCGCGCATTCCAGAATCAAATGTAATTAAGGCGTTACGAATTTTAAAATCCGATCGCGGTCATAAATTCAGAAATAAACCAAATATCGTAATGAGAAGATAAAAATCTGTAATTGCCAGCCCGCCTTTCCGCGTTAAAAATTTGCTGCGTCTCAGACCCAGCGGTGAATGTTTCTTTTATCTCAGCAACACATACCCCTACAACCTACGAAAGGCATGACCATTATGAAGATGAAAGACACCTGTTAGCCCTCACGCTCTGCACTACGCTCCTGCTTGCCAGTTTTGCCGGGCATGCCAAAGAGGTCAAAATTGGCATGGCGATTGACGACCTGCGTCTGGAACGCTGGCAAAAAGATCGCGATATTTTTGTTAAAAAAGCGGAATCACTCGGCGCGAATGTGTTTGTTCAGTCGGCCAACGGCAATGAAGAAACGCAAATGTCGCAGATTGAGAATATGATCAACCGTGGCGTCGATGTGCTGGTCATTATCCCTTATAACGGCCAGGTATTAAGTAACGTGGTGAAAGAAGCGAAACAGGAAGGGATAAAAGTTCTGGCTTATGACCGCATGATTAATAATGCGGACATTGATTATTATATTTCCTTCGACAATGAAAAAGTCGGCGAATTACAGGCCCAAAGCCTGGTCGACAAAGTGCCTCAGGGGAATTATTTCCTGATGGGCGGCTCGCCGGTGGATAACAACGCCAAACTGTTCCGCGAAGGGCAGATGAAAGTCCTTAAGCCGTACATCGACAACGGCAAAATTAAAGTGGTTGGCGATCAGTGGGCCGACGGCTGGTTGCCAGAAAATGCGCTGAAAATTATGGAAAACGCGCTGACCGCCAACAACAACAAAATTGATGCTGTCGTGGCCTCCAACGATGCCACCGCAGGTGGGGCCATTCAGGCGCTGAGCGCCCAGGGGCTGGCTGGTAAAGTCGCCATTTCTGGCCAGGATGCCGATCTCGCCGGCGTAAAACGCATTATCGCAGGGCACCCAGACCATGACGGTCTACAAACCGATTACCGAGCTTGCCAATACGGCGGCAGAAATCGCCGTTGAACTGGGCAACGGCAAGCAACCTAAAGCAGACGCAACGCTGAATAACGGCCTGAAAGACGTTCCGGCTCGCCTGCTCACGCCAATTGAAGTCAATAAAGAGAACATTGACGCCACCGTCATCAAAGACGGTTTCCACAAGAAGAGCGAACTGTAATCCGGCGTTGCCCCGCCTGGGGGGGCAAATGCGCTTCACGTTGTACTGTTCTTTCCTTGGGTTTTGTGGAGCAGTTATGCCTTATTTACTTGAAATGAAAAGCATCACCAAGCGCTTCGGCGCGGTGAAAGCCGTCGACAACGTCAGCCTGCGGCTTGAACCCCGGCGAAGTGGTTTCGCTGTGCGGCGAGAACGGTTCGGGCAAATCAACGCTGATGAAAGTGCTGTGCGGGATCTACCCGCACGGCAGTTACGAGGGCGAAATCGTCTTTGCCGGTGAAGTCATTCAGGCGCACACCATTCGCGACACCGAACGTAAAGGCATTGCCATCATTCACCAGGAGCTGGCGCTGGTGAAGCATCTCACCGTGCTGGAGAACATCTTCCTCGGGGCCGAGATCTCCCGCCACGGCGTGCTGGATTACGACACCATGACGCTCCGCTGTGAAAAGCTGCTGGCGCAGGTGAGCCTCAACATTTCGCCGGATACCCGCGTGGGCGATCTGGGTCTGGGGCAACAGCAGCTGGTCGAAATTGCGAAGGCGCTGAATAAACAGGTCAGGCTGCTGATCCTCGATGAGCCGACGGCCTCGCTCACCGAACAGGAAACCGCGGTGCTGCTCAATATCATCCGCGACCTGCAAAACCACGGTATCGCCTGCATCTACATTTCGCACAAGCTCAACGAGGTCAAAGCCATTTCGGACACCATCTGCGTGATCCGCGATGGCCAACACATCGGCACGCGTGAAGCCGCGGGCATGAGTGAAGATGACATCATCACCATGATGGTGGGCCGCGAGCTGACGGCACTCTACCCGAATGAGCCCCACAACAACGGGCGATGAAGTGCTGCGCGTGGAAAACCTGACCGCGTGGCACCCGGTTAACCGCCATATCAAGCGCGTTAACAACGTCTCGTTCTCCCTGCACCGCGGCGAAATTCTCGGTATTGCCGGGCTCGTCGGTGCAGGGCGCACCGAAGCCGTGCAGTGCCTGTTTGGCGTGTGGCCAGGGCGCTGGGAGGGCGCGATTTATATCGATGGCCAGCCGGTGAAAATCGACAACTGCCAGCAGGCGATTGCCCACGGCATTGCCATGGTGCCGGAAGACCGCAAAAAAGACGGCATCGTGCCGGTGATGGCGGTGGGTAAAAACATTACGCTTGCGGCGCTCGATCAGTTTACCGGCGGCGCTGAGCAGCCTGGATGATGCCGCCGAGCAGCAGTGCGATCTACGAGTCGCTCTCCGCCGGCTGAAGGTCAAAACCTCCTCGCCGGAACTGGCCATTGGCCGCCTGAGCGGGGGCAACCAGCAAAAGGCGATTCTGGCGCGCTGCCTGCTCCTCAATCCACGCATTTTAATCCTTGATGAACCGACGCGCGGGATTGATATCGGTGCCAAATACGAAATCTACAAACTGATTAATCAGCTTGTACAGCAAGGGATTGCCGTCATTGTCATCTCGTCTGAGTTGCCCGAAGTGCTGGGCCTGAGCGACCGCGTGCTGGTCATGCACGAGGGCAAACTGAAAGCCAATCTGATTAACCAGAACCTGACGCAGGAGCAGGTGATGGAAGCCGCTTTAAGGAGCGAACGTCATGTCGAAAAGCAATCCGTCTGATATCAAAGTCGCTGTTCCGACGCCCGGCGCGTTCGCTGGGCTAAAAGCGCTGAACCTGCAGGTTTTCGTGATGATCGCGGCGATTATCGTCATCATGCTGTTCTTTACCTGGATGACCGATGGTTCCTACTTGAGCGCGCGTAACGTCTCTAACCTGCTCCGCCAGACCGCCATCACCGGCATCCTGGCCGTGGGCATGGTGTTCGTCATTATCTCGGCGGAAATCGACCTGTCCGTCGGGTCAATGATGGGCCTGCTCGGCGGCGTGGCGGCGATTTTTGACGTCTGGCTTGGCTGGCCGCTGCCGCTGACCGTGGCGGTGACGCTGGTGCTGGGCCTGTTGCTGGGCGCCTGGAACGGCTGGTGGGTTGCCTACCGTAAAGTGCCGTCGTTCATCGTCACCCTGGCGGGGATGCTGGCCTTTCGCGGCATTTTGATCGGTATCACCAACGGCACCACCGTCTCCCCGACCAGCGCGGCCATGTCGCAGATTGGTCAGAGCTACCTCCCCGATGGCGTCGGCTTTACCATCGGCGTGGTGGGGCTGCTGGCGTTTGTCGCGTGGCAGTGGCGTGGACGCATGCGCCGTCAGGCGCTGGGGTTGTCACCGCCAGCGTCAACGTCGGTGGTGGGACGTCAGGCGCTGACCGCGGTCATTGTGCTGGGTGCCATCTGGCTGCTGAACGACTATCGCGGCGTTCCGACGCCGGTGCTGCTGCTGGCGCTTTTGCTGCTGGGCGGCATGTTTATGGCCACGCGCACCGCGTTTGGCCGCCGTATTTACGCCATCGGCGGCAACCTTGAAGCTGCCCGCCTCTCGGGCATTAACGTTGAGCGCACCAAGCTGGCGGTGTTCGCCATTAACGGCCTGATGGTGGCTATCGCCGGGTTGATCCTCAGCTCGCGTCTGGGGGCGGGTTCGCCCTCGGCCGGCAACATCGCCGAGCTGGATGCCATCGCCGCCTGCGTCATTGGCGGCACCAGCCTCGCAGGCGGTATCGGTAGCGTGGCGGGCGCGGTGATGGGGGCATTTATCATGGCGTCGTTGGATAACGGGATGAGTATGATGGACGTCCCGACGTTTTGGCAGTATATCGTCAAGGGGGCCATTCTTTTACTGGCAGTCTGGATGGATTCTGCCACCAAGCGGCGGGCCGGGCCTGATAATCGCGTGGGCGATCACAATGTGGCGCAAACAATTTCTGCTGCCTTTTCCGCCGTGCTATGTAGTGCGGAACTGGTTTAATTGGGAAGCGAGCCATGTTTGAAAAGCGTCACCGCATTACGTTGTTATTCAATGCCAACAAAGCCTACGACCGTCAGGTGGTGGAAGGCGTCGGTGAATATTTGCAGGCGTCGCAATCCGAGTGGGATATCTTTATTGAGGAAGATTTCCGCACCCGTCTGGAGAACATCAAAGACTGGCTGGGCGACGGCGTCATCGCCGACTATGACGACCCCGTCATCGAGCAAGCTGCTGACCGACGTCGACGTCCCGATTGTGGGCGTCGGCGGCTCTTATCATTCGCCCGAGCACTATCCGCCGGTCCACTATATCGCCACCGATAACCATGCGCTGGTCGAGAGCGCCTTTCTGCATTTAAAAGAGAAAGGCGTCCATCGCTTTGCGTTTTATGGTTTACCCGCCTCCAGCGGCAAACGCTGGGCGGTTGAGCGCGAACATGCGTTTTGCCAGCTGGTCGCGCAGGAGAAGTACCGCGGCGTGGTCTATCAGGGGCTGGAAACCGCGCCGGAAAACTGGCAGCACGCGCAAAACCGCCTCGCTGACTGGCTGCAAACGCTGCCGCCGCAAACCGGCATTATTGCCGTGACGGACGCCCGTGCGCGCCACGTGCTGCAGGTCTGCGAACACTTGCACATTCCGGTGCCGGAAAAGCTGTGCGTGATTGGCATCGATAACGAAGAGCTGACCCGCTACCTGTCCCGCGTGGCGCTCTCCTCGGTGGCGCAGGGCACGCGTCAGATGGGCTATCAGGCGGCAAAGCTGCTGCATCGCCTGCTGGATAACGAGAATCCCTGCCGCTTCAGCGCCTGCTGGTGCCGCCGGTCCGCGTGGTGGAACGTCGCTCAACCGATTATCGCTCCCTGAGCGACCCGGCGGTCATTCAGGCGATGCACTACATCCGCAACCACGCCTGCAAAGGGATCAAGGTCGATCAGGTGCTGGATTCGGTGGGCATTTCCCGCTCGAATCTGGAGAAGCGCTTTAAAGAAGAGGTGGGCGAAACCATTCATGCCGTCATCCATGCTGAGAAGCTGGAGAAAGCGCGCAGCCTGCTCATCTCCACGTCACTGTCGATCAACGAAATCTCGCAGATGTGCGGCTACCCGTCGCTGCAGTATTTCTATTCGGTGTTCCGTCGCAAAGAGTATGACACCACGCCAAAAGAGTATCGGCAGCATCACGGCGAGAAGGTGCAATAACGCCCCGCTGCGATCAAGATTTTGCCGCCAATTGCCGCTATACTGCGCGGCATCTTCAAAGGAAGATCGTCGTCTCCGGTGAGGCGGCCGGATTTCAAATCCGGTTGGGGCCGCCAGCGGTCCCGGGCAGGTTCGACTCCTGTGATCTTCCGCCACTCACCACTCAGGCCCAGCCATGCTCATCCATCCATCCGACAACCTTCCGTTCTCTGGCGATCCGCGTAAGGAAGAGCTGCGCCAGCGGCTGATGCGACCGGATGCGCCCAAAGTCATTGCCGTGTCACTGTCGAAAGAGCTGGATCGCGAGCGACGCACGCATCGTCATGCCGCCGGGCAGCTGTTTTGTCTGCGCCAGGGATTGATGACGGTGAACACCTCGTCGGGCATTTTTGCTAATCCGCCGCGGCTGGTCGGCTGGATTCCGCCGTGGTTTGACCATGCCCTGGTCGGGCCGGGGCGCGTGCTGGGCTGGACGGTACTGATTGACGAAGCGCTGGCCGCGCCGCTGCCGGATCGGCCGGTGCTGCTCTCCTGCCCGACCGTGCTGGAGCCGCTGGCAGAACGGCTGGCGGTGCTGGAACCTGAACTGTGGAGCAGCGCGCGCTATGCCCGGCTGGGTCAGGTGTTTCTTGATGAACTGTACGAATCCACGCCGCAGGAACTTACCCTGCCGCTGCCGGAAGAGCCGCGGCTGCGGCAGATTGCACGCCTGCTGATGGACGATCCGGCTGATACACGCACCGGGCCGGAGCTGGCGCAGTGGGCTGGTCTGAGCGCGCGCAGCCTGAGTCGCCACTGGTCGAGCGCGGTTGGCATGAGCCTGAGTAAATATCGTCAGGTATCGCGCCTGCTGAAATCGCTGGAAGGGCTGGCGGCAGGCCACAGCGTGCAGCAGGTTGCCTGGCAGGTGGGCTTCGACAGCGTCAGCAGCTATATCAGCGCGTTTCGCGCCGCCTTCGGCTCAACGCCAGGCAAATACTTTACGACGCCAGTCGACTCTGCGAATGCAGCATCAGCAGGCTAGCCGGACCGTCAATCGGTGGCAGGCTGTGCCGGTATTTGCGGCGAAACGCGCCCGGCGGCAGGTCAAACATGCGCCGAAAGGTGCGGCAGTAGGTTTGCTGTGAATCGAAGCCAAACTGCAGCGCAATCTGCATCAGCGACGTATTACTGCTGAGCAGGGTGATGACGGAAGCCGTTAGCTTACGTTCACGGATATAGGCTCCCAGCGCCACGCCAGTGTAGCTGCGGAACAGCCGCTGCAAATGCCACTGCGAATAACCGGCCCGCTGTGCGACCGTCTCCAGCATGAGCTTTTGTTCAATATTCGCCTCTATCCACATCATCAGCTGATGCATAAAGGCTGCGTGAATATCCATCCTCTCCTCCTGATGCCGTGGTACGACTCAATCTGCGACATTGTAAAAACAGGACGACTGGCTGTGTTTGCGCATAAAGCCAATAAATAGCGATAACTCGCCAATTTACATGCCACTACTCTGGCGGGGAGAACACGCTGTTGCGCCAGCACACATCATGTAATATTGTAAGTTACATGATGGGTAAGCAGCCATTCCTTCCGTTGCGCCAATCGTCACAAAGGAGAAAATCTATGCATGCCTTTTTACTCTCTGACACGGGTGTGTGCCTGGCAATTGCGCTAGCCTCAGCCAGCATCGCGATGACCATGACGCAGACCGAACTGTTTGCCGGTTTGCGCGCCTGGACCGCACGCAAACACGCCTTGCTCGGTCATCTGTTTCACTGTTTCTATTGCCTGAGCCATTGGGTGGTGTTTGCCGCGATGCTGATTTACCACCCAACGCTGCTGAACAGCGGTTGGCCGCTGGTCGACTGGTTCATGACAGCCTTCATCACGCTGACGCTGACCACGTTTGTCAGCGGTATGATGTTTAAAGTGTTTCAGGCCGCCGTCACCACGCATGTGATGAAGCATGACGCGCAGATCAAATTGCAGAAGCAGGATTAACGGCCGCGCGGGTTAGTCGCTGCAGCGCGGAAAGGTGTGCGGATCCAGCCCGAGGCTGGCCATTTTTTGCAGGTAATCGTCGGCGATGTCCGCCACGGTAATCTGGCTAAAGCGCTGCAGCAGTAACGCTTCGGCTTCACCCAGCGCCTGGTCGAGCCGGGCGTCTACCGCATGTTCCACCAGGCAGGGCGAAGGATCGGCCGCCGGGCCAATGCTGAACAGCGCCGGTGAGCCGATGGCCTGGTACACATCCAGCAGCGTGATATCGCGCAGGTCCGCGCGCAGCTCCCAGCCGCCGCCGTGCCCCTTTTCCGACACCAGATACCCCTTTTCACGCAGCCCTGACATCATGCGACGCACCACCACCGGGTTGGTGCCGAGCATTTTTGCCATGGCATCGGAAGTAGCGCGTTTAACGTGACGATCAAGATGAATGAGCGCGTGCAGCGAGCGGGACAGGCGGTTATCGCGTGGCATGGACGTTTCCTCTGAAATTCCCGCTACTGTAGCAAACCATGCTGGCGGCAACAATTTATCCCGGCTGAGGGTTGATGGCGCCCTGACCAGGCATCCGCGTTAATCAGGCTGCCAAATGGGAAAAGGCAGACCGCCACAGTAAAAGAAATTACGGTGAAAAGGCGATTGGGCATCAGTTAATTAATTAATGAACTGAGTGAAAGAAAGGGAATATTTATTTCCCACCAGGAAAGATAACTCCTCCAGGCGGAATAACCATTTCCCTTTTATAATTAATTTAATCTTGTAGGACATAGACTACAAACAATTATTTTATTGTTCTTGATCATACGCAATATATATAATTCAACGAGCGGCTAAAGTTTGACCTGTCATTCACTCATCAGGAAAAGGTTAACTATGGCTCAGGTCGTTGTGGTTGATGACCATCCGATCGCGCGGATGGCCGTTCGTTATTTGCTGGAACAAAATGGACATACGGTGCTGGCCGAAAGCGCCGATGGCCGGGAAGCGGTAACGCTGATTCAGCAGCAGCAGCCGGATATCGTCATCATTGATATCGACCTGCCGTCGCTGGACGGAATTGAAGTGGTTAAGTCGTTACGCGATCAGAGTTTTCCAGGAAAAATCATTGTTATCTCCGGGAAAAATGAAAACGTGTATGCTGTGCAGAGCCTGCGCAGCGGTGCCAATGGCTTTGTCAGTAAAAAAACCGATATGCCAGAGATCGCCAGTGCTATTCAGGCGACACAACGTGGTTATGGTTATTTCCCGCTGGGCGGTTTTATGCAGCAAATGGAGCAGGAAAGCACGCAGGCGGAGAAAAAAATGATTGAATCATTGTCACCACAGGAGTTTCAGGTTTTTCATCATATTATTAAGGGCCTGAATAATATGCGCATCGCGGCGCGGATGGGCGTCAGTAATAAAACCGTCAGTACCTATAAAAGCCGGTTAATGGATAAACTTCACTGCAAAACCATGAGTGATTTATTTGCTTTCGTGCACCGCAATCAAATGGAAGCCTCATAAATCGTCTGCAAAGAGTTATCGAGACACAGCCGTTTGACGTAGCGCTCACCCTCTCGCTCAGGCCGGTAACCATAACCGTGTGTTGATCGGTAAGTTGCCGTGCAGCAGTTATGATCAAATCCTTGCCAGGCTAACCGACGATGTGCTGGCAGACACCGTATAACTGCCCAGGGAGGAATTCCATTTCCTCTGCGGCATCTGCGTTACCGCGGCGCTTCCCGCTTACCGCTTCACCAGGCTGCTTTGCCAGGCGTGGAACAGGGTGAGCCAGTTTTGCACCGGCAGATGTTGCTTCTGCCCGGTGCCAAAGCCGTGACCGCCCTGCTGGAACAGATGCAGCTCCACGTTGACCTTGTTCTGCCGCAGTGCGCTGAACATGCCCAGCGCGTTTTGCGGTGAGGCGGTACCGTCGTTCAGCGCCTGTACCAGAAAAGTCGGCGGCGTGTGTGCGCTGACACGATCCTCCTGCGAAAGCTGCGCCATTTGCTGGGCACTGAGATCTTTTCCGTACAGCGCCGCGCGCGTGCCTGGGTGGGTCACGCCCTGTTTCAGCGACAGCACCGGATAGATAAGCGCGCTGAAATCCGGACGCGCCGACACCTTATCCTGCGCGTCGACCGCCTGATAGTTCGCTTCATCGGGATTGTTGCTTAGGTTGGCGGCAAGGAACGCGCCGGCGGAAAAGCCCATCACGCCAATGCGGTCCGGCGCCACCTGATACTGCTGCGCATCAGCCCGAATCAGCCGCAGCGCTCGCTGGGTATCGGCAAAAGCCTGCTGACGATACTGCGCTGAACCGTCGTGTGGCAGACGATAAATTAACACAAATGAAGCGTAGCCCTGCTTGCTGAGCACCTTGGCCACGTCCAGCCCTTCAAGATCTTTCATAATATAAGAAAAACCCCCACCGGGAATGATAAGCACCGCCGCATGATTATTTTTTCCCGTTGCCGGAACATAAATCATTTGTGGCGCATCGACGTGGGTAACAGCCCGGTTATTAATGGCCGGGTTTTTATTAAAATTAATAAATTTATTATTTGCTGACACTTCACCTGGCCAGATCGGAATTTCCTTATTGGCAAACGCGGCCGGAAGATACAGTAACAAAAACAGACTAAATATCCGTAACCCTCTCATGGCACTGACTCCAAATCCTGAATAAAAACAGTAACAAAAGGCAAACTGAGCGGATAAAATCGCTCAGTGACGCTCCGGCTCCCCGCGAGATAATGAAAAAAACGTACTCATCAAAAAATGTCTGTGGAAACGGTAGCAAATAAATATGGCAAAACCTATTCAATATAATATCGGACCAGGAAAAATTAGACTTTTCTCATGTTTACGTTAACAAGACCGTATGTTATAAGTGAATTTTAAACTATAAGAATCTGTGACCATGGGAATTTACTGGATCATAAGTCTTAGCCTGACTTTCGTCGCTATTGTCGAAATCATGTTAAGTAAAAATGAAAACACAGCGCAAATCAGGACGTGGCTTTATTTTGTTGCCGTTGTAGTACTTTTTACTTTTGGCGGTATTCGTGGCCTGGGAACCGGCCTTGATGACTTCCAGTATCGCGACTTCTATGCCCAGTTTATCGATAAAATTATTATCGAAGGTTTCTGGCGTGCGGTCGTGGAATTCCGTTATGAACCAGCCATTTACGCCATTGCCGGTGCGACACGCATCTTTACCGCTAATCCGGACATTTTCATCTTTGTCTTCGCGGTCATCGCTGTCGGTGTCAACGCGCACTACTTCCGTAAGCTGACACCGCTGCCGCTGGTGGCCCTCGCCGTCTACTCTGCGCACCTGTTTATCAACAAAGACATGAACCAGATTCGCTTCGGTTTATGTTCGGCGTTTTTAATGGGCTTCGTCTGGCACATGTCGCGGCGCAGCAAGTCTGGCATGATCACCACCTTCATCCTGTCGTTTATCAGCCACGCCACCGCGATTGTCGCGCTGCTGATTCCGCTGGCGATGATTGTGCGTAAAAACAAATACATCCCGATTGCCATCGTGGTCGCCAGCCTGCCGCTGGCGTTTCTCGGCAGTTCAGCGCTGATCGCCGCGCTCTCCAGCCACCTCGGTGCGCTGGGCGACAGGGCCATGGGCTATGCCGATGCCGATTCTCGCCAGGAGCAGGGCATTCTGACCCTGTCGAACCTGAAGAATATCGGCTTCGTCTTTATCTTCAGCTACATGTTGCTGAGCGATAAAATTAAAAATTTCGACCCGGAAAAGTTTAATACCTATTACATTCTGGTGATCACTTTTGCCATCGGTAGTGGCCTGAGGATGGCGCTACAGGATTACGCTTCTGGTGGTCGTCTGGCGAACTATTTGCTGCAGGTGGAGCCGGTGCTTATTTCGCTGTGTATCTGGGAAACCAGAAAGCTGAAGAAGGTGCTTACCGTGGCTGTCACCATTCTGATGGTGCTGTACTATCTCTACTACAACACCGTATCGAGCAAGCAGTCGATTGTCGGCTATGAGGTGTCACGCACCTTCCAGCTGTTCCGTTAGGTCCAGAAATAACGCTAGCCAACTGGTTAGCGTTTTTTCATTAATAAGCCCTTTCTCATCGTCATCCAGGGAAAATCCGAATATTTTACTGGTCCTGAACATTGCTTGCTTTTTATGAGGATTAAAATTCTAATAGATTGCATCTGCTCACGCAGAACACCTGTGATAAGAATATTCCGAAGCAACCATGCAAAGTCTTTCATGGCTTTTCCTGGCACGTCGTCACTCAATGAAAGAATGCTGACATGAACGAAAAAAACAATTTTGACATCGTACGACTTTCCCTCGCCTTTATCGTAATGCTGGTGCATTCCGCTGAGGTGACGAGAAACGCCGATATCCGTTTCCTGGCGCATTTTCTCAATAGTGATTTTGCCGTCAAAGGATTTTTCGCAATAAGTGGTTTTCTTATTGCAAAAAGTTACTTAAGAAGTAAATCGCTGACGTCCTATTTTATTAAGCGCGCACAACGTATATTGCCGGCTTATATTTTCACCATCATCATGTGTTTTGTGATTGGCATGTGTCTTACTACCCTGCCGCTGATGGATTTCCTGAAAAATAAAGAAACCCTTAAATATCTGGTAGCCAACTTCTCGTTTCTTAACTTTATTCAGCCGTCGCTGCCGGGCGTGTTTACCAACAACCCCAATCAGCCGCTGGATGGTTCCCTGTGGACCATCAAAGCCGAGCTGACGCTCTACGTGCTGCTGCCCTTTATCGTGCCGTTGCTGAAACGAAGCCCGCTGAAAGTGTGGAGCGTGATTTTTATTATCTCCTGCGCCTGGTACTTCTACTTCACCGCGCTGTACAGCGGGCCGAAAGCCGATACGCTGGCCAAGCAGTTTATTGCGCTGTCGTCCTACTTCTTCTTTGGCAGCCTGCTGGCGGTGCATCAGCCAACCTTTGACCGTCTGAAAGAGATCACCATTGTGTCGCTGGTGGTGTTCCTGCTGTTCAAGAGCACGGATTACGCGTTTATCGTTGAGCCGGTGGCGTTTTCGGCGGTGGTGATTCTGTTCTGCACCAGCCTGTGTAAAGAGATTAAAATCAGCCAGTACGGCGATCTCTCTTACGGCATGTACCTCTATCACTGGCCGATTATTCAGGTGCTGCAGCATTTCGGTGTGTTCGATGCCAACGCGTTTGCTGGCCTGGGGCTGACAATTGTGATGACGCTGGCACTGGCTTACACCTCGTGGAATTTGCTGGAGAGCCGTTTCCTGAAGCGCACCCATCACGCTCAGCCGTCGATTGTGCCACCCACCGCTGCACGCGACTAAGCGTTAATCATGCAGGCGCACGTCGCGCCTGCACCAAAGCGCCACCGCTCAAATGGTGGCGCCCATCGACAGCTGATAATGCAAATCCACCTGTTCAATGGTGGGCTGCTGGTTAATTTTCTTCAGCACAATTTCCGTTGCCACTTTGCCCATCTCGAAGCGCGGTGTAATCACACTGGCCAGCCGCGGCGTTGTCGCCTGACCAATCTCCAGTCCGTGGAATCCGGCAATCGCCAGCGCCTGCGGCACTGCAATGCCTGCCGCCTGACACTCCTGCAGCACGCCGACCGCCAGATCATCGTTGGTACAGAGAATGGCATCCATCTGCGGATAGAGCTGGCGCGCCAGCGTCATCATGCCGGTGCCAATCGACACCGAAGAGACTTTGTTCGGTACGATGCGTCCGGCCGGCAATCCGGCCGCCGCCACGGCATCGCAATAGCCGGCATAGCGTTGTTGATCGCGGCGATCGGACATTGAGCCAAAATAAATCACCCGCCGTTTGCCGCTGGCCAGCAGCATCGCGGTCATGTCGTAGCCGGCACGGTAATTATCAAAGCCGACGTTAATGCGCCCGCGCGTCTCGCTCAGTCCCATCACTTCGGCGACCGGAATGGTGGCCGCGTTAAGATACTTTTCCGCGCGCACGGTGTGAACCGACTCGGTCAGAATCAATCCCTGCACGTTGAAAGCCAGTACCGTGGCAATCTGCTCCTCTTCGCGCTGCGGATTGTAGTCGTAGTTGACCACCAGCGTCTGATAGCCGTGGGCGCTGGTGACCGATTCGATACCGGCCAGCAGATCGGCAAAGATTTGATTATTGAATGAGGGGATGAGCACGCCGATGCGCGGCGGCGGGTGCCGCGACGCCGCGGTGTTTTCCTGTTCGGCGACGTAGCCGATTTCGGCCATGACGCTGGCGATTTTCGCCGCCGTTTCCGCCCTGACCTTTTCCGGCGTGCGCAGATAGCGGCTCACCGTCATCTTGGTGACCCCTGCGAGAGTCGCAATATCGTCCAGAGTGATGCGCTGCGTTTTCATTGCGCGGTCCGCAAAGAGAGCCTGTCAATCAACGTATTATGCCCGCTGGCGAGTCAAAAAAGAAACGCTGCTCCGCCGGTCATACCGCTCGTTCATAGTGCTCAATCACCGCCAGCGCCAGACCGTTGGCCGGATCGATGCGCTGCGGCAGAAAGTGCAGCGCGGTATGGGCAAAGGTAAACGCCAGCGTGCCGGCCTGTGCCGCCTGCTGTACCGCCTGCACAAACGCCGGTTGCGCATTCCACGGGCCGTCAATGATGATGCTGGCCGGATTGACCAGCTGCATCACCTGGCTCAGCGCATGGCCGAGATAGCGGCCGGTCTGCGCCATCAGCTCATACACGATCTCCGGTTCGCTGTCGCCAGACTGCCAGCGTAAGCCGGGCTTACGCCGGGCCAGCTGCTGCTGGATCGCCGGCAGGCTCACCAGCGTCTCCAGACAACCCTGTCGCCCGCAGCTGCAGCGCGCGCCGTTGGGCTGCACGCTCAGATGGCCGATCTCACCGGCGGTCCAGCTGCTGCCGCTGAACACCTCGCCGCGCTCCACCAGCGCGCCGCCCACGCCGTCGGCGATGCGCAGATAAAAGTGGCTTTGCGCTTTATTGAGCTCCAGCTGCTGCACCGCAAGCAGCGCGGCCGCTTTGACGTTATTCATGATGCGCAGCGGCAGCTCAACGCCGCGCCGCAGCGGCGTCAGCACATCGACATCCTGCCAGCCGAGCGGCGCAGAAAAGTGCACCCGCCCGCGCTGAGAATCAATGATGCCGGGAAAACCGATGGCGACGCCCAGCAGCGCCGGATGCGCCGCGCGCAGCGTCTGACACACTTCCGTCAGCTCGTGCAGCAGCCCGTCGGCATCGGCCGTTTCGGTGCGCCAGGTTTGCTCGGCCACCACGCGCGAAAAGTAGTCGCACACCCGCCAGTGAATCGCCTGGCGCTCCACCATGATGCCCGCGCTTTTCAGCTGACCCGCGCGCAGTTCGATCTCAATTTTGGGCCGACCGGCCGCAGCCACGCTGACCGGGCCAAGCTCGTGAATCAGCCCCTGCGCCAGCAGGTCATCGATAATCAGGGAAACGGTGTTTTTGCTCAGGTCGAGCGCCAGCGCCAGATCCTGGCGGGAAGTGATGCGGGTGGTGCGCAGCTGCGTCATCACCCGTTTGAGGTTGTTCAGTCGAAGTACCGCTGGTCCTTTCCCGGCTGCTTTCATCGCACCCTCACCTGACAAAGAGTAATAGGTGTAAGTTTAGCAGCCCGCACCGGCGGTTAATCGCCGGTAAAACCGGGTTTTTACCGCTTCTGCCGCGTATCAATACTCGTCGCCGCGCACGCGGCTGCGGTAACTTTCCCAGTCAAAACGCACCCACAGGCTATTACCGAGGCGCATGCGATCCATCACCCGTTCGCCAAGCAGCGTGTTCATGCCGGCCGGATCGAGGTTGGAGAGCATGCCGGTCGGCCGCTTTGACGACGAACGGCGATCGACAATCTGATTGATGATCACTTTCTCGTAGCGCGATTCGCTCTGCATACCGATCTCATCGATCACCAGCAGATCGACATGGCTGAGATCCTGCAGCAGCCGCTCTTCGGTCAGGTCGCTGCCGCCGCTGAAGGTGCCTTTCATGCTCGACATCAGATCGGCCACCGTGACAATCAGCACGCTTTTACCGCGCAGAATCAGATCGTTACCAATCGCCGCCGCCAGATGGTTTTTACCGGTACCGGGACGGCCGGAGAAGACAAAGCTGGCGATGCTGTTCTCGAACCCGGCGGCGTATTCACGCGCCAGACTGAGCGCCTTGCGCTGGCCGTCATTTTCGACGCGGTAGTTGTCGAACGAGCAGTTCATGTGCAACTCACGGATGCCGGAGCGGCCCATGATGCGCTGCATCTTCATGGCGCGGTTTTCGCGCACAATCGCTTCTGAGCGCAGCCGGCCCTGCTCCTGATTCCACGCCAGCAGCTCGGCGCCGTTTTTAAACTTTGGCTGCACATCCGCGGGCATAATTTTTTTCAGGCGACTGAAAAGATCGTTCGGCGTTTTCATTACTCACCTCGGAATCCATCGGGAATATCATAATCAGTATTGCTGATCTGGGTGATATCGCGCTTTGGCTGACCGCCGTTGGCGGCGCGGTTCATCTGCACGCTGCGCGCCAGTTTCTGCTGCCACTGTACATGGTGAAACAGCCGGCCTTCCGCCTGCCAGTAGGCGATGAAAGCCGCCAGCTCTGCGGCGGTCACCGGCTCGCTCAGCGCCACGCCCCAGATCGCCGCCTGGCGCTGGAAGTCGCTGTCCGGCTGCCAGCCCGGATACATGGCAAACTTACCCACCGGCACGGTGATCGGCGCGGCGTCGCTGTGAAACAGGCTGTCGTCCAGCGTGACATCATTCGGCTGCTGCGCCGCTGCTTCCAGCGCCAGCAGGTGCGCAAGGCGCTGCGGCGTGATCGCGTAAAACGCCGGAACATTGTTGTGCAGCACCGCCAGCGTGCCGTTATCGGCCTGCTGCAGCGTGGTGAGGGGATCGTGGCAAAAGCCGTCCAGCCCCACCAGCGTTGAAGATAAGATTTTGACTGACATGAAGAAACCTGACGTTGACTCACCCGGTGCACCGGCGACCCGGTGCTAAGCGGTCAGTGTACCTGTTTTAGCACCGGGGATCGCCATAAAACCGCGCGGATTTAACGCGAGGCGAAGTGCGGTTCAGCCGCCTCAATGCTGACCACGCGAAGGCTGGCGTGGGCCGTTGCCAGCGCCGGGCGGGTTTGCCACAGATAGCGCAGCGATGCCACCAGACACAGGCTGTAGCCAAACAGCTCGCTGCCCTCTTCCGCCATGTTCTTCACCACGCGGTTATAGCCATCCAGCATCAGTTGCTGCCACAGCTCATGCATGCCAAACAGCCGCGAGAACACCAGCACCGCCAGCAGCCCGGCGGCCATCATTTGCCAGCTGCGATGCTGCAGCAGTGCCGCGAGGCCCGGCAGGATTTGCCGCGGCTGACGCAGCGCCATCGCCAGCGAGGCCGCGGTGGTTGCCAGCGCAAACCACAGCCATGCGCCGTGCTGCACCACGTCGAACAGAAAATCCATTTCACGAATCAGCATGCAGCTGAAGAAGCCACCGACCAGGATCAGCGCGCTGCGCTGCTGCGGTCGCTGCCAGGCGGCGAGGAAGAACAGTGCGGCAATGGCCGCCAGCATCAGCTCCTGTGTCGCTTCGGTGAAAGAGGTTTCGTGCAGTGCATCGTTCATCCAGTTGACGTCGATGTAGACCATCGCCATACAAAAGACCAGCACCAATCCACTGATGATAAAGGCCGCCAGTTCGCGGCTAATAAGAATAATGTTTTCGCGCATTGTGATACCAAATCAGAAAATAATTAGCGCGCTTATTATATTTCCGCTGGCTGGCACCACTTCTCATTTCATGCCGCTTCAGAAGCTGGCGCTGACGCCGAGGTTGTAAATGAACTGTTCGCCACTGCTGACCGCACCGGTCTGGGCGAAGGAGGCGAACGCCGCCATGTTCTGGCCGAGCGGCAGACGGGCACCGACGCTGACATCCATCCAGTTCGTTTCCCGGTTCATCTCTTCCGGCCGATCGCGTGGCGCGGCCGTGCCGTCAAAGCTGAGCTGATGGCTGTAACTCACCTGTGCCCACGGCGATATCCAGCCAAAACTGGAATCCACGCGCCAGCCCAGTGAAGCGATGTGTTCGGCGTTGTTACGATCGACCGGCGCGCAGGCGGCGCAGCTCAGGGTGGAATCATCGACGGCAAACTGCGCCACCGGACCGGTGCGCAGGCGGTCATTCATCGGCAGGTTCCAGCCTGCCGAGTAGCGGTTCACCAGCGGCGAGTTGCCGACGCTGGCCGTTTCGCTGTGTAGCGCCATGCCGCCGCCGGGCGGATTGAGCGCGGCATCAAGCAGATCGCTGTCGCGGTTTTCTGTCAACATCAGATGATTACTGGAAATTTTTTCGGCAAGTATCGCATTGTAATCCGGCGCGCTGCTCTCGCTGGCCTGATCCCAGGCGTACGCCGGCAGGGCCGCCACCAGTAGCCACCCACCGCTAAAGGCCAGCGCAAGGAGACGCTGGCCGGTCCGCTGACTGTTCTGCCACATGAAAGACTCCTGACGAGCCAGAAGGGATCGGGTTGGCCTTGAAATTGATGATGATCCTGAAGCGTTCACCCGGTTGCAGCGCGAACGTCCATGACGTTATTATCGGCACCCATTGATTAACTATTAATCGATTCTTTCAAACGTCAAGCGACTGACCGCTTTTTCCTCATGCTTAGGGAGTGATGCAATGCAGCGATGTGGCTGGGTAACACAGGATGCGCTTTATCTGGCGTACCACGACACGGAATGGGGCGTGCCGCAGACCGATAAGCGCGCCTTATTTGAGATGCTGTGTCTGGAGGGGCAACAGGCTGGCCTGTCATGGATCACCGTGCTGAAAAAGCGCGAGAACTACCGCCAGGCGTTTCATAATTTTGATCCGCAGGCGGTGGCGCTGATGGATGAGGCCGATCTGCTGCGCCTGCTGCAGAACAGCGGTTTGATCCGCCATCGCGGCAAGCTGGAAGCCATCATCAATAATGCCAAAGCGCTGCTGGCGCTGGAGGCCACCGGCGAAGACTTTTCCCGCTTTATCTGGTCATTTGTCGACAACCAGCCGATTTTGCACCGTTACGCGGATTATAAACTGGCGCCTACCACCTCCGAACCGGCCATTGCGCTGTCTAAAGCGCTTAAGAAGCGTGGTTTTAAATTCGTCGGGCCTACAACCTGCCACTCTTTTTTACAGGCCTGCGGGCTGATAAACGATCATCAAACCAGCTGTTTCTGCCATCCCGATAATCTTTAAGGCAAAAGTTTACAAATTAAGACTGCGCCTCACGAATTTCCCCATCATTGAACGGCATAATAGTGCCGTTTTGGGGCATTTTCCCCGTTTCCGTATGAGGGACTTTTTCATGAAAAAGCGTGTACTGGCGCTGGCCTTGTTAATGAGCGGCAGCGTGGCGCTGTCGGGTTGTACCACCAATCCTTATACCGGCGAATCGCAGGCCGGGAAATCGGGCATCGGCGCGGGTCTGGGCGCGGTGCTGGGCGCTGGCGTGGGCGTGCTCTCTTCGTCGAAGAAAGATCGCGGTAAAGGTGCGCTGATTGGCGCAGCGTCCGGTGCGGCACTGGGCGGCGGCGTCGGCTATTACATGGATGTGCAGGAAGCCAAACTGCGCGACAAGATGCGCGGCACCGGCGTCAGCGTAACGCGTCAGGGCGATAACATCGTGCTGAACATGCCGAACAACGTGACCTTTGACTCGAGCAGCGCCAACCTGAAACCGGCCGGCGCAAATACGCTGACCGGTGTGGCGATGGTGCTGAAAGAGTATCCGAAAACCGCCGTCAACGTGGTCGGCTTTACCGACAGCACCGGCACGCGCGCGCTGAACATGCGCCTGTCGCAGCAGCGAGCAGAGAGCGTTGCCAGCGCGCTGATCGTGCAGGGCGTGGCGCAGAACCGCCTGCGTACCCAGGGTATGGGCCCGGATAACCCGGTCGCCAGCAACAGCACCGAAGCCGGTAAAGCCCAAAACCGTCGCGTCGAAATTACCCTGAGTCCGCTGGGCTAAGGCACAGGCCGGTCTGCCGCTGCAGGCCGGCTTTTGACGTGTTTTTACGCGCTTATTGAGGCGCAAAGCAGCAGATAACGCGTAAACGTCGCAGCACGATAGAGCCAGCGATGACTTTATGCTAGCGTGATCAAAATTTGATCAGTGGAAAGCCATCATGTCACTCAAAGCTATCGCCTCCGCCCTTGGCCTCTCTGTGACCACCGTGAGCCGTGCGCTGAATGGGTTTGATGATGTCGCCGCTGCTACCCGCAAACGCATCGAAGAGGAAGCCGACCGGCGCGGTTATCGCCCGAATGCCGCCGCGCGTCGCCTGAAGACCGGCCGTGCCAATGCGGTCGGGCTGGTGTTTCCGGTCAGCAATGCCTCACTCAACGACAGCTACTACAGTGAAATGCTGCTGACGCTCGATCAGCGCCTTGCCCTGCACGAGATCGATCTGCTGTTGCTCCCCGACAAACCGCAGGATCAGCAGCGCAATTTGCTGCGCATGCTGCGCAGCGGCATGCTGGACGCGCTGATTGTCACCCATACCACGCCGCAGGATGTGCGATTGCAGCGCCTGCAGCAGAAGGGTTTTCGCTTTCTTACGCTGGGGCGCAGTCAGCTGCCGCAGCCTTACGCCTGGTTTGATTATGATAACCATGCCGGAACGCTACTGGCGGCGCAGCACTGTCAGCAGCAGGGCTATACGCGCATCGCTTATCTCGGCGGTAACGAGCCCAGCACCTACATTCTTGACCGCCGGCAGGGGTTTATCGACGCGCTGCCCGCCACGCCCTGCGCGCAGCAGGCTGGCTGGATGGCCGCGCTGCCGCCCTCGCGCCGCGCAGGCTATCAGCAAACCCGCGCCTGGCTGGCGCACGATATCCAGCCTGACGCCATCATCACCGACTGCAGCCCGCTCGGCGAAGGCGCAGCGATTGCCCTGCAGCAGGCCGGGCGTCTGAGCGGCGCGCAGGCAATTCCCCTGTACGTGTACGATGGTTTGCCGCATGACTCCATTATCACGCAACCGGTCAACGCGATTCTGCAATCATCACAGCAGCGGATTGGCGAACGCGTCGCCGAAATGGTGCTGCAGCTGCTGGAGGGCGCGCCGCCCGCGCAGTTACAGACGCTGTGGCAGCCAATGCTGCGCCTCACTTCTGACGCACAGTGATTGCGCGGGTGCCGCGCTGTGATAGTCTTCGCCTGATGCAATTAATCAGGTGTATGTGATGAAAACCAGGCCGCCACGAGCCACAATCAGTGACGTTGCCCGCACGGCCAAAACCGGTAAAACCAGCATTTCGCGCTATCTTAACGGCGAAAAACACCTGCTTTCGCCGGATGCGCTGCTGGCGCGTATTGAACAGGCCATTGCCGATCTCGACTACCGCCCCAGCCTGATGGCGCGCGGGCTCAAACGCGGCCGCACCCGTCTGATCGGCCTGATCATCGCCGATATCACCAACCCCTACTCCGTGAACGTGCTCAGCGGTATCGAAGCCGCCTGTCGCGAGAAGGGCTTCACGCCGCTGGTCTGTAATACCAACAACGAAGTCGACCAGGAGCTGCACTACCTCGATCTGCTGCGCAGCTATCAGGTGGAAGGCATTGTGGTGAACGCGGTCGGCATGCGCGAAGAGGGGCTAAACCGCCTGCAGCAATCCTCCCTGCCCATGGTCCTGATCGACCGTAAAATCCCGGAATTCGCCTGCGACGTGGTCGGGCTGGCAACAACCCGGAGGCCGCCCGCACCGCCACCGAGCATCTGATCGAACAGGGCTTCGAGGCGATTCTGTTTCTGAGCGAACCGCTGGGCATGGTCAATACCCGCCGCGAACGCCTGGCCGCCTTCTTTGACACCATCAGCGGCGCGTTATCCATCCGGCGTGATCGCCGAAAATGCCGAAACGCCGCTGCACGAAGCCGGCCAGCTCGAACAATACCCTGCGCCAGTTCCACACCCGCCATCGCGGGATGCGCAAAGCCGTTATCTCCGCCAACGGGGCGCTGACGCTGCAGGTCGCCCGCTCGCTCAAGCGCATTGGCCTGCACTGGGGCAGCGACATTGGCCTGCTGGGCTTTGATGAACTGGAGTGGGCGGAGCTGGCTGGCGTCGGCATCACCACGCTCAAACAGCCCACCTGGCAGATTGGCTATGCCGCTGTAGAACAAGTGGTTCGTCGTATTGAAGGCACCAGCGATGCCGTTCGCGAGCAGGTCTTCTCCGGCGAACTGATCGTTCGCGGCTCCACCAGCCGCTGCGCTAATCCCGCTTTTCACGGCCCACTTCGTGATAGCGATCATAAATTCAACATCCTGACCTTTTCTTTGGAACCGGTTCCATTAAGCTTTTTACAGCACATTAACGTGCTGTCCGGCGCAAAACGGTGCGGCGGGCAGTACAGCGAGACAGGCTGGAGGAAAGATGTCGAAAGCGGAAATTATTGTGGTCACCGCCGCGTACGGCGCGGACAAGGTGCGACAGACTGGGCGGTCAGGGGGCGCTGCTGCCGCTGATTGAAGCCGCCGGGGCAGACGGCGTGGAGATCCGCCGCGAGCTGTTCAGCAGCGAAGAGCTGCTGGCGCTGCCTGCGCTGGGCGAATCCATTGAGCTGCTCGGCCTGCTGGCGTGCTACTCCGCCCCCGCAGCCCTGTTTATGCCCGACGGCACCCTCAACCCGGACGTCTGCCCGCACTTCTCTGCAGGAAGCTGAGCTGCTGGGCGCTCAGCGCCTCAAGCTGGCGCTGGGTCACTATGTCTCGCTGGCCGATCGCCAGCTGGTTGAAGTGCTGGCCGGCTCGCACGTCACGCTGGTGGTGGAGAACGATCAGACGCCCGACTGCGGTAAGCTCGCGCCGATGCAGCGCTTCCAGCCCGCCTGTCGGGAAATGCCGCGCTGCCGCTGGCGCTGACCTTCGACATGGGCAACTGGCTGTGGGTGGGCGAGGACGCCCTGCAGGCAGCGGCGCAGCTCAGTCGCTGCGGTGAGCTATATCCACGTTAAAGCCGCCGTGCCGCATAAAGATAACTTCCGCGCCGTGGCGCCGGACCACGCCGATGCGCGCTGGCTGGATCTGCTCGGCCAGCTGCCTGCCGATGCCCCGCGCGGTATCGAGTTCCCGCTGGAAGGGGCGGATTTAACCGCCGTTACCCGCCATTACGTCAATCTGCTGCGCGAGGAGTAAACCATGCACAAGACGCTGGATGTCATCACGATCGGCGAAGCCATGGCGATGTTTGTCGCCACCGAAACGGGCGAACTGAGCGCGGTAGAGCACTTTATCAAGCGCGTGGCGGGCGCAGAGCTGAACGTCGCGACCGGACTGGCGCGTCTCGGCCTGAACGTGGGCTGGGTCAGCCGCGTGGGGGACGACAGCTTTGGCCATTTCGTCCTCGACTCGCTGAAAAAAGAGGGTATTGATGCCGCTGCGTGCACCCTTGATGGACGCTTCCCTACCGGCTTTCAGCTTAAATCGAAAGTCGAAAATGGAACCGATCCCATTGTGGAGTATTTCCGTAAAGGCTCGGCGGCAAGCCACCTGTCTCCGGAGGATTACCACGCCGACTATTTTGCCTCCGCGCGCCATCTGCACCTGAGCGGCGTGGCGGCCGCGCTGTCTGCCAGCTCGTATGAACTGCTGGATCATGCGGCAACAGCCATGAAGTCGCAGGGCAAAACGATCTCTTTCGATCCGAATCTGCGCCCGGTGCTGTGGAAAAGCGAAGCGGAAATGGTGGAGAAGCTGAACCGCCTGGCGTTCCGGGCGGACTGGGTGCTGCCGGGCCTGAAAGAAGGGATGATTCTGACCGGCGAAAGTCACGCCGGAAGGCATTGCCGATTTCTACCTCAATAAAGGCGTAAAAGCGGTGGTGCTGAAAACCGGTGCCGATGGCGCATGGTTTAAAACCGCCGAGGGCGAACAGGGCGCGGTCGCGGCGGTGAAGGTGGAGAACGTTGTCGATACCGTCGGCGCGGGCGATGGCTTTGCCGTGGGCGTGATTAGCGCCCTGCTGGAAGGCAAAACGCTGCCGCAGGCCGTCGCGCGGGGCAACAAGATTGGCTCGCTGGCCATTCAGGTGCAGGGCGACAGCGAAGGATTGCCGACGCGCGCAGAGCTCGGCGATTATTAAATAAACGCACGGACCCGTAGCGGCGCAATTTATTGCGCACATGCAGGACGCAACGTCAACAACGCGCGATGAATCGCGCCGCTACGATGCCGTGCCAGTACGCTAAAACTGTCTCTACACCCTAATTTCGAGACGCATCCACAGAATGCGCCCGCCTCAACAACAGAGGCAAGCCTATGAACAGTTCGACCAATGCAGCAAAACGCTGGTGGTACATCATGCCAATCGTGTTTATCACCTACAGCCTGGCGTATCTTGACCGTGCCAACTTCAGCTTCGCCTCCGCCGCGGGGATCACTGAGGACCTCGGCATCACCAAAGGCATCTCCTCGCTGCTGGGTGCCCTTTTCTTCCTGGGCTACTTCTTCTTCCAGATCCCCGGCGCGATTTATGCGGAACGCCGCAGCGTGCGTAAGCTGATCTTCATCTGTCTGATCCTGTGGGGCGCCTGCGCGTCACTGACCGGCGTGGTGAACAATATTCCTGCCCTGGCCGCCATTCGCTTTATCCTCGGCGTCGTTGAGGCGGCGGTCATGCCGGCGATGCTGATCTACATCAGCAACTGGTTTACCAAATCCGAACGCTCGCGCGCGAATACCTTCCTGATCCTCGGCAACCCGGTCACGGTACTGTGGATGTCGGTGGTGTCCGGCTACCTGATCCAGTCCTTCGGCTGGCGCGAGATGTTCATCATCGAAGGCGTGCCGGCGGTTATCTGGGCATTCTGCTGGTGGGTGCTGGTGAAAGATAAACCGGCCCAGGCGAAGTGGCTTTCCGACGATGAGAAAGCGGCGCTGCAGGCGCAGCTGGATAAAGAGCAGCAGGGCATGAAGGCGGTGCGTAACTACGGCGAAGCCTTCCGCTCCCGCAACGTTATCCTGCTGTGCCCGCAGTATTTTGCCTGGAGCATCGGCGTGTACGGTTTTGTGCTGTGGCTGCCGTCGATTATCCGCAGCGGCGGCGAAAACCTCGGCATGGTCGAAGTGGGCTGGCTCTCTGCCGTACCGTATCTGGCGGCGACCATCGCCATGATCGTCGCGTCCTGGGCATCGGACAAGCTGCAAAACCGTAAACTGTTTGTCTGGCCGCTGCTGCTGATTGGCGCCTTCGCCTTCATCGGCTCATGGGCCGTGGGCGCCAACCACTTCTGGGTCTCTTACGCGCTGCTGGTGATTGCCGGTGCCGCCATGTACGCCCCGTACGGTCCGTTCTTCGCCATCATCCCGGAAATGCTGCCGCGCAACGTCGCGGGCGGTGCAATGGCGCTGATTAACAGTATGGGCGCGCTGGGGTCGTTCTGCGGCTCCTGGTTCGTGGGCTACCTGAACGGTGCCACCGGCAGCCCGTCAGCCTCGTACATCTTTATGGGGGTAGCGCTTTTCGCCTCGGTGTGGCTTACTCTGATTGTTAAGCCGGCGGCCAACAAAACGCCGCCGCCGATTCACGGGGCGAAGCACGCCTGAAAGCGTAAGCGATGACTTTTCCGGGCGACTCAGGTCGCCCGTCACACGTTCTACAGGGAGCAAATAGCATGAAGCCGTCCGTCATTCTGTATAAAGCACTGCCCGATGACCTGCAGACAACGCCTGGACGAGCACTTCACCGTCACGCAGGTGAAAGACCTGTCTCGCCGGAGACGGTGGAACAGCACGCCGGCGCGTTCGCCAGCGCCGAGGGTCTGCTGGGTTCAAGCGAAAAAGTGGATGATCGCGCTGCTGGAGAAAATGCCGAAGCTTCGTGCTACCTCTACCGTTTCCGTAGGTTATGACAACTTTGACGTGGATGCCCTCAACGCCCGCAACATTCTGCTGATGCACACGCCGCACGTCCTGACGGAAACCGTGGCCGATACGCTGATGGCGCTGGTACTGAGCACCGCCCGTCGCGTGGCCGAGCTGGATAAGTGGGTCAAAGCCGGTGAGTGGACAAAGAGTATTGGCGCTGAGCACTTCGGTATCGATGTGCACCACAAAACGCTGGGCATCGTCGGCATGGGGCGTATCGGGCTGGCGCTGGCGCAGCGCGCGCACTTTGGCTTCGGCATGCCGATTCTGTATAACGCGCGTCGCCATCACGCCGAAGCGGAAGCACGCTTTAACGCGCGCTACTGCGATCTGGATACGCTGTTGCAGGAGAGCCGATTTTGTCTGCCTCAGCCTGCCGCTGACCGAGGAGACGCACCATCTGATCGGTGCGGAACAGCTGAAACTGATGAAGCCGAGCGCCATTTTCATCAACGCCGGACGCGGCCCGGTGGTGGATGAGAAGGCGCTGATTGAGGCGCTGCAAAACGGCGAGATCCACGCCGCCGGGCTGGACGTGTTTGAGCAGGAGCCGCTGCCGGTCGATGCGGCACTCCTCACGCTGCCGAACGTGGTCGCCCTGCCGCACATCGGCTCTGCCACGCATGAGACGCGCTACAACATGGCGGGCGACCGCGGTCGACAACCTGATTGCCGCGCTGAGCGGAAAAGTGGAGAAAAACTGCGTTAACCCGCAGGTCCAGGCTTGATCCCACGGCTTTAGCCATTGCGCCTGCCGGTTGCGGGCGCTATGGTGGTCTTCCCCCTGATAACAATGTTTTTACCTCCTATGACGTTTTCACTTTTCGGCGACAAATTTACCCGCCATTCAGGCATTACTCGCCTGATGGAGGACCTCAACGACGGGCTGCGCACACCGGGCGCCATCATGCTCGGCGGCGGAAACCCGGCGCAAATTCCGGAGATCAATGACCTATTTCCAGACAGCTGCTCGCTGCAGATGCAGGAAAACGGCAAAGCAACCGATGCGCTGTGCAATTACGACGGCCCGCGCGGCAAAGCGCTGCTGCTGGAGGCGCTGGCTACGCTGCTGCGTGAAGAGCTGGGCTGGGATATCGAACCACAGAATATTGCACTGACAAACGGCAGCCAGAGCGCGTTTTTCTACTTGTTTAACCTGTTCGCAGGACGTCGCGCCGACGGCACGACACCAAAAGTGCTGTTCCCGCTGGCGCCGGAGTACATCGGCTACGCCGATTCCGGGCTGGAAGAGGATCTGTTCGTCTCCGCGCGCCCCAACATTGAGCTGCTGCCGGAAGGCCAGTTCAAATACCACGTCGATTTTGAACATCTGCACATTGGTGAAGAGACGGGCATGATCTGCGTATCGCGTCCGACCAACCCAACGGGCAACGTCATCACCGACGACGAACTGATGAAGCTGGATGCGCTGGCAAATCAGCACGGCATCCCGCTGGTGATCGATAACGCCTACGGCGTGCCGTTCCCGGGCATTATCTTCAGCGAAGCACGTCCGCTGTGGAACCCGAACATCGTCCTGTGCATGAGCCTCTCCAAGCTGGGCCTGCCGGGCAGCCGCTGCGGCATCATCATCGCCAATGAGAAAATCATCACCGCCATTACCAACATGAACGGCATTATCAGCCTTTCACCGGGCGGCATTGGCCCGGCGATGATGTGCGAAATGATTAAGCGCAACGATCTGCTGCGCCTGTCTAATGAAGTGATTAAGCCGTTCCTATCAGCGCGTTCAGGAGACGATCGCGATGCTTCGCCGCTATTTACCGGAAGAACGCTGCCTGATCCACAAACCTGAAGGGGCGATTTTCCTGTGGCTGTGGTTTAAGGATCTGCCGATCACCACCGAAGCTGCTTTACCAGCGCCTGAAAAAGCGCGGCGTGCTGATGGTGCCGGGCGATTACTTCTTCCCGGGGCTGGAAAAGCCCTGGCCGCACACCCATCAGTGCATGCGCATGAACTACGTGCCCGATAGCGACAAGATTGAGCGTGCGGTACAGATTCTGGCGGAAGAGCTGGACAACGCCTGGAACGCTTAATCCGCGCTTAACGACAGCTGGCACCACTGCGCCAGCTGCTGAATCGCCTGTTCGACTTCAGCATTCCAGCCAAAACCGGCGTTGAGCCGGAAGCAGTGATCGTAGCGGTGATCGGTGGCGAAGATGTGCCCGGGCGCGATGCCGATGCCCGCGTTGCGCGCCTTGAGAAACAGCGCGCGCACGTTCAGCGCCTGTTGCGGCATCTCCACCCACAGCACGTAACCGCCCTCCGGCTCCGACACACGCGTGCCCGCCGGGAAGTAGCGCAGCACCGCCTGGCGCATATGGTGAATCTGATTTTTCAGCTCGCGCCGCAGCTTGCGCAGGTGCGCATCGTAACCGCCGCTGCGCAGCAGTTCGGCAATCGCCGCCTGCGACAGCACCGACGTGCCCATGCTGGTGGTGTACTTCAGCGAGGCGATTTTGCGCATGTACTTGGTGCTGTGCACCCAGCCAATACGGATGCCAGGCGCCACGGTTTTGGAAAAGCCGCTGCACAGGATGGCATTGGGGCTGAAGGCGCGCATCGGAAACGGCCGGCGCTCGCCGAAAGCCGTATCGCCAAAGATATCGTCCTCAATGATCACCACATCATTCTCATCGGCCTGGCGCGCGATATACGCCTTATGCTCGTTGGGAATGCTTTTGCCCAGCGGATTATTGATGTTGTTGATGGTGAGATAGGCCTGCACCGCTTTACGCCGGAACAGCCCGGTGAGTTTCGCGACGTTAACGTAACCCTCCGGCCCGGCTTCCACTTCAATGACGCGCAGGTTGAGGTTGTGCAGCATCTGTAGCAGCACGAAGTAGCACGGCGACTCCACCGCCACGATATCGCCCGGCCGCGTGGTGGCGCGCAGCGCCAGCGAAATCGCCTCAATGCAGCCGTTAGTGACCAGGATGTCATCGGCGCTGATATTGCAGCCATAATCCACCGCGCGCCGGGCAATTTCCGCCTTGAGCGGCGCATAGCCGGTGCCTTTCACCGTATTACCGAGCAGCGCCGGTTTGCTGTAACCCATCTGCCGCATCAGCAGGCCAATTTTTTTCACCGGATAGAGTGAGATATCGCCGTTGGCCAGATCGAGCCGCACGCGGCAGTCCGATCCCAGCATCGCCAGGTGCAGTTCAGTTTGCTCATCCAGCGGCGCCACTTCGCGCGGCTGCTCGCTGAATACCGCCGGCACTTTTTTCTCTGTGGGACGCGGTGCGACAAAAAAGCCAGACTTCGGCCGCGCCACCGCGTAGTGCTCATCCTCCAGCGTGCGTAATGTTTTCAGCGCAGTGGTCATGCTGACGCGATACTGCGTCGCCAGCGTGCGCACCGACGGCAAACGGCTGTCGGGCGGCAGCGATCCGCTGTGAATGGCCTGTTTTATCTGCTCAGCGATCTGACGGTAACGACTGCTCTGACTCTCCTGTTCCTGCGTTTCACCCGCCATCTGTTCCACCCCATATCGTGCTGATCTGTGCGTATTCATCAGATTACATTCAAAGTACTTTAGGCTGCATCTGTTAATTCAGCTTCACGCAGCACCTTCGTGGCCCGTTTTCCAGCCCGTTGTCGCCCGCACGGCAGCGGCGATTTTATTAGCCAAAGGATGAAGTGAAAAATGAATAATCTGTCCGCGATGATGAGTGAAATTGAAGAATACCTGACGCCCGCGATTCTCGATTCCGCCCAGCACTGTGCTCAGCGACTGCTCGCCGCCCTGCCCGATCCCGACCATCCCGAACGTAACCGCGTGCTGCTGGCCTATGGCGGCGGCAAAGACAGCAGCTATATGGTGGCCTACGTACGTTACATTCAGGGGTTAATCTGGCAACAGCGCAACAGCACGTTTCAGCTGCGCATCAGCACTAATCGCCATGCCGCCATGAACGACAGCGTGATGGAAAACATCGACCGCGTCTATCGCGCGCTGCGTATCCATGACGACGCGTTCACCGAGTGCCTGGTGACCGACGGGCTGCAGATTCGTCCCTTCGATCGCCATTTGCCGATGCCGCAAAGCGTGCGCCAGCAGAACCGCGACGATGTGCTGATGAATGGTCACCGCTTCCGTGCCGACGCGCGCTCCACCTTCTGCAACGCCTGCAACCTGAGCATGGTGAATTCGTTTGGCCTGGCGGCGCACTACGATGGCGGCGTCGATGTGATCATCACCGGCGATTCGCCGCAGGAACAGACCGCTTACCTTGCGTGGGCGCGCCACCTGTCAAAACTGTTTGATGCGCCGATGGCCGATAAGTCGCGCGGCTTCAGCGGCTTTCTGCACACGCTGGACGGCGTGGCGGCGCGCTACTTCGCCGACATTTACGGCGCTGACCAGGTCACGCCGGCACATCGCATTACCTGGCAGCTGGCGCGCGACCCGCTGTTCTTCAACATCTATCAGGACACCGCTTATGAGGCTGGCGCGCACTGGGCGCTGCTGACCGAATTCATGCATTTCCGCTTCGATGAGCTGATGTTCAGCTTCTCCGAGTCGGACTGCGGCAACCCGACGTTAATGGCACATATTCGCGGTCTGCGTGCGGAGACGCTGTTGCAGCGCAGCTACGCCGAAGGCATTCGCGAATATGTGCGCTTTGCGCTCGGCCTGATGGTGCAGAAGGACTTTCCGCCGCAGCTGATCGATGAGATGGCCGCGCGCTATCAGGACGATGCCGCGATTGCCCGCGCACGCCAGCGCGCCGCGCAGTTCGCACTCGACGCTTTCGGCCTCAGTGAAACCCAGCTGGTATGCATGATCTATTCACCGTTTATCGCCGCCGGCCAGCAGCTTAAAGCCTGGCTGCTGCAGCTGCCGGCCGCGCCGGAAGAAGCCGCGGTGCGCGCCTTGCTGAGCGGAGAGAGCGAGGATGTGGCGCTGGCGCAGCAGCTCACGCAGCTGTCGGGCCTCAGCGTGGCGCAGATGCGGCACTGCTGGCGCAGCGCGGCGGTGAGTTCGCTGCTGGACGGCGCGCGCGGCGATGCGCTGTCGCGCGTGTTGCGTTTCGACCCGCACAAAGCGGTGATTCAGGTTAACAACGGTGCGTTACAGGACATCGTTACTGAAGTGATTTCCGGGCGTTAACCCGGTAAGGCGACGCGATGAGAAAGATTTTTCTGCAGATTGGCGCCACGCGCGACGGGCAAAATCCCTACTGCGCGGTGGCAAAACGCGAAGGCTATTTTACCGTACTGGCCGAAATGGGGGATTTTGTCGACTATCAATCGCTCAGCATCGCCCTGCCGTTCGATCTGATTGTGCGTCTCGATCGCCCGGAAAATCCGTGGGATGTCCTCAATGCCTGTCTGCACGCCGGTCTGCTGGAGCATCCACAGGTGGTGCTGGCCGGTTTTGAGGCTTACAACGCCAGCGCTGGCCGGGTACGCGAACTGCTGGCCGGCCCGGATGCCGGTCCGGGCTTCATCCCGCCGGATAAATATGCACAGCGCATGGCGCTACGCAAAGCCTGGCCGCGTTTTCCACAGCCGGAGTTTCGCTTCTTTGCCTCACCGCTCAGCATTGGCGACGCGCGGGATGCGCTGCTTTATCCCTGCGTGATCAAACCGGTCGACGGCGGCGGCGGACTGGGCATCTGGCTGGTGGAAGAGGCCAGCCAGCTGGATGCGGTGATTGCCCGGCTGCTCGACACCATGAACTATGGCGGACGCGGCTTTACCGGCTTTATCGTCGAAAGCTGGCTGGCCGGTGACGAATATTCGCTGCAGGGCGTGGTGGAGAATGGACACGCGGTGGCGCTGACCTGCTGCCAGAAGGTGATTGAGCAGCATACCGAGGCCGACGGCTGTATCAGCTTTTACGAATCCGGCCATGTGGCGATGGCGGCGCAGCAGCTGCCCGCCGCCTTCACCAGCCTGATGAGTTTCTGCTGTGAAACCTTCGGCTACCGGCGCGGCGCTTTTCACATTGATTTCATTATGGTAAACGGCGAACCGCACTTTCTCGAAATGGGCTTTCGCCTGTCCGGCATGGGCGTGGTGAACCTGGTGGAAGAGGTCACCGGCATCAACTGGGCCGAGGTGGCTTTTCAGGTTGAAGCCGGACGCGGCCTGCCTGAACTGCACTTCGCCTCACCGTCACAGGCCGTCGGCCGGCTGCGGTTGCGCCAGCGGCTGCAATATGACGCCGCCGGGCGCTGGATTGCCGAGCATCAGCGCGGCCAGCTGTTGCCACCGCTCAACTTACCGGCGCTGGAGGTCTCGCCGCGCTCATCGCTGTACGCCGATCTGACGCGCCACGCCGGGATTCTCGCCACGCTGCGTCTGCCTGCCGCCAGTCGCGACGAAATTCTGGCGGTGTTTCACGCCCTTCTTGCTGTTCCCGCTTTGACCTCACGGAGAGATTTACTATGTGCAGAATGATTCTGGCACACGGCCAGTTTGACGCCGCTGCGGTACTGGACGCCGCACGCGCCATGAGCTGCGGTGAAACCGCCGCGCACGATGGCCCGATTAAACAACATCCCAACGGCTGGGGCTGCCTGTGGCTGGAGCACGGTCAGATCCGTACGCTGCATGGCACCGGCACCTTTGCCGAAGCACTGCCAGGCATTGACGTCACGCGCATGCAGCACAGCCGCTTTCTGGCGGTGCACGTGCGTCACGCCACGCTCAGCAAAAACCAGGGCATTGCGTTCTCCCATCCGCTGCGGCGCACCAGCGGCACCACCCAGTGGTACATGATGCACAACGGCTTTTTGCCGACCGTCTATGCGCAGCTCGGCATGGCGCAGTCGCGCTTTGATTCCGCTGAATATCTGGAATATATCGTCGACCGTGTGACGCCCGCCGATTTCACCCGCGACTATCTGCGCGAAAAAATGGCCCGGGTGGCGCCGGGTGGCAGCGCGGCAAACGCCATTTTCGTCACCCGCGAGAAGGCCTGGGCGTGGCAATGGCATCCTGATGACACGCCTTACCCCGACTATTTCACCCTGCATCGTTGTCAGCAGAACAACAGCACCTTTATCTCCTCTGAACCTGTTTCAACACTGGGCACGGCGTCAGCATGGCACCGTATGAGCAACCATGAACTTCATGAAATTCCTTTTGGAGAGTGAACCCATGGCCATTTTCAATCAGATTCGCGTCATTAACCCCAACATGTTCGTCGAAAGCACCTGGCTGGATGACATCGTCACCGCGCGCGTGCCGCTGCTGGTGCTGCGCAATTTCCTCACGCCAGAGGTGCGCACCGCGGTGGTGGCTGATCTCCAGCAGTGCCGCGAGCAGGTACGGGTTTCTCACTATCCAAATGGCGCGCTGACCACGCTCGGCCCGTATCTGGCGAAGCACACCGCCGCGCCGGAAAACTATTTCACCGAACTGCGCGACATCCAGCCGGCGCTGCCTGCCTCGCTGCACGCCCTGCGCGCGCAGATTTACCACTGGGTGCAACATGCGCTGCGCCTTGAGAGTCTGCAAACCGCCACCGAACCGGCACTGGGTGATTACGCCGGCTCGATTGTGCGTTTCCACGCTGACGGCGTCGCTAATCCGCTGCATAACGACAACATCGTGCGCGATGCCGCCGGCAGCGGTCTGGCGGTGACGCACATTCTGCATCAGCTGAGCTGCGTCGTGTGCCTGCAGGAGTGCAACGCTGGCGGCGCGCTGCGCATCTTCAATAAGAAATGGCAGCCGGAAGACGAGCGCTTTAAAACGCCCGGCGAGCTGGGCTACCAGAGCGGCGTCATCGCTGGCAGCGAGACCTGCGAGTTCGCGCCGCGCAGTGGCGATATCTATCTGTTTAATCCCGCGTTTTATCATGAAATCGATCGCGTTGAAGGCGACACGCGCATCACCATGGGCTTTTTCTTTGGCCTGACCGACAAAAAAATGAAGCACGCCATTGCCTGGAGTTAATCCCGGCCTTAGACGAGGAAGACAGTATGACAACCTATGACAAAGTGATCGCGCTGCTGGATGCGCAGCAGGCCCGCTACCGCGTGGTGGAGCATGAGGCCATCGGCCAGACCGAGGTGATCAGCGCCATCCGCGGAAACGATCTCCAGCAGGCGGCCAAAGCGATGGTGCTGGAAGTCACCATGCCGGACGGCACCGCGCCGCGCTATCTGCTGGCGATCGTACCCGGCGACTGCAAAATCAACTTCAAACACGCCGCACGTGCCATTGGCGGTAAGAAGTCGACGTTTGCCACCCCTGAGCAGGCACAAGCGCTGACGCAGTGTGTGATGGGCGCGGTGCCGCCGTTTAGTTTTGATGACCGACTGGCGCTGCGCGTGGATGCGCGACTGCGTGATGTCGGGACGCTGTGGTTTAACGCCGGTGCGCTGGACCGCTCGGTAGCTTTGGATGTGGATGATTATTTTCGACTGATCGGCGACGACTGCGGTGCAGAGATCGCCACACCGGTGACGGCAACCGCCTGATTGCCGCGCTGAGGAATGCGTATGTCCGTGAAAGATATGTTGTTAGCCTTGTGCGTCGTGGTGGCGTGGGGCGTAAATTTTGTGGTGATTAAGCTGGGTTTGCAGGGCATGCCGCCCTTTTTGCTGGCGGGACTGCGTTTTACGCTGGTGGCGTTTCCGGCGATCTTTTTCGTGCGTCGTCCGGCAATTCCGCTGCGCTGGCTGGTGGTGTATGGCATGACCATCAGCTTTGGTCAGTTCGCGTTTCTGTTCCTCGCCATCAAGCTTGGCATGCCAGCCGGGCTGGCTTCGCTGGTGCTGCAGGCGCAGGCATTTTTCACCCTGCTGCTCGGCGCGCTGCTGCTGGCCGAGAAGCTGCGCTGGAACCACATCGCCGGCATTCTGGTCGCCACGCTCGGCATGTTTATGCTGGCAACCGCCGGTATGGAGGGCCAGACAACCGCGGGCATCACGCTGACCACCATGATGCTGACGCTGGCGGCGGCGCTGTCGTGGGGGCTGGGCAATATCACTAACAAGATTATCCTGCGCAACCGCAAGGTGCCGGTGATGTCGCTGGTGGTGTGGAGCGCGCTGGTGCCGATTGCACCGTTCTTTGCCTGTTCGTGGTGGTTCGAGGGCGAATCCGCCATTGTCACCAGCCTGCTGGATATTTCGCTGCAGACGGTGCTGGCACTGCTCTATCTGGCGTTTTTCGCCACCATCATTGGCTACGCCATCTGGGGCAATCTGCTCAGCCGCTACGAAACCTGGCGCGTGGCGCCGCTGTCGCTGCTGGTGCCGGTGGTCGGTATTCTCAGCGCCGCGCTGATCCTCGGTGAAACTCTGTCGGCGCAGGAGATTCTCGGCGCGTCGGTGATCATTCTCGGGCTGCTGGTGAATGTGTTCGGCGGTATGGTGAGCCAGCGCCTGCTGGTACGTACCTGATGATGCAGCCATAAAAAAACGCCGCGTTGCAGCGGCGTTTTTCTTTACTTCGTTAGCCTTATTTCAGGATTTCAATCCGGCGTGGTTTCGCCTCTTCCGGGACGATGCGTTCCAGATCGATACTCAGCAGGCCCAGTTCGAGACGCGCATCGCGCACCACGATGTGATCGGCCAGCTGGAATTTGCGTTCGAAGTTACGTTCTGCGATGCCCTGGTACAGGTATTTACGTTCCTGCTGCTCTTCAGGGTGGGCGCCGCGTACCACCAGCAGGTTGTCCTGCGCGGTGATATCCAGTTCGTGCTCTGCGCAAAGCCGGCGACGGCAATGGTGATGCGATAGTGGTTTTCGTCTACCAGCTCGACGTTGTACGGAGGGTAGCCGCCGTTAGCCTGGTTTTGGTTGGACTCAAGCAGGTTAAACAGACGGTCGAAACCAATAGCAGAACGATAAAGCGGAGAGAGATCAAAGTTACGCATAAATAAGACTCCTGATAATCAGCAAGTTTTGGCAACCTTCCACCATGGACAGGTTGTCCGGCCCGTCGGTGTCCCTGTCGGCGACCGCGTCGTGACCGTAGCTTAAAGATGGGTGCGCTCAGGTCGCTTTCAAGGGTCAATGCGCTTTTTTTTGCAGCAATTCTGACGATATGGCATACACTCAGGGGACGCCTCGCCTGACGGGTAAATGGACATGAACCACAGTGCGGAGTTATGCGGGCTATTATGTCAGGTAAGACACACTATAACCCTGAGTTCCAGGGCCATGCCATGACTGTAGGGATGATGATGATGAAAATGATGAAACGCTTTCCACTCACCGGCCTGCTGGTCTGCTGCGCCTGTGCCACATCAGGCTGCTCCAGCGTGATGTCGCATACCGGTGCCAGCCAGGGTTACTACCCCGGCACGCGCGCCAGCGCAGAGATGCTGACCGATGACAATACCAGCTGGGCGATTAAACCGCTGGCGCTGATCGATCTGCCCTTCTCGGCGGTGATGGATACGCTGCTGCTGCCGTGGGATTACTTCCGCGCCGACGACGATAAAACCAAAGATTCGCCGCGCGAACGCGTGCTGCAGAGCGAGAAGATGGCTGGCACCCAGGCCAGCCTGGCCACCGCGGCGGCTATGCCGGCGGAATCGCACTGACGCAGAACAGCTGTCGCCAGCCGTCAACCTCGCGCATGTAGGCGATCTGCTTCCCGTCCGGCGACCACACCACCGCGTCGCCGCCCGGCGGTTGCGCGCTGCGCGCGGTAAGGCGCGTACACTGTCCGCTGGCTATCTCACCACCGCATCACGCTGTTATCACAGATAAAGGCGATGGCCGTACCGTCCGGCTGCCAGCTGAAAGCAGACTGAATGCTGCTGCGCAGTGAGGTTATCTGACGCGCCGCGCCACCGTTGGGAGAGATCAGCCACAGCTGCACAATGCCCTGCTCGTCAGCCTGCAAAAAGGCGATCGCGCTGCCATCCGGCGCAGCGCGCACCCAGTGACGCGGCACGTTCACCAGGCCCGGATACGCCCTCTTATGCGTAAAGGTCAAACGACGCTGCTTCACCCCGGCAGGCGGCGCTGGCAGGGTGCTCTGGCGTGCCCTGCAGCGGCGCATCGCCGGCTCTGGCATAGTCCGCCAGCGCCTCAGGCAGATCGACCACAAACACTTCCGGCACTTTTTCACCACTGGCATTGCGCGTATCGCCGATAAAGGCGATGGCCCAGCGCTGCCAGCTGCCGTCCGCTTTCTGATAGCCGCGCGCGCCAACCCAGCCCTCTTCATAGGCGCGGTTGATCTGATCGCTGCCCGGCTGTGGGTCGCGCCGGGTGTGGCTCACCAGCACGCAGTAGTGGCTGCCGTCATATTCGCGCGGATGCTGCTTCGGCGGGCACACCGGATGCAGCGGCACCGCCACGCCGACGTTGCGCAGGTCTTCACGCACATCGCGCTCATGCAACACATGGTCGTTATAGGTAAAGCTGACGAACTGCCCGTTCGGGCTGAAGACATGCACGTGGCTGCCGCCGCGCAGCGCGCCTGCGGCGTATAGGGCGCGGTGATATCCAGCGCGTCGAGGTTGCTGACCGCGATGCCGTTATGCACAATCACGCCCTGACGATGATGAAAATCGTAGTGCCAGTCTGCATCCGGATTTTTCGGGCCGTGGATAAAGACGTATTTATCCTCTGCGCCGGATGAACGGTCACCACGCCAACATGCGCGCCGTCAGTGGCGCGATAGACCACCTCCACCTCACCCGTAGCGACGTTGACCCGCTCAATGGTTTCGCCGGTGAACGACGCGCCGGACGGGCGCACATCATAGACCAGCCACTGGCTGTCCGGCGTCCAGGTATTGATGTTGGTGAGCTGATGGTTGCGGGAGGCGAAGGTGATTTGTTTTTCTGACATGGGGCAACCTCAGATGTAACCGTTGCCGGACAAATTACGTGATGCCGTTCAGTTAAGCAAAAGCTGAGCAGCTAATGCGGGTGCGCAGGCATGCGCACCCGGAAGATTAGCCTACTCGTTTCACATCGCCCACCAGCAGGATGTAGGAGAGCGCGCCGATCAGCGCTACGGCGGAGATGTAGACCAGCGCCGGGCCGAAGCCGTAGTCCTGCGCCAGGTAGCCGATGACCAGCGGTACGGTGATCCCGCCCAGTCCGCCGACAAAGTTGAACACGCCGCCGGTCAGGCCAATCAGCCGCATCGGCGCCAGGGACGACACCAGCGACCAGGTGATGGAGGCGAAACCGTTGCCGAAGAACGCCACCGCCATCAGGGCCATAATCCACACCGGATCGTTGGTGTAGTTGGCACCCATAATGCAGGTTGAGATCAGCAGGCCGCAGATAATCGGCGTTTTACGCGCCACGCCCAGCGAGTACCCTTTTTTCACCAGCTTATCGGCCAGCCAGCCGGAGAGCAGCACGCCGAAAAATGCGGCGAGGAACGGCACGGTGGTCATAAAGCCCGCCTTCAGCGCCGCGACCCTTTTCCTGGGTCAGGTAGTTCGGGAACCAGGTGAGGAAGAACCACAGCGTAGAAGTAACCGCGAACTGACCCAGATACACGCCCACCAGCTTACGGTGGAAGACCAGCTTCCAGTCCGCTTTGGTCAGCGGCTGGCGCGCCTCTTTTTTCACCGGCGCATCACCATCCACCAGACCGCCACCGTCGCGGATGTAATCCAGCTCGGCCCTGGTGATACTTTTGGTCAGACGCGGCGGCTGGTAGACCTTGAACCAGATAAGCGACCAGATAATGCCAATCCCGCCGGTGACGATGAACACCCAGTGCCAGCTCAGCAGCTCCTGGATCCAGATCAGCAGCGGCGTCAGGAACGCCAGGCCGACAAACTGCCCGGAGGTGTAAAAGCCAACGGCGGACGCACGCTCGTGTTCCGGGAACCAGCTGGTCACCATACGGTTGTTGGTCGGGAACGCGGGCGCTTCGAAAACCCCGGTGATGGCGCGCAGGCCAATCAGCGACATCAGCCCGGTGGCGAAGCCCTGGAACAGGGTCGCCACGGACCAGCCTAAAATGGCGATAAAGTAGGTCAGACGTGAACCCACGCGGTCAAGAAACCAGCCGCCGGGGATCTGGCATAGCGTATACAGCCAGGCAAACGCCGAGAAGACGTAGCCCATTTCCGCTTTGCTGATGCCAAACTCTTCCTGAATATGGGCCGATGCCACGGCAAGGTTGGCGCGGTCGACATAGCAAATGACCACGGTAATAAAGATCATAATCAGCGTCAGGTAGCGGCGACGCCCGGTTTTTGTAGCGGTAACTGGAATATCCATCGCAATCTGTCTCCAGATTTTGGGCATAGCGAAGCCGCTCACCATGCCCTGTAATTTACAGAGGGTGTATTTGGTTTTTTTAATTAAAAACGTAAACAGAATGCGGTAAAATTCGCTGGCAGCGCGGTGAAAACAGGTTGAGCGCTGCCCTGTGCCTTATATATTCCGCACATGGTTTAAATAGTCAGATGTTTAATCGCCTGATAATCGGCGCGTAAGAAAACGCAGCCAACGCATCACCAGCGCGAAGTATGACGCGCATTTACCATTCGGCTACGCTGCCATCCTCATGACGCCACAGCGGGTTTCGCCAGTCCGGCGCATTTTTACTCAGCTCAATGACTTTAGCTTCGTCAATTTCCACGCCAAGGCCCGGCTTCGTTAAGCGGTTTAAAGAAACCGCCATCCATGCTGAAGTCTTCTTTATTTTTCACAAAATCGAGCAGTTCCGCGCCCTTGTTATAGTGAATCCCCATGCTCTGCTCCTGGAACACCGCGTTGCGGGAGACGAAGTCGACGTGCAGGCAGGCCGCCAGCGCGATTGGGCCCAGCGGGCAGTGCGGTGCCAGCGCCACGTCGTAGGCTTCGGCCATCCCGGCAATTTTGTAGCATTCGGTGATGCCGCCCGCATGGGAGAGATCCGGCTGCAGGATCGCAATCCCGCCCGCTTCAAGCACGCGTTTAAACTCGAAGCGCGAGAACATGCGTTCACCCGCCGCGATAGGAATATGGGTCTGTTCAGCCAGCTTCGGATAGTACTCCGCCTGCTCGGCCAGCACCGGCTCTTCGATAAACAGCGGGCGATACGGCTCCAGCTCTTTAATCAGCACTTTGGCCATCGGCGCGCTGACGCGGCCGTGGAAATCCAGGCCAAACTCAATCTCGTTGCCGAAGGCTTCACGGATTTGCGCCACGGTATTGACCGCCCGGTCTACCGCACGCGAATTGTCGATAACGCCCATCTCTTCGCAGCCGTTGAGCTTGAAGGTGTCAAAGCCGATGTTGCGCAGCTGCGTGATGCCGTCGATCACTTCCGCCGGACGGTCGCCACCGACCCAGCTGTAGGCTTTGATTTTGTCGCGCACCAGGCCGCCCATCAGCTGCCAGACCGGCGCGTTCAGCACTTTGCCTTTGATATCCCACAGCGCCTGGTCGATACCGGCGATGGCGCTCATCAGGATCGGACCACCGCGGTAGAAGCCCGCGCGGTACATCACCTGCCACAGGTCGTTAATGCGCGCCGGATCCTGACCAATCAGGTATTCCCCCAGCTCGTGCACCGCCGCTTCAACGGTGCGCGCGCGCCCTTCAATCACCGGTTCGCCCCAGCCTACCACCCCTTCATCGGTTTCGATTTTCAGGAACATCCAGCGCGGGGGTAAACGGTACGTGGTGAGTTTGGTTATTTTCATTGCACTGCCTCTCGATACGCTTTCACAAATGCTGCCGCCTGCTGCGCGGTACGTTCCACAGCGGCTGTCCGGCACGATAAAGATCGCTGCCCAGCCCTGCGCCCACACAACCAGCGCTCATCCACTGGCCCAGGTTTTCTGGCGTTACGCCGCCCACGGCAAAGACCGGCACGCTGGCGGGCAATACCGCTTTCAACGCCTTGATGTAGTCCGGTCCAAAAGCCGATGACGGGAAAATTTTGAGCGACTGCGCGCCCGCATCAAGGGCAGTAAAGGCTTCTGTGGCGGTGGCGCAGCCCGGGCAGACTGTCATGCCGTAACCCACTGCGCGGCGGATCACCTCAGGCTGAATATTGGGTGTGACGATAAGCCTGCAGCCCATCTTTGCCAGCCGATCGACCTGCTCAGGCTGTAACACGGTACCTGCGCCAATCAGCGCCTTATCGCCGAAGGCCTCCACCACGGCCGGAATGCTTTTTTCCCACTCGGGCGAGTTGAGCGGGATTTCTACCGCGTCGAACCCGGCGTCGATAACCGCGCCGACGTGGTCTAACACCTCATCGGGCGTGATGCCGCGCAAAATCGCGATAAGGGGAAGATCAGTTTGCCACTGCATGAGCGATGCTCCTTATTCCTGCCTGAAATGCCGTGTCGCCGGATACCGTCGAAACATCACGCCCAACGGCGCGAAATGCCTGTTCGTAGCGCGACGTTAGCGATGCGCCTGCGACAATCGTAATGGCCTGCTCGTGCGCGATGAACTCACGCATGCTGGCGACCTCTGCGCCAATCAGCAGGCCGGAGAGAAACTCGCTGACCTGCTCGCGCGGGAGAAGTCCCAGCACGTGCGAGGCGCGAACCTCAAAAAGCTGCGGCAAAACGTCAGGGGAGGCGATCCCACGTTCAAGCCCGGCGGCAAACGCCTCTGACGAGGATTCCTGCTCAGGTAAACCGGCCCCGACCAGCGAATGGTTGAGCAGCAAATGGTGCAGCTCGCCGGTCATTACGGTGCGAAAATCGTGGATTTGCTCAGCGTCAGCCTGGACCCACTTACAGTGCGTGCCGGGCATGACGTAGACAGAAGAAGGAGAGAGAGCGCGCGCGCCAAGCAGCTGCGTCTCTTCGCCGCGCATCACGTTGCGGTTATCGTCGCGAGAGACGCTCAAACCGGGAATAATCCAGATATTGTCGCCAACGGACGTTAACTGCTCACCAATAGCGGAGAAACGGGCGGGAACCGGCAGATAAGGTGCAATTTTCCAGCCTACGTTACTGCCCACCATTCCCGCCATTACCACCGACGTGGCGCTGTCGCGCCAGTTTTGTGTGACCTCAGCTAACACCGCCTCGGGGGATTTACCGTTCAGGCGCGTCACGCCTGCTTCTGATTGCCTGCTCTCCAGGCACTGCTCGCCCTGATAAAGCCAGGCGCGCAGATTGGTCGATCCCCAGTCAATTGCGATGTAGCGAGATGTCATGTGATTTCCTTCAGCCTTCGTGTCGAGCTGGCAATCATGGTGAGCGCCGCCTGCTCTGCCGCATCGCCGTCCTGATGCCGTATCGCATCGAACAGCGCTTTATGTTCCTGGAGCGTTTTTGGCATGTTGGCCTCATCACCCATCCAGGTACGTTCAAATACCGCTCGCTGTAGCGAGCTGATCGCCACGCTAAGCTGCTGTAATACCGGGTTATGCACCGACTGCAGCACCGCTTCGTGATAGCGAATGTCCGCCTCGTTGAACGCCTCCCGGTTCTGGTTATTGGCGATCATGTCGTTTAAAGCCGACTCAATCTGCGCCAGATCACCGGACGTTGCCCGTTCCGCCGCCCAGCGCGCAATTGCCGGTTCCACCAGGTTTCGTACCTCGCTCATGGCGCCAATCAGCCGCGGGTCGTAATCGTTTTCCAGCACCCACTGCAGCACATCGGTATCGAGGTAGTTCCACTGGTTGCGCGGGGCAACAAACGCGCCGCGATAGCGCTTCATTTCAATCAGCCGCTTCGCCATCAGCGAGCGGAACACTTCCCGGATGATGTTGCGCGAGGTTTCAAACTCCTCGCACAGTTCCGCCTCTGCTGGCAGCGCGGCGAACCGGGAACATATTTGCCGCCCACAATCTGTGTACCCAGCGTCTGGATGATGCGATCGGTTTTATTCAGTGGTTCCTGCGTCATCGTGTTCGATTCCATGAAAGGCGTGAGAAATCAGATTACTGCTTTCGTAGTGCAAATCCCAATCCCTGACGCATCCTGTAGCGGAGATTGTAGTACCATATATATTGTTTGTACTACAATGTGGATCACAAAACAGACAACCCATCGGCGCACTGACAGCAAAAATTCAGCAGAGAAGTGACGGGCAGCAGAACGCCGCCCGCATCAGAGGAGGGTTACAGCACTAGCTCTTCAATGGCGTGCGCGACACCATCTTCCATATTGGTCTTGGTCACGAACTGCGCAATCTGCTTCACGGAATCAATCGCATTGCCCATCGCCACGCCGGTGCCGGCGTATTCAATCATCGCAAGATCGTTTTCCTGATCGCCAATCGCCATCACTTCTGACGGCTGCAGGCCGAGTTTTTCCGCCAGCATTTTTACGCCGTAGCCTTTGTTGACCAGCGGATTGAGGATTTCGAGGTAGTAAGGTGCGCTTTTAAGGATGGTATAGCTGTCGCGGGCGCGCGCCGGTAATGCGGCGATGGCTTTATCCAGCAGCTCCGGTTTGTCGATCATCATCAGTTTCGGGAAGCGCGTCGCCGGGTCCATCTCTTCTACAGCGCGATAGCGCACCGGAATGCCGGTCAGGCTGGCTTCGTGAATGGTGTATTCACTGATGTCTTTATTTGGCGTGTAGAGGAAGGATTTGTCGAACGCCTGAAAATGTACCCCAAGGTCGCGCGCCAGCTGCTCCAGGTAGAGATAGTCATCAAAGCCAAGCGTCTTCTCGGCCACCACCTCACCGCTGTCCGCGCTGTGCGCCAGTGCGCCGTTGTTGCTGATGCAATACTGCCCCGGCTGACGCAAATCCAGCTCCATCAGGTAGCGCTCCACACCAACAAACGGGCGTCCGGTGGCCAGCACGATCGACACACCTTTGTCCCGCGCCCGGCCAATCGCCGCTTTGACGCCCGCCGTGATTTCGTGCTGCGGATTCAGCAGCGTGCCGTCCATATCGATCGCAATCAGTTTTATAGCCATAACGTCCTCGGTTAATTCAGGGTCTGGCTTTAATGCTAGCGCGATTCAGCTCACATTGACCAGTTAATCGGCAGATAACGCCTGTCATGCTTTGTGCAGCATTATCCAGTTTAAGCATTTGGTGTTTTACTTCTGCTGACTCGCTTGATCATATAAGTGATTACTTATAAATTACTATAAGCAATAACTTATATGGAGATTGCGCTATGTGGGAAATCATTCATGAACGACTTACAAAAATTTATCGAGAGTGAGTTTACTGAAGCTGAGCAAGCTGACATTCAGCTGATGGCAGATGAGCTGATTCTCGAAACCGGCCTGCAACTGCTGCGGGAAGAGTTAGCGTTATCGCAGAGAACCGTTGCGGAAGCGATGGGCGTTAAGCAGCCGCGTATCACGCAAATTGAGCAGGGCGGCGCCGATCAGCGTTTGATCACCATTAAGCGCTACATTGAAGCGATGGGCGGCAAGCTAAGCCTGCTGATTGAAATGCCGGACGGCTCGGGTGGAAGAATTCTGCGCGTTTAATAAAACAAAAAACCCTTCCCGTTTGGGAAGGGTTTTGCGATATCAGATATCGATATTCGCCGCTTTCAGCGCGTTCTCTTCGATGAAGGCACGACGCGGTTCAACCGCATCGCCCATCAGGGTGGTGAACAGCTGGTCGGCAGCGATGGCGTCTTTCACGGTCACGCGCAGCATGCGGCGGCTTTCCGGATCCATGGTGGTTTCCCACAGCTGATCCGGGTTCATTTCGCCCAGACCTTTATAACGCTGGATAGACAGACCGCGGCGCGACTCTTTCACCAGCCAGTCCAGCGCCTGCTCGAAGCTGGCTACCGGCTGACGACGCTCGCCACGTTCGATGAAGGCATCGTCTTCGATCAGGCCGCGCAGCTTCTCGCCGAGCTGTACAGATACGGCGGTATTCCGGACCGGTCACAAACTCGTGCTCCAGCGGATAATCGGTATCGACGCCGTGGGTACGCACGCGAATGATCGGCTCAAAGCGCTGCTGCGCGCGGTTTTCCCGAACCTCGAACTTCCACTTGCTGCCGTGCTGTTCTTTCTCGTTCAGCTCGCTCACCAGAGCGTTTTCACCCAGCGGGTCACAGCGGTCTGCTCGTTGCTCAGATCGGCTTCGGTCAGGGTCGGCTGATAGACCAGCTCCTTCAGCAGCGCTTTCGGATAGCGGCGCTCCATACGGCCAATCATTTTCTGCGTGGCGTTGAACTCGGAAACCAGACGCTCCAGCGGCTCGCCGGCCAGTGCCGGAGCGCTGGCGTTGGCGTGCAGGGTTGCGCCGTCCAGGGCGATGGCGATTTGGTACTGATCCATCGCGTCGTCATCTTTGATGTACTGTTCCTGCTTGCCTTTCTTCACCTTGTACAGCGGCGGCTGGGCGATGTAGACGTGGCCACGCTCAACGATTTCCGGCATCTGACGGTAGAAGAAGGTCAACAGCAGCGTACGGATGTGCGAGCCGTCGACGTCCGCATCGGTCATGATGATGATGCTGTGATAGCGCAGCTTGTCCGGGTTGTACTCATCGCGGCCAATGCCGCAGCCCAGCGCGGTGATCAGCGTGGCCACTTCCTGGGAAGAGAGCATCTTGTCGAAGCGCGCTTTCTCAACGTTGAGGATTTTACCCTTCAGCGGCAGGATCGCCTGGTTCTTACGGTTACGGCCCTGCTTCGCAGAACCGCCCGCGGAGTCCCCCTCCACGAGGTACAGTTCGGACAGCGCCGGGTCGCGTTCCTGGCAGTCAGCCAGTTTGCCCGGCAGGCCGGCTAAGTCCAGCGCGCCTTTACGGCGGGTCATCTCACGGGCTTTACGCGCCGCTTCACGGGCACGCGCCGCATCGATAATTTTGCCGACCACGATTTTCGCGTCGTTCGGGTTTTCCAGCAGGTATTCGCTCAGCAGTTCGTTCATCTGCTGTTCAACCGCCGATTTCACCTCGGAGGAGACCAGCTTGTCTTTGGTCTGCGAGGAGAACTTCGGATCCGGCACCTTCACCGAAACCACGGCGATCAGGCCTTCACGGGCGTCGTCACCGGTGGCGCTGACTTTGGCTTTTTTGCTGTAGCCTTCTTTGTCCATGTAGGCGTTCAGGGTACGGGTCATCGCCGCGCGGAAGCCGGCAAGGTGAGTACCGCCGTCACGCTGCGGAATGTTGTTGGTGAAGCAGTAGATGTTTTCCTGGAAACCGTCGTTCCACTGCAGCGCCACTTCCACGCCGATACCGTCTTTTTCGGTGGAGAAGTAGAAGATATTCGGGTGAATCGGCGTTTTGTTCTTGTTCAGATACTCAACGAACGCCTTGATACCGCCTTCGTAGTGGAAGTGGTCTTCTTTGTCGTCACGCTTGTCGCGCAGGCGAATCGAGACGCCGGAGTTCAGGAACGACAGTTCACGCAGGCGTTTCGCCAGGATGTCGTACTCGAATTCGGTGACGTTGGTGAAGGTTTCATGGCTCGGCCAGAAACGCACCAGGGTACCGGTTTTGTCGGTATCGCCAGTAACGGCCAGCGGTGCCTGCGGCACGCCGTGCGTATAGAGCTGACGGTGAATTTTGCCTTCGCGCTGGATAACCAGCTCCAGCTTCTCCGACAGGGCGTTAACCACGGAGACGCCTACGCCGTGCAGGCCGCCGGAAACTTTATAGGAGTTATCGTCGAATTTACCGCCTGCGTGCAGGACGGTCATGATCACTTCCGCCGCAGAGACGCCCTCTTCCGGGTGAATACCGGTTGGGATACCACGACCATCATCGGTAACGGAGACGGAGTTGTCCGCATGGATGGTGACCACGATGTCTTTACAGTGACCCGCGAGCGCTTCGTCGATAGCGTTATCTACCACCTCGAATACCATGTGGTGCAGACCGGTGCCGTCATCCGTATCGCCGATATACATACCCGGGCGCTTACGCACCGCATCCAGCCCTTTCAGGACTTTGATACTGGAGGAGTCATAAGAATTCGACATCAACGTTTCTCGCTCATTTCAACTTGGGTTAATCCGTTATTTTACCCTTTTCCACGGTAAACATCTTCGAATTTTCGTCCGACATGTCCATAACGTGTTCAGCGCTAATGGCGCTGACGAAAACCTGCGACTGCGTGGCTTTTAAGCGGCTGGCAAGCAGCCCGCGCCGCGCGTCGTCAAGTTCCGAGGCAAAATCATCTATCAGGTACAGGCAGCGCCGCCCGCTCTCGCGGGTGAGGAACTCCCCCTGCGCCAGGCGCAGCGCGCACATCAGGAGCTTGAGCTGCCCGCGCGACAGCGTGTCTTCCACCGGCGCACCGTCGGCACGAATGCGGAAATCCGCCTTGTGCGGGCCGTGCGCGGTGTAGGTCAACATGCGGTCGCGCTCAAAGTTTCTCTCCAGCACCTCGGCATAATCCGTCTCTTTCTCCCAGCCGCGCTGGAAGGAGAAGGTGAGAGAGAACTCGGGTAAAAACTGTTTGCAGGTGTCGGCCATGTCTTCGGCGATACCTGCGCTGTATTCGGCACGCCAGCGGCTGATTTGTTCCGCGAGAGGGATTAACTCCATGTCCCACGGACGCAGCTGGGCGTAGCGCGTGACCTGGCGCAACGCGGCGTTACGCTGCTTGAGCAGACGCTTCAGGTTGCTCCAGGCGTTAAAGAAACCGGCTTCGTTGTGAAAGCATCCCCAGTCGAGGAACGCTCTTCTGTATTTGGGGCCGCCGTTGAGTAAAGTAAACCCCTCCGGCGTGATCAGCTGCATCGGCATCAGCAGCGCCAGCTCCGCCACTTTGTGGCCGTCGGTGCCGTCGATGCGCACCTTGCTGTCGCCCTGCTTGTCTTTGGTCAGGCCGATGGCGGTCTCCCGCTCCTCGCCCTGCAAACGCCCGTGCAGAACAAAGGATTCCTGCTCGTGGCGAATGACGCGACCAATCTGCAAACTGCGAAACGCCCGACCGTGGCCGAGCGTATAGATGGCTTCCAGCACGCTGGTTTTGCCGCTGCCGTTCGCGCCAACCAGGAAGTTAAAGCCGGGGGATAAAGCGAGATCCGCGCTTTCGATATTGCGAAAGTCGCGGATCAACAGACGGGTTAGCGCGATGATCACTCCGCCGGGGCACACCAGGGCGTTATCGTCGCAGTTAGTCTGGTTACGGCCAGCGCACAGCAACCGGAGCGTACTGAAGTACGTGAGGATTGCGAGCACTGCCCGGAGCCAGAATAACAAGTAAGATAGCCCGATACTTTTCATTACAGTCTCATTGGCATGACAACATAGGCCGCGCTTTGGACTGGCCGCATCTTCAATCTGTACGCTCGAAACGGAGTCGGTCAGCAGGATGCGCACGTTCTCGCATTTCAGCGCATTCAGCACATCCAGCACGTAGCTGACGTTAAAGCCGATTTCCATCTCGGCCCCGGCGTAGGTGACGTCCAGAATCTCTTCTGCCTCTTCCTGCTCCGGGTTGTTGGCGGTGATTTTGATCTGGTTTTCACTCACATACAGGCGCACGCCGCGGAATTTCTCGTTAGAGAGGATCGCCGCACGGGCAAACGCCTGCTTGAGCCTATCGCAGCCCGCTTCCAGCGTTTTGTCCGGATTCTTCGGCAACACGCGGCGATAATCCGGGAAACGGCCATCAACCAGCTTCGATGTGAAGACGAAATCGCCCACGTGCGCGCGGATGTTGTTGCTGCCAATCTGCACGCGCAGCGGCGTGTCGCCACCGTCGAGCATACGCATCAGCTCAATCACCCCTTTACGCGGCACGATCACCGAATGGTTTGGCAGTGAGTCGCCAATCGGCATAGAACAGACCGCCAGACGGTGACCGTCGGTGGCCACGGTACGCAGCTCTTCACCTTCGGTTTCGAACAGCATGCCGTTTAAGTAGTAACGAACGTCCTGATGCGCCATGGAGAACTGCGTGGCTTCAATCAGACGCTTCATCGTCGCCTGCGGCAGGGTGAATTCCACTTCGCTCTGCCAGTCGTCCAGGTTCGGGAAGTCCTGCAGCGGGCAGCGTGGAGAGCGAGAAACGGCTGCGGCCAGAGCGCACCAGCATGCGGTCGCCTTCCAGCTGCACGGCGATTTCAGCGCCTTCCGGCAGCCCGCGGCAGATATCAAAGAATTTACGTGCCGGAACCGTGGTCGCGCCCGCGTCGTGCGGCTGCGTCAGCGTAACGCGCGCGATCATTTCCATTTCCAGATCTGTACCGGTCAGCGACAGCGTACCGTCCGCGACCTGAAGCAGCAGGTTTCCGAGAATAGGCAGCGTTGGGCGGCCGCCTAATGGGCCACTCACCTGTTGCAGCGGTTTTAATAAATGTTCACGTTCAACGGTAAATTTCATAGCGTCACGATGATAATGTTCTGATTAGATTGGAAAAATCTTCTTTGATGTCGTGGCTTTCTTCGCGTAACTGCTCAATCTTGCGACAAGCGTGCAGCACGGTCGTATGGTCACGGCCACCAAACGCATCGCCGATTTCCGGCAGACTGTGGTTGGTTAACTCCTTTGCCAGCGCCATCGCCATCTGACGCGGACGCGCCACCGAGCGGGAACGACGTTTAGACAGTAAATCTGCCACTTTGATCTTGTAGTACTCGGCCACCGTCTTTTGAATATTGTCGATAGTGACCAGTTTTTCCTGCAATGCCAGCAAATCACGCAGCGCTTCACGCACAAAATCGATGGTGATCGCACGACCGGTAAAGTTGGCATTGGCGATAACGCGGTTCAGCGCCCCTTCCAGCTCACGCACGTTGGAGCGCAGGCGCTTGGCGATGAAGAACGCCACTTCACCCGGCAGGCGAATGTCGTTCTCATCGGCTTTCTTCATCAGGATCGCAACGCGGGTTTCCAGCTCCGGTGGCTCGATCGCCACGGTCAGGCCCCAGCCGAAGCGGGATTTCAGACGATCTTCAACGCCGTTGATCTCTTTTGGATAACGATCCGAGGTCAAAATGATCTGCTGATTACCTTCCAGCAGGGCGTTGAAGGTGTGGAAAAATTCTTCCTGCGATCGTTCTTTGTTGGCAAAGAATTGAATGTCATCGATCAGCAGCGCGTCAACGGAACGGTAGTAGCGTTTAAACTCTTCGATCGCATTGTTTTGCAGGGCTTTTACCATGTCCTGAACGAAGCGCTCGGAGTGCATATACACCACTTTCGCATTGGGCTTGCGCGCCATAATGCCGTTACCCACCGCGTGCAGAAGGTGCGTTTTACCCAGACCCGTGCCGCCATAGAGGAACAGCGGGTTATAGGCACCACCGGGGTTATCTGCCACCTGGCGAGCCGCCGCGCGTGCCAGCTGGTTCGATTTACCTTCCACGAAGTTATCGAAGGTGTGTTTGACGTTAACGTTAGAGCGGTAGGTCGGTTCTGCCGGGGCAGGAACGTTATCCCAACCTGGACGAGCGGCAGGGGCAACGCGAGGAGCCGGCGCGGGTGCGGCCTGAGCAGGCGCCGCCACGTTTACGGTTTCACGCACCGTCTGGGTGACCGGCTTTGTGCCCACTTCAAAGCGCAGTTGCGGGGCGTCTGACCCGCAGAAATCATTCAGCAGTCCGTTGATGTTATTAAGGTACTTGTCCCTTACCCAATCGAGCACAAAACGGTTTGGCGCATACAAAGCCAGCGTGTTATCGCTCAGCTCCGCCTGCAACGGGCGGATCCACATACTGAATTCTGTGGCTGGTAACTCATCCTGCAATCGGGCAAGACACTGCTGCCAAAGCGAAAGTGACACGGCGGACTCCACTCGAACGAAAATCGATAAATAAAAAGACAGAAACATTAAAGTTTTTTGACGCACATCGATAAGACCCAACCGGGTGACGTGCGAACCGCTATCTACGGTTTGTGCCCTAAGAACGATCCTGGATCGCGATCGGGACCGCGGATCATAGCGTAAACCGCCGCAGAGATCTTCTGTTTCTCACAGATTCTTTATGATTTATCCACAGGGCAATTCGGAACCGGCTAAGTGTAATCGATCCGCGCAGGCGTGCGGGACGTTTTAGTCCGCATATTGGAAAATTTAATGAGTAATGATGATTTCTTGCTTAAACGATCTAATGAAGATCCTGGAGGATCCTTGCGCTTTGCCGTTTGCCCCGTATAATTCTGCCCCCGGCGCGTCTTGCTCGTTTTCAGGCGTCGAATGCAGCTTATTTTTTGCGCGATTATGTGCGAAAATACGTGCGCTATAAGGAAAGAGAATTGACTCTGGAGTGTACAATTATTACAATCCGGCCTCTTTAATTACCCATGGCTTGCGCGCCTGTCGTTCGATATCCGTTCAGGCATACGCAAAAGTCAGTGAATTTATTCAAGTTTAGGTAGAAACCGCCATGAAACGCACTTTTCAACCGTCTGTACTGAAGCGCAACCGTTCTCACGGCTTCCGTGCTCGTATGGCTACTAAAAATGGTCGTCAGGTTCTGGCACGTCGTCGTGCTAAAGGCCGCGCTCGTCTGACCGTTTCCAAGTAATAAAGCTAACCCCTGAGTGGTTAAGCTAGCATTTCCCAGGGAGTTACGTTTGTTAACTCCCACTCATTTCACTTTCGTCTTCCAGCAGCCACAACGGGCTGGCACGCCGCAAATCACCATCCTCGGCCGCCTAAATTCGCTGGGGCATCCCCGCATCGGTCTCACCGTCGCCAAGAAAAACGTTAAGCGTGCGCATGAACGCAACCGGATTAAACGTCTGACGCGTGAAAGCTTCCGTTTACGTCAGCACGAACTGCCTTCTATGGATTTCGTGGTGGTGGCGAAAAAAGGGGTTGCCGACCTCGATAACCGTGCTCTCTCGGAAGCGTTGGAAAAATTATGGCGCCGCCATTGTCGCCTGGCTCACGGGTCCTGATAGCCCTGATTAGGGTCTATCAACGCCTGATTAGTCCGCTACTTGGGCCGCACTGCCGTTTCACCCCCACCTGTTCGCAATATGGAATTGAGGCATTGCGCAGGTTTGGTATGTTAAAAGGCAGTTGGTTGACAATGAAACGCGTATTAAAATGCCACCCTTTACACCCGGGTGGCGACGATCCCGTCCCGCCAGGACCTTCTAAAACCAGAGAACACTAACGATGGATTCGCAACGCAATCTTTTTATCATCGCTTTGTTGTTCGTGTCTTTCATGATCTGGCAGGCATGGGAGCAGGATAAAAATCCTCAACCCCAGCAGCAGACCACGCAGACCACGACCACCGCAGCGGGTAGCGCCGCCGACCAGGGCGTACCGGCCAGTGGCCAGGGGAAACAGATTACGGTTAAGACCGATGTGCTTGAGCTGACCATCAACACCCGTGGTGGTGATGTTGAGCAGGCGCTGCTGTTGACCTACCCGAAAGAGCTGAAGTCTAACGAACCGTTCCAGTTACTGGAAACCACGCCGGACTTCCTGTATCAGGCGCAGAGCGGCCTGACCGGTCGTGATGGCCCGGATAACCCGGCTAACGGCGCGCGTCCACTGTATAACGTCGACAAGAACGACACCTTTGTGCTGGCTGATGGTCAGAACGAACTGCGCGTTATCCCGATGACCTACACCGACGCGGCAGGCAACACCTTCACCAAAACCTTCACGCTGAAACGCGGTGAATATGCGGTGAACGTGGGCTACAGCGTACAGAACGCCGGTGAGAAACCGCTGGAAGTGTCGACCTTTGGTCAGCTGAAGCAGTCCATCAATCTGCCGTCTCACCGTGACACCGGAAGCAGCAACTTTGCGCTGCATACCTTCCGTGGCGCGGCGTACTCCACGCCTGACGCGAAGTATGAGAAATACAAATTCGACACCATTGCCGATAACGAAAACCTGAACGTCAGCTCCAAAGGCGGTTGGGTAGCAATGCTGCAGCAGTATTTCGCGACCGCGTGGATCCCGAATAACGACGGTACGAATAACTTCTACACCGCGAACCTGGGCAACGGTATTGCAGCCATCGGCTATAAATCACAGCCGGTTCTGGTTCAGCCGGGTCAAACCGGTAAGCTGGCAAGCACCCTGTGGGTCGGTCCGGAAATCCAGGACAAAATGGCAGCCGTCGCGCCGCACCTGGATCTGACCGTGGATTACGGCTGGTTGTGGTTCATCTCTCAGCCGCTGTTTAAGCTGCTGAAGTTCATCCACAGCTTCCTGGGTAACTGGGGCTTCTCCATCATCGTTATCACCTTCATCGTTCGTGGCATCATGTACCCGCTGACCAAAGCGCAGTACACCTCCATGGCGAAGATGCGCATGCTGCAGCCGAAGATTCAGGCCATGCGTGAGCGTCTGGGCGATGACAAACAGCGTCAGAGCCAGGAGATGATGGCCCTGTATAAAGCAGAGAAAGTGAACCCGCTGGGTGGCTGCTTCCCGCTGCTGATTCAGATGCCAATCTTCCTTGCGCTGTACTACATGCTGATGGGTTCCGTTGAGCTGCGCCATGCGCCGTTCGCACTGTGGATCCATGACCTGTCCGCACAGGACCCGTACTACATCCTGCCGATCCTGATGGGCGTGACGATGTTCTTCATCCAGAAGATGTCGCCGACCACCGTGACCGACCCGATGCAGCAGAAGATCATGACCTTTATGCCGGTCATCTTCACCGTGTTCTTCCTGTGGTTCCCGTCAGGTCTGGTGCTGTACTATATCGTCAGCAACCTGGTGACCATCATCCAGCAGCAGCTGATTTACCGTGGTCTGGAAAAACGTGGCCTGCATAGCCGCGAAAAGAAAAAGTCCTGATTCGGTAAGTTAACGCTAAAATAAGGGCGGTCGATTGACCGCCTTTTTTATTTGTATTGAACGAGACCAACCATGAGCCATAACGACACTATCGTCGCCCAGGCAACCCCACCGGGACGCGGTGGTGTAGGCATTCTGCGTATCTCCGGCCTGAAGGCGCGCGAGGTGGCCGAAGCGGTACTGGGTAAGCTGCCAAAGCCGCGCTACGCTGATTACCTGCCGTTTAAAGATACCGACGGCACGCCGCTGGACCAGGGCATTGCGCTGTGGTTCCCCGGCCCGAACTCCTTTACCGGTGAAGACGTGCTGGAGCTACAGGGCCACGGCGGCCCGGTTATCCTCGACCTGCTGTTAAAACGGATCCTGACCCTGCCGGGCCTGCGCATTGCGAAGCCGGGCGAGTTCTCCGAACGTGCCTTCCTCAACGACAAGCTCGACCTGGCGCAGGCAGAAGCGATTGCCGACCTGATCGACGCCAGTTCCGAACAGGCGGCCCGCTCCGCCCTGAACTCGCTGCAGGGGGCATTTTCCCCGCCGCGTTAACTCATCTTGTGGAAGCACTTACTCACCTCCGGATCTACGTGGAAGCGGCTATCGACTTCCCGGATGAGGAGATCGACTTCCTCTCTGACGGCAAAATCGAAGCCCAGCTCAACGAGGTGATGGCCGATCTCGACGCCGTGCGCGCCGAAGCGCGTCAGGGCAGCCTGCTGCGTGAAGGGATGAAGGTGGTCATTGCTGGTCGCCCTAACGCCGGGAAATCGAGCCTGTTGAACGCCCTGGCGGGCCGTGAAGCGGCGATCGTGACCGACATTGCCGGCACCACGCGCGACGTGCTGCGCGAGCACATCCACATCGACGGCATGCCGCTGCACATCATCGATACCGCCGGTTTGCGCGATGCCAGCGACGAAGTGGAACGTATCGGTATCGAACGCGCCTGGCAGGAGATTGAGCAGGCCGACCGCGTGCTGTTTATGGTGGATGGCACCACGACCGACGCCGTTGACCCGGCGGAGATCTGGCCGGACTTTATCGCCCGTCTGCCGGCCAAACTGCCGATCACCGTGGTGCGTAACAAAGCGGACGTTACCGGCGAAACGCTGGGTATCAGCGATGTGAATGGTCACTCACTTATTCGCCTGTCGGCGCGTACCGGCGAAGGCGTGGACGGACCTGCGTAACCATCTCAAGCAGAGCATGGGCTTTGACACCAGCATGGAAGGCGGCTTCCTGGCGCGTCGTCGTCACCTGCAGGCGCTGGAAGAGGCGGCCACGCCACCTTGAGCAGGGCAAAGCGCAGCTGATCGGCGCGTGGGCGGGCGAACTGCTGGCGGAAGAGCTGCGTCTGGCGCAGCAGAATCTGAGCGAGATCACCGGGGAGTTTACCTCGGACGATCTGCTGGGCCGGATCTTCTCCAGCTTCTGTATTGGTAAATAGTCGCCGTCACAGGTCGCCATAAATGGCGCCCCTACAGGGAATCATGTGATGCTGTAGGGTGCGCATTTAGGCGCACCGGAATCGCTACCAACATACATCTTTGTTATTTGGCGCGCCTTCGCCTTTGTCGTATAACGGTTGAGGGTCGCCGCGTAAACGCAGCGGCCACATCCATTATTCATGCTAAAAATCAGGCGCAGGTTGTTGCCTGAACAGGAGAGAAACATGAGTACACCGCTCGACAGCGTGGCGCTGAACGCGCTGTTTACTGAAGCCCGCACCCATAGCTACTGGCAGGATAAACCGATTTCGCAGGAGGTGCTGAAGCAGCTCTATGCGCTGACGGCGCTGGGGCCGACCTCAGCCAATTGCTCGCCGGGCCGCTTTGTGTTCGTGACGTCTCAGGAAGGTAAAGAGAAGCTGAAACCGGCGCTCTCCTCAGGCAATGTGGATAAGACCATGGCGGCACCGGTGACGGTGATTGTGGCGTGGGATCCGACCTTTTATGAAGCACTGCCAAAACTGTTCCCGCATGGCGATGCTCGCAGCTGGTTTACCAGCAGCCCGGATTTGGCCAAAGAGACCGCGTTTCGCAACAGCAGCCTGCAGGCGGGCTATCTGATTCTGGCGGCCCGCTCGCTGGGACTGGATGCCGGCCCGATGTCCGGTTTTGATCCGGCTAAAGTTAACGCCGCGTTCTTCAGCGAAAATAACTGGCAGGTCAACTTACTGATCAACCTCGGCTATGGCGAAGCCAGCAAGCTGCATCCGCGCCTGCCGCGTCTGAGCTTTGACGAAGCCAGCAAATTTGCCTGATGCGTTAAGCCGCGCAGCCGCACGACGCGCTGCGCCATGACTTAGCCCAGCGAGTGAAAACCGCTGTTGAAGTAGACCATCGGCGCTGTCGCTTCGCCCGGCAGCGCAATACCCACGATACGCGCCAGCAGCACGCTGTGGGTGTTCCACTCCACCGTTTTTTCCAGCTGACAATCGAAGATCACCAGCGCATCAGCCAGCACGGGCGCGCCCGTATTAAGGGTTTGCCATTCACCGCTCTGGAAACGCTCAGCGCGGCGCGTCGGCGAGCTGAATTGCGCGCACAGGTCATCGTGCTGCTCGCGCAGAACGTTCACGGCAAAGTAGCCCGCCTGCAGAATGGCATCGTGGCTTGATGCGCTGCGGTTAACGCAGACCAGCAGGCTGGGCGGTTCCGCTGCCAGTGAACTGACCGAGGTGGCGATCAGCCCGAACTTTTCCCCGCTGGATGAGGTGGTCACCAGCGAGACACCGGCAGTGAGACGGCGCATGCCGTGACGAAATTCATCCAGCGAGATCGATTCCTGGCGAGCAAGAGAGGTAACAGACATAACAACTCCGACGTGCATGGTTTGCGATGCGCACGATTGGCAGATAGGTGAATAATTTAAGCACTTCATTGTGCAGCTCTTTCCTGTCCAAATCCTACACCACATCCGCCGCTTCGGCACCCCATCCGACACCAATGTGCAAAAGCCTCATATTCAATTGCAGCTCATGGCAATGAGATTCGCCTCGTCCTTATCTGAATTTACTGGCTATCCAGCGTAAGCCGGATGCAAACCCATGAGAAAATTCTTACAATAGCCCTGATGATTATCCGACCATTTTCACGGAGCGACAGATGGCTAGTCATTTTGTTCGTTGGGTGGTTAACCCGCCCCTCACCCCAGAGACCATGCGGGTTCCACAGGATGTGATGACCAGCGCCGGGCACCTGCCTGATAAGCGCCGTGGCCGCTTTCTTGCCGCACGCGCGCTGCTGGCCCAGCTGATGCTGCGCGTCTATGGTATTCGTGACCTGCCGCCGCTGATCGCCAGCAGCAGCGGTCGTCCCTGCTTTGCCGATCCTAATCTGCCTGACTTCAGTATCTCCTATGCCGGTAATATGGTCGGCGTGCTGCTGGCGGAAGAAGGCGGGCGCGCTGGCCTGGATATGGAAATCGTTCGGGCGCATAGCCGTCAGGCGCAGGATGCCCTTACGCAGGGGCTGTCATCGGGTGAAAAGGCGTGGATTAACGCCCAGCAGGATTTTATGGAAGCGGTGACGCAGATCTGGACGCTACGCCAGAGCATCCTCAAACTGACCGGCGAAGCCAACAGCGGTATTGATGCGCTGCGGCTGCATCCGGCGGCCGGCCGGCTGCGATCCAGCGTCTATCCCGATATTCAGGCGGTGTGTGATGCCGAGCCGACGCTGGTGTGGTCCTGCGCGCTGTCGCCCGGCACTGAGCGTTTACGGCTGTGGGAGATTGATGCGCAGCAGCAGTGGCAGTCGCTGCGCGATGTGGAGATGAGCAAACCCAACATCGGGCCGCGCACCCTGCGCCTCACCAGCCTGCCCGGCGAGCGTGTCGCCAGTCAGCCGGAAGTCAGGCATCCCGGATAACCAGGCCGCACCCGCGGCCTGTTGCGTTTAGTGCGCGTCGATAAAAGCGATTTTCAGCACAAACAGCAGCGCCACCACCACCACGCACGGGCTGATTTCACGCCAGCGTCCGGTGCCGAGTTTCATCACGCAGTAAGAGATAAAGCCCAGCGCAATACCTTCGGTGATCGAGAAGCTGAACGGCATCATCGCCGCCGTGACAAACGCCGGCACCGCTTCGGTGAGATCGTCCCAGCGCACGCGCGCCAGCGAGGCCGTCATCAATACGCCGACATAAATCAGCGCGCCGGCCGCCGCATAGGCGGGCACCATGGCTGCCAGCGGCGACAGGAACATCACCAGCAGGAACAGGATGCCGGTCACTACCGCCATCAGGCCGGTACGGCCACCAATCGCCACGCCGGATGAGCTTTCGATGTACGCCGTCACCGAAGAGGTGCCGATCAGCGAACCGGTGACGGAGCTGATGCTATCCACGTACAGCGCCTGTTTCATGCGCGGAAAAGTACCTTTCTCGTCGGTCAGGCCCGCTTTATCGGTTACGCCAATCAGCGTACCGGATGAGTCAAACAGATTGACCAGCATGAAGGCGAAGATCACGCCCGCCATGCTCACGTTGAACGCGCCTTTGATATCGACCTGGCCGACCACCGAGGTGATGGCCGGCGGCGCGGCGAACAGCCCGGTAAACTTCACGTCGCCCAGCAGCAGACCGATCGCGGTGGTCACTACAATAGAAACCAGCACCGCCGCGTGGATGTTGCGCGACGCCAGAATCGCAATGATAAAGAAGCCGAGCGCACCAAGCAGCACGTTGTGCGAGGCCAGGTTGCCGACGGTCACGATGGTGTCCGCGTTGGGCACAATAATGCCGGCGTTTTTCAGCCCCATCATGGCGATGAACAGACCGATACCGGCGGTGATGCCCACGCGCAGGCTGAGCGGAATATTGGCGATCATCCAGTAGCGTATGCGCAGCAGCGTCAGGATCAGCAGTCCCAGCGCGCCCCAGAAGATCGCGCCCATGCCAACCTGCCACGAGTAGCCCATCGCACCCACCACCACAAAGGCAAAGAAGGCGTTGAGGCCCATGGCCGGTGCCAGCGCCACCGGCAGATTGGCCACCAGCCCCATCAGGATGCTGCCGAACGCAGCAATCACGCAGGTGGTGACAAACACCGCCTGGGTGTCCATGCCTGCGGCACCAAGAATCTGCGGGTTAACGAAGACGATGTACACCATCGTCAGGAAAGTAGTGAAACCGGCAATCACTTCGGTGCGCGCGGTGGTTCCGTGTTCCTGCAGCCTGAAAATACGCTGCAAAAGGCCCTGCTCGTTCATTTCGCTGTTCCGATGAAAAATTTATCGCCGCGTATCCTATAGACTTTAGCGCCGCAAAACACTGATTTTTCGCAACCGGTTGCCTGGGGTCGCTTTCTGCGCTGGGTGCGCTAGAGTGACAGCTTATTGTTTACTAAAAGGATGAGGCGCGATGTCAGTTGAATGTATCTTTTTTGATTGCGACGGCACGCTGGTCGACAGCGAAGTGATCTGCACGCAGTCCTACGTCAACACCTTTGCCCGTTACGGTATCGAACTCTCGCGGCAGCAGATGTTTGAGCAGTACAAAGGGGTGAAGCTTTACGACATCATCCGCGATGTGACGGCACAGCATCAGGTGACGCTGCCGCTGGCTGAGGTGGAGAGTGCCTACCGCGCGGAAGTAGCGCGCCTGTTTGATCTTGATCTGCAGCCGATTGCCGGCGCCAGAGCGCTGGTGGAGCGCGTGAAGGTGCCGATGTGCGTGGTGTCGAACGGTACGGTGAAGAAGATGGAGCATTCGCTGGGGCTGACCGGCATGCTGCCGTATCTGAGCGGACGCCTGTACAGCGGCTATGACATTAATCACTGGAAGCCGGATCCGGAGCTGATGTATCACGCGGCGGAACAGATGCAGGTGCCGATTGAAAAGTGCATTCTGGTGGATGATTCAGAGGCTGGCGCGCGGGCTGGCATCGCCGCTGGCATACCGGTGTTTTACTACTGTGCCGATGCACACAATCCGGTGATTGATCACCCGCTGGTGACGCGTTTTGACGATATGGCGCAGCTGCCAGCGCTGTGGCGTGCACGTGGCTGGGATCTGGTCAGGTAAGTGCGCGCAGCCCCCTCATCCCAGCCTTCTCCCGCCAGCGGGAGAAGGGGCCGATCGAGCGGGTGTTAAGGTGAAGCACAGGTTTGTAAAACCGCACTGAACGGTTCCCTCTCCCGTTTGCGGGAGAGGGTTAGGGTGAGGGGAAAAAATCACCCAATCGCGCCCAGCGAATCCTCATTGCCCTGGCTTTTTGGCAGCAGGAACAGCGTAGCGACAATATCCAGCAGGTAAATCAGCGCCAGCAGCGTAATCGCAGCGGTGAAAGAAATATGCGTGGCCAGCATGCCGATCACCAGCGGACCGAAACCGCCGACGCCGCGGCCGAGGTTGAACAACACATTCTGCGCGGTGGCGCGCGCCTGCGGTGGGAAAGTGTCCGAGATTAGCGCGCCGTAGCCACCAATCATGCCGTTAACAAACATCCCCATGATGGCACCGGTAAACAGCATCACCGCCGGGTCGCGCAGCTGGGCGTAAACCACCACCATCGCCACGGCGCCAAACTGGTACAGCAGGAAAATCTTCCAGCGCGCAAAGCGGTCCGCCAGCACGCCGAACAGCCAGATGCCGAACGTCATGCCCACCACCGTAACGGCCGTCCACAGGCCGGATTTGGTCAGGCTGAAGCCGAAGCTGGAAGAGAGATAACTTGGCATCCAGATCATCAGGCCGTAATAGCCAAAATTCTGCACCGAACAAAGAATCAAAATGCCGAGGCTGGCTTTGCTGGTGGCGCGATCGGCAAACAGCAGTTTAATGCGCGCGGAAAAGGAGAGCTGCGGGGTTTTTTCCACATGGCGGGTGAAGGCTTCCGGCTCGCCCATGCTGCGGCGAATCACAAACGACACCAGCGCCGGCAGCAGGCCAACCAGGAACATACCGCGCCAGCCAATCACGCTTAGCAGCGGCGGCGTGATAAAGGCCGCCAGCAATACGCCGAGCTGCCAGCCGATACCGACCCACGCCGAGGCGCGGTTACGCTTCTCCTTCGGCCAGGCTTCGGCAATCAGCGCCATGCCGATGCCAAACTCACCGCCCAGTCCCATGCCGGCCAGCGTACGATACGCCAGCAGATCCCAGTAGCCCTGCGCCACGGCGCACAGCCCGGTGAACAGTGAGAACATCAGGATCGTCACGGTCAGAATGCGGATGCGGCCATAGCGATCGCTCAGATGACCAAACACAATGCCGCCGACCACCGCGCCGATCAGCGTCCAGGTCACCAGCGAACCGGCCTGCGACGCATCCAGCGCCAGCGACACGCTGATCGCCGGCAGCATAAAGCCCAGAATCAGCAGATCAAATCCATCCATGGCATAGCCGCTGACGGCAGCCACCATTGCTTTCGCCGGCGTAACGGCGGTTTTGTTGTTATTTGCAGAGGACATAAAACAGCACCTGGCAGAAAAATGTGCGCCAAGTATAAAGAGAGCGGCAGGTTGAGAACAGGCAGAAATCAAGCGCACTGCCTGTCAGCCTCAGCGCTAACAGGCAGTCATCACGTCAATCAGGAGGGTTTATTGCTGCCGTCGTCGCCCGCCAGCAGCTTGTCCAGCTCGTCGCCGCCCACGTGACGGAAGTCCTGACCTTTCACGAAGTAGAAGATGTATTCGCAAATGTTCTGGCAGCGGTCGCCGATACGCTCGATAGAGCGCGCGCAGAACAGGGCGGTCAGCACGCTTGGGATCGTGCGTGAATCTTCCATCATGTAGGTCATCAGCTGACGCACGATGCCTTCATACTCCTGGTCGACCTTTTTGTCTTCGCGGTAGATCCGCACCGCTTCGTCCAGATCCATGCGCGCGAAGGCATCCAGCACGTCGTGCAGCATCTGCACGGTGTGACGGCCGAGCGACTCCAGGCTCACCAGCAGCGGCTGGTGCTGCTGAGAGAACTTCTCCAGCGCGGTGCGGCAGATTTTATCCGCCACGTCACCAATACGTTCCAGCTCGGCGATGGTTTTGATGATCGCCATCACCAGACGCAGGTCGCTCGCCGTCGGCTGACGTTTGGCGATGATGCGCACGCAGGCTTCGTCGATGGCCACTTCCATCATGTTGACGTTTTTGTCGCCTTCAATGACGCGCCTCGCCAGCTCGCTGTCCTGGTTGTGCATCGCCGTGATCGCATCAGAAAGCTGCTGCTCGACCATGCCACCCATGGTCATTACCTGGGTGCGAATGCTTTCCAGCTCTGCGTTGAACTGGCCGGAAATGTGTTTATTAAGATTGAGATTGTCCATGGTTTCTCCACATGCACTAAGGCAAATCAACCGTAGCGGCCGGTGATATAGTCTTCGGTTTGCTTCTTCGCGGGCTTGGTGAACAGCGCGTCGGTGTCGCTGAACTCAATCAGCTCGCCCAGGTACATAAACGCCGTGTGATCGGAACAACGCGCAGCCTGCTGCATGTTGTGGGTCACGATAACCACGGTGTAATCCTGCTTCAGCTCGGTGATCAGCTCTTCGATACGAGCCGGTTGAGATCGGGTCCAGCGCCGAACACGGCTCATCCAGCAGCAGCACTTCCGGGCGAATGGCGATGCCGCGCGCGATGCACAGACGCTGCTGCTGACCACCGGAGAGAGAGTACCCGCTCTGGTGCAGCTTATCTTTGGTTTCGTTCCATAATGCGGCCTTGGTCAACGCCCACTGCACGCGCTCGTCCATATCGGCACGCGACAGCTTCTCAAACAGGCGCACGCCAAAGGCGATGTTGTCGTAGATCGACATCGGGAACGGCGTCGGTTTCTGGAACACCATGCCGACTTTGCGCGCGCAGCAGGGCGATATCCTGATGCGGTTGGTCAGAATGTTTTCGCCATCCAGCAGGATTTCGCCTTCGGCGCGCTGCTCCGGATAGAGCGAGTACATTTTGTTGAAGGTGCGCAGCAGCGTGGATTTGCCGCAGCCCGACGGACCGATGAACGCCGTGACCTGGTTTTTGGCGATATCCAGGTTGATGTTCTTCAGGGCATGGAATTTGCCGTAGTAGAAGTTCAAATCACGAACCTGAATCTTACCCGGGGCAGTATCAACCATACTCATTGACTCATTTCCTCATTCGGCGCCGCGATCTGCCGCGCCGTAAAAAATTAACCGTGTTTCTTCTTCGCGAAAATGACGCGCGCCAGAATGTTCAGCAGCAGTACGCAAAGGGTGATGATCAGCACCCCGGCCCAGGCCAGCTGCTGCCATTCCGCGAATGGGCTCATCGCGAATTTGAAGATCGTCACCGGCAGGTTGGCGATCGGCTGCATCATGTCGGTGCTCCAGAACTGGTTGGAGAGCGCGGTAAACAGCAGCGGTGCCGTTTCACCGGCGATACGGGCCATCGCCAGCAGCACACCGGTCATGATCCCGGAGACCGAGGCTTTCAGCGTAATCGCAGAGATCATCTTCCACTTCGGCGTACCCAGCGCGTAAGCCGCTTCACGCAGGCTGTCCGGCACCAGTTTCAGCATGTTCTCGGTGGTGCGAATCACGATAGGCACCTGCAGCAGCGCCAGCGCAATCACGCCCGCCCAGCCGGAGAAGTGCTCCATCTGCGCCACCACGATGGTGTAGACGAACAGGCCCACCACAATCGACGGCGCGGACAGCAGGATGTCGTTGATGAAGCGAATCACTTCCGCCAGCCAGGATTTACGGCCGTACTCCGCCAGGTAGATACCCGCCATAATGCCCAGCGGCGTGCCGAAGACCGTCGCCCAGAGGATCAGCAGGCCGCTGCCCGCCAGGGCGTTCGCCAGACCACCGCCCGCCGTGTTCGGCGGCGGCGTCATTTCGGTGAACAGCGCCAGCGACATGCCGTCGATCCCACGCGTGACGGTGGTGAACAGGATCCAGATCAGCCAGAACAGGCCGAACGCCATCGTCGCCATCGAGAGCGTCAGCGCAATGCGGTTTTTGATGCGGCGCTTCGCCTGCATTTTGCGGCGTGAGGCTTCCAAGCTCGGCGCGTGCTTTGCATTTCGATTGCTGCCATCAGCGTGCCCCCTCATTTTTCGCCAGACGCAGGATCATCAGCTTGGAGATCGCCAGAACGATGAAGGTGATCACGAACAGAATCAGGCCCAGTTCCATCAGCGCCGCCACGTGCAGGCCGGATTCCGCTTCGGCAAATTCGTTCGCCAGCGCGGAGGTGATACTGTTACCCGGCATAAACAGCGAGGCGCTGTCGAGCTGGTAGGTGTTACCGATGATAAAGGTGACCGCCATGGTTTCACCCAGCGCGCGCCCCAGGCCCAGCATCACGCCGCCGATCACCCCGTTTTTGGTGAACGGCAGCACGATGCGCCAGATCACTTCCCAGGTGGTGCAGCCGATGCCGTAGGCCGACTCTTTCATCATCACCGGCGTTTGTTCGAAGACATCGCGCATCACCGCCGCAATGTACGGAATAATCATGATGGCGAGGATCACGCCGGCCGCCAGAATGCCGATACCGAATGCCGGGCCAGAGAACAGGGCGCCCACAAACGGGATGGTAGAGAGCACGTTGCCCACCGGCTCCTGGAAGTACGTGGCGAACAGCGGCGCAAAGATGAACAGGCCCCACATGCCGTACACGATACTTGGAATGGCCGCCAGCAGTTCAATGGCGATACCCAGCGGGCGACGCAGCCAGCCCGGCGCCAGTTCCGTCAGGAACAGGGCGATACCGAAGCTCACCGGAACCGCGATCAGCAGGGCGATGAACGAGGTCACCAGCGTGCCGTAAATCGGCACCAGCGCACCGTAGATGTCGTTCGGCGCGTCCCACTCTTTGGTCCACAGGAAGGAGAAACCGAATTTCTGGATGCTCGGCCAGGAGGAGAAAATCAGAGACACGATAATGCCGCCCAGCAGCAATAGCACAATCAGCGCAGCCAGTTTGACCAGCGCGCCGAAAATCATGTCACCTTTTTTACCCGGAGGGTTAAATGCAGGCTTGGTTGCAGCCATAAATTACTCTTCTTTTGAACGGTTTTACGAATATGCCCGGTGGCGCTGGCGCTTACCGGGCCTGGCCCATCAGGCTGGCCAGCGCGGAGCGCTGCGGCCCCGCCATCTTCGTCAAAAATATCCTGTTAGTACAGCGCTTTACCGCTGCTGTCTTTCACGTTGGTTTTCCATGCAGCACGAATCTGCTCAACCACGCTGTCCGGCAGGCTGGCGTAATCCAGGTCGTTAGCCTGTTTGCCGCCGTTTTTGTATGCCCAGTCGAAGAACTTCAGCACTTCAGCGCCCTGCTCCGGTTTCTTCTGCTCTTTGTGAACCAGGATGAAGGTGGTGGAGGTGATTGGCCACGCACCTTCGCCTTTCTGGTTGGTCAGATCCTGCGCGAAGGATTTGCTCCAGTCAGCGCCTTTCGCGGCGTTGGCGAAGTTCTCTTCGGTCGGGCTAACCGGTTTGCCGTCGGCAGAAACCAGTTTGGTGTAGGTCAGGTTGTTCTGCTTGGCGTAGGCGTACTCTACGTAGCCGATAGAGCCAGGCAGACGCTGTACGAACGCGGCGATACCGTCGTTACCTTTACCGCCCAGACCGGTTGGCCAGTTAACGGTAGAGCCGGAACCGACTTTAGATTTCCACTCTTCGTTCACTTTCGCCAGGTAGCTGGTGAAGACGAAAGAGGTACCGGAACCATCCGCGCGGCGAACCACGGCGATGTTCTGCGAAGGCAGCTTCACGCCCGGGTTCAGTTTAGTGATCGCTTCGTCATCCCATTTTTTGATTTTGCCCAGGTAGATGTCGCCCAGGGTTTTGCCGTCCAGCACCAGCTCGCCGGATTTCACGCCCGGGATGTTGACAGCCAGCACCACACCGCCGATCACGGTCGGGAACTGGAACAGGCCTTCCTGAGCCAGTTTATCGTCAGACAGCGGAGCGTCGGATGCGCCGAAATCAACGGTTTTCGCGGTAATTTGTTTTACGCCACCGGAGGAGCCGATACCCTGATAGTTAACCTTGTTACCGGTTTCTTTCTGGTAGGTATCCGCCCATTTGGCATACACCGGCGCCGGGAAGGTTGCACCAGCGCCAGTCAGGCTTGCTGCTGCAAAAGCAGAGAAAGCGCTCAGAGATAAGGTCGCGGCGACAACAGTTGCGACAGTGGTACGCATAACTTTCATAATGTCTCCTGCAAGGATTTCGTAAATCAGGCTTGACGCCGTTTTAGTAAGAGTCATTGATTGCTGCTGGAGGCAAAATAGGACAAATAGATGACAGATAAATGTACGAATTATGACAGTTTTATGACAACCGGGTCGGCTGGCAAATCAGAGGTAATTAATGAAAACCACCGTGCTGCCGGTAAAGTTACCGGGACTGGGGGTTGTTGAGGAGAGCGTCGAAATCAGCGTGAACGGCGTCGTCACGTTAGCCCGCACTAATTGCGGTTTATTCAGGCTCCCGTCAGCCAGTGATAACAGCGTACTGATGTTGTTGCTCAGTTTGAGGATATTGACCCACCGGCAAGCGCAAAACTGATATTCACATCACGGTTGCAGAAAAGCGAGAAGTTAACGCTGGCTTTGGCGCCATTAACGGCGGCCGGGGCCAGCGTACCATGATTAATATTCAGCGCGGCTCCGCTTACCGAACAGGATACCGGCACCACCGGAATGTTGACGCAGGGCCCGGGCGCCATTCCGGAATAGTCGTACGGCGGGAGGCTGCACAAACGCCGCAGAGAACTGTAATAACGGGATCGAGTACGCAGACGCCACCCCGACCATTAAAACGGATAAAACGTTCAGCCACCGAGGCCAGGCTCTCGCCCTGATCAACGTAAATTTGCGGCCCGCCCGCAGCGCTGAATATGGTGCCATGCCCGATAAACCAGGCGCTGACACCGATGCCTGCTGCGCAGGTTCTCTCTGAAGAGTTACAGCGGGCATAGCCGGATATCATACCGACATCCACCACTGACCAGGTAATTTCAACCTGGCTTGCGTTGACCCAGCGAATGCCATCCACGCGCGGGGCTTCCATCGCTTGCGCTGAAAAGAACAGCAGCAGGCCAGCGAAAAAAGCCAGATAGCGGAAAACAAGCCCTGTTAGCATTGGTCTAATCCTGTGGTTGCGTCAACGCCGATCATCTACTGGTACTCAACCACCAGCGCAGCAAAAGCAGAAAAGTCACCGCTGGTTAACACCGCGGCGTTTTTTTTCCCCGGTACCACCTGAATGACGGGCAGCGCAGGAAAGGTAACGGCACAGTTAGGCCGGTGCCATTACGAACGAACGCAATCACGGGCTGGCGCAGGCGTAAATGCGTTCCGGGCCCTGAGCACGCATACTCTTATCGGGATTATTGCTACAGGTTAACGTCCAGGAGACAGGTTTTCGAGCTGTCGCCAGATTTGGGAAATAACCACTGAACCAAACCACCAACCGCGACGAAACGGCGGGATAAGTTCCACGAAGAGCGACGCGAAAGCAGCCACCGATACCAGCAAGCAGCAGGCCACCACGCATTAGCAGTTCCACCAGGTGCCGGAAGTAAACCCACCCGTAAACGCACACCGGACAACGGCCGGAAAGTACCCGGATTAATATTTCCTTTCAGTCACTTAATACCTAAACCTGCTGATCGTCCACCGCTATCAAAGCGGCTGCACCCCGTAGCTGGAGAAGCGCAGAGGGAAGATAGGCAGGAAGCGAAGACAGGGCAACGCCCCACTATTATCGGTGCGCACATCGCCGAAATAACACTAACGGCATACCAATTAACGCGGCTACCATCACGTTACCGGAAATATTCACACTGAATGACGATGCCAGTGCATCGGATAAAAGCATCAGACACAAAAAAGTAAATATGAAATAACGCGCCATAAATTCCTACATGCAGAGAACGAGTTTGGCTTGCTACATGCATCAGAAAGCTTATGACTGAAAGGTTAAATTAAAGTTAAACAAAACAGAAGTGAAGGACAGCCAGCGAATTATGAAAGTTGATTTCACATATCAGGGAAAAATTAATTCACAACGTTCACAGAATTCACGATTAATTTAATCGGAACAACAATGAGTTAAAAAACCCGGCCTGTTTCCAGACCGGGCTACGCTTATTCCACCGTAACCGATTTCGCCAGGTTACGCGGCTGGTCGACGTCGGTGCCTTTGATCAGCGCCACGTGGTAAGCCAGCAGCTGCAGCGGAACGGTGTAGAAGATCGGTGCAATCACCTCTTCCACGTGCGGCATCTCAATGATGTGCATGTTGTCGTTGCTGACAAAACCGGCATCTTTGTCGGCGAAGACGTACAGAACGCCGCCGCGGGCGCGAACTTCTTCGATGTTAGACTTCAGTTTTTCCAGCAGTTCGTTGTTCGGTGCCACAACGATGACCGGCATATCCGCGTCAATCAGCGCCAGCGGGCCGTGTTTCAGCTCGCCTGCCGCGTAGGCTTCTGCGTGGATGTAGGAGATCTCTTTCAGCTTCAGCGCGCCTTCCAGCGCAATTGGATACTGATCGCCACGCCCCAGGAACAGAGCGTGATGTTTGTCAGAGAAATCTTCCGCCAGCGCTTCAATGCGTTTGTCCTGAGACAGCATCTGCTCAATACGGCTCGGCAGCGCCTGCAGACCATGAACGATGTCATGCTCAACGGAAGCATCTTCGCCTTTCAGACGCGCCAGCTTCGCCACCAGCATCAGCAGAACGGTCAGCTGAGTGGTAAACGCTTTAGTGGAGGCCACGCCGATTTCGGTACCCGCTTTGGTCATCAGCGCCAGATCGGATTCACGCACCAGCGATGAGCCCGGCACGTTACAGATGGCCAGCGAGCCCAGGTAGCCCAGCTCTTTGGACAGGCGCAGCGCCGCCAGCGTATCCGCCGTTTCACCGGACTGCGAAAGGGTGATCATCAGGCTGTTACGACGCACCGCAGATTTGCGATAGCGGAATTCAGAGGCGATTTCCACGTCGCACGGCACGCCCGCCAGCGATTCAAACCAGTAGCGAGAGACCATACCGGAGTTGTAGGAGGTGCCGCAGGCGACGATCTGAATATGCTCAACCTTGCTGAGCAGTTCGTTCGCGTTTGCGCCCAGCTCGCTCAGATCAACTTCGCCGTGGCTGATGCGCCCGGTCAGGGTGTTTTTGATGGCGTTTGGCTGCTCGTAGATCTCTTTCTGCATGTAGTGACGGTAAGCGCCTTTGTCGCCCGCGTCGTACTGCAGATTCGATTCGATCTCCTGGCGCTTCACCTGCTCGCCTTTGGTGATCGAAGACGGTCACGCTGCGGCGAGTCACTTCGGCAATATCCCCCTCTTCCAGGAAGATAAAGCGGCGGGTGACCGGCAGGAGCGCCAGCTGATCGGAAGCGATAAAGTTTTCGCCCATGCCCAGACCGATAACCATCGGGCTACCGGAACGCGCAGCCAGCAGCGTGGACGGATCGCGGGAGTCCATGATCACCGTGCCATACGCACCGCGCAGCTGAGGGATCGCCCGCAGCACCGCTTCACGCAGCGTACCGCCCTGTTCCAGCTCCCAGTGCACCAGGTGCGCAATCACTTCGGTGTCGGTTTCAGAGACGAAGGTGTAGCCGCGCGCTTTCAGTTCTTCGCGCAGCGGTTCGTGGTTTTCGATAATGCCGTTGTGCACCACCACAATGTGTTCAGACACATGCGGGTGCGCGTTGCCTTCAGACGGTTCGCCGTGCGTCGCCCAGCGGGTGTGCGCGATACCGGTACCACCGTGCAGCGGATGCTCTTCCGCGGCCTGGGCCAGCATCTGCACTTTACCGAGACGACGCAGGCGGGTCATGTGACCTTCTGCATCCACGACAGCCAGACCGGCAGAGTCGTAACCACGGTATTCCAGACGACGTAAACCTTCGAGAAGGATTTCAGCAATATCACGCTGCGCAACTGCGCCAACAATTCCACACATATGTTAATTTCCTGAATTTATGGCATTATGCCATGCGTTGTCGCTGACCTGTATTTGCCCTTTCCGGGCGCCCCGAGCCTTGTAGAGAGTGGGGTTATCCCTTCCTATTCCAGGTTGCAGGTGCGTTAGCTGCCTGAAAACCGGAATATGTCGGGTTTTTAATACCGGGCCGATCTTTGCCGGCCCTGACATTGTTGTTACTTTTTCTTCACCGGGCGTTTCCAGCCAGACTTCTGATTTTGCTCTTTGCGGCCCGGCTTATATACCAGCTCGTTATCGGCGACATCGCGCGTAACGGTTGTTCCGGCGGCAATCGTTACCCCGTTACCCACGGTAACCGGTGCCACCAGCTGTGTATCGGAACCGACAAACACATCATCGCCGATAATGGTTTTAAACTTATTGGCACCGTCATAGTTGCAGGTGATGGTGCCTGCACCAATATTCACGTTGTCGCCAATCTCCGCATCGCCCAGATAGGTCAAATGACCGGCTTTCGAGCCTTTACCCAGACGCGCTTTTTTCATCTCCACGAAGTTGCCCACGTGCGCGCCTTCCAGCAGCTCAGCGCCCGGGCGCAGACGCGCAAACGGCCCGATGGTGCAGGCGGCGTCCAGACGGGGCATCTTCCACCACGCTGTACGGGCTGATTTCGCAGTCGTCGCCGATGACGCTGTTTTTGATCACGCAGCCAGCGCCAATTTTGACGCGGTTGCCCAGCGTGACGTTACCTTCAAGGATAACGTTAGTATCAATCTCAACGTCGCGCCCGTGCGACAGCGTACCGCGCAGATCGAAGCGCGCCGGATCGCGCAGCATCACGCCAGCCAGCAGCAGCTTTTCGGCCTGTTCGGACTGATAAACGCGCTCCAGACGGGAAAGCTGCAGACGGTTATTCACCCCTTCGGTTTCGCTGATACGCGCCGGATGAACCGCCGCAATCTCGCGCCCTTCCTGGTACGCCATCGCAATGATATCGGTGATGTAGTATTCACCCTGCGCATTGTGGTTGTTGAGCTGCGACAGCCAGCGCTTCAGGTCGGCGCCATTGGCAATCAGGATACCGGTGTTGATCTCCTGAATCTTACGCTGTTCGCGCTGGCATCTTTATGCTCAACGATACCCGTGACGTTGCCGTTTTCACGCGTGATGCGGCCGTAGCCGGTTGGGTCGTCCAGCACGACGGTTAACAAACCGATGCCGCCCTGCGGTTTGGCTTCGCGCAGGCGCTGCAGCGTTTCCAGGGAGATCAGCGGGACATCGCCGTAGAGCATCAGGATATCTTCGTCATCGGCAAAGAACGGCGCAGCCTGCTGCATCGCATGGCCGGTGCCCAGCTGTTCAGCCTGAAGCACCCAGTTGAGCTTGTCATCGCTCAGCGTCTTTTTAAGCAGATCGCCGCCGTGGCCGTAGACCAGGTGAACCTGATGAGCGCCCAGTTCATTCGCTGCATCAATAACATGCTGCACCATTGGCTTTCCTGCCAGGGTGTGAAGCACCTTAGGCAGATCGGAATACATGCGGGTACCTTTGCCTGCGGCAAGGATCACCACGCTCATCGCACTGTTTGACATACGCATCCTGACGGTAGTTTGAGTGAGAAGTAAAAACGTTTGATGCCTAAAATTCTACATCTTTTTCTCCGTGCGAAATTAGCGGAAGAGGATGAGCGGCGGCGAGTGGCCAGCACGGGTCGCCGGGGAGGGCAAAGGAAGGGCGTGCGCCGGTCGCAAATGGCGCCCCCGGGGTGATTGTGCGGTTTGAACAGCATGCGCATTTTGCGCACCGACATTGGTCGCCATGAATGCCGCCCCTATATCCCGATCATTCCCCCGGGTTGATGATCCCCGACGATCATCGGGGTGCGGGAGATGGGGGCGCCCCCGGGCAAAGCCGCTCGAGATCATCCCCGGCACACTCCCGCCTCAAGACCGGACGGTCCTGGCCCCGAGACGCATCCATAAGGATGGCATGGCGGTTCCCTGTGCTGAAGGAGAATCTAGCAACCCGTATGCCGTCGGCATTGATGTTGCCTCCGGAAAGTTTGATGTGGCCGCGGAAGGCGACACGCTCAAAACCAAGTCTCCCACATCCCTAGGGCTTTCGCCGAAAATGGCTGGAGCCGTCGGCTGCGCCATTCTGCATGGAGGCTCGGCGCGTACAGTGAGCCGCTGGCCACCTTCCGCACGACGAAGGCATGATGTCAGCGTGGAAAATCCCGCGGATCAGGCGCTCGGACAGGCGGAGCGAGCCGAACAAGACGGATAAAGACGATGCGCGCATGATGCGCGCACTGTAAACTGCACGGCCCGTCGCGTGGCAGCCGGCGCCGCTGAATGAACGCAGGCGAAGGCGCGGTGAAGCGCCTGACGAATCTTCAGGAAATGCGGCAGATGGAAGAGAACCGGCGGAGGTCCGGATGCGGGGTGCAGCCCCAATCCGCGTGGTCATTGCGGCGCTGGATGCGCAGATAGACGAAACGAAGCGGGCAAAAACGACCATATCGACAATGATCCGGGCCAAAAGAACAGGGAACGCTGGAGTCCATCCCGGGCATCGCGGGCGTGCTGAGCAGCACGATGCTGGCGTATCTGGGGGACATGTCGAGGTTCAGCAGCAGCAAGGCGCTTGTGGCGTGGGTGGGTCTGAATCCGATGCGGCAGGAGTCCGGTGAGTGGAAGGGCAAAAGCAGGATATCGAAGATGGGCAACAGCGCGATGCGCAAGGCCCTGTACATGCCTGCGATAGTGGCGATGAAGTGGAATCCGGCGGTGAGTGCGCTGAAGAAACGGCTGGATGCGGGTAAGAAAACGGGAAAAGTCGTGGTGTGCGCGGCGATGAAGAAGCTGCTGCAGCTGGCTATGGCGTGCTGAAATCGGGTCGTCCGTTCGATGCCGAAATATGTCTTGCCAGGTAACCGGCAAGACGGTATCTACGGGGTGATTGTGTGGTTTTTGACAGCGTGCGCATTCATTCGCACCGACATTTGGTCGCCATGAATGGCGCCCACTAGCATAGCTATTCGTAGGGTGCGCATTTATGCGCACCGGCCGCAGG
>JBCNOW010000014.1:0-24123 GCA_039593635.1 Enterobacterales bacterium
TTGCTCTGCCGCTTCAGCGTAAACGCCGTTCCACACACTGCGTGGCTTGGGTTTGAACCACGACTACTACGCGACAGCAAACATCACGTACAGACCCAGACCTACAGCGATCATTGGGATTGCATCCACCAGACCCATAACGATAAAGAACTGAGTACGCAGCAGAGGAATCAGATCAGGTTGACGCGCTGCGCCTTCCAGGAATTTACCTCCGAGGATGCCGATACCGATCGCAGCACCGATAGCCGCCAGACCCATCATCACAGCGGCAGCCATGTACAGCAGATCCATATTCAGGTTTTCCATGACAGTCTCCAGTTTGTTTCAATTAAAACGTAGTAGTGTTGGTTAAAAATCAGTGCTCTTCAGACGCCATCGACAGATAGACGATCGTCAGAACCATGAAGATAAAGGCTTGCAGCGTAATGATCAGGATGTGGAAAATGGCCCACGGCACATTCAGAACCCACTGTGACCACCACGGCAGAAGACCCGCGATCAGAATGAAAATCAGCTCACCCGCATACATGTTGCCGAACAGTCGCAGACCCAGTGAAACAGGTTTGGACAGCAGGCTAACGCCTTCCAGGATCAGGTTGACCGGAATAAACGCCCAGTGGTTGAACGGCTGCAAGGTAAGCTCTTTCACAAAGCCGCTTACGCCTTTCATTTTGATGCTGTAGAAAAGAATCAGGATAAACACGCCCAGCGCCATCGACAGGGTGATGTTCACGTCCGCGGACGGTACCACACGCAGCGCAGGCAGGCCGAAGATGTGCTCGCCGATGAACGGCAGCAGGTCAATTGGCAGCAGGTCCATCAGGTTCATCAGGAAGACCCAAACGAACACGGTCAGGGCCAGCGGAGCAATCAGCTTGCTCTTACCATGGTACATATCTTTCACGCTGCCATGGACGAAGCCGATGATCATCTCAACGAACGTCTGGAATTTCCCTGGAACACCGCTGGTCGCTTTTTTAGCAACGCTGCGGAACATGGCCAGGAACAGAAGACCCAAAACCACCGAGAAGAACATGGAGTCGATGTTGATCGTCCAGAAGGTGGCCGGGGGGTTATGTGGATCCACCAGCGAGAATGTACGCAGGTCCATCTGAAGGTTATTCAGATGGTGACCTATGTAATCCTGCGGCGTCATATTTTCTGAAGCCATGATGCCTTTTACCCTTTGTTATTGATTACAGCTGGAGCCAGAACTTGTACCACCAGCACCAAAACCCACGTTGCTATCAGCGGCATGAATACCACTTTCAAAACCGCCAGCGCCATCACCAGTAGAGCAAAGGTCAGCAACACCTTACACACTTCGCCGAGGGCGAAGGACCAGGCCACGCGCCTTTGGCGGGTGTATGCGCCTGATGACGCCAGGCAAAAATCATAAACAACACGTTTGGCAGCACGACCGCCAAACCCCCGCACACGGCGGAGATGCCCCAGAAGGGGTCTTTGAGGCTAAACAGCAGTCCACTTGCTATCACAGCCAGAAACTGAATGAACAGAAGCTTACGAGCAACGTTTCTACTCAAGAGCGACACAGACATCACGTTTTTACTCCTGCTCCCTTCGAGGTATGCCGCGTGTCGTATAAAACGTCCTTTAAGGCTCAGAGTCAAGCATCAAAAAGCGGTCAAATTATACGGTGCGCACCCGTGATTTCAAACATTAAGTAGCGAAAAGGTGAATAAATGTTTAAATATTTTTCCCCACCGCTATTTTTAAACTTTCGTAGAAAGCATCGACCTTCGAGCAAAACTGCAAACAGCGCGAAAACGTTGACTACAAAGCGTGCACGAGATCACAAAACACACATTTGCGATAAGGTTGCTTTTTAATCTATGCCGCGCAATTAATGAAACCCGTAATTTACTTTTCTATCAGTAAGATAGAATTATTGCTCCAGGATTAGCGCCAGATTTTCGATAAAAACACTCTATTGACATCACCCTCATATAATAAATATTTAACATTGTGTTCTGGTTACAGTCTTCCACTTTTAGCAGGCTGATATTTTCATAGTTGACTATCTTCACGATTAATAATCAGCGGCTTAAAGTGATGTAACTGATAATGAAATGTGAATTATTCGTTAAATGTAACAGAGGTTTTCGGATAATTTCCGCGGCGGATGTTAACCCGCTTCCCCTGCCCTGTTGAATAAAAGCGTTTATCGTGACGCGTTCATCCGCTGTTTTTTTAGCCGGCTGCTGCGCTAAGCCAAACAGCACGAGATTCCATTTTTCATTTTTTATAAATTTCCACACTTTTTGTTTGATTTTATTGTTTGGCTTAATTATCACCAGATGACGTTCACCTTCGAGCTGAGGAACGTTTAATTTCTCGATGGTTTCAACGCTAAAACCGTCCGGAAGCTGTTCAATTTCATCACCGGGCAGCTGTCCTTTCAGCGCATAAAAACGGCCTTTCTACTGCCGGCAGATGCTTACACCAGCTCACCATGTCATTGAGCGAAGCAAAGGCGCGGCTGATAACCCCGTCAAACGGTGGCTCCGCCGGAAACTCCTCTACCCTGCTCTGTACGGGCGTGATGTTATCCAGCTTAAGCTCATGCTGGACCTGACGTAAAAAACGCACGCGTTTGCCGAGGCTGTCCAGCAGCGTGAAATGGCTCTCAGGGCGGACAATCGACAGCGGAACGCCCGGCAGACCCGGCCCCGTCCCCACATCGATAAAGCGCTCACCTTTCAGGTAGGGCGCGACCACGATGCTGTCGAGAATATGGCGAACCAGCATCTCGTTGGGGTCGCGAACAGAGGTCAGGTTGTACGCTTTATTCCATTTGTTCAGCATATCGACATAGGCCACCAGCTGGTTTTTCTGGTGATCGGTGAGCGAAATACCTGCTTCATCCAGCAGACGAGAGAGTTTATTGAGCACGGTGAATACCTGTTTAGAGATTTTTCGCCCGGTGGCGCTGCCGCTTACCGGGCCTACGAATAAGTAGGGCGGGTCAGCGAAGCGCCACCCGCCAAAAGCAATGTCAATTACGCGCTACGGCGCAGCATGCCCTGCTTTTTCAGCCACACCAGCAGGATCGAAATCGCCGCTGGAGTCACGCCCGAGATGCGGGACGCCTGGCCGATCGATACCGGTTTGTGATCGTTCAGCTTAGCGATCACTTCGTTGGAAAGGCCCGTCACCTGACGGTAGTCCAGCATTTCCGGCAGCAGCGTGTTTTCGTTGCGCTGCTGTTTTTCGATCTCATCCTGCTGACGCGCGATGTAACCTTCGTACTTCACCTGGATCTCAACCTGCTCCGCCGCTTCAGCATCTTCCAGGCCCGGCGCGAACGCGGTCAGTTTGACCAGGTTCTCGTAGGTGACTTCAGGACGGCGCAGCAAATCTTCACCGCTGGCCTCGCGCGACAGCGGCGCGGTTAAGTGAGCGTTTACTTCAGCAGCGGTTTCCGCCTGCGGATTCACCCAGGTGGTTTTCAGACGCTGACGTTCCTGTTCAATGCGCTCCAGCTTCTCGTTGAAGCGCGCCCAGCGTTCGTCATCCACCAGACCCAGCTCGCGGCCCATCTCGGTCAGACGCAGGTCGGCGTTGTCCTCGCGCAGCATCAGACGATATTCCGCGCGAGAGGTAAACATACGGTACGGTTCTTTGGTGCCCAGGGTGCACAGATCGTCAACCAGCACGCCCAGATAGGCCTGAGAACGCGCCGGCGCCCATCCCTCTTTCTCGGCAGAGAAGCGAGCGGCATTCAGACCGGCCAGCAAACCCTGCGCTGCGGCTTCTTCGTAGCCGGTGGTGCCGTTAATCTGGCCCGCGAAGAACAGACCGTGGATGAATTTGCTCTCCAGCGTCGGCTTCAGGTCACGCGGGTCGAAGAAATCGTACTCAATAGCGTAGCCAGGGCGAACGATTTTCGCATTCTCCATCCCCTGCATTGAGCGAACAATCTGCATCTGCACGTCGAACGGCAGGCTGGTGGAGATGCCGTTCGGGTAAATTTCGTTGGAGGTCAGCCCTTCCGGCTCCAGGAAGATCTGGTGCTGGTTACGATCGGCAAAGCGCATCACTTTGTCTTCGATCGACGGGCAGTAGCGCGGGCCGATCCCTTCGATCACGCCAGCGTACATCGGGCTGCGATCGAGGTTATTGCGGATCACGTCGTGGGTTTTCTCGTTGGTATGCGTGATATAGCACGGTACCTGCTGCGGATGCTGTGCCGCGTTGCCCATGAACGAGAAGACCGGCATCGGGTTATCCCCGTGCTGTTGCGCCAGCACGCTGAAATCAATGGTGCGCGCATCAATACGCGGCGGCGTACCGGTTTTCAGGCGGCTGACGCGCAGCGGCAGCTCACGCAGACGGCGAGACAGCGGAATAGACGGCGGATCGCCAGCACGGCCACCGCTGTAGTTATCCAGGCCGATGTGGATTTTGCCGTCCAGGAATGTCCCGACCGTCAGCACCACGGCTTTCGCGCGGAATTTGAGGCCCATCTGGGTCACGGCGCCCACAACGCGATCGTTCTCCACGATAAGATCTTCAACCGCCTGCTGGAAGATCATCAGGTTCGGCTGGTTCTCCAGCGCGGTGCGTACCGCCTGACGGTAAAGCACGCGGTCTGCCTGTGCACGGGTGGCACGCACCGCGGGGCCTTTGCTTGCGTTTAGTATCCTAAACTGGATGCCCGCCTGATCGATCGCTTTCGCCATCAGGCCGCCAAGTGCATCCACTTCTTTTACCAGGTGTCCTTTCCCAATGCCGCCAATCGCCGGATTACAGGACATCTGTCCCAGCGTGTCGATATTGTGTGTCAAAAGCAGGGTCTGCTGACCCATACGCGCTGCGGCCATTGCGGCCTCAGTGCCTGCGTGACCCCCGCCAATGATGATGACGTCAAAAGGATCCTGATAAAACATGGTGGTCTGCCTCGCGTAAAGCGGTATGAAAATGGATTGAAGCCCGGGCCGTGGATTCTACTCAACTTTAGTCTTTCGAGAAAGCATTGGGATCCTGGGCTATTAAAAAGAAGATCTTTTTATTTAGAGATCTGTTCTATTGTGATCTCTTATTAGGATCGCGGACACGTGTGGATAAGTCCGATCCTGCAAATAAGATCATGCAGTTAGGAAGGATCGTTTGCTGTGAATGATCGGTGATCCTGGACCGTATAAGCTGGGATCAGATCGCGACTTTATACACAGGCCAAAAACGACGCTAGGGTTGTTCTTTGGATAACTACGGGTTAATACGAGCTTTTAACCAGAGTTATCCACATCTGTTCGCGCGATCTTTAATCGTTTTTGAGTAAATTTTTCCATTCCGCGAGCCAGATCTCGGCCGGATCCTCCGGAATGTCATGATCGAGGATGTTGATCTTGAGCGTTTCACCCAGCTGTTTTGCTCCACAAGAGGTAACAGCGGCTTCGACTTTCTCTATTGCCCCGCAGAAGGTGTCATATTCACGACTGCCGATCCCCACCGCGCCAAAACGGACGTTTGACAGGTCGGGCTGCTGTTCCTGCAGTTCGTCATATAAAGGCTGCAGGTTATCCGGCAGATCGCCCGCGCCGTGCGTGGAGGTGATCAGCAGCCAGACCCCGTCATTCGGGAGATCTTCAAGCAGCGGCCCATGCAGGGTTTCCGTGGAAAAGCCCGCATCTTCCAGCTTCTCAGCCAGGTGTTCCGCTACATATTCCGCACCGCCAAGGGTGCTGCCGCTGATAAGGGTAATGTCCGCCATTGATCGCTCGCTCAGATAAAGAGGCGATCATTGTACGCTGTGAGCGAGCTGGGATCTACCTGTGGAAAATGTGGGTATGAGTTTGCCCGATCAGGGGCGGATGGTACGCATGATCGGGTTTTGCAGGGAGATCAGCGTCTCGGTGGACTGAATTTCATCGATTGTTTGGATCTTGTTGATAAGTACCTGCTGGAGGGCGTCGATGGATCGGCACATCACTTTTATAAAGATGCTGTAGTGGCCGGTGGTGTAGTAGGCCTCGGTCACTTCATCCAGCGCGTTCAGCTTTCGCCAGCGCGGAAGGGTAGTCTTTTGCGCTTTTAAGAATGATGCCGATAAAGCAGCAGACGTCGTAACCCAGCTGCTTCGTGGATCGATGTCAATGCGCGCGCCGGTAATGATCCCCGCCTGCTTCATCTTCTCTACGCGAACGTGAATGGTTCCGGGGCTGACGCCAAACTGTTTCGCCAGTTCGGCGTAGGCGGTGCGCGCATTTTGCAGTAACGCATCCAGAATGCCGCGGTCGAGATTATCCAGTTGCAGGTGTTCCGCCATCATCCATCCTCATTAGGTTCGTCTTCTCTGAACAGGGAGAATGTGCAGCAAATTAGCGGGACAGGCAAGGCGCAGACAGCGGAGCTGCCGCTGTCTGCACGCTTTTTAGCGCTTACGCCACAGCGTCAGCTGGGCCTGTGTGTGCTGGAACTTACGCGCGGTTTCGCGAATCACAAACGGCACGTCCTGCGGCGGCGCAACCTCCTCAAAGGCATCGCGCAGCAGTCGTTGCAGCGCCTGCCAGGTGGTGAGCGCTTCACCGTTTTCACGGAAACCGCCCAGCCAGTTCTCCTTCGGCGTGAACTCTTCCAGCCAGGTGTAAGGTGAGGAGATAGCCAGCAAACCGCCGGAGCGGATCATCGGCGTGATGTCCTGCAGGAAGCGCTTCGGCTGGCGCAGGCGATCGATCAGGTTGGAGGCCAGTACCAGATCGTAGCCATCGGGCTGCGGTTTCAGGTTACAGGCATCGCCCTGCACAAACTGAATGCGCTGCGCCAGGGACTCATCGAAACCAAACTCCTTCAGCCGCACCTGGCGATACTCCACCAGCTCTCCCTCTTCCGGCACCACGTAACGGAAATCCTCGCCCGAGGTCAGCTGCAGCGCCACGTCGATAAAGCGCGCCGAGTAATCCATGCCGGTGACCGCAGCAAAATGGCGTGCCAGTTCAAAGCTGGCACGGCCGGTGGCGCAACCGATATCCAGCGCGTGGCCGCGCTGCGCGCAGTGCGGCAGCACGATATCGACCAGCGCCGCCGCGTAGTTCGGCACACCGTAATAGCCGGGGCCGTACTGGAAGTCGAGGTACTGCGACACCATGCTGTCGGTTTCATACGGATTCAGCGCCATGCTCTCCTGATGCGAGGAAACCACGTAGCGGAAACCGGCATGCTGGAAGAAGTGGCGCCGGAAGGCGTAGCGTGAGGATTTCAGCGCTTCGTTGCCGGTGGAGATCCAGCTGCCGCCTTTGATCAGCGCATGTTTGCCGTCAAAGGTGGGCGTGGAGAAATCGTCATACAGCGGATGTACCCTGAAGCCTTCAAAGCCGTTGGTCGGCGTGGTGGTCCACTGCCAGACGTTGCCGACGATGTCGAAGAAGTCACCCTGGGCAAAGTGGTCTACCGGACAGGAAGAGGCCCAGCGGGCAAGATTGATGTTGCCCGGCGCGTCGATCCAGTCTGGCTGATCGCCGGCAACCTGCTCGCGCAGCTGCATCCACTCGGCTTCGCACGGCAGCTGGATCGCTTTGCCGCTCTCTTCTGCCAGCCAGCGGCAGAACGCCGCCGCTTCCAGCTGATTCACTTCGGCGGGCCAGTCCCACGGCATCGCCACTTCTTCGGTCATCAGGCGCAGCCGGAGATCGTCAGGTTGTGCAATGTCGCCGACCCAGAAAGTCGGCATCTGCGCCTGGGCATACTCACGCCAGCCCCAGCCTTCATCATCCCACCAGCGGCGTTCGTTATAGCCGTTGGCGGCAATAAAATGAAAGAACTCGGCGTTGCTCACCAGCATTTTGCTGGCTTTGAACGGTTTCAGCTCAGTTGAAAGGCTGCCGTATTCGTTATCCCAGCCGTAGGTATCATCGGTTTTACCCTGCGTGACGCGGCCGCCTGGCATCGCCACCAGCGTATTGGCCGGTACCGAGGCACGATCGTGGCGCGCTTGTGGACACGCCGGCCAGTGCGGCTGCGGTTTAACCCACTCAAGCGGCAGCTGGCGGATCAGCACGCTGGAGGTTTCGAGGTGAATTCGCTCATGCTCAATACCCATCAGAATCACCCACGCCGGGCTGTCCCAGTCAATCGGCAGATCCAGTGGCATGGTGCGGATGAATTCACTTACCACGGTTTTCACTTTGCCACGGTAGTCGCGCACCTCGGCTACGTCCGGCCAGCTGTAATGGCTGTCGTCGAGATCGTCCCAGCTCATCTCATCCACGCCGATCGCCATCATCGCCTCGATGCGATCGTCAATGCGCTGCTGCAGATAACCGCCCGCCATCAGCTTATTAATGTAGAAAGTAGCGGTATGGCCAAAGTAGAAGATCAGCGGATGGCGCAGGGTGATGGCTTTATTAAAGTACGCGCGCTCATCGGCGAGGCAGTCGAACAGGCTTTCGTACAGCTCCCAGGTCTGGGTGAAATAGGCCAGCAGTTCGGCGCGTTTGGCGTCGCTGCTGCTGCCGGAAAGCCGGACGGTGCGGGTGGGCGCAGGCAATTGATCGTGAAGATGAGCGGTTGTCACAGTGAACTCCGTAAGCTGATTAAACACAGCGGGTAATTCACTATAGCAAATTAGCATTTCTGCCTGATGAATTAGCGTTTCCAGCGTCGCAGCAGGCGGCTTTTCAGCCCGGTATCAAAGCGCCAGATATGATCGAAAATGCGCATGATGCCGGGTTTGCCATGCGCCGACATCGCCACGGCGTGGAAGCGGTGCTGGTGGTGACGCTGGCGCTGTTTAATAGTGCTGACGATGTCGTCCGGCAGCCGCTGGGCGATAAAATCGGAAACGATCACCGCGTCGGCGTCCTACCAGTCGCCGCCCTGCATACGCGTGACCACCGCAGACAGGCAGGCGGCCAGATCGGTGCCGCCGCGAAAACGCTGGCTGAGAAAGCGGATTGCCTGCTCGATGCCGTTATCCGCGGTCAGCTCGTAGCCAACCACTTCGCTGGAGCAAACAGCATGATGAAGCAGCGCCGCCTGTCGGCCAGCGCCACCCGCATCAGCGCCAGACAAAACGCTTTGGCGCACTGTTCGTTGAAACCGCCCATCGAACCGGAGGTATCCACGCAGACGATAAACGGGCCGCGCGGCTGTGCATCAAACTCCTGATGGCTGACCGGGCGCTGCGTCACTTTCTCGCGCCAGGCATCGCCGTGCAGCCGGTAGGTCAGCAGGCGTTTCTCCACCAGCCGGCGATAAAACTCCAGCTCCAGTTCGGTGATGCCCAGCGCTGCCAGCTCCGGCGGCAACAGACGCAGCATATCGTCGCTCTGATGGATGCCGCTGACCTCTTCCGGCACGTTGTCCGGCTCGCGCACCAGCTGATGAAACGCTTCCAGCGGCGCATCCTGTGACGGTACCGATTTCGCTTCGCGGCTGCGTCCCAGCTGCTGCGCCAGTTTCATCAGTTCCGGCTGCTGGGCGAGGAAATCGCCGTACTGCACAATCAACTCATAGTCGCCATGCTGCAGCGGTGCCTTGCTCAGATCCCACAGGCGTCCGGCGGCGGCTTCGTCGTCATCGGTCAGAATCGGCGCCAGCTGGCCGCTGATGGCCATGCGCTGCTGCAGCTCAGCCATCAGGCGTTCCCGCTGCTCTTCCAGCAGGGTTTCGTTCAGCGTCAGGGTTTGCAGCGTCAGGCTCAGGCGCCAGCGCTGCAGGAACAGCGTGTGCTGCGCATTGCTCAGCTGGGCGCTGTCGGTATGCAGCAGCAGTTTGCTGGCCTTCTTCGATAAACGGGGACGGCAGCGCTTTCAGCTGCGTCATGATGGCGGGCAGTTGCTCACTGAAGGCGTGGCTGCTGAGCAGCTGCATCTGCTGGAAGAGCTGAAATTCGCGCGCCAGCGCGTCCGGCACCGGCGTGGTTTTCATCTGGGCGGCAATCTCGGCGCGCCAGCGCGGCAGCTCGCCCATCATCGCCTGTTTCAGGCGCGGAAATTTTTCAAAGAACAGCGCCAGCTGTGGCGAGGCCAGCAGTGCCACAATCAGCTCTTCGATCAGCTCGGTTTCGCTGATCGACAGCATGACGTGCTGAGCGTCTCCAGCGTGAGCATTGTCGCGCCTGTTTGATCTGCGCGCTCACATCCTGCAGGCTGGCTTCAATGCGACCTAACCAGTCGCTATGAATAAAGAGGCATTTTTGCTGCTCGCTAAACAGCGTGTGCTGCTGGTGCGCAGTTGGGTATCCAGCGCGTCGTACTCTTCAATGATTTCCTGCGGCACGTCGCTGCTGCTGGCGGCACCCGGCAGCGTCAGGCGCGTGGCCTGCAGGCTGACGTCGCGCAGCGTCAGACAGTGGTGCGCATCCACCAGCAGGTCGAGCGTCTGGCCAAAGCCGATGCCGTTGAGCTTGCCGCGGATCTCGCCGCCCTTATCAGCAGCCACTGCTCCAGCGCATCGCGCGCCACCACCACGTGCATCACCTGCATGTCGTGCAGCTTCAGCGGCTGCTGCAGCAGCAGGGTCAGCTGTTCGTCCGTGATCGAGGCCGGTAATTCATAGTGCGGTTTGCGGCTGAACATGCCGCTGTGCTTCTCCAGCGTCAGCGCCTGCGCCACGCTCTGCTGCTGTTGCAGCGCCAGCCGGCGCGCTTTGATCTGCTGCAGCGTGTGCAGCATCGCCTGCTGCCCCCACGCGTGCCGCGTCATCAGCGCATCGATTTCACGATCCAGCAGCTGCATCGACGCCACGTCGTGCCACAGGCAATCTTTCAGCAGGATCAGATCGATGGGGGCAACCGCATCGCGGCCGCTGAAAAACGCGCTGGCCTGCAGCAGACGGATCGCTTTTTTCCAGCGGCGATCGGAGACATACGGCGCCTAAGGCAGGTTATCCAGCTGCTGGCGCAGCTGATAGATCAGCTCAAACACCGGATCGGGCAGGTTGACCTGGCTGATGCCTTTCTGCCACTGCTGATACTCCTCGTCGGTGACCTGCACAGCGATGCCGCCACCGGGTTTTCGTTTTCATCCTGCTGGCTGATCAGCATGGAGCGGAAGTTCTGCTTTATCCTGTACTTTGTCCAGCCACAGGCGGATCAGCATACGGTCATACAGCGCTTCCAGGCTGCTGTCGGCTTCCGGCAGTTCGTTCGAGGCGGCCACCAGCAGGCGCATCGGGATCTTCTCTTCGCTGGCGCCGTTGCGGAAGCGACGTTCGTTAATGGCCGTGAGCAGGGTGTTCAGAATCGCCGGGCCGGCTTTCCAGATCTCATCCAGAAAGACAATTTCCGCTTCCGGAAGATAGCCCTCCGTCAGACGCTCATAGCGCCCTTCATCTTTCAGCGCCTGAATGGAAAGCGGGCCAAACACCTCTTCGGGGGTGGAAAAGCGGGTCATCAGGTATTCAAAGGCACGGGCGTGCTGGAAGGCGAATTTCAGGCGGCGGGCAATCAGGCTTTTGGCGATGCCCGGCGGCCCAAGCAGAAACACGCTTTCGCCGCTCAGCGCCGCCAGCAGGCAGAGGCGAATGGCGTGGCTACGCTCATAAAGGCCTTTCTCCAGCGCGCTGCTGAGGCGGGAAATTCTTTCTGCTAATAAATGTGAGTGAGCCATAATCACATCATTGTCCTTCTGATCCTGGTGCCGTCATATTCTGGCGAGCGCAATACTCTACTGTTTATCATGCGTGAAAGCGTTGATAGCCGTCAGCTTTTTTGTTTCAGAAGGTTGAGGTGAGGCAAATCGCGGGTTTTCAGCGCATTTCGCGCCGATTTTCGGCGAAAAAACGCTGCACAGACGGCGTAATGCCAGACGGTAAAAGTAGGTTTTTTCGGGAATATGTGCATACTGTGCGCTTTTTGTGGTCTGAGCGCCGGGCTAAGGCATTTGTTATTCAAACGAAAAGACTAGTCTATGAGCACTGATAATAAACAATCATTACCCGCAGTCACTCTTGCGGCGATCGGGGTTGTCTACGGTGATATCGGCACCAGCCCGCTTTATACGCTTCGTGAATGTCTGTCCGGTCAGTTTGGCTTTGGTGTTGAGCGCGATGCCGTGTTTGGCTTTCTGTCCCTCATCTTCTGGCTGCTGATTCTGGTGGTTTCTCTTAAATACATCTGTTATGTGATGCGCGCCGATAACGCGGGTGAAGGCGGGATCCTGACGCTGATGTCGCTGGCGGGGCGCAATACCTCGGCGCACGCGCCACGGCAATGCTGGTGATCATGGGCCTGATTGGCGGCAGCTTCTTCTATGGGGAAGTGGTGATCACGCCGGCGATCTCGGTGCTCTCGGCGATAGAGGGGCTGGAGATTGTCGCGCCGAGCCTCGATAGCTGCATTGTGCCGCTGGCGATTATGGTCCTGACCCTGCTGTTTGTGATCCAGAAGCACGGTACCGGGCTGGTGGGGAAGCTGTTTGCGCCGATGATGCTGCTGTGGTTCGTGATTCTGGCGGCGCTGGGTGCGCGCAGTATCATCGATAATCCCGAGGTGCTGCATGCGCTGAACCCATACTGGGCGCTGCATTTCTTCCTTGAGTACAAAGCGGTTTCGTTCGTGGCGCTGGGCGCGGTGGTGCTGGCGATCACCGGCGTTGAGGCGCTGTATGCTGACATGGGCCACTTCGGTAAGCTGCCGATCCGCGTGGCGTGGTTTATTGTGGTGCTGCCGTCGCTGGTGCTGAACTACTTCGGCCAGGGCGCGCTGCTGCTGGAGCATCCGGAGGCGATCAAGAACCCGTTCTTCCTGCTGGCGCCGGACTGGGCGCTGATGCCGATGCTGATTCTGGCGACGCTGGCCACGGTGATTGCCTCGCAGGCGGTGATCTCCGGCGTGTTCTCTCTGACGCGCCAGGCGGTGCGTCTGGGCTATCTGTCGCCGATGCGCATCATCCACACCTCCGAAGATGGAATCCGGCCAGATCTACATCCCGTTCATTAACTGGCTGCTCTATTTCGCGGTGGTGATTGTGATCGTCAGCTTTGAGCACTCCAGCAACCTGGCGGCGGCCTACGGTATTGCGGTGACCGGTACGATGGTGCTGACGTCGCCATTCTTCACCACGGTGGCGTACCGAAACTGGCACTGGAATAAATTCCTCGTGGCGATGATTCTGGTGGGCTTCCTGTGCATCGACGTGCCGCTGTTCTCCGCCAACCTCGACAAGATTGTCTCCGGCGGCTGGCTGCCGCTGACGCTGGGTCTGGTGATGTTCATCGTGATGACCACGTGGAAGAGCGAGCGCTTCCGCCTGCTGCGTCGTATGCATGAGCACGGCAATTCTCTGGAGGCGATGATCGCCTCGCTGGAGAAATCGCCGCCGGTGCGCGTGCCGGGCACGGCGGTGTACATGTCTCGCGCGCTGAATGTCATCCCGTTTGCCATGATGCATAACCTCAAGCACAACAAGGTGCTGCACGAGCGCGTGATCCTGCTGACGCTGCGTACCGAAGATGCGCCTTACGTTCACAACGTGCGTCGCGTGCAGATTGAGCAGCTGTCGCCGACCTTCTGGCGCGTGGTGGCAAGCTACGGCTGGCGCGAAACGCCGAACGTGGAAGAGGTGTTCCACCGCTGCGGTCTGGAAGGGCTCAACTGCCGGATGATGGAAACCTCGTTCTTTATGTCGCACGAGTCGCTGATCATCGGCAAACGCCCGTGGTATCTGCGTCTGCGCGGCAAGCTGTACCTTGTGCTGCAGCGCAACGCCCTGCGCGCGCCGGACCAGTTTGAAATCCCGCCTAACCGGGTGATCGAGCTGGGTACGCAGGTCGAAATCTGACGCATCGCGCGTCACCAGCTGAGGGTGACGCGCAGCCCCTGCGGCTGCACCGCGCTGAAGGTCAGCCGGATGCCGTGCAGCTGAGCCACATTTTTCACAATCGACAAGCCAAGCCCGCTGCCGGTTTGCGCCTGCCCCGGCGGTCGCCAGAAGCGTTCGCCCAGCCGCGTCAGTTGATCGGCGCTGACGCCCGGTCCGTTATCCACCACCTCCAGCCTGCGCGCGTTAAGCCGCAGCTGAATCTCACTGCCGGACGGCGTGTAGCGCAGCGCGTTATCCAGCAGATTGCGCAGCAATAAACCCAGCAGCAGTGGATGACCGTTCATCACCGGCTCCGCGTCAGCCGTCAGCGTCAGCCTGGTGTGCTGCGCTGCCGCCTGTGCCTGGTGTTCAGTGACCAGCTGGTGCAGCAACGGCGCGAGGGGGACCGGCTGAAATTCGCTGCGCAGATCGTCTGCTTCGACCCGCGACAGCGTCAGCAGCTGATCGACCAGCCGCGTGGCGCGCAGGATGCCGCTGTCGAGCTGCTGCAGCGCATGGTTACGCATCGCCTCGTCATCGCCGGCCAGCTGAATCACCTCACTCTGCACGCGCAGCGCTGCCAGCGGGCTGCGCAGCTCGTGCGCCGCATCGGAGGTAAACCGTCGCTCGCGCTGGACCAGCTGTGCCATGCGGGCAAACAGGCCATTCAGCGCCGCCACCAGCGGCTTCACCTCCAGCGGCAGGCGTTGCGGCGTCAGCGGGGTGGCATCATCCGGCGCGCGCTGCTGTAGCGATGCAGTCAGGCGTTTCAGCGGACGCAGCTCAACCCACACCAGCAATAGCAGCAACAGCAGCATCAGCGGCATGGCCACCAGCCACGGCAGCAGACTGCTCAGTGCCAGATCGCGCGTCATGTCATCACGATATTCCCACTCCTGTCCGACCACCACGCGCCACTGCTTATCGGCTGACGTCAGCCACAGCAGCCGCCAGCGATCGTCATCGCCACGCAGGCGACCATCGTGGAAGCCGTCACGATCCGCTGTAAACTGCAAATCGCGGCCGTTTTCGCCGTCGTTCAGCAGTGGTTTGCCGTCGGCGCTGAACAGCGCAAAGGCCAGCGCGTCGTCATCCTGATCGCCGCGATGGTGGCGCAAAATCGCTTTGGTTTTTGGCAGCGAGGCGGCCTGCAGACGGCTGGCATCCAGCGCCAGCAGGCGTTTGGCGAACAGCATCTGCTGGGTATCAAACAGCTCATTAACGGTGTCGTGCGTCTGCTGCCATGCGCTAAAGGTGGCACTGGCACCACACAGAATAATTAACAGCAGAAAGCCGATGGCCAGTCGCAGGAACAGACTCATTCTGCCGCTCCCAGCGTGTAGCCAATACCGTGCACGGTGCGGATGAACTGACTGCCAAGCTTTTTACGCAGATGATGGATGTGCACTTCGACTGCGTTACTGGAGACGTCGTCGTCCCAGCTGTACAGTTTCTCCTCCAGCTGTGCGCGCGTCAGTACGCGACCGGGATTGCGCAGGAACAGCTCCAGCAGCGCCAGCTCACGGCTTTTCAGGCTGAGCGGTTCGCCATCCAACATCACACTGTGGCTGCCGGGAGCCATCACCAGCCTGCCGTGACGCAGCTCCGGCTGCAGCTGACCGTGACGGCGACGAATCAGCGCCTGCAGACGCGCGGCCACCTCCGTCAGCGCAAACGGCTTACACAGATAGTCGTCGGCACCGAGTTGCAGGCCCTGCACGCGCTGGTCCAGCGCATCGCGTGCGGTGAGGATCAGCACCGGGACATCCGCGCCCTGCTCACGCCACTGGCGCAGGATGTCCAGCCCGTCACGTTGCGGCAGCGACAGATCCAGCACCACGGCATCCCATGGCGCCGCGTTGAGCGCCTGAAATCCGGCTTCGCCGCTGACAAACCAGTCGACGCTGAAACCCAGTTTGGTCAGGCCGACCTTCAGGCCATCGCCAATCAGCGTATCGTCTTCAATTAATAAAATGCGCATGCGTTTCTCCCGGTTATCTGGGGGTTTATACGAAGCAGATGCGCGCTTGTACAGCGTCATTCGCCCGTTTTGGCTTATTTTTCCCCTCTTTTTTTCCCTTAAGATCCTGTTAAGAACCCTGTGGTGAAATAGCTCCCGTAATCCGCACAGACATGGAAATGAGGTGAAAAATGAAAAAGAGTGCAGCGCTATTCGCCATTATCGCCCTGGCGGCAACCCCGGTGTTAGCCGCCCAGCAGGGTGGCTTTGTCGACCCGAACGCGCCAGCCGCTCAGGCTAAAGCCGGCGGTTTTAAGGCCGATAACAGCAGTGTGGTGACGGTCAAGCAGGCCGAAGAGATGAAGGATGACAGCTGGATCACCGTGCGCGGCCAGCTTGATAAGCAGATCGGCGATGAAGATTATCTGTTCCGCGACAGCAGCGGCAGCATGAAAGTGGAGATCGACCACAAACGCTGGAACGGCCAGACCATTACGCCGAAGGATCAGGTCGAGCTGACCGGCGAACTGGATAAGGATTTCAATTCGATTGAACTGGACGTTAAACAGGTGCGTAAACTGCCTTAACTTCCCCCTGCGGAGCCACGTCGCGGGCTCCGCCATCCCGCCAAACTCAAATTTTCCCCGGCCCAGGCGAAACGTTTCGATGGCGATCACATTTCCGTGATGCCGTCATTGAGTTGCCATGTACATTTAATACACTGCCAGACAGCGAAACGTTTCGCTAGTGGAGCAAGAAAATGAAGAAAGGCACGGTTCTCAACTCAGAAATCTCATCGGTTATTTCCCGTCTTGGGCATACCGATACGCTGGTGGTTTGCGATGCAGGCTTACCGGTTCCGCGCAGCACAACCCGTATCGATATGGCGTTAACGCAGGGTGCCCTCGTTTATGCAGGTACTGGAAGTCGTGACGGCGGAGATGCAGGTTGAGGCGGCCATTCTCGCGGCGGAAATCAAACAACATAATCCGCAACTCCACGAAACGTTGCTCAGCCACATTGAGCAACTGCAACAACACCAGGGAAACACCATAGAAATTCGTTACACAACGCACGAACAGTTCAAACAACAAACCGCAGACAGTCAGGCGGTGATTCGCAGCGGGGAGTGTTCCCCGTATGCGAATATCATTCTCTGTGCTGGCGTCACCTTCTGAGGCCATCATGGACGCATTACTGCAACTCAAAGGGATCGATAAGTCGTTCCCGGGCGTAAAAGCCCTCTCCGGTGCGGCGCTGAACGTCTACCCCGGGCGCGTGATGGCGCTGGTGGGCGAGAACGGTGCCGGCAAATCCACCATGATGAAAGTGCTGACCGGTATTTATCAACGCGATGCCGGTTCACTCGTCTGGCTGGGGAAAGAGACCACCTTCAATGGCCCGAAATCCTCTCAGGAAGCGGGCATCGGCATTATTCACCAGGAGCTGAACCTGATCCCGCAGCTCACCATTGCGGAGAACATCTTCCTCGGCCGCGAGTTCGTGAACCGCTTCGGCAAAATCGACTGGAAAACGATGTATGCCGAAGCGGATAAACTGCTGGCGAAGCTGAACCTGCGCTTTAAAAGCGACCGGCTGGTGGGCGATCTCTCCATTGGCGATCAGCAGATGGTGGAAATCGCGAAGGTGCTGAGCTTTGAGTCGAAGGTCATCATTATGGATGAACCGACCGACGCCCTGACCGATACCGAAACCGAATCCCTGTTCCGCGTTATCCGCGAGCTGAAATCGCAGGGGCGCGGGATTGTCTATATCTCCCACCGCATGAAAGAGATCTTCGAGATTTGCGATGACGTCACCGTCTTCCGCGACGGGCAGTTTATTGCCGAGCGCGAAGTGGCGACGCTCACCGAAGATACGCTCATCGAAATGATGGTGGGACGCAAGCTTGAAGATCAGTACCCGCATCTGGATCAAAGCGCCGGGTGAGATCCGCCTGAAGGTGGACAACCTCTGCGGTCCGGGCGTGAACGACGTCACCTTTACCCTGCGTAAGGGCGAGATCCTGGGCGTGGCGGGCCTGATGGGCGCGGGCCGTACCGAGCTGATGAAAGTGCTGTACGGCGCACTGCCGCGCACCAGCGGTTATGTCACCCTCGACGGCCATGAAGTGGTCACCCGCTCTCCGCAGGATGGCCTGGCGAACGGCATCGTCTATATCTCCGAAGACCGTAAGCGCGACGGCCTGGTGCTCGGCATGTCGGTAAAAGAGAACATGTCGCTGACCGCGCTGCGCTATTTCAGCCGCAGCGGTGGCAGCCTGAAGCATAAAGACGAGCAGCAGGCGGTCAGCGATTTTATCCGTCTCTTCAACGTGAAAACCCCGTCGATGGAGCAGGCGATTGGCCTGCTGTCCGGCGGTAATCAGCAGAAAGTGGCGATTGCCCGCGGGCTGATGACGCGCCCGAAAGTGTTGATCCTCGACGAGCCAACCCGCGGCGTGGATGTGGGGGCGAAAAAAGAGATCTATCAGCTGATTAACCAGTTCAAGGCCGACGGGCTGAGCATCATTCTGGTCTCTTCCGAGATGCCAGAAGTATTAGGCATGAGCGATCGCATTATCGTCATGCATGAAGGGCATCTCGGCGGTGAATTCACTCGCGAGCAGGCCACCCAGGAAGTTCTGATGGCTGCCGCTGTGGGCAAGCTTAATCCGTGAATCAGGAGTAAGAAGATGACTACCCAGGCTGTTTCTGGTCGCCGCTATTTCACAAAGGCATGGCTGATGGAACAAAAATCGCTGATTGCCCTGCTGGTGCTGATCGCGATTGTGTCGACCATGAGCCCGAATTTCTTCACCGTGAATAACCTGTTCAACATTCTGCAGCAGACGTCGGTGAACGCTATTATGGCGGTCGGCATGACGCTGGTGATTTTGACCTCGGGTATCGATCTGTCCGTCGGTTCCCTGCTGGCGCTCACCGGTGCGATCGCCGCTTCGATTGTTGGTATTGAAGTTAACGCGCTGGTGGCTGTTGCTGCGGCCCTGGCAGCTGGCGCGGCGATAGGCGCTGTAACCGGCGTGATTGTGGCAAAGGGCCGCGTTCAGGCGTTTATCGCTACGCTGGTGATGATGCTGCTGCTGCGCGGTGTAACCATGGTTTACACCAACGGTAGCCCGGTCAATACCGGCTTTACCGATAACGCGGATCTGTTTGGCTGGTTCGGTATTGGCCGCCCGCTGGGCATTCCAACGCCGGTCTGGATCATGGCTATCGTCTTCCTGGCGGCGTGGTACATGCTGCATCACACCCGTCTGGGCCGTTATATCTATGCGCTGGGCGGTAACGAAGCGGCAACGCGCCTGTCCGGTATCAGCGTTAATAAAGTGAAAATTATCGTTTACTCGCTGTGCGGCCTGCTGGCCTCTCTGGCGGGCATCATCGAAGTGGCGCGCCTCTCTTCCGCGCAGCCGACGGCGGGTACGGGTTATGAGCTGGATGCCATTGCAGCAGTGGTTTTGGGCGGTACGAGTCTTGCGGGCGGTAAAGGTCGCATTGTTGGGACATTGATCGGCGCACTGATTCTCGGTTTCCTGAATAATGGTTTGAATTTGTTAGGTGTTTCCTCCTATTACCAGATGATCGTTAAAGCAGTGGTGATTTTGCTGGCGGTACTGGTAGACAACAAAAAACAGTAACTGACGACACTACAGGACATCTTAGATATGAACATGAAAAAACTGGCTACCCTGGTTTCTGCTGTCGCGCTGAGCGCAACCGTAAGTGCTAACGCCATGGCTAAAGACACCATCGCGCTGGTTATCTCCACGCTGAACAACCCGTTCTTCGTCTCCCTGAAGGATGGCGCACAGAAAGAAGCGGACAAACTGGGCTACAACCTGGTGGTGCTGGATTCGCAGAACAACCCGGCGAAAGAGCTGGCTAACGTGCAGGACTTAACCGTTCGCGGTACCAAAATTCTGCTGATCAACCCAACCGATTCTGATGCCGTAGGTAACGCCGTGAAGATGGCAAACCAGGCGAAAATCCCGGTGATTACCCTGGACCGTCAGGCGACGAAAGGCGACGTGGTCAGCCACATTGCGTCTGATAACGTGCTGGGCGGCAAAATCGCCGGTGACTACATTGCGAAGAAAGCCGGTGAAGGCGCGAAAGTTATCGAACTGCAGGGCATTGCCGGTACGTCCGCTGCCCGCGAGCGTGGCGAAGGCTTCCAGCAGGCCGTTGCTGCACACAAATTCAACGTGCTGGCCAGCCAGCCGGCAGACTTCGACCGTACTAAAGGTCTGAACGTCATGCAGAACCTGCTGACGGCGCATCCGGACGTGCAGGCGGTCTTCGCCCAGAACGACGAAATGGCGCTGGGCGCGCTGCGTGCCCTGCAGACTGCAGGTAAATCTGATGTGATGGTTGTCGGATTTGACGGCACGCCGGATGGTGAAAAAGCAGTAAATGATGGCAAACTGGCTGCGACCATCGCTCAGCTGCCTGAGCAGATTGGCGCGACTGGCGTGCAAACTGCCGACAAAGTGCTGAAGGGCGAAAAAGTTCAGGCCAAATACCCGGTTGACCTGAAACTGGTCATCAAGCAGCAGAGTATAGGTTGGGTAAAGGGGGTTTTGGGGGGTGCTGGGGGGCCGGGGGGGACCAATAAAAGAAAAGTGTGGCATACGCCACCGGGTAACACCGGTGGCGCTCTCAGATGGACAAGCTCAACCATGAAAACCGCAGGCAACCTCGTCGTCCTTGGCAGTATCAATGCCGATCACATTCTTAACCTTGAAACCATCTTTCCCGACGCCGGGCGAAACCGTCACGGGTAACCAGTATCAGGTGGCCTTTGGTGGTAAAGGCGCAAACCAGGCCGTTGCCGCCGGGCGTAGCGGCGCTAATATCGCTTTTATTGCCTGCACGGGTGATGACGACACCGGCGAGCGTGTTCGCAAGCAGCTGGCGAGCGACAACATTGATATTGCGCCAGTGAAGCGTTGTTGCAGGGGAATCCACCGGCGTGGCGCTGATTTTCGTCAATGGGGAAGGTGAGAATGTCATCGGTATTCATGCGGGCGCGAATGCGGCGCTGACGACGGAGCGCGTGTAGAAGCGCGCACCGCGAGGTAATCATGCGTTCGGGCCGACGCCCTGCTGATGCAGCTGGAGTCGCCGGTTGAAAGCGTGCTGGCTGCGGCGAACATTGCGCATGAAAATCATACCACTGTCGTACTTAACCCGGCCCCTGCCCGTGTATTATCAGATGAGCTGCTGGCGCTGGTGGACATCATTACGCCGAACGAAACCGAAGCGGAAAAGCTGACGGGCATTCGCGTTGAAAATGATGACGACGCCGCGCGTGCCGCGCAAGCGTTGCATGCCAAAGGCATCGGGACCGTTATCATTACCCTTGGCAGCCGTGGCGTGTGGGCAAGCGTAAATGGCGAAGGGCGTCGCGTGCCGGGCTTTAAGGTGAAGGCCATTGATACCATCGCCGCAGGAGATACCTTTAACGGTGCGCTGGTGACGGCGCTGCTGGAAGGAAACGTGGCGATGGATGATGCGATCCGCTTTGCGCATGCCGCCGCCGCGATTGCCGTGACGCGCAAAGGCGCACAGCCTTCCGTTCCGTGGCGCAAAGAGATCGATGAATTCTTAAGTCAGCAGGGGTAACGCTTGGCCACAATGAAAGATGTCGCCCGCCTGGCGGGCGTTTCTACCTCGACGGTCTCCCACGTTATTAATAACGACCGCTTCGTCAGCGAGGCGATTCGGGAGAAAGTCGAAGCCGGCAGTAAAAGATCTCAACTATGCGCCGTCGGCGCTGGCGCGCAGCCTGAAGCTCAACCAGACGCGCACCATCGGTATGCTGATCACCGCCAGTACCAACCCTTTTTATTCTGAACTGGTTCGCGGCGTGGAGCGCAGCTGCTTTGAGCGTGGCTACAGCCTGGTGCTGTGCAATACCGAAGGCGACGAGCAGCGCATGAACCGCAACCTGGAAACGCTGATGCAAAAACGCGTCGACGGGCTGCTGCTGCTGTGCACCGAAACGCATCAACCCTCGAAAGAGATCATCCAGCGCTATCCCTCCATTCCCACGGTGATGATGGACTGGGCGCCGTTCGACGGTACCAGCGATCTGATTCAGGATAACTCCCTGCTGGGCGGCGATATGGCGACGCAGTATCTGATCGATAAAGGTTATACCCGCATCGCCTGTATTACCGGGCCGCTGGATAAAACCCCGGCGCGTCTGCGTCTGGAGGGGTCTCTCGGCAATGGAGAGAGCTGGGCTTGCCATTCCTGATGGCTACCGAATCACCGGTGATTTTGAATTTAACGGCGGTTTCGAGGCTATGCAGAAGCTGCTGGCGCAGGATCCGCGTCCGCAGGCGGTGTTTATCGGCAACGATGCGATGGCGTTTGGCGCCTATCAGGCGCTGTATCAGGCGGGATTGCGCGTGCCGGACGATATGGCGGTGATGGGCTACGATGATATTGAACTGGCGCGCTATATGACGCCGCCGCTCACCACCATCCATCAGCCAAAAGATGAACTGGGTGAGCTGGCCATTGATGTGCTGATCCACCGAATGGCGCAGCCCACGCTGCAGCAGCAACGTCTGCAGCTTACTCCTGTTCTGATGGAACGGGGTTCGGTTTAGCTTTCGCTTTTTGTCGCTTCTTTGATCAGGTTGCGGCCATCTTTCGGTTTTAACAGCATAAAGACCAGCGCCGACACCACGGTGAGCACGCCCATGGTGATAAAGGTATAGTGGAACTGCTCAACGGTGTTCGTGCTGTCAAACCCTTCGTAGAACCGCAGTACCGCCGCGCTGACGGCCACCCCGAGACTGATCGACAGCTGTTGCGTCACCGCCAGCACGCTGTTGCCGCTGCTGGCGTTCTCGTCGGTCAGGTCCGCCAGGGTAATGGTATTCATCGACGTGAACTGCGTCGACATCGCCATCCCCAGCACAAACAGCGGCAGCATCAGCATCCAGACCGGTAACGCGGCGGATTGCAGCGAGAACTGCGCAATCATCAGACCGATAAAGACCGTCACGCCAACCAGCGTCTTACGATAGCCAAACCAGCGCAGCACCTGCGTGACCGTCGATTTTGCCAGAATCGAGCCCATCGCCGTGGGCGCCATCATGCAGCCGGCAATCAGCGCCGGATAGCCGAAACCGACCTGCAGCATCAGTGGCATCAGGAACGGTACGCAGCCCGTCCCCAGACGCGAGGCAATATTCCCCGCGATCCCGACGGAAAAGGTTCGGGTGTTAAACAGAGACAGAGAGATCAGCGGTGTCGGATGACGGCGCGCATGACGTATATAAAGAAGGAACAGCAGAATACCGCTGAGGATGACGGCGAGCGCCAGCCACGTCGCGACGATCTTCTCGCCAAACAGCTCCATCCCGCTGGAGAACAGCACCAGGCTCAGACCAAACAGGAAAAAGCCGCCCATATCGAAGCTGCGTCTTGGCGTGGTGAAGTTCGGCATATATTTGCGGGCATAGAACAGGCCCGCGACGCCAATCGGAATATTAATCAGGAAGATCCAGTGCCAGCTTGCCCAGGTGACCAGCACCCCGCCGAGCACCGGGCCAAGTATCGGGCCGACCAGCCCGGGCATGGTGACGAAGTTGAGCACCGGAAGCAGTTCGCTGCGCGGATAGGCGCGCAGCAGGGCCAGGCGCGCCACCGGCATCATCATCGCGCCGCCAATCCCCTGCAGCACGCGGAAGATAACCAGCTCCGTTCAGAGATGTGGAGAGCGCGCAGGCCAGCGAACCGAGCGTAAAGAGCGTTACGGCCAGCATAAACACCCTGCGGGTGCCAAAGCGATCGGCCAGCCAGCCGCTCACCGGGATCAACATCGCAACCGTCAGGGTATAACTGATGATGGCGGACTGCATCGCCAGCGGGGAGCGGTTAAGGCTTTGCGCAATAGCGGGAAGCGCGGTGTTGAGGATGGTGGCATCCAGTGCCTGCATAAAGAACGCCATGGCTGCAATCCATGGCAGGCCGGCCATGCTGCGCGCTTTTTTCTTGGTCTTTTTTTTCCCGGTTGGGGGGGGGGGGGGAGTGATAAGGGGGGGGCGGGGGGGGGGGTTGCGGCGGGGCTTTTCTGGGGGGGGACCAATAACCGGGGGGGGAAAAAATTTTTTTTTATCTTTTTTTTTTTTGTGGGGGGGGGGAGGGGGGGGTGGAAAAAGGGAGGAAAGAGGGGGGGGGGGGGGGGGGGGGGAGCGAATCATTGACAAGATCGCTTCTTGAAGAAAATCGGTCAGCAAAGAGCGTAAGTTAAACAGGATAGCATCGGTCGCTGCGAGGATGGCGCTGATTTGTGCCGCTGTGAGAGCTGATTTGCCTGCTTATTAGACGGGAAATGTCTGTTTTTACCGCGTTCGTA